>CAVQKL010000005.1:0-614614 GCA_963713125.1 uncultured beta proteobacterium | reverse complement strand
CGCATTCCTGCCCTAGATGAAACTCGTGCCGGTGCGAATCGTCGGAGTCGCACTCGTTGCGCTGATCGTCGCCTCGACCGCGCCGCAAAGTCGCCGCGGCCGATTGGGCCGATCCCGCGAAGGTTCTCGGATCGCCTTTCCGATCGACGTCTCGGGACTCGATCCCGCCGGCACCCAGGAGACCTACGCGACCCTCGTCGAGCAGAGGATCTTCGACGCGCTCTACGTCTGGGACTATCTCGCGCGGCCGTACAGGTTCGTGCCGAGCATCGCGACCGGCATGCCGGAGATATCGGCCGACGGCCGCGTATGGACGATCCGCATCCGGCCGGAGATCTATTTCGCCGACGACCCCGCCTTCGGGGGCAAGAAGCGCGAATTGACCGCGGCGGATTTCGTCTACGCGTGGAAGCGCATGGTCGATCCGCGCGTGCGCTCGCCCAATTCGGATCTGCTCGAACACAAGATCGTCGGGCTCGACGCCGCGGCGGCCAAGGCAAAATCGTCGGGCCGCTTCGACTACGACGCGGAGATCCAGGGCCTGCGCGCGACCGACCGCTACACGCTGAGGCTGGAGCTGATCGAGCCCGACTACACCTTTCTCGAGCTTCTCGACAGCGCGGCGTTGCGCGCCGTGGCCCGCGAGGTGATCGAAAAATACGCCGATGCGAGCGGCCGCGCGATGCATCATCCGGTCGGCACCGGCCCGTATCGCCTGAAGGAATGGCAACCCGGCCATCGCATCATTCTCGAAGCCAATCCCGGTTATCGCGACGAGCGCTTCCCGCCTGCGCCCGCGAACGCCGATGCGGCGATCAAGGCCGTTGCCGAGTCGATGAAGGGCAAGCGCCTGCCGCAGATCGGGCGCATCGAGATCGCGATCATCGAGGAGACGAATCCGCGACTGCTCATGTTCAACGCCGGGCAGCTCGACATGCTCGAAGTGCCCGGCGACGTCGCGCCGAAGATGATCGACGGCAAGGGCAATCTGCTGCCCGAATTCGCCGCGCGCGGCATTCGGCTCGAGCGCGCGACCGAGCTCGCGTCACGTTCGCCTACTTCAACATGGAAGACCCGGTGGTCGGCGGCTACACGCCGGAGAAGATCGCGTTGCGGCGGGCGATCTGCAGCGCGTACAACCTTCCCGACGAGATCCGCGTCATCCGCAACGGCCAGGCGCTGCCGGCGACGCAGCCCCTTCCGCCCGACGTCGAAGGACACGTGCCCGGATACAAGGGACTGTCGCCGTACGATCCTGCGACGGCGCGGGCGCTCCTCGACAAGTTCGGCTATCGCGATCGCGACGGAGACGGCTTCCGCGAGCTGCCGGACGGCCGGCCGCTGACCATTCACCAGATGTCGCTCGTCGGCGCCGTGTATCGGCAATACGACGACCTGTGGCAGCGCAGCATGCGCGAGGTCGGCATCCGCATGGATTTCCAGATCCAGACGTTCCCGGAGGCGATTCAAGGCCGCGCATGCGGGCCAGCTCCAGTTCTCGGGCTTCGGCTGGAACGGAGACATCGCCGACGACTTCATGCGCCTTTTCTACGGACCGTATGCCGGCGCCGGCAACCTCTCGCGATTCAGGAACGCCGAGTACGACGCGCTCTACGAGAAGAGCCGCCGCACGGCCGACACCGCGGAACGCAACAAGCTCTACGAAGCGATGACGAAGATCGTCTCCGCCCAGGCGCCGTGGTGCACGAACGCCTACCGCATCAGCAACACCGTCGTCGCGCCGCAGATTCGCGGTTATCGGAAGAACGTGCACTACTTCCTGACGCCGTGGCAGTATCTCGATATCGATACGACGGCGCGGCGGCAGTGAAGCCGTACCCGATGACGATCCTCGATATGCTGGGGGCGCAGCAAGCGCGCCGCGGGCCTGCGCCCGCGATCCTCGCGCCCGGCCGGGACCCACTGTCGTACGCTGCGCTGTACCACCAGATCGACCGCATCGGGACGAACCTCGCGTCGATGGGACTGGGGCGCCACAGCCGCGTCGCCCTATCGCTCTCGGATGGACCGGAGGGTGCGGTGACGATGCTTGCCACGATGATCTGGGCGACCGCCGCGCCGCTCGGCGCCGGGCTCGACGTCGAGGCCTACGCGGACCTGCTGGTTCGGCTGCGCACCGACGCGGTCATCCTGCACGATGGAGAGGGATCGCCGCTTGCGCGCGCTGCGAGCGCCCTGCGCCTGCCGCTGCTGCACGTGTCCTCGCACCCAGGGGATGCGGGCGGTGACCTGGTTTCCGCTGCGGCGCGCGCTCCCGTGTTGCGGACGCCACCTCAAGCCGGTGACCTCGCCGTCCTGATGCAAACGTCGGGGACGACGGCACGACCGAAGATCGTCCCGGTGACACACGCGCAGCTCATGTGGACTGCGCACCAGCAGCCGATCGACGAGCGCGACCGCTACCTTGCGATAGGACCGCTTTACAGCAGCACCGGATTCATGAGCGGGCTGCTCGTGCCGCTGACGGCGGGTGCGGCCACGGTGATAGCCGGTGCGTATGACGGCGCGCGTTTCGTCGACTGGCTGGATCAGTTCAAACCGACTTATTTCTCTGCGAATCCGACGGTTCTCGCCTCGATGCTCGACGCCGCTGACGCAGCGCGGACCGGCAGCGCCACGTTCGCTGCGTTTCGTTCGTTCCGGCAGCAATGCATTGCCGGCAGCGATCCAGCAGCGATTGGAAGCCGCACTGGGCATTCCGGTCATTCAGGGCTATGGCATGACCGAGACGGGGCACATCGCGCAGAATCCGCTGCCGCCTCGCGAACGTCGGGCCGGCTCGGTAGGAATCGCCATGGGGACCGAGGTGATGATCCTGCGTGACGACAAGGAAGGCTCGCCCGGCGACGGTATCGGCGAGATCCTGGTGCGCGGCCCCAGCGTGGTACGCGGCTACGAGGACGACGTGGAAGCCAACCAGCTCGCGTTTCGCGAAGGGTGGTTCCGCACCGGTGATCTGGGATGGATCGACGTCGATGGCTACCTGTTCATCACCGGGCGCGTGCGCGAGCTCATCAACCGCGGCGGGGCCAAGGTTTCGCCGTCGGAGGTCGATCTGGCCTTCATGCAGCACCCCGGCGTTCGGGAAGCGGCGACCTTTGCCGTGCCGCATCCTTCGCTCGGAGAGGACGTCGTGACGGCCATCGTGCTGCACGAACCCGGGTCGACATCCGTGCAGGCATTGCGGGCCTATGCGCTGCAGCACCTCGTGCCATTCAAGGTCCCGAGCTCGGTCGTACTGGTCGACGAGATCCCGAGGAATTCGATGGGCAAGGTGAGCCGCGGCACCTTGCGGGACCGGCTCGCGGACGATCTTCGCGCCGACTACGTCGCACCGCGAAACGACGAGGAAGCGCTGGTTGCAGGGATCTTTGCGGAGCTCTTCGATCTGACTCGGATTGGCGCGCTCGACCACTACTTCCGTTTGGGTGGGGACTCGCTCAAAGCGGCGCAGGTCTTAGCGCGGGTGGTCGACCGGTGCGGCATCGAGATCGACATCAGGGTGCTGTTCGAGTCGCCGACCGTGGCCGAGTTCGCCGAGCGCCTGCGTGCCGCGGCGCGGGACGCACCGAATCGCGCGCATCCGCCGCGGATCGCAGCCCGCGGCAACCGATCGCAAGAGCGCGCGGACTATGATCCGCCATTTGTCCGGGATTAGGCCCTGATGCTAAGGCGATTGATCGCGCACCTGGTCGTTGTGGTCCTTGCAGCCGCCGCGCTCGGTTCGTGCCCCGACACCGCGTCGGCGCAAGCCTTTCCGAACCGCCCCGTGCGAATCGTGGTCCCTCAGCCTCCGGGCACCGCTTCCGACACGATCGCCCGGATCCTCGCGGAACAGCTCGCCGAGTATTGGCATCAGAACGTCGTGGTCGAGACGAAGCCTGGCGCCGGCGGCACCATTGCCGCGGACCTGGTCGCGAAGGCGCGTGCCGACGGCTACACGCTGCTGCTTGCCAATCCGAGCAACCTGGCTATCGCAGCGGCCGTCGATCAAGGGCTGCGCTACGATCCGGTCGCCGATTTCACGCCGATAGGACGGCTGATTCACGTCCCGTTCTTTGTGGTGACCAACGCGGCGATGCCGGTGAAATCGATGCCCGAGCTGGTCGCCTATGCCAGGGCCCATCCAGGCCGGGTCACCTATCTTTCCTTCGGCGAGGCAACGGTGAGCCACATGGCATTCGCGTCGCTGAACGCCGCTGCCGGAATCGACATCGTCGAAGTTGGGTACAAGACCACGGCTCAATCGCTCCCCGACCTCCTCGCGGGCCGTGTCGATCTCTGTCTGTGCGACATCACCCCGCTGCGTCGATACGTCGACGACGGGACCCTGCGCCTGCTCGGTGCCGTCGGTGAAAAACGCATCGCCGTGGCGCCCGAGATGCCGACCGTCGCCGAGCAGGGAGTGCCCGGATTCGCGAACGGAATGTGGTATGGGGTCGTCGCGCCGGCGGGGATTCCTTCCGCTGTGCGCGCCGAGCTAGTCGCCGCGTTGGCTTATGCCCGCCAGACAGCGGCGATGAAGCAGCAAATCGAGTCTCTCAGCTACGAGCCCATCTACGACGACCCCGCGCAGTTCGCCGCTGCGGTGCGGTCCGAAATCGACGAATATTCAGGCATCGCCACACAAGCGCGGAGCGCAGGTCGCGCGCCGCGAGGCCGGTGACTGGATTCGCGGCATCGCCTACATGCTCCTCCGATACTCCCCGCCCACCTCGAACAGCGCCTTGGTGATCTGACCCAGCGAGCACACGCGCACGGTCTTCATCAGCTCGGCGAAGACGTTGCCGTTCTCGATCACGACGCGCTTCAACCGCTCCAGCGCCGCGGGCGCGGCCTTGGCGTTGCGGGCGTGGAACTCGGCCAGGCGCTTCAGCTGCGACTGCTTCTCTTCCTCGCTCGAGCGCGCCAGCTCGATCTTCTGCGGCGGCATCGTATCGGCGTGCGGATTGCGGAAGGTGTTGACGCCGACGATCGGGTAGCTGCCGTCGTGCTTCTGGTGCTCGTAGAACAGCGACTCTTCCTGGATCTTGCCGCGCTGGTAGCCGGTCTCCATCGCGCCGAGCACGCCGCCGCGCTCGCTGATCGCCTCGAATTCCTTCAGCACCGCCTCCTCGACCAGGTCGGTCAGCTCCTCGACGATGAAGCTGCCCTGGTTCGGGTTCTCGTTCTTGCCCAGGCCCCATTCGCGGTTGATGATCAGCTGGATCGCCATCGCGCGGCGCACGCTCTCCTCGGTCGGCGTCGTGATCGCCTCGTCGTAGGCGTTGGTGTGCAGTGAATTGGTGTTGTCGTAGGTCGAGATCAGCGCCTGCAAGGTGGTGCGGATGTCGTTGAACGCGATCTCCTGCGCGTGCAGGCTCCGGCCGCTGGTCTGCGAGTGGAACTTGAGCTTCTGCGAGCGCTCGTTGGCGCCGTAGCGCTCGCGCATCGCCACCGCCCAGATCCGTCGCGCGACGCGCCCGATCACCGCGTACTCCGGGTCCATGCCGTAGCTGAAGAAGAACGACAGGTTCGGCGCGAAGTCGTCGATGTGCATGCCGCGCGCCAGGTACGTCTCGACAAAGGTGAAGCCGTTCGACAAGGTGAACGCGAGCTGCGAGATCGGGTTCGCGCCGGCTTCGGCGATGTGATAGCCGGAGATCGACACCGAGTAAAAATTCTTTACATCGTGCTGGACGAAGTACTCCTGGATGTCGCCCATCACCTTGAGGCTGAACTCGGTCGAGAAGATGCAGGTGTTCTGGCCCTGGTCTTCCTTCAGGATGTCGGCCTGCACGGTGCCGCGCACGGTGGAGAGCGTCCACGCCTTGATCTTCTCGGCCTCGTCGTCGGTCGGCTCGCGCTTGTTGTCGGCTGCGGAACTTGTCGAGCTGCTGGTCGATCGCGGTGTTCATGAAGAACGCCAGGATCGTCGGCGCCGGCCCGTTGATCGTCATCGACACCGAGTTGTTCGGCGCGGTCAGGTCGAATCCCGAGTAGAGCACCTTCATGTCGTCGAGCGTCGCGATCGACACGCCGGAATTGCCGACCTTGCCGTAGATGTCGGGCCGCAGATCGGGATCGTTGCCGTACAGCGTGACCGAGTCGAACGCGGTGGACAGGCGCTTCGCCGGCATGCCGTCGGCGAGCATGTGGAAGCGCTTGTTGGTGCGGAACGCGTCGCCCTCGCCGGCGAACATCCGGGTCGGATCCTCGTTCTCGCGCTTGAACGCGAACACGCCGGCGGTGAACGGAAAGCTGCCCGGGACGTTCTCGCGCAGCTGCCAGCGCAGGATCTCGGCGTCGTCCTCGAACTTCGGCAGCGCGACCTTCGGCACATGCGTGCCGGAGAGCGAAATCGGTCGTCAGCGCGCGTGCGGATCTCCTTGCCGCGGATTTTCACGACGTATTCGTCGCCGGTGTACGCGGCCTTGGTCTGCGGCCACATGGCGAGGAGCTTTTGCGCGCGCGGATCGAGCGCCGCGTCGCGGTCGGCGAGCAGCGCGGTCGATGGCGCCGAAGCCTCGTCGTTCCTTGCAGCTCCATGCGCGGCCGCCTCCGTCGCGGGTCCGCGCTTGCGGCGACGACGCGCGCGAATGGTCTTGCATTCGGACGTCAGCATCGCTTTCGTCGCGCGCAGTTGCTGCCGCTCGCGCGCGATCTTCGCCTGCGCCTTCGCCCAGCCGTGATAGCCGCGCACGGTATCGGCGATCTCGGCCAGATAGCGCACGCGCTGCGGCGGCACGATGACGTTCTGCCCGGTCGAATGCCGCGCCGTCACCGCCGGCAGCTTGGCCGCGGCGAGCTTGAGCCCTTCCTGCGAGAGCCGCGCCGCCAGCGCCTGGTACAACGCGGTGACGCCGTCGTCGTTGAAGCGCGCGGCGATCGTGCCGTAGACCGGCATCTGGTCGGGCGCCTGCTTGAACAGCTCGCGGTTGCGCTGATATTGCTTGCGCACGTCGCGCAGCGCGTCGGCCGCGCCGCGGCGGTCGAACTTGTTGATCGCGACGAAGTCGGCGAAATCGAGCATGTCGATCTTCTCGAGCTGGCTCGCCGCGCCGAACTCCGGCGTCATCACGTACAGCGAGACGTCGACCAGCGGCACGATCGCCGCGTCGCCCTGCCCGATGCCCGAGGTCTCGACGACGATCAGGTCGAAGCCCGCGACCTTGCACGCGGCGATCGCGTCGGGCAAGGCCTGCGACACTTCGCTGCCGGCTTCGCGCGTGGCCATCGACCGCATGTAGATGTTCGGGTGCTGGATCGCGTTCATGCGGATGCGATCGCCGAGCAGCGCGCCGCCGGACTTGCGCCGCGACGGATCGATCGAGATGACCGCGATCTTCAGCCGGTCGTCCTGATCGAGGCGGAAGCGCCGGATCAGCTCGTCGGTCAGCGAGCTCTTGCCCGCGCCGCCGGTGCCGGTGATGCCCAGCGCCGGCGCCTTGCTCGCTTCGGCCGCGCGCAGCATTTCGTCGCGCAGCTTCGGCGGGACGCTGCCCGCTTCGAGCCCGGTGATGAAGCGCGCCAGCGCATTCCGGTCGCCCGCCTTCAGCGCGCCCAGATCCTTCGGCAGATCCTGCGCGAGGTCGGCGTCGCAGGCCGGCGACGATCTCGTTGATCATCCCCTGCAGTCCCAGGCGCTGGCCATCCTCGGGCGTGAAGATGCGGGTGACGCCGTAGGCGTGCAGCTCGTCGATCTCGGCGGGCACGATAACGCCGCCGCCGCCGCCGAACACCTTGATGTGCGCGCCGCCGCGCTCGCGCAGCAGGTCGAGCATGTACTTGAAGAACTCGACGTGGCCGCCCTGGTAGGACGAGATCGCGATGCCGTGCGCGTCTTCCTGCAGCGCGCAGTTGACGATGTCGTCGACCGAGCGGTTGTGGCCGAGGTGGATCACTTCGCAGCCCGACGCCTGAAGGATCCGCCGCATGATGTTGATCGACGCGTCGTGGCCGTCGAACAGGCTCGCCGCGGTGACGAAGCGGATCTTGTGCGCCGGCTTGTAGACCAGCGGCTTTTTGGCGATGGCGAGGTCGTTCATCACTGCTTCCGGCGGTCGGATCCGGGTTTGGCGGGGGTGCCCGCGCGCAGCGCCATCGGCCGGAAACCCGCCTGCTGCCGGCCAGGACTGCGCTGGAAAGCTTACTCCCGGCGCCCTGCCGTCGACATTATATGCCGTTTACGTAAACGTCAAGATTACGGCCACAGCTCGCGGGGCAGACGGGAACGCCTTCGGGCCGCCGCGGTCCTAGCAGCGGCCGCGAAACGCCGCGGTCGCCGCGAGGCGGTTTCCATCGGTCCTGCCGCCGCTATACTCAACCCCGCCTCCCCCGCTCGCAAAAGGAATCGCCCATGTCATCGCCATCACGTTCGCTGGCTCCGCGGCCTCTTCGCCGCGGCCCTGCTGTGGTTCGTCGGTCGCCGCCGGCGCCGCGCTTCCGGCCGGCGTCACCGCAGGCGCCTCGGTCGAAGGCATCAGCGAGTACGCGCTGGCCAACGGCCTGAAGGTGCTGCTCTTTCCCGACGCCAGCCAGCCCAAGGTCACCGTCAACATCACCTATCTGGTCGGCTCGCGGATGGAGAACTACGGCGAGACCGGCATGGCGCATCTGCTCGAGCACATGGTGTTCAAGGGAACGAAGACGCGCGGCAACCTGATGACCGGCCTCGCGCAGCGCGGCATGGCGTTCAACGGCACGACCTGGTACGACCGCACCAACTACTTCGAGACCTTTCCGGCATCCGACGAAAGCCTCGACTGGGCGCTCGGCATGGAAGCCGACCGCATGGTCAACTCGACCGTGCTGCGCAAGGATCTCGACAGCGAGATGACGGTCGTGCGCAACGAAATGGAGCGCAACGAGAACAGCGCGGTGCGCATGCTGATCCAGCGCACGACGGCGGCGGGGTTCGACTGGCACAACTATGGCAAGGACACGATAGGCGCGCGCACCGACGTCGAGCGCGTCGACATCGGCCGGCTGCAGGCCTTCTATCGCCTCTACTATCAGCCGGACAACGCGGTGCTGACCATCGCCGGCGCGTTCGATCCGGACCGTGCGCTCGCGCTGGTCGCGAAGTACTTCGGCCCGCTGCCGAAGCCGACGCGCGTGCTGCCCAAGCTCTACACCGACGAGCCGGTGCAGGACGGCGCCGCGCGAGGTCACGCTGCGCCGCGTCGGCAACACGCAGTGGCTTTCCGCGATGTATCACACCGTGCCTGGCGCGCATCCTGACGCCGTCGCGATCTCCGCCGCGGTCGACGCGATGACCGTCAGTCCCGGCGGACGCCTTTACAAGGCGCTGGTCGAGACCAAGAAGGCCGCCGCCGTCGACGACTTCGTCTACACCGGCTTCGACCCAGGCTTTGCGATGTTCCTCGCGCAGGTGCCGGAGAACGAATCGCTCGACACCGCGCGCACGACGATGCTGCAGGTGATCGAGGACGTGGCGAAGCAGCCGTTCACCGCAGGCGGAAATCGACCGCGTTCGGGCCAAGGCGCTGAAGGCGATCGACGACACGATCAACGATCCGCAGCGACTGGGCATCGCGCTTTCGGGATCGATCGCCACCGGCGACTGGCGCCTGTTTTTCCTGCAGCGCGACCGCTGGCGCGCGCTGACCCCGGCCGACGTCGATCGCGTCGCCGGCGACTATTTCAAGGCAGCCAACCGGACGGTCGGCGAATTCATTCCCGACGCCAGGCCCGACCGCGCGCCGACGCCGCCGACGGTCGACATCGCCGCGATGGTCAACGGCTACAAGGGCGATCCGGCGGTCGCCGCCGGCGAGACTTTCGACGCGACGCCGGCCAATCTCGACGCGCGCGCCGAGCGCTACACGCTCGCCAACGGCATGAAGGTCGCGCTGCTGCCGAAAAAAACCCGCGGCGGCACCGTGCATTTCTATTTGTCGATGCACTACGGCGACGAGGCGTCGATCAAGGGCCGCGAAGGCGAAGCGCGGCTGACCGGCAGCATGCTGATGCGCGGCACGTCGCAGCACGACCGGCAGCAGATCGCCGACACGCTCGACCGGCTGCGCGCAAGCCTGTCGATCAGCGGCGGGCAGACGGCGCTGACCGCGCGCGGACAGACGCTGCGCGCCAATCTCGCGCCGACGCTGGACCTGCTGGCCGAGGTCCTGCAGCATCCGTCGTTTCCCAGCGCGGAGCTCGACACGCTCAAGCGCGCGCAGACCGCCGGCCTCGAGCAGGAGCGCTCCGACCCGCGCGCGATTGCCGTCCGGGCGCTGGCGCGCTACGACAATCCGTATCCGAAGGGCGACGATCGCTACATGCCGACATTCGACGAGGAGATCGCCGAGATCAAGGCGCCCGGGCGTCGACCGACTGCAGGATTTTCACCGCAGCTTCTACGGCGCGAGCGCGGCCGAGATCAGCATCGTCGGCGACTTCGACGTCGCCGCCGTCAAGGCCCAGTTGCAACGGCTGTTCGGCGCATGGACGGCGCCGAGCCGCTACGCGCGCGTCCCGGATCCGCTGGTGACCAAGCGCGCGGCGGCGATGCCGATCGAGACTCCCGACAAGGCCAACGCCTTCCTGATCGGCGCAGACGGCATTCGCGTTGAGCGACAACGATCCCGACTATCCGGCGCTGATGCTCGCCAATTACATGCTGGGCGGATCGACCAACTCGCGGCTGTGGAATCGCATCCGCCAGAAGGAAGGCTTGAGTTACGGAATCAGCAGCTCGATGCATTCGAGCAGCTGGGAGCCCAATACGTCGATCTCGATTTCGGCGATTTTCGCGCCGGAGAACCTCGATCGCCTGCGTCGCGGCGTGCAGGACGAAGTCGAACGCGCGCAACGCGACGGGTTCAGCGCCGACGAGGTTGCCGACGCCAAGCGCGCGCTGCTGCAGCAACGCACGGCTTGCGCGCAGCCAGGATGCGACGCTCGCCTCGGCGCTCGAACGAGCAGTCGTTTGTCGGCCGCACGTTCGCCTACTCGGCCAAGCTCGATGCCTCGCTCGAACGCCTCGATGCGCCGGCGGTCAACGCGGCGCTGCGCAAATACCTGAAGCCGGATCCTTCGCCAGCGTCTTCGCCGGCGATTTTGCCAAGGTGAAAAAGCCGGCGCCCGCGGTCGACCGCGTAGCCTGCGGCGTCGCGCCGGCGCGCCCTGATGGTCTTCGTCGCGCCTTATCGACCCTACCAGGCGCCGACCAGCGGCCGCAGCGCGCCGGCGATGCCCGGCGCGCAGCCCATCACGGGCGCCGGCTCGCGCCAGCGCTCCGGCCCCGGGAATGGCGCGGCGTAGCCTCCGGCTTCCTCGACCAGCAACAGGCCGGCGAGCGCATCCCATGCGTTCAGCGACAACTCGACAAAGCCGTCGAGCCGGCCGGCGGCGACATGCGCGAGCTGCAGCGCGCCCGGCGCCGAGATTGCGCGTCGCCGCTCCGGCATCCATCAGCGCGTGCCGCAGCGCAAGGTAGCGCGGCTCGGCGAAGCGGTCGTGGTGTCCGATCGCGACCAGCGCATCCTTGAGCATCGCGCATCGCTGACCGCGATCCTCCCCTGGTCCCCGCCGTGGCGCCGCCAGGCGCCTTCGCCTCGCCGCGCATGGAACATCTCGTCGTGCTCGGGATCGTAGACGACGCCGAGCTCGGTCTGCCCCGCCTTCGACGTACGCGATCGAGACGCAGTAGTAGCGCAAGCCGCGCAGGAAATTGTGCGTGCCGTCGATCGGATCGACGACCCAGACGTGCTCGGGCGAGCCGGCGAAACGATGCCGCCGATTCCTCGCCGAGGAAGGCATCGTCCGGAAACGCCGCCGCGAGCTTGCTGGCGATGAAGTCCTCGATCGCGCGGTCGGCGCGACTGACGAAGTTCTGCGCGCCCTTGTTCTCGACGATCAGCGAATCGCGCTTGGCGAACAGGTCGCGCGCAAGCTCGCCGGCCTTGAGCGCTACCTGCTGCGCCGCGGCGTAACGGGCGGTCAAGGGCATGGCGACCTCCTCTTCTCGCGTTGCGTTCGCAGCCTAATGCGCCGGCAAGCCGCACCACATGATTCGACCCGCGCAGGGTCTTTCCGTTTCGCTTCGCCGCCGCGCGCACAGACGCACACGATATGCGAAAACACTCGGCCGTGGAACTTGAATTGCCGACGCGGATACGCGACAATCGCGGTCCGCTTCTCCGCATCACGAGCCGCACAATCCCGATGCGAAACGCCACGCCTTTCGCCGCCGGTCGGCGATTCGACGTCATCTGCCTCGGCCGTTTCGCGGTCGATTTCTACGCGCAGCAGATCGGCGCCCGCCTCGAGGATGTCACCAGCTTCGCCAAGTACCTGGGCGGCTCGTCGGCGAACACCGCGTTCGGCTGCGCGCGCCTGGGCCTCAAGGCCGCGCTGATCTCGCGCGTCGGCGACGACGGGCTGGGGCGTTTCCTGGTCGAGACGATCGCGCGCGAAGGCTGCGACGTCAGCCACGTCGGCGTCGACCCGACGCGCCTGACCGGCGCGGTCGTGCTCGGCATCAAGGACAAGGACACGTTTCCGCTGATCTTCCTGCGCGAGAACTGCGCCGACATGGCGATCGCCGAAGGCCGATGTCGACGAAGCCTTCATCGCGCAGAGCAAGGCGCTGCTGATCACCGGCACGCACTTTTCGACCGCGCACGTCGATCGCATCAGCAAGCTCGCGCTCGATCGCGCGCGGAAGAACGACGTGCGCACGATCCTCGACATCGACTACCGGCCGGTGCTGTGGGGACTGACCGCGCGCGGCGACGGCGCGACCCGCTACGTCCGTTCCGACACGGTGACCGCGCATCTGCAGGCGATCCTGCCGAAGATCGATCTCGTCGTCGGCACGATCGAGGAGTTCAATATCGCCGGCGGCAGCACCGACATCATCGAGTCGCTGACCGCGGTGCGGCGCGTCACGCCGGCCGTGCTGCTGGTCAAGCGCGGCCCGCTGGGCTGCGCGGTGATCGACGGTCCGATCCCGCGCTCGCTCGACGACGCGTTCAACGGCCGCGGCGTCGACGTCGAAGTGCTCAACGTGCTGGGCGCGGGCGACGCTTTCTCGGCGGGATTCCTGTCGGGCTGGGTCCGCGGCGAAGACTACGACGCGTGCTGCCGCTACGCCAACGCCTGCGGCGCGCTGGTCGTGTCGCGCCACGGCTGCGCGCCGGCGATGCCGACGCGCGATCGAGCTCGATTATTTTCTCGCCAACGCCGCGCAGATTCCGCGACCCGACCAGGATGCGACGCTGACCCGGCTGCATCGCGTCACCGCGCCGCGCGCGGCGCGCGACCCGGTGTTCGCCTTCGCCTTCGACCATCGCAACCAGTTCTTCGAGCTCGCGCAGGAGGCCGGCGCCGGCGAAGCGCGGCTGCCGAAGCTGAAGAAGCTTTTCGTCGAGGCCGTCGCGCAGACCGAAGCCGCGCTCGGGCTCGCCGGATCGATCGGCATGCTCTGCGACGATCGCTACGGCCAGGATGCGCTGAACGCCGCGACCGGACGCGGCTGGTGGATAGGCAGGCCGGTCGAGCTGCCGGGCTCGAATCCGCTGGTGTTCGATCGCGGCCGGTCGGTCGGGACGACGTCTGATCGCGTGGCCGCACGAGCACGTCGTCAAATGCCTGGTCAGGTTTCATCCCGACGACGACGTCGACAACCGGCTCGAGCAGGAAGCGCAGATTCGCGCGCTGTACGACGCCGTGCAGGCGAGCGGCCACGAGCTGCTGCTCGAGATCATTCCGCCGACGCGAGCTGCCGCGCGCCGCCGACACCGTCCTGCCGCGCGATCAAGCGCCTGTACAACCTGGACATCTATCCGGAATGGTGGAAGCTCGAGCCGATGGCGGCCGCCGAGTGGGCCGGCGATCGACGCGCTGATCGCCGAGCGCGATCCGTATTGCCGCGGCGTGCTGCTGCTCGGGCTGGCCGCCGATGTCGACGCGCTCGCCGCCGGCTTCGCCGAAGCGCGCGGCGAGCCGGACCTGCCGCGGCTTCGCCGTCGGCCGCACGATCTTCCACGAGCCCAGCCGCAAGTGGCTGGCCGGCGACATCGACGATGCGGCGCTGGTGCGCGCCGTGCGCGCGAATTTCGAGGCGCTGATCGCGCCTGGCGCAAGGCGCGCGGCGAAGCCGCGCGGACCGCCCGCGGCAGGAGGCTGCGGCATGAGCGGCACGATCCGGCTGACCACGGCGCAGGCGCTGGTCCGCTATCTCGCGGCGCAGTCGGCCGACACCGGGTCCGGCGTCCGGCCGCTGTTCGGCGGCGTGTTCGCGATCTTCGGCCACGGCAACGTCGCCGGCATCGGCGAGGCGCTCTACCGCCATCGCGACGAGCTGCCGACGTACCGCGCGCACAACGAGCAGGCGATGGCGCATGCGGCGATCGCCTACGCCAAGGCCAGCATGCGCCGGCGGATGATGGCGTGCACGACGTCGATCGGCCCGGGCGCGACCAACATGGTGACCGCCGCGGCGCTGGCGCACGTCAACCGCCTGCCGGTGCTGCTGCTGCCCGGCGACGTGTTCGCCTCGCGCGCGCCGGACCCGGTGCTGCAGCAGGTCGAGGACTTCCACGACGGCGGCGTGTCGGCCAACGATTGCTTCAAGCCGGTGTCGCGCTATTTCGACCGCATCATGCATCCGGCGCAGCTGCTGACCGCGCTGCCGCGCGCGATCCACGTGCTGACCGACGCCGCGCTGTGCGGGCCGGTGACGCTCGCGCTGCCGCAGGACGTGCAGACGATGGCCTACGACTATCCGGAGGAATTCTTCGCGCCGGCCACGATCGTGTTTCGCGCGCAGCCGCCGGCGCGAAGCCGAGCTCGCGCGCGCCGCCGACGCTGTTGCGCAGCGCGCGGCGCCCGCTGCTGATCGCCGGCGGCGGCGTGCTGTACGGCGCTGGCCGGCGCCGCGCTCGCCGCGTTCGCCGAAAAGCACGGCGTGCCGGTCGCCGAGACGCAGGCGGGCAAGGGCGCGCTCGCCTGGGATCATCCGCTGCAGCTCGGCGCGATCGGCGTGACCGGCTCGCCCGCCGCCAACGAGCTCGCGCGCGACGCCGATCTCGTGCTCGCGGTCGGAACGCGGCTGCAGGATTTCACGACCGGCTCGCATTCGCTGTTCGCGCGGCGCGAAGCTCGTCAACCTCAACGTCAACGCCTTCGACGCGCTCAAATGGCGCGGCGTCGACGCTGGTCGGCGATGCCGGGCTCGGGCCTCGATGCGCTGTCGCGCTCGCTTGCGCACTGGCAGGCCGAGCCGTCGTGGCAGGCCAAGGCGCAAGGCGGCGGCGAGCGCCTGGCGGCACGAGGTCGAGCGCATCACCGGCCGGCGCGACGCCGCGCTGCCGTACGAAGGCGAAGTGATCGGCGCCGTGCAGCGCTCGACGCGCGACTCGGCGGCCGACGACATCGTCGTCTGCGCCGCCGGCACGCTGCCCGCCGAGCTGCACAAGCTCTGGCGCACGTCGTCGCCCGGCGGCTACCACGTCGAATACGGCTATTCGTGCATGGGCTACGAGATCGCCGGCGGCCTCGGCGTCAAGATGGCGCAAGCCCGAGCGCGAGGTCGTCGTCATCGTCGGCGACGGCAGCTACCTGATGCTCAACTCCGAGATCGCGACCTCGGTGATGCTGGGCATGAAGCTCGTCATCGTCGTGCTCGACAATCGCGGCTACGGCTGCATCAACCGGCTGCAGCAGGCCTGCGGCGGGGAGGCGTTCAACAACCTGTTCGACGATTGCGTGCAGGGTGCCGACGGCGCGCCGCGCATCGATTTCGCCGCGCATGCGGCTTCGCTCGGCGCGCTGGCCGAGAACGTCAAGACGATACCCGAGCTCGAAGCGGCGCTCGAGCGCGCCCGCGCCGCGGCGCGAACCTACGTCGTCTGCATCGAGACCGATCCCGACCGTACGACCGAGGCCGGCGGCTGGTGGTGGGACGTCGCCGTGCCCGAAGTCTCCGAGCGCGAAAGCGTGCGCCGCGCGCGCGAAGCCTACGAACAGGACAGGAAAGCAGCAGCGGCCATGAGCGCAGGCGTTCACGGTGAAGATCGGCATCAATCCGATCTCGTGGAGCAACGACGACCTGCCCTCGCTCGGCGGCGAGACGCCGCTCGAGGTCGCGCTCGCCGAAGGCAAGGCGATCGGCTACGAGGGCTTCGAGCTCGGCAACAAGTTTCCGCGCGAATCCGAAGGCGCTCGCCGCGGTGCTGGCGGCGCACGGGCTCGAGCTCGTGTCCGGCTGGTATTCGGGCCGGCTCGCGCGCCGCTCGGTGGCCGAGGAGATCGCCGCGGTCGCGCCGCATCTCAAGCTGCTCGCGGACAACGGCGCGAAGGTGATGGTCTACGGCGAAGTCGCCGACAGCATCCAGGGCGCGCCGCAGCCGCTGTACAAGCGGCCGCGCTTCGTCGGGGACGCCGCGTGGCGCGAGTACGCCGATCGGTCACCGCGTTCGCGCGGCACACGCTCGCGCACGGCGTGCGGCTCGCCTACCACCACCACATGGGCGCGTATGTCCAGACGCCGGCCGACGTCGACCGCCTGATGGCGCTGACCGGCGACGAAGTGGGCCTGCTGTTCGACAGCGGCCACATGACGTTCGCCGGCGGCGATGCGGTCGCGATGCTCGCGCGCCACGTCCGGCGCGTCTGCCACGTGCATTGCAAGGACGTGCGGCCGCGAGTGATCGCGATGGCGCGGAATCGCAACTGGAGCTTTCTCGAGGCGGTGATCAACGGCGCGTTCACCGTGCCCGGCGACGGCGCGCGTCGACTTCGCGTCCTTGCTCGAGTTGCTGCAGCGAAACGGCTACCGGGGCTGGCTGGTCGTCGAAGCCGAGCAGGATCCGGCGTCGCGCCCAGCTATCGCTACGCCGAGCTCGGCTACCGGCATTTGCGCGACCTGTCGTCGACGCGGACGTCGACGAGCGCGCGCCGCGGCGTACGCCGGCACGCACGGGCGGCTGCGCATGACGTACCCTGCTGGTCAAGGGCGGCGCGACCGGGCGCGACATCGTGCGCGTGACGCCGCAGTCGGCCGGCTGGCACTACGTCGGCTTCGCCGCGCATCGGCTGGCCGCCGGCGGAGACGATGAGCGTCGCGCTGCCCGGCGCCGAAGCGTGCATCGTCGTGCTCGCGCGGCAAGGTCGACGATCGAGGCGCGGCGGCCACGCGTGGCGCGACATCGGCGAGCGCGACAGCGTGTTCGACGACGCGCGCGCCGTATGCGGTCTATCTGCCGCCGCGGCGAGACTGCGCGCATCGCCGCGCACACCGCGGCCGAGATCGGCTCGGCAGCGCGCCCGGCGCCCGGCGGCCCGCCGCGCGCCTGATCGAGCCGCGGCTCGATGAAGCGCTTCAGGCGCGGCGAGGGCACCAACACGCGCTACGTCTGCGACATCCTGCCGCAGACCGAGCCCGCTTC
Organism: uncultured beta proteobacterium; assembly: GCA_963713125.1. Lineage (GTDB taxonomy): Bacteria > Pseudomonadota > Gammaproteobacteria > Burkholderiales > Casimicrobiaceae > PALSA-1003. The sequence continues at coordinate 597,194 of CAVQKL010000005.1, read as the reverse complement.
GCACCTGCTGGTGGTCGAAGTCATCACGCCGGCCGGACATTCGTCGAGCTATCCGCCGCACAAGCACGACACCGACAACCTGCCGGCCGAGAGCTCGCTCGAGGAAACCTACTACCATCGGCTCAATCCGGCGCAGGGCTTCGCGTTCCAGCGCGTCTACACCGACGACCGCTCGCTCGACGAAGCGCTCGCGGTCGAGGACCACGACGTCGTGCTGGTGCCGCGCGGCTACCATCCGGTCGTCGTGCCGCACGGCTACGATTCGTACTACCTCAACGTGATGGCGGGCCCGAAGCGCGAATGGCATTTCAAGAACGACCCGGCGCACGAATGGATGCTCAAGCGCTGAGCGCGTTTGGCACGACATCCCGCAATCACGGAGAGCACGATGATTGAAGCGGCACTATTCGGCGCCGGCCGCATCGGCAAGATCCACGCCGGCAACCTGGCGCGGCAGCCCGGCGCGCGGCTCAAGTACGTGGCCGACGTCAACCAGGCCGCGGCCGACGAGCTCGCGTCGCGCCATGGCGCGAAGGTCGCGACCGTCGACGCGGCGTTGGCCGACCAGTCGGTCGGCGCCGTCGTCATCGCCTCGAGCACCGACACCCACGCCGACCTGCTGCTGCGCGCCGCCGCGGCCGGCAAGGCGATCTTCTGCGAAAAGCCGGTCGATCTCGATCTCGCCCGCGCGGTCAGCGCCGCGCGAAGCCGTCGAAGCGTGCGGGCGTGACCTGCCTGATCGGCTTCCAGCGCCGCTACGATCCGACGTTCGCCGCGCTGAAGGCGCGGCTGGTCGCCGGCGAGATCGGCGATCCGGAAATGCTGGTCATCACCAGCCGCGATCCCGGCGCGCCGCCGGTCGAGTACATCAAGGTCTCCGGCGGCATATTCAAGGACATGCTGATCCACGACTTCGACATCTTCCGCTGGATTCTCGACGACGAAGCCGCCACCGTGTACGCGACCGGCAGCTGCCTGACCGACCCGGCGATCGCAGCGGCGGGCGACATCGATTCGACGACGGTGACCATCCGCACCCGCCGCGGGCGGCTCGCGCAGATCAACACCAGCCGCCGCGCGGCCTACGGCTACGACCAGCGTTTCGAGGTGCTCGGCGGCAAGGGCATGCTGCAGGCGGGCAACCACCGGCCGACCGAAGTCGCCGCGCACACCGCCGCGAACGTCAGCCACGACAAGCCCGAGCATTTTTTCCTGGAGCGCTATCGCGTCGCGTACGCCAACGAAATGGCGCATTTCATCGACGCGGTCGCCGGCGGCAAGCCGGTCGACACGACCATCGCCGACGGGGTCAAGGCGCTGGAGCTGGCCGACGCGGCGACGCGGTCGTGGCGCGAACGCCGGATCGTCGAGCTCTAGCATGCCCGCACTCGATGGACGCGAAGCGCCGCCTGCGCATCGGCATCGCGGGCCTCGGCCGGCTGGGCCGGCGCCACGCCGAAAATCTCGCGCAGCGCACGCCGCGCGCGCAACTGGTCGCCGCCTGCAGCCCGGTCGCGGAAGAGCTCGCCTGGGCCGAGCGAGCAGCTCGGCGTCGCGCGCGGCTACGCGCGACTACGCGGCGATGCTGGCCGACCCGGACGTCGACGCGGTGTTCCTGGTGACGCCGACGACATTGCACGCCGGCGCAGATCATCCAGGGGCTCGCAGGCGGGCAAGCACGTGTTCTGCGAAAAGCCGCTGTCGCTGGAGATCGCCGACTGCGAGCGCGTGCAGCGGGAAGCCGCGAAGCGGCCGGAGCTCAAGGTGATGATCGGCTACGGGCGCCGCTTCGATCCCAGCTATCGCGATGCCTACGACAAGATCCAGGCGGGCATGATCGGCGCGCCGTTTCTGGTGCGCTCGCAGAACCTCGACATGAACGATCCGTCGGGATTCTTCGTCCGCTTCGCGCCGACCAGCGGCGGCATTTTTCTCGACTGCACGGTGCACGACATCGACCTGGCGCGCTGGTTTCTGGGCAATCCGCGCCCGCTGCGCGTGTTCGCCGCGGGCACGGTCGCGATCCACCAGGGCTTGCGCGAATTCGGCGACGTCGACAACGGCGTGGCCACCTGCGAGTTCGACGGCGGCAAGCTCGCCTGCTTCTACGCGTCGCGCACGATGGCGCACGGCCACGAGACGGCGACCGAGATCTTCGGCACCGCCGGCCGGCTTGACCATCGGCGCGAATCCGCGGCTGAACCGGGTCGACATTTCCGACGCGCATGGCGTGCGCAACGAATGCACGCCGACGTTCTACGAGCGCTTCGAGGCGGCGTTCCTGCACGAGATCGCGCATTTCGTCGACGCGGTGCTCGACGATCGCCCGCCGGCGCTGACCCTGCACGATGCGACCGAAGCGACGCGCATCGCGCTCGCGCTGCGCGAGTCGCTGCAGACGAGGCGCGTGATAGAATTGGGGTGAGCGTCTCGTCTTTTCTCGCCCGGATTTTCTCCTGAAGAATCGCCTGGCCCCGCAGCGACCTGCTGCTCACACTCGCGGTCGTCACCCTGTGGGGATTCTCGTTCGTTCCGATCAAGGTCGGCCTGCGCGAAGTCCCACCGTTCGCGCTGGCGGCGTTGCGTTTTTTTTTCGCCGCCGTGCCGCTGGTATTTTTCATCCGCCGGCCGCGGATGCCCTGGCTCGACATCGCCGGCTACGGCCTGGCGATCGGCGTTGCGCAATTCGGTTTGCTCTTTCTGGCCATCAAGCTCGGCATGCCGGCCGGATTGTCGTCGCTGGTCATCCAGCTGCAGGTTTTTTTCACCATCGGCCTCGCCATCGCCTTTCTCGGCGACCGGCTGCAGCGGCACAACCTGATCGGTGCGGCGATCGCCGGTGCGGGCATCGTCCTGCTCGCCGCATTCAAGCTGGCGAGCGGCATGGAATCGACCTTCATCGGCTTCGTGCTGGTGATCGTTGCGGCTTTCGCATGGGCGGTCGGCAACGTCATCGCCAAGCACGCGGCGGGCGCGCACGAGCCGGACATGTTCGCGCTGATCGTCTGGTCGAGCCTGATTCCACCGCTGCCGCTGGCGTTGCTGTCGTACGCGTTCGAAGGCGGCCCGGCCGTCTGGAATGCGGTCGCGTCGGCCGGCGCGCTGACCTGGGCCTGCGTCTTCGTTCTTGCCTGGGGCGCGACGCTGTTCGGCTTCGCCTCGTGGGCGGCGCTGCTGCATCGTTATCCGACCGGATTGATCGCGCCGTTCGCGCTGCTGATCCCGGTATCGGGACTGGCCAGCGGCGCGATTCTGCTCGGCGAATCGCTGGCGCCGCTGCAGGCGCTCGGCGTGCTGCTGGTTTTCGCGGGCCTCGCCGAAAACGTCTTCGGCGCGGAATTGCGGACCTGGCTGGCGCGCAAGCGTCGTTAGGCCGGGAAGCGATGCGCGCCGGCGCCGACCGTCGGCCGCACTCGAGCAATCACGATGACGGCGCGGCCGGCACGTCGATCACGCGCACAGCATGCCCGGTCACGACGAGAAATTTCTCCAGTTCCGGATGCGGGACGATCATCGTCGCGGTATTCGTCAGCGGGTGCGCCTGTATGGCCTCCGCTTCCCAGAGCGCGCGGTCGATGACGAATTCGACCGCCCGGCGGCGTCGTTGGCCAGGGCCAGCAGGCTGACCGAGCCCGGCGTGATCGCCAGATGTTTTTGCAGCCGCTCGGGCGACGCGAAGCCCAGCCGGCCGGCGCCCAGGGCCGCGCGCCCAGCGCGTTCAAGTCGACTGCCCGCGCCGCGGTACCGTCACCAGGAAATGCCGCGCCCCTTTCTTGTCGCGCAGGAACAGGTTCTTGGTCTTGGCGCCGGGCAGCGGAGGCACCAGGCGCTCCGATTCCTCGACGGTCATGACCGCGGCGTGCTCGTGGCGGACTGCGCTGATGCCGTGCTGGCGCAGGAAGTTGTCGATGTCCATTGGCGGGGCGTCTTGCCGCGGACCGTGCCCGGTGCTAAACTGTTCGGTCTTGACGAAGTAACGGCGGCGCCCCGCATGGAAAACGCGGCATGGACAGCTTGAGCAAGCCGCTTCCAGCACCCGTTTCATCGCCGCAGGCCGACGACGAATCGCCGGCCGCGCTGCATCGGGCGGTGCGCGAGAACCTGATCCGCTACGGCGCGGAATTTCATCCCGACTTCATCGTACGCGCCCGCGGATCGTACCTTTACGACGAGAACGGGCGCGCCATCCTCGATTTTACCTCGGGCCAGATGTGCGCCACGCTCGGCCACAATCATCCGGCGATCGTCGCCGCGATCGAAAAGAGCTGCCGCGAGGTGCTGCACCTGTTCAGCGGCATGCTGTCGCCTTCGGTCGCCGCGCTCGCGAAGCGCATGGCGGCGCTGCTGCCGCGAAAGCTGTCCAAGCTGATCTTCCTCAATACCGGCGGCGAGAGCAACGAAACGGCGCTGCGGCTGGCCAAGAAATTCACCGGCGGATTCGAGGTCGTCGCCCTCGACGGTTCGTGGCATGGGACGACAGCGGGCGCCAGCTCGAACACCTACGCCAGCGGCCGGCGAGGCTACGGGCCGACGATCCCGGGCACGTTCGCGATTCCGGAGCCCAACGGCTATCGGTGCCCGATCCGGCATTGCCGCGACCGCTGCGACATGAGCTGTCTCGACGTGGGCTTCAACCTGTTCGACGCGCAGTCGGTTGGCGCGCCGGCGGCCGCCATCGTCGAGCCCATCCTGAGTGCCGGCGGCATCATCGTTCCGCCGGACGGCTATTTCACGCGGCTGCGCAAGCTCTGCGATGCGCGCGGCATGTTGATGATCTTCGATGAAGCACAGACCGCATTCGGGCGCACCGGCCGCAATTTCGCCTTCGAGGGACTGGGCGTCACACCGGACATCCTGACGATGTCGAAGACGCTCGGCGGCGGCCTGCCGCTGGCAGCGACCGCGACCAGCCCCGAAATCGAAGAGGATTGCTACAGCAAGGGCTTCGCCAATTACACCTCGCACGTCTCCGATCCGCTGCCCGCCACCGTGGGGCTCGCGGTGCTCGACGTGCTCGAGCGCGAACAGCTCGCCGCCAACGCCCGCGCGATGGGCGAGCGCCTCAAGAACGGCCTGCTCGAGCTCAAGACGCGCTACGAGGTGATCGGCGACGTGCGCGGCGAGGGGTTGCTGCTCGGCGTCGAGCTGGTCAAGGATCGCGAGACCCGCGAACCTGCACACCAGCTCGGACTGAAGGTGACGACGCGTTGCATGGAGCTCGGCCTGTCGATGAACATCCGGCAAGTGCCGACGCGCGGCGCGGTATGGCGAATCGCTCCGCCGCTGACGGTCAAGCCCGACGAGATCGATCGGGCGCTGGCGATCATCGACCAGGCGCTGGGCGATTGCATGGGGGAGTGGAAGCGCACTGCGCTTTCCTGAAGATCAATGCTTACTTCGAACGAGGATTCAACATGCTGAAAAGATTGCTGTCGTTATTGGCTTCCGGAGTCCTGTGCGGCCGCAGTGTTCGCGCCGGCCGCAAGCGCGGACGTCCTGCAGACCATCAAACAGAAGGGCGTACTGACCGTCGGCACCAAGGCCGATTACCGGCCGTTCGGCTTTCTCGACCCGTCCGGCAAGATCGTCGGCTTCGAAGCCGATCTGGCCGCAGACGTCGCCAAGCGGCTCGGCGTCAAGCTCGAGCTCATCCCGGTCGTCGCGTCCAATCGCATCCAGTTCCTGCAGCAGGGCAAGATCGACTTGATGATCGCGACGATGAGCGACACGCCCGAGCGGCGCAAGATCGTCGACATCGTCGAGCCGTCGTACTACGGATCGGGAACCAACGTGCATGGCGCCGAAATCGGAGCACCTGACGAGCTGGGACAGGCTTCGCGGCAAGAAGGTCTGCCTGATCCAGGGCTCGTTCTACAACAAGGAGCTGCAGGAAAAATACGGCATCGAAGGCGTCGCCTTTCCGGGCACCGCCGAAGCGTACGCGGCGCTGAAGAACGGCAACTGCGTCGGCTTCGCCTACGACGACACGGCGATCGTCGGCGAAATGCAGAAGCCCGACTGGGCCGACTACGAAATGCCGCTCGATTCGATCCTGTTCGTGCCGTGGGGTCTCGCCGTCAACCAGGGCGAGAAAGGCTTCGCCGATTTCATGTCGAAGACGATCACCGACTGGCACAAGACCGGCTTGATCCAGCAGCTCGAGAAGAAGTGGGGAATCAAGCCCACCAAGTGGGCGCAGGAAATGCACGACAAATACAAATAACGGCCGGCGCGGCGGCGACCTCCGGGATCGCGGGCGTCGCCGCCGCACCCGGCGCCGGCCGCCGCCTGCCGATGGGGGCGGCCGATGCAGTTCATCTGGGACTGGTTTCGCTGGTTGTACCAGACGACCGGCATCAATCTCACGATCTTCTACGATGCGTTCGACCGTCACCGCTTCGCCGACGGCTTCCTGACCACGCTCAAGCTTTCGCTGATCTGCATCGTGCTGAGCGTGCTGATCGGCGTCGTCGGCGCGTGGCTGCAGGGATCGAAGCTTCGGATCACGCGCCACGTCGTCTACTGGTACATCCAGTTCTTCCGCAACACGCCGCCGCTGGTCCAGCTCTATTTCTTCTATTTCGGCGTCGGCAGCCTGTTGCGAAGCTCGCTCGGCATCGGGCAACCAGCCGCTGGTCAGCAATGTGACCTGGGCGATCATTTCCCTGTCCTTTTTTGCCGGCGCATTCAACGTCGAAATCTTCCGCTCGGGCGTCGAGGCGGTGCCGAAAACGACCGTGGAAGCGGCCGAATCGCTGGGCTTCAGCCGGCTGCGCGCGTACGCGCTGATCGTGCTGCCGCTCGCGTTCCGGATCAGCCTGCCCGCGCTGAACAACAATCTGGTCAACCTGGTCAAGACGACGACGCTAGCCTACGCGATCGCCGTGCCGGAGATGCTCTACGTTTCGAGCCAGATCTGGTCGGATGAATTGAACGTGCCGGTGATGATGAACGTGCTGCTGATCTGCTACTTCGGTACTGGTCGGCGCGCTGGTCTACGTGATGAATCGCTGGGAGCGCGCAATCAAGGTCCCGGGGTTTGGCGCATGAGCGAGGCGGAAGCTTGAAGACCCGAAGGGCCGTCGCCGAGCGAGTGCGCGTAGGCCGACCGCGCGAGATCGGCACTCGCGAGGCCGGCACGGAGGCGGCTGAGTCCATCGCGCGGACGACGGCGACCGACCTGCCGGTCCTGCTGCCGGGCGCCGCGCGCCTGATCGCACCGCCACCGCCGAGCGTCCCTCCGGGGCGCCACCTGGCGCTTGCGGGCCGAGCACGGGTTCGCGCTGCTGGTCTCTTCGTGTCGGCTGCGGCATCGCCGAAGCGCAGGCCGGCGCCGACAAGCCGTCGATCCTTGCGACGCTGTGGAAATGGACGCCGGTACTCGCGCGCGGCTTCGTGTTCAATCTCGCGATCAGCTTTGTCGCGATGGCGGTCGGCACCGCGTTCGGGGTGCTGCTCGGGCTTCGCGCCAGATTTCGCTGCTGCGCCCGGCCAAGCGCGGCGCGTGGCTGGTGACGAACTTCTTTCGCAATGCGCCGTGGCTGGTGCTGCTGTTCTACTGCATGTTCCTGCTGCCGTTCCAGATCACCGTCTTCGGCATGACGATTCCGCTGCCCGACTGGGTCAAGGCGACGCTGGGCCTGGCGCTGCCGGTGATGGCGAACGTTGCCGAAATCCTGCGCGGCGCGATGCAGTCGATCCCGACCGCGCAGTGGGAATCCGCCGCTTCGCTCGCCTTCAGCCGGCGCCAGACGCTGTGGATGATCATCCTGCCGCAGTGCGTCAAGCGCATGCTGCCGCCGTGGATGAACCTGTACGCGATCCTGACGATGGCGACGGTGCTTGCCTCGATTGTCGGGGTCAACGAGATGATGACCCTGACCCGCCAGGCGCTCTCCGCCGAGAACCGGCCCGGATTGCTGCTCTCGTTCTACGCTACGTGCTGCTCTGGTTTTTCGTCTACTGCTATCCGATTGCGCGCTGGACCGTACGCCTCGAAGCCCGCTACGCGGTCAACGTCTGAAGCGCCGCCATGCCTGAATCCGACGCTCGCCCGATCGTCTCCATCCGCGACGTGCACAAGTCGTTTGGCCACGTCGAGGTGCTCAAAGGCATATCGATGGACGTGCCGAAAGGCGGCGTCGTCTGCATCATCGGACCGTCCGGATCGGGCAAGTCGACCCTGCTTCGCTGCATCAATGCGCTGGTGCCGATCGACAGCGGAACCATCCGCGTAGCGGATTTCGAGGTCCATGTGCTCCAGACCGACAAGGAGAGGCTGGCGTTGCGCCGCGAAGTGTCGATCGTGTTCCAGCAATACAATCTGTTTCCGCACAAGACCGCGCTGGAAAACGTCATGATGGCGCCGATCTACGTGCTGAGAGAGCCGCGCGACGAAGTGCGGGCGCGCGCGATCGCGCTGCTGAAGAAAGTCGGCCTCGCCGCCAAGCAGGACGTCTACCCGGGCGAACTCTCCGGCGGCCAGCAGCAGCGGGTCGCCATCGCGCGCTCGCTGGCGATGCGTCCGGAAGTGATGCTGTTCGACGAGGTCACCGCGGCGCTCGATCCGGAGACGGTCAAGGAAGTTCTCAATACGATACGGGAGCTCGCCGGCGAAGGCATGACCTGCATGCTGGTGACGCATGAGATGCGCTTCGCGCGCGAGCTCGCCGACACCGTGTACTTCACCGACGGCGGCGTCATCGTCGAATCGGGACCGCCTGCGGTATCTGTTCGATCAACCGAAGGTCGACCGGACCCGCGCCTTCCTGTCGCAGATACTTTAGCGCCGCCGCTATCGTTGCGCGGCCGGCGCCTTTCGCATTGCCCGATGAGCACCGAGCTTCTTTTCCGCGACGATGCCTACCTCAAGTCCACGCAGGCGCGCGTGGTCGGCGTCGACGAGCGCGGCATCGAGCTCGACCGCACGATCTTCTACCCGCTCGGCGGCGGGCAGATGGGCGACACCGGCGCGTTGGTGCGCGACGGCGGCGAGCGCATCGCCATCGTCGACTCGCGCAAGGGCGAAGAGGCGGGGAGCGTGCTCGCACATCCCTGCTCCCGGCATGCCGCAGCCGGCGCCGGGAGAAACTGCTCACCCTCGAAATCGACTGGCCGCGTCGGTACGCGCTGATGCGCCTGCACACCGCGCTTCACGTCATGTCCTGCGTGGTCGTCGCACCCGTCACCGGCGGCAACATCGCGCCCGAAAAAGCACGGCTCGACTTCGACATCGACATGAGCCTGCTCGATGCCGCGCGCATCGAGCAGGAGACCAATGCGCTGATCGCGCGCGGCGTCGAAACGGAAACGGTCTGGATCACCGACGAAGAGCTCGACGCGCGTCCGGAGCTGGTCAAGACGATGAGCGTCCAGCCGCCGCGCGGAGCCGGGCGCGTCGGTTGCTCAGCATTCCCGGACATCGACCTGCAGCCCTGCGGCGGCACCCATGTTCGCAACATCGCCGAGATCGGCGCGATACGCGTGCTCAGGATCCGCAGCGAAGGCAAGCGCAACCGGCGCGTCGAGATTGCGCTGGCGATCGCTGACCGCCGCCGCGAGCGTGACCGAGCTGACGCCCTACCGCCTCAGGTCTTGAGCCGGTACCCGGTCTTGAAGATCCACGCGACGATCGCCAGCGACGATCGCCATGAACAGCAGCGTCATGCCGAGACTCACCCCGACGCTCACGTCGGCGAGGCCGTAGAAGCTCCAGCGGAATCCGCTGATCAGGTAGACGACCGGATTGAACAGCGTGACCTTCTGCCAGAACGGCGGCAGCATGTCGATCGAATAAAAGCTGCCGCCGAGAAAAGTCAGCGGCGTGACGATCAGCAGCGGCACCAGCTGCAGCTTTTCGAAGCCGTCGGCCCAGATGCCGATGATGAAGCCGACCAGGCTGAATGTCACCGCGGTAAGCAGCAGGAAAAGCAGCATCCACAGCGGATGTGCGATCTGCAGCGGCACGAACAAGCGCCGCCGTCGCCAGGATGATCAGGCCGAGGATGATCGACTTGGTCGCGGCCGCGCCGACGTAGCTGATCGACGATCTCGAGTAGGAAACGGGGCCGACAGCAGCTCGTAGATCGTGCCGGTGAACTTGGGAAAGTAAATGCCGAACGACGCGTTCGAGATGCTCTGCGTCAGCAGCGACAGCATGATCAGGCCCGGGCACGATGAACGCGCCGTAGCTGATTCCCTCGACGTGCTGGATGCGCGAGCCGATCGCGGCGCCGAAGACGACGAAGTAAAGCGACGTCGAGATCACCGGGGAGATGATGCTCTGCATCAGCGTGCGCCGCGTGCGCGCCATCTCGAACTTGTAGATCGCGCGGATCGCGTGGACGTTCACTTCTCCTCCCGCAGCAGGCTGACGAAGATGTCCTCCAGCGAGCTCTGCGTCGTCTGCAGGTCCTTGAACCGGATCCCCGCCCTGTCCAGATCGTCGAGCAGCGCGGCGATGCCGGGCCGCTCGCCCTGCGTGTCGTAGGTGTAGATCAGCTCGCTGCCGTTGCTCGCCAGCTCCAGATGGTGGCCGGCGAGCTCGGCAGGAATCGCCGGCAGCGGGTCGTGCAGCTGCAGGGTCAGTTGCTTCCGGCCGAGCTTGCGCATCAGCTCGGCCTTGTTCTCGACCAGGATGATCTCGCCCTTGTTGATGACGCCGACCCGGTCGGCCATCTCTTCGGCCTCGTCGATGTAATGCGTGGTCAGGATGATGGTCACGCCGCTCTCCCTGAGCGAGCGCACCAGCCGCCACATGTCGCGCCTCAGCTCGACGTCGACGCCGGCCGTCGGCTCGTCGAGAAACAGGATCTTCGGCTCGTGCGACAGCGCCTTGGCGATCAGCAGGCGCCGCTTCATGCCGCCCGAAAGCGTGATGATCTTGCTGTCCTTCCTGTCCCACAGCGACAGGTCCTTGAGCACTTTTTCGATGTGCGCGGGGTTCGCCTTCTTGCCGAACAAGCCGCGGCTGAACGACACCGTTCCCCATACCGACTCGAATGCGTCGGTCGTCAGCTCCTGCGGCACCAGGCCGATCATCGAGCGCGCGGCCCGGTAGTCCTTGACGATGTCGTGCCCGCCGACCAGGACCTTTCCCTCGGTGGGATTGACGATCCCGCATATCGTGCCGATCAGCGTCGTCTTGCCCGCGCCGTTCGGACCCAGCAGCGCGAAGATTTCGCCGCGACGAATCTCCAGGTTGATGTTTTTCAGCGCCTGAAGCCCGGAAGCGTAGGTCTTGGAGAGATTGCTGACGGAGATGATCGATGACATCGGAGGAACGATAGCTCGGGGAGTCGGGCTCGGCGTCATGCCTGCCACACGCCGTAGCCCTGTTTCACGAAGCGCCGATCGCCAGCTCGACCTCCATATCGCGCGCGCCGTCGTAGGGCATCGGGTTGTAGACTTCGTAGAGCTCGGGCAGCAAGCGCAACCCGAATTTTTGCACGAATCGATTCGGCCTGGATACCGGCCTTGTGCTTGTCGAAGCGAATGATCGGGATCGAGGCCCGTCATGCCGACATAGACGCAGGCTCCTGCCCGTCGACGTAATCGGGATTGGCTTTGCGGAAGCGGCGCTCGTACAAGACGTCTTTCGACAATTCGACGACGTAGACGTGATAGCGGCGGCGGCGCGGCATTGTGGTATAAAAACGGGCGCTGAACGAGCGCGATTGTGCGCTTCGCGGCGCGCAGCGTTCGTCGCGGCAGCAAACTTCGGAGAGTCGCGTGACCGATCTCAACCCGCAGGCCAGACAGATGGCCGACGAGTCGATGGTGCGGAACCTGGCCGCGCAGGCGCAGGCCATCTGGCCGCAGGAAGCGCTGCTGTTCGGCCGTTACGCTGCTGCCCGCCGACGCCGCGCATTCTCGATGCCGGCTGCGGCACCGGCGAGGCGGCCTCGCGGCTGGCCGAGCTTTTTCCCCGCGCCAGCGTCCTCGGCGTCGACATCATCGACGCGCATCTGGAGCTCGCCCGGTCGCGCTATCGAAGCCTCGCGGCCCGGCTCTCGTTCGAGCATCAGAGCATCTACGAGCTCGCGGCCGCCGACCGCAGTTTCGACCTCACCGTCTGCCGGCACGTCATTCACGCGATTCCGCTATCCCGAGCGGGTGCTGGCCGAGCTGATCCGGGTCACCCGCCCCGGCGGCACTCTGCACCTGATCCCCGAAGACTACGGGATGCTGCATTTTCAGCGCGGCGTCGCTCGATCCGCAGGACTTCTGGCACGTGGCTCCGGCGCAATTCGGCGCCGCGACCGGAACCGACTTTTCATCGGCCGCAACGTCTTCGGCATCCTCGCCGCGATGAATCTCGAGGCCATCACCGTCGACTACGTCGTCGTCGATACGGTGCGCGTGCCGCGGGAGACGTTCGCATCCATCCTCGAAGCCTGGCGCGACGGCTATGTCGAGCCGATCGGCGAGCTGACGCCGATCACGCGCGATCAGGCGCTGGCCTATTTCGACCAGATGATCGCCGATATCCGCGATCCGCAGCGCTACGCGGTATGGATGGTTCCGGTCGTGAGCGCGCGGGTGCCGGCCGTTGCACGCGACTGACGACATGTTCAGCGACGTGCGACAGCGCAAAGCCTGCGTCGATGGCCGTGCGGACGGCGCACGAGCCGCGTTGACTGGTCACGGATACAGGGCTACAGTCCAACGCAGGCAAAGTGATGCAATCGCCGAGCGGCGGATCGCCCGGCGTTACTAATTTCGAGGCGATGCATTTTGCCAAGCCGTCCCAGGGGAGAACAGCCGTGACTAGGTACAGCGCGAAGGGCCAGCGCGAGTTTCGCGCTGCTCGCTTCATCGATGTCGGCTGTTCGCAACGGTCCATCGCTCTCTCGGCGCCCGCGGCTGCACAAACGGCCTCCGACAGCACATTCCTGGATACCGACTGGTCGCTGATGCAATTCACGACACCCACTGGTGGAACCAGCACCGGTGGCCAGGTGCTGGCAGGCGGCAACCCGGGCTCCTTCCGGGAGATCACCGATGCCTTGAACGGCGCTGGCCCCGGTCTCAACAGACGTCGTTCTCAGCACCAGCATTTACACCCCGTTTCACCTACAACCCGAGCAGTATCCGGCGCGATCGCCTCGCTCAGCATACTCGGAGGACGCAGCGTGTACGTCGGGTTGTTTCGGTCAGGGCCAATCGACTGGGCCCGGCGGTTCAGCAGGGTGCCAATCTTTATGTTTTCACCGGCAGCCCTGATCACGGGGCCGTCGCTCCGCCTGGACCAACCACGCTTTGAGTGGGTTGGCCGCGGCGAACTTCGGCTTGGTAAGCGTGGCCACGGACGGATCGACCTACTTCGACAATACGCAGCATCCGGACTTTTCCGCCGGCGGCGGGGCGATCCAGTTCGGCTTCTTCCGCGCGAATGGGACCAGCTTAGGCGGCGGAGGTTATACGCTCGCCGCCGGCATCGACAACTGGCAGATAACGATCAGCTCCGCTCCGCCGCCTCCTCCGGTCGTTTTGACGCCGGTCCCGACGCTCACCGCGTGGGCGCTTGCGGCGCTGGCTCTGCGGCGTCGCGCTGATCGGCACTGTCGCGCTGTCACGCGACGCCCTGCGCCCTGACGAGTCCCGCGCTCGTCGCGCGCCGGCCGCCTGTACGGGCCGAGGGCGCCGCCGCGCGCGAGGGCAGTCGCGTGGCATCTGTAGCAGTCCATGCGCTATTCGATCTTTTCGCTTGCCCGCAACGCGCTGAGCCGCCACGAGCACTGGCCGCTGGCCTGGCGCAGCCCCGAGCCGAAGCGCGCCTATGACGCGATCGTCGTCGGCGGCGGCGGCCATGGCCTGGCCACCGCCTACTACCTCGCCAAAGAGCACGGCATCAGCAACGTCGCGGTGCTGGAAAAAGGCTGGCTGGGCGGCGGCAACACCGGGCGCAACACGACGATCGTGCGCTCGAACTATCACCTCGATCCCAACGCGCATTTCTACGAATTCTCGCTGAAGCTGTGGGAGACGCCTGTCGCAGGAGCTCAACTTCAACGTCATGTACAGCGCGCGCGGCGTGCTGAACCTCGTGCATTCGCCGGCCGACATGGACGCCGCGATCCGCCGCGGCAACGCGATGCGCCTGAACGGCATCGATGCCAAGTTCTTGAGCCGCGACGAGATCGCCGCATGGATTCCCGAGCTCGACACCTCGCCCTCGGCGCGCTTCCCGATCGTCGGCGGGCTGCTGCAGCCGCGCGGCGGCACGGTGCGTCACGACGCGGTGGCGTGGGGCTATGCCCGCGCCGCCGACGCGCGCGGCGTCGACATCATCCAGAACTGCGAGGTCACCGGCATACGCATCGAGCGCGGCGCAGTCGCGCGGCGTCGATACGACGCGCGGCTCCATCGCGACGCGCAAGCTCGGCATCGCGGTCGCCGGGAACTCGAGCCGGCTCGCGGCGATGGCGGGCATCCGGCTGCCGATCGAATCGCACGTGCTGCAGGCGATGGTGTCCGAGCCGATCAAGCCGGTGCTCGACACCGTCGTGACCTCGGGCGCCGTGCATTTCTACATCAGCCAGTCGGACAAGGGCGAGCTGGTGATGGGCGGCGACCTCGATTTCTACAATTCGTACGCGCAGCGCGGCAACCTGCCGGCGCTCGAGCACGTCGTCGCCGGCGTGCCTCGCGCTGTTCCCGAGCTTCGGCCGCCTGCGCCAGTTGCGCAGCTGGGGCGGCATCATGGACATGACGATGGATGGCAGCCCGATCATCGCGAAGCTGCCGGTCGACGGGCTGACGATGACCGGCGGATGGTGCTACGGCGGCTTCAAGGCGACGCCGGCGTCGGGCTGGCTGCATGCCTACACGATGGCGCGCGGCGAGCCGCACCCGTTGAACGCCGCGTTCACGCTGGAGCGCTTCGCCGAAGGCCGGATGATCGACGAAAAGGGCGCCGGGCCGCACCCCGGGGCGCATTGAGCACCGCCATGCTGCTGATCCCCTGCCCGTGGTGCGGCCCGCGCAACCAGATCGAATTCACCTACGGCGGCGACGCGACGCTCAAGCGCCCGCCGCCGGATGCGCCGGCCGAGGCGTGGTTCGAATTCGTCTACCTGCGCGACAACCCCTGCGGTCCGCACGACGAGCTGTGGCTGCACAGCGCCGGCTGCCGGCGCTGGTTCAAGGTCCGCCGCGATACGCGCACGCACGACATCCTCGCCAGCGCCCGTCCCGACCAGGACGCTGGGCGGAGACGCGCCGTGACGCAGTCGCATCGTCTCGCGGCGGGCGGCATCGTCGATCGCTCGCGGACGCTCGCGTTTTCATTCGACGGCGCCGCTTATCAGGGTCATCCGGGCGACACGCTGGCGTCCGCCTTGCTGGCCAACGGCGTGCATCTGGTCGGCCGCAGCTTCAAGTATCACCGCCCGCGCGGCATCGTCACCGCCGGCGCCGACGAGCCGAACGCGCTGGTGCAGCTCGCGCGCGGCGCACGCACCGAGCCCAACACCCGCGCGACGCAGCAGGAGCTCTACGACGGCCTCGTCGCCGCCAGCCAGAACCGCTGGCCGTCGTCTGCGCTTCGACATCGGCGCGCTCAACGACGTGTTTTCGCCGTCTGTTTCCGGCCGGGCTTCTACTACAAGACCTTCATGTGGCCGCCCGGCCCGCGCTGGTGGCTCAAGTACGAGCACGCGATCCGCCACGCCGCCGGCCTCGGCCGCGCGCCGCGCGAGCCCGATCCCGATCACTACGAGCATCGCTACGCGCATTGCGACGTGCTGGTGATCGGCGGCGGCCCGGCGGGCCTCGCCGCGGCGCGCGCCGCCGCGCGGTGCGGCGCGCGGGTGATGCTGTGCGATGAAAACGCGGCGTTCGGCGGCAGCCTTGCGCGGCGCGGCCGACCCGATAGACGGCACACCGGCCGCGACGTGGGTCGCCGCGCGCCTCGACGAGCTCGCGGCGAATGCCGCGACGTGACGCTGCTGCCGCGCACGACCGCGTTCGGCTACTACGACCAGAACCTGGTCGGCCTGGTCGAGCGCGTCGCCGATCATCTGCCGGAGCCGCCGCCGTTCACGCCGCGCCAGCGGCTGTGGCACGTGCGCGCCGGCATCGTCGTGCTCGCCAGCGGCGCGCTGGAGCGCGGCATCGCCTATGCCGACAACGACCTGCCGGGCACGATGCTCGCCGGCGCGGCGCAGGCCTATGTCACCCGCTACGGCGTCAAGCCCGGAACGCGTGCGGTGATCTTCACCAACAACGACAGCGCCTACGACAGCGGCGCTGAGCTTGCACGACGCCGGCGTCGTCGATCGCCGCGATCGCCGATGCGCGACCGCAAGCGGCGCTCGTCGGCGACCGTCCGCGACGCGCGCGCGCGGCGGGCATGCCGATGCTGCCCGGCAGCGCGATCGTCCGCGCGCACGGCAGGCTGCGAGTCGCCGGCGTCGACATCTGGCTCGGCTGGAAGACGGCGCGACCGACGGATCGATTGCGACCTCGTCTGCATCTCGGGCGGCTGGAATCCCGGCCGTGCATCTTTACTCGCAGTCGCGCGGCAAGCTTCGCTACGACGAGGCGCTTGCGACGTTCGTGCCCGACGCCTCGCCGCAGGCGATCGTCGCGGCCGGCGCGGCCAACGGCAAGCTCGACCTGAGTGCGGTCCTCGCCGACGGACATGCCGCGGGGCTCGCCGCCGCCGCGCGCTCGGGGTTTGCTCGCCGCCGCGACGCAGCCCGCACCGGCAGCGGCGGCCGTATCGAGCGGTCCGCTGCAAGCGCTCTGGTCGGTGCCGTCGCGCCGGCGCGGCGCCAAGTGCTTCGTCGACTGGCAGAACGACGTGACCGTCGCCGACATCGCGCTCGCCGCGCGCGAAGGCTACCGCTCGATCGAGCATCTGAAGCGCTACACGACGCTCGGCATGGGCACCGACCAGGGCAAGACCGGCAACATCGTCGGTCTTGCGCTGCTGGCTGCGGAGCTCGGCGTCGCGATCCCGCAGGTCGGCACGACGACGTTCCGCCCGCCGTACACGCCGGTGACATTGGGCGCGCTGGCCGGCCACGAGGTCGGCGCGAACGTCGAGCCGACGCGCCATTCGGCGATGCACGACTGGCACGTCGAGCACGGGGCGCGCATGTTGAACGCCGGCCTGTGGAAGCGGCCGCATTCGTATCCGCGCCCCGGCGAATCGGAGGACGATGCGGCCAACCGCGAAGCGAAGAACGTGCGCAGCAGCGTCGGGCTGGTCGACGTATCGACGCTGGGCAAGATCGAGCTGCAGGGACGCGACGTCGCCGAGTTTCT
This sequence comes from uncultured beta proteobacterium, assembly GCA_963713125.1. Lineage (GTDB taxonomy): Bacteria > Pseudomonadota > Gammaproteobacteria > Burkholderiales > Casimicrobiaceae > PALSA-1003. Next base: position 579,920 of record CAVQKL010000005.1, on the reverse strand, counting down.
GAATCGCGTCTACATCAATCGCTGGGACACGCTGGCGGTCGGGCGCTGCCGCTACGGCGTCATGCTGCGCGACGACGGCATGGTGTTCGACGACGGCACGACCTCGCGCCTGGCCGACAACGCATTACCTGATGACGACGACGACGCTTGAACGCGGTCAACGTCATGCAGCATCTCGAATACCTGCTGCAGGTCGAATGGCCCGAGCTGGAGGTATTCGCCACGTCGGTCACCGAGCAATGGGCGGCGGCGGCGCTGTCGGGCCCGATGGCGCGCAAGGTCCTTGCCGAGCTGGTGTCGATCGACGTTTCGCAACACGGCATTTCCATTCCTTGCGGTCGGCGATTGCGAACTCGTCGCCGGCGAGCGACGCGCATTCCGGCGCGGCTGTTCCGCATGAGTTACTCGGGCGAGCTCGCCTACGAGATCCACGTGCCGGTCACGCACGGCCGCGCGATGTGGGAAGCGGTCATGGCGGCAGGAGAAGCGTTCGGCATCATGCCCTACGGCACCGAGGCGATGAGCACGCTTGCGGATCGAAAAAGGACACGTCGTCGTCGGACCCGAGGCCGACGGCCGCACCACCGCCGACGACCTCGGCATGGGCAAGCTCGTCAGTCCGGCGAAATGGTGCATCGGCAAGCCGCTGCTCGCGCGGCCCGCGCTGACCGCGCCGGAGCGCTGGCAGCTGGTCGGGCTGACCGCGATCGATGGAACGATTCCTCGCGGCGGCAAGCTGGTCGCCGATCCGGATCACAGCCGCCGCCGATGCCCGATGCTGGGTCACGTCAGCTCCTGGTGCTGGAGCCCGAATCTCGACGCGTCGATCGGGCTGGCGCTGCTGGAGAGCGGCCGCGCGCGGCACGGCGAGAACCTGTGGGCGGTCTCGCCGCTGGCCGATGCGCGGGTCAAGGTGCGCGTCGGGCCGCCGTGCTTCATCGATCCCGAAGGGGAGCGCCTGCGTGTCTGAATCCGACCGTACGCGCGATCGGTTCGACCGCGCCGGGGCACTACGGCGCCGCGGGCTCGGGCGTTTTCCTCGGCGAAGCGACGATCGCGACGGCGTGGAACGTGCAGGGCGGCGCCGACGTCGCCGTCGTTGGCCGCAGAGGTGCAGCGCATCGCAGGCATCGCGCTGCCGGCCGCCGCCAATACGACGAGCAGGGGCGAAGGCGTGGCCGCGCTGTGGCTCGGACCCGCGTCCTGGCTGCTGGTCGCCGGCGCCGCCTCGCGCGCTCGGCGATTTCGCCGGCGCGCGCGACGCAGTTGAACGCCGCCGGCGGCGCGCTGTTCGACGTTTCGGCGAGCCGCGTCGCCTATGTCGTCGACGGACGCGCGGGCGCAGGACGTGCTGGCCACCGGCTGCCCGCTCGACTTCCATCCGCGCGCGTTCGGCGCCGGGCAATGCCGGCAAAGCCTCTACGGCCGCGTTCCCGCGCTGTTCTATCGCCACGGCGAACCGCCGGCTTGCACGGTGCTGGTGGCGAGGAGCTTCGCGCGCGACGTCTGGCATTCGCTGTGCACGGCAGCCGCGCCTTACGGCTACACGGTGCGCGAAGCGGCGGTGTTCGCGTGATCGATTGCCGGCGCGACAGCGCGGCAGGCGCTAGCCGACGACGCCAGCGTGACTCAAGTGGATGTTGGCGCACAAGCCGAAGGTGTCTGCCGAAATCCAGCTTGATGCCGCCGGTCGCCTTGGTCGTGCCGCTGGCGACCTCCCCGAGGCGGTACTCGAATCCGTTCGGCAGATCGATCCGGGCGCGATGCTCGGCGCCGGTGACCGGGTTGCGGATCGGCTCGCCGACGGTTTCGATAACGCCGGGAACCACGAGCTGCGCGCGCCGGCGCGTCGACGTCGACCTCGAATTCGATCGGCTTGAACAGCGGCTCGAGCTTGGTCGGGCACATGGCGGAATAAACCCACCACATTGTCGCCATGTCCTTCGTCTCCTTGCCGCTCATCATCGTCACCAGCGCATCGCGCTGCTTCGGTCGGCGCGCTCGTCGATGATGAGCTGCATCGTGCCGTTGCCCTGATGCACGGCGCCGGGCCACTTCCACGTCGCCGCGGCGCGCAGGCCGCCCAGCTCGACATCGCCGAAACGCCCTTCGTCGAATCGGTAGGCGCCCATCGCCATGCAGTTGCCGTGCGTCGGCAAGCGCGTTGAACTGGCACGGACAACCGTACGAGCAATTGCAGTTTCCGAATTCCTTGCCTTTCAAAAACCATTCGATCATCGCCATTTGGACTGACTCCTTCGCAATCATCCGATCGCCATCAGAACCAACCCGGGACGACCATCAGGACGCCGCCGATACGCCCGACCAGCGGCCCCGCCGGCGCCAGCTTTTCGACAAAGACGAAGACGGCGAGCGCGGCCACCCAAAGCAGGTTCATGACGCCGAACACGAACAGCAGCGCCATCAGCGCCCAGCAGCAGCCGATGCACTGGACGCCGTGCTGCAAGCCCATCATCAACGGCGCCGATCGGGCCCGTGCGGCGATGCCTGACCAGGAATTCAGCCGGGCTGCGGCACTGGCTGAGGCATGCCGTCTTCAACGGCGTGAATTGATAGGCGCCGGCGATGATCAGCAGGATCCCGCCGAAAACCGGACTCTTGCTCGTCATCATCGCCGAAAGCAGCACCGCGCTGCTCAAACCCCATTGCGCCGTCGTCGCGAGCACGCTGAACGCGCTCCATGCGAGCGACGTATCCGGTCGGCGAAAAGCGCCGTTGCGCGGTTGGTCGACGTCGCGCGCAGCATCGCTATGCCGCCGCAGCGCATCGAACAGCAGCAGCGTCGGCGCGGCGCTGGGCAGCATCATGCCGACCATCATCACCATCCACATCGCCAACGTTGGCCGCGAAGTAGCCGGCAGTCCCATTCGGGCAGCGGCATCGCCGCCATCGCGACCGCATCCATGTCCATCGCCGGCTGGGCGAGAGCGATGTAGCCGAGATATACCCAGGCCAGCGCGACGACTGCCGCCAGCGCGGCCAGAACGACCACACGATCGCGATTCAGATCCTTGTCCATCAGCTCCAGGGGAATGGACTGCGGCTGACCGGGTGAAGCTTGCCTGCAGCGTAGCGCGAAAACCGGAACGGCTCGAGCAACGCGGGCTTGGCGCCGAGCAATTCATCGGCGACAAGCTTGCCGACGCCGATCATCTTGTAGCCGTGATTGGAATCGGCGATCACGTAGACGTTGTCGCGGAACCGGTCGAATACCGGAAAGCTGTCGGGCGTAAAGCAGCCAATGCCTCCCGATGGCTCGTTGCGGTATACGCCGTGCTTGCCTTCGAATCGCTTCTGGCAATGCGCGAGCGCCGAAGTCCACATGTCGGCGAAATTATCGTCGACGACGAACTCCGGCGACTTCGGTCCATACGGATCGACGCGAACCTGGTCGGCGTCGCGCTCGACCGCTGGCCGGCATCGCGCCGCCCTGGACGCCGCCGAAGTGGAAGTCGGGCTTGTAGTACAGGCCCCACAGCTGGTCGGTGATTACCTGTCCGTCGCGGTCCGAGTACAGCGGCGCGTCGGTGTCGACGTGTATCACCGGCGGCATCGCGCCGTCGTTGGTCTTCTGGAAATCCGGATCGACGCCCAGCGTGCCTTCCTGCAGCGCCATGTAGTGCCACATGCGCACGCCTTCGTGCGTCGCGCCGTCGCGTCCCTTGACGCGCGATCGTCTTCGGCAGCGCGAGCATGTTCCAGATCGAATTGATCCATGGACCGACGGCGACGACGACCTGGTCGCATGCGATCGTTCCGGCATCGGTATCGACCGCGCCGATCGCGCCAGAACCGCCGTCGCTGCGAAAGCCCGTCACCGCGACGCCGGTCACGATGTCGACGCCCAGCGCCCGCGTCTTGCGCTCGAGGCCGGCGAGCGACGCCTGGTTGTTCGCATAGCCGCCGCGCTTTTCGTGCAGCACCGAGGTGATGTTCTTCGCCTGCCAGTCGTGAAGCATGCCCTTGCATGTAGCGCAGCGAATCGGCTTCGCCCTCGATGAACGTCGAGTCGTAGCCGATCGCCTTCTGCTGCTCGTAGATCGTCGCGACCTGCGCGTGCATCACCTCGGGGCTGATCTGCATGTAGCCGACCGGGTGATAGCTGTAGGCTTCCGCGTCGCTTTCCCAGACCTCGACGCATTGCGCCATCAGCTCGCGCATCGCCGGCTGGTAGTAGTTGTTGCGCACGACGCCGCAGGCGATGCCCGAGGCGCCGGCGCCGATGCCCGTCTTGTCCAGCACGACGATGCGCACGCCTCCCGCACCGACGGTCTTGCCGCTCGCCTTGAGCTTTTGCGCGAGGTGCATCGACGTCGACAGGCCGTGGATGCCGGCGCCGATGATGACGTAGTCCGCGCGGTCAGGGATTCGAGGCATTGCGATTGTCCTTGGTTGGAGTTTCAATCGAATCGATCATCGCGACATCGTTTGCCAGCCATCGCCCCGAACGCGACGCCGTCTGATGCGAAAGCGACGTCGGCAGTGTTCAGCGTCGCGGCGGACAGCAGCTCGTCGATCAGCGCCGGCAATGCTGTCGCGTCACCCGGCAATGCGGCCGCCAGCGCGGCGATGCGCGAGCTCCGACGCGGCACCGAGCGACCGGGCTCGGCCAGGTCGCGGTACTTGGCGTCGATTTCCTCGTCGGACAGCGGATTTTCCGGCTCCGCCGCGCGCCTGCGCCGGCTCGGAGACGAGCGTGCGGCCGTCGGCGAGCCCGATGCGGACCCGCGCCCAGCGCTCGGCCGGAAAGCGATCGCGAGAATTCGACGTCCTCGCGCCAGCGTGAACGTCGCGAGCGAGCCGCGCGACGTGCGGATCGCCGAGGCCCGTGCGCGCCGATTTCGGCGGCGCCGACTCGGCCGAAAATCAGCGCCGCCGCCACCGGAAACGGCAGGCTGTATTGCGCCTCGTCGGTCGTCGCCGGCATCCGGCACCGCGAGCCCAGGTCGATCGCTTCGCGGAAACTATCGATCCCGATCGCGACGATGTCGTCGGCGTCGAAGCGGTGCGCGCGCTTGAGCGAGAGCGCCGCCTCGACCGCCGGCTGCGCCCAGCGGCAGACCGGATACGCCTTGAAATACTGCTCGCGGATGCGCCAGCGCTGGCCGAGGTCGCTCCACAGCGGCGCCACGTCGTCGCGCTCGATCGTCAGCGCCGGCGCACCGGTAAATCCGTCGCGCGCCAGCAACGCTGCGGTCACGCCGGCGTGCGCGCCCCAGCCCGATCCGTCCTTGAGCATCGTCGGGCTGCGCGCAGACGCGCAGGATCTGGCCGCGCGGTCCCAGATATTCGGCGATCCCGAGCGCGTCGCGCATGCGGCGCTCGCATCGAAGTTCATCAGCCGTGCCGCCGAGCGCCGCGCAGCCGAGCGCGTTCCACGCGCCCGAGCAATGGTAATCGGCACGTCGTCGAATGCAGCGCGATGCCGGCTCGCGTCGCGATCTCGTAGCCCAGCACGAGGCAGGCGACGAACTCGCGGCCGTCGACGCGCCCGCCGTTCGCCGATGCCGCCGTCGACGCAAGCGAGCAGCGCCGGCAGCAGCGCGACGCCGGCATGCCCCTTGGTCAGCACGTGTCCGTCGTGCGCATCGATCGCATCGATCGTCGACGCGCCGGCGAAGGCGGCGCCGGCGATGCCCGCGCGGCGCCCGTCGAACAGGATCCGCGCCTGTGCGATCGCGGCCGCACATCTGCGTCGACGCATAGGCATTGACGATGGCGGCCGGCGGGCGTTCGCGCGCCGGCGGCGGCGACGCCGATCAGGTCGAGCAGGCAACGCAGCGCCAGCCGGACGACTCGTCCGGCAGCTCGTCGAACTCGAGCCCGCGCGCCAGCGCGGCAGCGTCCGCAAGCGCGCCGCCTGCTCGCGACCGGTCGCGCGTCGGCGAGCTTCCGCCATCAGATCAGGCCGTTGCTCTTCAGAAATCCGTCGGCGACTTCCTCGACCGTCTTCTTGTCGACGTCGACGCTGGCGTTGAGCTTGGCCATCGTTTCGTCGTTGAGCTTGGCCGAGAGCGCAGTTGAGCGCATCGGCGATCTTCGGGTACTTGTCGAGAATTTCCTTGCGCACGACCGGCGTCAGGTTGTACGGCGGCGCGTAGTGCTTGTCGTCCTTCAGCACGACGAAATTGAACGCCGGGATGCGGCCGTCGGTCGCGAACACGACGCGCGGAATCGACCTGGCGGTCCTTCAGCGCCGAATAGACGAGCCCGGTGTCCATCCGCTTGACGTTGTCGCGATCGAACTCGAACCCGTACGCGGTCTGCCATCCGGGCAGCCCGTCCGGCCGCGCGTAGAACTCGGCGTTCGACGCGAACGTGAGCTTGGCGCCGCCTTTGACCGCCTTCGCGAGGTCGCTCATCGTCACGATGCCGCGCTTCTGCGCCTGGTCGCTTGTTCATCGCGAAGCGCGTACGTGTTGTTGACCGGCGACATGTTGAGCCAGACGATGCCCTTGGCGCGCGTCGACTTCCTTGATGCTTCTTGTACGCTTCCTGCGGCCGACGCGAACTTGTCGGTGATCTTGTTGAACACGCCGAGACCGGTGCCCGTGTATTCCCAGTAGACGTCGACCTGGCCGTTTTCCAGTGCCGAACGGACCGCCGCGCTGCCCATGCCCGCCTCGCGATTCGGGCTGAAGCCCTTGGCCTTCAGCAGCTCCACCGTCATCGCCGTCATGATCTGCTGCTCGGTGAATGCCTTGCCGCCGACCACGATCGTCTGCGCGGCCGCGACAGCGCTGCAGTGCCGCCGCCAGCAATGCCGCCGCAAAGAACTGACCCATCGCCTTGTTCATGCGCTCCTCCTAGGATCGTTAGCCTCAAGAATTCCGCAGCGGATTGACGCCGCGCGGCACCAGCCAATACTGCGCCTGCCCGAACAAAAAATCCACGGCGACCGCGAGCAGCGCGGTCGGGATCGCCCCGGCCAGCATCATCGCCGTACTCCTGCAGGTCGATGCCGGTGAAGATGAGTTCGCCCAGCCCGCCGCCGCCGATCAGGAACGCGATCGGCGCGGTGCCGACGTTGACCGCCATCGCCGTGCGTATGCCGGCGAAGATCACGAACAGCGCGTTCGGCAGCTCGACCCGGCGCAGGATCGCGCCGGGGCCCATGCCCATCCCGCTGCGCGGCGTCGACGAGATGGCCCGGCACCGCGCGCAATGCCCTCGTAGGTGTTGCGCATGATCGGCAGCAGCGTCGCGATCCACAGCCCGACGATCGCGGGCAGCGGGCCGATGCCGAGCAAAGTCATCATCAGCGCGAGCTTGCCGAGCGTCGGGATCGAGGTCACCATGTTGACCGCCTGGATCGTCGCTTCCGCCTAGCGCGCCATCGCACGGCCGCGACAGCCAGATGCCGATGCGACGCCGGTGACGATCGCCGCGCGAGCCCGACACCGCGACCAGCACCAGATGCTGCTTGGTCAGATAGATGATGTCCTTGCGGTAGCGCAGGATGTCGGTCCACGAGTCCGCTCGCGACCAGCACCCAGACGATCGCCAGCGCGATGCGCTGCCAGCACCGCGTAAGGCAGCATCGAGCGCGGCCGTGCCGACTGCGAGCGGCGGTCGTCATGAAGCGACGCTCCCGGCGCGGCGGCAGTGCGCGAGCCGCGGCGACCGCGTCGCGCGTGACGACGCCGACGATGCGCCCGTCGGCATCGACGCAGCGCAGGAGCGTCGACGCCATGCTCGAGAAACAGCGTCGCCACGCGGCGCAAATCGTCGTCGGGCGACCGACGGGCGCGGTCGGTGCGAATGCGACGCCCGCCGCCGGCGTCGCTCACGACTTCGCTGACGGCGATGCGGCGCAGTCGCTTCAACGTGCGATCGCTGCCGACGAAGCCGGCGACGAACTCGTTGGCCGGATCGCGCCGAGCAGCTCGTCGGGCGCCGCATACTGCTCGAGGCGGCCGGCGCGAAAGATCGCGATGCGGTCGGCCATCTTCACCGCTTCGTCGATGTCGTGGCTGACGAACAGGACCGTCTTGCGCAGCTCTTTCTGCATGCGCAGGAACTCGTCCTGGATGACTTCGCGATTGACCGGGTCGAGCGCGCCGAACGGCTCGTCCATCAGCAGCACCGGGCGGATCGGCGGCAAGCGCGCGGGCGACGCCGACGCGTTGCGCCTGGCCGCCCGAGAGCTCGTTCGGATAGCGGTCGAGAAACTCCGCGGGATCGAGCGCCAGCATCGCCAAGCAGCTCTTCGGCGCGCCGGCGCATCGCGCGCGCGATCCCAGTTCGAGCAGCCGCGGCACGACCCCGATGTTCTCGGCCACCGTCATGTTGGGAAAAAGCCCGATCTGCTGGATCACGTAGCCGATCGCCGCGACGCAATTGCCACCGGGTCGACGGCGCTCGGTGTCGCGGCCGCCGATGAAGATCTTGCCCGAGGTCGGCGCGACCAGACGATTGATCATGCGCAAGCGTCGTCGTCTTGCCGCAGCCCGACGGCCCGAGCAAAACGCAGGTCTCGCCGGCGCCGACTTCGAAGCTCACGCGATCCACCGAGGCGGCGCCACCGTGCGCCGACGGGTAGATCTTGGTGCAGCGCTTCGAGGCGGATCATGTTTGTGTGCCGCCGACGCATCAGCAGCGCTCCGCGGCGCCCTTCGGCGTCAGCCGGCGCTGCAGCCACAGCAGCCCGTAGTCGGCGGCGATGGCGAGCAGGGCCAGCGCCAGCGCGCCGGTGATCAGCTGGCGGATGTCGGTCTGCGAGATGCCGCGGGAGATGAATGTGCCGAGGCCGCCAGCGCCGATGTACGCGGCGATCGCGGTCACGCCGATGTTGATGACGACCGCGATCCGCATGCCGGCGATGATCACCGGCAGCGCGATCGGGATCTCGACGCGCGCGAGGCGCTGCGACGTCGACATGCCCATGCCGATCGCGGCCGAGCGCAGCGCCGGATCGACGTTGCGGATCGCGGTATAGGTGTTGCGCATGATCGGCAGCTGCGCGTAGAGCATCGCGGCGATCACCGCCGGCAGGTAGCCGATGCCCTGGCCGATCTTCGACAGCAGCGGAATCAGCACGCCGAACAGCGCGATCGACGGAATCGTCATCACGATCGAGCCCAGGTAGAGCACGGTGTCGGCGGTGCGCTGGCTCTGGGTGATCGCGATGCCCAGCGGAACGCCGGTCAGGATCGCGAAGCCGACGGCGACGCTGACGATCGACAGGTGCTCGACCGTGCGCTCGCCGATGGCGGGCAGGTTGTGCAGAATGAATGCCAGTGTCTCCACGCCATCCTCGAAAGCGGCTTGCCGCGCCGTGCTGCGAGGCGCTCGCCGCCAGCATAGTTGGCGCGCCGGGAGGCAAGTGTTACAGATACGACCCGGGTTGGTCCATTGCGGACCTTGGCGTCGCGGCCGGAAAGACGCGGCACCGCTCGAGGTCCCGGCACCGGACGCCGGCCGGACGCCGGCCGGGCGTCGCACCGGCGACAATCGGCGTCGCCTGGCGGCTGGTCGGCGCCGACCGAGATGCGATAGTTGCGCCTTCACGCCCGGGACATCGCCATGACCGCACACCGCAACGACAACGGCCTTCGACACTCGCTGCTGGAACGCCTCGAACAGGGACCGGTGATCTGCGCCGAGGGCTACCTGTTCGAGCTCGAGCGGCGCGGCTACCTGCAGGCCGGCGCTTTCGTCCCCGAGGTGGTGCTCGAGCATCCCGAGGTCGTCGCGCAGCTGCACCGCGACTTCGTCCACGCCGGCTCCGACGTCGTGGAAGCGCTCACCTACTACGCGCACCGCGAAAAGCTGCGCATCATCGGCCGCGAAAAGGACCTCGAGCCGATCAACCGCCGCGCGCTGGACATCGCCAAGGCCGTGGCGGCGGAAAGCGGCGCCTTCTTCGCCGGCGACATCTGCAACACCAACGTCTACGATCCCGCGCGACCCCGCGTCGCACAAGGCGGTGCGCGCGATGTTCGAGGAGCAGGTCGGCTGGGCGGTCGACGCCGGCGTCGATTTCATCATCGGCGAGACGTTTTCCTATGCGCAGGAGGCGCTGATCGCGCTGGACGTCATCAAGCGCGCCGGGCAGACCGCGGTGATCACGCTGGCGATGCACCAGGACGACGTGACGCGCGAGGACTGGCGCGTCGCCGACGCCTGCAAGCGGCTCGCCGACGCCGGCGCCGATGTCGTCGGCCTGAACTGCATCCGCGGCCCGGCGACGATGATGCCGCTGCTGCGTGAGATCCGCGCCGCGGTAAAGATTCGCACATGGCGGCGCTGCCGGTGCCCTACCGCACCAGCGAGACGCGAGCCTTCGTTCCAGTCGCTGCGCGACGCGCACTGGCACTACGACGAAGGCACGCCGGCCGTTCCCGGTCGCCCTCGATCCGTTCACCTGCAATCGCTTCGAGATCGCCGAATTCGGCCGCAGGCGCTGGCGCTCGACATCCGCTATCTCGGCGTCTGCTGCGGCGCCGGGCCCCACCACATTCGCGCGCTGGCCGAGGCCGTCGGCAAGCATCCGCCGGGCAGCAAATATTCCGCCGACATGTCGAAGCACGCCTTCCTGGGCTCGCACGAGCGGATCAAGAAGGTGCAGAAGGATTACGCGAGCAAGCTTTAGGGATTCGGTTTGCGGTCGCGACGGACCAGCGACGCGGAGCGCTCGTCGCTCGGCTTGTGGCCGTAGACGGCGCGATAGCATCGGCTGAAATGGGAGGCCGACGCGAATCCGCGAGGCCACCGCCACGTCGAGTATCGGCTTGGCGGTCTGCAGCAACAGCGTGCGCGCCCTGTCGAGCCGCACCTCGAGATAGTGCTGGCTCGGGCTCGCATGCAGATACTTCGCGAACAGGCGCTCGAGCTGGCGCGGTGACAGGCCGACCTCGGCGGCGATCTGCCGAACATCGCGCGGCTCATCGGCCGTGCTTCCATCAATCCGATCGCCGCGGTCAGCTTCTGATTGGCAACGCCCAGCCGGGCCTGGATCGCCATGCGCTGCCGGTCCTGCGTGTCGCGGATGCGCGGATGGATGAATTGCTCGGAAACTCCGTTGGCCAGCGCGCGGCCGTCGCGGTCGGTGATCAGCTGCAGCATCATGTCCAACGCCGGCAGTTCCGCCCGAACAGGTGTACCGATCGCCGTCGATGACGAAGATATCACTGGTCGTGCGCGGCGCGCGGAAACTGTTCGGCGAACGCTGCCAGGTTCTCCCAGTGCAACGCGCAGCGCCGGCCATCGAGCAAGCCGGCGTGCGCCAGCGCATAGGCCCCGAGGCTGATGCCGCCGACCGAGGTGCCCGACCGCGCGAGCGCGCGCAGCCATTGGGCGAGCGGCTTGTCGCGGGCGCCGGCGTCGGCTGCCCGCGCAAACGAGCAGCATGTCCAGCGCCGCGCTGTCGCGGATCGAGCTGCCGACGGCGATATCGAATGCCGTTGCTCGCCCGCACCGGAGCGCCGTCGCGTGAAAACAGGCGCCAGTCGAAAAGCTTCTCGCCCGGAAAGCCGATTGGCGCGCGCGCAGCGGCTCGATCGCTGCAGAAAAAGCCATCATCGGAAAATCGGGAACCAGATAGAAACCGACGGTGTACGGCCGCATGCCGCCGCGCGACGGCGTGGAGCGCGGCGGCCGGATATCGGCGCTGATCTGCGGCGCCTTCGTCGGTGACGGCATCGGTCGATGTTACCGCGCAGCCGCACAGGTCCATACAGCCTGGCCTGCCCGGTAAAACATCTCGGCAAGCACCTCATCGCCAGGCAGGATCCATCGCACGCGCGCAGCTGTCGCGGCTCGCCGATGGCGAAGACTCGGAACGGGCGGTCGCCCGACCGCCTCTCGCGTCGCGCCCTTCTTGTGCACGCTGCGCCTTCGCCCTGGCGAAATACTCGTCGAAGTACTTCATCACCTCGTCGACGTGCTTGGACGTATCGGAGGGCCTTACCTCGTGCTCCGAGGCGCCGTTGTCGGTGCACCAGAGGCGCGAATCGCTGACGACCGGCCCCTTGGTCTTCTTGGCGGCCTGCAGGTCCTCGAGATAGATGTAGCATCGAACGACCGCCTCGGGCTTGTCCCAGTTTTCGATGACGACCTTCTCGTTCTTGCGGAAGCCGCGCTTTTCCAGCGCGGCCATCACATCAAGGAAACGATGAAAGGCGCGGTCGTCGTATTTCGGGTCGTTGCGCCAGAACTGCGTGCTGAGCAGGACCTTGTTGCCGTCCGAATCGACCAGGTAGAGATACGGACTTACTGTTTTTTCCTGCTGATCGGCCGCCGTGCTTGGCTGGGCCGACGCAGCGCCGGAGAGGATCAGCCCGATGACGAGTCCGGGCAGCCATTTGGACATGCAGCGCCTCCGTTTCGTGGGCGCGCCGCCCGGGCAAAGGGTGCCGGGGCGGCGCACTTGCCGGACCGCTCAACGCGTCTTTCGATTTGCCCGATCGTTCGATTGCTCGAGATCGCCCGCGCCCTTCTGCAGCTTGCCTTCGACTTGCTTAGCGGCGCCTTTGACCTGTTGCGTCTTGTTGCCGGTCATCTCGCCAAACTTGCGCTGCAACTTGCCTGCGACGTCCTTGGCGCTTCCCTTCACTTGATTGCTGTTCATCATTTGCTCCTTTCAATGATGGCTAGTCCCGAAGCATTCGCACCGGCCTAACGTCGGTACATCGCTCGGGCGTTGGTGATGCAACGGTCTTCATCCTCGTTGCGGAAGTCGTTGCACTTGTCGCGCGCCGCCTCGTAGGCGTCTTCGGCGCGTTCGTCGGCCGTCTCGCTGCGCATGTCGCGGCGGTGATAGGTGTTACGCGCCTCGTTCATCCTGGCGCTGTACGCCGCCCGCGCCTGGTCGCGACACGCGTCGCGCTGCGCCGCCGTGCCGTTCGCGCAGCGTGTCCGCGCCTCATCGTAGTCGTGCTCGTAGCGATCCCGGGTATTGCGCCAATCGGCCCGAACCTTCGCGGCGGCGTCCGATATTTTTTCTCCGCCCCGTTCGATGTCCTTGCCGGCGCCCTGCATGGTGTTGCAGGCGGCAAGCCCGATCGCGCAGGTCGTCGCCAAAATCAAATGCGTCCATGGTTTCATTTTTTTCGTGCTCCTGAATTTTCCTGAAGAGGGTTTTGCACCGACCTCCTGTTCGGCCCGAAGACTGTCGCTCCGAAGCGCACGATCGCCGGCGAAGCACCAAGTTAACCGCACCCCCGGTTTCGAGAAATAGGACGGCCTCTGAATCGTTTGTAGGCGCGGCGGGGAATTTCGCGGCCCGCCGGCGGGGGACTCGGCGTGCGTCGCGCGCCGGATACAACACGGATCTAGCGCCTGGGCGCGAACCTGCGGATGAAGTCCGCTAGCGAGCTCGGCCGGACATCAAAATACCAGCGTTCCGAGGAATACGCCGAAAACCAGCACGATCAGGAAAATAACGATCGCGATGAAGAAGAGGATCTTTGCAATGTCCCGCGACCCGGCCGCAACGCCGCTGAAACCGAAAAACCCGGCGACGAGCGAGATGAGAAAAAAGATTATCGCCCATTTGATCATCGCGGCCTCTCCTCGAAGGAAATGACGTCAGCAACACCGGCGACGCAAAGCGTCTCCGCAGTCAGGATCAACGGCGGCCGACCAGCACGCCTACCAGCAAACCCAGCGCCGCAGCAACGCCGACCATCCGCCAGGGATTGTCGCTGACGTAGTCGTCGGCGACGCGCCCAGCGGCTCGGGCGCGATCGACGGCATCCTGCTGAAGTCCCTGCACCGCACCGACGGCGGAGAGCAGCCGGTCCTCGACTTGCGAGAGCAAACCGCTCGCCATCTCGCCGCTCGCCTTGCCCACCTGACCGAGCATGAATTCGGCTTCGGACAACTGGTTGCGCACATCCCTTGCTTTCGGCGCCCGCGTGCGCGGGGATCCGGTAACGCTCATCGTCACTCCTTGGGTCTGTTCCTGCGGTCCGTGCTATTCCTTCTTGTCTTCCTTGACCTTGCCTTCGCGTGCGCCTTTGCCTTGGTCGCCGCCCTTGGCTTCCTCATGCCCGCCGCGGCTCTCGGCGGCCCTGGCTTGCGGCCCGTTGTTGCCGCCCTTGGCCTGCGGCGCGCCGGAAGCTTGCACGGCGGGCTGGTTCTGGTGCGGCGCGACCTTGGTCTCGGCGCTCTTCGCTTGCGGCGAGCCCGCGTTGCCGCGGATTCGATCCTGCGAAGCGTTTTGCGTCTGAGCTGCCGGGCCTGCGGGCTGCGCCGGGTGCGGACGCCCCGCGTACGCCGGTTGCGGTGACGGCGTCGGGTGTTGTTGTTGCTGCTGCACCTGTCGATCCGTCCGGATGCGCTGATCATTCTGCGGCGACGCTTGCTTCACCGGCGGTGTTGCCTGCCCGCGCGTCGGACCCGGTGTCCCCTGCGTCTGGCTCTGCACGGCGCGCTGCTGAAAGTGCTGTTGCGCTACGGCGTCGCGCGGCTGATAGCGATAGTTCTGGGATTGTATGACTTGTTGCTGCTGGATTGCTCGAGGATATTGGTTGCCCGAATACTGGCGCTGATAAACCGGCAGCGGGGCGGGAGCCGGCGCGGACCGGCGGTCCCATCGATCCCATCCGGCCCGGTGTTGTTCCCAGCTGCGGCCCCAGTGCTCACCCCAGCGCGGCGGACCATCGCGGTACCAAGTGCGAAAATACACCGGCGGCGCGCGATAGTAGCGCACCGGAACGAGCAGCACGAATTGCGGGACCGCTTCAGGCGGGACCAGGTCCCAAGGACCGTTGTACCAGCTGCTCGCGTACCAGTTGTCTCCCGAGAAAACCCAGTACAGGCCGTCGTAGAAGAAGTAATTCGAATTGACATCCGGATCGTAGTACACCGGATAGCCCGGTATCCGAACCAGATGCGGGTACACCGGCATGTTGATGCCGATATTGAATCCCGCGCCTCCGATGTTGACGCTGAACTGTGCGCGGGCCGACATCGTCGGTCCCAACAGCAGCGCCATCGCAACGATCAGGTACCGCATTTTTGCGTTTCGCATTTTTATATCTCCCGATGGAGAACTGGCAGCGGCCAAAAGTAGGGTTAGTCTGAGGAGGTCCGCCCCCGGCGACCATCAGATAACGGCTGATTTACGGGTAGGCAGGAAGGCAAGGCTATGCCGGACGCCATCCGACAGCAAGCTAGACCCCGAGATGACGGCGCAATATTTCCGGCTGCGCCTGGATCTCCTGGGCCGGGCCTTCGTGGGCGATATGCCCATTGTTGATGATGTAGACGCGAGTGGCCAGCGCCAGGGTGGCAGCGAGATTCTGCTCGACCATCACGATCGTCTGACCGGCCGCTGCCAGCTCGCGGCAGGCTGCCATCAGATCGCGCACGATGACCGGCGCCAGCCCCTCGAAGGGCTCGTCCAGCAGGACGATCTTCGGGTCGCGGATCAACGCGCGCGCGATCGCAAGCATCTGCTGCTCGCCGCCCGACAGGTCGGTGCCGCGGCTGCCGCGCCGGTCCTTCAGACGCGGGAACATCGCGTAGATCCGTTCGAGCGGCCACCTGGCTCGAGCCGTCAGTCCGGCGAGAATCGAGGTTTTCCTCGACGTTGAGGCTGCCGAAGATCCGCCGGTCCTCGTGAACCAGCTGCATGCCGGCTTTGGCGATCGCATGGCTTTTCTTGCCGGCGATCTCGATCCCGTCGAGAGTCACCGAGCCGGCGCGCGGCGTCACCACACCCATCAGGCTTTTGAGGGTCGTGCTCTTCCCGGCGCCGTTTCGTCCCAGCAGCGCGACGACCTCGTTGCGCTCGACGCGCATGCGATACGTCGAAGAGGATGTGCGAATCCCCGTAGTAGCTGTTGAGCCCCTTGACCTCGAGCAGGCTCATGCTTCGGATCGCTTCGTGCACGCCGCCGAGGTACGCTTCCTGCACCTTGGCGTTGCCCTTGATCTCGTCCGGCGTGCCTTCGACCAGCACGCGGCCTTCCTGCAGCACCGTGATGCGTTCCGCCAGCTCGAACAGCGAATCCATGTCGTGATCGATGATGATCATCGTGCGGCCCCGAGCGAATCGATTTCAGCAGCTTCACCGTTTCGACCCGCTCGCGCGGGCTCATGCCGGCCAGCGGCTCGTCGAGCAGCAGCAGCGTCGGCGACGAGGCAAGCGCGAGCCCGACTTCCAGCCGCCGCTTCTCGCCATACGCGAGCTGCGACACCGGCGTGTCGCGGCGATCGGCAAGATTCACCAGTTCGCAGCGTGTGCTCGACCTGCTCTTCCAGGCCGCGGAATCTTCGACGATGCTCGCGAGCAGATCGAGCCTGAACTTGCCGCGCAGCTCGGCGAGCGCGGCGATGGTCAGGTTTTCGCGCACCGTCAGGCGGTTGAACAGCTGGTTGACCTGGTAGCTCTTGGTCAGGCCGAGCTGGCACACATCGGTGACGCTCATGCCGGTGATGTCGCGGCCCTCGAATACGATCTTGCCCGACGTCGGCGGCACTTCGCAGGTAAGCATCTTGAAGAAGGTCGTCTTGCCGGCGCCGTTGGGGCCGATGATGCCGCGCAGCTCGCCCTGATCCACCGTGAAGTCGATGCCGGCGTTGGCGACCACGCCGCCGTAGTGCTTGGTCAGACCCGTCGCCTGCAGGATCGGACCGCTAGAGCCTGACGCCCGATCGCGCGCCGGCGTCCGGGCCGTGACCGCGGGCGTGCCGGCGGCGGATCTCGGCTGTCGCCGGCTCGCCGCCGACGCCGAATGCGGGAGCCGGCTCATCGTCGTCGGCTCCGCCGGGTCGGCCGCCCTGCCGCCGCAGCGAAGCCGTAGAGATCCCTGATGCCGCCGATGATGCCCTGGCGCAGGAAGCACACCAGCAGCACGAACACCAGTCCCAGCACCAGCTTCCAGGCGGCGCCCAGCCCGAGCGTCGCCTGCAGGAAGTCCTGCAGAAACAGCCAGACCGCAGCGCCGACCAGCGGGCCGAACAGCGTGCCGCGGCCGCCGATCGCGGTCTGCATCACGAGCTGGCCCGAGGTGTCGAACGTGAAGGCTTCCGGCGGCATGAAGGCCTGCAGCACGCCGAGCAGGCCGCCGGCGAAGCCGGCATAGGCCGCGGCGATGACGAAGGCGGTGAGCTTGTAGCCGTGGACGTTGTGGCCGACCGCCGCAGCGCGCAGCGGATTCTCGCGGATCGCGCTGAGGATCGCGCCGACCGGCGAGCGCACGATGCGCAGCGCGATGCACGATGCCGATGAAATAGCAGAACGCGAGGAACGGATAGAGCGACCAGCCGCGTGGTGAAATGCAGGGTGGTGAAGCCGAGATCGAGGCTCGGCGTCGGAACGCCGGGCAAGCCGTTCTCGCCGCCGGTCCAGTCCGACAAGCGGATTGAACTCGACGAAGTAGAAGACTTCCGCGATCGCGACCGTGATCATCGCGAAATAGATGCCGGTGCGGCGCAGCGCGATCAGCCCGACCAGGTAGCCGACGGCGGCGGCGGCGACCGTGCCGATGATCAGCGCCAGCACGACATACGGAAAGCCCGCCCGCGTGAGCAGATAGGCGGCGACGAAGCCGCCGGTGCCGTAGAGCGCCGATTGGCCGAACGAAAGCAGGCCGGTATAGCCGAACAGGATGTCGAAGCCGATGCCGAACAGGCCCCAGACCAGGATGCGGTTGACGGTGTTGGGGGCGGAGCCGAGATAAGGCAGCACGAACGGGCACCGCGATCAGGCCGATCGCCGTCAGCGTCTCGACCAGGAAGCGGGCGTTGCTGAACATCAGCGGCGCGCTCATTCGCGGCCCCGCGTGCCGAGCAGCCCGTGCGGCCGCAGCAGCAGCACCAGCGTCATCGCCGCGAACAGCATCACGTAGGCGTAGCCGGGATTGACCATCGAGGTGAGGCTGATGATCTCGCCGGCGATCAAGCCGCCGAGCACGGCGCCGGGAAACGAGCCGACGCCGCCGATGACGACGACGACGAAGGTCTGCACCAGGATCGCCTCGCCCATGTCGGGCGTCAGCGACACCACCGGCGCATTGACGATGCCGGCGAAGCCCGCCGCCATCGCGCCGATGCCGAACACGACCATGAACACGCGGTAGACGTTGATGCCGAGCGAATCGACCATGACCGAATCCTCGATGCCCGCCCGCACGATCATGCCGAGCCGCGTGCGGTAGAGCACGAAGATACAGCGCCAGCAGCGCCACCGCGACGATGCCGACGACGGCCAGTCGATAAGTCGGATAGAACATGACGCCGAGCGAGGTGATGCCGGAGAGCAGCGGTGGCGGCGGCACGGTCTTCGACAGGCTCGAAAAGAAGAAGCGGACGATCTCGACGAAGCAGATGGCGAGGCCGAACGTGACCAGCAGCTGGTCCTCGTGCGGACGGCTGTAGAAGTGGCGGATGATGACCCGCTCCATCACCACGCCGACCACCACCACGAACAGCGTGCCGGCGATCACCGCGACGACGAACGAGCCGGTCGCCTCGTACGCGACGTAGCCGGCATAGCCGCCGAGCATGAACATCGCGCCGTGCGCGAGGTTCAGCACGCCGAGCGTGCCGTAGATGATCGTGAGCCCCGAGCTGATCAGCGCGAGCAACGCGCCCAGCGCCAGGCCGTTGAACAGTTGCGAGACAAAATTGGGCCAGCTGATCATGGCAGGCATTCATCCATTCGGACGGGACGCTGGAGCCGCGCGCGGCTGCACGCGTGAAGCCGCGGGCGGCAATCGCCGCCCGCGGTGTCATCACGCCGCCTCCAGACGCCTTCAGGTATACGAGCCGAGGTTGCAGCCGAACGCGTCCGGGCTTCTGCATCAGCGGCGCGCCCGGGACGATCTCGACGACCTCGTAGAAGTCTTCCTTGTTCTTCATGTCCTTCGGCTCCTTGCCCTTGACGATGATCACCGGCCGCACGAGCTGGTGGTCTTCCTTGCGGAAGTAGACTTCGCCGACGGTCGACTGGATCTTGCGGCCCTGCTCGTAGGACTTGATGACGTCCGGCGGATAGAACGTGCCGGCATTCTCGACTGCCTCCGCCCACAAGCGCGAATTCCATGTAGGCGTTGTTGGCGCCCCATTCGGGCTTGTAGCCGTATTTCTTGTCGAACGCCTCGACGAACATCTTGGCGAGCGGATACTTGTCCTCGAGCGTCCACCAGAAATCGGTGGCGGCATAGACGCCCGCCATCAGGCCGCCGCCGACCTCGCGGGCCAGGAACGGCATCTGGTACGGGATCACCAGCTTCATCTTGTCGAAGATGCCGAACTGCTTGGCCTGCTGCGTCGACAGCACCGCGTCGTGGCCCCAGTTGACGTTGATCAGCACGTCGGCGCCGGAGTTGGCGACGTTGAGCAGATACGAGGAGTAGTCCGGCGCGCCGAGCGGCGCGACCTGGTTGGTCGCCGTCGTCCAGCCGGCGTTGTTGTCAGGTAGTCCTGACATCGACTTGGTGACCGTGTGGCCGTAGGTGTAGTCGGGCGTCATGTACGCGGCCTTCTTGTTCTTGCCGAAGGCCTTGACGCACGACCGGGCCGATCGCGGCCGCTGCGGTCTGGCCGTAGAAGCACTGGCGGAAGCCGTAGCGCACGCAGTCCTTGCCGGTGGTGTCGTTGGAGCCGGAGATGCCGGCGACGTAGAGCACCTTCTCGCGCTGCGCCAGCTTGTTCAGCGCCACCGCGACCGCGCTCGACGTCGAGCCGGTCATCAGGATCGCCTTGTTCTCGGTGATGAAGCGCTGCTGCGCCTGCACCGCGTCGTTCGGCTTGGCGGCGGAGTCGGCGACGCCGTACTTCACCTCCTTGCCGAGCACGCCCTTCTTGGTCTTGGGCGAGATCTGCTTGATCAGCGGATGGCCGGCATTGATGTGCTCGATGGCGAGCTGGTAGCCCTTGAGCTCGTCCTCGCCCTGCACCGCATAGGTGCCGGTGCGCGGCACGGTGATGCCGATGAACACCGACTTGCCGGACGACGCCGGCCGGCTAGGTGCC
Source organism: uncultured beta proteobacterium (assembly GCA_963713125.1). Classification (GTDB taxonomy): domain Bacteria; phylum Pseudomonadota; class Gammaproteobacteria; order Burkholderiales; family Casimicrobiaceae; genus PALSA-1003. Next base: position 559,970 of record CAVQKL010000005.1, on the reverse strand, counting down.
GATCGGCGGATGGTCGGCCGCAATGGCTCGCGCCGGCGAACCCGGCGGGGAGCGCCAGCCCGCCGGCGACGCCCAGGCTGGTGCGAATGAACGGCGGCGGCTTGGGTACGAATTCGACTTGTTCGATTTGCGATCTTGCATGGCATCCTCCTGGCGTGTAGACTACTCTCGATATATATCGCGAGACGATATTCCGACGAAGTATATCGGATCTGCGATATTACCTGCATTGGCGGGCGTGGTGGTAAACGGCACCTTCGGAGGACATGCCGTGCAACTGAAGAGGGCCGAAAGGCGGTTCAAGCTGACCACGCGCGACTACGCCCAGCTCGCGGCGTTCCGTCATGCGCTGCGCGGATTCCTGCGCTTCAGCGAGGCCGCCGCCGCCAAGGTGGGACTGACGTCCCAGCACTACCAGGCCATGCTGATCCTGCGCGGGTGCCCGGACGACCAGCGGGTCTCGATCAACGATCTGGCGCAGCAACTCTTGATCAAGCATAACAGCGCCGTCGGCCTGGTCGACCGGCTGGCGCACGAGAAGCTGATCGTTCGCGAGCCGTCGAGCGTCGACCGGCGCAAGGTCGAGTTGCGCCTCACGGCCGCGGGCCGCCAGGTGCTGGCCAAGCTCGCGGCGATGCATCGCCGCGAGCTGCGGCGCATCGGCCCGACCCTGAAGCGCTTCTTCTCCGATGTTTCGCGCCTCGAACACGCCGAGGGTCGCGAATTGGCGATAGGGCGGCTGCGGAAGTCGACATCCAAGAGAAACATACGGAGCAGCGCCAGCTGAATCCTTGCTCCCGCGGCCTCACTTGTTCATAGTGCGACAAGGCCGGATCAGGAAGCGTCCCGGCCGCCGGCCAAGGGCACCCCCGGCAACGGCGGGAGGGAACCTCGTGATGGATTTTCACTCGCTGCGCCGGATGGAGCTCCGATGACTCGACGATGCTCCACCACCTGCTGATCGACAGCGCGGCCCGGTATCCGGACCGGCTCGCGGTGGTCGACCGGGCGGCGTCGATGACTTATCGCGAGCTGGACGAGTCGTCAACCCGGCTCGCAGGCGAGCTAGCCGCGCTCGGCGCAGGGCGCGGAAATCGGGTCGGGCTCTACCTCGACAAGTCCATCGATGCGATCGTCGGCGTTTGGGGCGCGCTCCGAACGGGCGCCGCTTACGTGCCGCTCGACGTCGTGTCGCCTGTCAAACGGATCGCCCGAATCGTCGACAACGGCGATCTCTGCGGCATCCTCACGACGCCGAAGCGATGGTCGATGCTCGCGCCGGCGCTCGCAAGGCCGCCTCCCTTCGTCGGCGTCGCGCGTACGGCGCCGAGGCCAGTCGAGACGGGATTCGCCTTCGAGACGCCCGACGCCTCGCGTCTTCCGACGGCGGGCCTTGGCGGCGGCCAGCAAGACGATCCTGAGGGCACGGCCTACATACTCTATACGTCCGGCTCGACCGGGCAACCGAAGGGCGTCGTGCTAAGCCATCGCGCCGCGCTGTCCTTCGTCGATTGGGCGGCCCGGACCGTGGAGCTCGGTCCGAGCGATGTCGTGTCCAGCCACGCGCCGCTGCACTTCGACCTCTCGGTTTTCGACCTGTTCGCGACTTGCAGGGCGGGCGCCGCCGTCGCGCTGGTGCCCCCGGAGCTCAACGTCTTCCCGCGCAACCTCGCCGACTGGATCGCCGAGCGTCGGATCACCGTGTGGTACTCGGTGCCATCGCTGCTCGCGCAGCTCGCGCTCTCGGGCGGACTCGAGCGCCACGACTGGTCGCACCTTCGCCAGATCGTCTTCGCCGGCGAGGTCTTCCCCGTGGCGCACCTCCGCCGCCTGCGCGAGCAGATTCCGGGGGCGCGCTACTGGAACTGGTACGGGCCGACAGAAACGAACGTCTGCACCGCTTACGCGGTGGACGCGCTCCCGCCCGACCAGACGGCACCGGTGCCAATCGGGAGCGCCTGTGCCAACAGCAAGCTGCTCGTCGTGAACGACTCGGGGGCCGTCTGTGGACCGGGTGAAACGGGCGAGCTCCACGTCAGCGGGCCGAGCTTGATGACCGGCTACCACGCCATGCCCGAGGCCACCGCGCGCGCTTTGGTCGCTCGCGGCGGTCAGGGCGATACCACCCTCTGGTATCGAACCGGGGACCTGGTTCGCGAGGACGCTGGCGGACTGCTTCACCTGATTGGACGCCGGGACGGGATGATCAAGAGTCGCGGCTACCGAATCGAGCTCGGTGAAATCGAAAGCATCCTGCACCAGCATCCTGGGGTAGCCGAGGCGGCCGCTATCGGCGTACCCGACGAGGACAGCGGCCACGTCATACGGGCGGCGGCGGTCGCCGAGGCCGGACACTCGCTGGACGCCGGCAGGCTCCGCGCGTTTTGCTCCGAACGTCTGCCACCGTATATGATCCCGCTGTCGATCGCGGTGCTCGAGTCGCTTCCGCGTGGAAGCACCGGCAAGGTCGACAAGTTGAGGCTTCGGGAGGAGCTTTCACGTGCTTGATGCCCGTCGTGGCGCGTTTGGCACCAGGGCCGATGCCACGTACCCTCTCAGCCTGCTGCTCCGATGCCGTCCACCTCCGATGAGGCGCTTTCGATGATGGAGTCCTGCAGAGGGATTCGACCGCGATGAAATATACGGACGAACAAATCTATAAAGCCCTCGCTTCGTTTTTCGGTCAGGAGGGTACCGGCCGGGAAGCAGCGACCACCGTCGCGCCCGACACCGACATCGTCGCCGAAGGCTTGGTCGATTCGCTGGGCATCTTCAAGCTCATCTCGTTCGTCGAGGAGACGTTCCCGGTGACGATCGAGCCCGACGAAGTTCTCCTCGAAAACTTCCAGACGCCGCGCGCGCTCAGGAACTTGATCGTGAAGAAACTGGGGTAGCGATGGCGAACGGCCGGTCGGACCGTCGGCGCCGCGCGGACCAACCGCGATGAGCGCGGTTCCAGAGTCCTGCGACGTCGTGGTGATCGGCGGCGGCCCTGCAGGCAGCCTGGCCGCGACCTACCTGACCGGAAAAGGCTACTCCGTCGCCCTGTTCGAGAAGGAGAAGCATCCCCGGTACCAGGTCGGGGAGAGCTTGCTGCCTGACGTCTGGAAGTACTGCGACGCCGCCGGAGCGACCGAGGCGATCGCCAGCGAAGGCTTTATACGAAAGGCCGGAGGCAGCGTCGACTGGAACGGCGAAATGCGCCGTCTCTCGTTCGGCGACTTCGGCTACACGCGGCCGGCGCTGCATGTCGAGCGCGATCGTTTCGACCATATTCTGCTCGAGCGAGCGCGCGATTCGGGCGCCTGGGTCGGCGAGGAGATCGCCGTCCTCGAAGCCGACCTTTCGAGAGCGGAGGAAGACGAGAGCGAAGTCTCGGTCAGCTATCGCCCTGTCGGCGAGGATAGCGCGTCGCGGATTCGCTGTCGCTACGTTGTCGATGCCAGCGGGCAGAGCGGGGTCGTCGGCAGGCAGCTTGGGCTTGCGCGTGTTCGACGAGAGCTTCCGCTTCATGAGCGTGTGGGGCTACTTCGACAATTCGAGCTATCTGGCCGCCGACGGACTGATCCACCCGGCGCGGTCCGTGCGCCAGATACCGCCGACGACTTACGTCAGCGCGCTGCCGCAAGGCGACGGATGGGCGTGGCTATGGCACATCGCCCTGCGGGAGACGACGAGCATCGGTCTCGTCATTCCGATAGCGTGGGTGCGCGAGACCAAGGCAAGCGCCGAGTCGTGGGAGGCGTGGTACTTGAGGCAATGTCGCGCGCTGCCGCTGTTGCAGCGGCTGCTGGTCGACGCGACGTTCTGCAAAGATTCGGTGCGGCTGGTGCGGAACTACTCGTACCGGTCGAACCGGGTGGCCGGCCCCGGCTACTTCCTGCTCGGCGACGCGGCGGGTTTCGTCGATCCCATCTTCTCGGTCGGCGTCGTGTTCGGCATGTACTCGGCCTACGCAGCCGCGCACACTATCGACCGCTGTTTGCGCCAGCGGGCAAGGCGCGACGAGCATCGATCGATTTTCTCTTCGCAAGTGCAGGCCAGGCTCGAGCTCAGCCGTTCGCTCGCGCTTCCCTACTACCAGGCGACCGATGCCGGGCATGCGAGAGCTCGCGAGGCGATGGGATTCTCCAGCTCGCAGGCGCAGGCGCTGATGTATGCCGCGTCCCTGCTGACCGATCGCTCCGGCAACTTCGACTCGATGGCTGATAGCCCCGCGGCGCATCGCGCCGCAGCGGAGCGCGTGCGGCCTCTCGACAATCCACTCGAGTAGCAGCCGACCGGGATATGAATCTCCGGTGGTGGACCCGCTAGCACCGATCGAGCACTATCTAAGGCGCCGCCTCCGATCGGAGCTCGATCGCGAGCGCTTCGATCGCGCGAAGCGGTTTGTCGACGAGACGGCGCGAGGTCATGACGATAGTGACTTCGCGCACCGGATGCGCGCGCGGTGGCTCAAGTTCCTGTGCGCCCGTCCGCCCGTTCAAAGCGGGGCCTGGCCGGAAGACACCGATTTCCTTCGTCACTTCGCGTCGGTTTTCGGGTTGCGCCCGGAGGAGCGGCGCAAGTTCGTCGGACTCGCCCTGCTGGGGCGACTTTGGCGAGCGTTGTATTTCGAGCAGCTGGTGAAAGGGCCGCCCGACGTCGTGACGCGACTTACGCAAGTCGCCGGATGGGAGCATTTCGAGCGATGCCGGCAAGACGGGGCCGGGCTCATCCTGCTGCCGGTCCATGGTCAGTTCACGCGGCTGTTCCAGGTGTACCTGCGCCACCGAGGCCACGACGGCCTGGAGGTCGGAGTCACCCACGACAAGCTCGAGCACAAGGGACTGCAGACGCCGGCCGCGAAACAGTTCGAGCTGGCGCGGCAGATGCAGGCAGCCAAGCAACTGCTCGCCCGCGGCGGAATCGTCTTCAATCCACCCGACGCGCGACAAAACCTCGACAATTCGCGTTCGGTGGATTTCTTCGGTCGGAAGCGCCAACTTGCGATCGGATTCGCGGAACTCGCACTCAGGACCGGCGCTCACATCATGCCGATCGCCTATCGCTTCACTCCGCGCGGGTCCTTCGACCTCGAGTTCGGAGCGCCCCTTGACGTTCCCGGTCCGTCATCGACCCGCGACCAGCGCGTCGACTCGCTTGTCGACCAGTACGCGGACTTCCTTCGTGCCGAGTGGCGCCGGTATCCGTGGAATATTCCCTGGAATCATCTGGTGCATTACTACCTGCTGCCCGCGGCCGACGCGGACGCAGCGATCGGCCGCCCCGCGCCGGCGCTGCCGAGTTAGGCGGCGGCGCGTTTGCGTGAACGGCCTCCGGCCAGCCATGCCGCTGCGCCGGCCAGCAGCAGAGCGAGCGGGCTCGGCCCCGGCATTTGAGCGGGCACTGCGCTGACCGAAAAACCGGCCTGATCGGGAGCGTAGGTGCGTATCCCGTTCGCGCCTTCGCCCAAGTCGAACACCCAGAGCGCGTCCGCCCCGGTTGGGTCGTCGGTGGTAATGACCGCAGAGGTCGCCGTCGGGTCGAGCACGAACATCGAGAACGCGTCGGGCAAGGAGCCCGTTGACGGCCCATTGTCAGTCGTCGTAAAGGAGAACGACAACGACGTTCCCATCGGATTGAACGTCACGAGCAATTCGTTGAAGAACGACGCGCCCGCGTCCGAGAAAGTCCACGGACCGCCACCGGTGACATTGCCGGTGGTCGAGGTAGAGAACTGAGTTCCATCCGACGTGAGCGCGCTCAGCGTCACGTCGTTGTCGGGTGGACCGCCGTCGATGAAGTCGAAGGCCAGGACGGCCGGCAGGCCATTCAAGAACGAGCTGTCGATGGTGACGTCGATTGTGGTGGCGAGCACGGACGATGCCGTGAGAATCGCCAACCCGGCACCCACAAACGGCCTTAAAGAGTACCGACGCGTATCCGGCCATCGCCTTCCTCCCTGAGGGTGTCCCAACCGGTGCAGGCAAACTTGCTTCCTTTTGTCGCTCGTCCGTCCATCTTGCACGCCGGTCGCATGGCTCACTTGTCGATCTTGGAGTTCGCGTTCCAGCTCTGCTCCGCGCTCTTGAAGATCTTTTGTATCTTGTTCGGATCATTCCCCGCCTTCAAATATATCGTAATGTCCTTGGCAGTGCCTTTGTCCGTGTCACTGAAGCTTGGCAGCCACTCCGGACCGGTCTGGTGGGTGTGATAGAGCGCTGTGCATTCCTTGCCTTTCGGACATTTGCTCTTGAGTTTGCCGCCGCCGGGTTCGGTCGTGGGCTCGGGGTAGGTGTACTTATAGCACTGCTTGCCATCGAACGATTGCGACTTGTATATCCAGCCACCCTGTTCTTGCGGCGATTTGCAATTCGCCAAGTTGAGGCCTTGACGAGCGGCTTCGGGTTCCGAAAGGCACTCTTCCAAACCGAATGGATCGATCCGATTTACGGGATCGCCAGCGGCGTAGAGGTACAAGTTCGTCTCGTGAGACGCAAAGCCAATGGGATCCTTGAGCGCCCATCGGCCAGTCTCCGCGTCATAGTCGCGGGCCCCGAACCTTACGAGTTTGGTATGGTGATCGTATAGGCCCCCGGCGAAACCGAAGGGTTGAAAACCCGGGTTCGTGTCTATCGTGAGATTGCCGAAATCGTCGTAGTCCAGTTGCTGGACGACCTGGCCGTTTGCTACATCGACAACGCGTCGCGGGCTTCCAACCTGATCCGCAAAGATACGATACGTTCCGGTCGCCTTGACCATGTAATCGGGAACGTTGGTTCGGCTGGCATACACGATCGGGCCACGACATTGTTGCTGCCATCCAGCTCAGCGATCGGCCTGACGCTGTCCTGGTAGAGGAATCCCTGGCTCAACGTGCCGTTGACGATCTTACCGATGCGACGGTTCATTCCGTCCACAACATAGCTGATGATCGTGCCATCAGGAAGGACAACGCGGGTCAGATTGCCGAGCTCATCGTAGTCATAGGTCGTCGTCTGGCCTCCGCTGATCTTTGTCCGCAGCTCGCCACCGGCAGCATAATCGTAAGTGTTGCCACCATAGCTACGCAGGCGATCCTGATCATCATAGCTTCCCAGAACTGTACCGCTTGAGGTTGCGGCGCTCAGCCTATTGCCGTTGGCATCGTAGCTGTAGATGGCAACGTTGGCTCCGTTCTTGTTGACACCGAGAAGTCGGCCGCGCGGGTCATAGCTGTATGCGTAAGTATCGGTAACCGTGCCGATGGTTTCCATCTTCGTCGCAATCCGGCCAATCTTGTCTCGCGCGTACTGTTGAGCGAAGACTACTGCGCTGCCGAATTGGCCTCGATAGGCGATGCGCTCGCCAACGGCGTTGTAGGTCCACGAGTCTGTCACGCTACCAAGCGTCGTTCCGATCGGAAGCCCGTTTTGAGCGTTGAACCGCAGGCTCAGTGCACCGACCTGGGTTGGCAACCCGTCGTTGTCATAGGAAAACGCGATCGAGCTTCCTCCCACGGAGAACGCGGTCAACCTGAAGGTATTGTCGTATGTTCGCCCCACGGAACCCGCAATTGGTCCCGTCCATGCGGTTCGGGTCAGAAGCCCGGCATCGTACGTGTAGCCGATGCGGACGCCCTGCGGAGCGTTAATCCCGGAAACCTGGGCTGTTATCGGGTCGTAGGTGTAATTGATGAGACCCCGTCCAATCGTAAGCGACTGGACACGACCTGCCGCATCGTAGCCACGCGCGATCGAGGCGCCGTCGGGAAGACTAACAAGCGTCGACTGGCGATCCGCGTTGTAAGCATAGAGGGTGGGACTGGTGACGGCATCCACGGAGGGCGGAGTGTAGGCGGATCGCAGATCGACAGGTGTAAACGCAAAACGATGGTCCGGCCGGGTCGGCGGAGTGACCGTCGTGATATTGCCGCTGGCATCGTACCCGTAGGCGATCGATCGACCATCCGGCAACGTATCGGTCGTCAGTCGACTGGCGAGATCGTACGATAGGTGCTCCACGTTCCCCAAGGCATCGTTGATTGCGGAAACATCGCGACCCGCATTGTACGAGAACGTCGTAATGCGAGGAGCACTCGATCCTTCAGTCATCGAGGTAAGCAATCCCTGACTGTATGCGTACCCTACCGACTCCAGCCCAGCGAGTTGTCGGGCGGTAATGCGTCCGAGAGCGTCCAGGGTCAGCGTCCCTTTGCGTCCCCCAGGAGTCACTTCCGCTACCGACCGCGTCGCCGCATCGTAAGTGCTCACAGTCGCGCGAGCGTTGTCGGTCGTGGTTTCGGTCAAACGCGTAAGGCTCAATGGGTTCGTCGGATCGGAAAGCGTCGCCGCGCGAGTCACCGATATCGTCCTAGTTAGCCCCCCGGGAGTCGTTATCACGCGCGTTCTGGTTGGCGACAGCATTCCCCATCGAGGGTCCGGCCCAAACGTGATCGTTTCGACGCTACCATCGGGGTCTGTAGTTTGTTCGCGTCCATCTGCGAACAGTATGCTCACCGTCTTCTCACCCGTCGGTTCAGTCGCCGTGCGCCGCAGCGATCCATCGCTCAACTGTTCCACCTGGAAGCGGCGCGTTCGCCCAAGTGCCGTGCTTGCAGTGACGGTATAGCCGTTGGGCTGGTCCGTCCGGTCCACGTTCGTCGCTCCTCCGGCCGGATCCTGGTCCCCGTTCAGACGGCCGGTCGAATCGTACGTAAATCGATAGATATTCCCGCGCATATCGACCAACTGTTGCAACAATCCACTTGCCGAATAAGCCATCGTGCGCGACCCGTTGGCAGGATTGGTAACACGTGTCAACCAGCCATTAGGATCGGTCGCAAGCGTCGTGCGCTGACCTCCAGGCGCCACAATGGCGGTCGCAATGGCACCATTCCGCTCGATACTCGTCACATTGCCGTCACCATCCGTGATCGCAACAGGATATCCCTCGGAGTCGTAGCTGAATGCAAAGAGCGTAGCGCCGCTCAAGGCATTGACTGTCCTCAAATGTCGGCCTTCACCGGTGAAAACGTACACTTCGGCGCCATCGCTCGAAGGCACTAGGATGTCGGAAACCGACAGCCCAGGTATCGCCGAAGCGATGCGCCGAATCCGATGATGACCGGCGTCCGAAACATAGACCGCCTGATCCGGCCCCGCGGCAACCCCATTTGCCGTCGCGATGGCTGTCTGCGGCCCAGGGCCGCCGTCGGCAAACGGCGCAGCAGCGCCGTTGCCCGCGAAAGTGGTGATCACGCCATCGGTGCCGACGCGGCGCACGCGGTTCGTGGCCGCGATGTAGATGGCTCCATCGCGTCCCAAGGCAAGATCCCGCGGTGCGTCGAGGCCAGCGCTGAGCGCCGGACCGCCGTCGCCGCTGAACGCGCCATTGCCCGGCCCGGCGACCGTGGAGATGATTCCTTGTGTAGTGACTTTACGAACGCGGGTGTTGTCGACAAAAAACAGCGTGCCATCCGAGGAAAATGCCATCCCGCTGGGGTTCACGCCCGCCTGGAGCGCCGGTCCGCCATCGCCTGAGAAACCCCCGCCAGCACCGGCGTACGCATTGATCACGCCATTCTGATCGACCACCCATACGTGCCCCGCGTCGGAGATGAATAGCCTGCCGTCGGGGCCAACCGCGACATTGCGCGGAAATATCGTTGTCGCGTTGGCGAGACTGCCTTCGGTGGGCGCACCCATCGTCCCCGTGCCGGCGAAGGTCGAGATAACGCCGTTTGGCGCTACGCGGCGAACGCGGAAATTGGAGCGATCCGCGATGTACACGCTGCCGTCCAGGCCCAATGCGACCGACGTAGGGTTCGCGAGCTGCGCGTTGTTCGCCGGGCCGCCGTCGCCGCCGAAACCGCGCGTACCCGTCCCCGCTACTGTGGTGATGATGCCGTTCGAGTCGACCCGACTGACGCGATGGGCGGTGTTGTCGACGATGTAGACGCTGCCGTCGGGGCCGACGGCAATTCCATGCGGGCGTCGATATTCCGGACTTGATGGCGGCAACGCCGTCGCCACCGAAGGTCGAGGTACCGTCGCCCGCTATGGTGCTGACGACATTAGCCGTCAGCTGATCGACATTGCGGCGCGTTCCGTCGCCGAGATTGAGCACATCGACCGCTCGGATCGTACGCGTGCAACACGCTCAGGCTCCAGCCGCCGAAGTCCCAGACCGCGCTGGTCCTGGCGCGTGATCTGCGTCGTGGTCTCCTGATACAGCGTGATCTGGTCCGCCAGCCGTTGATGCTCAGTGGAATGCCGGAGAAACGCGCCCACGAGCTGGGTACGGTGATGCCCGGGCTCGCGACGATGTCGTAGGTGTAGCCGATGCGCGTCGTGACCGGGAACGAGCCGTTCAGCGGCCGGCCGTACGCATCGTTGCCGTCCCACGCGAAAGTGGTCGTCCCGGTGCTGGTCGGGACTGTCTGCGTGAGCTTCTGGCCCGCGACGAGGATTTCGACCTGAATGGCTTTCACGCCGTTGGGAACGCCTTTGCTCGCGAGCGAAAGTAACAGCCCCTGCTCAGCGGTCCGGCCCGGCGTTCGATCGCTTTCGTAGTGCAGCGTAAATGGCGTACCCGACGATCTGCGATGTCCTCGCCCAATGTTTGGCGTTCGCAGCCAATGATGGATTTGCCGGCTGCGTCCGTCTGACACGCAGGCGGTCGGTGGCGACGGCGTCTCGTTCGGCGGCCCGCAGTCGGCCGGCTCGCAGACGAAGCTCCAGTTCTGGTCGTTGGTCGAGAAGTGATCCATCGGCGTGCGCCACAGCGACGTGCCCGGCGCATAGAGCGCGGCGAGCTGCTGGCGCTCCGCATTCGTGATGCCGAGGGCCGCAAGCGCAGCCGCGCCGTCCGCGACGCCGTTGCCATCGACATCGACATTGGCCATGCCGTTGCTGACACTCAAGACCTTGATCACCTGGCCATTGGGCGCGCCGATCCACGTGCTCCGCGCGGGATCGTAGAAACCGTTCGGCACGATCTGACCGACGGGCACGTGCATGAAGTTCTCGACATAGAACACGACCGGCTGGTTGAACACCACGTCGCGTCCATTCACCTTCGCCACGGATTCGTCGGCGCCGAGCTCGACGGCGTACGTGTATGTACTGGTTGGCGGCAGATCGCCGGGCATCGCCTTGGGTCCGTTCGGACCCACGGTGTACTCGGTGAAGCGCACGTTCAGCGTGCTGGTGGGAATGGTCGATCCGTCGGCTGCACAAGCGCCGCCGTCGTCCCCGCGGGGAAGAACACCGTCGCTTGTCGTGAACCGTCGCCGTCGGTCTGAGCGCTGCCGCGCGCGACCTGCATCGACGCGAGTCCGGCGCCGAAATTGATCGTCGTCACGCGCGAATCGCTCGGTATCAGCACGACGTCGGGCAAGATGGCGAACTCCTGCCAATTCGTCTGTACCTGGCGCTGCGCGGGGAGGAATCCGGTCTTCGCATAGCGCACGGTGAGCCGGCCGCCGCCGTTGGCGGCCATGTCGAACATGCCGTCGAGACGGCTCAGTGTATGGCCGAGCTCCGGATGGCCGACGATGCTGATCGTGACGCCTGTCAGGGCCGCGCCGGTGCCGTCGGCCACCTTGCCGCGCAGGACCGAAACGCGCTTCAAGTCGATCGATCCGGGCGCAACCCCGGTCTGGATGGGATTCGGACCGGCATAGAGGAACGCTGTCGATGCGAACATGCTGTTGGCGCCGGTCGGATCGAGCGGCGGCGCCACAGTCGACGGATCGGGCGGCAGGCCGTTGCCCGCACACGAGGATATTGAACGACTGTGTCGTGCTGCCGCCGTGACCGTCGGTAACACGAACGGTCACCGGAAAAGTCCCCGCGCTGCCCGGCGTCCAGCTGATGAGTCCGCTGGCGGTGATGTTCATCCCGGGCGGCGACACCGAGAGCGTGTAGGTCAAGGGATCGCCATCCGGATCGTTGGCCGCCACCTGATAGCTATAGGCGGCGCCGGCTTGTCCCGTCGTAACGGCCGCGGAAGTGATCTGCGGATCGCGGTCGGGAGGCGCGGCCGTGACCGTGACGGTGGTCGTTGTCGGAACACTATCGAGCTCGTCGTCGCTCACGATGAGCTGCGCGACGAACGATGCCGGGCACGTCGCACGTCAGCGTGGCCTTGGCCTGGCCCGCGTTCGCCAGAGCGGCGCGCGCTGTTCGCCGGCTTGAGGAGCAGCGACCACGCGAAAGTCAGCGCATCACCATTGGCATCCCGCGATCCGGTCCCATCGAGCACGACCGTTTGCCCGGCCTGCGCAGCCTGATTGACTCCCGCGTCCGCCACCGGCCGCACGTTTCCAGTGGCGATAACCACGACCTTCGGTGCGCTATCGCTCTGCCCATCGTTGACGATGAGCTGCGCCGCGTAAATGCCGGGCTTGTCGACGATGAAGCTCGGATGGACGGCTGCAGGTCCGACCAGCGTTGCGTTGCTGCCCGGCGCCCGCGTGATGAGCGCCCAGCGGTAGCGTCAAGGCAGCGCCATTCGCCGAGCCGACTTGCTGCCGTCGAGCTGCACATTCGCCTGCACCGAAACGGCCTGATCGGGGCCCGGGCGAGCGATCGGCGGGACGCTCTGCGTGCTGAAGGTGACCGTCGCGGGCTTGCTGTCGGCTCGCCCATCGTTGACGACGAGCTGGGCTTGATAGACGCCGGGCTTGTCGGCCATGAAGCTCGGGGTCACCGCCGTCAGACGCATCGAGCGCTCGCCTGGCTCCCGGCGGGAATCGACGTCAAATTCCACTGGTAGGTGAGCGGATCCCCGTCGATGTCGGTCGAATGCGTGCCATCGAGATGGACGGGCGCTCCCGACGCGACAAGCTGGTCGGCGCCCGCGTTGGCGACAGGCCGCGAATTGTCGGTGCTGATGGCCACCGTCGCGGGGACGCTGTCGGCTCGCCCGTCATTGGCGATGAGCTGAACGGTGTACTCGCCGGCGGTGTCGACGACGAAGTTCGGGTTGACCGCTGTTGGGTTCGTGAGCACCGCGTGGCTGCCGTCCGGAACCGATACGAAACTCCAGCGATAGGTCAGCGCGTTGCCGTCGATGTCGGTGGATTGTGTGCCGTCGAGCGCCACCGTTGCGCCGGTGGCGACGGTCTGGTCCGGTCCCGCGTTGGCTGTCGGGAATGTGGTTGGATCGAGCCGACGACCCCGTAGATGCTCTGAGTGAAGGTAAACGTCACCCGTTTCGGATTGCTGAACTTCAGCACGATGGAGGACAGCGTGGCGCCGGGGTTCAAGGCTGCCGCCTGTCAGCGGCAGGTTCGACATACGGCAGTCCCGCGCTCGTCGTCCCGGCAGCGTTGGCGAGTTGGACGCTGGCAGATGTAATCGCCGTGACCAACAGCGATATCGGCGCAAGTACCGGCGTCGTTCCGACATTGCTGATTTTAGCGATCGTGTCGAAGGTGTTCGTAGCCCGGTTGAGCACGAGACCGCTGTAACTCACCCGGACCTGACCATCGACCGGTATGGCGGGAGACATATCCTGCGCGGCGGCGCGCCATGCGCCCAGTAGGCCTGCAAACATCGCCAGGGCGAAAGAAACCACCGAAAGGCCGCGGCCAAGCATCGTCGGCCAGACATGCGCCGGCGGCGATTCAAAACACGGTAGGGCACGAAGGCGACGAGGGCGCAGGCCCATGGTGATCCCTTCCCCTGTGAGATCTCCAGTCGCGAGCAGTATACAACTCGCTAGTCGTCAGCCTGTCAAATCTTGTTCGACGCGAAGGACTCGCGCCAAAATCAAAAAACAAAGCGGTTAGTGACGACTCTCGCCACTAACCGCTTTGGATTGGTAGGCCGTGTAGGGATCGAACCTACGACCAACGGATTAAGAGTTCGAAATTAGGTCATTTTTAACGTGTTTTGGCCCGCCCTTGCCCGTACAAGCACGCAGATGACCGCTGACTCTGTCACGTTTTTGTCACGTTTTTGTTGACACCGGAGATAGCGGATGGCGACTTACGGCGAGATGACCCTAGGGCGCTACGATCCGCTCACCAGGACCGAAAATGCTATGTGAGAAAGTCACTTCATTGGACGGAGCGCCCCGCTTAGTCAAGCTTGCTTGGAGACCTTCATCGGCGCATCAGGCTAAGAAAGTAGACGGTGCAACTCAGCAGCACGATCCAGAAGCTCGTTGGCCAATCGGTGATGTAGGCGAGCGCGATCCCCACCCAGGTTTCCGCCAGCGCGAGTAGTACCGCAAGTCCGACACCCCATCCGACGCGCGAAGTCAGACGAAGCGATGCCGCCGCGGGCCCGACCATCAACGCAAACACGAGAAGCACGCCGACCACCTGGGCCGCCTCGGCAACCGCAACGGCGATGATAACGAGGAACAGCACGGACATGAGCCGAAGCGACACGCCCTTGGCCTCGGCGAGTTCCGGCGCGAGACTGGCGAACAACAGCGGTCGCGAGATCGCGGCGAGAGCGCACAGACTTACAGCGGTCAATCCCAATAGCGCCCACATCGTCTCGAGGCTGACGCCCAGTACGTTGCCGAACAGAATGGCGGTCGCCTGGGTGGCATGCGTGGAGTACAGGTAAAGAAAGAGAACGCCAAAACCGAGCGCCAGCGACAGGATGATCCCGACGGCGACGTCACGGCCGCGCAGTCGATCGCCGAGCAGGCCCATTGCGATCGCCGCCACGAGCGTGAAGGCAAGCAGTCCCCACAGAGGACTCGTGCCGATGAGAACCGAGCCCGTAGCACCAGCAAAGCCGACGTGCGAAAGCGCGTGTCCTGCAAAGGTCAGATTGCGAAGGACGAGGAAGAACCCCGCCGACCCAGCGACGATCGCGACCAGGCCGCCCGCCATGAAGGCGGTGCGCATGAAATCGTATTCAAACATCGTGGCGATGGGCGTCGGCTTCGACCAGCCCGTGTCCCGACACCACCAAAACGCGGTCATTTACGTGCAACACGTCGATGGGCGTTCCGTAAAGACGCGACAGCACGTCGCTGGTAATCACCTCGTCAACCGTGCCGAGGGCTGCTCGACCCTGACCGAGGTAGAGAACGCGATCCATGGCATCGAGCAGCGGGTTGAGCTCATGCGCGGTGAAGAGGACGGTGATGCGCTCGGTTTGCTGGATTCGCTTGACCAGCGCGACAGTCGCCTGTTGGAAATGCGGATCGAGGCTCAGCAGCGGTTCATCCAGCAGAAGCAGCTTCGGCTTGCCGAGCAGCGCTTGCGCCAACAGCAGCCGTTGGAGTTCGCCCCCCGAGAGTTCGCACAGGAGCCGAGCGGCGATGTCCTCCGCCTCGACGGTCGCGATGGCGCGGTCCACTTCCCCTCGACCGGCTCGACCTTTCAGCGGGACTCCCCAACGCTCGCCGTACAGCGCGCTCGCTACGAAGTCCCACCCGCGCAGGCGAAGCTCGGCGACCGACGCGCGCTGTTGCGGCAGATACCCGGCGTCGCGATTGCCGCGTGCCGGTGGCCTGCCCAGCACTTTGATTTCACCAGCCGAAGGACGCAGCAATCCCAGAATCGCGTGCAGCAGCGTCGTCTTGCCCGCGCCGTTGGGACCGAATACCCCGATGAACTCACCGGGCCTTATCGCAAAACTTACATCCGAGAGGATAATCCGTCCGGCTCGTGCAATCGTCACCCGCTCCAGCTCGATCGAGAGCATGTCTAACGTTCGACCGAGAGCCCGAGCGAGCGCGTCGAGTTGCGAGGTCATCCACTGCTGGTAAGTCATGCCCTGCGGCTCGGTCTCGGTAACCCCGACGATCGGGACGCCGGCGTCGGTTGCGATCGTCCGCATGCGGTCGGCCAACGCGCCGCTGGTTTGGCTGTTGTAGAACAGAACCTTGACCGATCGCGACCTCAGGTCCTTCTCGAAAGCGGCAATGTCCCTGGCACTCGGCTCGGTGCCGTTCATGACCGCGAGCTGAAAGCGGCCGTTGCGCATCTTGAGCCCAAGGGCGTCGGCCATGTAGCCAAAGACCGGCTCGGTGGCCGTTACCGCGCTGCCCGCGTACCCCTTGCGAAGCTCGGCGATCCGCTCGACGAGCGGCCGCATGGATCTCTCGAATGCGGCATGCCGTTCGGCGAACTCTGTGCGATGCACCGGATCGATCTCTGACAAGGTGTCGGCGAGCACCTTCGCCAGCGCGGAAATCGCCGCGACGTCATACCAGATATGCGGGTTGTCGCCGGCCCGCTTGTCTACGAGCTGCGCGACCTCGATCACGTGGCGCGACCTCACGCGTGACGCCGACAGTAGTTTCGCCATCCAGGGGTCGTAGTCTGCGCCGTTATAGATGACGAGCGCTGCGTCGGCGACCCGGCGCGCAGTCGAGGCGCTGGCCTCGAACTCATGCGGGTCCTGATTGGGATTGCTCAGGATGCTCGAGACGGCGACGTTGGACCCGCCGATCTGTTCGGCGATGTTCCCGTAGACGTTTTCGGCGGCGACTATCCTGACCGGTTCTGCACCGGCGCAACCCATCGCCAGGCTGACGAGGCCGGCAACGACCAGACCTGCCGCGCGGCGCACTTCTAATCCGGGTGTTTCATGCCGCAGTACTTGCCGTAAGCGATGCCCGCGCATGCCTTCTGCAGTTCGGCATCGCAAATGTCTTCGTCTTTCCCCGATTCCTGGCACTTCGCCGCGGCTTCATGCGCCGCGGCGATGATCCGGTGGCGCCTGACGTCCTCCTTGGTGTGCGCGGCCTCGAGCGCCGGATCGACCTTGGAAGCCGCGGGCTTCGCCGGGGCCTTGGTGGCCGCGGTATCCGCCGCGATCGCCAGTACGGGTACGGTCGCGAAAAGCACCAGTGCAAAAAAGACGGTCTTCATGCGAACCTCCTTCTATTCCAACGTTACGCGCGGCGCGCGAGCGTCGCCGAAATGTTCGCCTGCGCCGCACGCCAACTGGGCAGCAGCGCCGCCAGAGTCGCGGCGAGCAGCGAGGGCACCACCAGCCACAGTTCCCCGGCCGAGAACGCCCAGGCGTTGATGGGCAGACTTTCCTGCCGCACCATCCACCAGGCGAGAACTGCAGCGAGGCCGTGCGCCAGCAACAAGCCGAACACGCCGCCAAGGACGGCCAACATCAGTGCTTCGAGCATCAGCATCATCGCGATGCTGAGCGGACGCGCGCCCAGCGTGCGCAGCACGGCGATGTCGTAGGCGCGCTCGTTCAGAGCGTGGTAGAGCGCGATGAACAGCGACAACGCCGCCGTCGCCAGCACCACGCCGCCAAAGGCCCGGATCACGTCGGCGCCCACGCCGATCATGCGAAACAGCCGTGCCGTCTCGTAGGCCGGCGACGCCGCCTGCATGTTGGTCTCGGCGTTGATCTTGCGCGGCAGCGACACCGCGGCGAGCGGCGTCGCGTACTGCACCAGCAGGATCGTGACCTGCCGCTCGTCCTCGATCGACCTTTTTCTCTTCGGGATCGGTGATGTTGCCCTCGTGCACGAACCAGACGCTTTCCGAGTTGACGAGGACGAGCCGATCGAGAACCGTTCCGGTCGGCTTCAGCACGCCCACCACCGTGTAGACCGAATCACCGTGGACCGGTCCGCCTTCGGCCAGACCGTGCGAGCCGACGAAGCGATCGCCGACGCCGAGCTCGCTGTGCGCCGCGACGGTCGCGCCAAACACCGCCTGCATCCGGTCGGTCCAGGCTCGCCCGGATGCGAAGGTCCCGTCGTAGAGGTCGATGTAGTCCGGCGTCGTGCCCACGATCCAGAAGCCACGGAAGCTGTCGGCGATGCGAAAGCGGGATCACGCGCCGGATCAGCGGATTCTTGGCGAGCTCCTGCGCCGATTTGAGCGGGATGTTTCCGGTCGGCACATCGAGGTGAAAGATCCCGGCGAGCATCAGCTGGATCGGGCTGCCCTTCGCCCCGACGACGAGGTCGATGCCCTTGGCGTCGCGGTTGAGGCTGTCGCCGATCTGTCCGTTGACGATCAGGACGAAGCCGATCGTGCCCGACGCCCAGCGCGAGCAGCAGAACGTTGAGCAGCGTGCCGAGCGGTCGCGCGCGCAGATAACTCCAGGCGAGCTGAAGCAGATTCATGCCGTCGCTGCCACCGGCAGCCGCGGCAATGCCAGTTGCCGCGGGATTTTCGATTTCAGCCGGGAGTCGTGCGTGGCGATGACCAGCGACACCGCGTGCTGCCGCGTGGCGCTCGAGCAGCAAGATCGGCGACGGACGCGCAGGCCTCGTCGTCGAGATTCGAGGTTGGCTCGTCGGCGAGCAACAGCTTGGGACGATTCACCAGCGCGCGAGCGATCGCAACCCGCTGTTGCTGACCGACCGAGAGCTGATGAGGATAGGCGTCGATCCGCTCGTCGACGCCCAAGGCGTTCAGCATCGACAAAGCCGCCGCGCGATCGATCGGCAGGCCGGCGATGCTTTGCGCGACCAGCAGGTTCTGCATCGCGGTCAACGTCGGCAGCAAATGGAACTGCTGCAGAACGATGCCGATATGCCGTCCGCGAAAGCGGTCGCGGGCCGGCGGGGAGAGCGCCGACAGATCCTGTCCGTCGACGACGACCGAACCGCTGGTCGGCAGCAGCAAGCCCGCGATGAGGTGCAGCAACGTCGTCTTCCCGCACCCGGAGGGGCCGACGACGAGGATGTTGCTTTCCGGTTCCAGGACGAATTCGTCCAGCCGCAATACATCCTCACCGCTGTTGTAGCCGAACCGGACCTGCTCCAGGCGAATCATAGGGCCGCGCGAAGATCCCTTTTGCCGCAGTCCGAGCAGTGCCCGTAGAGCGTCACATCGTGGTGCTCGACCCTGAATCCGCGAGGCGCCAGGCGCCGAAGTCCCCGGGGCATCCAGGGATGTCATAGACGCGGCGACAGGTCGTGCACTGGAAGTGATGGTGATGCGCCGAGCCCCGCATTTCGTATCGCGCGCTCTCGCCCGGCAGAGTAATCATCTGGACGACTCCTTCCGCGACGAGCAGCTTGAGATTCCGATAGACGGTGGCCATCCCCAGCGCTCCTACGGCAACGCGGGCCCCTTCCAGCACTTCGCGCGGCGACAGCGGCCGCTTTGCATTCTGAATGGCCGACTTTATTGCGTCGCGCTGGCGTGTAGATCGGTTCATCGGCGCTTGAGTGGAAGGTTGACAGAGATGTGGAACGGAATTACGATAATGATATAGCATTATTATTACCATGGCGAGAGGGCGTTTACTTGAAGCCGGCATGGCGCCCGGAACAACGTCCCGCTGCCCAGGTCTATACTGGCCACGAGCTCGAGCTGGGCGATACTGTTTCGGATCGGCAGCTGATGCACAAGGAGTGGTTGATGCGACATGCTCTGTTCGCCTTCGTCGCCGTAGTCTTGCTGGTCGGCGTGTCGCCAGCGGTCGGCTTGAACACGCACATTCCTGCTACCGGCTTGCCGAGCGCTTCCGAGTACAGCTCAAGCCTGTTCACCGAGCTGAAGGGTGTCGTCTCCTGGAAGACGCTGAGTCAGGTCGAGCCGCGCATAAAGGACGGTCGGATGGTTCCCAAGTTCAGCGATGAGATTCTCGGACTCGACAAGAAGGCGGCGAGGGTTCAGGGGTTCATCCTGCCGCTCGACCTGGGAGACAAGCAACATCACTTCCTGCTCTCGGCCGTACCGCCCCACTGCCCGTTCTGCCTGCCGGCGGGACCCGAAGCAATCGTCGAGGTCCTCGCTCAACAGAAGGTCGAGTACGGCTTCGAACCGATCATCATGAGCGGCAAGTTTGTCGTGCTTCAGAACGACCCTTCCGGCTTGCTCTACCGTCTTACCGAAGCGGAGCCGATTGCCGTGGGCCGGGAATAGGCTTGGTGCGCAGCGCGGAACGCGACTGGAAGCTCTCGCTGTAAGCTTGATCGCGCTTGGTGCTGTCTTGCGCCGCAGCGCGAACGCGTTTGCGTTGGACTGGCTGCAAACCTGTCGAAAGGATGACCATCGTGCATCCCCTCGCGAACATGGCGATCGCAGCAATCCTTGCGGTCAGCTCGCTGTCCGCCGAGGCGCTCAACGTGGGCGTCCCATCGCAAGGCCTGCCGAGCGCCGCAGATTACAGCTCGACACTCCTGCCTGATTTACAGGGTGCGGTGTCATGGAAGGTCCTGGGCCAGGTCGAGCCCATCAAGCGCGGTGGGAAAATCGTGCTGGAATTCAGCAATGAGATTCTGGCACTGGACAAGAAGCTCGTGCGGATCTACGGTTTCATGATGCCTTTGGATATGACCGACCAACAGAAACACTTCCTGCTTTCAGCCGTGCCGCCGTCCTGCCCTTTCTGCATGCCCGCCGGGCCCGAGGCTATCGTTGAAGTCATGAGTAAGCGCCCAGTGCGGTATGCGTTCGAGCCGGTCGTCATGGCCGGCAAAATGTCGGTGTTGACGAATGACCGATCGGGCTTGCTCTACCGTATTGTGGATGCGGAACCAGTCGACCCGCGTCTGAAATAACATTCCGTACGATCTTGTCGCCGGGCGACCTCCCTTGACCGCACACGTCCGCTTTCGAACGCTGATCGCGGTGGTTTCCGCTGGCTGCCTTTGCGAAGGAGGTACGATGGTGAGGCGCGGGCTAACAAGTGCGTTACTGCTCATAGCGAGTTTTGGCGCTACCGCGTGCCCGCTTTGTCTCGGGTCACAAGGTTACGCGTCGGCGCAGGAGGTTGTTTACCGTCAAAGTGCCCGGACGTCGTTGCCCGGGAACGGTGGCGCACCGCCTGATGTAATCGACGTGATCCGTGATGGTGTCCCAACGGCACGCGTGGGTTATCGTTTGGACCAGAGCACTGCCGGGAACGCCGTACTCGCGTTACCCGGAGACAATGGAACACGCCTCAAGGTCGTCGAGGTGATCCGCGGCGAAATCCCGGCCGAAGGGACAATCGAGCCCTCATGGGTGATCGGCCTGGACCGCGGCGCCGCCGTGAGCGTGAAACCATTGTTACTCATCCGAGCCCATAATTGGCAATCATGGGCCAACGTTGGCGCCATCGGCGTCGAGTACGCGGGGTGGCTGCGCCAGATTTCGGCCACCAAGCCGACGGCCAACATGACCGACGCAGAATGGCAGGATGAGGCCGCCCTCGTTCTGCCTTACCTCGAGAATGCTGAGCCGCTGGTGGCTGAGATAGCTTACGGCGAGCTTGCGCGGGCGCCTTACTCGGCGCTCCGATCACTGAAGGGCCGCCTCGATCCGCAGGCGCTCCGCCAATGGATCGCCGATCCCAAGCTCGCGGAGCGGCGATCACTGTACACGCTGCTGCTAGGCGTTGGCGGTGACGACGCTGATGCCGCGCGCATCGAGGAGTGGCTCACCGCCGCCTGGAAGGCGACGGATGCGACCAACCTTGGCCCCATGCTTGCAGCAAACCTTGAGCTGCGTGGTCCGTCACGCATGGCATGGATCGACGCCAAGTACATCGGCGATCGCGATCGAACGAAGCCCGAACTCGAAGCGGCATTGCTCGCTCTCAGCGTTCAAGGCGGTGCGAACGCCACGATTCCGCGGGAGCGCATTATCGAATCCTACAAAATATTCATCGACGTCCATAGGCCCTTCGCTGGATTTGTCGCCCAAGACCTCGCCGCGTGGAACTGCTGGGATGTAGGACCTCAATACATTGCACTGATGCATTCGAACCTCGCGCAGCATCCGGCCTCGCGCTATGCGATGTGGAGTTACTTGAAGCAGAGCCCGCGAGCTGATGCCAAGGCCGCGGTCGATGGGTTGGCGATCGCCGGCAAATAAGTCGTCAGTCACAACGTCGTGATTGCGGCTGGCATCGTCTCGGAAAAGCGGCAACCGAAGACTTTAGACGAAAACGTAGCAGCGCCGTTTGCTTGCCCCTGCATTCAACAGAATAGACCCATTGCCGTCTAACGGCTTCGCGAGAAGCTGACGTTCGCCCTTCTGAGCATAAGCGCCAACCAAAAAGGCGTGGGGATACACTCCGCGCCATCGACCCCTTGCGATCCGGAGGGAGAATGTTCCGTACGTACACCGCAGTGTTTCTGCTTGCGATCACGGCCTCCGTATTCGCCGCGACCGAGCAGCGCGATGGCAATTGGTGGCAAACTCTCGATGAGCCCACCAAGTTCACCTATGTTGCCGGCTTCATCGACGGAATGACTCTCGGGTACAACTTTTCCTATTGGGGCGAAGTGCCAATGGGAACGTCGCCTGCACGGCCCGCAGGGATGTCGCAAAGCTCCAAATCGTTTATCAAGATGTACACCAAATACTTTACGGACGTTTCAAGCGGCCAACTCTGCGATGGGCTTACGGACTTCTACAAAGACGCGCGTAACCGCCACATCCTTGTTCATAACGCGATATGGCTTGTACTGAATCAAATCGCGGGCATGCCGAAACAGACTCTTAACATCATGATTGAAGGTTGGCGTCGAAACGCGCACTGACCGGGGGCATGCACGAGTCGAAGCGACGCTATAACCCTCATAGCGGCTTGGCATGATGCGCTACAGCGGGCGAAACTAGCCTTTGCTGACCCGTTCGACCTGCGGGGAATTGCCGCCGTAGCGCTCACGATTGACTTCGTTCGACGCTCTGGCGACGATGCATTAATCGCTGGCCCGTTGCCGCCGCGATTCGCGTAATCGTCGAGGATGCGGTCCCGCTCGGCCTTGGGCAGACCCGCGAGTTGTTTGACGTGGGCATAGAAGCGCACGAGATCGTTGCCCTCCTCGCGCAATATGGCACGAAACGCCGGAACGCGATCAGTGTAGAGTGCAATCGCGGCAAGATTCGCGTTGTTTGGGTGATGTGCAAACCACCCTTCGTAGCCGATGAGACCTGGATCGTTCACTTTGGCCGCGTCGTACGCCACCCTCATCGCAGCAAAAGCCTCCTCCTTCAGCCGGCGCTTCTCGCTCGCAGGAGCGCCACTAGCATAGATCTCCGCAAGTCGCGATCGCGTTTTGCGGACCAGCGCATTGAATTCTGCGCGCGTCCGCTCCGTGCGTTCGAACTGAGCCACCAGTTCGGGACTATGCTCGTGCGCCAACCATCGCTGGAGTCCGGCGCGTTCGACGGTGACCGCGTACGATTCGTTGAACACGGTGTCGCCTGGTACATAAAGCAGCTGATGCGCGAGCTCGTGAAAAATGAGCCTCGCAACCTCGGTCTCGGGCCAGCGGACGAACGATGACAAGATCGGATCGTCGAAATAACCAAGTGTCGAGTACGCCGGAACGTTTCCTACGTAGACGTCCTCTCCCTGCAACTCGAGACGCTTCGCTTCGCTAATCGCGTCCGCATGCCGGAAATAGCCGCGATAGCTGACGCAGCCCGCGACCGGAAAGCACCAATCGCGCGGGGACAACGACAGCTCCGGCGTCGCAAATACCGTCCATGAGACAAAAGAACGGCCGAGATCGGTGTACCGCATGTAGCTTCCATTTGCTGGCAGGTCAAGCTCACGACTTGCAAAGTTGCGGATTTTCGCAATACGCTCGAGGCGGGCCTTGAGAGCCTCATCACTGGTATCTGCGATGACCTCGGGTATCGGCCGCGCACGCGATAACAGCTGCCATTCACCCCAAGCGCTCTGCCAATAGTAGTCGAGAGGCGAAGGCAAGGCGCATGCACTCAGCAGACACGCCATCGACGCGACCGCGGCGATGCCGAACTTCCCTAAGATCGCGTTCTGCGCGTACGCGCTTCTCGGTACCAGCGCCGGTTGCCCGGCACAAAGCCACTGGCAGATGGTACGCATTTCCATGATCCTCCATCAAAAGCTGCAGCGATTCTGACCGTCTACGGATGTCGCCGTTGACATGAAGCGCACACAATAGTTCAGGCGCACCGGCTGCGTGTAGGTGCCGGAACCCCGATGCGGTAGTGGCATCGCGTCAGTGCTTATCTGGCGCCGGGCCTTGCACGACCTGCACCCAATGCTGCGGCTGCAGGTATCGCTTGAGCGCGTCCTGTACCTGCTGTGCGGTCAGCTCGAGATAGTGCCCGGCAGCCACCATCGGTTGATTCAGTGGTTCGCCCCTGTAACTCCACCTCAGCAGCGAGCGCGCAATGCGGTTCACGCTCGCGACCTCCAAGGGGATCGAGCGGATCTGATACTGGCGCGCGTTATCGAGCTCGTCGTCTCTCACGCCCGTCTGCTGCATTGCCCTGATGTTGTCCAGCACCAGACGCATCTACCGGCGCCACCTTGTCAGGGTCGCTTCCGTACTCGACATAGAAGATAGAACGCGAGCGGTCGAACTGCAGGCGGGACTCGGCACCGTAGGCGTAGCCGTGCCTGACGCGAATGTCCGCCATCAGCCGCGAAGCGAAGCCGTTGCCGCCGAGCACGTCGTTGCCGAGCTGCAGCGCATACCGATTCGCATCGTACAGGTCGAGCTCCAGCGTCTGGCCCATCAGCACCTGATCCTGGGATGCGTAGGGATTCGGCACGACCGCGTAGCTCGGCAGATTAGGCGGCACCCTGGGTGGAATCACATTGGGTTTCGGGCCCTGCACCTTCCATTGGCCGAAGTACTTCTCGATCTCCACCTTTGCCTGATCCGGCGTGACGTCGCCGACCACTACGATCGTGGTCAGGTCGGGACGGTAGGCGTCGTTGAAGTAGTGCCTGACATCGGCCGGAGCGAGCCTGCCGACCGTCGCGGGTGTCGCTTCGCGCAGGTGGGGGTCGCCGGCCGGCAGCAGGCCATGCCTGAGCGCGCGGAGCATCCTGTACTCCGGCGTCTGCAGCTCGCCGGCGAGCGTCCGTACCAGCGTCTGCTGCTGGACAGCGAATGCCTGCTGAGGCAGCGCCGGATGCAGGACGTTGTCGGCCAGCAGCTGCAGGCCCCGATCGAAGTCGGCGCTCGGGACGGCGAGACTGAATTCCTCACCGCCGGACTCGCTCGCAGCGATGGCGTCGAGCGCCTTGTGGAACGCCGTCCGGTCGAGTGTCGCCGTGCCGTAGTCGAACAACGACGCGAGCAGCCGGCCGACACCTTCCTGCCCTGCGGGCTCCTGCAATCCGGCATCGTGATCGACGTGGCCGACCACGGTGACGGTCTTGCTGACCGTCTCGGGCTGCACGATCAGCGTGATCCCGTTGGCGAGTTTCAGCTGCGTCGGGTCGAGTGCCCAGTGCGGCATCTCCAACCGGGCGAGCGCCTGGGCCGCCCAGTCCGGAAGCGCCAAGTCCAGTTTGTCGTTGCCGGCGAAGGACTCGGTGCCGCCGAAGCCCGAACTGTCCGGCGGACGCTTGCCGTTAGCATCGGGCGTGAGCACGATGGTCACGCGCGCCTGCGGCCTGAGGTATTCGCGCGCGATGCGGTTGACGTCGTCCGCCGTTACCGCCTGAATTCGCTGCTCGGCCGCCTCCGGCGAATCGAGTCCCTGCCAGGCGATCGCCCGCGACCATGCGCTGGCAAGGCTCACCGCGCTGTTCTTATTGAATTCGAATTGCGCGAGCTCGGAGCGTTTGGCGGCCTCAACCAGGTCGGGCGACACGCCGTCCTTGAGCAACGCTTCGATCGTGCGGTCGAGATGCGCCCGCGCCTGCTGCGCGTCGCCGCCCTTCGCGAACCCGACCTCGACGCTGCCGATGCCGCCGTGGCTGAACGGCTGGATCTGCGCGTCGGCGGTGAGCACCGTGCCTTGCGCAGCCAGCTCGGAGAGCCCGCTGCGGGGATTGTTAAGGACATCGACCAGCACCTGCGCGGCGGCATCGTCGTTCGAAATCATGCCCGGCATGCGGTACAGGAACTGCACCGTGCCGCTGGCGTCCGGCGTGTTGCGCGTGATGGTCTCCGCCTTGAACGGTTTCAGCGTCACCGGCTTGCGCGCCGGCGTGGGCCGGGACGGCATCGAGCCGAACAGCGCCTTGACGTTGTCCAGCGTCGCCGGCGGGTCGACGTCGCCGACGATCACCAGGATCGCGTTGCCCGGCTGATACCAGTCGTCGTAGAACGCGTGCAGCATCTTCGACGTGGTCTTGTCGAAGGAGGGCCGCGTGCCCAGAGGATCCTTGGCATAGCCGGTGCCGGCGTATAGGATGTCTTCCGCCCGCTCGAACGCGAGGAAGCCGGGGTCCGAGATGTCTCGCGAGACTTCCTGCTCGATCGCGCCCCGCTCGAGCTTCCAGTCCGCGTCGGTCAGCAGCGCGCCGCGCATGCGGCCGGTTTCGATGCGCAGCAGAACGTCGAGGTAGGTGGCGGGTGCGACGAAGGTGTACTGGGTGGCGTCGTTGGTGGTGAAGGCGTTGCTCTCGCCGCCCATCTTGCCGGTGATTTCATTCAACTGGGCGCCGGTCAATCCGTTGCTGCCCCGGAACATCATGTGCTCCAGCGCATGCGCGGTGCCCGGAAAGCTCTTCGGCGTCTGATAACCGCCGGCGAGGTAGGTGACCTGGGTGGTGACGACCGGCGCCAGCGTGTCGCGCACGATCACTACGCGCAGGCCGTTGTCGAGGACAGCGCGCAGCACACCGCTGCCGGGTGCGGCCGTCGCGGCCGCGGGCGCGCTCGCGGCGCGAGCGGGCCAGGGGCCGGCGAGCAGCCCGAATGCGAGCATGACGCCGGCGGCCAGCGTTGGGGGGAGGCGAAGCTTCATCGGATTGGACTCCTACGGCGAAGGATGGTCGAGCGGAGAGCGGGGCGGCATACGATTCAGTTCCGTCGACGTGACCGATGAGCCGCCAGGGCAGGTTATCCGGCGCCCCGGCGTCGCGGTGAGCGCGCGTCATTGCCGACGAAGACGCGGTATGACATCGGATGTGCCCCGCCTGTTCACCCGGTCTCGCATCAGGCGGAGCGGCCGCTCCCGGCCGATGCGGACGGGCGGGTCGTCGATGCGCTGCATCAGTTGCACTAGCGGACGCCCGCCGCCGCCCGGCTTCATGCTTGCCCAGTAGTTACGCGAACCAGTCCGCCGGGTCGCTTTCAGAATATAACAATTTGATTTAATTGGCGTCCCCAGGAAGATTTGAAGCCCCGCGGTAGGCGCTCTCCCGCAAGCAAAAAAACGGCGCGTTCGAACGCGCTATGATGTTCAAACGCCGAGGAAGTCGACTTCGCGTTGTGCGGCGCGGCAGGGGCTTACAAGGACGGGGGCGCACCGCCATCGACGTATCTTTGACTGAGGAGGTATCGTCACGAACCGCCGCTGAGCAGCATGCGCGTTGTGTTCGCGTCTCGGCCACTACCATCGCAGTCTTTCGCGACAGCAAGGGTCGTCAGATCCGCAACCCGCGGAGCGCGCCAAGGACCATGCGTTGTCCGTACCACAGGGCAAACTGAGCGGCCGCCTGGCGCGAAGCAAACGTATGGCCGTAAAAAGGCGATTCGTGCTCTTCAAAACCTTGCCGATGGTTTGTTCCTTCACGCACGGCTGTGATCTCGAGCCAGGGTTCCCATTCGTGGACGTCCGCGCGGAACCGCGCTGTACCCGTAACCAGATAGTCCCCGATCTTTGCCGATAATTCGAACGAAGGTAGGCTAATCCTGCCGCGGAAGTATCGATGCGTAATGTCTGCCGCGGCGCATTCCGCTTCGCTTCGTGACGCGTACGTATCGGGAAGATCCAAACGCACGACGAAGCGCGAGCGCGGAGTGCGCGGCCGTGGCAACGGATAGACGCATACATACGCCCGACTACGCCCATGCGCATTGCGCGGTTCCAGAACGAGCTCCCAATCATGCCAGTTCTTGATCGGCCGACGGCTTTTCGCAAATGCGTTACGCAACGAGCCGCTCATGGGCCGAGCTTTCCTAGGCTGGAGCCGCTACGCACGCAACGGACCGCTTGAATCGCCGGCGTCCTCAAAACGCATGCGTGACCGCCGTAAACCATGTCCTGCGTCCTCCATACTGCGGCGCGCCTACGCCGACCCCGGACCCGTCACGCAGCAGGCCTCCGCGCTGACCGCTCAGTGCACATGCCCGGTCGGCCGGGGGGACGCAGTGATCGGCATCGTCCGGGCGATCGCTACCGCGCGGCGCAGCGTTGCCGCGTCCGGCGGTGACGACCAGGCATCGCGAAGCCAGCCCTTGCCGTCGATGAGGAATTCGCCAATGGCGACGCGCCGCGACCCGCCCGAAAGGTACAGGGCCAGAGTAGTCGCGAGGTCGTCGGGGTGCGCGGCGCACGTGCCCACCGGTGGGGGAGCGTTAGTCGCAACCACCATGGTCACGTCGGCACCGAGGCCGAGGCTGCTCGGCGTTGCGATCCTCGCTGCCACGGCTGAGTCGCCGAACACGAGATCGACGATATGCCCGGCGCTCGCGCGTAGCGAGCTCCCGTTCCCGCCCGGGCACTCGATCGCGAAATCAGGAACCTGCGCCGGTGTGCCCGCTTTGGCGCGCGCGCCATCGGCGTTGGCGAGAATGAAGTCGATCAGGCTCCAGCGCGTCTGCGCGTCCAGTGTCGCCCCGAACGCCGGCATCGGCGTACCGGGAACGCCATGTGCAATGGTCCAGTAGAGATCGCCAGGCAGGTGCCCGTAGATGTGGGCCGCGGTGAGATCGGCCGGATGGACGGGAAGACTCTGCGCGAGCGGACCGTCGCCCTTTCCCTCCGCCCCGTGGCAGGCGACGCAGTTCTGCGCGAACGCACGCGCGCCCACCGCCACGGAGTGTGCCGTGTAGCCGGTGGGCGAATTGAAGAAGCTTGTCGGGTGCGCCGAGGTGATAAGCACCGCGAATCGTGGGAGGGCGAACGCGACGGTGACAAGCACAGCGGCCGCCAGGCCGACTCTCCAGCGACGGAGCACGAAGGCGGCGGCGGCGAGGCCAAGCGCAAGCACGATTGCGGCGATCGCGAGCCACAATCCGGTGCGAAATTCCGGCGCGGTGAACGCCGCGCCGTTGTAGCGGACGGGGAACGGCCATTCCGCCTGCTGATGGGCGCCCGGTACGGCGCTGCCGAGCCACGCGACAATGGCGATGACACCAAGGCCAAGCGCAGCCTCGACCAGACTGTTGCGGCGAAGCTTGAGCAACGCCATTCGCGCCTTGGGCCGACTCGGATCGTTCGACTTAAGAGCGAGGCGTGGAGTAAATACCTGCCGGTTGATCCCGGCGATAGCGACCATTGCTCCGAAGAGCGCAATTTTGACTAGCAGCCATCGCCCATAGTCGGTGCCGACCAGCGCCGGCAGCGACCCGGCGAGATACCAGGTGTTGACGATGCCGGTCGCGAGCAAGGCAGCGACGGCGAGCAGCCCCATCACCGAAAAGCGCCGTGTCGCCTCGCGTGCGACGTCGTGCCCGTCGGCGGTGACGGCAGCCAGGGCGCGGTGATAGAGCAGCGCCAGCATCGGCAGGCCGCCGAGCCACGCCCCGGCGGCGAGCAGATGCACGATATCCGCCGTGAGATGGATTACATGGCCGCGTCCCTCTTCGCCGACCGCGTGACCCACCCAGGCGAGCGAGACGAGGAGAAGCGCTGACAGCGCCAGCGCGACCCACCGCACCGGCCCCGCGCGCCAGAAGAGCACCAGCGCGAGCAGCGCGCACAGGCCGAGCCGCAAGGCAAACACCGACCCGAACTGCGTGTGCCACAGCACCGTCGACAACAGGTCCGGGCGCAGCGCATCAGCGATGGGGCCGCCGCTCATCCGCGCCGTCTGCACGATGAACCAAAGCGCACCTGACAGTGCAACGATAGGTAACGCAGCCAATACGACCCGACGGCACGCCGCGTCGAGCCACCTTGTCGGCGCAATCGCCACCGCAAAGCAGAGGCAGCCGGCGAGCGCGATTGCCGACACATAATGCGCGAAGCGAGCGACAAGCAGCAGCGTCTCGGTCATTTCGCGACCTCGAACGTCAGACTGCCCTCGGTGCGGTGGGTGTCGACCGAGACGACGTGCCAATGCACCGTGTAGGTCCCCGGCCCAAGCGGCTTCAGGCCCACGGAAAGCGACGTCGCATCGTTCTGATCGAGTGTGACCTTGCCGTCGTCGATGCGAACTCCTTTCGCGTCGTCCACTTCGATCCCGCTGAACGCGGGCTCGAGCTGCTGCGTGAACCAGAGCCGCACCCGGTCAGGCGCCGCGCTTACCGTCGAACCGACCGGAGGCGCGGCGTGATCGAGAAAGGCATGGCCAAACGCGCAGCCGCTTACGCCGAGCAAAAGCAACGCGAGTCTTTGGCGCAATCGCAAGGTGGAGACCACGTCAGCGCCTCAACAACGGCTTGCCGATGCTGTTGGGAAAGAGATCGTCGAGGTAGAAGTGGAGTTGGAGGACACCACCTACGCCGATGACCCTGCCCACTGCCATACGGGATCAACATCTCGGCGCCGATCTGAAAATACTGTCCCGACCAGATCACGCCTGGCGCAATGACGCCCGTAGTCACCGACGCCACGCGGTTGAGCGGCGTGCTGCTGGTGATTTCAACCAGGGGCGTTAACCTATCAAACGGTGGGGCGAGCCCAACGTTTTTGACCTGACTTTGCAGGTACTGCAGGCTGTATTCGATGGCCACGCCGAAATTGAACACATTCGGATTAGGCGTGCCGTCGCTCGACGACTTGGTGGGGAAATCGACGCTTACATTGCCGGTGATAGCGAGCGGTCGCAGCCAGCGCATCGAGTCCGGCAGGTCGCCCAGCCCCTTGCCGAAATCGAAGGTCGGCGAAAGCGTGGTGAAGTCGGGTTGGCCGAGCGCCTTGCTGCCGGTGTGGGCCCAGTTCTCCTGCAGGCCGATCAGTCCCATCGCCTCATGCTTGCCGTCGACAAAAAGCTGGTACTGCTGCCCGGTGGTAAGTGAATCCCATCCGGAGACTGACGGCGCGCCGCTAGACCGGACATTGCGCCATTGCTCAGAAAAGGTAACTCCAAAATTGGGCGTGATGCGTTTGGCGAGATCGACGCCGTAATCGGTCTCGCGCGAGCCGTCAACGTCTTTCGGATTCCAGGTGATCGTCGGCAGCGACCCCTCATCGGCAACGAATGGATCGTCGGTTTGAATGGTGGCGGGGAAGAAGCGCGCGCCGGCGAAGCCGTGCGCGTGCGCGGGTTGCAGAGATTGGATCGCAAGGACCGCCGCTGCCAGCGCGGCGCGGCCCCACACAGAACGGGACATGGCGATGCTCCATGATGGATGGCGAGGACATGCGCCAATCCTCCCGCGTCGGCGGGATGACGGTGCACGCGCGGATCGCTTTAGCCTGCCCGCGGAGGAGCGCGCGCCTGGTACGAGGAAGGGAATGAGACCGGGAGGAGCGGCGCCGATTCAAGAGCGATCAGCGCGTTCGGCGCCGGGTGCGGCGGAGCGAGAATCGGGTGCGACGCCAACGGGAATGACTGGGCTGCGGCAAGGATCTGGCAGGTTGGACACGTGCAATGGTGATGGGCATCGAGCAGCAGCGCGGGGGCCGCCGCTGCGCGATCCGCAGCGACGCTCGCCGTCGGCGAGCTTTCGATCGTCAGCGCATCGCCAGAATCGATGTGCAGCGCGAGCGCCAGGAGCAGCGGCAGCGACGCCTGCACGGCAA
Source organism: uncultured beta proteobacterium (assembly GCA_963713125.1). Taxonomy (GTDB): domain Bacteria; phylum Pseudomonadota; class Gammaproteobacteria; order Burkholderiales; family Casimicrobiaceae; genus PALSA-1003. Next base: position 528,514 of record CAVQKL010000005.1, on the reverse strand, counting down.
GCGCCAACGTCGCGAGCGCAACGGCGACACGACTTCCGAGAGATTTTTCGCGACGCATCAAAGGGCAAACATCCGACTGACCAGCCGCATTCCAACGCTGCCAGAGTGGTAAAGCTCGGCACCGCCCGGCAACACGCAAGCAGCGCGAGATTCGAGTCGCATCCCGCGAGCAATGCCGCGTCTCGTGTGCATCAACGCGCTCCTGACGTAGTAGCTGCCGGCCGATTCATCAGAGTTGCTGGGGCGGGGTGACAATACGCTCGCACTTTTAGAAAGCATGAGTCAGCGCGACGAACCACGTCCTGCGTCCTCCGTACTGCGGCGCGCCTACGCCGACCCCGGACCCGTCGCGCAGCAGGTAGGTCTTGTCGAACAGATTGCGTGATACCGACCCTGCCTTCCATATCGCCAATCGGGCTCTCGTTCCACTGATGGACGAAAGTGACATTCATCGTGGTGTACGCCGGCAGCTTGCCGGAATTCGGCGGCGCCCCGTCGGGGGTGTTGCGCAATCCGCTGCCGTAGATTATGTCACCGCTGATTCGATTGGCGCCGAATCGGTAGGTCAGGCCGCCGGAGAGCGAATAGCGCTGATCGTGGTCGAGGTAGATGAAGTGGTCCGCGATGTAGGCTAGCTCGTCCGGCGCGAACAGCGATTGTCCGGAGACGATGTTCTCGCCCTTGGCCTTGCTGATCGCAGATTCAGGTATCCGCTCCACGGCGTACCCTCATAGGTCGCCGAGAACTCGACGCCCTGCGCTCTGCCTTCGGCGTAATTGAACGGCGTCAGGATCAGCGCCTGGCCGAACTGGCCTTCGTCGATCAGGTTGGTGATCCGTTTGTAGTAGGCGTCGACGCCGAGGCTCAGGCGCGGCGAAAAGGTGTGCGATATGCCCACGTCGAAGTAGTGGGTCCGCTCCGCTTTGACCGTGTCTGATACGCCGACTTCCGGGGCGTTGCTGGTTCCGGTGTAAAGATCGATGCTCTGCTGCGCTACCAGTTCCTGCGGCGGCGGCGTGAAATAGCGCGAATAACCGGCGTGTATCGCGGTCGCGTCGGTCACTTTCCACAGGCGCGTTGAGCCGCGGGCTCAGCTGGTGTTCGTTGGTGAAGGCGGCAACATGGTCGAAACGGAGCCCGTAGTTGATGGTAAGACGCGGGTCGAGGCGCCACTCGTCCTGGACATAGAGACTGCTGAGGTTGCCGCGCTTTTCCGAATCGTCGACGATGGTCAGCGGATCGCTGCCGATCTGGTTCCCCGCATCGTCGACCGGAAAAACGCCGACGTTGTTGTTGCTCCGGGTGAGCTGGTGGGTATACGCAAACCCGAAACGCGCCGTGTGAGCCTCGGAGACCTTGTACGAGGCATCGGCTTGTATACCGGTCGCGGAATTGGACTTGAAGACGTCGGATGCCACGCCGTTGTAGATAAGGTCGCCGCCCTGGGTATCGGGCAGATAGTGCAAGGTCGAATACTGGTAGAACAACGACGCCTGATAGTCGAACGCGCCGCGGCTTTGCTGCAGCGACAGGACCGCATAGTGGTTGGCCTCGCGCTGTCGCTGGTCGAGATCGGATGAAGGCCGGGCATTGAGGCCGGAGCCGACGTCGCTGATGCCGGTCAGCGAAAACGCCGGCGTCTGGTCCGGATTGTTCGGTATCTGGAAGCGACCCTGGTAAGTGCCGACCATCAATCCCAGGCGGGTGTTGTCATTGAGAACGTACGACAGATAGCCGAACGCGCGCGCCTGATCGGTGCGATCGTGAATGGCATTGGTGGTCGGCGTGGGATTCTCGATGCCCAGGGTGTTGGTCACGAAGTTGCCGGTCAGGTAGTAACTCAAAGGTCCCTTGGATCCGACTAGTTCGAGGCTGGGCTGGAAGGCGTTGTGACCGCCGACCAGGACGCCGACGCTGCCGCCCGGCTCGGCCGTGGTTCCATCCTTGGTCTCGATATCGACCACGCCGGCGGTATGCAGCCCATACTGCGCGGGAAGCGTGCCCGTGACGAAATCGATGCGGTCGACGAATCGGCTGTCGACCGATTGGCCGAATCCGCTGATCCCTTCCGGAAGCTGAATGCCGTTGATCCGATATTGGACATTGGCGTGCTCGTCCCGCACATGCAGGGAACCCGAGGCTTTGGAGTCCTGCGCGACGCCGGGCAAACGCAGAAGGACTTCGTTCATCGGCGTATTTTCGCCAGCGCCATACTCGGCCACCAGTTCCTGGTCCAGCGTATAGATCGTCGTACCGACCTTGGGGGATAGCGCAATACGCGCTTCTCTCAAGCGGGTCGCAGTGACCACCAATGAGCTAAGACGATCGATTGGCAGGACGAACGCGATGACGGCGGCGCGGGCTTCAATCACGTCGACTGGAATGGGACCCGGGGTTGCCGCCGTTCGGTCGCTTTGGACGGTGTAATGACCCGGAGCGATGTTGGCAAACGTTGCGACTCCCTGATCGTTGGTCGATCGCTGTCCGATCTGGGTCCCGTTGCCATCGCGAAGCGTCATGACCACGCCAGCCACCGCGTTGCCGCCGGCATCCTTGGCGGTTGCGTCTAGAGTCGCCGCAAAAGCGGGCGGAAGGAAAAAGAAGGCAGCAGAGCACACGGCCAGGGGCCGTAAGAAACGTAGCGCAAGCATCGTCTATCCTTTAAGCGCATAGCAACAGGACACCGTGCCGGAGGCAACGGCGATCCCTAATAGGTGAACGCAGCGGCCAAGGACTGGCCGCGTTACCGGCTATACGACGTCGGGAGGGCCGCAGCTCGGCGGCAGGACGACGACGACACCGCGCGCGACTTGCGCTGCGGCCAGGAACCGCTGCCAGAACTGCGCGAGCGTGGCAGGGGGAATAACAAGGGGCGGTGCGGGAGGACCTTCCAGCTTGCCGATTACTGCGGCGCATACGGCACACGCTTCGTCGGCGTCAGCGCCGATATGCAAGTGCGTCGCCGCGACCGAGACGAGCAGCGCAAAGGCCGCAGCGGAAACGACCGCGATCAGTACTCGATATCGCATGAGACTTGACCAGCGCCGGCGACTGCGATGCGCTTGCGCAATTGGGTTCACGTTAGCTTCAGAAGACGATAGCAAGGAACGCCGTGGTCGGCGAATACGCTGACCGGGGCTCACCAAGCACTACGAGCGTGACGGCGAAGGCGGTCACTTGACGCGCGGATGAGTACATTCCAGCGACCTCTCCGATCTCTTGCGGGGCCGGAACAAACCCATTCCGGCTGTCACTACGTCAGAGAAGCGTCGGAGGGCCGCGTGCGAGGAAAGGGGGAAGGACTGCAGGGTCTTGGGAGCCCTGCATTGGTGTAACGACGGCGATAGCCGGTGCTGGCGAAAATGCTACTACCGCCGGCGCACCAGATGCGACAGTTGCAACCTGCGCAAATGCTAGACACTCGAGACAGAAATCAGCAGTGGCTGCCTGATCATCCGCGCTGGCCACTGTGTTGTTCCGCGCGGCGCGAGGATCGCCGGTTAGATCGAGATGGGAGATAGCATGCAGCAGCGCAGCCTGCTGACTAATCAGCAGGCCGAAGGCAAGCAAGAAAACCGAAGTCCTACGTCCCAGAGTCATTGACCGATGCCGTCGCTGCGGGCTAAGGGAGCGATGCGAAGGCGTTGGATTGAAGATCGAATTTCGCGGGTTGCCGACGTTTCCTCGGTGCAAATTACCCCAATAGCGTAACCCTTGCAAGACTAAGCGCGAGTTGCCGCAGATCGCGAGGAAGCCTGACAGCGGGCGGCAAGCATTCGCGCACGCGTCGTTCCAGTAAGGCTAGGTCGGCAACACGCGGCGAGTGGGTTGCCCCCAGGTCCACGTCGGCATCCCACACTCTTCTAAGGGTCCTGGCGGCTGCTCGCACCATACCCGGGAGCGCACACAGCGGCCCAATCTCGGCGAACCCGCCAGCCTTCAACGCGGTTTGCAGTGCTGACTCGAGATCCTCGGAGTGCGCGGGACGCAAAAAGCCGCCCGCCAAGGGTGCTGCCAGGAGCGGCATCGTGCTGAATTGTAGTCCAACGGCGCCTCGATCTGCCGCAGCGAGACGTTGCACGCGAAACGCCAATGGTCCCTGAAGCACGACAGTCCTGCGGTCCGCACGCATACGACGTCCTTCTCCTGGCGGTTTTTGACTCGTTCGTTGTGCGTTAGCGCGTAGTGTGGCTAGCGGGCGTGCCCTCCGAAATAGTTTATGGCAATAGTGGCAAGCAGGGCCAGCGTCGCGACCACAAGCGACAATGCGGAAAAGATAAGAGGAAAAAAAGCCTTCCTGGTGTCCAACTCAAGCGACGCAAGCACGGACTCAAGCAAAGGGAAATTCACAACGTGGTGCTCCGCAAGTCTGCCGTTTTGGGCCGGCAGTGCGATTTGAAAAAGGGGCGTCCGAACACCGTCCGCCTCTCGCGCGTACTTCGGATCTAAATGGTAGTACAGTCGCCCAAACACCAAATCGCCGTCTGACTGAATGTCACTGGCGACTGCAGCAATGTCGACGGGTACATAGACCTTCGTTTGTCTTGTCGCCGCGCCATGATCGAACGCGACGAATTCAGGGTAATAGCGGTCATAAATGGCTCGCAGGATCACTCTGTCCGTCGGCAAATGTCGCATCACTAGAGTTTAGCGTTCCGGCCACGCGGAGTCTCGGCTATCGGTTGGGACAGCCCGAGGGCACTGGCTGCCCAGCGAGGCACTAAGCCTCCCTGCCGAGCACGTCCTAGATCTTCGACTCGGCCTTTTTCGACCGGTCGCGACTTGGGGACACCCAGAGGATTGACCCAAGGTGCCAGAGTCCCGGTTGCGCCGGCGCACGCTCGCCTACGCCTTGGCAGCTTGCGCAATTCTCGCAGCGGGGGATGCTTACGGCTTTGCCTTCCATCGGCACCGCACAGTGCTCGACTGCGCACCGTGAGCATTCGCGCCATGACTTGGGCGTGGCAGGCTCTCCTGCCGCCCGGCCACAAGATCGTCCTTCTCGCCCTCGCCGACATTGCTGACGACGTCGGCGTGTGCTGGCCCGGTCACCGTTCGCTGGCGGCAAAGTGTTCGGTGACCGTTCGAACTGTGCAACGCACGATCGCATCGCTCGAAGCGCAGGGACAGCTATTGATTGAACCGCGGTTTCGGCAAGACGGCTCCCGCTCAAGCAACCGCTACCGGCTTCCGATCGAGACCCCCCACGACAATTTGTCACGGGGGGATGACAAGCATGTCCAGACCCCCCTGACGCCGACGTCGTGGGGTCCCGACGCTGGCGTCGGGGCAAGAACCACCACTGAACCCTCATTGAACCCTCAACCACTACAGAGGCCCGACGACGTCCGGCGGGGTGGTGGCGGACAACCCATTGTTGGTCTTTCCGGCGAAGCTCACCGAATCGCATCGCACCGCCCTGCAGCGTCGGCTTTCAGTGCTGCCGACGCCGCTCGCTCCGCAGGTTCTGGACGAGCTTGCGGGCAGGATGCTGACCTCTCCGATCAGAAATCCCGTCGGTTACTGCAGTACGTTGATACGCCGCGCGCGCAATGGGTCGTTCGCACCCGAGTTGGCTCTGGCCGTCGCCGATGCGCGGCGGCAGTGCGAAGAGCAGGTTCGGAAGCGAGCCGGGCAGGAAGCGACAGCGCTCAACGTTCTCCTTGAAACGTTAGTGATGCCTCCTGGGCCGCTCCGCGACGCGCTCGATCGCATAGAGCGCCGCAGACGCGCGCACTCCTCCGATAGCGAGGAGTGACCTGCAGCCGCGCCAATCCCTAAGTGTGGAGTCTCAAGACGTTGTCCCCTCGATCCAACTGGAAGAAGCTGATGGTTGCGACGCCTTCAGTTCTTGCCAGGAGGACCGAGTGGACACCCACAAGAATGCCCCAATGACGCCCGTGGGTCGACTGCGCATGGTGGAAGCGGTATTGGCCGGTGAAACAATCCGAGCGGTGGCCCAAGGCGGTCGAACCGATCGCAAGACCGTGCGTAAATGGGTGAACCGATATCAGGCCGAGGGAGCGACCGGCCTGTGCGATCGCAGTTCGCGGCCGCACCATTCGCCGAAGGCTATTGCGCGGGGCACCGCGCAGCGGTGCTTACGCTGCGCCGACGCCGCTGGACTATGGCCAGTATCGCGGTGGAGTTGCGGCTCTCGCGCGCCACCGTCTCGCGGGTGCTGGCGCGGGCAGGATTGAGTCGACTGGCGGCGCTGGATCCGGCACCGCTGCCGCACCGCTACGAGCGCGCTCGACCCGGCGAGCTGCTGCACATCGATAGCAAGAAGCTGGCGTGCATCCAACGCGCGGGCCACCGCGTCACCGGCGATCCGCGCGATCATGTCCGCGGCGCCGGCTGGGAAGCGGCGTTCGTGGCCATTGACGATCGTTCGCGGGTCGCCTTTGCCGAGATGTTCGCCGACGAGCGTAAACCCAGCGCGGCGGCGTTCCTTGACCATGCAGCGCGGTACTATGCCACGCTGGGCGTACGGGTACGCTGCATCATGACCGACAACGCTAAGGTGTTTCGCTCGCTCCCGTTCATCGCGGCTTGCCGGCGCTGGCGCCTGCGGCATATCTTCACCAGGATCTACACGCCACGCACCAATGGCAAAGCCGAGCGATTCATCCAGACCGCCTTGCGCGAGTGGGCCTACGGACGTACCTATCGCCATTCGCGCGAACGCACTGCGTATTTGTCGGAGTGGTTGCATCGCTATAACTGGCACCGCCCGCATTCGGCGTCACATAGCGTGTCTGACGCTCGACCAATGTCGCAATCTGGCTGTTCTTGCTGCCGAATAACAGGTCGCCTTCCCAATGACCGGGTACCGCCCGGTCTTCCACGTTGGCCGGACGCTCGCTGATCGAGACGGTGTCGGTGATTCGGCCGTGCTTGTCCGTCTTCTTGGTGTGATGGCGCGAACGGCGCATCACTCGGCGTGCGCCGCAAATGCTCCACCAGTTCCTTCTTCAGGGCGCCGCGGGCCTGGATGAACAGGCTGCGATAGATGGTCTCGTGTGACACCTGACGGCTCGTATCGTCTGGATAGGTGCGCTTGAGCCAACCGGCAACCTGCTCCGGTGACCACTGCCGTTGGAGCTTGCCTGCCACGATGCGCGCCAGCGCTCGGTTCTGCGCCAGTTTACCGGTCTTGGGGCGACGTCCCCGATCCCAGGCGGACTGGTCGGCCTGACTCGCTCGGTAGCCTTCTTGGCCACCGTTGCGCTTGATCTCCCGACTGATCGTGGACGGCGCTCGGCCGAGTTGCGCTGCTATCGAACGGATTGAATGACCCGCCACCACCGCGCGCGAGATCTCTTCCCGTTCGGCCAAGGTCAGCGCCAATCGGGAGCGGCATCGTGGGGCCGGACGGATCCCGCCTGTCGCTGCCAGAATCGCCTGTATCGACGAGTGGTTCCGATCAAACAACTGGGCGATCTGCTGGAGAGATTCACCCTTCTGCCAGCGTTCCCACATCAGCGCCTTCTGGCTCTCCGTGTAATGGATCCGAGGTCTTTGCTTCATCTGCAACACTCCTTCCGCTTGCTCAGGTCATAGTGTGTTGCATCCACCGGTTGAATCCGCAGCTAGCGGACGTCCGCCCATCACCCGCTTGAGCATTGACGGGGACGAACCTGTTGAGACTCCACACCTAAGGGCGGCAAAAACGCGAGGGCAAGATAAAAGGACCGGCACGCGGCCGGTCGCAAGTGTTTGTCTGCACGTTGGAAGAGACGAGCACTCCGTACCTCGAGCCGCGTGCCGCTGAGTTGCGCAATGCGGCTCTGCATAAGGAGAGCGCGCGTGCCGCTTGCGTTGCACTACGCGCTCGCTCGCTCGAGTGCGCCCGCGCGAGTTTCGCATTTCGCCGATTGAGGAGACGCTTGCGATGCCGCCTGCGCTTCTTTCGCCATGGACCAGCCTGCCCTCTCTCGCCCTCTTGCCCGTTGCCTGACACGCCAGGAGGCCGCTGACTATCTCGGCGTGGGTGTGACGCTGCTCGAGTCGCTCGGTGTTCCCGCCATCCACTTTGGTCGCCGCCGGGTCTACGACCGCGTTGACCTGGATGCCTGGCTGGACGACTATAAGCAGCAAGGGCGGGCCGGAAAGGAGATTCAATGGCCCGTGAAACCGGGATCTACCGGCGAGACGATTCCCGTCTCTGGTGGATTGCAACAACGCTACCGAACGGCCAGCGCGTACGCCAAAGCGCTGGGACTTGCGACCGAACCGAAGCCGAAGCTCTCCTCGCCCAGCTGAAGGTCGAGGCGTTCCGCGAGGCCAACTTCGGGATCAAGCCCACCGCGCACGTGGCAAGAGGCCGTGGTCCGGTATCTCTCAGGCAAGCAGCAGCTTCGGAGCTTCAAGGACGTCCAGCGCATTTGCCGGCGGCTCGACCCCTACCTGGGGAAGTTAGCGTCTGCGCGAGATCACGCGGTGACGTGATCTGGCAGATCACCCAGGGGGAGTTGAAGCGCGGCAACGAGCCGGCGACCGTGAATCGTTACCTCGCCACCATTCGCAACCTGTTGCGCATCGCGCGTGACGAGTGGCAATGGATCGAGGTGATGCCGAAGATCCGCTTGCTGTCCGGCGAGAAGGAACGTGATCGGTGGTTGACGCAGGACGAGGCGGATCGCTTGATTGCCGCCGCGGCACCGCACTTGCAGGTGCTGATTCGTTTTGCGCTGGCGACCGGATGCCGGGCGCGAGAGATTACCGGCTTGGAGTGGGACCGGGTGGACCTGAAGCGTGGGACGGCCTGGCTCGACCAGCACCAAGAATGGCACGCCGCGAGGCGTACCGCTTAACAAAGATGCAGTGGAAGTGTTGGAAGCTGAGCGTGGCAAGCATCCGGTGTTCTGCTTTACGTATCGTGGTGAGCCGATTGCGTGGGAGATGACCAACAGCGCATGGCATACGGCGATACAGAAAGCCGGCATTACGGATTTCCGGTTTCACGATCTCCGGCATACGTGGGCGTCGTGGCACCGTCAGGCCGGTACGAGCTGCGATGAGCTCAAGGATCTTGGCGGCTGGAAATCGCGGGTGATGGTGGATCGCTACGCGAAGTTTGGAACCGAGCACCTGACGGCTGCCGCGGCTCGTATCGAGCGCGGACGTGGCAAGAACGTGATCAGTTTGTCACGTTTTTGTCACGGTCCAGAAAAGAAAAGGGCTAGCAAGTAACGCTAACCCTTTGCTTAAGTTGGTAGGCCGTGTAGGGATCGAACCTACGACCAACGGATTAAGAGTCCGCTGCTCTACCAGCTGAGCTAACGACCCGATACGGAAGGTTTGCTGAAGTGCACCTGATCAGCCGCCAAGCCCGTCGTCAAATTATACGCTCGCGGCCAAGCGGGCGGCAACAGGCGCCGGCCCATCGCCGGGGTCGTCGGTGGTAGGCCGTACTGGACTCGAACCAGTGACCAACGGATTAAAAGTCCGCTGCTCTACCAACTGAGCTAACGACCCAAAGGGCGCGGATTATAGCGAATCCGGCGCGCTCCGGCAAAGGCTGAACGCGCGCGCTCGGCGCGCAGCAAGCGGCAGATGTCGCTAGTTCAGATCGCGCGTCAGGAAGCCCGGCAGCGACATGAAGTCGATGCCTTCGTCGCGCAGCGCTTCGGCCTCTTCCGGCGACGCCTGGCCGCGGATGCCGCGCTTCGGCGCCTCGTCGTAGTGGATCTTGCGCGCTTCCTCGGGAAACGCGCGCCGACATTCTCGGCGTTCGCCACCAGGCGCCGCATCAGCTTCAGCGCCTCGGCTTCGCCGCCGACGATCACCGCCGGTTTCGCGCTCGGCCGCCGGGCAACGCGGCGCGTCCGACCTGGACATTGGCCGAAGGCCGGCGCTCGATCGCGGCGTCGTCGCACACCGGGCAGCGGATCATCGTCTGGTCGTGCTGGCGCGCGTAGTCCTCGGTCGAGGCGAACCAGCCCTCGAACCGATGCTGCTGCGCGCACACCAGGTCGTACACGATCATGGTCGATCTTTCATGCCGGCGATGCTGTCCAGCCGCCAATACTGGTATTTCGAGCGCCGCCACGCAACCGGCGACGATCGCCGCCAAGGCCATGAACGATCCCACCGCCAGGGTCGAAATGCCGGTCAGGCCCTGGCCGATCGTGCAGCCCAGCGCGGTGACGCCGCCAAATCCCATTAACACGCCGCCGGCGATATGGTTGACAAGGTCCTCGGTCGACGCGAAGCCCTCCCAGCGAAACGTCCGCGTCGCCAGCGCCATCGCCGCCGACCCGGCCGCCATGCCGAGCACGCCGGCGATGCCGAAGGTGACGAGCTTGGACTGGTCGCTCCACAGCATCAGCAGTTCCAGCAGATAGGCGGCCGGCGCGACAAAGCTGTACGACTCGGGCCGCCCCGAATTGGTCGCGACGAATGCCTCTTCCAGCGTCCTCGGGTCCTCGGCGACATAGCCCAGGTGGCCCGACACATACCAGCCGCCGACGATCACCGCGCCGATGACGATGCCGCCGACGCGCGAGCTCGCGGACTGCTGCGAAAATCGCGGCTGGCGAACACGAACGCTGCGATCGCCGCGGCGACCGCCAAGGCGACAGACCCAGCTTGATCGCGGCGCCGCCGCCGGCGAGTTTCGCCGCGACGCTGCCCAGGTCGGAGCGCGCGACACCCAACGGCGCGATGTCCCAGCGCACGACGTCCAGCGCGTTGACGCGCCAGACCGCGAACAGGCCCTTCAGCGTCATGTAAGCGGATATCGCCAGCACGATCAATACCACCAGCGACTTGAGGCTTCCGCCGCCGAGCCGGATCAGCGTCTTGCTGCCACAACCCGAAGCAAGGGTCATGCCGAAGCCGAACAGGAAGCCCGCCGACCAGGTAGGACAGCCAGGCGATCCGGGGCGTCGTGTAGATCGTTTTCGACAAGTCGACCAGGCCGGCGCGCTTCCAGCGCGGCCGCGCCGGCGATCGCGACGGCGATGGCCAGCAGCCACATCCGCATCCGGCGCCAGTCGCCGATGTGCACGATGTCGGTGATCGCGCCCATCGTGCAGAAGTTGACCCGGTTGGCGACGGCGCCGAAGACGAAGGCGAGCGCGAAGGCGAGCCAGGCGACGAGTGCGGGAAGGTGGCTCGAGTCCGGCATGGCCGGCGATTATCGCACGCGACGCCGCGCCGGCGCAGTCCCGGGCTAACCCCGTCGCGCCGGCGCTCTCGTTTACAGTCTTCGGACCGCGACCTTCGCAGCGGCAAACAGGAGCAGATCCATGAAACGCATCGGAAGTGTATCTGGCGACGCTGATCGCGTCGGCCGCCGGCGCGGCGATGCTGGGCGCCTGCGCCACCGTCCAAGCGCATTGGCCCGCCGAGCCGGCGGCCGTCGAGATCTACGACCGCACCGAAGGCCGCGTGCTGCCGACCTACACGCACGAGGGCCGGCGCTATGTCGTCGGCAAGCCGGGCAACGAATACTCGATCCGCGTGCGCAACCAGAGCGGCGGCCGGGTGCTGACGGTGATGAGCGTCGACGGCGTCAACGCGATCGCGGCGACACCGCGTCGACCCGCGCAGACCGGGCTACGTGCTGTCGCCGTACGAAAGCGCCGACATCGCCGGCTGGCGCAAGAGCATGTCGCACACCGCGGCGTTCTACTTCACGACGCTGCCCGACTCGTACGCCGCGCGCACCGGCAGGCCGGACAACGTCGGCGTGATCGGCGTCGCCGTGTTCCGCGAGCGGCCGCGCCCGGTGGTGATGCAGCAACTCGAGCGCCGCGAAGCCGCGCGCGACGCCGCCGAGCCGATGGCCAAAGCGGCCAAGCCTGCTGCCGCCGGCGCGCTTGCCTCCGATGCCGCAGCCGCGCCGCAGCCGAGCCTCGGCACCGGCCACGGCCGCAGCGAATCGTCGTACGCGAGCTACACCGCAGTTCGAGCGCGCCAGCGCGACGCCCGAGCAGACGATCACGATCTACTACGACTCGTATCAGAACCTGCTGGCGCAGGGCGTGCCCGTCGGCGCGCCGCCGATCGCGCGCTGGCGGCCCGATCCGTTTCCCGGACCGCGGCCGGTTCGCGCCGGATCCGCGCTGACGCGTACGGCCGTCGCAGGCATCGCGGCCGACCGACGCGACTGGCGGACAGCGGCAGCCGGCGTCAGTCAGCCGCGTCGCGGACCTCGCACGCGGCCTGCGGCGCTGGTGCGAGGTTGTTGCGCGCGCAGCCGGCGGGCATACTGGCAGCGCCATGCGCGAGCGCGCCGACTCCAGCGACGAAGACCTGATGCTCGCCTATGCCGCCGGCGATGCCGCCGCGTTCGACGCGCTCTATGCGCGGCACAAGGGCGGCGTCTATCGCTACCTGCTGCGCCAGTGCCGCGACGCCGGCATCGCCGAGCAGCTGTTCCAGGACGTGTGGATGAACCTGATCCGCGTGCGCGCGAGCTTACCAGCCGAGCGCGAAGTTCACGACCTGGCTCTACACGCTCGCGCACAACCGCCTGATCGACCACCATCGCGCGAGCGGCCGCGTCACGCTGGTGTCGACCGACGACGAAAGCCACGCCGATGTCGTCGCCGCGCTGCCGGCGAACCGCCGCGCCGAGCCGGAAACGCGGGCCGGCGAACCGCGAGCTCGGCGCGCGCCTCAAGGCCGCGGTTGCGACGCTGCCCGCGCGCGCAGCGCGACGCCTTCCTGCTGCAGCAGGAGGGCGGGCTGATCGCTGGACGAGATCGCGGCGCTGACCGGCGTCGGCGCCGAGACGGTCAAGAGCCGCTTGCGCTACGCGGCGGCGAAACTGCGGATGCCGAGCTCGCCGGACTTGCGCTCGGCGCTGCGCGAGGACACCGGATGAATCCCGCCGACGATCATCGCGACCGCGAGCGTCGACGCGGCGTGGCGCGCGGCCAGCGACGAAGAGCCGCCGGCGGCGCTCGACGCGGCGATCGCCGCCGCGGCACGGCGCGCGGTCGACGCGGGGCCGCGGCGCGCGCACGCGCCGCCGCGCCTGGTGGCCGGTCGCCGCGGCGGCCGCGTGGCGGTCGTCGCCATCGGCATCGTCGAGATGACGCCGCCCGAGCGAGGTCGCGCCGACGACGATGGCGCCGGCCGCCGCCGGCACAAGCCGAGCGACGCGACGAATCGCCGACGCCGGCCGAGCCCGCGAACGAAGGAAACGCGAGCGCCAGGCGCCGCCGCGCGCGCAAGGCGCGGCGCAGGTCGGTGGAGCGACGCCCGACGCGGCGCGGCCCCGTCCGCGGCGAACCCGTCGCGCAAGCTCGAGCGCGAGTCGCCGGCAGCGAGTGCAGCCGCGACGCCAGCCGCACCCCAGGAGGCACGCGCAGCCGCCAAGCCGGGCAACCCGTTTCCGGCCGTGCCGTCCGACGCAAGCCCAGCGGCGAATGCGGCCGCCGCGCCGCCCACCGATCGCGTTAGTGGTCAAGCCGGCGGCGGAAGCGCGCATGCAGACGTCAGCACCGCGCGCCGCGACCGCCGCAGCGCCGGCGCCGGCAGGAAGCGCGCGCAACCCGCGTCACCGCGCGGCCGCGGGTGCGCTCGCCCGCGCGCAGCGAGGCCGCCGCCGTCGAACGCGCCGGCGGCGCTCGCCAAGCGCGCGCAGGACAGGCGCAGCGGCGAAAGACGAGCGACCCGAGCCGCGCACGGTCGACGACTGGATCGCGTTGATCCGCCGCCTCAGGGCCGAAGGCCGGAGCGACCTCGCGGCGAAGGAGCTCGCCGCGTTTCGCGCGCGCTACCAGGAGCGCGCCGACGCCTTGCTTCCCGCCGATCTGCGCGAGCGCGCAAGCCCTGAGCGATGATGCGCGTAGATGCGTCGCGGCGCGCGAGCGCAGCAGCTTCTTGATCGGCGCCGGCAGCGCCGCGCCGCCCGCGTCGGCCAGCGGCAGCCACAGCAGCCCCGGCTCCTCGGCGCGCCGCGGCCAGCGTCGCACCGCGCACGGCAGCGGCTTCAGCGTCAGCCGGAAGTGGGTGAAGCCGTGCTCGATCGGCGGCAGCGCGGCGCCGGGCGACGTCGGCGGCGAAGCGCGCCCGGCAATGCGCGGCCGCGTCGGCGCCATCGGCGAGCTCCGGCAGGCTCCACAGCCCCGCCCAGATGCCGACATTCGGCCGCCGCTCGAGCAGCACTTCGCCGTGCCGCTCGAGCAGCAGCACCGTGGTCGCGCGCTGCGGCAGCGCTTTTCTGGCGCGCCGGCCCGGCAACTCGGCGATGCGATGCTCGCGCCGCGCGACGCAATCGGCGCGCGACCGGGCAAACGTCGCAGCGCGGCCTGCGTGCGCAGGCACACCGTCGCGCCGAGATCCATCAGCGCCTGCGTGTAGGCTTCGATGTCGCGCGCCGGCAGCAAGCGCCTCGGCGCGCGCCCAGAGCGCGCGCTCGACCGCTCGCGTCGGAGGTCGAGCCGGCGATGCCCGCGTGGCGCGCGAGCACGCGCTTCACGTTGCCGTCGAGAATCGCGCCGCGCGTGCCGAACGCGAACGCCGCGATCGCCGCCGCCGTCGAGCGGCCGATGCCGGGCAGCGCGCGCGATCGCCGCCGCGTCGCGCGGAAAGACGCCGCCGTGCTCCGGCGACGATCGCTTGCGCCGCGCGATGCAGCAGATGCGCGCGCCGGTAGTAGCCCAGCCCGCTCCACTGCTCGAGCACGCGCTCGACCGGCGCGGCGGCGAGGCTCGCCACGTCGGGAAACGCCGCGACGAAACGCTCGTAATAGGGAATGACGGTCGTGACCTGCGTCTGCTGCAGCATGATCTCGGACAGCCAGATGCGATACGGATCGCGCGTGTTCTGCCAGGGCAGATCGTGGCGGCCGGCGCGCCGCTGCCAGGCGATCAGCGCGGTCGCGAAGCGCTGTCATCGACCGTCGCGGCGGACGCGCGCCGCGTCCGCGCGGCCGGCTCACCGCGCCGACAAGCGCTGCCGCGCCTTGGTCGCCGCTTCCGACGTCGGATACTTCGCGACGACTTCCTCGAGCGTGCGCTTGGCGCCGCGGCAGCGTCGCCCAGCTCGATCTGGCAGCTCGCGATGTTGAGCAGCGCGTCGGGCACCTTCTGGCTGTCGGGATAGGTCGCGATCAGCTGCCGCTGCGTCGCGATCGCGGCGCGGAATTCGCGCTGCGCGTACTGCGCGTTGCCGGCCCAGTACATCGCCGACGGCGCGAGCGGGCTCTTCGGATAGGCGCGGACGAACGACTGGAAGCTCGCGACCGCGGCGCCGAAATTGCCGCTCTTGAACGAGTCGAGCGCGGCGTCGTAGCTCTTCTGCTCGGCCGCGGGATCGGCCGCGCCCGCCGCCGGCGGCGCCGGCGCGCCGGCGGCCGGCGGCGCCGGCGCATCGCCCGACGCCGGGGCGCCCGGCGCGCCGCGGCGTTCCCGGTGCGCCCGGGCCGCCTTCGAGGCGGCGCAGCGCGGCTGTCGAGATCGAGGTACAGATCGCGCTGGCGCTTTTGCGCCTGCTCGAGCTCGTAGGTCAGCACTTCGTACTGGCCGCGCAGCTTGGCGACATCGGCCTTGATCTGCTCGACGTCGCGGAACAGATCGGCCAGCCCGGCGTTTTTCGCTTCGAGCGCGTCGAGCCGCTGCGCCAGCGTTCGCTCGACCTGGTCGACGCGCGTCTTGAGCTCGTCGATGCGCCGGCGCGCCTCGTCGTCGTCGAACAGCGCGCCGCGCGCCGGCGCCGCGAGTTGCGCGGCGAACAGCAGGACGGCGAGCGGCGCGAGCGTCGCCCGCAGCGCGGGACGCCTCGAGCGCGGCCTGCGCTG
Organism: uncultured beta proteobacterium; assembly: GCA_963713125.1. GTDB lineage: Bacteria > Pseudomonadota > Gammaproteobacteria > Burkholderiales > Casimicrobiaceae > PALSA-1003. Next base: position 512,754 of record CAVQKL010000005.1, on the reverse strand, counting down.
AACGATGCCGTCGCGGCCGACTAATCGCCGCGATAGGCGATGTCGTCGCGCCGGTTCTCGGCCCACGCCGATTCGTCGTGGCCCGGGATTCTTCGGCTTTTCCTTGCCGAAGCTGACCGTCTCGATCTGCGCCTCGGTCGCACCGAACAGCATCATCATGCGCTTGGCGGCGTCGGCGCGACGCTGGCCCAGCGCGATGTTGTATTCGCGGCTGCCGCGCTCGTCGGTGTTGCCCTCGACGGTCATGTGCGCGTTGCGATTGGCCTGCAGGTACCGCGCGTGCGCCTCGAGCAGCGACTTGTAGTCGTCCTTGATCGCGTAGCTGTCGAAATCGAAATAGACGCTGCGCTTGGACAGGATGTTGCTCGGGTCCTTCAGCGGATTGCCTGCCGCGCCCTGGTTGGCGGTCCCGGCGACCGATCCCGTCGTCGTGCCCGATGTCGCCGCGCCCGGCGCGGTCGCGCCCGGGTTGCGTTCGTCGACGGGCGCGCCGCCGTTCCTGCTTCGGCGTCGTCGAGCATGCGGCGAGCAGCCAGCGCGGCCAGTACACCGATCAGCGTCTTGTTCATGGGTTCTCCTTTGTCGTTGTTGCGAATGCGAGCGGATCTACTTTTGCAGCGGACCCCAGGCGGGCTCGCGCACATCGCTCGCTGTTGCGGTCAGCCTCTGCTTGACGCGACCGTCGCTGGAGACCGCGGCCAATATACCACGGCCCCCGACTTCGGACGCATAGAGGATCAGCTTGCCGTTCGGTGCGACGCTGGGCGATTCGTCGAGACTTCCCTGCGTCAGGATCTGCACCTGCCGCGTCGCGAAATCCTGCAGCGCGACGTTGAGCCTGCCGCCGTCGCGGCGCACGAACACGAATCCCTTGCCGTCGGGCAGAAAGCGCGGCGACACGTTGTAATTGCCGTCGTAGGTCATGCGCTCGACTGCGCCGCCGCTCAAGCGTCAGGCGATAGATCTGCGGGCTGCCGCCGCGATCCGAGGTGAACAGTATCGACCGCCCGTCGGGCGCGAAGTTCGCCTCGGTGTCGATGCCGGCCGACGTGGTCAGGCGCTGCGCATTGCCGCCGTCGGCGTTGATCAGGTAGATCTGCGAGTTGCCGTCCTTGGACAGCGTCACCGCGAGCCTGCTGCCGTCGGGCGACCACGCCGGCGCGCTGTTGCTGCCGCGGAAGTTGGCGACCAGCTGCCGCGCCCCGGTGGTCAGCGACTGCACGTAGACGACCGGCTTCCTGTTCTCCATCGAGACGTAGGCGATGCGGCGTGCCGTCCGGCGACCACTCCGGCGAAAGCAGCGGCTCCTTCGACGTGACGATCGACTGCGGGTTGTAGCCGTCGGCGTCGGCGACCAGCAATTCGTAGCGCGCGCCCTGCTTGGCGATGTAGGCGATGCGCGTGCTGAACACGCCGATGTCGCCGGTCAGCTTTTCGTAGATGACGTCGGCGATCCGATGCGCGGTGGCGCGGAACTGCGCCGGCGGCACCACGTAGCTGAACGAGGCGAGCTGCGCCTGCTTGACCGCGTCGAGCAGCGCGAAGCGGACCTCGGCGCGGCCGTCGGGGAGCGCCGTCATGCTGCCGACGACGACGGCATCGGCGCCGCGCCCGGTCCAATCGCCGTAGCGCACGTCCTCGGCACGCGCCGGCCGCGGCACGACCCCGCCCGGATCGACCAGCCGGAACAGGCCGCTGCGCGACAGGTCGGCGCCGACGATGCCCGAGATGCCCAGCGGATAGTTCGATTCGCCGGCGAACGGGACGATCGCGATCGGGATCGTCGTCGCGCCGCCGCCGATGATCTCGATCGTCAGCTGCGCGTGGGCGCTGCCAGACGCGCGCAGCACAGCAGAACGCAAACAGGGTGCGCATCAACAATCGGGTCATCGGGGTCCGGGATTCGAGATGTGGAATGGGTCCGCCGCGGCGGTGATCGATGGCAGACGTTCGCGGCGCGCCGGCGACGCCGGCGCCGATGCAGCGCACCGATTATAACGAACGCGCGGGCGCAACCGGGTCAACGCGTCACGGCGCCGGCGGTTCCGTGCGCACCGTCGAGTCGAGCCCCAATGCATCGCGCAGCCGGTCGGCGGCCCGGCGTGCCTCCTCCCTCGTCGGATAGGGTCCGACATAGACGCGATACAGGCCCGTGTCCTGCCGGACTCTTCGGTTCGACGCCGAGCGTCCCGGTTTGGTTCGCCAGCCGGCCGACAAATTCCTGCGCATTCGCGTAGTTGGCGAACGCGCCGAGCTGCGCGACATACCCGCCGGCTTCCTGGCCGATCGGCAGCGCGCGGTCGCCGGCGCGCGCCTCGCTCGCGGCGACCGGCGGCAGCGGCGCGGCAGAGCTGCGGCGGCGCCGCGCCGGGCAGGATGCTCTCGACCTCGACTTCGCCGCTGCCTTTTTGCGCAATGCCCAGCCGGTACGCCGCGGCGTACGACAGGTCGATGATGCGGCCCGGGATGAAACGGCCCGCGATCGTTGACCCGCACGACGACGCTCCTGCCGTTGGCGAGGTTGGTGACCCGCGCGTACGAGGGCAGCGGCAGGGTCGGATGCGCGGCCGTCATCGCGTACATGTCGTAGGTCTCGCCGATGGCCGTCTTTTGCGCATGGAACTTGCGGCCGTACCACGACGCGAGCCCGCGCTCGCGGTAGGCTGCGCAGCGTCGTCGCCGGAACGTAGTCATGGCCGAACACCGTGTACGGCCGGTTGGCGAACCGATGCAGCGGCTCGAGCCGCGGCATCGCGTCGGGAATCGCGTCGAGGTTGTCCGGCGGATTGGCGCCCGGGCCGTCGTCCTGGTAGTAGGCGCCGGGCGCGCGGCGCGCCGGCGCGCCGCCGGAGCGGCGGGCTTCGTGCTTGAGCGCCGGCGCGCACGCAGCCACTACGCCGGCCAACGACGCGATCAACGCGGCGCGCAGGCAGGCGAGCGCGCTTTGACCGGTCGATATCGGCGACATATAGTCGCGGATTATACGTCGGCACGATGGACGTCCCCGCGAGCGACGCGGCCGCCGGCTACCGCGCACCGGAGGTGGCGTGAAAAAGACTGCGCTCTTGTGCCGGCATCGTGCTGGCCGCCGCCGCCGTGGCGCGCTGGTGCTGGCTCTGCGCGCGCTCGGCAAGGCGGACGCGCCCGGTTTTTTCGGCCTCGGCACGCTGCTGGCCGACATCAACATCACCCTCGAGATTGCTGCTGGTCGCAGGCCTGACCTTCGGCATGGTGCTGGCGCGCCGCGGCAACATCGAGGCGCATCGCGTCAATCAGACCGCGTGGGTGCTGGTCAACGCCGTGCTGGTCGCGTTGATCATGATCGCCTCGATCCGCACGTTCAAGCTCGCGCACCTCTCCGATCTCGCCAACGGCGGCAACCTGATCATCGTCATCCACGCGCTGGTCGGCGCGCTGACCCTGCTCGCGGGTCTGTGGCTGGTGCTGCAGATGAACGATATCCTGCCGGCGCGCTGGCACATCCGCGGCTGGAAGACGCTGATGCGCGCGACGCTTGCCGGCTACTGGGCGGTCGCGCTGCTCGGCATCGCGACCTATCGCGTCTGGTACGCCTGAGCGTTCGCGACGGTGCCGCCTAGGTGCTGACCAGCTTGCGGTTCGCCTGCACGCTCATCAGGATGCCGAGCCCGATGAACAGGCTGATCAACGCGGTGCCGCCGAACGACACCAGCGGCAGCGGCACGCCGACCACCGGCAGCAGTCCGCTGACCATCGCCATGTTGACGAAGGCGTAGGTGAAGAACATCAGCGTGATCGCGCCGGAAACCAGCCGCGTGAACATCGTCGACGCGTTCATCGTGATCGCCAGCGCGCGGCCGATCAGCAGCGCATAGAGCAGCAGCAGGACGGCGACGCCGATCAGTCCGAACTCCTCGCCGAACACCGCGAAAATGAAGTCGGTGTGCCGCTCCGGCAGGAAATCGAGGTGGGTCTGCGTGCCGTTCAGCCACCCTTTGCCGATCACGCCGCCCGAGCCCAGCGCGATCGACGCCTGCGAGCTGTGATACCCGGCGCCGAGCGGGTCGCGGCTCGGATCGAGGAAAGTCAGGATGCGCTCCTGCTGGTAGTCGTGCAGATGCGGCCAGACCAGCGGCGCCGCGGCGGCGGCGACCGCCACCAGCCCGACGATGACCTTCCACGACAGCCCGGCCAGATAGAGGACGTAGAAGCCGGTCGCGCCGATGATCAGCGCGGTGCCGAGATCGGGCTGGCGCCGCACCAGGACGACCGGCACCGCGATCAGCACCAGCGCGAGCGCGTAGTCGAACAGATGGATGCGGGTCTCGCGCCGCTGGAAATACCACGCGAGCATCAGCGGCAGCGCGATCTTCATCAGCTCGGAGGGCTGGAAGCGCGCGAAGCCGATGCTGAGCCAGCGCCGCGAGCCGTTGACCAGCGTGCCGCCGACGGCGACCGCGACCAGCAGCGCCACGGCGACCACGATACAGCGGCAGCGCGGCGCGCGCGAGCTGCTGCGGCTGAGATGTTGGCGACGGCCCACATCAGCACCAGCGCGAAACCGAGCGACAGCGCCTGGCTGGTCAGGCGCGCGACGCTCTGGTCGGACGCCGATACCAGCGTGATCATGCCGACACCGGCGATCGCCAGCGCGGCGGCCATCAGGTAGCTGTCGATCGCGGCGCACGATCAGCTGCCAGAGTTTGCGCGAGCAGCGCGCCCAGCTTTTCCATCAGTCGGACTCGTCGTCGGACTCGCGCGGCGCGCTCGGCCTTGCCGGCGCCGCGGCGGCGCCCGGCTTCTGGCCGAGCAGATAGTAGTCGAACACGATCCTCGCGATCGGCGCCGCCGCCTGCGCGCCGAATCCGCCGTTCTCCACCAGCACGGCCACCGCGATCTTCGGCTTGTCGGCGGGCGCGTAAGCCGCGTACCACGCGTGGTCGCGCAAGCGCTCGTCGACCCTGCGCCGAGTATCGCTCGCCCTTGAGCGAATAGACCTGCGCCGTGCCGGTCTTGCCCGCGGACACGTACTTGGCGCCGACGAACGCCGCCGCGCTGGTGCCTTCGCGCGGCACGCCGATCAGCGCCTTCTTGATGACGGCGAGATCCTGCGGCTTGACCGCGAGCATCGTGCGTCGGCTCCGGCGGGAACTCGCGCAGCGCGCCGGTGCGGGTGTTCTCGATCGCCTTGACCACGTGCGGCCGCATCGCGACGCCGTCGTTGGCGATGATCGCGATCGCCTGCGCCTGCTGCAGCGGCGTGAAGGCGTTGTATCCCTGGCCGATGCCGGCCGAGATCGTGTCGCCCAGATACCACTTGCGGTGCTCCTCGCGGTAGTTGCTGCCGGAGAAGCGCTCGCGCTTCCAGGCGCGCGACGGCAGCACGCCCGGCAGCTCGCCCTCGAGATCGATGCCGGTCTTCTGGCCGAAGCCCGAACTGCGACATGAAGGCGTAGGTGTCGTCGATGTCGGTCTCGCCGGCCAGCATGTAGTAGTAGGTGTCGCACGACGCGACGATCGACTTGGTCATGTCGACGTAGCCGTGCCCGCCGGGCTTGTCGTCGCGGAAGCGGTGCGCGCTGCCCGGCGATCTGGTAGTAGCCGGGTCGAAAATCGTCTGCGTCGCCGTGCGCTTGCCCGAGGTCAGCGCCGCCAGCGCGAGGTACGGCTTGATCGTCGATCCCGGCGGATACGCGCCGCGCAGCGGCCGGTTGAGCAGCGGCTTGTCGGGCGAATCGTTGAGCTGCTCCCAGGTCGCCGGATCGATGCCGTCGACGAACAGGTTCGGATCGAAGCCCGGCCGCGAGACGAAGGCGAGGATCTCGCCGGTCGCCGGATCGATCGCGACCAGCGCGCCGCGCCGGTCGCCGAACGCCTCTTCGGCGACCTTCTGCAGATTGATGTCGAGCGCGAGCCGGAGGTTGTTGCCGGATACCGGCGGCGTGCGCGACAGCGTGCGCACGGCGCGGCCGCCGGAATCGACCTCGACTTCCTCGACGCCGGTGCCGCCGTGCAGCTCGCGCTCGTACGACAGCTCGACGCCGATCTTGCCGATGTAGTCGGAGCCCTTGTAGTTGGCGGTCTCGTTCCATTCGTCGATGCGCTCGAGGTCGTGGTCGTTGATGCGGCCGACGTAGCCGATCACGCTGCGACGCCATCTCGCCGAACGGATATTGCCGGAACAGCCGCGCCTTGATCTCGACGCCGGGAAACCGGTACTGATTGACCGCGAAGCGCGCGACCTCCTCGTCGGTCAGGCGCGTGCGCAGCGGCACGCTCTCGAGGCGCTTCGATTCCTCGAGCAGGCGCTTGAAGCGCTTGCGGTCGCGCGGCTGGACGTCGACGATCTTGGCCAGCTCGTCGATCGTCGCGTCGAGATTCGGCCACCCGCGACGGCACGATCTCCAGCGTGTAGGCCGAGTAGCTCTGCGCGAGCACGACGCCGTTGCGGTCGGTGATCACGCCGCGGTTGGGCGCGATCGGCACGATCGCGACGCGATTGCTCTCGGCCAGCGTCTGGTAGTGGTCGTGCTGGATGACCTGCAGGTAGAAGAAGCGGCCGAACAGCCCGCCGAACGCGGCGAGCATCAGCACGCCGGCGATCAGCAGCCGCCGGCGGAAGCGATAAGCCTCGCGCTCGGGGTTCTTGAGCTCCGGCGGCGAGAAGGCGCGCTGCGCGGCCGCGCTGGGTGAAGAGGCGGCGCATGATGAATCGGTTCGCTAGAGCTCCGACGGCGAGCGCTGCGGGCGCTGCGGCCATTGCAGCAGCACCGGTCACCAGCGGCCAGAGCAGCGCGCCGGTCAGCGAGCCGACCACGTAGGTCCAGCGCGGCAGCGGGCGCGCCGCCGACGACGCGCACCAGCAGCACGAGCCCGCGCGCAGAGCAGCAGCAGCACGGCCACCTGCGCCGCCTGCTGCCAGAGCGGGAAGCGCAGCACGCGCCGGCGAAAATAGCCGGCGCCGTACGCGAGCACCGCGTACGCCAGCGCATGCTGGCCGAACACCGTCGCATCGACGACGTCCATCATCAGTCCGAGCCACCAGGCGACGCCGACGCCGATCAGCCGCGGCTCCTGGATGCACCAGTAGAGGAGCACCAGCGCCAGGAAATCGGGCTTCAAGGTCAGCGCGACGTCCGACACCGGGCAGCGTGTTGGCCAGCAGGCCGGCGAGCAGCGTCAGCACGATGAACCACGGCCGGACCGGCAGCAGGATCTCCTCGGGGCGGGCGGCGACGAATGGCGGCATCGCGCTCTCGATCCTAGCCCTTGCGCCTGCCGCGGCCCTTGCGCGGCGCGCCGGCTTCGGCAGGCTCCTCGGGGCGCGGCGGCGCCGACGCGGTCGACGCGAGGACCAGCACCTGCGCGCTGCTGTCGATGCCGGCGAGCGGCTTGCAGGTCACGTGCGCGAAGCTCTGCCCGGTCTCGCGCTCGACCGAGACCACCTGCGGCGACCGCGAGGCCCGCCGGATACGTGCCGTCGATGCCCGACGTCACCAGCAGGTCGCCCGGCTCGATCTCGACGCTGGGCGACAGGTAGCGCAGCTCGGGCAGCCGCGCCGCGCCGGCGCCGTACATGACGGTGCGCACGCCGCTGCGCTCGACCTTGACGGGCACGGCGTGGTCCTTGTCGGTGACGAGCGTCACCTCGGACATGTAGGGAAACACGCGCGTCACCTGCCCGACGACGCCGATGCTGTCGATCACCGCCCGGCCGGCCTGCACGCCCGCCGCCTCGCCCTTGTCGACGAAGAGCTTCTGCGTGAACGGGTCGCGGCTCGAGTAGAGCACCTCGGCCGCGGTCGCGGCGACGCGGAACGCGCGTCTCGAGCTTGAGCAGCGCGCGCAGGCGCGCGTTCTCCTGCTCGACCAGCGGATAGCCCTGCACCACCGGCGCCTGGCCCAGCAGCTGCGCCTTCAGCGCGGCGTTGTCGTCGGCCAGCGCGCGCTGCGACGAAAAGTAGGTCCCGACGTAGGCCAGCGCCTCGCCGGGCAGCTGCACGACGCGCTGCAGCGGATACAGCACGGTCGCGGCGCCGTGGCGGATGTTCTCGAGGTAGCGGTAGCGCGTGTCGGCGAACAGCAGCGCGAGCGACAGCAGGCCGAAAACGGCGAGCCGCGCGAGCGGCGACGGGCCGCGGTGAAAAAAGGGCGGCGGCTCGACCGGGAGGTGACGCATCAAACGGGCCGGCCGGTCAGCGGCGGGGGCGAACCCCGGCGGGCAGGAAGGCGGAAGACCGGATGCTGGTGTCGGGCATGCTCAATCGGGCCATTCCCGACGATCGCGGTCAGTCCGAAGTGAAGATCGTCGACAGCTTTTCCATGTTCTCGAGCGCCTTGCCGCAGCCGCGCACGACGCAGGTCAGCGGATCGTCGGCGACGATCACCGGCAGCCCGGTCTCTTCCATCAGCAGGCGGTCGACGTCGCGCAGCAGCGCGCCGCCGCCGGTCAGCACCATGCCGTGCTCGGCGATGTCGGCGCCGAGCTCCGGCGGCGTGCGCTCGAGCGCGCTCTTGACCGCGGAGACGATGCTGTTCAGCGGATCGGTCAGCGCTTCGAGAATCTCGTTCGACGACACGGTGAAGCTGCGCGGAATGCCTTCGGCGAGGTTGCGGCCCTTGACCTCCATCTCCTTCACCTCGGAGCCGGGAAACGCCGATCCGATCGTCTTCTTGATCTGCTCGGCGGTCGTCTCGCCGATCAGCATGCCGTAGTTGCGGCGGATGTAGTTGACGATCGCCTCGTCGAACTTGTCGCCGCCGACGCGCACGCTGCCCGAGTACACCATGCCGCCCAGCGAGATCACGCCGACTTCGGTCGTGCCGCCGCCGATGTCGACGACCATCGAGCCGGTCGCTTCGGAGATCGGCAGGTCGGCGCCGATCGCCGCGGCCATCGGCTCCTCGATCAGGTACACCTTCGACGCGCCGGCGCCGAGCGCGGATTCGCGGATCGCGCGCCGCTCGACCTGGGTCGAGCCGCAGGGCACGCAGATGATGATGCGCGGGCTCGGGCTGAACAGCTTCGAGTCCAGCACCTTCTTGATGAACTGCTTCAGCATCTGCTCGGTGACGGTGAAGTCGGCGATGACGCCGTCCTTCATCGGCCGGATCGCGGTGATGTTGCCCGGCGTGCGGCCGAGCATCTGCTTTGCCGCGAGGCCGACTTCCTGGATCACGCGCTTGCCGTTCGGCCCGCCTTCCTGGCGGATCGACACGACCGAGGGCTCGTTCAGCACGATGCCCTTGCCGCGAACGTAGATCAGCGTGTTCGCCGTGCCGAGATCGATCGCCAGATCGGTGGAGAAATAGCCTTTGAACATTTCGAACATGGGGACTTTCGTTGCGACGTCGCGCCGTGGGCGGCCGTGCTTATGACAAGTGATTATGATACCCTATTCAGCTTTGTTTCTGCACCGCAAGTTTGCCCGGCGAGCCTCGAGCAATGGCCCTTTCCCTCGATGACGTGCGGCGCATCGCCCATCTGGCCCGGATCGAGATCACGCCGGCCGAGGCCGCCGACGTGCGCGCCAAGCTCGACAGCATTTTCGAGTTGATCGGCCGCATGCGCGCGGTCGACACGACCGGCATCGTGCCGATGTCGCATGCGCAGGACGTCGTGCTGCCGCTGCGCGAGGACCGGGTCACCGAAACCGATCGGCACGCGCTCTACCAGCAGGGTGCGCCGGCGGTCGAAGGCGGCCTGTACCTGGTGCCGAAGGTCATCGAGTGAGGAAGCCGGGCCGCTGAAGCCCGCCAGGCAGGCGCGTCGCGTCGACCCGCCGCCTGGCGCGATCGCCACTCGCGGCGACTACGCCGCCGTTTCCGATGCTCGCACGCCGATGATTACCGCGCCGCTCACCGAGCTTTCGCAGGCGCTCGCCGCCAGGCGCCTGTCCAGCGTCGAGCTGGTCGAAGGCTTGCTCGCCCGCATCGACGCGGCGCAACGGCCGCCTCAACGCCTTCCTGACGATCGACCGCGAGCGCGCGCTCGGATGCGGCCAGGACGGCCGACGCCAGGCGCGCAGCCGGCAAGGCCGGCCCGCTCGACCGGCATCCCGATCGCGCACAAGGACGTCCTCATGACCGCAGGGCTTGAGGACGACCTGCGGCTCGCGCATGCTGGAGAATTTCGTCGCGCCGTACAGCGCCTTTGTCGTCGAGCAGCTCGCGGCGGCGCGGGCATGGTGCTGATCGGCAAGACCAACATGGACGAGTTCGCGATGGGCTCGTCGAACGAGAATTCGTTTTTCGGCCCGGTCAGGAATCCGTGGCACGCCGACTACGTCGCCGGCGGCAGCTCGGGCGGCTCGGCGGCGGCGGTCGCGGCGCGGCTCGTGCCCGCGGCGACCGGCACCGACACCGGAGGATCGATCCGCCAGCCGGCGGCGCTGTCGGGCGTCTGCGGCATCAAGCCGACCTACGGCGTGTGCTCGCGCTACGGCCTGGTCGCCTTCGCCTCGAGCCTCGACACGCCCGGCGTCTTCGGCCAGACCGCCGCCGACTGCGCGCTGCTGCTGACCGCGATGGCCGGCCACGATGCGCGCGACTCGACCAGCCTCGACCGGCCGCGCGAGGATTACGCGCGCGACATCGACGCGGCAGCAGCGGGCAAGCCGCTCGCGGGCCTGCGCATCGGCTTGCCGCGCGAATACGCCGGCGAAGGCACCGACGCCGCCGTCGCGCGCGCGATCGAGGCCGCGCTCGGCGAATTCCGCCAGCTCGGCGCGACGACGGTCGACGTGAGCCTGCCCAACGTCGCATTTGTCGGTCCCCGTGTACTACGTGATCGCGCCCGCCGAAGCCTCGTCCAACCTGTCGCGCTTCGACGGCGTGCGCTACGGCCATCGCGCGGCCGACCTACGGCGACCTCGACGACATGTACAGGAAAACCCGCGCCGAAGGCTTCGGCGCCGAGGTCAAGCGCCGCATCCTGGTCGGCACCTACGTGCTGTCGCACGGCTACTACGACGCCTACTACCTGAAGGCGCAGCAGGTGCGCCGGCTGATCGCCGACGATTTCCGCCGCGCCTATCGAACGCTGCGACCTGATCGTCGGACCGACGTCGCCGACGGCCGCGTTCCGGCTCGGCGAAAAGAGCGACGATCCGGTCAAGATGTACCTGAACGACATCTTCACCGTCGCCGGCAACCTGACCGGGCGCGCCGGCGATGTCGATTCCCTGCGGCTTCGACGACGCCGGCCTGCCGATCGGCCTGCAGATCCAGGGCCATCACTTCGCCGAGGCGCAGATCCTCAACGCGGCGCACCGGTATCAGCAGGTCACCGACTGGCATCGCCGCGTCCCGCCGGAATTCGCGCCATGAGCGCGAAGGGCCGCCCCGAGCGCGAATCAGCCACGAAGCGCGTAGCGCGGAGGGAAGTCCAATGAGCTGGGAAGTCGTCATCGGCCTCGAGACCCACGCGCAGCTCTCGACCGCGTCGAAGATCTTTTCCGGCGCGTCGACGGCGTTCGGCGCCGCGCCGAACACGCAGGCCTCGGCCGTCGACATCGCGCTGCCCGGCGTCCTGCCGGTGCTGAACCGCGGCGCGGTCGAGCGCGCGATCCGCTTCGGCCTCGCGGTCGGCGCGACGATCAACCGCAAGAGCGTGTTCGCGCGCAAGAACTACTTCTACCCCGACCTGCCGAAGGGCTACCAGATCTCGCAGTACGAGATACCGGTCGTGCAGGGCGGCGTCGATCGCGATCGTGTCGCCGACGCGCGGCGAGATCCGGATCGCGCTGACGCGCGCGCATCTCGAAGAAGATGCCGGCAAATCGTTGCACGAGGGCATTGGCTCGCTCGGAGCGCTCGGTCACGGCATGACCGGCGATCGACCTCAACCGCGCCGGCACGCCGCTGCTCGAGATCGTCTCCGAGCCCGACATGCGCTCGGCCGCCGAGGCCGTCGCCTACGCGAAGACGCTGCACGCGCTGGTGCGCTGGATCGGCATCTGCGACGGCAACATGCAGGAAGGAAGCTTCCGCTGCGACGCCAACGTCTCGGTGCGCCGGCAAGGCGACGGCGAAGCTCGGCACGCGCTGCGAGATCAAGAACCTGAACAGCTTCCGCTTCCTGCAGCAGGCGATCGAGTTCGAGGTGCGCCGGCAGATCGAGCTGATCGAGGACGGCGGCACCGTCGTCCAGGAAACGCGGCTCTACGATCCCGACCGCGGCGAGACGCGCTCGATGCGCAGCAAGGAGGACGCGCAGGACTACCGCTACTTTCCCGATCCCGACCTGCCGCCGCTGGCGATCGACGAGGCGTGGATCGAGCGGATACGCGCGGACATGCCCGAGCTGCCCGAAGCGATGCGCGACCGGTTCGTGACGCGAATACGCGCTGCCGGCGTGCGGACGCCGCTCGCTGGTCACCGCTACCGCGACATGGCCGAGCTATTTCGAGGCGACGTGCGGGTCGCCGCCGGCGTGCGATCCAGCGGCAAGATCGTCGCCAACTGGATCCTGGGCGAAGTCTCGGCGGCCGCTCAACAAGGCGGACATCGAGATCGCGCAGGCGCCCGTCCGCGCCGAGTCAGCTCGCGCGGCTTGCTGAAGCGCATCGAGGACGGCACGATCTCCGGCAAGATCGCCAAGGACGTGTTCGACGCGATGTGGGCGGGCGAAGGCGATCGCCGACGCGATCATCGCGCAAGAGGCCTGCAGGCAGATTTCCGACGCCGGCGCGATCGAGAAGATCGTCGCCGACGTGCTTGCCGCCAACGCGGCGATCGTCGCCGAGTACAAGGCCGGCAAGGACAAGGCGTTCAATTCGCTGGTCGGCAAGGCGATGGCCGCGACGCGGGGCAAGGCCAATCCGGCGCAGGTCAACGCGATCCTCAAAAAAATGCTGGGCGGTTGAAATGACCATTGAATCGACGCGCGCTACGATCGGCCCACCTCGGATGCCGCATCACTTCCCGCGCCCGACAAGGCGCCGGTACTTTTCCAGCTCGTTGCGGAGGAAAGGCTCGAACGCCTCGGGAGGCTCGTCGATCGGCTCGGCGCCGAGACGCTGCAGGGCCTTGCGAAGCTCGCTCGACGCGAGCGCCTTCTGCAAGGCGCCCTGCAGGCGCGCCATCGATTCGCGCGGCGTCCCCCTGGGCGCAAGCAGCCCCTGCCAGGACTCGAAAACGAGGTCGAAACCCTGCTCGGTCATGGTCGGAATATCGGGAAACAGGTGGGACCGCGTTTGTCCTGCGTTCGCGATCACACGGACTCCACCGGACTTGCATGCGGAGCGATCGCGGGGACGTCGACGATCATGAGGTCGACGCGGCCGGCCAGTACGTCGCGCAGGGCCGGCGCGGTTCCGCTGTAGGGCACCTGCATTGATGTCACGCCGGCAAACTCTTCACGGTCCATCGCGAACCGGATCCCGGTCGCGGCGAAGCATAGGTCAATGCCCCGGATGCTGGCGCGCATTCTCGACGAGCCCGCGTTTCGTTCGCCGTCGTTGAGCCGGCTCATAACGCCAGCACGAGCAGAAGCAGCGCAACCCGCCCGATGGGCGAAGTCGCGCACCGGGTCGTACGGCAAGCCGGTGTCCAGCGCGGGGGCGACGGTGAGATTGCTTGGCACCCAGCAGCAGGCCGAGCCGTCTGCGGGTGCGCGTGCGGCAATCTCGACGCCGATCACGCCGCCGGCGCCGGGGCGATTCTCGACCACCATGGTCACGCCGAGCGATTCGCCGAGCGATTCGCCACCAGCCGCCCGATCAGATCACTTTGCCACCGGGCGGATACGCGACGATCAACCGCACCACTTTTTCGGAAAAATTTGCGCCGCTGCGAGCGGACTCGCGATTGCACGGCGTCGCCGCGATCGCCCGCATCACCGGCGCCGCGCTCACCTTCGCCTTTCGATCTTGCCGAGGGCCTTCAGCGGGTTCGCCACGCCCGGCGCCTGCCGTCGCCGATCGCGCGGAAATTCCGCCACTGTCGGATGACCGAACGCAGCTCCATCGACAGCCACACGAGCGCTGCTTCGCGAGCGGCGAGCACGTGCATCGCGCTCATGGAGTCGCCGCCGAGATCGAAGAAGTTGTGCTCCCTGCCTACGGCCGGCGCCTTGAGCACCTCGGCAAAAATCCGGGCAATCTCGCTTTCTTCGCGGCTGGCCGGCGGTTCGTGGATGCGCTGGGCCGTGGCCGTGACCAGAGCGGCCAGCTCGTTGCGGTCGACTTTGCCGGCGGATCCGCGCGGCAACTGCGCGACTTCGATGATCCGCGCCGGGATCTTGAAAGCGGCCAGTCCGCCGCGGAGGAAGCGGCGCAATTCGCTCTCGCTGACGCGATCGCGCAGCACGACGGCCGCGGCGACATCGTGCCCCAGCGTGGGATGGACGACAGCGAAGGCGGCCGCCTCGATCACCTGCGGGTGCCGGGCCAGAGCGGATTCGACCTCGCCGGGCGCGATCTTCGTGCCTCCTCGGTTGATGATATCGGCGTCGCGTCCAGACAAATAGACGAACCCGTCGCCATCGATGCGGCCCAGATCGCCGGTTCTGAACCAGCCGTCGCGAAACGCCGCCCGGTTAGCGTCGTCGTCATTCTCGTAGCCATCGAATACTTCCGGACCCCGGACGACGATCTCGCCCGACTCATCGGGTCCGAGAAACGACCCGCTCGTCGGCGATCCCGATCGATTGATCGCGCGACCGACGACCCGGCCAGCGCCCGCGCAGGGGGAAACGGCGCGTGCGCTATGCAGCCGGACTCCGTGTTCCATACCCGACGATGACAGGCACCGCGAATGCCCGTTCCAATCGCGAGCGGACTGCATCGGGCAGGTCGGTGGTGCCGGACCAGATCGCTTTCAGGTGGTGGCGCGGACGCGGCTCGCGGCGCTCGAACGCCTCGAGCAGCGCGATATGCGATGCAGGCGGCGCGAAGTACTGCGTCGGCGCCAGGGATTCCAGCTGTTCGATCGTGGCATCCGCTGCCAGTGCACCGATGCAGATGATCGAGCCTCCCGTCAAGAGACCCGACAGCACGCGCCGTATCCCGGCGCTGGTGTGCAGAGGCAAAGCCACCAGGCATCGATCGGAGGCGTCCATCCGGGAAAGCTCGACACGATTGCGCGCCATTTCCGCCATGCGCCACTGCTTGCATGGCACGATCTTCGGCGCGGCGGTGGTGCCCGACGTGTGCATGAGCAAGGCAATGTCGTCCGCAAGCGGTTCCTCCAGGGGCACGCTGGCGCGCGTCGATTCCGGAACGAGGTCCAGGCCGCCGGCCGGATCGCCAGGCGCCGAGCGCAGGGCGATGACGGTAACCGCTGCTCGTCGCGCCGCGCGGGCCGCGGTTGAGTCCGGACCTTCGGGCACGATCAGCGCATCGATCCGCATCGCGCAAAGGAGACGGACGAGCGCTTCCTCGTCCAGCGCGGGTTCAATGGGGCGCAGGTCGCCGCGGAACAGACAGCCAGCACCGCGACCGCAAACCGGTCCATCCGGCAACGCGATACCGACGCGCGCGCCACGGCCGAAGCCGGCGTGGTCAATCGGGCCGCGATGGTATCGATCGTCCGTCCCAGATCGGCATACGTGAGATCCGGTCCGCCGCGAGTCACGACGGCGACGGCGGCGGAGTGATTGCGAATCGAAGCCGCGATCAATCGGGCGAGTCTGGATGGCGCGTGCCTGGGTCGTGCCCAAACCGGAATCGTCGGTTCCGACGTGTTCATCAATTCCGCCTGACCGGCGATCGATGCGTGATCATGTGGAGGATGTAGCCCATCCGACAACCTGCTGTCAACCGAAGTGTAACGGGCCAGCTCGCTTTTTCTGCCAAGCTCGCTTACCGCACCATCGCCCCGCGCGCGCCGGCGACCGAAGGAATTCGGTATCGGCGAGAGCTCTGTTTCATCAGGCCATCAACGCCTTGTACCGGATGCGGTGCGGCCGCGCGCCTTCCTCGCCGAGGCGCTTTTTCTTGTCGGCTTCGTATTCCTGGTAGTTGCCCTCGAAGAACACCACCCGCGAGTCGCCTTCGAACGCCAGGATGTGCGTGGCAATCCGGTCGAGGAACCAGCGGTCGTGCGAGATCACCAGCACGCTGCCGGCGAATTCGAGCAACGCGTCCTCGAGCGCGCGCAAGCGTCTCGACGTCGAGATCGTTCGACGGCTCGTCGAGCAGCAGCACGTTGCCGCCCTTGAGCAGGGTCAGCGCGAGGTGCAGCCGTCCGCGCTCGCCGCCGGAAAGCGCGCCGACCATTTTCTGCTGATCGACGCCCTTGAAATTGAAGCGCCCGAGGTAAGCGCGCGAAGGCATCTCGAATTTGCCGACCGTCAGGATGTCGTGCCCGCCGGAGATCGCTTCCCACGCGGTCTTGCCGTCGGGCAGCGCCTCGCGCGACTGGTCGACGACGGCGAGCTTCGCGGTCGAGCCGATGACGATCTTGCCCTTGTCCGGTTTTTCCGCGCCGGTGATCATGCGGAACAACGTCGTCTTGCCCGCGCCGTTCGGGCCGATGATGCCGACGATCGCACCCGGCGGCACGCTGAAGCTAGAGATCGTCGATCAGCAGGCGCTCGCCGTAAGCCTTGCTGACGCCGTGCAGCTCGATCACCTGGCCGCCGAGGCGCTCGGCGACCGGGATGAAGATTTCCTGCGTTTCGTTGCGCTTCTGGTGCTCGTGGCTGGACAGCTCTTCGAAGCGGGCGATGCGCGCCTTGGCCTTGGCCTGCCGGCCCTTGGGATTGGTGCGCACCCACTCGAGCTCCTTCTGCATCGCCTTGATGCGCGCCGATTCCTGCTTGGCCTCGATCTCGAGCCGCTGCTCCTTCTGCTCGAGCCACGAGCTGTAGTTGCCTTTCCACGGAATGCCGTAGCCGCGGTCGAGCTCGAGGATCCATTCCGCCGCGTTGTCCAGAAAGTAGCGGTCGTGCGTGACCGCGATCACCGTGCCCGGAAAGCGCAGCAGGAACTGCTCGAGCCATTCGACGCTTTCGGCGTCCAGATGGTTGGTCGGCTCGTCGAGCAGCAGCATGTCGGGCTTGGACAGCAGCAGTCGGCACAGCGCGACGCGGCGCTTTTCGCCGCCCGACAGCTTGCCGATCCTCGCGTCCCACGGCGCGAGCCGCAGCGCATCGGCGGCGATTTCCATCTGCACTTCGGTGTCGGCGCCGGCCGCGGCGATGATGCCCTCGTAGCGCGCCTGCTCGGCGGCCAGCGCGTCGAAATCGGCGTCGGGCTCGCGCGTACGCGGCGTAGATGCCGTCGAGCTTCTGCTTCGCCGTCGAGGATTTCGCCCAGGCCCTCTTCGACGGTTTCTCGCACCGACTTGTCTGGCGCGAGCTGCGGCTCCTGCGGCAGGTAGCCGATGCGCATGTTCGGCATCGGCACCGCTTCGCCTTCGTATTCGCGGTCCTCGCCGGCCATGATGCGCAACAGGCTCGACTTGCCCGAGCCGTTCAGGCCGAGCACGCCGATCTTGGCGCCGGGGAAGAACGAAAGCGAAATGTCCTTGAGGATCACCCGCTTGGGCGGCACGATCTTGCCCACGCGGTTCATCGTGTAAACGTATTGGGCCACGGAATTCCTGACGCTCTCGAATGGAAGGCGGCGCGAGCGCCGCCAGGCCGTGATTATCGCCGATGTGCGGCGAATTCGCCGCGGCTCGCGCGGCGCGCGCAGCGCAGCGCGGGTGCTAGCGCGTCGTGCCGGGAGATGCGGCCGACGCGCTTTTCGCGCGCGACTGGCTGGCGGAGCCGCACCGGCGCCGGCGCTGCCCCGCCTTCTGCTGATCGGCCGCGCGCTGCCGTTCCGCCGCCGCTCCTGCTCGAGCCTTGATCTCCTGCCAGCGTCGCTTGTCGGCGTCGTATTTCTTGCCGACGGCGACCAGCGCCTCCTTTTTCTGGGCGAGCAGCGCGGTCTGCCGCGCCAGCTCGTCAGTCACCGAACTGAGTTCGTTGTCCAGCGCGGCCGGGCACAGGCTTGGTGCCCGTAGCCTGCCTTGCGCTTTTCCAGATCCTGCTTGCGGCGCGACATGTCGGCGATGTAGGCCTCGATGGTCGTGAGTTGCGCCTCCAGCGTCGACACGGCCCGCGCGCGGGCGACGTCGATCTCGGATTCACTGGTGAACGACTGGGTCAGCGCCCGGTCGCGCCGCGCCTGCTCGGCATCCGCCTTGGCGACGTCGCGCTGCCGCTCTGCCTCGGCCTCGATCGCCTTGCGCTGCTCAGCCGTCGGCGCCGGATCGATCGTCTTGACCGATCGGCCCTGCTTGTCGAGGACAGTCGCGCCCTTGCTGACCGACTCCGCCGGTATGCGGTCGGTGTAGTGGACCACGCCCTGGTCGTCGACCCATTTGTACATCGCCCGCGGCGGCGGCGGTACCCGCGCCGCAGACGAGCCCGAGGACGGCGATCGCGCCATCGCCACCCGCGATCGCTGACGTACTCAAGCCGTATAACGTTTCACGCTGAGCCTTTGCCTTCCTGGTAGTCCGCTGGCGCATCAAGCTGCGGCGCCGTATTGCTCGCGATACGAGATCACGTCGCGCCGGTGTTGCGCCAGGTCGTTGCGCCGCGCCAGCAACCCCAGCAGGTCGTCGAGCGTCGCGATCGCGACGACCGGAATGCCGAATTCCTGTTCCAACTCCTGCACCGCCGAGCGCTCGCCGCGGCCGCGCTCCATCCGGTCGAACGCGATCAGGACCCCGGCTGGGACCGCGCCGTGGCTCCGGATCAGCTCGATCGCCTCGCGCTTGGCGCCACCGTCGGTGATGACGTCGTCGACGATCAAGACCCTGCCCTTGAGCGCGGCGCCGACGATCACTCCGCCCTCGCCGTGATCCTTGGCTTCCTTGCGGTTGAAACTGTACGGCAGATTGTGCCCTTTTGCGGCGAGAGCGACAGCCGTCACCGCGGCCAGCGTTATGCCTTTGTAGGCCGGGCCGTACAGTTGATCGCAACGCACCTCCGAGGCCAGGTACGCCGTGGCGTAGTACCGGCCCAGCTCGCCCAAGCTCGCTCCGTCGTTGAACAGCCCCGCGTTGAAAAAGTAAGGTGTCTTGCGCCCCGCCTTGGTGACGAACGCACCAAATCGAAGCACGTCGCGTGCCAAGGCGAACTCGAGAAACTCCTGGCGGAAATCGGGCATGAAAGGGCTTTGCGCGGCGCGGGAATCGGTCGTCAAATTATACCGCGCGCGACCCTCGGGGCCGGCCGCCGCGCGGCGCGAGCCGCGTCGTCGTGTAAACTCCGCGCTCGCGCGGCGCCTCCGGGCCGCCGCGCACCCGACATGCGCATCGTCACACTCAACGTCAACGGCATCCGCTCGGCGGAGCGCAAGGGTCTCGCGCGCTGGCTCAGCGGATCGAGCCATGGGACGTCGTCTGCCTGCAGGAGATCAAGGCCCATCCACGACGACGTGCCGAAGGCGCTGCGGGCGCCGCGCAAGTCGCACGCCGCGTTCCATCACGCGCAGAAAAAGGGCTACAGCGGCGTCGCCCTGTACGCGCGCCGCGCGGTGCCGGTGCGCAGCGGCTTCGGCAGCGACGAATTCGACGCCGAAGGCCGCTATCTGGAGGCGGACTTCGGCGACGCTGACGCGTGATCAGCGTTTATCTGCCCTCGGGGTCGAGCTCGCCGGAGCGCCAGCTCGCCAAGTTCCGCTTCCTCGCCGAATTCCTGCCGCATCTGCAGCGGCTGCGCGACGCCGGCCGCGAAGTGATCCTGTGCGGCGACTGGAACATCGCGCACCAGCCGATCGACCTGAAGAACTGGCGCAGCAATCAGAAGAACTCCGGCTTCCTGCCGGAAGAACGGGCGTGGCTGCCGCGCGTGTTCGACGAGCTGGGCTTTGTCGACGTATTTCGCCGCATCAATCGCGAACCCGACCAGTACACCTGGTGGTCGAATCGCGGCCAGGCCTGGGCGAAGAACGTCGGCTGGCGCATCGACTACCAGATCGCGACGGCGGGCATCGCCGCGAAGGCGCGGACGGCGGCGATCTACACCAATCGACGATTCTCCGATCACGCGCCGCTGATCATCGACTATGACTACTGTGCTTGTAGCGTCCGTGTCGACGGCGGGTGACGATGCTTCGCCTGAGCAATCTCACGCTGCCCGCGGCAACAAGCGCCTGCTCGAAGGCGCGTCGCTGACCGTGCACGCGGGACACAAGGTCGGCCTGATCGGCGCCAACGGCAGCGGCAAGTCGTCGCTGTTCGCGCTGCTGCGCGGCGAGCTTTCGCAGGACGCGGGCGAAGTCGCGCTGCCGCCGGCGTGGGTGATCGCGCACGTGGCGCAGGAAACACCCGCGGTGGCGCCGCCGGCGATCGACTACGTGCTGGACGGCGACGCCGAGTTGCGCCGGGTGCAGCGGGCGCTGCAGCACGCCGAAGCCGTGGCGGAAACCGATCCGCATGCCGGCGGCGAGCGCTTGGCCGAGCTGCATCATCGCTTCGAGGCGATCGGCGGGTACAGCGCCCGGGCGCGGGCCGCGTCGCTGCTCGCCGGGCCTGGGCTTCGCGCGCCGCGCGACAGAGCGAGCCGGTGGCGAGCTTCTCCGGCGGCTGGCGGATGCGCCTGAATCTCGCGCAGGCGCTGATGTGCCGCTCCGACCTGCTGCTGCTCGACGAGCCGACCAACCACCTCGACCTGGACGCCGTGCTCTGGCTCGAGGACTGGCTCGCGCGCTATCCCGGGCACGCTGCTGCTGATCGCCCACGATCGCGATTTTCTCGACGCGGTCGTCACCGAGATCGCGCACCTCGAAGGCAACAAGCTGCGCATGTACACCGGCAACTACGCCCAGTTCGAGCGCGAGCGCGCGCTGTCGCTGGCGTTGCAGCATTCGGCCTACGTCAAGCAGCAGAAGCAGATCGCGCACCTGCGCTCGTACATCGATCGCTTCCGCGCCAAGGCCACCAAGGCGAGGCAGGCGCAAAGCCGGATCAAGGCGCTCGAGCGGATGGAGCTGATCGCCGCGGCGCACGTCGACAGCCCGTTCTCGTTCGAATTTCCGGCCACCGACGATCCACGCGCGACAGCTGCTCAAGCTCGATCACGCGACGCTGGGCTACGGCGACAAGCCGATTCTCGCCGGCGTCGACTGGGCGGTGCTGGCCGGCGCGCGGATCGGGCTCCTCGGGCCCAACGGCGCGGGCAAGTCCACGCTGTTGCGCGCGATCGCCGGCGAGCTCGCGCCCATCGAGCGGCGCGCGCCTGGCCGCGCAAGGCTTGTCGATCGGCTATTTCGCCCAGCATCAGGTCGAGCAGCTTCGTCTCGACCAAAGCGCCCTGTGGCATCTGCAGCAGATCGAGCCGGGCACGCGCGAGCAGGCGCTGCGCGACTTTCTCGGCGGCTTCGATTTTCGCGGCGACCGGGTCAACGCGCCGGTGCGCGAATTTTCCGGCGGAGAAAAGGCGCGCCTGACGCTTGGCGCTGCTGGTGCGCCAGCGGCCGAATCTGCTGCTGCTCGACGAGCCGACCAACCATCTCGACATCGACATGCGCGAAGCGCTGACCGAGGCGCTGCAGGACTACACCGGCGCGCTGATCGTCGTCGCGCACGACCGTCATCTGCTGCGCGCCACCGCCGACGAGCTCTGGCTGGTCGCCGATGGCGCGCTTGCGCTTTTCGACGGCGATCTGGACGACTACCGGCAATGGGTGCTGGCCGGTCGCGGCCGCGAGGCTGCGGCAGACGGCCGACGCCGCACCGGCGGCGCCGGACCGCAAGACGCAAAAGCGCGCCGAAGCCGCAGGCGAGGCAGCGCCTGTCGGAGTTGCGCAAGCCCCTGCAGCAAAAGATCGAACGCGTCGAGCAGCGAGATCGATCTCGCTGTCGACGGAAAAGCGCGGACTCGACGATTGGCTCGCGACTTCCGACGCCTACGTCGAGGAAAACAAGGAGCGGTTGATCGCGTCGCTCGCGCGGCAGGGCGATCTGGCCTGGCAGCTCGCGCGCGACGAGGCCGAATGGCTCGAGCTGCACGAGGCGCTCGAGCGCGCAGCCGATTAAGGCGTGCGTCTGCGACGCCGACGGTCGCGCTACACCCTGACTCGGCTCGCCGGCGTCTCGCCTGCGCCGGGCAGCGGCGCGTTCCACGGCGCGACGCGCAACAGCAGCGCCATGCCGGGCAGCGCCAGCGCCATGCACAGCAGATAGAAGTCGAACCAGCCGATGGCGTCGACGATCCAGCCGGTCGTCGCATTGATCAGCGACCGCGGCACGGCGGCGAGGCTGGTGAACAGCGCGAACTGCGTCGCCGTGTAGCGCGGGTCGGTCGTGCGCGCGATGAAGGCGGTGAATGCCGCGGTGCCGAGCCCGACGCCCAGCGCCTCGAAGGCGATGACGCCGGCGAGCAGCAGCCGGTCGGGCCGATGCACATACGCGAGCCACGCGAAGCCCAGGATCGACACGACCTGGACCACGCCGAACAGCCACAGTGCCGCGATTGATGCCGATCCTGAGCATCCAGATGCCGCCGAGCAAGCCGCCGATCACGCTCGCCCACAGACCCGCATTCTTGGCGATCAGGCCGATCTCCGACATCGTGAACCCCGTGTCCAGGTAGAACGGCGTCGCCAGCGCGGTCGCCATGCTGTCGCCGAGCTTGTAGAGAAAAATGAAGCCGAGCACCAGCAACGCCTGCCGCCAGCCGGCGCGCGTGATGAATTCGTGGAACGGCTCGACGACCGCTTCGCGCAGCGTGCGCGGCGCCGCGCGCGACAGCGCCGGCTCGGCGATCAGCAGCGTCGTTGACGATGCCCGGCAGCATGAACAGCGCGGTGATGAAAAAGACGCTCTGCCAGGGCAGCCGATCGGCGAGGATCAGCGACAGCGCGCCGGGAACGAGGCTCGAGATGCGATAGGCCTGCACGTGGATCGCGTTGCCGAGACCCAGCTCGGCTTCGGGCAGCAGCTCGCGGCGATAGGCATCGAGGACGATGTCCTGCGTCGCGGCGAAAAAGGCCACCGCGGCGGCAAGGTAGGCGATCGTCCACAGGTCCTGCTGCGGCTGCGAGCGCGCCGAACAGCGGCAGCGACGCGATCAGCGCGACCTGCGTCAGCAGCATCCAGCCGCGGCGCCGGCCGAGCAGCGGCAGCGCGTAGCGGTCGACCAGCGGCGACCAGATGAATTTCCAGGTGAACGGCAAGCCCGATCAGCGCGAACAGGCCGATCGCCTTCAGGTCGACGTGCTCGGTGCGCAGCCACGCCGGCAGCAGATTGATCAGAATGTAGAGCGGCAGCCCGGAGCTGAAGCCGGTGAAGATGCAGATCAGCATCCGGCGGTTGAACAGCGCCTTCGCCAGCGGCGGCCTCGAGTCGCCCATCGCCGGCATTGTAGCGAAGCGCGGCGCCGCGAAGGCGCGGCGTCGTCGATCAGGCAGCCGCGTCGCCGTGCCGGAAGCGATAGATGGCCAGCGAGCCGAACAGGTTCGGCAGCGATCGTCACGCGGCGCGCGTCGTGCAGCACGACGCGCTCGAGCACGTCGAAGCGGCGAGCGGCGCAGAACGCGTCGAAATCGGCTACCGTGCACAGGTGGATGTTCGGCGTGTCGTACCACTGGTAGGGCAGATTCTTCGACACCGGCATGCGTCCCCGCAGCACCTGCAGCCGGTGCGACCAGTGGCCGAAATTCGGGAAGGTGACGATCGCTTCGCGCCCGACGCGCAGCATCTCGAGCACGATTTGCTCGGTGTGCCGCATCGCCTGCAGTGTCTGCGACAGGATCACGCTGTCGAACGACCGGTCGTCGAAGCCGGCGAGCCCGCTTTCCAGGTCGCTCTGGATGACGTTGACGCCGTTGCCGATCGACTGCCAGCACGCCGGCGTCGTCGATCTCGATGCCGTAGCCGAACGCGCCGCGCGACTCGCGCAGGTACGCGAGCAGGCTGCCGTCGCCGCAGCCCAGGTCGAGCACGCGAGCGTTGGGCCGATCCAGCCGGCGATCGTCGAAAAGTCGGGCGGGTCGAATAGCTCACGCGGGCCGCTTCCGCGCATCGCAAGTCCCGCGGTACGTGTCGGCCGCCTGCGCCCTCGCGGTCGCATCCCCGCAGCGCGGGGCCCCTGCTCCGCCGCTCATGCGGCTTCCTCCTCGGCGCGCGCGCAGATAGGCGCGCACGATCGCGTGATACTGCGGCGTGTCGAGCAGGAACGCGTCGTGCCCGTGCGGCGCGACGATCTCGGCGTAGCAGACGTCGCGCCGGTTGTCGACCAGCGCCTTGACGATCTCGCGCGAGCGCGCCGGCGAGAAGCGCCAGTCGGTGGTGAACGCGATCACCAGGAAGCGGCAGCACGCCGGCGACAGCGCCTGCGCCAGGTCGCCGCCGGTGGCCGACGCCGGATCGAAATAGTCGAGCGCCTTGGTGATGCCCAGATAGGTGTTGGCGTCGAAGTACTCGGCGAACTTCTCGCCCTGGTAGCGCAGGTACGATTCGATCTCGAATTCCGGCGCGAACGAGTAGTTGAGGCCGTCGCGCAGCTGCCGGCCGAACCGCTCGCCCATCTGCTCGTCGGAGATGTAGGTGATATGGCCGACCATCCGCGCGACGCGCAAGCCGCGCAGCGGCTTGACGCCGTGGTCGTAGTAGTGACCGGCGTGGAAATCGGGATCGGTCATGATCGCCGCGCGCGCGACTTCGTTGAACGCGATGTTCTGCGCCGAAAGGTTCGGCGCCGCGGCGATCACCAGCGCGCGTCCGATGCGCTGCGGATAGCGGATCGCCCACGCGAGCGCCTGCATGCCGCCGAGGCTGCCACCCATCACCGCGGCGAAGCGCGCGATCCCCAGCCGATCGGCGAGCCGCGCCTGGGCGTCGACCCAGTCCTCGACGGTGACGATCGGAAAATCGGCGCCCCAGGGCTTGCCGGTGGCCGGATTGATCGATGCGGGACCGGTCGATCCGAAGCAGCTGCCGAGATTGTTGACGCCGACGACGAAAAAACGGTCGGTGTCGACCGGCTTGCCGGGGCCGACCATGTTGTCCCACCAGCCTTCGCTTTCGCTCTGCGCCGGCGTGGATGCCGGCGACATGGTGCGAAGCGTTCAGCGCGTGGCAGACCAGGATCGCGTTCGATCGCGCGGCGTTGAGCGTGCCGTAGGTCTCGTAGACGAGCTCGAACGCCGGCAGCGACGCGCCGGAGCGCAGCGCGAGCGGCGCGTCGAACGCCGCGCGCTGCGGCGTCACCACGCCTACCGATGTCGGCGTCGAGTCAAGGCAGAAGCGGCGCGTTCGCCGCGCGGCGAAGCTTCAGAGCAACAAAAAACCCGACCAGCTTGGCGCCAATCGGGTCGGATCTCCGTCGCCGCTTTAGCCGTATTTGTCAGGGCAACCCGGACAAGGCCTCCCTTGCGCCCGCAAGCTGATCGTCAAATCGGCGCGTGAATTCTAGTCTAGCGCCGCGCGCGCGAAAGTCAATCATTGAGCTTCTCCAGCAGGGCGGCGACCTTCACCGGCTCCTCGCCGCGCAGCAAGCGGCCGACCAGCGGCCGGATCTCGCCGACGTCGGTCGTCAGCACGCGCTGCTTGACCGCCAGCAGATGCGCCGGATGCATCGAAAAGTTGCGCAGGCCCATGCCCAGCAGCAGCCGCGTCAGGCGCGCTTCGCCGGCCATTTCGCCGCAGACGGCGATCGGCACGCTGACCTTGTCCGCGGTCGCGATCGCGATCGCGATCAGCTTGAGCACCGCCGGATGCAGCGGATCGTAGAGATGCGACACGGCTTCGTCGGCGCGATCGACGGCCAGCGTGTACTGGATCAGATCGTTGGTGCCGATCGACAGGAAATCCAGCCGGCGCGCGAACGGCTCGATCGTGAGCACCGCCGCCGGGATCTCGATCATGCCGCCGACCTCGATCGACGGCATTGAACGGCACGCCCTGCTCGAGCAGGCTGCCCTTGGCCTGCGCGAGCAGCACCAGCGTCTGATCGATCTCGGCGGTCGACGCCAGCATCGGGATCAGGATCCGGACGTTGCCGTAGTGCGACGCGCGCAGGATCGCGCGGAGCTGCGTCAGGAACAGTCGCGGCTCGGCCAGGCAGAAGCGCACCGCGCGCAGGCCCAGCGCGGGATTGGGCGCGACGCGCGCCAGCCCGTCGAGGCCTTCCTTGTGCTTGTCGGCGCCCAGATCGAACGTGCGGATGATCACCGGCTTGCCGCGCATGCCGGCCGCGACCTGCGGTAGGCCTCGAACTGCTCGTCCTCCGACGGCAGGCCCTGGCGGTTGAGAAACAGGAACTCGCTGCGGAACAGCCCGATGCCCGCCGCGCCGTTGTCCAGCGCCTGGTCGAGATCCTCGGGCAGCTCGATGTTGGCGAACAGCTCGACCGCCTCGCCGTCGAGCGTTGCCGCGCGCGTCGTCTTGAGCCGCTTGAGCTTCTTCCGGGCAAGCTCGAGCTCGCCCTGCTTCAGCCGGTACTCGGCGAGCACCGAACGGTCGGGATTGACGATGACGACGTTCTTGGCGCCGTCGACGATCAGCAGCTCGTGCTCGCGGATCAGGCCGCGCGCGTTGTGCGTCGCCACCACGGCCGGCACGTTGAGGCTGCGCGCGACGATCGCGGTATGCGAGGTGGCGCCGCCCAGGTCGGTCAGGAACGCGGCGAAATGGTGGCTCTTGAACTGGATGACGTCGGCCGGCGACAGGTCGTGCGCGACCAGGATCGTCTGGTCCTCCGCGCTGGCGGGCCGCACGCCGCCTGGCTTGCCGAGCAGGACCTTGAGCACGCGCTCGACCACCTGGACGACGTCGGCCTTGCGCTCGCGCAGGTACGGGTCCTCGATCGACTCGAACTGCTCGACCAGCACGTTCATCTGCTGCGTCAGCGCCCATTCGGCGTTGCAGCGCTGCTCGGCGATCATCCGCTTCGGCGCCTCGGACAAGCGTCGGATCGGTGAGGATCATCCAGTGCACGTCGAGGAAGGCGCCGAACTCGGCCGGCGCGTCGCCCGACGTCATCGCGCCGTGCAGCGCCTCGAGCTCCTTCTGCACCGCCCGGAGCGCCTGCGTCAGGCGCTCGATCTCGGCCGGGACCTGCTCGGGGCGGATCGCGTAGTGCGCGACTTCCAGCGTCGCGTGCGAGACGAGCTGCGCGCGGCCGATGGCGATGCCGCCCGAAACGCCGATGCCGTGCAGGACGAAGCTCACCGGCGGGCGCGCCGGGTCAACGCGTCTCGCCGAACCCGTCGCCGATCAGCTGCACCATCGCGACCATCGCCGCCGCCTCGTCCGGCCCGCTCGTTTCCAGCGTGACCGTCGCTGCCCATGCTCGCCGCGAGCATCATTACCGCGACCATGCTCCTGGCGCTCGCGCGCCGGCCGTTCACGATCAGCGCACACGTTGCAGCGGAATTGCGACGCGAGACGCACAATCTGTGCCGCCGCGCGCGCGTGAAGACCCAAGCGATTGGTGATGCCGATGTCGAGAGTTTGCATGATCGAGGCGCCCGTCGCAGTTGAGGTGTGAGCCATGCGCGTCCTGGCCGCGGCCGGCGAAGCACGCCTGTTCATTGAGCTTGCCCGGCAAACTTTGGTTCCGCGAATGACTGCAACTCGATTGTGTCGGCCGATCGGCGACGCTTTGCTGCGCGCGGCGAGCTGCCGTCATTGTCCTTCGCCGAAATAATCGCCGATCAGCGCGGTGATCGCGTCGAGCGCCTCGGTCTCGTCGGGTCCGTCGGTCTCGAGCACGACGCGCGCGCCCTTGCCCGCCGCCAGCATCATCACGCCCATGATGCTCTTGGCATTGATCTTGCGTCCGTTGCGCGCCAGCGAGACGTCGCATTGGTATTTCGCCGCGAGCTGCGTCAGCTTGGCCGACGCGCGCGCGTGCAATCCCAGCTTGTTGACGATTTCAATTTCGCGTTGCTGCATAGACCGGGTCCACCTCGACGCGCACGACGCCGTCGCAGCCGCCGCTGATGGCCTTCTTGATCATCGTATCCATGCCCTTGCTGCGATAGGTGAAGGCGCGCACCAGCATCGGCAGATTGACGCCGGCGACGGCCTCGACGCGGCCCGGCTGCAGCAGCTTGATGGCGAGGTTGCACGGCGACGCGCCGAAGATGTCGGAGAAGATCAGCACGCCGTCGCCGCTGTCGAGCGACTTGACGACCTCGCGCGCCCGCGGCAGCAGCGTCAGCGGATCGTCGGTCGCCGCGACGCGCATGCCGTCGAACTGGGGCGGTCGGCTGCCGAGCACGTGCGTCACCGCGCCGATCAGGCTGTCGCTCAAGGTGCCGTGGGCGACGATGAGGATGCCGATCATGGTGTTTCCCCTCGGCGAGCCGCTTGCTGAGGCTATCGCGCAGCATTTGTCATTGGACCGTCCGGCGACGCCTTCGCCCGCGCGGGTGGCTTTATCTTAGCACGCGCGGCGCGCGGCGGCTCGCCAGCGCGCCTCAGCGCGCGGGACGCTCGTCTCCAGCGCCTGCGCGAACGGCGCCGGCGACGTCGAAGCCGGTCTGCTGGGTGATCTCGACGAAGCCGGTCGGGCTGGTGACGTTGACCTCGGTCAGGTAGTCGCCGATCACGTCGAGGCCGATGACGAACAGCCCCTTGGGCGCCAGCGCGCGCCCGACGACTTCGGCGATTTCGCGATCGCGCGGCGCTCAGGGGGCGCGCTACGCCGCGGCCGCCCGCCGCGAGGTTGCCGCGCGTCTCGCCCGGCCTTCGGGATGCGCGCCAGCGCGTGCGGCGCCGGCTCGCCGGCGATCAGCGATGATGCGCTTGTCGCCTTCGGCGATCTCGGGAATGAAGCGCTGCGCCATGACGCTGCGGGCGCCGAAATGCGCCATGGTCTCGATGATCACGTTGCGGTTGACGTCGTCGCGGCGGACGCGAAAGATCGACGATCCGCCCATGCCGTCGAGCGGCTTGAGGATCACGTCCGCCGTGCTCGTCGATGAACCCGCCGATGAGCTCGGGGTCGCGCGTCACCAGCGTCGGCACGGTGAACTGGGGAAACTCGGCGATCGCCCATTTTTCGTTGTGGTCGCGGATCGCGCGCGGGCGGTTGACGACGCACGCGCCTTCGCGCTCGGCCGCCTCGAGCAGGTACGTCGAGTAGACGTACTCCATGTCGAACGGCGGATCCTTGCGCATCACCACCGCGGCGAACGACGCCAGCGGGCGCATCACCGGCTCGCCGGCGCGATACCAGTCGTGGTCGTCGGCCAGGACCTCGATCACGGCGCACCCGCGCCTGCGTCGCGCCGGCGCGCCAGATAGATCTCCGCCTGTTCCAGCACGTAGATCGCGTGGCCGCGCGACTGCAGGGCACGCATCATCGCGACGCTCGTGTCCTTGTAGGCCTTGAGCCATTCGGGCGGATCGATGATGAACGCGAATTCCATGGGCGACGGTGCGACCTGCGGGCGCCCATCGTACCGTAAAACACCGCGGCTCGAGGCGACGCCGGGCCTGGTGCAGACACCGGCGTGGCGCGGTTATATCAGGCATTCACTGCCTGTTTCAATCGGCGGCGACACCGTGTATCATGCTGAATTCATTGGACAGTGTAGGAGGTTGTCATACTTATCGGCAATGCTGACGACATATATGGCTGACCGGCAATCGCCTGGCGCGCAGTTATGAGCAGCGTTCCGGGCGCGATCGCTCGAGGCCTGGCGCCTGGCTGCGTCGCTCGATCCGCGACTGGGCGACATCGTCGGGCTTAGCCTGCGCGTGAGCCTTGCCGCGGTCGCCATCGCCAGCGCCGTCGGCCTGCCGCTCGGCGCGCTGATCGCCGTCAGCCGCTTCCCGGCGCGCCGCACGACCGATCGTCGTCCTCAACGCGCTGATGGGGCTGCCGCCGGTCGTCGTCGGGCTCGTCGTCTATCTGCTGCTGTCGCGCGCCGGTCCGCTCGGCGCGCTTGGGCCTCTCTGTTCACGCCGACGGCGATGGTGATCGCGCAGACGATCCTGATCACGCCGATCGATCGCCGCGCTGGCGCGCCAGGTCGTCGAGGACGCCTGGCACGAATACCGCGAGCAGCTGCGCTCGCTGGGCGAGACCCGCGCTCGGCGCGGTGACGACCCTGCTCTGGGATCTGCGCTTCTCGCTGGTCACGATCGTGCTCGCCGGCTTCGGCCGCGCGGCGGCCGAAGTCGGCGCGGTGATCATCGTCGGCGGCAACATCGACGGCGTCACGCGCGTGATGACGACCGCGATCGCGCTCGAAACCAGCAAGGGCGACCTGCCGCTCGCGCTCGGGCTCGGCATCATCCTGCTCGCGATCGTGGTCGCGCTGAACGCGGCGGCGTACGTGGTCAAGGAAACCGCGCAGCGGCGCTACGGGTGAGCGCGACGATGGACATGCGCACGCCGATGTCGCTCCTGCCGCTGCGGCTCGACGACGTCGTGTTCGCCGCCGGCGCGCGGCGGATCATCGACGGCGTGTCGCTGACGCATCGACGCCGGGCCGCGCACGGTGATCGTCGGGCCCAACGGCGCGGGCAAGAGCGTGCTGCTGCGCCTCTGCCACGGCCTGCTCGCAGCCGACCGTCGGGCTCGATCGTCTGGAACGTCGCCCGAGCCGCCGGACGCGCCGCGGCGGCAGGCGATGGTGTTCCAGCGGCCGGTGCTGCTGCGGCGCTCGGCGCTCGCCAACGTCGTCGTACGCGCTCGGCATCGCCGGCGTGCCGCGCGGACCGCCCGAGCGGTGCGCGCGCTCGAAGCGCTGTCGCAAGGTCGGCCTCGAGGCGCACGCCGCGCATCGCCGGCGCGCGTGCTCTCCGGCGGCGAGCAGCAGCGCCTCGCGCTGGCCCGCGCCTGGGCGCTGCATCCCGAGATCCTTTTCCTCGACGAGCCGACGGCGAGCCTCGATCCGGGCGCGACGCACGAGATCGAGAACGTGATCGCCGGCGATGCATCGCCGCGGGCACCAAGATCGTGATGGTCACGCACAACCTGGGCCAGGCGCGCCGCCTGGGCGACGAGATCCTGTTCCTGCACCAGGGCCGCCTTGCCGAGCGCGCGCCGCGCCGACCGTTTCTTCAAGCAGCCGGCAGTCGCGTCGAAGCAGCACAATTCCTCGAAGGAGAATTGCCATGGTAATTGCACGTCGCCTGTTTCTCGTCGCTGCTGCTCGCGCTCGCCGCGCTCGCCGCGCACGGCGCAGGACACGTTCATCACCGTCGCGTCGACGACGTCGACCGAGCAGTCGGGCCTGTTCGGCTATCTGCTGCCGATCTTCGAGAAGAAGACCGGCATCAAGGTGCGCGTCGTGGCGCTCGGCACCGGGCAGGCGCTCGACCTCGCGCGGCGCGGCGACGCCGACGTCGTGTTCGTGCACGCGCGCTCCGCCGAGGAGAAATTCCTCGCCGAGGGCGCAGGGCGTCAAGCGCTTCCCGGTGATGTACAACGACTTCGTGCTGATCGGCCCGAAGAGCGATCCGGCGAAAATCGGCGGCGGCAAGGACATCGTCGTGGCGCTGAAGAAGATCGAGGCCGCGCAGGCGCCGTTCGTCTCGCGCGGCGACCGCAGCGGCACGCACATGGCGGAGCTCGCGCTGTGGAAGGCCGCCGGCATCGACCTCGACAAGAGCAAGGGCGCCTGGTACCGCGACACCGGGCAGGGCATGGGGCCGGCGCTCAATACCGCGGCGTCGATGAACGCCTACATCCTCGCCGACCGCGGCACCTGGCTCGCGTTCAAGAATCGCGGCGACCTCGACGATCCTGGTCGAGGGCGACAAGCGCCTGTTCAACCAGTACGGCGTGATGCTGGTCAATCCGGCCAAGCACCCGAACGTGAAGAAGGAGCTCGGCCAGCCGTTCATCGACTGGCTCGTCTCGCCCGAGGGCCAGACGGCCATCGCCGGCTACAAGATCAACGGCGAGCAGCTGTTCTTTCCGAACGCGAACGACGGCGACGCCTAGCTGACAGCACGAAAGAGCGGATCGCCACTCGCTATTGCCTGGCGTTATATACGGCGATATATTACCGATCCCGGATCGTCGGCGAGCCCCTTGACCAAGCTCTGGAAAACGGTGGCCGTAACCATTGCGGCGCTGACACTGCTGCCGATCGCCCCTGCGCGCGGCGCCGATCTCACGGTTTTCGCCGCTGCCAGCCTCAAGGAAGCGCTGGACGAACAGGCGAGCAAGTTCGAGGCCGATACGGGCAGCAAGGTCGTCGTCTCGTACGCGGGAAGCAACGCGCTGGCGAAGCAGATCGAAGCCGGGGCGCCCGCGGACGTCTTCCTGTCCGCCGACGTCGACTGGGTCGATTACCTCGACAAGCACAAGCTCATCCGGCCGGGCACGCGCGTCGACCTGCTGCGCAACCGGCTGGTGCTGATCGCGCCGGCGGATTCGCCCGCGTCGCTGCGCATCGCGCCGGGCTTCGGCCTTGCCGCCGCGCTGGGCGCAGGGAGGCTGGCGATGGCCAATCCCGACAGCGTGCCCGCCGGCAAGTACGGCCGGGACGCGCTGCGATCGCTCGGCATCTGGACCGCGATCGAGCCTCACATGGCGCGGGCGGAGAACGTGCGCGCCGCGCTGCTGCTGGTGGCGCGCGGCGAAGCGCCGTTCGGCCTCGTTTACGCGACCGATGCGCTGGCGGACCGGAAGGTCCGCGTGGTCGACACCTTCGCGGAGAGCACGCACGCGCCGATCGTCTACCCGGTGGCGATCGTCGCATCGAGCCGCTCGCCCTACGCGCAGCGCTTCGTCGACAGCCTGGCCTCGCCGGCGGCGCGAGCCATCTGGGCACGGCACGGTTTCACGATGGCAAAGTAGCCGACGCGATGCTGAGTGGCACCGAATTCGGCATCATCGTCTTGAGCCTGAAGGTGGCGCTGGTCGGCGTCGCCTGCAGCCTGCCGCCGGCGATTTTCTTCGCCTACGTGCTCGCGCGCAGGGACTTTCCCGGCAAGGCGCTGCTCGATGCGCTGGTCCACTTGCCGCTGGTGCTGCCGCCGGTGGTCGTCGGCTTCGGCCTGCTGCTGCTGTTCGGTACCCGCGGCTTCCTCGGCGTCCCGGCTCGCCGACTGGTTCGGCATCGTGTTCGCGTTCCGCTGGACCGGCGCCGCGCTCGCCGCTGCGATCATGGGCTTTCCGCTGATGGTGCGCGCGATCCGCCTCTCGATCGCGGCGATCGACCGCCGGCTGGAAACCGTCGCGCGCACGCTCGGCGGCTCGCGCGCCTGGGTATTCGCGTCGATCACGCTGCCTCTGGCGCTGCCGGGAATCGTCACCGGCGCGCTGCTCTCGTTCGCACGAAGCCTCGGCGAATTCGGCGCGACGATCACCTTCGTATCCAACATTCCCGGCGAAACCGAAACCCTGCCGCTGGCGATCTACACGTTCGTGCAGTCGCCGGGCGGCGACGCGCAGGCGATCCGCCTGTCGCTCTTCGCCGTGGTCCTGTCGGTCGCGGCCCTGATCGGCTCCGAATGGCTGACGCGCCGGTCGCGCCAAGCAGAGGGCGGCGATGATCGACGTTGACATCGAGCAGCGGCTCGGCGCTTTCGAGCTCGCCGTCGCCTTTCGCGCCGAGGCGCCGGTGGTCGGCCTGTTCGGGCGCTCGGGGTCGGGCAAGACCAGCGTCGTCAACGCGCTCGCCGGCACCAGCCGCCCGCGGCGAGGGCGCATCGTCATCAACGGGGAAACGCTGTTCGACAGCGCCCGCGGCATCGACCTGCCGCCCGAGAGGAGGCGCCTGGGCTACGTGTTCCAGGACGGCCTCCTCTTCCCGCACCTCGACGTCGAAGCCAATCTGCTGTACGGCTTTCACCGCGCGGCGGCGGCGGCACGCGTGATCGAGCCCAGCACATGTCGTCGATTTGCTCGGGCTCAATTCGCTGCTGCACCGCTTGCCGGAGAAGCTTTCCGGCGGTGAAAAGCAGCGCGTCGCGATCGGCCGGGCGCTGCTCGCGCAGCCGCGGCTGTTGCTGATGGACGAGCCGCTGGCCTCGCTCGACGTACTGCGGCAGAGCGAAGTGCTGCGCTACATCGAGCAGCTTCGCGACGACTTGCACATTCCGATCGTGTACGTGAGCCACGCGGTCGGCGAGATCACGCGTCTGGCCGATACCGTCGTCCTGCTGGCCGACGGCAAGGCGCTGGCGTCCGGGCCCGTCGACGACGTGATGGGACGCATCGACCTGCGCCCGCACACCGGCCGCTACGAATCGGGCTCGGTCGTCGAGACCATCGTCGCGGCGCACGACCTGGACTATGGCCTGACGACCCTGCGCTTCGCCGGCGGCGAGCTGATCGTGCCCAACGTCGAGGCCCTGGTCGGCGAACGCGTGCGCGTGCGCATCCGCGCCCGCGACGTTTCGCTCGCCCTCGCGCGTCCGGCCGGTTTGAGCGTGCTCAACGTGCTGCCCGCGTCGCTGGTCGCGATCGTCGGCCGAAGAGGGGCCGATCGTCGAAGTGCAATTGCGCGTCGGACAGGCTGCCGCTGCTCGCGCGCATCACGCGCCGCTCGCTGCACGCCCTGGCGCTACGCGAAGGGCAGCAGGTCTATGCGCTGATCAAGGCAGTGTCGCTCGACCGGCGCAGCGTCGGCTACGCCTAGCCGCTGCCGGCAGCTAGCGTTTGACGAGTCGGGTCAACGCGCGGATGTCGGCGGCCCCGGCACGTTCGGCGTTGCGCTCGATCCGGCGGTAGCGCTCGACCACTTGGGCACCCAGGCCGGGTCAATCGCGCGCCGCCGCCGCGTTTTCCCCGGCCTCGGCCTCGACGATCGGCGCCCGGAAGCAGCGATTCATCGTATCGACCAGAAGCCACGCGCGGCGATACGACATGCCGAGAGAACGCGCCGCGGCGGTGATCGAGCCGGCCGCGTCGATGGCTTCGAGCAGGTCGATCTTGCCCGGACCGACGGCGATGTCCTGGCCGCGACTGATGCGCAGGCGAAACTGGATGCGCGGCTTCATTCCACGGCGGGGCGGATGTCGCCCCGTACCGCTGCTTGCGGAGGACAATTCCTCGCTTGCGCGCGGCCGGGCTCGCGGCCGCGCCGCCTAGCGCGCTGAGAATCGCTTCCGCTTGAGCAGCGGCGAGCCATCCGGCCGGCGCCCCACGATCTCATGGGTTGCTCCTGCGGGAAGCGGCTTGCCGGCTTCGACCGCTTCGCCCCTGGCGATGATTCCCTTTTCGAATTTTTGTCGAGCGGCCTCGCTCTGCGGCCGGCTTGCTGCCGGCAAGTGCGCAGCGACCGTTTGCACTTCGACCAGCTTTGGCCGGCGCGCAACGGTCTTGGCGGACGCCGCGCGAGTGGATTTTGCCGTGGGACCTTTGGGGGCCGTCGTTGCCATGTCGATGCTCGTTCGAACCTAAAGACGAATGTTAATCCCACGCGCGACGCTTGGCGAGCCACCGCTGCGGACCAGCGCTTCGGACTTCGACTTTGCGACGCGCCAACGCGGCCGCGCCACCGCTGGCTCGGCCGCATCCCGATCGACGTCGCCCGATACCGTCAAGCGCCACGCTCGACCGCACATCCGCAGTGGAACAGCCGACGCGTCAGCTTCAGTCCGTCCTTCGATTGGATCAGGGCGTGGGTCTTGCGCAACTTGTCCCTCGGCGTATGAGCGGATACGCCCAGGCTTCTTGCGCCCGGCTCGGTGTCCACGCGATTGCGGGCAAAGAGCATCTTCACGAAGCGGCGCGTCGCCTGCTGTACGGCGTCCGGGCCGGCGTGCCGGTTGGCCAATCCCGCCGCCGCCAGCAGGAACGGCTTCTGGTCGAGCGGCGCCATGACCACGAAGGGCTTGTCCGCCAACCCGAACTCCTTGGCATTCATGGCAACCTTGTGAAACCGCGGCTTCGCCGGGCCTGCGGCCATGGCTGCCGTGCGAACCGCGCGCCTGGCGGGGGCCTTCCCCTTGTGTGCCGTCAGCGCGTGCACGGCGGATTCGGGCACGATCAGGCGGCCGACAAAGGTCTTGATCAGCGCAGCACGATACTTGCCGGCAAACCGGGCGGTGTCGGCATCGATGATGTGCGCCGCGACTTGCGAAAAGTAGTTCGGCTGCACGGGCGCAGCCGCGGTCGCGTCCATCAGCAAGCGCGCGAAATCCTTCGCGACGGCCGCGAGGTCGGCCTGCGTCGGCTTCCCGGAGCGGATCTTCAGCATCCCGGACAGGATTTCGTAGAAGGCTCCGGTGAATATGCGCGAGAAGGAATGGACCTCGGCGCACAGTTTGGTAGCCGGTGCGTCGTTCGGCAATGTTTGCGGGTCGACGTACTTGAACGCGTTGTAGGCATTGCGAAGACAGTCCGGATCGACCGCAGGCGCGTCGACCTGACGGATCGCCCAACCGAGTTGCTCGGCGCAGCGTGAAAGGAAGGAAGCCTTGTGGCCCTTCACGGCGCCCAGCGCCGCTTGCCGAACGCTTGTTAGTTGCAGCGCCGAAAGCATCGCGCTCATGTCGCCGAAGGATTCGTGAAATGCGCCCGCCTCGATGAAAGGCGCGTCGAACAGTTCGGGCCGGTGCGCGTCGAGACAGGCGTGGCCCATTTCGTGACAGACCACGTCGGGACTTTCGCCGGAGTAGATCGTTTTCCCGCCCACGGCCTCATGGAAAAACGCCAATTCGGTGCGGTCGTAATAGGCGTTGAGATCCACCCCCTTGTCGAGGCTTACCGGAAGAACCGCCCCGGGCTGCCAATGGTTGACGCCGAGCAACGGCGCCCAGAAGTCTGCGCCGCGACGGAGCGCCTCGGCGGCGGTCCAATAGCGGAATGGCGCCGTACCCTGCGCGTAGACGCCCGGCTTGACCGCGGCGCCCTTGAACTTGTACTTGAGCGGCGCCTTCGCAAGCAGCGGAACGGGGCGCGCAATGGCGGGCATGCCGGACATCGGATCATCCTGCCACGCCAGTACGGTGCCAGCCGCGGCGTGCTTGCCAACACGCGGTACGGCGCTCAGCTTCGAGACAGTGGCTTTCTTGACCATCACCTTCCAGGGTCGCGTCCGCGGCGCGCGGCGTTGTAGTTAGGGCCTGTTCACGCTAAATGCATGCCCACGCTTGGCTCAAGCGGGGCACAGGGCAAGGCATCCGGCGAGGCCGCGTGCTGGCCCGCAGCCAACGAGCCGGCAACGAAGCCCTGTGCCCCGCTTGAAGCCCAAGCCCAAGAGGGCGCATCCGCCCTCGGTTACGGGTCACGTGGGTACGCATTTAGCGTGAACAGGCCCTAGCAATAATGCTGGGCGGATGCGAGCGCAAGCTGAATATTCACGTAGGTGGCGCGGAAAATCGCCAACTCAGCGTAGACCATCCGCCCTTGCAAATCCGATCGATTGTAGCTCACTATTTATCGCGAACGGATATCGAAAACGGGGTCGTTGAGAAGGGGAGCTTGTGGCGCACCGGAAAGCCCGATCATCGAACAAGGCCGGAGGCACCGCGAAGCGCAAGAGCGCGCGGAAGCAGCCCCGCACAGGTCCACGTTCCGGCCCTGACGGTAGCGGCAAGCGAACGCCACGTGACGCCGCAGCGGTCCGATTCAGCGGCCGTGTGCTCGACGCGCGACCGGATCGCCTCGATTTCCGCGACCTTCCCTATCGCCCGCCGCTGCGTTCGCTCGAGCCGCGCTGGCCGCCTGACGCCGTCATTGCCCGGAATCTGAAGGGCTACATCGATGCCGGGTTGGTGCGCGATCAAGGCACCGAGGGTGCGTGCACGGGCTTCGGGCTGACCTGCGTCGCCAACTACCTGCTGTGGGTTCGTCACGTCGAATCCAGATCCAGGGCCGCGTTTGTCTCCGTGAGCCCGCGGATGTTCTACGAGCTCGCCCGCCGCTACGACGAATGGCCGGGCGTCGAGTACGAGGGATCGAGCTGCCGCGGCGCGCTCAAGGGCTGGAACAAGCACGGCGCATGCGCCGAGCGGCTGTGGCCCTATGTGCTCGACCGGGACGGCACACCCGTTTTCCAGGCGCCGAAGCAAGGCTGGGAGCGTGACGCTGCGACGCGGCCGCTCGGCGTCTACTACCGCGTCGACAAGGCGTCGGTCGTCGACTTGCAGGCGGCGCTCAACGACGTCGGCGCAGTCTTCGTCTCGGCCAACGTGCACGACGGATGGGACCGCCTGCTCGGGACAAGGCAAGCGACCCCCGCCCGAATCGCATGACTCGCTGCCCGTCATCGGGCCGGCCAAGGATCCCCAGTCGTGGGGCGGACACGCCTTCGCGCTCGTCGGCTATAACGCCACCGGCTTCGTCGTCCAGAACTCGTGGGGCGAGCTATGGGGCGCGCGCGGTTTCGGCGTCTTGCCGTACGAAGACTGGGTCGAAGACGGCACCGATGCCTGGGTCTGTGCCCTCGGCGTCCCGGTCGCCGTGTCGGATGCGCGCATCGCGCTATCCCGGTTTCGCGTGTCTGCCGGCCAGTCGCTGGGAACGCAGGCAAAAACGCCGAAGAACCCGGCCAATCCGAGCGACGATCCGTGGCCGATCGACCATCTGTTCGACAATTCCGCATACCAGCCCTGGAGCACCGCGGACGCCTACGCGCATAGCCTGGTCAGTGGCAACGACGGTGTGCTGACGGTCTCGGACGTGACGTTCGGCGTCGGCATGGATCCGGAGCCCTATGCGACGAAGGTCGTGGTCGACACACCACGGCGGTGGTTTGCGCAGCAACCCGATGGCGCTCCCGCCAAGTTGATGATCTACGCGCACGGCGGATTGAACGGCGAGGACGAATCCATCCGGCGCATCCGTGTTCTGGCGCCGTACGCCGCCGCCAACGGCATCTATCCTTTGTTCATGACATGGAAGACGGGGCCGGTCGAAACGCTGATCGACATGTTCCAGGATTACTTCAAGGGCCAGCCGGAAATCGGACCGGGCCGGGCCGGAGGCATCGCGGACGACGTGCGCGAAGGCGCCGACCGCCTGGTCGAGGCAACCAGCCACCTGATGTTCCGCGGCATATGGACCGAGATGCGCGGCAACGCGGAAGCGTCGGCGTTGAGCGGCCGCGCGCTGGACCTGCTCGCCAAGAAGCTCGTCGCCTTGCGCGGCGTGTTGCAGGCGGACAACCGCGCGCTCGAGGTACACCTGGTCGGCCATTCGGCGGGGTCGATCCTGCTGGGTTGGCTGCTCGACCGCCTGGCGCAGGACGACCTGCGGCAAAGCGCGCCGAAGATCAGGTCATGCGCGCTGTACGCCGCGGCGTGCTCGGTCCAGTTCGCCCTCGGAACTTACGCGAAAGTCGCGCAAACGCCGCTCTTCGATCTCCGAAACCTCCGGCTCCATTACCTGAGCGACTCGAACGAAAAGGCCGACGGACTGCCGACACCCGAAGTCCAGCTCTACGGGAAGTCGCTGCTCTATCTCGTTTCGCGCGCGCTGGACGACGCGAGAAAGATGCCGATTCTCGGCTTGCAGAACGCGATCACGCCGGAGGCCTTCGATCCGAAGCAATGGGCGGACGATCAAGTCGCGTCGATGTCGGCGTGGCAGCATGTCTGGTCTCCCGGGACGCCCGGACCATCGCAGCGCGGGTTCCCCATCACCACTCCCGATATACGTATCACGAAAACAGGAGCCACCATCCAGGCAACGCACGGCTCGTTCGACAACAATATCGACGTGCTTACGCAGACGCTGGAGCGAATCAGGGGTAGCCGTCTGGTCTCACCGATGGAGTGGTTGGATTACTAGCCGCGTTGCACGGTCCGCGACTAGTCGTTCTGTTCACTCCACCGTCACCGACTTCGCCAGGTTCCGCGGCTTGTCGACGTCGGTGCCGCGCATGACGGCGGTGTGGTAGGCCAGCAGCTGCAGCGGGATCGTGTGCACGATCGGCGAGAGCAGCCCCGCGTGCTC
This sequence comes from uncultured beta proteobacterium, assembly GCA_963713125.1. Taxonomy (GTDB): domain Bacteria; phylum Pseudomonadota; class Gammaproteobacteria; order Burkholderiales; family Casimicrobiaceae; genus PALSA-1003. Next base: position 473,011 of record CAVQKL010000005.1, on the reverse strand, counting down.
GGGCAGGCGCAGCACGTGCACGCCCTCGCTCGACGGGATCTGGCTGTCGGCGTCGGCGACGACATAGAGCTCGCCGCCGCGGGCGCGCACTTCCTGCAGGTTCGACTTGAGCTTTTCCAGCAGCGCGTCGTTAGGCGCGATCGCGACGACCGGCATGTTGGCGTCGACCAGCGCCAGCGGGCCGTGCTTCAATTCGCCGGCCGGATACGCCTCGCCGTGGATGTAGGAGATCTCCTTGAGCTTGAGCGCGCCTTCCAGCGCGATCGGGTAGTGCAGGCCGCGGCCGAGGAAAAGCGCGTTTTCCTTTTTGGCGAAGCGCTCGGCCCAGGCGATGATCGAGGGCTCGAGCGCCAGCACCGCCTGGATCGCCGCCGGCAGGTGGCGCAGTGCCTGCGAGCCAGCGCGCTTCCTGCGCGGCGTCGAGGCGGCCGCGCAGCTTGGCCAGGGTCAGCGTGAGCAGGAACAACGCGGTCAGTTGCGTGGTGAACGCCTTGGTCGAGGCGACGCCGATCTCGACGCCGGCGCGCGTCAGGTAGGTCAGCGCGGTCTGGCGCACCATCGAGCTCGTCGGCGCATTGCAGATCGCCAGCGTGTTGCGATGGCCGAGCGCCTTGGCGTGCTTCAGCGCCGACAGCGTGTCGGCCGTCTCGCCCGACTGCGAAATGACGACCACCAGTGCGTCGGGATTCGGGCACGCTGTCGCGATAGCGGTATTCGCTGGCGATCTCGGCCTGCGCCGGAATGCCGGCGACCGACTCGAGCCACAGGCGGCCGACCATGCCGGAGTAGTAGCTGGTGCCGCAGGCGAGCACGCGCACCTCATCGACGCGCGGCCAAGCACTTCTGCGGCGCCGCGCACCGAACAGTTCGGGCCCGATGCCGCCGACGCTTTCCAGGGTGTCGGCGATCGCGCGCGGCTGCTCGAAGATCTCCTTCTGCATGAAATGGCTGTACGGGCCCAGCTCGACCGCGTCGCCCGAGGTCTTGACCGTCACCACCTCGCGCGCGACGCGCGCGCCGCTGTCGTCGTAGATCGCATAACCATCGCGGCCGATGTCGGCGATGTCGCCTTCCTCGAGATAGACGACGCGCCGCGTGACCGGCGCCAGCGCGCTGGCGTCGGAGGCGAGGAAGTGATCGCGCTCGCCGACGCCGACCAGCAGCGGGCTGCCGGCCCGCGCGCCGACGACGCGTCCCGGCTCGCGCGTGGTCATCGCGGCGATCGCGTACGCGCCGTGGAACTCGGCCGACCGCCTTGGCCACCGCCGGCGAGCAGGTCGCCGTCGTAATGCGCGTGGATCAGGTGCGCGATGACCTCGGTATCGGTCTGGGTGACGAACGCGTAGCCCTGCTGCTGCAGCCGCGCGCGCAGCGGCTCGAAGTTCTCGATGATGCCGTTGTGCACGACCGCGATCTCGCCGCTGCTGACGTGCGGATGCGCGTTGGCCTGCGTCGGCGCGCCGTGCGTCGCCCAGCGCGTGTGCGAGATGCCGGTGGTGCCCGCGATCTGCGTCGCTCTCGCCTGCGCCGCCAGATCGGCGACGCGCGCCGTGCTGACCAGGCGGTGCAGGCCGCCGTTGATCACCGCGAGGCCGGTCGAATCGTAGCCGCGGTATTCGAGGCGGCGGATGCCCTCGATCAGGATCGGAACGACGTTTTCGCGCGCGACCGCGCCGACGATGCCGCACATGGCGTCTATGTCCTTCGCTTTCTTGCGCGGCCGCTGGTAGCCGGCCGTGCTGGTCTGCGACTTCTCGTTGAGCGCGAGGGCGCCGGCCTCGACGTCGCGCCACACGGTCGTCCCGGCGCCGATCGTCGCGCCGCGGCCGATCGTGACCGGCGCCACGAGCTGCGTGTCGGAGCCGATGTGCACGTCGTCCTCGATCACCGTGCGATGCTTGTTCGCGCCGTCGTAGTTGCAGGTGATGGTGCCGGCGCCGATGTTGACGTCGCGCCCGACCGTCGTGTCGCCGACGTAGGCCAGATGATTGGCCTTGCTGCGCTCGCCGAGAGCGCTCGCCTTCACCTCGACGAAGTTGCCGATGTGCACCTCGTCCGCGAGCGCGGTGCCGGGGCGGATGCGTGCGTACGGGCCGATGCGGCAGCGCGCGCCGATGTCGGCGCCCTCGATGTGCGAATACGGCGCGATCGCCGTCGCCGCGCCGACCTTGACGTCCCTGAGCATGCTGTGCGCGCCGACGTTGACCGCGTCGCCGAGCGCCACCTCGCCTTCGAAAATGCAGCCGACGTCGATCGCTGACGTCGCGGCCGCAGGTGAGCGTGCCGCGGACGTCGATGCGCGCCGGATCGGCCAGGGTCACGCCGGCGTCGAGCAGCGCGTCGGCCTGCGCGCGCTGGTAAATCCGCTCGAGCTGCGCCAGGTCGCGCTTGCTGTTGATGCCGAGCGTCTCGTCGGTGCTCGCCGGATGCGTCGTCTCGACCGGACACGCCGTCGGCGACGGCCAGCGCGATCACGTCGGTCAGATAGTATTCGCCGCCGGCGTTGCGGTTGTCGATGCTGCGGCAGCCAGCGCGCGAACGCGGCGGTCGGCGCCGCCATGATGCCGGTGTTGATCTCGCGGATCGCGCGCTGCGCCGGCGTCGCATCCTTGTGCTCGACGATCGCCGACGACCTTGCCGCCGGCGTCGCGGACGATTCGTCCGTACCCGCTCGGATCGTCGAGCTCGACGGTCAGCAGCGAAAGGATGCCTTCCTGCGCGCGATCGGCGACCTCGCGCAAGGTCTCGGGCCGCGCCAGCGGATCGGCGCCGAAGAGCACCAGCGTCACGCCGTCGGCGCCGAGTTCCGCCAGCGCGCACCGGAGCGCATCGCCGGTGCCGCGCGGCGGATCCTGCCGCGCCCAGACCAGGTCGGCGTCGGGAAAGCGCTCGCGCACGCTCACCGCCGCCATCGACGACGCAAATCGCCCGTGGCTCGAGCTTGCGCGCCGTGACGAGCACGTGCGCGAGCAGCGGCCGGCCGCCGAGCGGGTGCAGCACCTTGGGCAGCGCCGAGCGCATGCGCTTGCCCTGTCCGGCGGCGAGAATGGCGATTTGCAGCGACGATTGCATCAGGCGCGAATTATCGCATTTTTGCCCGCATTGCCGCGATTGCGCGGCGCCATGCGCGTCCGGTGTCGCGTCGCTTGCAGTTTCCATGCGAAAATGCCGCGCATACCCGCTTCATTCCCATGCGAGCCTCCGACGATCGTCGGGGAGATCGTCCGACTCGACAAGCAGCCGCAATGACCGTTATTGCCGTGTTCAACCAGAAAGGCGGCGTCGGCAAGACGACGACCGCGCTCAACCTGCTCGCCGGCATCGCGCAGCGCAAGCAGCGGCCGCTCGCCATCGACCTCGATCCGCAGGCGCACCTGTCGGGCGTGTTCGGGGTGCGCCCGCGGCTCGCCGACGATTCGGTGTATTCGTTTTTCGTGCGGCAGCGCCCGCTCGCCGACGTCACCGAGATCGCGCCAAGCGGCGTCATGGTATGTCCCGGCCACCTCGATCTGTCCAAGCTCGACACCTTGCTGGGCAAGGGCGTCAATGTGGTGACGCGTCTGCGCACCGCGCTGCGCGCGCCCGGCATCGCGCCCGGCCCCGTCGTCATCGACTGCTGCCCGCTGCTGGGCGTGCTGTCGCTGAACGCGATCTTCGCCTGCGATCTGGTGCGTCGTCCCGGTCTCCGCCGACTACCTGGCGATGCAGGGGGCGCAGCAGGTCGAACGCGCGCTGAACGCGCTCGAGCCGGTGTTCAAGGCGCGCCTGCCGCGACGCTATCTGCTGACGCGATTCGACGCCCGCCGCAAGATGAGCTCGGAGGTCGCCGACCTGATGGCGATGGCGTTTCGGCCCGAGGAGATCTGCGCGACCCGGATCGCCGAGAACGTGAGCCTGGCGGAAAGTCCCGGCGCGGCAGCTCGACGTGTTCCGCTACGCCCCGGCCAGCGCCGGTGCGCGCGACTACAAGGCTCTGGTCGAGGAGCTAGTGGCTGCCGGATTTGCGTAGCATCGAGCGCGCGATGGTCGGCACGCCCATGGCGGCGTCGTGTGCTGATGATGCTGATGACGCCTTCGATGTCCATCGGATCGCTGCGGCGGACCGATTCGCTGTTGCAGCTGATGACCTGGCAGTGGTGGTACATCTGCCGCAGCCGACGCTCGGCGTCTTCGCGATTCGCCGCCATGATGCAGATGTTGTCGACGCGCTGGCCGCTGCGCGTGCGAATGTTGAAGCCGTAACGCGTCATCGATTTCCTCCCTGCCGATCGCCGGTGGCGCGTTGTCCCGCGCGCTTTGCCGGCGCTGCGGACCCCAGGCGCCCGGGGTTGCCATCATACGCTCGCCTTCGTATGCAAATATCGTACCGAGAAGCACGGTGTGCCCTACACGCTCGCGGGCCAGGCGATCGCCGGAGTGGGTCCTGTCCGATGCACCGGCGCCGATAGTGCATGCGGTTGTGACGTGATCGGAGAGTGATCGCTCACACCGAAATGCGCGGCACCATCCCTTGCCGTTCCTGTGCAGTACGGCCCGGACGGCATCCGGTGTGCCGCCTGCCGTCATTTACGTCAGGGCTGCGCCAGTATCGGGCGAGGCGGCGCAATCCGTTCAGGGCGCCGCGACCGCGGCCGGTCGCAAGCAGCGGCACCCGGTACGCACCCTGGCTTGCGGCGTGGCCGGGACTTGTCGTTGAAGGCCGTGACCGGCCAGTGCACAATCGCGTCCACGTCCGGAACGCGGAGAGATCGATGTTTTGCGCCAATTGCGGTCAGCTTGTCGCCGATGGGATGAAGTTCTGCCCGCACTGCGGAACCCCGGTCGCCGCGGTGGCGGCACCGGCTGCGTCTCCGGCAGCGCGCGCGGCCGATCCTGCCGCGGCGCCGCTGCGTTCGCCCGGACCGGGCGCCGGCGGCGCAGCCGCCACGGGGGCCATGGACGCCGGCGCCGCTGCGCAGGGCTTGGTCGCGCGCGTCAAAGGCATTCTGCTTTCGCCGTCGACCGAATGGCCGATCATCGCGGCCGAAGCCTCGTCCTCCGGCGCGATCTATGGCCGCTATGTCGCCCCGCTGGCCACCATCGGCGTGATCGCGGGCCTGATCGGCCACACGATCATCGGTTACAACGTCCCGTTGCTCGGGCACCTGGGCATCGGCATCGGCATTGCGGGGGCGGTCGTCAAATACGTGCTGGCCTTCGTCGGCGTATTCGTCGATCGCCTGGCTGGTCGACATGCTGGCGCCGACCTTCGGCGGCCAGCGCGACTCGCTGCGCGCGCTGAAGGTCACCGCCTACAGCTACACGCCGGCATGGGTCGCCGGCATTCTGCACCTCGTCCCGGCCCTGGGCGTGCTCGCGCTGCTGGCGGGATTGCTACGGGCTGTACCTGCTCTACATCGGCTTGCCGGTGCTGATGCGCTGTCCGAAGGAAAAATCGATCGGCTACACGATCGTGCTGATCCTGTGCGCGATCGTCGTCTCGGTAGTCATCAGCATCCTCAGCACCTGCGCGATCGCCGGGCTCGGCCTCGCCGGCATTGGCGCGATGGGACAGCTGGGCACGCATGGCGACAACGCCGCGGCGGCCGACGCTGGCGGAGCGATCGCCAGCATATTCGGCGGCAAGTCCGAGGCCGACAAGGCGCGCGTCAGCTGACGCGCTTGTCGAAGCTGCAGAAAATGGGCGAACAGGCCGAGCGGCAGGCGAGCGCCGGTACTGCGCCCGAGGCCAAGTCGGACGCGGACTTGACGACGGCGCTCGAACGCGGTCGGTGCGATCGTTGCCGGCGGCAAGGATGTCCAGCCGGTCGACTTCCGCAAGCTCAAGGAAATGCTGCCCGACACGCTTGCCGGGATGAAGCGCGGCGAAGCCTCGGGGCAGAGCGGCGAAGCGATGGGCATCAAGGGCTCGAGCGCCACCGCGCGCTACACCGACAGCGCCGGCGCGTCGCTGAATCTCGACATCACGGACATGGGTTCGCTGTCCGGCCTGGCGGGCCTTGCGTCCCGCTTCGACCCGAGCATGGAAAAGGAAACCGACACCGGCTACGAGCGCACCAGCAAGGTGAACGGCCAGATCGTTCACGAACGCTACGATCGCCGCTCGAAGAGCGGCGAGATCAGCATCATTCTTGCCGAGCGCTTCAACGTCGAGGTGCGCGGCAACGGCGTCGACGCCGCGACGCTGCAGGGTGCGATCAAGCAGATCGATATCGCCCGGATCGTCGCCCTGGCGAAGTAGCGGCCGAGGTTCGGCCGCCGGTAGTGGGTCAGTTTGAAATTGGCTGGCGCGCGGCTTGGTAGTGGTTCAGTCTGAAGCCGGGGACGGTTACAAAAAAAACCAGCGCACGGCTGCCGGTTGCGTTTCCGAGCACTCGTCCTCGTATAAATTTACTTCCGCTGGGGGTTACGCTTGACGGACTCTTTCTACCGTAAAAGGAATCAAAATGACAATGCGAAACGGCATGCTCGCAGCAGCCGCGGGTGTTGGAATCGTGCTGATCGGTGCACAGCCCTTGGGCGCCCAGCAGGTACCGCCAACCCAGGCAAAGGATCAAACGGTGAAAACCATCGCCTCGTTCGACCTGGCCTCCGAAATCCCGGAGTTGACCGGCCGTTACCTACGGGCGCGCCTGAGAACCATCGAACCAGGCGGTCACGGTGCGCTACACAGCCACCGCGGTGCTCCTGCGATCCTCTATGTCGTCAGCGGAACGTTGACGATCTGTACGCCGGATGGCAAGTGCACCGATATCGCGGAAGGTCAGGGGATACCGGAGGGCAAGGACGCGATTCACTGGGCCACGAATAAAGGTCGGGGGCAAGTGACCTATTTCGTCGTGGAGATCAGCAAGGAGCCGTAACTCGCCTGAAACCCTTCCGGAATGCCCGCTGAGTCGCCGCGGTCGTGGAGCGAATGGCGAAGGCAATATTGGTTATCTGTCCGCAAGCGCACTGAAAATGGTCGCTTAGCGTTTCTTCCAACGCGTCGCCGCCGCCTTCTTGGCTATTTCGGACCGTTGCTCAGGCGTGAGGGCCGTAGCGCGGGATGCGCCGCCCTTCTGGCCGCGATGGCGGCAGCGATCAGCGACAAGCTCTGGTCGATGGATGACATCGTCGCGCAGATCGAGGCGCGCGAGCACCCGCCGAAGAAGCGCGGCCCCTACAAGAAGCGCGCGCCGAAACTCGAATCGGCGATTTCAAACTGACCCAATACCCGGCCGCCGCGCCAGGTTGTCGCCCCGGCGCGGGCCGGGGCCCCAAGCTGGGTTCCCGGCAGCGGAAGTACTTGGATCCCGGCCTGCGCCGGGATGGCGGATGCGCTGCGCATCATTGCGACCGCGTGCTGCGACTGCCCGCTGCGACCGCGCCGCGGCAGCCCGCTGCGGCTGACCGCCTCAGCGACCGTCGAGCAGGAAGTCGACGATCTCCGCAAATCCGGCGCCCGACTCGCGCTCGGTGACGTACGCGGGCAGGCTCGCCAGGCGGCCGGCGAAATTGCGCACGTTGGCCACGCCGACCGCATGCGGGAAGTAATCGAACATCGGCGCGTCGTTCGGCGAATCGCCGACGAAAACGAACCGGTCGCGCTCGGCGTCGAGATCGATACCGAATTCGTCGCGCAGCAAGCTCCGCGTCATCGCCAGCTTGTCGTAGGTGCCGAACCAGCCGTTGACGTGGATCGAGCTCATCTTCGCGGTCATGCCCGCCGCGCGCATCAGCGCGATGATGCGGTCGACCGCCTCGTCCGGCAGGCGCGGCACGTCCTCGCAGAAATCGATCGCGAGATCGCTTTCGCGGTAGGCCTGGTCGGAAGCCAGTGCGGCGCCGGGCACCTCGCGCAGGATCGTCGCGCCCACCTCGGCGAGCCGCCGGCGATTGGCGGCGCGCTCGGCGTCGGTCGCGGCAAAGCGCTTGCGCAGCCGACCGCCGCCTTCGTCGCGGATCATGTACAGCGCGCCGTTCTCGCCGACGACCGCGTCGACCGGCCACATGCGCGCGATGTGATCGCACCAGCCCGCCGGACGTCCGGTGATCGGAATGAACAGCAGTCCGGCGGCGCGCAGGCGCTCCATCGCCGCGTAGGCTCCGGCGGTGATCCGGCCCGCGGTCGACAGCGTGTCGTCGATGTCGGCCAGCACGCCGCGCATCGCCGCGCGCGCTGCGGCGGGCATCGCGGCCAGCGGCCGCAGCGTTGCCCGGCTCACGCGGGCCCGCCGCGCGAACGGAGGTATCCGCCGACGGCATCGCGCTCGTGCGCCGCTCGAGGTGCAGGCCGCATTTGGTTCGCCGCCACAGCACGTCGTCGGCCTCGATCGCCCACTCCTGCGCGACCAGCTAGTCGATTTCGGCGGCGTACAGCGTATGCCCGAAATGCGCTGCCCAGATCGGCGGGCGTCGCGCGCAGCGCCCAGGACGCGCGGCGTGCGCGTGCCGTGGCGGCGAGCCAGCGCCGCCAGCAAGTCCGTCGGCAGCGCCGGCGTAGCGCGCGGCGAGCTCGCGCTCGTACGCCGCGAGCCCGCCGCGCGGCAGGTCGCCGCCGGGCAGCGGCTGGCGATCGCGTCCAGCTCTGCCCGCATCTGCGGAAAGAACGCGCGCAGCTCGGCCGAGCGCATGCTCGGCGAGCTTGCGGTAGGTCGTGATCTTGCCGCCGAAGATCGACAGCAGCGGGGCCCGGCCGTCCCCGGCATCGAGCTTGAGCACGTAGTCGCGCGTGATCGCCGACGGGTCCGCCGAGCCATCGTCGTAGAGCGGACGCACGCCGCTGTAGGTCCAGACGATGTCGGCCGCGGCCGAGCGGCCGCGCCAGATAGGCGTTGGCGATCGAGCACAGATAATCGATCTCGTCGGCCGAGATGCGCGGCGCGTCGTAGTCGTCGACCGGGACGTCGGTCGTCCCGATCAGCGAAAAGCCCTGCTCGTAACGGGATGACGAAGACGATGCGCTTGTCGGAATTCTGCAGGATGTAAGCGTGCGGCTCGGCGTGCACGCGCGGCACGACGATGTGGCTGCCCTTGACGTGCCTGACATCGGCGCGAATCGAGTCCGGGCTGATCTGGTCGAGCAGCTCCTTGACCCAGGGCCCGGCGGCATTGACCAGCGCGCGCGCGAACACGTCCTCGCGACGCGTCCGGCGCGCGTCGACCAGCGTCGCGCGCCACAGGCCGTTCTCGCGCCGCGCGGACGCCGAGCCGCGTCCGGACGCGGATATCGGCGCCCAGTTCGCGCGCCGCGATCGCGTTGAAGACCACCAGCCTCGCATCGTCGACCCGCGCATCCGAGTAGACGAAGCCCTTGCGGAAGCTGTCCTTGAGTCCTGCGCCCCACTTGCTCGCGGCGAGGTCGACGCCGAACGACGACGGCAGCGTCTTGCGGCCGCCGATGTGATCGTACAGAAACAGGCCGCAGCGGATCATCCATGCCGGCCGCAGGTGCGGCTCGTGCGGCAGCACGAATTGCAGCGGCTCGATGATGTGCGGCGCGATCTTGCAGCAGCACCTCGCGCTCGGACAGCGCTTCGGCGACCAGGCGAAACTCGTAGTGCTCGAGATAGCGCAAGCCGCCGTGGATCAGCTTGGTGCTCCACGACGAGGTGTGCGAAGCGAGATCGTCCTTTTCCACCAGCAGCACCTTGAGGCCGCGGCCGGCGGCATCGCGCGCGATGCCGGCGCCGTTGATGCCGCCGCCGATGACGGCGAGATCGTAGATCGCAGGTGGGGAGGCGTTCATGCGGCAGGCTCGGTGGCGCCCGCCATTCTAGCGCAGCGGACGAGCCGCACCGATTGCGCTAAGATCGCGCATCCAGCAGCGTCCGGCGAGAAGACGATGAACATCGTGCCCGAAGTTGCCGCGCTCAATGCCGAGATGCGCGATTGGCGGCATCACATCCACGCGCATCCCGAAACCGCGTTCGAGGAAACGGCGACCAGCGCGTTCGTCGCCGGCAAGCTCGAAGCGATCGGGCTGGACGTGCATACCGGGCCTCGCCAAAACCGGCGTCGTCGGCGTGCTTCGCTGCGGCGGCGGCGGCGGCGCCATCGGCCTGCGCGCCGACCTGGACGCGCTGCATATCGCCGAGCGCTCGGGCGTCGCCTACGCGTCGCGCCACGAGGGCAGGATGCACGCCTGCGGCCACGACGGCCACACGGCGATGCTGCTCGGCGCCGCGAAGGCGCTGGCGCGGCGTCGGCGCTTCGACGGCACCGTCTACTTCATCTTCCAGCCGGCCGAGGAGAACGAAGGCGGCGGGCGGGTGATGGTCGAGGAGGGCCTGTTCGACAAGTTCCCGATGCGCGCGGTGTACGGCATGCACAACTGGCCGCGCAAGCCGCTCGGGTCGTTCGCGATGCGGCCGGGCCCGCTGATGGGCGCGTACGACATTTTCGAGATCGTCGCGACCGGCAAGGGCGCGCACGCGGCGATGGCCTATATGGGCAAGGATCCGATGCTGTTCGCCGCGCACGCGATCAACGCGCTGCAGACGATCGTCGCGCGCAACCTGCACCCGCTCGACGCGGGCGTGGTCAGCGTGACCCAGGTGCACGGCGGCGACACCTGGAACGTGATTCCGCAGGAAGTCGTGCTGCGCGGCACCGTTCGCACGTTCGAGCCCGCAGTGCAGGACCTGATCGAGCAGCGGATGCGCACGATCGTCGCCGGCGTCGCGGCGACGTTCGAGATGAGCGCGACAGTGCGCTACGAGCGCCGCTATCCCGCGACGGTCAACGCCGAGAACGAGACGCGGCACGCGCTCGCCGCCGCGACCGCGGTCGTCGGCGCCGACCATGTCGAAACCGATCCGACGCCGGAAATGGGCAGCGAGGATTTCGCCTTCATGCTGCAGGCGAAGCCCGGCTGCTACGTCTGGCTGGGCGCCGGGCAGCGGGCCCGACACGCACAACATCCACAGCCCGCACTACGATTTCAACGACGACGCGCTGGCGATCGGCGCGAGCTACTGGGTGACGCTGGTCGAGCAGCAGTTGGCTGCCGCGGCGGCGCAGAAGGCGGCCTAGCCGCGTGCTCGCTCAGCCGCAGCGAGCGCGGCGAGCGTATGCCGCGCGATCATCGATTCCTCGTCGGTCGCGATCACCCATGCCGAAACGCGGCTGCCTTCGCGGCTGATCCTCGGCCCGCCGGCCGCGTTGGCTGCTCGTCGAGCATCGACGCCCAGCCACGCCGCGTCGCTGACAGATCCGCTCGCGGATCGGCGCCGCGTGCTCGCCGATGCCGCCGGTGAACACGATCGCGTCGATGCCGCCCAGCGCGGCGGCCAGCGAGCCCAGCTCGCGCCGGACGCGGTAGCAGAACAGCGCGATCGCGAACTTCGATCCCGCGGGTCGTCGCGCGAGAGCAGCGTGCGCATGTCGCTCGACACGCCGGACACGCCGAGCAAGCCCGACTGGTGGTAGAGGAGCCGTTCGATCGCGCGCGCGTCCATCTTGAGCTCGTCCAGCAGGTAGAGCACGACGCCGGGATCGAGCGAGCCGGCGCGCGTTCCCATCATCAGCCCGTCGAGCGCGGTGAATCCCATCGTCGTGGCGACGCTCTTGCCCGCCTGCATCGCGCACATGCTGGCGCCGTTGCCCAGATGCGCCGACGACGACGCGTCCGCGCGCGCGCCGCAGCGATCGAAGCGCGGAAAGACGTCGGCGATGTATTCGTACGACAGTCCGTGAAAACCGTAGCGGCGAACGCCGCGCTCGGTGATTTCCGGCGGCAGCCCGAATGCGCGCGCGACCGGCTCCTGCGTGCGGTGAAACGCGGTGTCGAAGCAGGCGACCTGCGGCAGCGTCGGCGCGCGCTCGGCGATGACGCGCATCGGCGCCAGGTTGTGCGGCTGGTGCAGCGGCGCCAGCGGCACGAGCCGTTCGAGCCGCGCCAGGACGTCGGCATCGATGCGCACCGGCGCGCCGAACGCCTCGCCGCCGTGCACGACGCGGTGGCCGACGGCGGCGAGCGTCGCTGTCCCTTGCTCGCGCTGGACGAAAGTCGAGCACGTAGGCGACCGCGCCGGCGTAGCCGAGCGACGTCGCGCTCGGGCCAGTCGCGCCGCTGCACCACGTGTCCTTGCGCGTCGTGGGCGGCGAATGCCGGCGTCGTGGTCAGGCCCTCGATCTGGCCGCGCAGCAGCGCGCCGCGGACCGGCGGCACCGCTGGCGTACAGGCGTGAATTTCAGGCTCGACGACCCCGCGTTCAACACCAGGATCGCGTCGGTCATCGCTATTGCGCCAGGCTCTGCGGCAGCGCGCAGCTGAAGCGGCCGCCGCTGTGTGCGCTAGCCGCGGCCCCTGCGCAGCCGGCGGATCGCCGCGAGCTGCGCCACCGCGCCGGCGAGCTCGGCTTCGGCGCGCGCCACGTCTTCTTTCGACGTCTTGTTCTGCATCGCCTCTTCGGCGGCCTGCTTGGCCTCGCAGCGCCTTGGCTTCGTCGAGATCCTTGGCGCGGATCGCCGTGTCCGACAGCACCGTCACGACGTCGGGCTGCACTTCGAGAAAGCCGCCCTGCACGAACACGATCTGCTCCTCGGCCTGTCCCGGGACCTTGATGCGAACCTCGCCCGGCTTGATCTGCGTGATCAGCGGCGTGTGCTTCGGGATAGATGCCGAGCTCACCCATCACGCCGGGCAGCACGACGAACTCCGCCTCGCCCGAGAAGATCGACTCTTCGGCGCTGACGACGTCGACGTGGATGGTGTTGGCCATCGGTTTGCTACTGCAGCGTCTTCGCTTTTTCGACGGCTTCTTCGATGCCGCCGATCATGTAGAACGCCTGCTCGGGCAGATGATCGTATTCGCCGTCGACGATCGCCTTGAAGCCGCGGATCGTGTCCTTCAGCGAGACGAACTTGCCCGGCGAGCCGGTGAACACTTCGGCGACGAAGAACGGCTGCGACAGGAAGCGCTGGATCTTGCGCGCGCGCGCCACCGCCAGCTTGTCCTCGGGCGAGAGCTCGTCCATGCCGAGAATCGCGATGATGTCGCGCAGCTCCTTGTAGCGCTGCAGGGTCTGCTGCACGCGGCGCGCGGTCGTGTAGTGTTCTTCACCGACGACGTTCGGATCGAGCTGGCGCGAGGTCGAATCCAGCGGATCGACCGCGGGATAGATGCCGAGCGACGCGATGTCGCGCGACAGCACGATGGTCGAATCGAGGTGGCCGAAGGTGGTCGCGGGCGAAGGATCGGTCAAGTCGTCGGCGGGAACGTACACGGCCTGGATCGAGGTGATCGAGCCGGTCTTGGTCGAGGTGATGCGCTCCTGCAGCGCGCCCATTTCGGCGGCCAGCGTCGGCTGGTAGCCCACGGCGGACGGCATGCGGCCGAGCAGCGCGGACACTTCGGTGCCCGCCAGCGTGTAGCGGTAGATGTTGTCGACGAAGAACAGCACGTCGCGGCCTTCGTCGCGAAAATACTCGGCCATCGTCAGCCCGGTCAGCGCGACGCGCAGACGGTTGCCCGGCGGCTCGTTCATCTGGCCGTAGACCATCGCCACCTTGTCGAGGACGTTGCGACGTCCTTCATCTCGTGATAGAAGTCGTTGCCCTCGCGGGTGCGCTCGCCGACGCCGGCGAACACCGAATAGCCCGCATGCTCGGTCGCGATGTTGCGGATCAGCTCGAGCATGTTCACGGTCTTGCCGACGCCGGCGCCGCCGAACAGTCCCACCTTGCCGCCTTTGGCGAACGGGCAGACGAGGTCGATCACCTTGATGCCGGTTTCGAGCAGCTCGGTCGAGGGCGACAGCTCCTCGAACGTCGGCGCGTCGCGGTGGATCGACATCGTCTTTTCCGCGCCGACCGGGCCCGGCTCGTCGATCGGCCGGCCGAGCACGTCCATGATGCGGCCCAGCGTCTTCGGCCCGACGGGCACCGATGATCGGGCCGCCGGTATTCGTGACCTTCATGCCGCGGCGCAGCCCGTCGGACGAGCCCAGGCAGATGGTGCGCACGACGCCGTCGCCGAGTTGCTGCTGCACTTCCAGCGTCAATTCGCTGCCTTCGAGCGTCAAGCGCATCGTAGATCTTCGGCAGCTGCTCGCGCGGGAATTCGACGTCGATCACCGCGCCGATGCACTGGACTATCGTTCCTTCGTTCATGATCGTTTCCTCAGATCGAATTCAAATCTGAAGACGCGGCACTATTGCGGCCGCCCTAAATTCGCCGCCACTTCGTCGTTCAACACGCCTCGCCGCGCGCGTCAAACCGCCGCCGCGCCGGCGACGATCTCCGACAGTTCCTTGGTGATCGCCGCCTGGCGGCGTCTTGTTGTAGATCAGCTGCAGCTCGTCGATGATCGTCGCGCATTGTCCGACGCGGCCTTCATCGCCACCATGCGCGCGCTCTGCTCCGACGCCATGTTCTCGTTCGACCGCCTGATAGATGACCGACTCGATGTAGCGCGTCAGCAGGCCGTCGAGCACGGTCTTCGCGTCCGGTTCGTAGATGTAGTCCCAGGGTACGCGCGCTTCTCGGCCTCGTCGCCGAGATCCGCGATCGGCAGGATCAGGCTCGCGACCGGCGTCTGCTTCATCGTGTTGTCGAAGCGCGTCGCCACCATGTGCAACTCGTCGATCTTGCCGTCGATGTACGCATCGAGCTGCACCTTGACCGGTCCGATCAGCTTGTCCAGATGCGGCCGGTCGCCGAGGTTGATCGACCTGCGAGACGACGTTGGCCTTGAGCCGATGCATGAAGCCCAGGCCCTTGTTGCCGATGCGCCGTGACCTGCACGCCGATGCCCTTCGCCTGCCATGCCTTGATGCTCGCCAGCGCCAGGCGCAGCGCGTTGGTGTTGAGGCCGCCGCACAAGCCCTTGTCGGACGTCACCACGATCAGGCCGACGTTGCTGCACCTGCGGGCGCTTCAGCAGAAACGGATGCCGGTACTCCGGGTTGGCGTGCGCCAGATGGCGCGCGATCGCCAGCATGCGCGCCGACGTAGGGCCGCGACGCGCGCATGCGCTCCTGCGCCCTTTTCATCTTCGACGCCGCAACCATCTCCATCGCCTTGGTGATCTTGCGCGTGTTTTGCACGCTCTTGATCTTGTTGCGGATTTCTTTCGAGCCGGCCATCGCGCGGTGATCCTAGTAACGTGCCGTTCTTCTTGAAGTCCTCGATCGCCGCGGCGAACGCCTTCTCGGCCTCGGCATCCATTTCCTTGGTCGATTCGAGCTTGTCCATCAGCGCGCGCATATTTGCTTTTCATGAACGCGCGCAGGCTCGACTCGAAGGCCAGCGCCTTTTCGACCGGCACGTCGTCGAAATAGCCCTTGGTCACCGCGAACAAGGTCAGTGCCTCCTCGGCGACCGACAGCGGCGAGTATTGCGGCTGCTTCATCAGCTCGGTCACCAGCCGGCCGCGATCGAGCTGCTTGCGCGTCGCCTCGTCCAGATCGGAGGCGAATTGCGCGAACGCCGCGAGCTCGCGGTACTGCGCGAGCGCAAGCCGCACGCCGCCGCCCAGCTTCTTGATCACCTTGGTCTGCGCCGCGCCGCCGACCCGCGACACCGAGATGCCGGCGTTGATCGCCGGGCCGGATGCCGGCATTGAACAGGTCGGTCTCGAGGAAGATCTGGCCGTCGGTGATCGAAATCACGTTGGTCGGCACGAACGCGGTCACGTCGCCCGCCTGCGTTTCGATGACCGGCAGCGCGGTCAGCGAACCGGTCTTGCCCTTGACCTCGCCCTTTGGTGAATTTCTCGACGTATTCCTCGTTGACGCGCGCGCCGCGCGCTCCAGCAGGCGCGAGTGCAGGTAGAACACGTCGCCGGGATAGGCCTCGCGTCCCGGCGGCCGGCGCAGCAGCAGCGAAATCTGCCGGTACGCCCACGCCTGCTTGGTCAGGTCGTCATAGATGATCAGCGCATCCTGGCCGCGATCGCGGAAATACTCGCCCATCGTGCAGCCCGAATACGGCGCGATGTACTGCATCGCCGCCGAATCCGACGCCGACGCGGCGACGACGATCGTGTACGCCAGCGCGCCGTGCTCTTCGAGCTTCTTGACCACGTTCATGATCGACGACGCCTTCTGGCCGATCGCGACGTAGATGCAGATCAGGTCCTTGCCCTTCTGGTTGATGATCGTATCGATCGCGACCGCCGTCTTGCCGGTCTGGCGGTCGCCGATGATCAACTCGCGCTGGCCGCGGCCGATCGGCACCATCGCGTCGATCGCCTTCAGCCCGGTCTGCACCGGCTGCGACACGCTCTTGCGCCACGATGACGCCGGGCGCGACCTTCTCGATGACGTCGGTCAGCTTGGCATTGACGGGACCCTTGCCGTCGATCGGCTGGCCGAGCGCGTTGACGACGCGGCCGATCAGTTCCGGGCCCGATCGGCACTTCGAGGATGCGGCCCGTGCACTTGACGGTGTCGCCCTCGGAGATGTGCTCATAGTCGCCGAGAATCACGGCACCGACCGAATCGCGTTCGAGGTTGAGCGCCAGGCCGAACGTGTTGCCCGGGAACTCGAGCATCTCGCCCTGCATTGCGTCGCGACAAGCCGTGGATCGCGGCTGATGCCGTCGGACAGCGAAATCACCGTTCCCTGCGTGCGGACTTCGGCGCCGGTATCCAGATTCTGGATCTTGCCTCTTGATCAGCTCGCTGATTTCCGATGGATTCAACTGCATGTTTTTTCCTCGCGCTCAAGCCGCACTTCGCATCGCGGGCGGCATCGCGTCAGTTTCGAAATTAGACTAGACGCGCAACTGGTTCGCCATTGCCTGCAATTCGCTTTGCACCGAAGCGTCGATCACCGTGTCGCCGACGACGATCTTCGCTCCGCCGATCAGCGCGCGGTCGACGCTGACCGTCGCCTCGATCTTCTTGCCGAAGCGTCGCTCGCAGTCCCTTGCGCAGCGCCGCCAGCTGGGCATCGTCGATCGGGAAGGCGCTGATGATCTGCGCCCGCGCAACGCCGTCGGCGCTCGTCCTTCAGCGTCTCGAACAGCGTGCGGATTTCGGGCAGCAGGCCGATGCGGTCCGCTTCGATCAGCACGCGGATGAAGTTTCGGCCGCCGGTGTCGAGCTTGTCGCCGCAGATCGACAGGAACAGCGACTCCTTTTCGCGCGGCGGCGAGCTTGGGATTGTCGAGCGCGGCGCGCACCTGCGCGTCGGACGCGACCGCCGTCGCGACGCGCAGCATCTCGGCCCACGCCGGCAGCGCGTTGCCGTCGCGCGCCAGCGCGTAGGCGGCTTCGGCGTAGGGTCGGGCGACGGTGATCGGTTCGGCCATGTCGGTCGCCTAGAGCTGCTTTTCGATCGTCGCCAGCAGATCGGCGTGCGCCTTGGCGTCGACTTCGCGCCTGAGTATCTGCTCGGCGCCGGCGACGGCGAGCTGCGCGACCTGACCGCGCAACGCTTCCCTGGCGCGATAGACTTCCTGCTCGATCTCGGCCTTCGCGGCGGCGAGCAGCCGGTCGCCCTCGGCCTTGGCCAGCGACTTCGACTGCTCGATCGTCTCGGTCTTCAGCTTTTCGCCCTGCGCGACGATCTCCTGCGCGCGCGCCTTGGCTTCGGTCATCATCTCGGCGATCCGCTTTTCGGCGTTGGCCAGGCTGTGACGGCCTTCCTCGCCCGCGGCCAGGCCGTCGGCGATCTGCTTCTGGCGGGTCTCGATCGCGCGCATCAGGACCGGCCAGATGAATTTCGCGCAAAACCAGATGAAGACGGCGAAGACGGCGGCCTGCATGAGGAGCGTCAGATTGATGTTCATGGCTGCTCCTGTCCCGCTGCAGATCCGCCTATTTGAGTCCGGCGGGAATCAGCGGATTGGCGTACGCGAACAGCATCGCGATGCCCAGGCCGATGATGAACGAGGCGTCGATCAGGCCGAGCAGCAGGAACACCTTGGCCTGCAGCGCCGGGATCATTTCCGGCTGGCGCGCCGCGCCTTCGAGAAAGCGCGAGCACATGATGCCGATGCCGACGCAGGCGCCCAGCGCGCCGAGGCCGATCATCAGGCCGATGCCGATACCGGTGGAGGCCTGGATCTGGGCGATCAGTTGCAGCTTGTCCATTTTTGCTTTCCTTTCTGAACGGAGATTGGATGCGAATGTTGGATCAACCGATGAGTCTAGTGATGCTCGTGCGCCATCGCGATGTACGCGACGGTCAGCATCATGAATATGTAGGCCTGCAGTATCGCGATGAAGCCGTCGAAGACCACCCAGGCGACTTGCGCAACAGCCCCGCCGATCATGCCCAGATATCCGCTGGACGCGAGCAGAGCGATCAGCAGGAACATTATTTCGCCCGCGTACATGTTGCCGAACAACCGCAGCGAATGCGACAGCGGCTTGGAGACGTATTCGATCACGTTGAACAGCAGATTGAACGCGATCAGCAGCGGCGCCGCCCACAGCGGCCGCATGCCGAACGGCACCGCATAGAGCTCGTGCAGCCAGCCGCCGAGGCCCTTGTTCTTGATGTTGTAGAAGATCATCAGCCCGAGCACCGACAGCGAAAGCGCGAACGTGGTGTTGACGTCGGCGGTCGGCACGCTGCGCCATGTGTGCAGATGGAACACGTTGGCGTAGATCCACGCCATGATGTCGACCGGGCAGCAGGTCCATCAGATTCATGAACAGCACCCACAGCCCGACCGTCAGCGCGATCGGCGCGACGATCCTGTAATCGTGATGGAACATGCTCCTGACCTGGTCGTTGACGAACCCGATCGTGAGCTCGACGAAGGCCTGCGTCTTCGATGGCACGCCGGGTGTCGCCTTGCGGGTGACCAGCCAGATGAAGCCGAGCACGAGCACGCCCAGGATCAGCGAGGTGATGACCGTGTCGTAGTGGATCGTCCAGAAGCCGCCGTCGGAGTCGCCGACCGGCTTGGCGAAGAAAGTCAGGTGGTGCTGGATGTAGGTCGACGCGTCGTGCTGCTCGGCGAGCTTTTCACCGACCTGTTCCGTTGCTGCGGCCATCGCCATCCCTGCGGTTCCAATCAGTCGCGAATCACGATCGCCGCTGTCCACACCATCACGGTGACGACGAACGCGGCGAGCAAGGCCGCATGGACGACGTCCCGGTAGGTCGTCAGCACCAGCCAGAGCTGGAGCACGATCAACGTAATCTTGGCTGCTTCGGCCCGGATCATCGTCCGCACCGTATCCCCTGGCGTCCGCGCCCTGCCGAGCCCGACGATCACCGCGTAGACGACGCCGGCGGTGACGTTCACCAGGCCGCCCAGCAACGCCGAAAGCGCCCCGTGCAGACCCGCCCACCCGCCGGCGATCGCGGCAATCGCGAGCGTCGCGAGCAACTGCCAGCCCGCGATGCGACCGACAGGAAAACCCGGTGGGGAACGTGCCGAATCCGGCGTGGCCACGGAGCGAAGCAAACCTTTGGATTATAGGGTTTTGTGCGGCACCGCGTCAACGAATGCCGCCGCCGGATACGTGCCGCTCGGACGCCGCGCTTCAACCGCCGGTCAGCGCGCAGACGATCATCACCTCGTCGTTGCCAGCGAGGCGCGGCGAGAGATCTCGCGCCTGCACACCGTTGACGAATAACTTGATGTGCCGCCGGATGCGCCCTTGCTCATCGATGATGCGAAAGCGCATGCCGGGATAGCGCGGTTCCAGATCGCCGACGACCTCGGCGAGCGTGGCGCCGTCGGCGCCGACCGATCGCCGCGTCCTTGGTGTACGAGCGCAGCGGACCGGGTACGAGTCACGCTACGCATGCGTCGTCGTGCGCCGATTGGCTTGCCGTCGGCGCCGCTCGCTCACATCGTCTCGACCGACATAGATTTCCGGCAAGTGCGACGCCAGGCATTTCCACGTGCGCCCTTCGTCGCGGCTGCCCCAGACCTCGCCGCTGGTCGTGCCGAAGTAGACGCCGACCGGCGCTCCGGCGTCGGCGGTCATCGCCTGCCGCTTGACCGTCAGCCATGCCTGCGATTTCGGCAGTCCGGTCGCCTGGCGCTGCCAGGTCTTGCCGGCATTGACCGATCGATAGACCGCGGGCTTGCCGCCCGGCGAGACGCGCGGCCACACGCTGGTGCCGTCCATCGGGAAGACCCAGACCGTGTCGGGCTCGCGCGGATGCACGACCATCGGCAAGCCGATCGGGCCGACGCTCTTGGGCATCGCCGCACCGATGTCCTCCCAGCGCTCGGCCGGGCGATCGAGGCGGTAGATGCCGCAGTGATTCTGCTGATACAGACGGTCGGGCAGCACCGGGTGCAGGCGCACGCAATGCGGGTCGTGGCCGTACTCGGGATCGGGCTGCGGCAGGAAGTCGGCCTTGACGCCGCGATTCAGCGGGCGCCAGTCGGCGCCGCCGTCGGTGGATTCGAACACGCCGCCGCTCGACATGCCGATGTACATGTGTCGCGCATCGCGCGGATCGATCAGGATCGAATGCAGCTTCGGGCCATCCGGCGTGCCGTCCTGGTCGCCGCCGCACCAGGCCTTGCGCTGCGGGTGCTCGTTGAAGCCGGCGACGCCGCGCCAGGTCGCCCCGCCGTCCTCGGAGCGAAACAGCCCTTGCGGCGACGTGCCGCCATACCAGACGCCCGGCTCGCTCGCGTGTCCGGGCGTCAGCCAGAACGTGTGATCGACGACGCGTGCGCTGCCTTCGGCTGAATGCGGGCGGCTGCTTGGCCTCGTGCCAGCTGCGGCCGCGATCGCTGGAGCGGAAAATCGTCGGGCCGAGATGGCCGGTGCGCGCCGCCGCGAGCATCGTCTTGCCGTCGCGCGGGTCGGCGACGCAGTGGTGGACGATGTGGCCCGAGGAATTGCGGCCCGGCGACACGCCAGGTCCGGCGCGCCGCATCGCCGTGCAACTGCCACAGGCCTTTGCGCGTCGCGATCAGCAAGCTCACGCGACGCGCAGGCGCCTTTGCCAGCCTGCGCCATGACGTTCTCCTCCATCGGTGGTCGCGGTCGGACTGCCGAAGTTACGCTTTCGCGCACGCGGCGACAAGTGCCGCCCGCGTCGTCGGCATGCGCCGAAGATTTCCGGTACAATTTGCGATCTGTCGCCGCAGTGCGCCGGGTCATGCGCGCACGTGCGCGATGCCCGTCGCCACACACCACCGCGGAAGGAACAACACCATGACGATCAAAGTCGGCGACCGGCTGCCTGCCGGCACCCTGAGCGAGTACATCGAAGTCGCGACCGAGGGCTGCCCGGTCGGGCCCAATCCAGTTCCAGGTCGACGCGCTGACCAAGGGCAAGAAAGTCGTGCTGTTCGGCTTGCCCGGCGCATTCACGCCGACCTGCTCGGCGCAAGCACGTGCCGGGTTACGTCGCGCATTACGGCGAGCTCAAGGCCAAAGGCGTCGACGAGATCATCTGCATGTCGGTCAACGACGCGTTCGTGATGGGCGCGTGGGCGAAGGATCAGAAGACCGACGGCAAGGTCCGCATGATGGGCGACGGCAGCGCCGCGTATACCAAGGCGCTCGGGCTCGAGCTCGACCTGACCGCGCGCGGCATGGGCGTGCGCTGCCAGCGCTTTTCGGCGCTGGTCGACGACGGCGTCGTCAAGGACGCTGAACATCGAGGCGCCGGGCAAATTCGAAGTCTCCGACGCCGAGACGATGCTGAAGCAGCTCGGCTGATCGAGCGCTCGCACGCGAAAGACGGCGCCTCGAGGGCGCCGTTTTGTTGCCGCGACGATGTGAACCGTCGGCGGCCGCGCTGCGACGCGCTAGCGGAGCTTTGCCAGGATGCCGTCGAGCTGATCGAGACTCGAATACGAAATCGACGATCCGGCCGGCGCCGTCTCGCTTCGCCTCGATGCGCACGCTGGTGCCGAGCGCGTCGGACAGTTCGTTTTCCAGCCGCGCCAGATCGGCGTCGGCGCCGCGTTCCGCGCGCGCGGCGACGTCTTGCGCGGCGCCGGATGCTGCGCGGCCTGCATCATGCGCTCGGTGTCGCGCACCGACATGCCCGAGCGCGACCACCTTCGCCGCGGCGGCGACCTGCTGCGCCGCCGGCAGAGCCGAGCAGCGCGCGGGCGTGCCCCATGTCGAGCTCGCCCGCCGAGCAGATAGTCCTGCACCGGCTTCGGCAAGCTGCGTCAGCCGCAGCAGATTGGTCACCGCGCTGCGCGAGCGGCCGACGGCCTGCGCGGCCGCCTCGTGCGTCAAGCTCGAACTCGTCGATCAGCCGCTTGATGCCGTGCGCCTCCTCGAGCGGATTCAGGTCCTCGCGCTGGATGTTCTCGATCAGCGCCAGCGCGAGCGCGGCCTGGTCGGGCACCTCGCGCACCAGCGCCGGCACGTCGGCCAGGCCCGCGCGCTGCGCGGCGCGCCAGCGCCGTTCGCCGGCGATGATCTCGAAGCGGTTGGCGTCGACCGGGCGCACGAGGATCGGCTGCATCACGCCCTGCGCCTTGATCGACGCCGCGAGCTCGTTGAGCGAGGCCTCGTCCATGTGCGTGCGCGGCTGGTATTTGCCCGGCCGAATGCGATCGAGCGCGATCGTCTGCAGCGATTCGCGGCCGGCGCGTCGCCGTCGATCCCGACAGCAGCGCATCGAGCCCGCGGCCGAGCCCCTTGAGCTTAGCCATTGACGCACTCCCGGTTGCGGCGCCACGGCGGCTTCGTCGCGGCGCAGCATTTCGCCGGCGAGCGCGAGATACGCCTGCGCGCCCTTCGACGTCCGGTCGAGATTGCAGCGCGGGCACGCCGAAGCTCGGCGCTTCGGCGAGCCGGATGTTGCGCGGGATCACCGTGCGATAGACCTTGTCGCCGAAATGCTTCTGCAGCTCGGCCGAGACGTTGAGCGCGAGCGTGTTGCGCGGGTCGAACATCGTGCGCAGCAGCCCTTCGATCTCGAGCCGCGGATTCAGATGCGCGCGCACCTTCGTATCGTCTGCACCAGGTCGGACAGGCCTTCGAGCGCGTAGTACTCGCACTGCATCGGGATCAGCACGCTGTCGGCGGCGCACAAGCCCGTTCAGCGTCAGCAGCGACAGCGACGGCGGGCAGTCGAGCAGGATGAAGTCGTATTCGCCGACGACTTCCGAGATCGCCGCGCGCATCTGCGACAGCGCTTCGGCCAGCGCGTCCTTGAGCCGCGTTTCGCGCTCGGGCAGATCGACCAGCTCGACTTCGGCGCCGGCGAGCTCGCGGTTGGCCGGCACCAGGTCGAAGCCGCCGGAGGGCGACGTCACGCGCACATCGGCGATTTTTCGCTCGCCAAGCAGCACTTGGTATACGGTGTGAGTGAGCGCACGCTTGTCGACGCCGGCGCCCATCGTCGCGTTGCCTTGCGGATCGAGATCGACCAGCAGCACGCGGCGCTTCATCGCCACCAGGCTCGCGGCGAGATTGACGCTGGTCGTCGTCTTGCCGACGCCGCCCTTCTGGTTCGCCACGGCGATGATCTTGGTCATGCGGCGCGCTCCATGATCACCAGATGCCGCTCGGCCTCGAGACCCGGGAACGTCAGCGACAGGCGTCGCCGTCACGCCGATGCCCGCCGGCAGCTCGCGCGATCTCCTCGTGCGGATAGACGCCTTTCATCGCGACCAGGCGTCCGCCCGGCGCCAGCAGGCCGCGCGCTGGCGGCGGCGAACACCGCGAGATCGGAAAAGGCGCGCGAGATCGCGATGTCGAACGCGGCCGCGGGCGCGTAGTCCTCGACGCGCGCGGCGACGACCTCGGCGTTCGGCAGCGGCAGTTCGATCGCCGCCTGGCGCAGGAACGCGGCCTTCTTGTAGTTGCTGTCGAGCAGCGCGACTTGCCAGTCCGGCCGCACGATCGCCAGCGGAATGCCCGGCAGCCCGCCGCCGCTGCCGACGTCGAGCACGCGCAGGCCGGCGCCGGCCGGCAGATGCGGCAGCACGGCCAGCGAATCGAGCAGATGGTGCGTGATCATCCGCTCCGGCTCGCGGATCGCCGTCAGGTTGTGCGTGCGATTCCATTTGTCGAGCAGCGCCAGATAGGCGAGCAGCCTCGGCCTGCGACGTCGCGCGCCGATGCAGCGCGGCGAGCCCCAGCGCCGCGACGCCGTCGGCCAGCATCGCGCGGCCGGCGTCATGCCGAAGCTGCTTGCGCGCGGCCGGCGCGCCGAAGCCGCGCTTCAGGTGGACGAGCAGCAGCGAAATCGCCGCCGGCGTCATGCCCGGGAGGCGCGCCGCCTGGCCGATCGTCTCCGGCCGATGCTGGTTGAGCCTTTGCTGCACTTCGATCGAAAGCCCGCGCACCGTGCGGTAGTCGACGTCGGCGGGCAGGCGCAGCGCTTCCTGCGCCGGCGTGGCGCGCGATCTCCTCGTTCTGGCGCTCGATGTAGCCGGCGTACTTGGTCGCGACCTCGACCTGCGCGGCGACCTCGGCATCGGCGACTGGCGCGCCCGCGCCGGGCAGGCTCATCAGGCGTCGCGTAGCCGACGCCCGGGCCGGCGCAGCAGATCGACCAGCGCATAGTCGCGGTCGAGCGCCTGGCCCAGCACGCGCATCGCGCTCGCATCGGTCGACCACGCGCGGATTGACCCAGGTCGACTTCAGCCGCTCGATCTCGCGCGGCGACCGCGTCGCGCTTGCGGCAGAACGCATCCCAGCGCACGTCGTCGACCACGCCGAGCGCGCGCCCGGTCTCGGTCAGGCGCAGATCCGCGTTGTCTTCGCGCAATTGCAGACGGTACTCGGCGCGGCTGGTGAACATCCGGTAGGGCTCGGTGACGCCGCGGGTGATCAGGTCGTCGACCAGCACGCCCAGATAGGCCTGGTCGCGGCGCGGACACCAGCCGTCGCGCCCGCTCGACCAGCAGCGCCGCGTTGATGCCGGCGAGCAGGCCCTGCGCCGCGGCTTCCTCGTAGCCGGTCGTGCCGTTGATCTGGCCGGCGAAAAACAAGCCCGCGGATCGCCTTGGTCTCGAGCGTCGCCTTCAGCGCGCGCGGATCGAAGTAGTCGTATTCGATCGCATAGCCGGGCCGCAGGATGTGCGCGTTCTCCAGGCCCTTGATCGAGCGCACCAGCGCCAGCTGCACGTCGAACGGCAGGCTGGTCGAGATGCCGTTCGGATAGAACTCGTGCGTCGTCAGGCCTTCGGGCTCGAGGAAGATCTGGTGGCTGTCGCGTCCGGCGAAGCGCGTGATCTTGTCCTCGATCGACGGGCAGTAGCGCGGGCCGACGCCTTCGATCACGCCGGTGAACATCGGCGAGCGGTCGAGGCCGCCGCGGATGATCTCGTGCGTGCGCGCGTTGGTGTGCGTGATCCAGCACGGCACTTGCCGCGGATGCATCGTCGCGGCGTGCCCATGAAGGAAAACACCGGCGCCGGGTCGTCGCCCGGCTGCACGGCCAGCACGCGAGAAATCGATCGTGCGGCCGTCGATGCGCGGCGGCGTGCCGGTCTTCAGGCGCCCGACGGGAAGCTTGAGCTCGCGCAGGCGCGCGCCGAGCGTATCGGCGGGCGGATCGCCGGCGCGGCCCGCCTCGTAGTTCTCGAGGCCGACGTGGATCAGCCCGGACAGGAACGTGCCGGCGGTCAGCACCACCGTCGTCGCGTCGAAGCGAATGCCGAGCTGGGTGACGACGCCCGGCGACCCGGTCGCCTTCGAGCACCAGGTCGTCGACCGCCTGCTGGAACAGCGTCAGGTTCGGCTGGTTCTCCAGGCGCGCGCGGATCGCCTGGCTGGTACAGGACGCGGTCGGCCTGGGCCCGCGTTGCGCGCACCGCCGGGCCCTTGCTCGCGTTGAGGATGCGGAACTGGATGCCGGCCTCGTCGGTGGCGAGCGCCATCGCGCCGCCGAGGGCGTCGATCTCCTTGACCAGATGTCCCTTGCCGATGCCGCCGATCGAGGGATTGCACGACATCTGGCCCAGCGTCTCGATGCTGTGCGTCAGCAGCAGCGTCCGGCGCCCGATGCCGGGCCGACGCCAGCGCAGCCTCGGTGCCGGCATGGCCGCCGCCGACGACGATGACGTCGAAATGTTCTTGGAACATCATGTTTTATAAGAGAAATAGAAATTGAGATGACGTCGCGCTATCATACGTGCAAACTCGCGCCGCCGCAAAAGGCGCTTGAGCGATGTTTCACGTGAAACCCCGCCGCGGGCGTTTCACGTGAAACATCAGGCCAGTGCTCAGGCGGCACGCGCCGGTCGACTCGCGGATCACCAGCTTCACCGGCAGATCGGGCCATCGAAAATCTTGGTCCCGCGCATGGCCGCGACCAGGTACTCGGCAGCGGCCTGGCCGCTGGCGCGCGCCGGGACGCGCACCGAGGTCAGCGGCGGGCTCAAGGCATCGCGCCAACTCCGTGTCGCCCCATCCGACGACCGATACTTGTGCGGGCACGGCGAGCGACAGCGCGCGGCATTCCCGCAGCGCAGCGGCAGCAGCCGCGTCGGAGCGCCGCGACGATCGCCGTCGTGCCCTCGTCGCAACAGCGCCGCGCACCGCTGCCCGCACGCCGTCCGTGTCATCAAGCTGGTCGACGCGATGTTCGATCGCTCGTGGCGTTCTTCAGCTGCAATCGCCTGCCGTCGCCACCTCGCCCGCTGACGCCGGATGACGCCGATCCGGCGATGCCCGAGTTGCTCGCAGATAGGCGCAGGCCGAGCCGCAGGCCACGCTGCCCGACGCGTCTCGGCCGCATGCTCCGCGCCGTCCGACTCCGGTTCGCCGTCGCAGACCGACCCATGGCAACGCCGCGGCCGGACGCCCAGCCTGCAGTTCCGGCGTCGGCGCACCGCGCCGATGAACAGCAGGCCGTCGACGCCGCGCGCCACCAACGCGCGCGCACGCAGTCCGACAGCGCCCGATCCGACGCGACCCGGACCAACACGCCGATGCCATGCCCCGAAAGCGTGCTCTCCGCTCGCCGCCAGTATCCGCCATGCGACCGGTTCGGCGGCCTCGCCGAGGACCGCCCCGACCAGCCCGGACCGTCGCGATCGAAAGAAAGCGCGCCGCGGCGTTTCCGACGTAGCCCAACCGCTGCCGCCGCTTGCAGCACCCGCGCCCGCACCGGGTCGCTGACCAGCTCCGGACGCGCCAAGGCGCGCGAGGCGCTCGCGGTGGATACGCCCGCAGCGCAGTGCGACATCGCCAAGGCTGGCACTCGCTGCCGCCGTTTTCGCCGCCGCGCCGTTGGCGCCCCGTCGACGGCTGGTCGCGAACGTCTTGAGAATGGTCTGGAGTCATGCAATCGTTTGCAGTAATCGATTTCTGCAAATCGCTATCGGGAAACGATTACATCGTCCTATAGATAGGCCGTTCAGGTGACTTTGCCGCAAGAAAATAGGAGCACGGTAACAGAAAAGGGCGCACCGGCGCCCTTTTCTTCGGGACGGTCTGCAAGCCTAGCGGTGGAATCTTGCGCCCGAGCGCGCGCCGCTGCGCCGACAAGGCCTGCGGCTGCTTGGCGCCGAGCTTGGCGAACAGCTCGTCGTGCGCATCGAGCTCGCGGCGTCCACGCGCACGTGTCGAAGCGCATCACCTGCGCGAAGCGCTCCGGACCGAACTCGAGGCCGCGCCAATCGAGATCGCCATACTCGGGCTGCAATCCGAGCTCGGTTTCGACCGCGTGCGCCGTGCCCTGGCAGCGCTCGACGATCCACTTCAGCACGCGCATGTTCTGGCCGAATCCCGGCCACGCGAACTTGCCGTGCGTCGTCGGTGCGGAACCAGTTGACGTTGAACACGCGCGGCGGCTTGCGCCACCGCGCGGCCCATCGCGAGCCAGTGCGCGAAATAGTCGCCGATGTGATAGCCGCAGAACGGCAGCATCGCGAACGGATCGCGGCGCACTTCGCCGACCTTGCCGGCCGCGGCGGCGGTCGTCTCCGATCCCATCGTCGCCGCCTTGTAGACGCCGTCTTCCCAGCTCGTCGCCTCGACGACCAGCGGCACGGTGTCGCTGCGGCGCGCGCCGAAAATGAACGCGGAGATCGGCACGCCGTGCGGGATTGTCCCATTCCGGATCGAGCGACGGACACTGCGTCGCCGCAACGGTGAAGCGCGCGTTCGGATGCGCGGCCTTGCGCCCGCAGCCGGGCGTCCACGACTTGCCCGGCCAGTCGGTCAGATGCGCCGGCGGCTCCTTGGTCATGCCCTCCCACCAGACGTCGCCGTCGTCGGTCAGCGCGACGTTGGTGAAGATGACGTTCTCGCGCAGCGTCTCCATCGCGTTCGGGATTCGACTCGTACGAGGTTCCGGGCGCGACGCCGAAATAGCCGGCCTCGGGATTGATCGCGTGAAAGCTGCCGTCCGCGTGCGGCTTGATCCAGGCGATGTCGTCGCCGATCGTCGTCACCTTCCAGCCGTCGAGACCTTGCGGCGGAATCATCATCGCGAAATTGGTCTTGCCGCAGGCGCTCGGAAACGCCGCGGTGACGTAGCTCTTGCGTCCCTCGGGCGAAGTGACGCCGAGGATCAGCATGTGCTCGGCGAGCCAGCCCTCGTCGCGGCCCATCACCGAAGCGATGCGCAGCGCAAAGCACTTCTTGCCGAGCAGCGCGTTGCCGCCGTAGCCCGAGCCGTAGCTCCAGATCTCGCGCGTCTCGGGAAAATGGACGATGTACTTGTGCTCGGGATTGCACGGCCACGGCACGTCCTGCGCGCCCGGCGCCAGCGGCGCGCCGACCGAATGCACGCACGGCACGAACTCGCCGTCGGTGCCGAGCACGTCGAGCGCCGCGCGTGCCCATGCGCGTCATGATGCGCATGCTGGCCGACGACGTACGGGACTGTCGGTGAGCTCGACGCCGATGTGCGCGATCGGGCTGCCGAGCGGGCCCATCGAAAACGGCACGACGTACATCGTGCGCCCGCGCATGCAGCCTTCGAACAGGCGCGTCGATCTTGCGGCGCATCTCGGCCGGCGCCACCCAGTTGTTCGTCGGGCCGGCGTCCGCCTCGCGCTCGCTGCAGATGAACGTGCGGTCCTCGACGCGCGCGACGTCCGACGGATCGGACCAGGCGAGGTAGCTGTTCGGGCCGCTTGGCGGGATTGAGCCGCCGCAGCGTGCCCGCATCGCGACCATCGCCGCGCACAGCCGGTCGTATTCCTGCTGCGAGCCGTCGCACCAGACGATGCCGTTCGGGCCGGCTGCGCGCCGCGATGTCGCGCACCCAGGCGATCAGTTTCGGATGGCGCACATGCGGCGGCGGATGAAGCGATGCGGCAAACGACGATGCAGGATCGGGAGCGTTCATGCGGCGTGAGGAGTATGGCGCGCATGCTCGGAACCGGCGCGCGAGGACAAGAGGGAACGATAACTCTAGCACGCTGCCGGCGGCCGACGTAAGCGCGGTCCGCGCCGCAGAATCGGTCAGGCCACTGGGCTCGCCGGACGCGACGACCTCGGACCGCCGGCGAGCAGCGGTTGCATGCGGCAAGCAGCGACGTCCGCGCGCCGAGCTCACGACGGCATCCGCACGAGGCGCATCATTTGCCGATGCAGAACCGGCTGAAGATCACGCCGAGCAGATCGTCGGCGCTGAATTCGCCGGTGATCGTCGACAGCGCCTGCTGCGCGCCGCGGAGCTCCTCGGCGAACAGTTCGAGCGGCGGCGGCGCAGTGTCGCAGATGCCGCGCCGCCGCGTCGAGGTGCGCTGCCGCCGCGCGCATCGCCTGCAAGATGCCGCTCGCGCGCGAGAAACGTGCCCTCCATGTCCTCGTGCGCGCCGGCTGCCGCAAGCATGGCCTCGCGAAGCAAGCTCGACGCCGGCGCCGGTCTTGGCCGACAGCCACACCTCGTCTGCGCCGTCCGCGATTCCGCGCGTTTCGCTTCGATGCCCGGCGAGATCGATCTTGTTGTGGACGACGATCCGGCGCAAGCGCCGCGGGCAGGCGCGCGACGATCGCGGCGTCGGCGTCGCTGCTCGGACTGCGCGCGCATCGGTGACGATCAAGCGCCAGGTCGGCGCGGCGCGATCGCCGCCCAGGTTCGCTCGATGCCGATGCGCTCGATCGGGTCGGCGCTCTCGCGCAGTCCCGCGGTGTCGATGACGTGCAGCGGAATGCCGCGGATCTCGACGCTGCTGCGAATCGCATCGCGCGTCGTGCCGGCATGCGGCGTCACGATCGCGACGTCGTCGCCGGCAAGCTGGTTGAGCAGGCTCGACTTGCCGACGTTGGGCTGGCCGATCAGCACGACGTCGAGGCCCTCGCGCAACAGGCTGCCCTGGCGCGAGCGTGCCGCGATCGACTCCAGGCGCTCGCGCAGGTCGCGCAAGCTTGCCGCCGGCGTCGGCCGCGCTGCATGAACTCGATGTCCTCGTCGGGAAAATCCAGCGTCGCTTCGGTGAACATCGCGCAGCTCGGTCAATCCGTCGACCAGCGCGCGGACCTCGGCGGAAAACGCGCCGCTCAGGCTGCGCGCCGCCGCGCGCGCGGCGGTCGCCGTCGCCGCGTCGATCAGGTCGGCGACGCCCTCGGCCTGCGCCAGGTCGATCTTGCCGTTGAGAAACGCGCGCTTGGTGAATTCGCCGGGCTCGGCGAGCCGCGCGCCGAGGTCGAGGCAGCGCGCGCAGCATCTGCGCCAGCACGGCGGGGCCGCCGTGGCCGTGCAGCTCGAGCACCGTCTCGCCGGTGTACGAAGCGGGCGCCGGGAAAGTACAGCGCGAGTCCCTGGTCGAGCGTCTCGCCCTGCGCGCCGAGAAAGTCGGCGCTGGTCGCGACGCGCGGCGCGAGCGCGCGGCCGACAACGCCGTCGATGACGCGCGAGACGTCCGGGCCCGAGACGCGCACGATGCCGATGCCGCCGCGACCCGGCGGGCGTCGCGATCGCGGCGATCACCTCGGTAGCGATGCGACGTCGGCATGCTGTGCCCGCGCGCCGGGGCTTCGCGATCGCGCTAGCGTCGCTTGGCCGCCGCGGCCGCCGTCTCGCGCCCGATCACGCGGTTCATGTGCCACTGCTGGAAGATCTGCAGCGAATTGTTGATCAGCCAGTACAGCACCAGGCCCGCCGGGAAGAAGATGAACATCACCGAGAACGCGATCGGCATGATCTGCATCACCTTCGCCTGCACCGGATCCTGGATCGGCGTCGGCGAAAGCTTCACCTGCAGATAGGCGGTGATCGCGTAGATGACCGGCAGCACGTACCACGGATCGGGCGCCGACAGGTCGTGGATCCAGCCGATCCACGGCGCGTGGCGCAGCTCGACGGCGGACAGCAGCACCCAGTAGAGCGCGATGAACACGGGGATCTGCACCAGGATCGGCAGGCAGCCGCCGAGCGGATTGATCTTCTCCGTCTTGTACATCTCCATCATCTTGATCTGCAGCTGCTGCTTGTCCTTGGCGTACTGCTCCTGCAGCGCCTTGAGCTTCGGCGCGATCACCTTCATCTTGGCCATCGAGCGCGCGCTGGCGTGGTTCAGCGGATAAAAAACGCTCTTGATGATGATCGTCAGCAGCACGATCGCCCAGCCCCAGTTGTGGACCAGCGCGTGCAGCCACTTGAGCAGCCAGAACAGCGGCGCCGCGATGACGGTGAATATGCCGTAGTCGACGACCAGGTCGAGACCCTTGGCCAGCGATTTCAGCGTGTCCTGGTCCTGCGGACCGACGTAGAGCTGGACCTTGACGTCGCCGGTCGCGCCCGGCGCGATCGTCGGCGCCGGGAACGATCACGCCCGCCGCGTACAGGCCGTTGTCGAGCTTGCGCGCATAGAACTCGCGCGGCGTCTTCGGCTCGTCGGGCGGAAGCCACGCCGCGACGAAGTAATGCTCGACCATGCCGACCCAGCCGTTGTCGGCATTCTTGCTGAACGGCGGCTTGCGGCTCGGATCGGCGGCCTCCTTGTCCAGCTCGCCGAATTCGACTTTCTTGTACTTGTCGGTCTCGTTGTAGATGACCGGGCCCGATGTACGACGAGGGCGCCATCGAGTTCTGCGTGCTCTGCGACTTGGTGTCGCGCGTGAACTGGAAATAGGCGTGCGGCGCGATCGGCGCCGCGCCCGCGTTGGTGATCGCGTAGTCGACGTCGATCACGTAGCTGCCGCGATGGAAGGTCAGCGTCTGCACGACCTTGTCGCCGTTGGCGGCGCTCGCCTGCAGCTTGAGTTCCAGCGTGTCTGCGCCGGGCGCGAGCTCGCGCGGCCCGGGCAGCGCCTGCCAGAGCGTGCGGTGGTTGGGCAGGCCTTCGCCGAGCAGGCCCGATTGCGCGACGAACGTGCGCTCGGCATTTTTCTGCAGCAGCAGGTACGGCCGGGTCTTGTCCTCGGTGTCGCGATGCTCGTTCAACGCGACCTGGGTGATGACCGCGCCGGCGGTATCGATGTCGGCGCGAGTAGAGGTCGGTCCGGATCGCGATCGGTTTCGCCGGTCGGCGCTGCGGCCGGCGCGGCGTTCGGGTTCGCCGTGGCGGCAGCGCCGGGTGCCGGCGTGGCCGAGGGTACCGGCGACTTCGGCGCGACGATGCCGGGCGCAGTCTGCGTGACCGGCGGCGGCGGCGGCCGGTGCTCGCGCTGCCACGCCTCCCACAGGAATAGCGCGGAGAACGAAAAGATGACGAAAAGAATCAGGCGTTGGGTGTCCATGACTGCCGAAATCGAATCGTGATGATGCTAAGGAACCGGGTCGTACCCGCCGGCATGATACGGATGGCAGCGCGCCAGGCGTCGCGCGGCGAGCCACACGCCGCGAGCGGCGCCGTGCCGCTCGATCGCCTCGCGCGCATAGTCCGAGCAACTGGGATAGAAACGGCAGTTCGCGCCGAGCAGCGGACGCAGCGCGTACTGGTAGCCGCGCAGCAGGCCGAGCAGCAGCGTTTTCATCGCGCCCTCGCCGGCGCCAGCGCGTCCAGCAGCCGCGCCGCCTCGGCGCCGAGCGCGCGCGATGCCCGCCGGCGGACAGCCGCGTCGCAGGCGCAGCACGATGTCGAATGCGTCGAGTCGCCGGCCGGCGCTGACGCACCGCTTCGCGCAGCATGCGTTTGAGCCGGTTGCGGTCGACCGCGAGGCGTCAGTTGTTGCTTGCCGATCACGTATCCTACCCGGCCGATCGCGCCGCCGGCCGGCGCCGCCAGCAGTTGCAGATGTTCGGCTTCGATGCGGCGGCCCTGGCGAAACAGCCTGGCGAACGCCGCCGCCCCACGCAATCGGTGCCGTTGATTCGAGCCTATCGCGGATTCGCGAGCGGGCTGCTCAGACGGCGAGCCGGGCGCGGCCCTTGGCGCGGCGCGCGCGCAGGACCTTGCGGCCGCCGATGCTTTTCATGCGGGCGCGAAAGCCGTGCGTCCGCTTGCGCCGGATGACCGAGGGCTGGTAGGTGCGCTTCATGATCGGCTTCCGTTCGAAAAAAGCCTTATATTAGAGCGTTTTGCGAGCCGCTCTGTCAAGGTGACATCCGCGTCGATCGCTGTGGATAACTTTGCGCCGACGCGAGTACAATGCGCCGTCGACGGGCTCCGTTCGGCGCCCGCTATTTTTTGGTCTCGCCGGTCCCGCACGCACCATCCGCCATGTCCACGCCCGTATTCTGGCAGGCCTGCCTCGAGTCGTTCCAGCAGGAGCTGACGCAGCAGCAATTCAATACCTGGATCCGTCCGCTGCGGCTGGAAATCGCCGGCGACGAGCTCCGGCTGATCGCCCCCAATCGCTTTGTGCTGCAGTGGGTCAAGGAGCGCTTTGCCGGCCGCATCGAGGAGCTGGCCGCGGTCGCGGTCGGCCGCCCGCTGCGGCTGGGGCATGGTCGTCGCCGACGGCCGCCGAGCGCGTGTCCGCGCCGGCGCGTGACCGCGATCTCGCCCGATCCCGGCGCCGACGGCCGCGCGCCGCGGCGAGCAGGCCAGCGTCAATCCGGCGTTCACGTTCGCCACCTTCGTCGCCGGCAAGGCCAACCAGCTCGCGCGCGCCGCCGGCATGCAGGTCGCCGACAATCCGACTTCGTACAACCCGCTGTTCGTCTACGGCGGCGTCGGCCTCGGCAAGACGCACCTGATCCAGGCGATCGGCAACCAGATCCTGGCCAACGATCCGGCCGCCAAGATCCGCTACATCCACGCCGAGACCTATGTCTCCGACGTCGTGCGCGCGTATCAGCACAAGGCGTTCGACGACTTCAAGCGCTACTACCGGACGCTGGACCTGCTGCTGATCGACGACATCCAGTTCTTCAACGGCAAGAGCCGCACGCAGGAAGAGTTCTTCTACCTGTTCAATACGCTGATCGAGGCGCACAAGCAGGTCGTCATCACCTGCGACACCTATCCGAAGGAAATCTCCGGAATCGAGGAGCGGCTGATTTCGCGCTTCGGCTGGGGCCTGACGGTCGCGCTCGAGCCGCCGGAGCTCGAGATGCGCGTCGCGATCCTGCTGTCGAAGGCGGCGCAGACCGGGATGAAGCTCGACGAGCAAGTCGCGTTCTTCATCGCCAAGCACATCCGCTCGAACGTCCGCGAGCTCGAAGGCGCGCTGAAACGCGTGCTCGCCTACTCGAGCTTCCACCGCCAGGAGATCTCGCTGTCCGGTCGCCAAGGAAGCGCTGCGCGACCTGCTCGCCGTCCAGAACCGCCAGATCTCGATCGAGAACATCCAGAAGACGGTCGCCGACTACTACAAGATCCGCATTTCCGACATGCACTCGAAGAAGCGCTCGCGCGCGGTCGCGCGGCCGCGCCAGGTCGCGATGGCGCTCGCCAAGGAGCTGACGCAGCTATCGCTGCCCGAGATCGGCAGCAATTTCGGCGGCCGCGACCACACGACGGTGCTGCACGCCTGCCGCCAGATCGCCAAGCTCCGCGAGTCGGTGCCCGAGATGACCCACGACGTCAATTTTCTGCTGCAGGTATTGCGCAACTGAGGCCCAACTGTACGGCCTTCCGGACTGTATGAATCGGGAGTGAACGGGTTTATAATTTGTTGATTAACCGACCCAGGCCGGCAGCGCGCAAATTTGCCCCCAAACCGATCCACACGCCGAACAGAACTTATACCGCGGCGCGCGCATGCGCCAAAGCTGCGGAATCGGTTGCCTTTTTCGCCGTTGTACCGAAAATCGACGAACTCCTATTAGCTGTTATTGGGTTTAAACAATGCAACTAAAACAGACACCCAGAGATGCGCTGCTCAAACCGTTGCAGGCGGTATCCGGCATCGTCGAACGGCGGCATACGCTGCCGATACTCGCCAACGTTCTGCTCGAACAGAAGGATGGCCGGCTGTTCGTCACGGCCACCGATCTCGAAATGCAGATCACCGCGCACAGCGAGCTCGCCGGCAAGCAGGACCAGGCGGTCACCGTCGCGGCGCGAAAGCTGCAGGACCTGCTGCGCGCGCTGCCCGACGATGCCACGCTCAACATCGAGACCTCGGCCAGCAAGATGACGGTGCGCGCGGCGCGCTCGCGCTTCAACCTGCAGACGCTGCCGGCGGCCGACTATCCGCGCATCAGCCTCGCGCAGGAGCAGCAGCAGGCGATCACGCTGCCGCAGCGCCAGTTCCGCGGCTTGCTCAAGCTGGCCGAGTTCGCGATGGCGCAGCAGGACATCCGCTATTACCTGAACGGCATGCTGCTGGTGGTCGACAAGGGCTCGCTGCAGGCGGTCGCGACCGACGGCCACCGCCTGTCGTACGCGAGCATTGCCGTCGACGGCGACTACACGCGGCAGGAAGTGATCCTTCCGCGCAAGACGGTGCTCGAGCTGGGCAAGCTGCTCGAGGACAGCGACGCCGAAGTCAAGATCGATCTGCTCGCCAACCAGGTCCGCTTCCGCTTCGGCAACATCGAGCTCGTGAGCAAGGTGGTCGACGGCAAGTTTCCCGACTACAACCGCGTGATCCCGGTCGGGCACGCCAAGCAGATCGAGCTGGCCCGCGCCGAGCTGCTGCAGGCGCTGCAGCGCGCGGCGATCCTGTCCAACGAGAAATTCCGCGGCGTCAGGCTGGTGCTGGGCAACGGCCAGTTGAAAATCATCTGCACGAACAGCGAGCAGGAGGAGGCCGAGGAAGAGCTCGAAGTCGGATACCAGGGCGAGGCGCTGGACATCGGCTTCAACATCACTTATCTGCTCGACGTTCTGCACAATCTCGGCACCGACAAGGTCGTGCTGGCGTTCGGCGACGCCAATTCCAGCGCACTGGTCACGATGCCGGAGAGAAACGATTACAAGTATGTCGTGATGCCGATGCGCATCTGATGCCGCAACAGTCACCATGGCCACCCGCGGCGCCGACATCAGTCGGCGTCGGCGTTTTCGAGGGCGGCCGCGAAACGAGAAAACCACGAATGACCGCAAGCCAATCCCAAGCCCACCGACAACGGCAGCGACTACGATTCGACCAGCATCCAGGTCCTCAAGGGCCTGGAGGCGGTGCGCAAGCGCCCCGGCATGTACATCGGCGACACGTCCGACGGCACCGGGCTGCATCACATGGTGTTCGAGGTGCTCGACAACGCGATCGACGAAGCGCTGGCCGGCTACTGCGACGACATCAAGGTCGTCATTCACGCCGACAATTCGGTCTCCGTCGTCGACAACGGCCGCGGCATCCCGACCGACATCAAGGAAGACGACGAGCTGAAGCGCTCGGCCGCCGAGATCGTGATGACCGAACTGCACGCCGGCGGCAAGTTCGATCAGAACTCGTACAAGGTCTCGGGCGGCCTGCACGGCGTCGGCGTCTCGGTCGTCAACGCCTTGTCGGTGTGGCTGAAGCTGCGCATCTGGCGCGACGGCAAGGCGCATCAGATGGAGTTCCACGACGGCGTGCCGGTCGCGCCGCTCGCGGTCACCGGCCCGACCGAGCGGCGCGGCACCGAAGTGCATTTCATGGCCGGCAGCGACGACGTTCGACCACATCGAGTTCCACTACGACATCCTCGCCCGCCGCCTGCGCGAGCTTTCGTTCCTGAATAACGGCGTCAAGATCGAGCTCGTCGACCAGCGCGACGGCAAGAGCGAGAACTTCGCGTTCACCGGCGGCATCAAGGGCTTCGTCGAGTACATGAATCGCAGCAAGAACGTGCTGCACCCCAAGGTCTTCCACGCGGTCGGCGAAAAGGACGGCGTCATCGTCGAGGTCGCGATGCAATGGAACGACTCGTATGCCGAATCGGTGCAGTGCTTCACGAACAACATCCCGCAGCGCGACGGCGGCACGCACCTGACCGGGCTGCGGCAGGCGATGACCCGGACGCTGAACAGCTACATCGAAAAGGAAGAGCTCGCCAAGAAGGCGAAGGTCGAGACCACCGGCGACGACATGCGCGAAGGCCTGACCTGCGTGCTCTCGGTCAAGGTTCCGGAGCCCAAGTTCTCGTCGCAGACCAAGGACAAGCTCGTCTCCTCGGAGGTGCAGCCGCTGGTGCAGGAAATCGTCGGCAGCAAGCTGCACGAGTTCCTGCTGGAGAATCCCGACCGACGCCAAGATCATCTGCGGCAAGATCATCGACGCGGCGCGGGCGCGCGAGGCGGCGCGCAAGGCGCGCGAGCTGACGCGCCGCAAGGGCGTGCTCGACGGCATGGGCCTGCCGGGCAAGCTCGCCGACTGCCAGGAGCGCGACCCGGCGCTGTGCGAGCTCTACCTGGTCGAGGGCGATTCGGCCGGCGGCTCGGCGAAGCAGGGCCGCGACCGCAAATTCCAGGCGATCCTGCCGCTGCGCGGCAAGATCCTCAACGTCGAGCGGGCGCGTTTCGACAAGCTGATCAGCTCGCAGGAAATCGTCACGCTGATCACCGCGCTGGGCACCGGCTTCGGCAAGGACGAGTACAACGCCGACAAGCTGCGCTATCACCGCATCATCATCATGACCGACGCCGACGTCGACGGCTCGCACATCCGCACGCTGCTGCTGACGTTCTTCTATCGGCAGATGCTCGACCTGGTCGAGCGCGGCCACATCTACATCGCGCAGCCGCCGCTGTACAAGGCGAAGCAGGGCAAGGAAGAGACCTACCTCAAGGACGACCACGACCTGAAGCAGCATCTGCTGAAGGTCGCCCTGAAGGGTGCCGAGCTGGCGCCCGGTGCATCGACTTCGCGCCGCTGTCGATCGAGGCGCTCGATCACATCGCGCGCCAATACCTGCTGGCCGAAGCGGTGATCGACCGGGTTGCGCGGCTGGTCGAGCCGGCGGCGCTGCACGCGCTGCTGACGGGCCTTGCGATCGACCTGTCGACGGCGGACGCGGCGACGACGAGCGCTGCGGCGCTCGAGCGCGCGATCGGCGATCCCGACATCACCGTGCAGGCGCGCTACGACGCGCCGGCGGAATCGCGGCGGCTCGTCATCGTGCACACGCGGCACGGCACGCCGCACGCAACTTCGCTCGATGCCGACTTCCTGGCGAGCGGCGACTATGCGCAGATCAGGGCGGCGGCCGAGGTTCTTGCGCGGGCTGATCCGGCCGGGCGCGACTGTCCGTCGCGGCGAACGAAGTTCCGCGGTCGCGTCATTCAAGGAAGCGCTCGACTGGCTGTTGAGCGAAGCCCGCGGCGCGGTCTCGATACAGCGCTACAAGGGCCTGGGCGAAATGAATCCCGCGCAATTGTGGGAAACGACGATGGACCCGGCGGTGCGGCGGCTGCTCAAGGTGCAGATCGAGGACGGCATCGCTTCGGACGAGATCTTCACCACGCTGATGGGCGAGGACGTCGAGCCGCGCCGCGCATTCATCGAGAACAATGCGCTGGGCGTGCGCAATCTCGACGTCTGACCGGCGCTCGGTGATCGTCCGCGCGGCGACTCGTCTGCCTGCTGACGTTGGCCGCCGCTCGCGCCGGCGCGCGCTGCGCCGTTCATCCGGGCTGCCGGAACCGACGACGCAGCGGCTGATCGTCAAGTTCCGATCCGCCGATCGCCCGGCACCGGGCGTCGAAACCGCAATCGGCGCGCGGCGCTGCGCCGCGTGTCGCGGCTGGCCGCGGACGGCGGCGTTGCGCTGGCCTACGTGCGACCGATGGCGCTCGGTGCGCACGTCGTCGCGCTCGACCATCCGGTGCCGATCACGCGAGGCCCGCGCCATCGCGCGACGCCTGGCCGGTCACGCCGAAGTCGAGTACGTGCAGCCGGATCACCGCATGCGCGCGCAGTTCGTGCCGAACGACGAGTATCTGAATCTGCAGACCTACCTGCGCGACGATGCGGCCGGCATCAGCGCGTTCAGCGCATGGGACGTCACGACCGGGAGCGCCGATATCGTCGTCGCCGTCCTCGACACCGGCTACCGGCCCC
The DNA here is from genome assembly GCA_963713125.1 of uncultured beta proteobacterium. Taxonomy (GTDB): domain Bacteria; phylum Pseudomonadota; class Gammaproteobacteria; order Burkholderiales; family Casimicrobiaceae; genus PALSA-1003. The sequence continues at coordinate 433,896 of CAVQKL010000005.1, read as the reverse complement.
ATGCCGCGATGGCCGGGCGCATTCTTCCCGGATACGATTTCATCTCCGACCCGGTCGTCGCCAACGATGGCGACGGGCGCGATGCCGACGCGTCCGATCCCGGCGACTGGATCACGCGAACCGATCTGACCAGCTCGCACACGTTCGACGGCTGCGACGTCGCGCACAGCAGCTGGCATGGCACGTCGACCGCCGGGCATCATCGCGGCCAATAGCAACGACGGCGTCTGGACCGCCGGCATCGACTGGGCGGCGAAGATCCTGCCGGTGCGCGTGCTCGGCAAATGTTTCGGCGACGATTCGGACATCATCGACGGCATCGCCTGGGCGGCCGGGTTGAGCGTGCCCGGCGTTCCCGCCAATCCGACGCCGGCGCAGGTCATCAATCTGAGCATCGGCGAGGCAGGCGAATGCGCGCCGGCCTACCAGCAGGCTGATCGCGTCCGCGCTGGCGCACGGGGTCACGCGGGCGATCGTCGCGTCAGCGGGCAACGATGGCGCCGGACGTCGCCAACAATACGCCGTCCAACTGTCCGGGCGTGATTTCCGTCGGCGCGACCACTTCCGCCGGCGGCAGAGCCTCGTACAGCAATTTCGGCGCGACGCTGACGATCAGCGCGCCAGGCGGCGACACCTTCGGGCGGTTCGACGGCATCGAGGTCCTGACCAACCTCGGGCACGACAGTCCCGACCGCCGACTGCGCTCGACGTGGACAATGGCACGAGCTACGCCGCGCCGATGGTGTCGGGCGTGGTCTCGCTGATGCTGGCGGTGGCGCCCGGGCTCAGCGCAAGCCAGGTGCGCACCGTCCTCGCGTCGAGCGCCAAGCCGTTTCCAGCCGGGCTCCGATTGCACGACGGCGACGTGCGGCGCGGGCATCGTCGACGCCGCACGCCGCCGTTGCAGGCGGCGCAAGCCATCGACGACCTGGCGACGAATTTCGGCGGCCTGTGGTGGAATTCGCCCGGCGGCTCCGAGTCCGGCTGGGGCATCAATTTTGCGCACCAGGGCGACCAGATCTTCGCGTCGTGGTTCACCTACGATCTGAACGGCAAGGCATGGTGGCTGGTGATGAGCGCGAATCGGATCGCGCACCGTGTCTACACCGGGACGCTGTTCCAGGGTACGGGGCCGGCGTTCGACACCGTGCCGTTTCCGCCGCTGGGCGCCCCGGCGGCGCAGCCGGCGCGCCGGTCGGCGACGGCCACGCTGACGTTCAGCGATGCGAACAACGGTACGTTCGCCTACACGGTCAACGGCATCGCGCAGACCAAGGCGATTACGCGCGAAACGTTCGGGCCGCTGCCGACCTGCGTGTTCGGCGCGCAGGCCAACCTGGCGCTGACCAGCAACTACCAGGACCTGTGGTGGGCCGCGCCCGCGGGGTCGGAAGCGGGCTGGGGCATCAACCTCGCGCACGAAGGCGACACCATTTTCGCGACCTGGTACACCTACGACCACGACCGCTCGCCGATGTGGCTGGTGACGACCGCGAACAAGAGCGGATTGAGCTCGTACACCGGCGACCTGATCGCGCCTGACCGACGGGCCGCCGTTCAACGCGGTCCCGTTCCCGCCGATCGGCAGCCCCGGGCGGCGCGAAGGCAGCGTCGTCGGCACGGCGACGCTTCAGCTTCTTCGACGGCAACTCGGGAACGTTCAGCTACACGATCGACGGCGTCGCGCAGACCAAGAACATCACGCGCGAAGTATTCACCTCGCCGGGCACCGTCTGCCACTGAAGACGCGCCGCGCGCGCGCGGTAGAGTCGCCGGCGCGAAACGCTCGTCGCGAATCAGCGGCGCCTTGGTGGCGAATTGCTCGTCCTGCGGCTGCGCCGGTATCGTGCCGTGCTCCCTGGCGTGGCGGATCACCCGCGCCATCAGCGCGAGGCCCATCGGCGCCAGCGCGCGCTCCCATAGCTCGCGCGCGGTCTCGCCCTTTTTGACGAAGCACCAGTCCTGCGCGGCGATCGCGCCCGCGTCCATCCGGTCGGCAAGATGATAGATCGAGCCGCCGGCGATAGTGTCGGCTTCGCGTATCGTCCATTCGACCGCGGCGATGCCGCGATGCCGCGGCAGCAGCGACGGGTGAAAACCGATGCCGCCCAGGCGCGAGCGGGCGAGCGCCTCGTTGGCTGACGCGGGCATGGCTGTGCGCGGCGACGATCAGATCGGTCCCTTCGGCGATCGCGCTCGGCCGGAACGAGCTTCGGATCGTCGAGCACCTTGACCTCGAGCCCGGCGCTGGCGGCCGCCAGCGCGAGCCGGTCGTCGGCTGCCGGAACGAGGACGCGCGCGATGTCGGCGCCCTCTTCGAGCAGGCGCGCGAGCGTGGCCGCGCCGAAGTAGCGCGAGCCGACCAGGGTGATGCGCAGTTGGGCCAAGGCTTAGGCCGCGCGCTTGCGCGTCGCGGCGCGCGGCGGCGTCTTCGCCGCTCGCGGCGCCTTGGCCGGACGGCTTTGCCGGCCGCTCGTGCCGACGCGGGCGCGAGTGTCTTGGCGCTCTTGGCGCTTCGCGCGCCGCCCGCTTGCCCGACTTCGCCGCCAGCAGGGCGACCGCCTCGTCGAGCGTCAGCGCGTCGATCCGTGTCGCGGTCCGGCAGCGTCGCGTTGACGCCGCCGTGCTTGACGTAGGGTCCGTAGCGGCCCGCGTGCAGCTCGACCGGCTGCTTGTCCTTCGGATGCTTGCCGAGCACGCGCAGCGCCGCCGCGCCGCGGCCGCCGCGCAGCGGCTTGCCCGCGCCGTCCTTGCGGGCCTCGAATTCGAAGCCGATCTTGCCGTCCGGTTGCCGCACCAGGTACGCCGCGAAAGGACGGCGCGTGCGCGACGACACGAACTGCAGCAGATCGGTCTTGCCGGTCGCCAGCAGCTTTTGCATCTGCTCGCTCTCGATCGGCCGCTGCAGGATGGTGCGGCCGGAACGGAAATCGCAGGTCTTGTCCGGCCCCACCGCTTTCTCGCACACGTACGCCGCCGGCAGCGCGAACACGCGCGAGCCGCATTTCGGGCAGGGGCCCAGCGGTTCCTGGTCGCTGAAATCGGGCGCCTCGCCGTCCGCGCCGTCCCCGCGTCCCGTCGCCGAAATCGAACTGCACTTCGTTGGCGTCGTTGAGCTTCAAGCTCGCCGAGAACGGGCGCCCGAGCTTGCTGCGAAAGCCGTCGAGCGGGCCGACGCTGGCGCTCGGTCAACAGCGCCTCCGCCTCGGGAATCTCGAGCTGGCGGCCGGCGACGATCTTCCACATGCCGAAATCGCACGACTGGCACTGGAACTTCTTGTACTTCTCGTGCACCTCGCCGCCGCATTTCGGGCAGCGCGCCGACAGGGTCGCGAAGTCGCCCGGTATGGTGTCGCTTTCGAAGTTCTTCGCCTGCGCGACGATATGCTTGGTCATCTTGACGATCTCGCGCATGAATTGCTCGCGCTTGAGCTTGCCGTGCTCCATCTGCGCGAGCTTGAATTCCCACTCCGCGGTGAGCTCGGGCGAGAAGAGCTCCGGCACGCCCAGGCCGTGCAGCAAGGTCATCAGCGAAAACGCCTTCGCCGTCGGCTGCAGCTCGCGGCCTTCGCGCAGCACGTACTTCTCCTGGATCAGGCCTTCGATGATCTGGGCGCGGGTCGCCGGCGTGCCGAGGCCCTTTTCGCGCATCGCTTCGCGCAGCTCGTCGTCCTCGATCAACTTGCCCGCGCCTTCCATCGCCGACAGCAGCGTCGCCTCGGAGAAGCGCGGCGGCGGCCGCGTCTGGCTCGCGACCACCTTGATTTCCTCGGTCGCCACCTTTTCGTCCTGGCGGACCGGCGCGAGCGTCGGCATCGTCGTCGCCTTGAGCTTCCTTGCCGTAGACCGCGAGCCAGCCCGGCGAGACCAGCACCTTGCCCTCGGTCTTGAACGGCTCGCCGGCGACGCGCGTGATCCGCGTCGTCAGCAGGTATTCGGCGGGCGGATAGAACACTGCGAGGAAGCGCTTGACGACCAGGTCGTAGAGCTTGGCCTCGAGCTCGGAAAGGCTCTTCGGCCGCTGCAAGGTCGGGATGATCGCGAAGTGGTCCGAGATCTTGCTGTCGTCGAAGATCCGCTTGTTGGGCCTGACCCATTTCGACTTGAGGATCTGGCCGGCGAACACCGCGTAGGCGTTGGACTCGCGCAGCGCTTCCATCGTCGCCTTGACGGTGGGCAGGTAATCCTCGGGCAGCGCGCGCGAATCGGTTCGCGGATAGGTCAGGGCCTTGTGTTTTTCGTACAGCGCCTGCGCGAGCGACAGCGTCGTGCGCGCCGACAGGCCGAAGCGGCCGTTGGCTTCGCGCTGCAGGCTGGTCAGGTCGTAGAGAAGCGGCGCGGCCTGCGTCGACGGCTTGGTCTCCTCGGTGACCGTGCCCGGCTTGCCTTCGCAGCGCGCGGCGATCGCGCGGGCGCGGGCCTCGTCCCACAGGCGCTCGGCCCGACGGTCGGGATCGTCGTCGGACTTCTTGAATTTCTCGTCGAACCAGCGGCCGCCGTACTGCCCGCCGGCGGCGCGGAAACGTACCCAGCACCTCCCAGTAGCCGCGCGGCACGAAAGCGCGGATCTTCTCCTCGCGCTCGACCAGGATCGCGAGCGTCGGCGTCTGCACCCTGCCGACGGTCGTCAGCTGGAAGCCGCCGGACCTGGAGTTGAACGCGGTCATCGCGCGCGTGCCGTTGATGCCGACCAGCCAGTCCGACTCGGACCGGCATACCGCCGCGTCGGCGAGCGGACGCATCGCCTCGTCGCTGCGCAGCGCCCCGAACGCCTCGCGGATCGCGCCCTGCGTCATCGACTGCAGCCACAGGCGCCGGATCGGCTTGGCGTTCTTGGCGTACTGGGCGATGTTGCGAAAGATCAGCTCACCCTCGCGCCCGGCGTCGCAGGCGTTGACCAGCTCGCTCACGTCCTTGCGCTTGAGGAGCTTGAGCAGCAGGCGCAGCCGCGCTTCCGACTTTTCGATCGGCTTCAGCGCGAACCGCGACGGGATCGCCGGCAGATGCGCGAAGGTCCACTTGCCGCGCTTGACCTCTTCGTCCTCGGGCATCCCGATCTCGAGCAGATGGCCGATCGCCGACGACAGCAGATAGCGATCGCTCTCGAAATAGTCGTCGTGGCGCGTAAAGCCGCCCAGCGCGCGCGCAACGTCGGCGGCGACGGAAGGCTTTTCGGCAATGATCAGGCTCTTCGCCATCAGGGCTTCAGGGTCATGCGGGCTAAAAAAGAGGGCAGATGATAGCAAGGCCGCCGTGCGTGCCGGCAACGAAACGCGGCGCGGGACGCCTATGTATCACATAACGCGCTGGAACGCTCCTCCGGGCAGCGGCGCGACCTGGCCCGCCGAGCTCGAGTTCGACCAGCGCGACCGCGATCGCGCTGGCGGCGAGTCCCGTGCGTTCGGCCAGCGCGTCGACGCCGACCGGATCGTGCCCAAGCGCGGTCAGCACGCGCGCGGCATCGTCGCCGGCCGTGCGCGACGCGCCGCCCGCAGCGGTCCGGTGCCGAAGCCCCCGTCGGCGCCAGCGCCCAGCTCTTCCAGCACATCCTGCGCCGTCTCGACGAGCTTGGCGCCGTCCTTGATCAGGCGGTGGCATCCTTTGGAAAACGGCGAATGGATCGACCCGGGAATCGCGAACACTTCGCGGCCTTGCTCGGCGGCAAAGCGCGCGGTGATCAACGAGCCGCTGTTCGGCGTCGCCTCGACGACCAGCACGCCGCGGACCAGCCCGCTGATCACGCGATTGCGGCGGGGAAAATTTCCCGGCAGCGGCGGCGTACCGAGCGCGAATTGCGACAGCAGGCCGCCGGTCTCGGCCAGGCGGTGCGCGAGCGCCTTGTTGGCCGCCGGATAGATGCGGTCGATTCCGGTGCCGACAACGGCGATGCTGTTGCCGGCGCCGGCAAGCCCGCCGCGGTGCGCGGCGGCATCGATTCCTTGCGCCAGGCCGCTGACGATGGTGATCCCGCCGCCGACAGCGCGGCGGCGAACGCCTCGGCGTTCTCGCGTCCCTGCGGCGTCGCGTTGCGGCTGCCGACGATCGCCAGCGCCGGCCGGTTCAGCAGACTCGAGCATTGCCCGCGTAATGAAGCGCGGGCGGCGGATCGCCGATGGTCAGCAGTGCGCGCGGGATAGGCCGGGTCGTCCCACGCCAGCAAATGCATGTCCGGGCTCGCGCCAGCCAAGCGAGCGTTCGGCGGAGCTCGTCGGGTGCCGCGCCGCGCGCGATCGCCGTGGCAAGCTCGGCGCGGAACCGACACTTGCGAGGCTCGCCCGCGATGCCGCCAGCACTTCGGCGGGGCCACCGAATGCCTTGAGCAGCGCGAACGAGCGCGCGAGCGGAGAGGCCCGGAACGAGTTGCAGGGACGCCCAGGCCTCGACGCGCGCGTCGATTTCCATCGGCGAACCGGTGCGATGTCTGGGCGGTCGGGACGCTACGGCTTGCGCGCGAGGTCGCCGGTCACGACCGGCTCCGACGCATTGAGCACGATGCCGTAGGCGACCTTGTCGAACACCCGGAAGATGAGCAGCAGGCCGGAGCGCTCCGGTGGGATCGTTCAAATACCGCGTCGGCTGCAGCATGTCGCGCGTCGGGTCGCTGATGAAGCGCGACAGGACGCTCGGCTCGGTCGATGGCCGCGGGATCGACGATCACCGGCGTCGGATGATAGATCGCCAGCACCGTGCCCACGTCGAGCCCGTCGCGCGGCGCCGCGGTCGACGCGTGACCAGGAAGCCGCGGCCGACCTCGTGCGAGTCGCCGTCGAGCGCGATGATGCGGCCGTCGATCGCCTTGTCCGGCGCGTGCGGGACGTAGTTGACCAGCTCTTCGCGCGGCGCCGGCAGCAGCATGTCGTCCATCAGGATTTCCTCGCGCGCCGAGGTGATCTCCATGCGCGCGACCTCGCCGAAGCGGTCGACGCGCGCGGTGCCCAGATAGCGCAGCTCGTAGCCCAGCAGCTCGTTGCTGTCGTACGAGCGCAGCACCTTGCCCGGGCGGTAGATATACCACTGCGTTCCCGCCTTTTCGTCGACGTCGACCGCATAGACGTAGTCACCCTCGCCGCGCACGACGCGATTGTCGTGCGCGGCGATGATCCGGGCCGCGCCCGGGAATGCCGTCCCGGGTCGCGGTGATGATCGGCTTGCTCAGGAAAGGCGCAAGGTCGCCGGCGGGTATGGTCGGAATGGCCTCGCCTTCGAGGTTCTCGACGCGGATCGACGGGGACAGACGCGCGGTCGGACGCGGGCCCGGCCGGGCGGTTGAGCGACAGCCGCCACTTGCCGTCGACCTGGTCGAGCACGACGACGTCGCCGGGATAGATCCAGTGCGGGTTCTTGATCTGCTCGCGGTTCATCCGCCAGATTTCGGGCCAGCGCCACGGCTGCTTCAGGAACTTGCCGGAGATACCCCAGAGAGTGTCGCCTTTTTGCACGGTGTAGCGGTCCGGGCGGTTGTCCTGCAGCTGAAGTTCGTCGGCGCGGCACGGCGGCGAGGCGAGCATCAGCGCGAGCAGGCCCGCCGAAAACAGCAGGGTCGCTATGGTAGAATTCAGCCGCGAGTTTAGGCTCATGGGGCCTCTCCGGTACAGGTGTTGTGCGGGACTTGCAAACGTCCTAAACCGACGCAAAATAAGGGTTTAGGTCGGATTCTGCATCCCGAGTATTCATTTTGCAAGTAATTATGGTACTGGACATCCTGGAGTACCCCGATCCCCGGCTGCGCAAGCATGCCTGCCCCGGTCGCCGCGGTCACCCCCGAAATCCGCAAGCTGGTCAGGGACATGGCCGAAACCATGTATGCCGCCCCGGGCGTCGGCCTGGCCGCGACCCAGGTCGACGTGCACAAGCGGATCATCGTCATCGACGTCAGCGAGGCGCGCAACGACCTGCAAGGTTTTCATCAACCCGACGATCGTCGCCGCCGAGGGCGAGGCCGAGTGCGAGGAGGGCTGCCTTTCGGTGCCCGGCTATTACGACAACGTCAAGCGGGCGGCGCGGATCACCGTGCGCGCCCAGGACGAGCGCGGCGACCCGTTCGAGCTCACGCACCGAGGGGATGCTGGCGGTATGTATTCAGCATGAAATGGATCATCTGGTCGGCAAGGTCTTCGTCGACTACCTGTCGCCGCTCAAGCGCGCGCGGCTTGCGGCCAAGCTCAAGAAGAAGCAGCGGCTTGCGGGCTAGCGGCCTGATCCGGCGTGGCCGATGCGCTGCGGGTAGGTTTTGCCGGAACCCCCCCGTTCGCCGCGACGGCGCTGGCGGCGATCCTCGACGCCGGCCACGACGTCGCGCTGGTACTGACGCGGCCGGACCGGCCGCAGGGACGCGGGCTCAAGCTCGCGACGGTCCGCCGTCAAGACGCTGGCCGTCGAACGCGGCCTGCCGGTGCTTCAACCGCCGACGCTCAAGGGCGTGCCCCGCCGCCGCCGCCGACGCGACGCCGCTCGACGTGCTGATCGTGGCCGCCTACGGGCTGATACTCCCGCAAGCCGATGCTCGAGTTGGCCGCGCCACGGTGCGATCAACATCCATGCCTCGCTGCTGCCGCGCTGGCGCGGCGCCGCCCCGATCCAGCGCGCGCTGCTGGCCGGCGACGGGAGACCGGCATCAGCATCATGCAGATGGATGCGGGCCTCGACACCGGTCCGGTGATCGCCCGCACGATCGTGCCGATCGCGCCGCGCGACACCGCGGGCACGCTGACGGCGAGGCTCGCGGCGCGTCGGCGCGACAGGCCATCGTGCAGACGCTCGGCCAGCTACGGGCGTCCGGCGCGCTCGGTGGCGCAGCCGCAGGACGCCGCCGGGGCGACCTATGCGGGCAAGATCGAGGCCGGCCGAAGCGGCGATACGCTGGAACGACGACGCGGTGACGATCGACCGCATGGTTCGCGCCTTCGATCCCGCCCCCGGCGCCTTTGCGACGCTCGACGGCGCGACGATCAAGATCTGGACCGCCGAGCCCTGCGCTGGCGCTTCGGCGCCGCCGGCACGATCGTGCAGGCCGACGCCAACGGGCTGCTGGTCGCCTGCGGCCGCGGCGCGTTGCTCGTGCGCGAACTGCAGCGCGCGGGCGGCAAGCGGTGGCTGCCGCCGCGTTTCTCGCCGGACATCCGCTCGCGGCGGGAGCGGCCTTCGACGCGGGAGTGGTCGACGCGCGCCGCGCCGCCGCCGGCTAGGCGGCTGCGGACGACGGCAGGCTCCGCGGCACCGATGACGCCCATGCGATGGAGCGTGCGCAGCGACTTGCCGCGAAAATCGTCCGTCGCGTCCTTGCCGGCAATCCGCTTCCCGCGGTGCTCGCGGGCCTGCCGTCGCCCTCGGGCGATCGCGCGCTGGCGCACGAGCTGTCCTACGGCACGCTGCGCTTCCTGGGCGAACTGCGCGCTATCGTGCGTGCGCTCGCCGATCGTCCGTTGGCCGACGCGCAGCGTCGAAGCGCTGCTCTGGGTCGCGCTCTATCAGTTGATCCACACCGGCGCGCCGGCGCACGCGGTCGTCGACGCCGCCGTTCGCGCGACGGCACGGCTCAAGCGCACGTCGGCACAGGGCCTGACCAACGCGATCCTGCGCACGTTTCCTGCGGCGCCGCGACGCGCTGCTGGCGCAGATCGCGCAACGAGCCCGAAGCGCGCTTTTCCTATCCTCGCTGGTGGATCGACCGCGTGTTCGCCGAGTATCCGGAGCGATGCTGCCGCGGTGCTCGATGCGGGCAACGCGCGGCCGCCGCTGACGCTTGCGCGTCAACCGCAGGCGGATTGCGCGCGAAGACTATCTGGGGGCATTGCGCGCGCAGGGCATTCGGGCGCGTCGCGATCGGCGATGCCGGCGTCGTGCTCGACGAGACGCCTCGCAGGTCATCCGCGCTGCCCGGCTATGCGGCCGGCTGGTTTTCGGTGCAGGACGCAGGCGCGCAGCTCGCGGCGCCGCTGCTCGGCGCGCAAGACGGCATGCGGGTGCTCGACGCCTGCGCTGCGCCGGGCGGCAAGACCACGCATCTGGCCGAGCTGGCGACGCTCGATCTGGTCGCGCTCGACGTCGACGCCGCGCGGCTCGAACGCGTGCGCGACAATCTTCGCGCGCCTCGGTCTTGACGCGCGTCTTGTCGCCGCCGACGCCGGCGAGCCCGACGCTCTGGTGGGACGGCGTCCGTTCGATCGCATCCTGGCCGACGTGCCCTGCACCGCATCGGGCATCGTGCGACGGCATCCCGACGGCAAATGGCTGCGCCGCGAGACCGACATCGCGGGCTTCGTCGCGCAGCAGCGTCGCCTGCTCGATGCGCTGTGGCCGTGTCTGAAGCGCGGCGGCGTGCTGCTCTATTCGACTTGCTCGATATTTCGGCGCCGAGAACGGCGATCAGATCGACCGCGTTCCTCGAGCGCCACGGCGATGCGTTGCGCATTCGACTCACATTGCCGGCGGAATACGGCGCGATCGACGGCCAACTCTTGCCAGCGGCCCCGGGCGCAGCGCACAATCACGACGGGTTTTTCTACGCCCTCCTCCAAAAGAGCTGAGTCCTTCCGGAACGGATTGCGCGCGGCTCGCCGCAGCATACCAGTCGCATGTCTATGCGCCGCATTCTCGCCGGCCTGCTGTGCCTGACCGCTTTGCTGTCGTTGCCGGCGGCAACGATCGCGCACGCCGACACGATCGGGGTCAAATCGGCCGAGCTTCTGCCGGAGGACGAAAGCTACGTGCTCAATGCGCAATTCGACCTCGCGTTCAATCCGACGCTCGAGGAGGCGCTGCAAAAAGGCGTCTCGCTCTATTTCGTGCTCGAGTTCGAGCTCGTGCGTCCGCGCTGGTACTGGCTCGATCAGAAGCTCGTGCAGATGTCGGTGCAGTACCGATTGACCTACAACCCGCTGACCCGACAGTACCGCGTCACCAGCGGGCTGCTCGGCCAGCAGTTCGATTCGCTCGACGAGGTCGAGCGCCTGCTCGTCGCGCGTGGTCTCGCGGCCGGTCATCCGCAAGGACGCGCTGTCGCCCGGCGAGCGCTACGAAGCCGCCGTGCGGCTTCGCCTGGACGTCGCCCAGTTGCCGAAGCCGTTCCAGATCAATGCGCTGGCCTCGCGCGACTGGTCGCTGCAGTCGGAATGGTTCCGCTGGAGCTTCACGCCGTGAGCAGCATCCTCGCACCGCGCGCGCTGCGCTACGTACTGCTCGGGTGCGCCGTCCTCGGCACCGTGTTCCTGTTCCTGCTCGCCACGGCGAGCGCCAACACCGAGCTCTTCGCCAGCAACTACAACCTGCTGCTGGTGCTGAACGGAGCGATGGTCGCCCTGCTGATGGGGCTCGTCGGATATCAGCTCTGGCGCCTGCGCAAGAACCTGAAGGCGGGCGTTTTCGGCTCGCGACTCGCGATCAGGCTGGTGCTCCTGTTCGCGCTGGTCGCGGTGCTTCCCGGCGCGCTGCTCTACGGCGTGTCGGTCCAGTTTCTCGGCAAGAGCATCGAATCGTGGTTCGACGTGCGCGTCGACAGGGCGCTCGAAGGCGGCCTCAATCTCGGCCGCGGCGCGCTCGACTATCTGCTGAAGGAAACGACCAACAAGGCGTCGCAGCTCGCGCTGACCTTGCAGGAAGGCGATGCGGCGAGCATGCCGCAGCGGCTCAAGTCGCGCCAGCGAGCAGGCGGGAATATACGAGGCGGCGCTGTTTACCTCCGCGGGCGGCGTGCTCGGCGTCGCGGGAATTTCAGGGTCGACGCTGACGCCGGAGCCGCCGCCGGCGCAGGCGCTGCGGCGCGCCAGGCTGCAGCAACCCTACTCGGCGATCGACCAGACCACCGACCAGGGCATGCTGCTGCGCGTCGTCGTTCCGGTCAATACCTCCGATCCCGGCGAGCCGCTGCGGCTGCTGCAGGTCGTCGAGCCGGTGCCGCGACAATTGCAGCTCGATGCCGAAAAAGTGCAGGCCGGCTACCGCGACTACCAGGAGATCTCCTTTTCGCGCGTCGCGCTGAAGCGCCTGTACGCGCTAACGCTGACCTTGACCTTGCTGCTCGCGCTCTTCTCCGCGCTGGGTCTGGCCGTGGTGCTGTCCGAGCAGGTCAGCGGGCCGCTGGGTCTTCTCGCCGAAGGCACGCGCGCGGTGGCGCAAGGCGACTTCAGCCGCCGGCATCCGGTGCAGAGTCGCGACGAGCTCGGCGTTCTCACCGAGTCGTTCAATACGATGACGGCGCAACTGGCCGAAGCGAGGCAGAAAGCCGAGGAAAGCCGCAACGCGATCGAGACGACCAACGCCTATCTCGAAAGCATTCTTGCCAATCTGTCGGCCGGGGTGCTGGCGTTCGACAGCGCGTTTCGGCTGCGCACGGCGAACCCGAGCGCGGCGGTGATTCTGCAGCAGCCGCTGGCCGACCTGATCGAGGTGCCGATTTCCGACTGGGCGCGCCGGCTTGCCGGCGCTCGCCGGCTTTGCCGAGCTGGTGGCCGACGGCTTCCGCAGCGGGCGCGACGGCCAATGGCAGCGTCAGGCCGAGGTCACCGTGTCGAATCACACGCGCGTGCTGCTGATGCGCGGATCGAGGCTGCCCGGCGAACCGGTCGCCGGGTTGCGTCGTCGTCTTCGACGACGTGACCGAGCTGGCCGAGGCGCAGCGCGATGCCGCCTGGGCGGAGGTTGCTCGCCGCCTCGCGCACGAGATCAAGAATCCGCTGACGCCGATCCAGCTTTCGGCCGAGCGCCTCGCGGTCAAGCTCGCCGGCAAGCTCGCCGCCGCCGACGAGGAGGCGCTGACGCGGGCGACGCAGACGATCGTCGCGCAGGTGACGCGCGATGAAGCACATGGTCGACGATTTCGCGATCTATGCCCGGCAATCGGGCCCGGGAAGGATGCAACCGGTCGACGTCAATGCGCTCTTGCTCGACGTGCTCGGTCTGTACGAAAATCTGCGGCCTCATGTGTCGCTCAAGCTCGCGGACGGCGATCCGGTCATCCAGGGCGAGCCGACGCGGCTGCGGCAGGTGATCCACAATCTGCTGCAGAATGCGATCGATGCGCAGGCGGAATCGCCCGACCCCGCGTACGATATCGGCCTCGAGGTGCGCGGCGACGAGCTCGCATTGTCGATCGGCGACCGCGGCAGCGGATTTCCCGACGATGTCGTGCGCCGCGCTTTCGAGCCGTATGTGACGACCAAGGCGAAAGGTACCGGGCTCGGCCTCGCGATCGTCAAGAAGATCGCCGAGGAGCACCATGGCCGCGTAACCATCGAGAATCGGTCGCCGCACGGGGCGCCGTGGTGACGCTTGTACTTGCCGTTCAAAGGAACCAACACGTGATGCCGCAGCAGAAAGAAATTCTGATCGTCGACGATGAAGTCGGCATCCGCGAGCTGTTGTCCGAGATTCTGCAGGACGAGGGATATCAGGTCAGCGTCGCCGAAAATGCCGGCGAGGCGCGCAACTACCGGCTGCGCACGCAGCCCGCGCTGGTGCTGCTCGACATCTGGATGCCCGACACCGACGGCGTGACCCTGCTGCGCGAATGGGCGGCGAACGGCCAGCTGACGATGCCGGTCGTGATGATGTCCGGGCACGGCACGATCGAAACCGCGGTCGAGGCGACCAAGGTCGGCGCCTTCGATTTTCTGGAGAAGCCGGTCGGGCTGCAAAAGCTGCTTGTCGACGGTGACGCGCGCGCTTGAAGACGGCCGCCGGCCAGGGGCCGCGGCGGATATCGCTGGCGGCGCTCGGCACCAGCACGCCGGTGATCGAGGTCGAGCGGGCGATCGAGCAGCTGCTGCGCGCCAACCGGCCGGTGCTGATCGTCGGCGAGCCCGGCGCCGGGCACGACATCGCGGCGCGGGCGCTGCACGTTCCCGACGCGCCGCTGGTCATTCTCGCCAACGGCGCGCGGCTTGCCGCCAACCCGTCGCAGGTTCTCGAGGAGGCGCGCGACGGCCTGCTCTACTGCGCCGAAATCGGCGCGTATTCGAAAGCGGAGCAGAAAGGGCTCGCGTTCCTACTGCCGAAGCTCGAAAAGCAGGACACGATTCTTGTCTGCACCAGCAGCGAGCAACTCGGCAACCTGGCCGCCGAGGGTCGCTTCGACCCGGCGCTGCTGTCGATGCTTGTCCGCGGGCGCGGTCATGCTGCCGCCGCTGCGCGCGCGGCGCGACGACCTGCCGGCGCTGATCGCGCGCTTCTGGCGCGAGATCACCGCGAGCCAGCGCACGCTGGGGACGCTGCAGGCGAGCGCCGTGTCGGCGCTCGCCGGCGCGTACTGGCCGGGCAATCTCGACCATCTGCACAACGTGATCGCCAATCTCGCCTTGACGATCGACAGCGAGATCACCGGCGAGCACGTGCGGCGCCTTCTGGGCGAATCGGCGCTGCCGCCGTCGGCGGCGATCGCGCCCGAGGTCACGGCGCGATTTTTCGAGCTGCCGCTGCGCGAGGCGCGCGAAGCGTTCGAACGGATCTACTTCGAGCAGTTGCTTGGCAAGGAACAGAGCAACATGAGCCGCGTCGCCGAACGCGCCGGGCTCGAACGCACGCATCTGTACCGCAAGCTCAAGCAGCTCAATATCCGCTTCTGCGCGTCGCTCCGACGAAGGAGCATGCTGAGCGGGCAGGCAGCTGGCGCGGCGACCGCCCCGGCCGCTGCGGCAGAAAAGCCGACGGCGCCGCTGGTCATCGGCGCGATCGGCATCGTCTTCGGCGACATCGGGACAAGCCCGCTCTACACGCTGCGCGAATGCTTCACCGGGCCGGCACGGCCTGCCGCTGACCGCCGACAACGTGCTCGGCATCCTGTCGGTGATCTTCTGGGCGCTGATGATCATCGTCACGCTCAAGTACGTGACGCTGATCATGCGCGCCGACAATCGGCGGCGAGGGCGGCATCATGGCGCTGACCGCGCTGGTGTCGCGCGGCCTCGACGACCGGCAGGCGCGCTGGTGGCTGGTCGGCCTGGGCATTTTCGGCGCCGCGATGTTCTACGGCGACGGCATGATCACGCCGGCGATCTCGGTCCTGTCCGCGGTCGAGGGCCTCGAGGTCGTCGCGCCGGCGCTGCAAGAGCTACGTCATCCCGGTGACGCTCGCGATCCTGCTCGCGCTGTTCTCGATCCAGCGCCACGGGACGGCGAAGGTCGGCGGGTTGTTCGGCCCGCTGATGTGCGTCTGGTTCGCGACGCTCGCCGTGCTGGGCGCGGCCGCGATCTGGCAGCGACCCGCGGGTGCTGATGGCGCTTGCTGCCGTCTTACGCGTTCGCGTTTCCTGACCGGCAACCCGCTGGCGGCGTTTCTCGCGCTTGGGCGCGGTCGTGCTCGCCGTCACCGGCACCGAGGCGCTGTACGCCGACATGGGCCATTTCGGCGTGGCGCCGATCCGGCGGGCGTGGCTGTATCTGGTGGCGCCGGCGCTGGTGCTCAATTATTTCGGCCAGGGCGCGCTGATCATCGCCGACCCGGAGGCGATCAAGAATCCGTTCTACCTGCTGGCGCCGGAATGGGCGCTGCTGCCGATGGTGATCCTCGCCACCAGCGCGACGGTGATCGCGTCGCAGGCGGTCATTTCCGGCGCGTTCTCGCTGACGCGGCAGGCGATCCAGATGGGCTATTGCCCGCGCCTGACGATCATGCACACGTCGGAGCGCCAGATCGGCCAGATCTACGTCCCGTTCATCAACTGGATGCTGTTCTGCGCGGTGATGCTGCTGGTCGCCGGCTTCCAGAGCTTCGAGCAATCTGGCCGCCGCGTACGGCATCGCGGTGACGCTCGCGATGGCGATCGATTCGCTGCTGATCTTCGTCGTGCTGACCAGGCTGTGGCGCTGGAACGCGCTGGCCGCGCTCGCTGATCGTCGTGCCGCTGATCGCGATCGACGCCGCCTTCCTGTCGTCCAACCTGCTCAAGATTCCGGAAGGCGGATGGTTCCCGATCGTCGTCGGAGGAGCGGTCTTCACGCTGCTGACGACGTGGAAGCGCGGCCGCGCGATCCTGCTCGAGCGGCTTGAGCGCCGAGACGATGCCGATCGATCGTGTTCATCGAAAGCATCGCGGCCAACCCGCCGATGCGCGTGCCGGGCACCGCCGTCTTCCTCACCAGCACGCCGAATCGCGCGCCGCACGCGCTGCTGCACAACCTCAAGCACAACAAGGTGCTGCACGAGCGCGTCGTTCTGCTGACGCTGACGACACGAGGACATCCCGACCGTGCCGCTTGTCCGAGCGCGTGCGCATCCGCGATCTCGGCTGCAACTTCCAGCAGTTCGAGGCGTTTTTCGGATTCAAGGAAGATCCGGACGTTCCGGAGCTGCTGGAGGAATGCGGGCGCCGCGGCTATCCGTTCGACATGATGGACACCTCGTTCTTCGTCTCGCGCGAAACGCTGATCCCGACGGCGACGCCGGGCATGGCGCTGTGGCGCGAGCGCCTGTTCGTGTCGATGGCCAAGAACGCGACCAAGGCGATCGAATTTTTCAACGTTCCGACCAACCGCGTCGTCGAGCTCGGAACGCAGGTCGAGCTTTAGCGTCGCCAGCCGCACAAAAACGCCGGCCCTGGGGCCGGCGTCGCGTCACGTGCACTGCTTCGGCTGCAGGCTTCTAGAGCGTCGCCATTTCGCCGCGCATCGTCTTCAGCGCCTTGCTTTCGATCTGGCGGATCCGCTCGGCCGACACGCCGTATTGGTCGGCGAGATCCTGCAGCGTCGCCGGATCGTCCTCGCGCAGCCAGCGGGCTTCGATGATGTCGCGGCTGCGGCTGTCCAGCCTCGACAGAGCGCTCTTCAGGCCGTCGCTGCGATTGCGCGCGGTCTCGGCGCGTTCGAGTATCTGGACCGGCTCGGCATCGCTGTCGGTCAGATACGCGCTCGGCGTCATCGTCTCGCCGTCGTCGCCGGCCGGCGGGTCGAGGGCGACATCCTGGCCGGAGAGCCGCGTCTCCATTTCGAACACTTCCTCGGGCTTGACGCCCAGCGCCTTGGCGATGCCGTTCGCCTCGCTGCGGCGTCAGCGCACCGAGCTTGGGCTTCATGCTGCGCAGGTTGAAAAAGAGCTTCCGCTGCGCCTTGGTGGTGGCGATCTTGACCAGCCGCCAGTTGCGCAGGATGTGCTCGTGGATTTCGGCCCGGATCCAGTGCAGGGCGAACGACACCAGGCGAACGCCGCGCTCCGGATCGAATCGGCGCACGGCCTTCATCAGGCCGATATTGCCTTCCTGGATCAGGTCGGCCTGCGGCAGGCCGTAGCCCAGGTAATTGCGGCTGACCGCCACCACCAGCCGCAAGTGGGACAGGACGAGCGAGCGCGCCGCGTCCAGGTCGTTGTCGCGCTGCAGCCTGCGGCCGAGCTCGACCTCCTGCTCGG
Source organism: uncultured beta proteobacterium (assembly GCA_963713125.1). Classification (GTDB taxonomy): domain Bacteria; phylum Pseudomonadota; class Gammaproteobacteria; order Burkholderiales; family Casimicrobiaceae; genus PALSA-1003. Next base: position 416,561 of record CAVQKL010000005.1, on the reverse strand, counting down.
CGGTGAGCAGCGGAAAGCGGTTCACCGCCTGGATGTAGTGATCCAGGCTCCCCAGCGAGGCCGGGGTCGGGAAAGCCAGTGTGTTCATGGGCATCAATTAAACTCCTTCTGAGTGCCTTGGACGTATTTTAGCACTCGGCCTGTCAGAGTGCTAAGACGCCCCAAAGTTCCGCCTGGCCAAGGCTGCTCGGCTCGCGGCACTACCACGATCGCGATCGTGACGCGCGACCGCTCGGCGCGCACGCCTGCCCGGAGGTCGGCGTGCCCTGCGGTGACCGCTGGCGAGGGCTGTTCAGCCGATCAGCGCGTCGGCGAATTCGGCGGCGCGGAAAGGGCGAAGGTCGTCGACGCCTTCGCCGACGCCGATCAGCTTCAGCGGCACCGGCCGCGTCTTGGCGATGGCCGCGACGACCCCGCCCTTGGCCGTGCCGTCGAGCTTGGTCAGGATCAGCCCGGTCAGCCCCAGCGCGGCGTCGAATGCGGCGACCTGCGCCAGCGCGTTCTGCCCGGTGTTGGCGTCGAGCACGAGCAGCGTTTCGTGCGGCGCGCCTTCCTGCGCCTTGGCGATCACGCGGCGGATCTTCTTGAGCTCCTCCATCAGCGGCAGCTGCGTCGGCAGCCGGCCGGCGGTGTCGGCAAGCACGACGTCGATGCGCCGCGCCCGCGCCGCGGAGATCGCATCGAACATCACCGCCGCCGGATCGCCTCCTTGCTGCGCGACGACCTGGACGTTGTTGCGCGCGCCCCAGGCTTCGAGCTGCTCGCGCGCCGCGGCGCGGAAGGTGTCGCCCGCGGCGAGCAGCACCGAGTAGTCCCTGCCGCTGCAGGTACTTGGCGAGCTTGCCGATCGAGGTCGTCTTGCCCGCGCCGTTGACGCCCGGCGAGCATGATCACGAAAGGCCGCGCCGAGCCGATGATCAGCGGCTGCTCGAGCGGCGCGATCAAGCTTCGCGAGCGCGGACTTCAGCACCGCGCGGGCATCGAGGTCGGCGCCGGCGCGCTTCCAGCGGCGCGACGAGCTCGTCGAGCAGATGCTCGGTCGCGGGAATGCCGACGTCGGCGGCGAGGAGCGCGCTGCGCAACTCGTCGATCGCCTCCTCCGACAGCGCTTCGCGGCCGAACAGCGCGGTCAAGCGGGCGGGAAATGCGTTCGCGCGAGAGGCCGAGCCCGCTCTTCAGGCGTTCGGACCAGCTGCGTTCGCCGTCATCGGGCTTGCGCTTGAACAGGTCGAGCATCGAGGTCTGGGCGCTGACAGGCAAAGGTACAATTCTACCTTTCCGATGACGACTCGGCTGCCACGCTTGCCGCAAGCCCAACAGATTCGCATCATCGGCGGGCGCTGGCGCGGCAGGCGCATTCGCTTTCCCGCCGTCGCCGACGTTCGCCCGACGCCCGATCGGGTTCGCGAAACGCTGTTCAACTGGCTCGGCCAGGATCTCGACGGCGCGCAGCACGCTCGACCCTTTTGCCGGCAGCGGCGCGCTTTCATTCGAGGCGCTCTCGCGCGGCGCGGCGCTCGCGGTCGCCGTCGATCGCAAGCCCGAGCTGGTGCGCGCGCTGGCATGCGACCGCGCGCATGCTGGGCGCGTCGGCGCTCGAGACGCACTGCGCCGACGCGCAAGCCTTTCTGGCGCGCGAAACGCGGCTGTTCGATGTCGTCTTCCTCGATCCGCCGTTTGCCGCTCCGCGATGGGAGACGCTGCTTGCCGGCGGCCGCGGCGCGCGTCGCGCCGACGGGGCGCTCTATGTCGAGGCAGCCGCACCGGTCGTCGCGCCGCGCCGGTTTCGCGATCGTGCGCGGCGACAAGGCCGGACAGGTGCATTATCATCTGCTGCGCCGCCTGCCCGGCGACGACTGAGCGGCAGCACGCGGCCGAGCGGGGAGATCGGGGCATGCTGAAAGTCGTCTATCCTGGAACCTTCGACCCGTTCACCAAAGGGCACGAGGACCTGGTGCGGCGGGCGGCCAAGCTGTTCGACCGGGTGATCGTCGCGATCGCGGACAGCGAAAGCAAGCGCCCGATGTTCACCGCCGACGAGCGCATCGCGATGGCGCGCGAGGTCCTGGCGGCGTATCCCAATGTCGAGGTTGCGGGCTTTTCCGGCCTGCTGATGGATTTCGTGCACTCGGTCGGAGCGACGACGATCCTGCGCGGCCTGCGCGCGGTGTCGGACTTCGAATACGAGTTTCAGATGGCGGGCATGAACCGCAACCTTCATCCCGAGGTCGAAACGCTGTTTCTGACCCCGGCCGAGCAATACCTGTTCATGTCATCGACGATCGTTCGTGAAATCGCCCGCTTCGGCGGCGACGTCGGCAAGTTCGTGCACCCGGCCGTCGTCGCCCGGCTCAAGGCCAAGGCGGCCGCACGAGCGTGCGGCGCAGTCCGCCGGAGGGCTGATGGCGCTGATCATCACCGACGAATGCATCAACTGCGACGTTTGCGAGCCCGAGTGCCCGAACGGCGCGATCTCGCAGGGCCCGGAAATCTACGTGATCGACCCGAAGAAGTGCACCGAGTGCGTCGGCCACTTCGACACGCCGCAGTGCGTCGAGGTCTGCCCGGTCGATTGCATCCCGGTGAATCCCGACTTCGTGGAGACGCAAGGACCAGTTGCTGCTGAAGTACCGCGGCCTGATGGCAGCCAAAGCCGACGTGCCGGCCTGAGCCGCTGCGCGCGAGCCGCCTCAGCCGTTGGCGGCGAGCGGCAGCGGCTCGGACTGCTCGCAGATCGCGTCGATCGCCGCGAGCTCGCGCGCGAGCGCCGCGATCTGCGCCTTCGCGGCGACCTCGGCCTGCTCGAGCTCGCCGATCCGCTCCTCGAGCTCGTCGCTCGCGCGATGGATGCGCTTGACGCTTTCCAGCCGGCGGCGCAGCTGCAGGTGGTGCTCGCGCACCTGCGTTTCCAGCGGCGCCATCACCGCCTTCAGCCAGCTTTCCAGATCGCGGGTCGCGATGTCGAAGACGTGCTTGACCCGGATCGCGATCGTCTCGAAGAATCGCTTCATCAGCGTGAACTTGGCCTTGCTGACCATGTTCCACAGCGTGTTGAAATGCACGTTGTACGCGCGCTCCAGCCGCTCGACTTCCTTCTGGTACTTGAGCATCGAGAACGGCGGCGGCGTGAACGGCTCGATGCCGTGCTCCTTGGCGAAGCGCTGATACATCGCCTGCATCATCTCGTGCGTCTCGGCGGTCTGCCGCGCGCCCTGGTCGAGGCTGCCGTAGATCTTGGCGAAGAAATCGCCCATCGCGGAGCGCACGCCCTTGGTGAACGGGCTCTTCTCGATCCGCTCGCGCGTGTCGGCGGCCGTGGCGCGCAGCGTCTCAAGCCCGATGCTTTCGTACAGGTTGTTGGTCTGTTGCGTGAAGACCGTGCGCAGCGCCGTGTAGCGCTGCATGCCGCGCTCGAACAGATTCTTCTCCTGCTGGATTCGCTCCATCATGTGCTCGACGACATCCTGGTTCTTGCCGCGCAGGCTCTGCAGCTCGGTCGAGCTGCTCGCGGATGCCGGCGATGCGGCTGTCGAGTATGGTGCGCGTGCCCGCGACGAGCTGCGCGGATCTCGGTCTGCGTCGCGGAGCCGACGATGCGTCGCTTGGCCGGAATCAGCTCCCTGCGACAGCGCCGACTCGAGCTGCGGCAGGCGGCTCCTGGCCAGCAGCGCGTCGTCGCCGTTGACCTTGGCCAGCAGCGCCTTCTGCGCCGACACCGGGAAGACCTGCGCCGGCGGGATCAGCAGCAGCTGCGCGCTGGTGCGGACCTGGCGCGCGATTTCCGCCTCGATTTCGGGCGCGGTGCGCAGCTCGTCCCACAGCCCGTCGATCTTGTTCAGGATGACCAGCCGACCTTCGCGGCTCGCCGGGCTGTCCCCGACGATGTGATTGGTCCATACGTCGATGTCGGTCTTGGTCACGCCGGCGTCGGCGGCCAGGATGAACAGGATCGCATGGGCGTTCGGCAGCAGGTTGAGCGTGAGCTCGGGCTCGGTGCCGATCGCGTTCAGGCCGGGCGTGTCGAGAATCACCAGCCCCTGCTGCAGCAGCGGATGCGGAAAGTTGATGATCGCGTGCCGCCAGCACGGCACATCGACCGACGGCGTCGGCCGCCGACAGCGGCGCCAGCGGGTCGCCGTCGTCGTAGAGACCGTATTTGCGCGCAAGCGGAACCGGAACGCGCTTGGTCTGCGACACCTGCGACAGCGCCTCGGCCATCCGATCCGCCGACGACATGTCGAGCGCGATCGTCACCCACTCGTCGGCGTAGTTCTTGAATTCGGTGACCGATCCGTCGCGCGCCCGGGTCTCGATCGGCAACAGCCGGATCGACGGCGGCCGCGTCGAGTCGTAGAGCAGCTCCGTCGGGCACATCGTCGTGCGGCCTGCGGCCGAGGGCAGCAGGCGCTGGCCGAAATCGGCAAAGAAGATCGCGTTGATCAGCTCGGACTTGCCGCGCGAGAACTCGGCGACAAAGGCGACGACCAGCTTGTCCTGGTGCAGCCGCTCGAGCAGGCGCTGGACGGTCAGGTCGGCCTGGCCGTCCGCGAGCTCCTGCTCGGACAGCCATTCGTGCAGGCGCGACACGCCGGCCGACAGCCGGCGGCGCCAGTCGCTGTAGGCTTCAAATCGGGCGGCCAGATCCTTCGATTGCATCATTTTCGCCGCGTCCTCCCGCTGGCTCGCAGCGACTCTAGCATAAAGCGCGCCAAAACAAGCACCTAAGGCTCCTCAGGTCTGGCAGCTGCGGCAATAATAGGTCGCCCGGCCCGCCTGCCGCGTCGCGCGAGATCGGCTCGCCGCAGACGCGGCAAGGCAGGCCTTCGCGACCGTACACGTTGTACTCGAGCTGAAAGTAGCCTGGCGGCGCCGTCGCTGTCGACGTAATCGCGAAGCGTGCTGCCGCCTTTGGCGATCGCCGCGGCGAGCGTTTCCCGCACCGCCATGACCAGCCGGCCAAGCCGCTGCGCGCGAGATGCGGTTGGCGGCGCGCGTCGGCCGTATGCCGGCGCGAAAGAGCGCCTCGTTGGCGTAGATGTTGCCCAGCGCCGACGACCAGGTGATTGTCCATCAGCGCGAGCTTGATCGCCGTGCTGCGGCCGCGCGTCGAGGCGAACAGGTATGCCGCGTCGAAACCGGCCGAGAACGGCTCGGGTCCGAGCGCGGCGAGCAGCGGATGCGCGCCAGCGGTCGCGGGCCACCACAGCATCGCGCCGAAGCGGCGCGGGTCGTGGTAACGAAGCACGACGCCGTTGCCGAATTCCAGATCGACGTGATCGTGCGTGCGCCGCTCCGGGGCGGCGCGCGTAGACGCGCAGGCTTCCGGTCATGCCGAAATGGACGATCAGCGTGTCGCGGCCCAGCCGGAAAAGCAGGTATTTGCTGCGCCGGTCGACCCGGTCGACGACGCGGCCGACCAGCCGGCGCGGCAAATCGCGAGGAACCGGCCAGCGCAGTCGGCGGTCGTAGATCCTGACCGCCGTCACTTTCTGCCGTTCTACGTGAGGCGCGACGCCGCGACGCGTCGTTTCAACTTCCGGAAGTTCGGGCATCTGGGAGCGTCGGGTGGCGTTTGTTGCTCGGGCCAATATACCCTAAGATGCAGCGAGGTCCGGCGTGGTGCCGGGCCTTGAAGTCGAAACCGACCGAGCATGGCTCCCCTATCGTGATTCCCGTCCTTCGCTTCTTTGCTCTTCGCCAGCCTGGTCGCCGCGGCCGCAGCGTCCGGCGACGGCCGCGCGCAGGCGCCCGCCGCGCCAGCAATGCCGCAGACGGCGCCCGCGCCGGCGACCAGCCCGAGCCGGTCGACGAGCTGACGCCCGGACGTGCTCTATCGCATCCTGGTCGGCGATGTCGCGATGCAGCGCGGCGATGCCGGCGCTGGCGGCGCGGGCGTATTTCGAAGCGGCGCGCGAAGCGAGCGATCCCGGTGCTCGCCCGCCGTGCGACCGAGATCGCGCTGTTTGCCCGGCAGCGCACGCTGGCGCTGGAAGCGGCGAAGCTGTGGCAGCAGCTCGATCCGAAGGCCGATCGCGCACGGCAGATGGTGGCCTCGCTTGCCATCTCCGGCGCGGGCTCCGACCTCAAGGCCGAGCTCCAGCGCGTCCTGATCGAAGCCGCGGCCAACGACAAGTCGCTCGGCGACGCGTTCCTGCAGCTCAACCAGGCGCTGGCGGCGCAAACGGACAAGGCCGCGGCGTTTCGACTGGTGCAGGATCTGGCCAAGCCGTATCCGAACGTTCGCGAAGGCTGGTTCGCCGTCGCGCTCGCCGGCTTACAACACCAGGCTCGACGATCCGGCCATCGCTCGCCGCGCGCGACACGCGCGGCGGACCGCGCGCTCGAGCTCAAGCCCGGCTGGGACCGCGCCGCGCTGGTCAAGGCCGACATCCTGGCCAAGAGCTCGCCCGACGCGGCGATCGCCTTCCTGAAGGAATTTCTCGCCGCGACGCCCGACGCGCGCGCCGTTGCCGGCGCGCTGGCGCAGCTCTACGTCGAGCAAAAGCGCTTTGGCGACGCGCGCGCGATCTTCCAGCGGCTGTGGGACGAGGACCCGGAGGACCGCGAGTTCGAATTCGCGGTCGCCGCGATTTCGCTGCAGATGAAGGACTATGCGACCGCGCAGCGTCTGCTCGAGGAGCTCGACAAGGCAGGCTACGGCGAGAAGGGCGTCGTGCCGTTCTATCTCGCGCCAGCTGGCCGAGGAAACCAAGCGCTACGACGAGGCGATCGCCCGGTACCGCGAGGTCACCGAAGGGGATCGCGCGTGGCTCGCCAAGCTGCGCATCGGCGCGATGATCGCGAAGAAGGGCGACCTCGCGCGCGGCGCGCAGCTACCTGGACGGACTGCAGCCCGAGTCGGCCGAACAGCGGGTCGAGCTCGCGCAGGCGGAAGCGCAGCTGCTGCGCGATGCCGGCGACTACAAGAGCGCGTACGCGGTTCTCGCGGCGGCGCTGGAGCGCCAGGCCGATTCGGTCGACCTGCTCTACGATGTCGCGATGGTCGCCGAGAAGCTCGACCGCATCGACGAGGTCGAGTCGAGGCTCAAGCGGCTGATCGAGCTCAAGCCCGACAACGCGCAGGCGCTCAACGCGCTCGGCTACACGCTGGTCGACCGCACGCCGCGCACGGCGGAGGGACTGAAGCTGATCGAGAGAGCGCTGCAGATCGCGCCGGACGATCCGTTCATCCTCGACAGCATGGGCTGGGCCAATTACCGCATGGGCAATCTCGACGATTCGGAGAAATTCCTGCGGCGCGCCTTCGGCGACCAGGCCGACCCCGAGATCGCCGCGCATCTGGGCGAGGTGCTGTGGGCGAAGGGCGAGCGCGATCGGGCGAACGAGTTCTGGCAATCGCAGCTCAAGACCTCGCCCGACAACCCGGTCCTGATCGAGACGATGCGCCGTCTGGCGCACTGACATCGCAGTCGCCGGACGTCGATGCCGATGCCGCGCGGCATGCGCGCCCGCGCAGTCGCCGCGGCGTGGCGCGGTGATCCTGCTGCGCGCCTGCACCCCGGCGCTGATCGGACAGCGCCCTGCCGCCGGCCGCGATCGTCGCGGCGCGACGCGGCGTTCGAGCTGAGCGGCCGCCTGTCGGCGCGGCACGGCAACGATGCGCTGGCCGCCAACTTCCACTGGACGCACGAGCGTGCAGCGCGATGAGCTCGATCTGAGCATCGCCGCTCGGCCAGACGATCGCGCGCCTGACCGGCGATGCGAGCGGCGTGCGCCTGCAAACGCCCGACGGAAGAATCGAGACCGCGAGCGACTGGCCGTCGCTGACCACGCGCGCGCTCGGCTGGCCGCTGCCGGTCGAAGGCCTGGCGTTCTGGATCCAGGGCGTGCCGCGCGACGGCGCGCCGGCGGCGATCGAGCGCGGCAGCGACGGCATGCCGGCAGCTGCTGCGCCAGGATGGGTGGATCATCGTCTACCAGGCGTTCGAGCGCGGCGGCGACGGCGTGTCGCGCCCGAAGCGCCTGACGCTCGATTATCCGGAGGTCGAATTGCGCATCGCCGTCGATTCCTGGCGATGAGCGGTCCCGACCGCGATCCGTTTTCGCCGAAGCTGAATTGACACGATACAGCCAGTCCGCGAAAATGGCCGTCTTTTCCGAGGGGTATGGCCGCAACGACCTGCAAGCGGTTGCGGCCGCGCTATTCCCGGAGTCGCCGGACCGTCTCGACGCGCCTGTCGCGCGAGGCGCCAGCCTCGGGCGCGCGGATGTCGGAGTCGGGAGCGCGCGTGTTCGCCGCTTTCGCGTCCGAATGCGCCGCGCAGCAAGCGCTCTCGCGGATGCCGCGCACAACAGGATAGCGCCGGTGGAAACGCCGGAGAAACGGCCGGATTTGTTGCTCGCGCGCTGAACCGCCACCCGCTGTGGTCGTTTGCCGCACGTTGACGTTCCCGCGCGCGAACGGTTTCCCTTGGGGAGTCGCCAAGTGGTAAGGCACCGGATTTTGATTCCGGCATTCGTAGGTTCGATCCCTACCTCCCCAGCCACCAACATGTCGGGCAGGCCGCTCCGTGCGGACGGCCTGCCCGCAGTCTTTCATAGGCGGGGACGATGGCGTTCGAGCGGATGCGGATCTTCACCGGCAGCGCCAACCCGAAGCTCGCCGAGGCCGTCGTCCGGCATATGAACATCAGCCTCGGCCGATGCATCGTCGGCCGCTTCTCCGACGGCGAAGTGATGGTCGAATTGCTGGAGAACGTGCGCGGCCGCGACGTGTTCATCCTGCAATCGACCTCGCAGCCGACCAACGACAACCTGATGGAAATCCTGGTGATGGTCGACGCGCTGAAGCGCGCATCGGCCGGGCGCATCACCGCCGCGATACCCTATTTCGGCTATGCGCGGCAGGACCGTCGGCCGCGCTCGGCGCGGGTGCCGATCACGGCCAAAGTCGTCGCCGACATGCTGACGACCGTCGGCGTCAATCGCGTGATGACGATGGACCTGCACGCCGATCAGATCCAGGGCTTTTTCAACATTCCGGTCGACAACATCTATGCCACGCCGGTACTGCTCGGCGACCTGTGGAAGCAGAACTACGACAACCTGCTGGTCGTCTCGCCCGACGTGGGCGGCGTGGTGCGCGCGCGGGCGATCGCGAAACGGCTCGATTCCGACCTGGCGATCATCGACAAGCGCCGGCCGAAGGCCAACGTCGCCGAAGTGATGAACATCATCGGCGACGTCGCCGGCCGCGCCTGCGTGATCATGGACGATATCGTCGACACCGCCAACACGCTGTGCAAGGCGGCATCGGCGCTCAAGGCGAACGGCGCGCAGAAGGTGCTGGCCTATTGCACGCATCCGGTGCTGTCGGGGGGCGCCGTCGCGCGCATCGCCGAATCGGAGCTGGACGAGATCGTCGTCACCGACACGATCGCGCTGTCCGACGAGGCGCGTGCCTGCAAGCGTATCCGGCAGCTCTCCTGCGCGCAGCTGCTTGCCGAGACGATGACGCGGATCTCCAACGAGGAGTCGGTCAGCTCGCTGTTCACCGAATAGTCCGCATGATTCGGCGGCTGACGGCACCGGGCTCCGCGCAGATAGGCCTTTGCGCTGCGAGACCAATTCGGGTTACAATTCAACGCTTTCCCGTCGCCGCCTGCCGGCGGCATTGTCGCCATCGCGGACGACCGCTGCGCCCACGCGTGCGCGGAAGGCCGCAGACAACAGGAGCATCGCATCATGCAGTTCGAATTCACCGCATTTCCCCGCGGCACCGAAGGACGAGGCGCGAGCCGCCGCCTGCGCCGCACCGGACGCGCGCCGGGCATCGTCTACGGCGGCACCGAGAGCCGCAACCGATCGAGCTCGACCACAATGCGCTGATCCACGCGCTCAACAAGGAAGCGTTTCACTCGTCGATCCTGACGATGAAGCTCGGCGACGGCGCGCAGCGCGTGCTGCTGCGCGACGTCCAGATGCATCCGTTCCGGCACGAGGTGCTGCACATCGATTTCCAGCGGGTCGACGAGAACCGCAAGATCCACATGAAGGTGCCGTTGCACTTCATCAACGCGAGCTCGCGCCGGCGATCAAGACGACCGACGCCATCATCAGCCACGTGCTGACCGAGCTCGACGTCTCGTGCCTGCCGAAGGATCTGCCCGCGTTCGTCGAAGTCGACCTGTCGCAGCTCGCGGTCGGACAATCGATACACGTCTCCGATCTCAAGCTGCCCGCCGGCGTGACCGCGGTGACCCGGCCCGGCGCGAGCCCGGTCGTGGCGACGGCGATCGTGCCGCGCGATCGTCGTCGAGGTCGAGGAAGTCGCAGCGCCGACGGCCGAAGCGGCGGCGGGCGAGGCGGTGGCGGCCGAAGGCGCCAAGCCTGGCGAAAAGGCCGCGGAAAAGGGCGGCGAGAAGCCGGCGGAAAAGGGTGCCGACAAGGCGCCGGCCAAGAAGGACGACAAGAAATAAGCGCGCTGGCGCGACGAAGGGCCCGCCGGCGCTTCTCGCGGCGGGCCTTTTTGCTGTTTGCGGCGCCGCGCAAGCTTGGATCGAGGCGATGATGGCGCACGCGTTCCGCCTGATCGTCGGCCTCGGCAACCCGGGACGCGAGTACCGAGAGACGCGGCACAACGCCGGCTTCTGGTGGATCGAGCGCCTGGCCGAGTCGCTGCAGGCGAGCTTTCGCGCCGAATCCAAGATTTCATGCGCAGGTCGCCGCTGTGCGCGGCGGCGACGGCGCCGATCTGCGGCTCGCGATGCCGCAGACCTTCATGAATCGCAGCGGACTCGCGGTCGCCTCGCTTGCCCGCTTCTATCGGGTCGCACCCGCCGAGATGCTGGTCGCGCACGACGAGCTCGACTTGAAGCCGGGCGTGGTCAAGCTGAAGCAGGGCGGCGGCAGTGCCGGTCACAACGGCCTGAAGGACATCGCCGCTGCGCTGGGCAGCGGGGACTTCTGGCGGCTCCGCATCGGCATCGGCCATCCGCGCGACGGCGCGCTGTCGGAGCAGGAGGTCGCCGACTACGTGCTGCATCCGCCTCGCGGCGACGAGCGGCCGCTGATCGACGACGCGATCGCGCGGGCGCTGGCGGTATGGCCGCTGGCTCGCGCGCGGCGAAACCGAGCGCGCGATGCACGAGCTGCACACGGCGCCGCGCCAACCGCCCGGCTGTCCGAAGGACCGGCGAGCCGATGAGCCTCAAATGCGGCATCGTCGGGCTGCCCGAACGTCGGCAAGTCGACGCTGTTCAACGCGCTGACCCGCGCCGGCATCGCGGCGGAAAACTATCCGTTCTGCACGATCGAGCCCAACGTCGGCATCGTCGAAGTGCCGGATCCGCGGCTCGCGGCGCTGGCCGCGATCGCGCGTCCCGAGCGCGTGCTTCCCGCGGTCGTGGAATTCGTCGACATCGCGGGACTGGTCGCCGGCGCGTCCAAAGGCGAAGGGCTGGGCAACCAGTTCCTCGCCAACATTCGCGAGACCGACGCCATCGCGCACGTCGTGCGCTGCTTCGAGGATCCGAACGTCGTGCACGTCGCCGGCAAGATCGATCCGGTCTCGGACATCGAGACGATCAATACCGAGCTCGCGCTGGCCGACCTGGCGGCCGTCGACAAGCAGATGAGCCGGTACGCGAAAGCGGCCCGGGCCGGCGGCGACAAGGAAGCGAAGCGGCTGGTGGCGGCGCTGGAAAAGATCGTCCCCGCGCTGAACGATGCGCGGCCGGCGCGCTCGGTCGACCTCTATCCCGAAGAGCTCGCGGTGCTGAAGCCGCTGTTCCTGCTGACGATGAAGCCGACGATGTACGTGGCCAACGTCTCCGAGCACGGCTTTGCCGGCAACCCGCTGCTCGATCGCGTCGAGGCCTACGCGCGCGCGCGAAGGCGCGCCGGTGGTCGCGATCAGCGCCGCGCTCGAAGCGCAGATCGCCGATCTCGACGACGCCGACAAGCAGATCTTCCTCGCCGACATGGGCCTGGCCGAAGCCGGGCTCGACCGCTTGATCCACGCCGGCTACGAGTTGCTCGGGTCTGGAGACCTATTTCACCGCCGGGCCGAAGGAAGTCCGCGCCTGGACGATACGGCGCGGCAGCACCGCGCCGCAGGCCGCGGGCGTGATCCACACCGACTTCGAAAAAGGCTTTATCCGCGCCGAGGTCATCGCCTATGATGACTTTCGTCGCCTGCCGGGGAGAGCAGGGCGCCAAAGAGGGGGGCAAGATGCGGCTCGAAGGCAGGGACTACGTCGTCCGGGACGGCGACGTCATGCATTTCCGCTTCAACGTCTAAGCCGTGCAGCTGCGACCCTGAGCGCCGAGACACTCGCCGAGCGACTGGTCGCCATCGGCGTGGAGCCGTCGACCGGCACCTCGGCGCAACACGGGGAGGAAATCCGCAAGGAAGTCGCGCGCTGGGGCCCGGTCGTGCAACGCGCAGGAATCCGTCGCGACTAGCGTGTGCCCCCGCTAGCCAGCCTACGCCGCTAGGCCCCGGGCTGGCCTCCTCCCGCCGGGGTGACCAGTCCGCGCTGGTTGTCCACCTTGAACAGGGGCAGCAAGCGCTGTCGCCTTGCAAGCCACGCGGCCACCGAATGGCTGTCGCAGTCGTAGCGGTGAATCGTGACGCCGGGCAAGCCTTCGAGGCGCAGCGCGCGCGAAAGGTCAGGTGCCGAGCGCGCGCAAACGTGGAGGTTGTACAGCGTCCTTCCATTCCACTGGGGCAAGACCTTGCTCAGATCGAAGTAGGCCCGCGCCGCCGGCGGCACGTGATCCATTCGAGCGATGGCGGTAGCGAACGCTTCGACGTCCTTCATGTATTCCGATGTGCGCCAGTAGGCGGGGTCGAGGTTGGTGTGCGGAGAGAAGGCATGCACCAAGTCGGCTGCGAGCAGATGCCCGAACAAGATCGCCGCGTGGCTCCCCCCGGAGCCGCCGATGAACATCGTTTGCTTCGGCGCGAGCTCCTCGATGTGCTCGCGGAGCAGCGCGAGCAACGCATTGATGTCCCCGGCAACGGGAGGAATGCCATTCAGATAGCACGTCCTCGAATTGTCGCAAAGCAGGATGCGGTTGTAGTTCAGCAGCTCGGTGCTGCGCATGAAATCGAAGGTGGGAATCGACAACTTGCCCGCGAACCCGGTGAACGCGACGACCAGCACGGCGGGATCGTCGCCGTGCTCGACGACGAACTGCGACCGGGTCAGCGGACGGTCGCGCATGCGCTCCTTCTTCGGCGGCCCGAAGCTGATCGCAGCCTCGTATTCCACGATGGGTTTCGATCGCGGACCCTGCATGTCACTTTCCTCTGCGTCCGTTTGCTGGATGTGGCGCACGACACGCCGCTGCTTGCATTCTATCGCCGGCACGACGGTGCGGCAATCGGCGGCGCTGCGGATGTTAGAGTACCCGATGCTCGCAACCGGGGCCGCGCCGCGCCTTGCCCTCGTCGCCGCCGTGCTGGCGGTCGCCGCATGCGCGCTGGTGCCGCCCCGCATCGATCCGCCCGAAGTCGCGCTGGCCGACGTTCGCATCGAACGGCTCGGCGCCGATGACATCCAGGCCAGGCTGGTGCTCGACGTGACCAATCCGAACGATAGCGATGTCGCGCTGGAAGCGCTGGCCTTCACGCTTGCGCTCGCCGGAGAACAGGTCGTCGAGGCCAGCATGCCGGGCCGGCAAACCCTCCCCCGCGCGAGGTCGCGCACGAATCGACGTGGTCGCCCGGGCAAGCTTCGATGCCTGGCGCCGCGCGATCAATGCCGCCGTCCGCCGAGGTACGGTCGCCTACGAGATCGCCGGGACCGCGACCATTGACGGCCGCAGACTGCCATTCCTCCGCCGCGGACAGAAGAGCCTCGTCGAGCTCCTCGGAGGAGCCGGGTGAGTGCGCGGCTCAAATTCACCAAGATGCAGGGCCTGGGCAACGATTTCGTCGTGCTCGACGGCATCCGCCAGCGCGTCGACCTCGACCGCGCGCAGATCGCGCGCGCTCGCCGACCGCCATTTCGGCGTCGGCTGCGACCAGGTGCTGCTGGTCGAGAAGCCGCCGCGCGCCGACGCCGATTTCCGCTATCGCATATTCAACGCCGACGGCGGCGAAGTCGAGCAATGCGGCAACGGCGCGCGCTGCTTCGTCCATTTCGTCCGCGACAGGGACTGACGACAAAGCGGACGATTCGCGTCGAGACGCTCGGCGGCATCATCGAGCCGCGCTGGAAGCCGACGGGCAGGTGCAGCGTCGACATGGGCGCGCCGCGCTTCGAGCCCGAGCGATTCCTTTCGACGGCGACGGCGCGTGCGGTCGACGCAGATCGCTGGAGGTCGCCGGCCGTCGGTGCACGATCACGCGCGCTGTCGATGGGCAATCCGCACGCGGTGCAGGTCGTCGCCGACGTCGAATCGGCACCGGTCGACCACCCAGGGCCCGCTGATCGAGCGCCATCCGCGGTTCCCGCAGCGGCGCGAACGCGGGCTACATGCAGATCGTCGATCGCGCTAACATTCGCCTGCGCGTGTGGGAGCGCGGCGCCGGCGAGACGCTTGCCTGCGGCACCGGCGCGTGCGCGGCCGTCGTCGCCGGCATCCGCCGCGGCCTGCTTCGATTCGACGGTGCGCGTTCGTGACGCGCGGCGGCGAGCTCACGATACGCTGGGCCGGGCCGGGCGACGCCGGTGCTGATGACCGGCCCGGCGCAGACGGTGTTCGAAGGCGAGTGGCAGGTCGACTCATGATGACTGAAACCAACAAGGAAGCAGGGATGAACGCCGAGTCGGTCGCCGAATACCTGAAGCAGCATGTGGAATTCTTCGAGCAATACGCCGATCTGCTTGCCGAGATCTATGTGCCGCATCCGCATGGCGGCCACGCGATTCCGATCGCCGAACGCCAGATCGTGACCCTGCGGGAAAAGAACGGCCAGCTCGAGTCGAAGCTGCGCGAGCTGATCCAGTTCGGCACCGACAACGATGCGATCAGCGAAAAACTGCATCGCTCGACGCTCGCGCTTTTTTCCGCGGCGGACCTCGAGACGACGCTGGGCGTGCTGTACCAGAGCCTGAAGCGAGGACTTTCGCGTGCCGCAGGTGGCGCTGCGCCTGTGGGGCAGGGTGCCCGAGCAATCGTATCTGCCGGAGCTCGCCGCCACCAGCCAGGAAATCCGCGAATACGCCGGCGCGCTGGGCGCGCCGTACTGCGGCACGCAGGCGCCGTTCGAATCGCGCGACTGGTTCGAAGGCGGCCTTTCGCTCGCATCGTTCGCGCTGCTGCCGCTGCGCACGCATCACACGTTCGGCCTGCTTGCGCTGGGCAGCGAAGACCCGGGCCGCTTCTACGCGGGCCTGGGCACGATGCATCTGACGCGCCTGTCGGAGCTCGCCAGCGTGGCGACCGCGCGCTTCCTGCCGCAGAGCTAGGATACGTCCGATGAGCGCTTCGCGCCGCGCCGCCTCGTCGCCGGCGCCGGCTCGTGCGGCCGACCCGCTGCTCCCGGCGTTCGAACAGCACCTGGCCACCCGGCCCGCGCATACGCGTAACGCCTATCGCCGCGATGTCGAAGCTGCTGCAGGATCTCGCCGGCGACGCGCCGCTCGCAGAGCTCTCGCCCGCGCAGCTGCGTCGCTTCCTGGCGACGCTGCACGCGCGGGGCTTGTCGGGCAAGAGCCTGGCGCGCGTGCTGTCGGGATGGCGCGCGTTCTACCGGTTCGCTGATCGATCACGAGCCCACGCTCAAGGACAATCCCTGCGCCGGACTGAAGGCGCCCAAGGCGGCACGGCATCTGCCGGCGGTCCTGTCGCCCGACGAGGCGGTGCGCCTGGTCGCCATCGCCGACGACGACGTGCTCGCGGTTCGCGACCGCGCGCTGCTCGAGCTCGCGTATTCGTCCGGCCTGCGCGTGTCCGAGCTTTCCGGCCTCGACCTCGCCGCGCTCGACCTGAACGCCGCTGAAGTGCGCGTCCTGGGCAAAGGCGCGAAGGAGCGCATCGTGCCCGTCGGTGAACCGGCACGCATCGCGCTCAGGGCGTGGCTGGCGCTGCGGCCCGTGCTGCCGGTGCGCGACACCGACGCGGTATTCATCAGCCGCACGGGGCGCCGCCTCACGCCGCGCGCGATCCAGCAGCGACTCGCGGCATGGGCGGTCAAGCGGGGTCTGGCCCGGCACGTCCACCCGCACATGCTGCGCCATTCGTTCGCCTCGCATCTGCTGCAGTCGTCCGGCGATCTGCGCGCGGTGCAGGAGCTGCTGGGCCACGCCAGCATTGCCAGCACGCAGATCTACACGCACCTCGACTTCCAGTACCTGGCGAAGATCTACGATCAGGCGCATCCGCGGGCGAAGAAACAGCGCGCGCGGCGCTGACACACCGCGATCGTGCCAAAAAACGGGGCGCTTGCGGCGCCCCGAATACCACTGAGGAGAAACTTCAGGCCGGACGTTGCGTGCCGGCCTACTCCACGCGCTCGCCGTGAAGACTGATGTCGAGGCCTTCGCGCTCCTCTTCTTCGGACACGCGCAGGCCGACGACCATGTCGATGACCTTGAGGATGATGAAGCTGCCGACGCCGCTGTAAACCAGCGTCGTCACGACCGCGCCGAGCTGCACCAGGAAGTCGGCGTCCGCGCCGCTGATCTCCTTGACGTTGAACACGCCGGTGAGCAGCGCGCCGACGATGCCGCCGATGCAGTGCACGCCGAATGCGTCGAGCGAGTCGTCGTAGCCGAACATCGCGCTTGACCGTCGTCGCGGCGAAAAAGCAGACGACGCCCGCCGCGATGCCGATGACCAAGCGCGCCGGCGACGCCGACGAAACCCGACGCCGGCGTGATCGCAACCAGGCCCGGCAACCGCGCCCGAGGCGATCCCGAGCACCGAAGGCTTACCCTTGGTGATCCACTCGGTGAACATCCACGCCAGTGCGGCGGCGGCGGTGGCGAGCTGGGTGACGACCATCGCCATGCCGGCGCGCCCGTCGGCGGCAACCGCGGAGCCCGCGTTGAAGCCGAACCAGCCGACCCACAGCATCGACGCGCCGATCAGGGTCAGCGTCAGGTTGTGCGGCGCCATCGGCTCCTTGCCGT
Source organism: uncultured beta proteobacterium (assembly GCA_963713125.1). Classification (GTDB taxonomy): domain Bacteria; phylum Pseudomonadota; class Gammaproteobacteria; order Burkholderiales; family Casimicrobiaceae; genus PALSA-1003. Next base: position 399,513 of record CAVQKL010000005.1, on the reverse strand, counting down.
AGCCCAGGCGCTTGCCGAGCACCAGCGCGCAGACCAGGCCCGCGATGCCGGCGTTGATGTGCACGACCGTGCCGCCGGCGAAATCGAGCACGCCCTTGGCCGCCCAGAAGCCTGACGGCTCCCACATCATGTGCGCGATCGGCGAGTAGATCAGCAGCGACCACAGACCCATGAACCAGAGCATCGCCGAGAACTTCATGCGGTCGGCGAAGGCGCCGGCGATCAGCGCGGGCGTGATGATCGCGAACGTCATCTGGAACATCATGTAGACCGACTCGGGAATCGGTCGTGCGCCGAGGTGCGACACGCGTCATCTTGCCGGCTTCCTTCTGGAACAGCATGCCGTTGAGGAAAAGTCGGTCGAGGCTGCCGATGAACGAACCGCCCGGCATGAAGGCGAGGCTGTAGCCGGCGATCACCCAGAGGACGGTGACCAGGCAGGTGATCGCGAAGCTCTGCATCAGCGTCGCCAGCACGTTCTTCTTGCGCACCATGCCGCCGTAGAACAGCGCGAGTCCGGGGATCGTCATCAGCAGCACCAGCGCGGTCGACGTCAGCATCCATGCCGTGTCGCCGCCGCTGATCTTGTCGACGCCGACCAGCTGCGGCGTCGTCGGCGCGGGCGGTGCCGCGGCGGGCTGCCGCGGCAGGCGCGCGCGCGTCCGCCTTGGCAGGCTCGGCCTTGGCGTCGGGCGCCGCGGGGGCTGCCGCAGGCGCGGTTGCTGCCGGCGGCGGTCGGCGGCCTTGTAGTCCTGCGCGAAGACCGCGCCTCCCGCGCCGAGCGCGCCGATGACGGCGACCAACGCAAACAATCGCTTCATGAGGTTCCCCTTAGAGCGCATCGGCACCGGTCTCGCCGGTCCGGATGCGCACGACTTGTTCGAGCTCGAAGACGAAGATCTTGCCGTCGCCGATCTTGCCGGTGTTGGCGGCCTTTTCGATCGCCTCGATCACGCGATCGAGCAGGTCGCTCTTGATCGCCGCTTCGATCTTGACCTTGGGCAGGAAATCGACGACGTACTCCGCGCCGCGATAGAGCTCGGTGTGACCTTTCTGCCGGCCGAAGCCCTTGACCTCGGTGACGGTGATGCCCTGCACGCCGATCGCGGACAGGGCCTCCCGGACCTCGTCCAGCTTGAACGGCTTGATGATCGCGGTTACCAGTTTCATTGTTTGCCCCTCGATGAATGCGCGCGCGGCTGCGGCAGCGGCGCCGGATCAGAACGTCTTCTGCACGAACACCGTGCCGGTCGCCTTGCCGATGTTGCGTCCGGCGATCGTGTAGCCGGCATCCTTGGCGTTGGTGTCGGTGTAGTACGCGCCGATGTTGTAGCCGGCGACGACCCAAGTCACGCCGAGCTTCCAATCGGTGTAGTTGAGGATCGCTGTTGCTGACGCCGTTCGTTGCTGCCCTGGTATTCCTGGCGGCCGACGTGGGCGTTGAGCGTCCAGCGTGTCGTTGATCGGGTAGTTCGCCGACAGGTCGAGTACCAGCTGTTGTTCGAGTTCGGAACGCCGAAGGTGTGATCGACGCTGTGCGAATACTTGAGCGACACCCACTTCCACGATCCGGCGCGCGTAGATTTCGGTCGTGTCCGGGCTTGGTCACGCCGGCCGACGTAGCTGCCCGGGTAGTAGTAATAGAGCACGCCGATGTCGGTGCCCCAGTCGTCGTTGATCGCGTACTTCCAGCCGCCGTAGAAATCCCATTCGAGGCTGCAGCCGTGATTGCAGACGCCCGCGTCGTGCAGCCAGCTGATGTTCGAACCCCAGGTGCCGAGGTAGAAGCCGTTGGTGTGCGCGAAGTCGAAGCCGCCCTGGAACGCGGGCTTCTGGTCGGTCTGCGTGAGGCCGCGGAAAATGTACTGGCTGTAGATGCCGAAGTTGCCGGTGATCGTGTAGTCCGGCTTGGCCTCGGCGGGTGCGGCCTCGGCGCGGGCGCGGGTGCGGGGTTTGCGCCTGCGCGGTGCCGACAGACGCTCGCAGTAGCCAGCATCGCAAGCGAAAACATCAGGCGCAGTCTGGCGTGCATCGATCTCTCTCCTTGGCTGAACGGCGAACTAAAAGCCCCTTGGCCATTCAGCACGAGCCATGCCACGCCGTTAGTCATTTACAATAATCAATACAGTTATCACTGCAATTGGCTTTCGCCGGCTGTTGCGACGCACCTGGCAATTCGCCCCAAGATAGGTGCGACCTCGTCGGCGCGGCGCACGGCATTGGGACGCGCGCAACGGTGTCGCGCCGGCAACGTCATCGGGCTTTGCTAGACTCGACCAATCGATTTCGGCAAGGAGCCGTCAATGCTCGAACCGCAAGATTCTTGACGACGTCAGCGCCCGCGTGGCCGCAGCGATTGCCGCGAGCCCGGCGCGCGACGCCGAAAAAAACCTGAAGGCGATGCTGCGCGGCGCGCTGGGCCGGCTCGATCTGGTGACGCGCGAGGAATTCGACATCCAGGCCCGCGTGCTGCTGCGCACGCGGGAAAAGCTCGACGCGCTGGAGGCGCGGGTCGCCGAGCTCGAGGAAAAGTCGCGCCGGCGCGCCGCGATGAGCTTCGCTGTCCTGCCGTTAGTGACCGTTGCCGGTCCACGCAGCCGCCCCGATTTCCAGTTGCGATTACAGCCGCACGGTATATCGGCCGAGCTGCCGTCAGCCTCGACTATTCGAGCCGCCCGGTGTCGTGACACGCCGCCGATAGGCCTAACGGTCGAGAGCGCCTGGCTGCCGGCGGCTTAATCTCCTCGATCGATGCGCATGAGGTCGAGGAATTCGCCGACATGGCAGTCGCCGTCGTGCACAGTCGAGCGCCTGTCCGGCGTCGACGCGCCGCAGGTAACGGTCGAGGTGCATCTGGCCGGCGGGCTTGCCGGCCGTGCATCTGGTCGGCTTGCCCGAGACCGAGGTGCGCGAAGCGCGCGATCGCGTGCGCGCGGCGCTGCAGAACGCGCAGTTCGAATTTCCCGCGCGGAACATCACCGTCAACCTCGCGCCGGCCGACCTGCCCAAGGAATCGGGCCGCTTCGATCTGCCGATCGCGCTCGGCATTCTCGCCGCGACCGGGCAGATTCCGGCGCCCGCGCTTGCGCGATACGAATTCGCGGGCGAGCTTGCGCTGACCGGCGAGCTTCGTGCGATCCGCGGCGCGCTGGCGATGGTGCTGTCGGCGCGCCGCGACGGTCGCGCCTTTGTGCTGCCCGCGGCGTCGGCCGCCGAAGCATCGCTGGTGCGCGATGCGATCGTGCACCCGGCCGGATCGCTGCTCGAGGTTTGCGCGCACCTGACCGGGCGCACGCCGCTGCCGGCGCTGGCGCCGCGCCGCTCCGCGCCGATCCGATCGCGGGCCCGGACCTGATCGACGTGCGCGGCCAAGCGCAGGCCAAGCGCGCGCTGGAAGTCGCCGCCGCCGGATCGCACAGCCTGCTGATGATCGGCCCGCCGGGAACCGGCAAATCGATGCTGGCGCAGCGCCTGCCGGGCCTCCTGCCGCCGCTGACCGAGGACGAGGCGCTCGAGTCGGCCGCGCTCGCATTCGCTCACCGGCCGCTTCTCTGTCCGGCGACTGGGGACGGCGCGTCGTTTCGCGCGCCGCATCACACGGCCTCCGCCGTGGCGCTGGTCGGCGGCGGCAGCGACCCGCGCCCGGGCGAGATCTCGCTGGCGCATCACGGCGTGCTGTTTCTCGACGAGCTGCCGGAGTGGGACCGCCGCGTGCTCGAAGTGCTGCGCGAGCCGATCGAATCGGGCCGGATCCATATCTCGCGCGCCGCGCGGCAGGCGACGTTTCCGGCGCGCTTCCAGTTCGTCGCCGCGATGAATCCCTGCCCCTGCGGCTATCTGGGCCACGCCAGCGGCAGGTGCCGCTGCACGCCGGACCAGATCGCGCGCTATCGCGCGCGCATTTCCGGGCCGCTGCTCGACCGCATCGATCTGCAGATCGACGTGCCTCGCTGCCGGCCGACGCCTTGCCGGCGGCGCGCCGCGCCGCGGAGGGCGGGGAGAGCAGCGCCGTCGTTCGCGGGAGGGTTGCCGCGGCGGCACGGCGCCAGCGCGCGCGGCAGGCGAAGCCCAACGGCTGGCTCGACGTCAAGGAGGTCGAGCGTTGGTGCGCCCCGGATCGCGGAAGCCGAAGCGCTGCTCAAGAATGCGTTTGCGCGGCTGTCGCTGTCGGCGCGCGCCTATCACCGGATTCTCAAGGTCGCGCGCACCATCGCCGACCTGGCCGGCGTCGAGGCGATCGGGGCGACGCATGTCGCCGAAGCGATCGGGTACCGGCAGCTCGACCGAATCGCTTGAGCGCGGCGCGCCCGAACCCGGCGGCGACGCGAGTCGTCGCAGCGCTGCCGCGCTTAACCCATGAGCAGCGCCCGCCGGCCCAGCGAAGCGAGCGCACTCTCGAGCCGGGCCAGGCGATCGGCATCCGGCAGCGAGGGCCAACGCAGTGCGGCGACCTCCTCGCGGGTCCGGGTTCCGTCGAGGAGCGGGAGCAATGCGCGCTCGTCTTCCTGCAGCACCACCGGCTCGTGGCGCAGGTTGGCGCTCGCCGCGCCGCGTGCCGCGTCGCGCCGCGCGATCGCGCCGGCCTCGGGCCGCGCCCCGCCGACCAGAACGAACGGCGGCGGTGCGCGGTGCAGTTCGGCCACGCCGGCGAGATGCAGGCGCATGATGTCCGACGCCAGCAGATCGCGTTCGCCGGGCCCGGCGCGCCCGGCCGCACCGAGCCGGCCGGCCGCGCGCTCGTGCAATTCGTCGAAGGTGAGCGCGAGCGGCCACTGCTCGGCGAGAATCGCCAGACCCGCCTTGACGATGCGATGCGACGCCTCGACTGCGCGGCCGTCGATCAGGCGGAACGTCTCGCGGCGATCCGACGCCAGGTCGACCGCCTCAGCTCCGACTTGTACCGGCGCGGCAACCCGCAGCGCCATCAAGCGAGCCGGCGACAGCTTGCGATCGAGCGCGGCGCCCTCGCGAATCAGCAGGCTGTGGCGGAAGCTGCGGCTCTTCAGAAAATCCAGGAACTGTTCGCGGCGGATCAGTCCGGGCGCGATCCGATCCAGCGTTGCGACGACCTTGGGCGGCAGGCCGACCGCAAGCATCGTCGACAAGTCGCTGTCGCCCAGGTAGCGCAGGCCGTGGCCCACTGCACGATCGACGAATTGCTGGAAGTACAGCGCCTCGTTCGCATCCTCGAGGTATTCATGCAGGACGTAGTAGTCCGGCTTCTGGCGGATGTGCTCGGCGGCCAGGCGCAGCAGCCGGCCGTAGGCCGAGTCGCGGTCCGGCACCGCTTCGGAGAGGAAGTCGAGCGTGGCGCGCGCCTGCGCGACCTTGGCCCGCGGATCCACGATATCCCGGGTCTGGTAGAGCATGGCCTCGCGCACGATCGCCAGCATGCGCCAGCCCGGCAGCGTGTTGTAGCTGACGAGCGCAATGCCGTTCGTGGCGAGCAGCTGTGCGCACAGCGCCAGTATTTTTTCCTGCACAGGCGCGGGCACCCATGAATAGATGCCGTGCGCGATGATGTAGTCGAACGATTGCAGCTCGGCGTCGAAAGCCATGACGTCGATCGGCAAAAGGCGGATGTTGCACAAGCCGAGCGCGTCGATCTCGGCGGCGCCTTGCCCGATCTGCACCGGTGACAAGTCGATGCCGAGGAAAGTCGAGTCCGGATAGCTTGCCGCCAGAGGAATCAGGTTGCCGCCCGACGCGCAGCCAATCTCGAACACGCGACATCGTTCGACGGCGGCGGCGTCGAATCCGAACAGCGACGCCACCGTCGCGAGATGGTCGGGATGCGTCTGCCGCAGCGGCTGACTCTGGTATGGAAACTCGTCGTAGCTGGTACGGAGCTCGGCGTTCATGGTGTGATGCCTGCGGCTTAAGCGCGGTGTCCGCTGTCGGGCTGCGCCCATGCGCGAGCGCAGCGTCGGTAATCGGGTCGGCACTATAGCAAGAACCCGGAGCCGCGGCCGCCACGGCTGGGCGGCGCGGCGGAAACCGCACGAGCGGCGATTGTCGCATCGGTGCGGCGCGTATCATGCCGATCGTGCAAGGCGATGGCGGCGCCAGGTCGGTCGAGCTTGGCGCCGACACCCCGGCCGCCACGGCGTTTCTCGATCACCGATGAATTCACAGGACCCGTCGCCGCTGGGCAGGGCAACCGGCTACCCCGATCGCTACGATCCGGGCTTGCTCTTCGCGATCGAGCGCGCCGAAGAGCGCGAAGCGCTGGGGATGCGCGGCGCGCTGCCGTTCGGAGGCGCCGACCTGTGGACGGCCTACGAGATCTCCTGGCTCGATTTGGCTGGCAAGCCGCAGCTCGCCATCGGCGAATTTCGCATCCCCGCGGATTCCCCCGCGACGGTCGAATCCAAGTCGCTGAAGCTTTATCTGGGATCGTTCGCGCAGGAACCCCTGCCCGCCCGCGATCGGCTCGCCCAGACCTTGGCGAGCGACCTGGGCCGCATCTGCCGCGCGCCGGTCGAAGTCATGCTGCAACCCTCGTCGACGTTCGCGGCGCTGGTGCTCGCGGAGCTGCCCGGCGAATCGCTGGACGCCGAGGATGCTGCTGCCGCTGCCCCCGCACCCGCGCCCGGGTTTCTCGCGGCGCTAGGGCCGGTCGGCGAGGAAACGTTGCGCACCGCACTGTTCCGTTCCAATTGCCCGGTCACCGGACAACCCGATTACGGCGACGTGATGGTGCGCTATCGCGGTCCGCGCATCGATCGCGCCGCGCTGCTGCGGTACTTCCTGTCGTATCGCCGTCACGCGGCGTTTCACGAGAGCTGTGTCGAGCGCATGTTCGTCGATATTGCCGCGCGGTGCCGCCCCGAGCGCCTGACCGTCTACGCGCGCTTTACCCGCCGGGGCGGCATCGACATCAATCCGTTTCGCAGCAATTTCGAGGCGCTGCCGGCAGTGGCGTCTCGCACGCCGCGCCAGTAGGCAGCGCGCGCGGCTTGCTGGGGCGGCCTGATCCAGTGCGGGGCCATTCGTGGGTTCGGCGCGAAAATACGGCAGTGCGGTAGCATCGATCGACAATGAATGTTGTTGTTGCGGCTCGATTGAGCGCGACGCCGGCGCCTGGTATCCCCGTGCCAACCCCCGCTCAATGTGTCGGATTTCATTACATCGTTGTGGCTGACAAAGCCCTGACTACATTAGAAATTAATGCGTTAATCGCTTGGCTCGCTTAATGCTAGGGCTCACAACCCGTGCGGTACAACACGCCATATTTCAGGGCGGCGCATAGGAGCGGCACAAATAGGGAGATTGACATGGCCTGTTCCCGCGCATTCCCGAGACTGGGCGGCGCCTTTGCCGCCGCTTTGCTCGCACTGATTTTGTGGGGCGTTCAGCCGGCGCTAGGCGTCCCGATCCAGCTCGTTGCCGGCTCGGTCAACATGTTTCGCGACATCCGGGCGGCCAACGACGTCGGAGTAGCACAAGGCGATCGATTTCAATTCGGGGCGGACGTGGTTGGCGGTTCGGTAACGACGACGCTCGGTGCAACCTACGCGCCCGACGGCTTAACCGTATCCCAGTCTGCCTGCGGGCCCTTGACGGTAAACCGGAACTTTTGTGCGCGCACTACGGACTCGGCGAATATCCTCGGCACGATGGCCAATCCGACGACTCGCCTGCAGCCCTGGACTCTGACCTTCCAGAACGGGCCGGATTCGCTGCAGGTTCAAGGTCCTCCGCTGGCAGGAACCGACGCGGTGGTGCCGTTTCCGGTCAACGTGACGATTTCGAACAGCGGCCTGACGCCGACGATTTCCTGGACCATTCCCAACGGCTTCGTCCCCGACGGCTTTCGGGTCCAGATTTTTGACCGGGATACCTTCCGTCCGAACCAGCCGACTACTGCCGACATCATTCAGTCGCAAATTTTGCCGCCGACAGCGATCTCGTTCACCTTCCCGGTCGGCGTTCTGAAAGCCAACGGCCACTACGACATAAATTTCCAAGTCATCGAAACCCGGCTCAACGACGCCACGCCCGACCCGAACGATCATCTGCCGTTCACAGGCAATCCGTCGATCCTCGTCCGCTCCAATTCGTTCTTCGATTTTTCGCCGCTGACCGGCGTAGGGCCGGCCGATATCCACCTGCCCACCATCGTCAACGGCGTCTATAACTTCCACATTGGAGACGTCGGGCCGACCTCCGTCACTTTCATCGATCCATTGTTGGCGATCGGCTACGACTACGCGACCGGCGCCGGCGATCCCAATTTTGCGTCGGTGCTGCTGCCGACGGGGATCGGCGACAACCTGTTCGACCTTTTCCTGTGGAACGGGAGCAGCTTCTTCGATAGCGGGATCAACCTCACCGGCGGCGTCCAGTTCTTCTTCGATCCGCTCGGCGTCGATCGCTTCGAAATCCGCGGTATCGAGACTTCCGCCGGCCTCGATCCCGCCAATGCGACGGCGTTCGTCACGGGCCTGACATTCGTCTCGGCCGGCAACTTCACCGGGACCATGACGCCGCTCACGGTAGACGTACCCGCGAACGTGAGCGAACCGTCGAGCTTGCTGCTCATCGCGATCGCGTTGCTCGGATTCGTTGCTCTGCAGCGACGCAGAGTTTCGACGCGATGACTCACGGCAATCGGTAAGGGAACCGGTACCCGGCGAGTCGCCGCTGTGTCGTACGCTGTGTCGTAGTAACGCAGGTCGGGATCCGTAAGCAACCCGTCGTCCAGCGCGCAGCACGGTCGCCGCCGCCCATCCTTGAGCTCCCGCGCAAGATCGCCGCAACTCGTGCCATTGCGGCAACACGCGCCGCCAGAACCACCGTTACGCTCTATCGCGCGCCGCAGGTGTGTCGCCGGCGCGCGTCAGCGCAGCACCGGAGCGAAGATCGCCGGCGCGACCGAGGCCGACGCGACCAGCCGCGGCCCGGGATTGACGCTGAAGGCGGTGCTGTCGACGAGCTTGGCGGTGCACAGCGCAACCGCCAAGGCGACCAGCGCTGCCGCGAGCACGACCGCCGAGAGCGTCCGCTTGCCGGGCGCCAAAAAGACCCCGCGACTGCGCGACAATCGCGCAGCGCGGGTTGGAGGCAAACGGTAGCGGCGCGAGGGCCGGTCGAGTGCGGCGCGTACGGTCGCGCGCGCGCTGACCGGTGAATGGACGCTGAACCCTCGCATCGCGGGCTCGCGTGCGATGCGGAACTGGGGGGAAATGCCTGGTTCGAAGTGGTGGTGCATTGCCTTCTCCATGCTACGGCCCCGGGGTACAAGTCGTGGGTGCCTGCCGGTCGCCTGTTGAGCCCAGTCTGGGCCTCGTCGCCGGTCGGCGCGCCGGCGTATTGCGCGTGGGAAACGCCGACTATTCACGCCCGGCGCCCGCCGGCGCAGCGCAGCGGCCGGGCCCGTCCGGTGCGGCAGTTGTGCTATAAAGCCTTGCCGACGGCGGTGTCATGGTGACCAACGAAACCACGCTTGCGCAGACGCAGGCCCGGAACGCCCCCGGCCAACTTGCGTTTGCCGATGCGGATGGCTGCGCGGCGTGGCTGCGCAGCCTGCCGGTGACCAGTATTCCCCGGCACTACGACGCGATACTCGACCAGTTGCGCCGGCTCGCCGAGGCGGACTTCGCCCCGCGCGAGCGCGCCCGCATCGCCGAGCTGATTCGCGAGCCGGTGAGCTACCTGCATACCGAGCTCGCGCGGCGCTACGCGGGCAAGCCGCAGCCCGCTGCCGAGCGCGAGCAGGAAGCAGCCGAGCAGGCGCTCTCCCTCTGGCAGGCGCTCTGGAGCCAGTACTCGGCCTGCCTGAAACCGCTGCTCGAAGGCGACGCCGAGCTGCAGGGCGTCAAGGCCAAGGTCCTGCAGCGCGGACTTTGGGTCGGCAAGCAGCTGATTCTCGTTCATGGGCTGGCCCGTCGCGTGCCGACACCTGCCGTGTGGCAGGAGCTGCATGCTTATTACCGGCTGGCCGAGATCCTCGAGTGCGCGGTCTCCGCCGTGTCCGACGACCTGCTGCCCAACGCTATCGGCCTGTCGTGCTACTCGAGCTATGCGCACGCCTTGCTGCTCGACCTGGCCGACCCCTGCTCCATGTCGGTGCGCCAGATCGAGCTGACCGACCGCTGGCTCGCGATGTGGGCGCGCAAGACCTTTCCCTACGCACAGCAGCGCGAGACCGAAGGGCCGGTGATCAGCGTCGACCTGGACGGCCCGGGCGGCGCGACGCTGCACTCGGGCGCGCCGCGCCATGCGAGCCAGTCGACGCGCTTCTGCTATCCCGCCAAGCTCGCCGCCAGCGTGCGCGGCCGCCTGAAGCGGCTGGCGAGCGGCGCCAATCCCGCCGAGCTGCAGCTCGGACACGACGTCTCGGTCGAGGCATGCACGACCCTGCTTTCGCACCTCGACTCGCGCTGGTACGCGCTGCCGATGAAACGCGGGACCGGCAACGAAGCGCAGGCCGGCCTCGAGCTTTGCGTCGGCGGCTTAGGCGCCGCGTACTTTCGCGTCTCGGGGCGCAGCTTCAACAGCCAGGATCTGGTCGGCCACCTGTCGTATCAGGGCACGCAGCATCTCGCGACGCTGGGTGCGCTCACCGATTACGATCGCAACAAGGATGAAGCCGAGCGGTCGTGGGCGTGGGAGCAGCTGGCAGGGAAGCTACGAGTGGTCGGCGGCGACGCTGCACCGCGCCGCAACCGGGCAGTACCGCTGGCATCTCGACCAGCTCGTGGTCGTTCGTGACGATGAGCGCCTGCGTTGTGGTCACGTCACGCGCGTGGCGCTCGACGGCCGCGGCGAATTGACCCTGGGGCTCAAGCTGTGGGCCGGCGCGCCGGCGGCGACGGCGGTGCGGGCACTGACGACGATGCTGGTCGAAGAGGCGCCGATTCCGACGGTCATCCTCGGCGCGACGCCCGATGACAAGGCGTGCATGATCGTGCCGCCGCGCACGTTCAATGCCGGCCGCGTCTTTCGCACCATCGCATCGGGGCCGGAGCGCCGATTCCGTTTGACGCGGCTGCTGCAGCGCGGCGCCGATTTCGAGCGCGTCGCGTTCGAAGAAGCGTCGGCCTGACGACGCGGGTCGGGCTTCGGCTCCGGCGTCGACATGTCCAATCGTCTCGCCGGCGAAACCAGCCCTTATCTGCAGCAACACGCGGACAATCCGGTCGATTGGTATCCGTGGGGCGAGGAAGCGCTCGCGCAGGCGAGGCGCGAGAACAAGCCGATCCTGCTGTCGATCGGCTATTCAGCATGCCACTGGTGCCACGTGATGGCGCACGAATCGTTCGAGGACGAGGGCGTGGCGGCGCTGATGAACGACCTGTTCGTCAACATCAAGGTCGATCGCGAGGAGCGGCCGGACCTCGACCAGATCTACCAGACCGCGCACGCGATGCTGGCACGCAGGAGCGGCGGCTGGCCGCTGACGATGTTCCTGACGCCGCAGCAGGAGCCGTTTTTCGGCGGCACCTACTTCCCGAAGACGTCGCGCTACGGCCTGACCGGCTTCGCCGACCTCCTGCCGCAGATCGCGCATGCCTACCGCGAGCAAGGCGAGGCGATCGCCGAGCAGAACGAGCGGCTCAAGGCGGCGCTCGCGCTGACCCTACCCGAGCCGGCCGACGGCGACGCAGCACTGCCCGCGGCGGCGCCGGCGTATCGCTTATGCTTCGCTCGCGCAATCGTTCGACCCCGTGCGACGGCGGCTTTGGCCAGGCGCCGAAATTCCCGCACGCGGCCGAGCTGGATTTCTGCCTGCGCCGCTACGCGGCGACGGGCGACGAGCATGCGCGCGAGATCGTCCGCGTCACGCTCGTCGCGCATGGCCGAAGGCGGCATCCACGACCAGCTCGCCGGCGGATTCTGCCGCTACAGCGTCGATGGCGAATGGACGATTCCTCACTTCGAAAAGATGCTCTACGACAATGCGGCGCTGCTGGCGCTGTACGCCGATGCGTGGCGCGCCACCGGCGAGCCGGCGTTCGAAAAGACCGCGCGGGGCATCGTCACGTGGCTCGAGTCGGAAATGCGCTCGCCCGACGGCGCTTTTTATTCGAGCCTCGATGCCGACAGCGAGCACGAGGAAGGCAAGTTCTACGTATGGACGCCCGATCAGGTGAGGCGCTCCTCGATCCGGGGGAATACGCGGTCGCCGCGCGATACTGGGGGCTCGACCGGGCGCCGAACTTCGAGCACGCGGCATGGCACCTGCGAGTCACTGTGCCGCTCGACCAGCGTCGCGCACGAGCTTTCGCTGCCGTTGCCCGAGGTCGAGGCGGGGCTCGAGTCTGCGCGCGGCAAGCTGCTCGCCGCGCGGGCGCAGCGCATCCGCCCGGGCCGCGACGACAAGCTGCTGACTGTCGTGGAACGCGCTGATGATCGGCGCACTGGCCCGCGCTGCCCGCGTGTTCGGCGAGCCTTCGTGGCTCGCCGCTCGCGCAGCGTGCCGCCGACTTCATCCGCGGCGCGATGTGGCGCGACGGGCAGCTGCTGGCGACGTACAAGGACGGACGCGCGCATCTGAATGCCTACCTCGACGACCACGCTTTTCTGCTCGCGGCCCTGCTCGAGTTGATGCAAACCGCGTTCCGCGGGGAGGATCTGGTCTGGGCGCAGGAAATTGCCGACGCCCTGCTGGCTCGTTTCGAAGATCGCGTCGGGGGCGGATTCTTTTTCACCAGCGACGACCACGAGACGCTGCTGCTGCGCCCGAAACCGGGCCACGACAATGCGACGCCCGCCGGGAACGGCATCGCGGCGCAGGCCCTGATCACGCTCGGCCACTGGCTGTCCGAGCCGCGTTATCTCGAAAGTGCGGAGCGGACGGTGCGGGCGTTCGGGCGCGAGCTGGACGAGCGCCCCGACGGCTTTTCCTCGCTGCTGATCGCGCTCGAAGCCTGCCTCCAGCCGCCGGCGATGCTGCTGCTGCGCGGCGACAGCGCGGCATGCGCATCGTGGCAGCAAACGGTCGAACGGCGTTATCGTCCGACGCTGCGAACGCTGGATCTGTCGCGGCAACAGGCGCTGCCCGGTGCGCTGGCCAAGCCGCACGTGGCCGGGTCCGGCGACGTGACGGCGTGGCTTTGCCGCGGCACCGTGTGCCTGCCGCCGCTGCACACTCTCGCGGACGCTCGACGCGGCGCTCGCCGCCTGAAGCGGCAGCGCGATGGCAGCCGCGAGCGGCGTTCCGGTAAAATTATCGCCGCATCGGCCCACCCATCGGAGACAAAATGAAACGCCATGGAATCGTGCTCGCTGCCGTCTTGTTTGCCGCCGGCAACGCCCACGCCGCGCTGGACAACGCGGCGGCCGAGGCGCTGATGAAAAAAGACGGCTGCGCCGCGTGCCATGCGATCGACAAGAAGATCGTCGGTCCGGCGTACCAGGACGTCGCCGCCAAGTACAAGGGCGACAAGGACGCGCCGGCCAAACTGCCGACAAGGTGAAAAAGGGCGGCAGCGGCGTCTGGGGGCCGATCCCGATGCCGCCGAACGCGCAGGTCAGCGACGCCGACATCAAGAATCTGGTCGAGCTGGATTCTGACGCTGAAGAAGTAACAGTCTGCACGACCGAAGGCGGCGCGTCTGCCCAGCGGCCGCGCGCGCGCCGGTGCGCTTTGACAGCCGCGGACGCGGCCGGTAAGCTTGGCCCCGCTCGTGCAGGAGAGCGCAGCCGCAACCAGCGAACAGGCTGCCGCCGAAGGCGTAACTCCCGCGATCGCTCAGGCAAAAGGACTGCGCGAGCCGTAAACCACTCTGGAGAGCGGCCGCGCAGTCATGACTCGCGCGGCCCACCGAAGGGGCACCGGGCGCTTGCCGAAGGCGCACGCCGCAATCTCTCAGGTAAAAGGACAGACGGGGCGAAGCCGCAAATCACGGCCTCGCCCTTTTGCTGCCTGGGAGGCGCGTTGCTCAAGCAAACGCCGCTGCATGCCGTGCATCGCGCCGCCGGCGCCAAGATGGTCGATTTCGGCGGCTGGGACATGCCGGTCCACTACGGCTCGCAGATCGACGAGCATCACGCGGTGCGCCGCGACGCCGGCATGTTCGACGTCTCGCACATGCTTGCGGTCGATCATCGAGCCGCGCGACGCCGGCGGCGGCGCAGAGCCGCGTGCGCGACTTCCTGCGCGATGCGCTCGCCAACAACGTCGACAAGCTGACCGTCCCGGGCAAGGCGCTGTACTCCTGCCTGCTGCGCCCCGACGGCGGCGTGCTCGACGACCTGATCGTCTATTTCCTGCGCGAAGACTGGTTTCGCCTGGTCGTCAACGCCGGCACGGCCGACAAGGACCTGGCCTGGCTCGGCGCGCTCGTCGCCGAGCGCGCACCGCGGCTGAAGCTGACACCGCGGCGCGACCTGGCGATGATCGCGGTGCAAGGCCCGCAGGCGCGCGAGCGCGTCTGGGCGGTGCTGCCTGAGGCGCGGGCGGCGAGCGAGATCGCTGAAGCCGTTCAACGCCGTGCAGGCGGGCGAGCTATTTGCTGGCCCGCACCGGGTACACCGGCGAGGACGGCTTCGAGATCACGCTGCCGGCGACGCGCGCCGTCGATTTCTGGCAAGCGCTGCAGGCCGCCGGCGTCAGCGCCCTGCGGCCTCGGCGCGCGCGACACCCTGCGCCTGGAAGCGGGAATGAATCTGTACGGCCAGGATATGGACGAAGCGGTCAATCCGCTGGAGTCGGGCCTGGCGTGGACCGTCGACCTGGCGAGCCCGCGCGATTTCGTCGGCAAGGCGGCGCTGCTCGCGGCGCATCCGTCGCGCGCAGCTCGCTGGGCCTGCTGCTGCAGGACCAGGGCGGCGTGCTGCGCAGCCCACCAGCCGGTGCACAGCCGCGCACGGCGACGGTGAAGTCACCAGCGGCAGCTACTCGCCGACGCTGGCGCGCTCGATCGCGCTCGCCCGCTTGCCCGCCGCCGTCGCGCGCGGGCGATGTCGTGCACGTCGACGTTCGCGGCAAGCCGCTGGCCGCGCGCGTCGTCAAGCCGCCGTTCGTGCGGCACGGCAAGAGCCTGTTTCGATGAACCGTCGTACGGCGATGTTTCGCAGCCTCAGACGCATCGATTCACCATCCGGCATGGAGTCCTACTCAGATGAACGTACCCACCGACCTCAAGTACACCGCAAGCCACGAATGGGTCCGCAGCGAACCGGACGGCACGATCACCACCGGGCATCACCGATCATGCGCAGGAGGCGCTGGGCGACCTCGTCTTCATCGAATTGCCCGGGTCGGAAGAACGCTCAAGGCGGGCGAGGCCTGCGCGGTCGTCGAATCGGTCAAGGCGGCCTCCGACGTCTACGCGCCGGTCGGCGGCGTCGTGCTCGCGGTCAACGACGCGGTCGTCGCCGCGCCGGAAAAGGTCAACGCCGACGCCTACGGCAACTGGCTGTACCGGCTGAAGCCCGCCGAATCCGGCGGACGTCGGCCAAGCTGCTCGACGCGGCCGGCTACATCGCCGCCGTCGGCGAATCCTGATGCACGGCGGCGGCCGAGGACGGAGACCATGCAGATGAACGAACTCGAACGCGGCGACAGTCGCGGCCACGCGATCGCGCCGCGACGCTGCGCGAGCTCGAGCAGCACCGAGGCTTCGTCGACCGGCATATCGGCACCGACGATGCCGACCAGGCGGCGATGCTGCGGCACGCTCGGCTTCGCCTCGCGCGCGCGCGCTGATCGACGCGATCGTCCCGGCGGCGATACGCACGCCGAAGCCGCTCGCGCTGCCGGCCGGCGAAGGGCGAGGAGGAAGCGCTGGAGGACCTGCGCGCGCTGGCGGCGAAGAATCGCGTCTACACCACGTACATCGGCCAGGGCTACTACGGCACCTACACGCCGGGCGTGATCCTGCGCAACGTGCTCGAAAATCCCGCCTGGTACACCGCGTACACGCCTTACCAGCCGGAAATCTCGCAGGGCCGGCTCGAGGCGCTGGTCAATTTCCAGACGATGATCTGCGACCTGACCGCCATGGCGATCGCCAATGCCTCGATGCTCGACGAGGCGACCGCCGCGGCGGAGGCGATGACGCTGTGCCGGCGCGTGAGCCGAGCAATCGAGCACGGCGATCTACGTCGCGGCCGACGTGTTTCCGCAGACGATCGATGTCGTGCGGACGAGCGCCAGGCCGCTGGGCATCACGGTCACCGTCGGACCCGGCCGACGCGGCGCGCGGACGCCGACTGCTTCGCCGTCCTGCTGCAATACCCGGGCGCGGACGGCGACGTGCGCGACTATCGCGCGCTCGCCGCCAGGCTGCACGCCAAGGGCGCGCTGGTCATCGCCGCGACCGACCTGCTGGCGCTGACCATGCTGACGCCGCCCGGCGAGTGGGGCGCCGACGTCGTCGTCGGCTCCAGCCAGCGCTTCGGCGTGCCGATGGGCTTCGGCGGCCCGCACGCCGCCTTCCTGGCCACGCGCGACGAATTCAAGCGCAGTCTTCCCGGACGGCTGGTCGGCGTCAGCGTCGACGCCAATGGCGACCCGGCGTACCGACTCGCGCTGCAGACGCGCGAGCAGCATATCCGCCGCGAAAAGGCCACCTCCAACATCTGCACCGCGCAGGTGCTGCTCGCGGTGATCGCCAGCATGTACGCCGTCTATCACGGTCCGCAGGGTCTCGCGACGATCGCCGCGCGCGTGCACCGCCTGACCGGGGTCCTGCGCGCGGGGCTCGCGCAACTGGGCCTCGACGGTCGTCAACGACACGTTTTTCGATACGCTGACCATCGCCACCGGCGAGCGCACCGGCGCGATCCACGAGCTGGCGACCGCCGCGCACGTCAATCTGCGCCGGATCGACGCGGCGCACATCGGCGTGTCGCTGGACGAAACGACGACGCGCGATCGCGTGCGGCTGCTGTGGACGATCTTCGCGCCGGAGGGCGCCGCGCTGCCCGATTTCGACGCGCATCGAAGCCGACGGTCGTCGACGCGTTTCCGCCGGCCTTGAGCCGCACGACGCCGTTCCTCACCCATCCGACGTTCAACCGCTATCACTCCGAGACGGCGATGCTGCGCTATCTGCGCCGCCTGGCCGACAAGGACATCGCGCTCGACCGCGCGATGATCCCGCTGGGCTCGTGCACGATGAAGCTCAATGCGACGACTCGAGATGATCCCGGTGACCTGGCGCGAGTTCGCGCACATGCATCCGTTCGCGCCCGCCAACCAGACGGTCGGCTATCGCGAGATGATCGCCGGGCTCGAGCGCATGCTGTGCGCGGTCACCGGCTATGCGGCGGTCTCGCTGCAGCCCAACGCCGGCTCGCAGGGCGAGTACGCGGGCCTGCTTGATCATCAAGGCGTACCACGCCTCGCGCGGGCGAAGCGCATCGCAACGTCTGCCTGATCCCTGCGTCGGCGCACGGCACCAATCCGGCATCGGCGCAGATGGCCGGCATGCGGGTGGTCGTCGTCGCCTGCGACGCGGAGGGCAACGTCGATCTGGCCGACCTCGAGGCCAAGGCCGCGCGCGCATCGCGCCGACCTGGCGGCGATCATGGTGACCTATCCGTCGACGCACGGCGTGTTCGAGGCGCGCATCAGGGACATCTGCGACATCGTGCATGCCCACGGCGGCCAGGTGTATGTCGACGGCGCCAATCTGAACGCGCTGGTCGGCCTTGCGGCGCCGGGCGAATTCGGCGCCGACGTCTCGCACCTGAACCTGCACAAGACGTTCTGCATTCCGCACGGCGGCGGCGGACCCGGCGTCGGCCCGGTCGCCGTGGCCGCGCATCTGGCGCGCTTCCTGCCCGGGCACCGGATGCTGCACGGCAGCGCCGATGGCGGCGCCGAGCGCATCGGACCGGTGTCGGCGGCGCCGTACGGCAGCGCGAGCATCCTGCCGATCTCGTGGATGTACATCGCGATGATGGGCGGCGACGGCCTGCAGGGCCGCGACCGAGTCGGCGATCCTGGCGGCGAACTACATCGCCAGGCGCCTCGCGCCGCATTATCCGGTGCTGTATTCGGGACCGGGCGGCCTGGTCGCGCACGAATGCATCGTCGACCTGCGGCCGCTGAAGGAGACGAGCGACGTCACCGTCGACGACGTGGCGAAGCGGCTGATCGACTACGGATTCCATGCGCCGACGATGAGCTTCCCGGTCGCCGGCACGCTGATGATCGAGCCGACCGAAAGCGAATCGAAGGCCGAAATCGACCGCTTCATCGAGGCGATGATCGCGATTCGCGAGGAGATCCGCGCGATCGAGGAAGGGCGGATGGATCGCGCCGACAACGCGCTCAAGAACGCGCCGCACACGGCGGCGGCGCTGCTCGCCGCCGAATGGACCCATCCGTACGCGCGCGAGCAGGCGGCGTACCCGGTGCCGGGCCTGAAGGAGCACAAGTACTGGCCGCCGGTCGGCCGCGCCGACAACGTCTACGGCGATCGCAACCTCTTCTGCACCTGCGTGCCGCTGGCGGACTACGCCTGATGGTCGCGGCGTGAAGGTCCTCGTCCTCGGCGCAGGCGTCGTCGGCACGACGTCCGCCTGGTACTTGCGCGAGCAGGGCCACGACGTCACGGTGATCGAGCGACAGAGCGCCGCGGGGCTGGAAACATCGTTCGCCAACGGCGGCCAGATCTCGGTGTCGCACGTCGAGCCGTGGGCCAATCCCGCGGCGCCGCTGGAAGATCCTCAAATGGCTGGGCCAGCCGGATGCGCCGCTGCTTTTCCGGCCGCGGCTGGACTGGCAGCAATGGCGCTGGGGAGCGCAATTCCTGCTCGAATGCCTGCCCTCGCGCACGCGACGCAACATGCTGCAGATACTCGCGCATCAGCAAATATTCAGGCGAGATGCTGCGCGAGCTTCGCGCGACGACCATGCTTGCCTATGACGACCTGCAGCGCGGCATCCTGCAGATCTACACCGAGCGCGCCGGCTTCGACGAGGCCGCGGCCGCAGCGGAGCTGGTGCGCAGCTACGGCATCGCGCGCGACGTCAAAACGGCGGCCGAATGCATCGCGATCGAGCCGGCGCTGGAGCCCAGGCGCGACTGGATCGTCGGCGGCACGTACACGGCGAGCGACGAAAGCGGCGATGCGCGCAAGTTCACGCAGGGCCTCGCGGCGCTGGCCGTCGGCGCGCGGCGTCGTCTTTCGCTTCGGCGTGACCATCGATTCGCTCGACGCGCCGGCGGCGCCATCGCCGGCGTGGCCACGCAGCGCGACGGGCGGCGACGGCGAATCGCGTCGCGAGGTGCTCACCGCCGACGCCTACGTCGCCTGCCTGTCGAGCTATACGCCGCGGCTGCTCGCGCCGCTGGGCATCCACGTCCCGTCTATCCGGCCAAGGGTTACTCGGCCACGCTGCCGATCGTCGATCCCGCCGCCGCGCCGTCGGTCAGCATCACCGACGATGCCAAGAAGATCGTGTTCACGCGCCTGGGCAACCGCCTGCGCGTCGCCGGGACGGCGGAGCTGTCCGGCTACAATCTCGACCTGAACACCGTGCGCTGCGAAGCGCTGACGCGCCGCGCGCGCGAATGGTTCGGCGGCGCGATCGACCCTTCGCGCGCCGAATACTGGACCGGGCTGCGGCCGGCGACGCCGTCGAACGTGCCGCTGATCGGCAGGACGCGCTATCCGAACCTGTATCTCAATACCGGCCATGGCACGCTGGGCTGGACGATGGCCGCGGGCTCGGGCAAGGCGGTGGCCGACCTGGTGTCGGGCCGCAAGCCCGACATCGATTTCCGACTTTGCTCGGCTATTGACGGGCTCGCTGAGCGCACGATGCGCTGCCGCCTGAGCGCAGGATCCAGATCACCGCGCGCGCAGCCACGCCAGCGCCGCTCACCTGCAGATGGCGGTCGCGGACGAAGAGCCCGCTCGGGTCCTCCGCGGCGCTGCCCGCCTCCGAGCAGATACAGGTAGCGGAACAGCGCATACGTGACGATCGGCACCGTGTAGACCAGGTCCGCGCTGCCGTGCAGCGCGATCGTCTGCGGGCTGATCGTGTAGAGGCTGTACGCGATCAAGGTGCCGCTGACGCACACGACGATCAGCCGGTCGAGCAGCGCCGGCGAATACTCGGCCAGCACGGCGCGGCCCGCCGCCGCGTCGACGACCGCCTGCTCGGCGCGGCGCTTGCCGAAGCCGAGCAGCAGGGTCAGCATCAGCCCGCACATCAGGAGCCACGGCGACGGCGCGATGCCGACGCCGAGCGTGCCGGCGAGGATGCGCAACAGGAAGCCGAGCGAAAGTGCGAACACGTCGATGATGACGATGCGCTTCAGCCGCAACGAATACGCGACGTTCAAGCCGAGATAGGCGGCGAGGACCGCGACGAGCTCGATGCCGACCCACGCGCCCAGCAGCAGCGCGGCCACGGCCAGGATCGCGGCGAGCGAGCCGGCCGCGGCGCCGCCGATACGGCCGCTCGCGAGCGGTCGCCCTCGCTTGGTCGGATGCGCGCGATCGGCGTCGCGATCCAGCCAGTCGTTGCCGATGTAGACCGCGCTCGCCAGCAGGCAGAACGCGATAAATGCGACCGCGACATGTTGCGCGAGCGCCGCATCATGCCAGGCGCGCGCGAACAGGAAGCCGGCCCAGACGAAGGCGTTCTTGATCCATTGCTCCGGCCGCAGCAGATCGCCAATAATGCATAATCGTTCCCCTTCGCCGCGCCGCGCTCCAACGCTCCACTTCGCGCAGCATGCCATCACACCGCGCCGCATTCGTTGCACGCGATCCCGCCATATGATGCCTGAGCGGGCGCGCGCCGTGGCGCGGCTGGCGACGCTGCTGCTGATCGTGCTGGGCGCGTGGCGGATCGCCGTGATCGTCGGCGCGACACCGATGCTGGGTTACGCCAACCAGTACGACACGGGACGGACGTCGGCGTGCTTCGGGATCTGGCCCGACCTGCCCGAACCGGCGCGATACGAGGCGCATCCCCAGGCGCCGATCGCGGAGTACGTCCCTGGCGAAACGAGGCCGGCGGAATGCTACCCCAGCAGCGAGCTTGCGTTTGTCGCGGCGGCGCTGGCCGTCGCGCCGCGCGACGGCCCGATCGACCTGCGCCTGGTCGGCGCGGTCAAAGGCGCGGTGCTGGTCCTGCTCGCGCTTGCGCTCGATGCGGCGCTCAAGCGGCGGCCGGCATGGGCGCTCGCGCATGCGGCCGTCTTCGCCCTCGTGCTCGCCGATCCGATGATCACCCTCTGGCTCAACACCCTGTATACCGAGTTCGGCGCGCTGCTGGGCGCTTATGCGTCGATCGCGCTCTGCCGGTGCTCGTCGCGCGCGAAGCGCCGTCGGCGCGGCCCTCGCGAACAGCGCTCTTCGGCTTCGCGCTCGGCCTCGCCGTGCTCGGGATGTCGCGGCAGCAGCATCTGTTGCTGCCGGCGGTGCTTGCGCTGCCGGTCGTGCTGTCGCTGTGGCGGCCGGCGCGGGGCGCGGCGCTAGCCCTTGCGATCGAGGTGTGCGCGATCGTGCTGGCGCAGGCGACGTGGATACCCCGGCCGGCGACGATCGCCGCGGCCAACGACGCCGACGTCGTGCTCGGGGCGATCCTGCCCGCCTCGCGCGACCCGGCGCGCACCGCGGCGCGTCTCGGACTGCCGACGCGCTGCCTGCAATCGTCCGGCGCGAGCTGGTACGAGACGATGGGCGAGTCGCTGCAGCAGACGTGTCCGGAAGCGCTCGTCCTGCCGCGGCGCGCGCTCGCCGCGCTCGCTTTTACCGAGCCGGCGACGATCGTGCGCGCGATCGTGCGCGGGCTGCCGCAGTTGCAGGACTGGCAACTCGGCTACCTCGGCACGTCGAGGGCCGCGATTTCGCCGGCAACGGCGAGGTGCGCGCCGTGGCCGGCCCGGCGGCAATCAGCCTCGCGCCACTCGTCACCGCGCTGCCGCCGCCGGTATTCTGGTTTGCGCTGGCCGCCTCGCTCGCGTTGCTCGTCGCCAGCGCCGCGGCGACGCTGCATGCGTTGCTGCGGCGACGACCGTCAGCCTTTCGCGCTGGTCATCTTTGCGTTGGCGGCGACCGCGTGGTACGCGATCCTCACGGCGATCCTCGGCGACGGCTATGTCGAGATTCCGCGCCATGCCCAGCTCGCCGCGCCATGCCTGTCCGCACTTGCTGCTGATCATCGTCGGCGCGCTGCTCGCGCCGGCGCTGCAACGCGCGACGCGGTCGCGCCGGCGTCCCGATGCGGCACTGCAAGACGACGACGCTCGTGCTGGCATCGTTCGCGATCGCGGCGATGGGATACGTCTTGTTCGCGGGCGCCGATCGCGGCGATGCCGCTGGCGACCGGCATCGTCGATCGTCCGAAACAGAACCGGGTGCCGGATCGCCGCCGTCGAATTCGCCGGCTGGGCGCTCGACCCGCACGGCGTCGCCCGTGTCGAGCTCGTGACCGACGCCGGCGACGTCTATCCGGCCCAGTACGGGCTAGCCTTACGCCGGCGCGCGCGGCGAGCCGTTGTCGCTGTACTTCCCGAGCTACCCCGGTGTCGCGCTGCCCGGGATTCACCGCGATGCTGCCGCAGCAGGCGCTCGCCGCCGGCAGCGTCGGGGTGCGCACGGTGGTCGTCAACATCGATGGCGTGCGCACCGAGATCGACCGGCGGCGATTGGTCGTGGTGCGCTAGAACGCCAACACGCATGATGGAGAACAAAGCAAACTTGCAGAACGCAAGTTACTATGAAGCTGGCGGCAGTAAAGGCGTAGTTCAATCACGTCTCTGCCAATAACCTTCGAAATGAACAGGATGGTCAGTTTGCGCTCTTGGTGTTCTTCGGCCTTGGAAACACTAGACAGGGTTTTTCTGGTTGTGTTTGCTCGCTATCGCCGCAAGCTTGGCGATGCCAAAATTGAATTCGCTTGGCGGTTGGCTAGCAATAAGGTGTCTGGATACTTGCTTTGGCCCACTGCGTCTATAACAGCGATCCTGGTCATTTCGGTCTATTCCTTAACTGGCGTCGGTTCTCGTGTGGAGCACCGGCGGCTGATGCAAATTGCTGGTGTAGTTGCTGTCCTGTGTATGGCGTTCGCGCTGGACAGGCATTTTAGGAGGTACTTGCTCGCACCTCCAGGATTGTCGCCCGCTGAATCACCTGACGAGGCACGCTTGTTATTCTGGTTTCGCGTCATTTCGATTTGCACTTTCGTCCTCGCTTGTCTTCTGGCCTTCGGCCTAAGACAAGCCGGATTCAACATCGCTTAAAGAAGTGGCCCCGCGAATCTGGGCCGTGGGATGGTGGATAGCTCTAGTTTAATGGCGCCTTGGCGCCGAGGAGCAGAGAGGATGAAACGACCCCATAGGAACCATTCAGCGAAGTTCAAGGCGACGGACGCGCCGGCCGCGATCCGAGGCGAGACGGTTGCCGCCGTTGGCTATTCATTTGTAGGGAGCAACCGTCTTCATGCGACTTGGACATGTTTGAATGAGCAGGCGGGTCCGGGTCCCTGACCGTAGCTCATGTCACAACTACGACGTCGTAGCCACTTGGATACTGCTGAGGTAACAACCGGGGCACGAGGAGCCGGCATCGCGAAGCGCGTCCTTACGAACGTGTTCTTGCGCCTCTACGGTTCGGGTCTTGCGCGTAAGCGTCGGGGCGCACCAGCCACTGCATGTGCCGATACGATTACGTACCTAACTATACATCTCAGCATTCTGGTTGCCGCTACGCTCTACGGGGTAGCCTGGATAGCGCTTTGGGTCGTCGATCGTCTGGCCACCGCAGACAGATACAATGAAATCATTGGGCGCCCTGATTGCAATTGGAGTGGTAATCCTGGTCAACCGTTGGCTGAATCGAGAATTTGCTCATTTTGCCAAGCAGCCCGAATTGGCTGAGCAGTACCGCCCGCCCTGGCAACGACTAATTGCCGCGGCTGCAACGATATTGTTTGTTTCTTCCTGGGTTGGCCTTTATTGGCTGGCCATCCATTTGATACGCTCTGTCCGATTTTGAAGACCAAGACTTGTAAAGGCGTGAGCCGGGTCCGCCTCGAGGCGGCGAGCAACATCCCCAGACACTACGGCAAGTGAATGAGATCATAGTATCACCGGATACAGGACCTCAAACTGAGGGTTCGAGAAGTGGTCCCGGATAGTCGGACATGTCCGGGTAAGTGGGAGCTCTGCTCTATGGGCGACGTTGTCGCCGAGGAGCATCCGTGAAACGACGCGCAGGAACCATTCAGCAAAGTTTGAGGCCACGGTGGCCTTGGCGGCCATCCGGGGGAGAAGACCCTGGTCGAGCTATCCGAGCGGTACAAGGTCCGTCCGAACCAGATCAGGCAATGGCGGCTGGAGCTATTGGAGCGCGCCGCTGAGGTGTTCGCCACGGCGGCAGAGAAGCGCGACGCTGGACCCGATGTGAAGACACTGCACGCCAAGATCGGCCAGTTGACGCTGGAGAATGGTTTTTTTGCTGGCGCGCTCGGTCGCGTCGGCGATGCGACACCGCGGTTGGCGACCAAAGGGGCCGCCCCTCCTGACCTCGGCGGCAACTCTTTCAAGGGCAACTGCTCCGTTCAAGGCGAATGGAAGAGTTGCGTAGCGCCCAATTCCTTGGCCAATATTCGATGGACAAAGTGAACATTCACGAGGCGAAGACCAACTTTTCCCGTTTGGTGGACCAAGTCGCCGGCGGCGCCGAGATCGTCATCGCCAAGGCCGGCAAGCCGGTGGCGAAGCTTGTTCCGATCGGACGTGGCGGACGCGTGCGCAAGCCGGGATTCCTGAAGGGCAGGATCAGAATCGCCGCCGATTTCGACGCGCCGCTGCCGGCGGCGCTTCTGGATGCCTTCGAGGGCCGCACGTGAGATTGTTGCTCGATACCCAGGTCTGCCTGTGGTATCTGGCCGATTCGCGGAAGCTTGCGGCAAGGGCGAGAGGCCTAATTTCTGACGCGGAAGAGGTCTTCGTCAGCGCGGCGTCGATCTGGGAAGCCGCGGTAAAGACAGCGCTCGGCAAGCTGGATGCCGCCCCGCAAGACCTCGTCGCAGGCATCGCCGCCAGCGGGTTTGCGGAGTTGCCGGTGTCGGCGCAGCACGCGGCGCGCACGGCCACGCTGCCGCGGCACCATCGCGATCCGTTCGATCGCTTGCTCGTGGCGCAGGCGATCCACGAACCGCTCCATCTTCTCACCGCAGACGCCATGCTGCGACGGTACTCGGAGCTGGTCGTGATGCTGTGATCGGCTGGCGGCACATGTCTGCCGAAAGTCAATCTGACTGCCGACAAATCACGACGGCAACAAAATCAGCTCGGCGCTGATGCGCCAGCGGCCGCCGCGGTCGCGCATCCAGACGTGCACGTAGTGGCCGCCGGCGTTGCCCGCCGCATCGAGCCGATGCAGGCGGCCGTAGGTATAGGCCAGATCGTCCGAGCGCGATACGCCGGCGGCGAGCGTCTCGCAGCGAAACTTGAGGCCGCGCTCGGCGAGGCTGGCGATGATCGCGTCGCGGCCGAGCGACGGCGGCGTCGGGCCGACGATCAGCAGCGCGTCGTCGGCCAGGAGCGCCGCATACCCGCCCGCCGCGGCGGGCGCGTCGCCGGCCTGGAGCTGCGCCTCGAGCGCGGTCAGCTCCCTTTTCTGTTCCGCATCGCTGGTGGCGGCCACGACCGGCGCCAGCGGCCGGGGATCCTCGCCGAACGCCGCGTCGGGCACGGCGCCTGCATCGACACGCCGCCGTCGACGACGACACGCCACCGGCCGTCGCCCTGCCGGCGCCAGACCGAAAAGAACACGCCCGTTCGCGGGTTCGCGCGCCGCAGGCGGGCGCCCGGTGATCGTGTACGGGCCCGTCGTGAATCCCAGGTCGCCGGCGCGCGCCACGGCCGCGATGGCCGGATGCCAGTCGAGGATGAACGGCTCGATCGCCTCGGGCCGGGCGCGGAAGCGCTCCTTGGTATTGCCGGGGCCGGGCGAAAAATTGATCCCGTCGTCGGCGAAATGCTCGAGGAACGCCGCGCGCATGCCGCGCTCGACCGAATCGCGGGCAAACGCGCGCTCGGCCGCGGCCAGCGATTCGCGCGCTGCGTCAGCGCGCGCGGCAACACCGGCGGGAGGCGCCTGCCGCGGCGCCGCGCAGGCGGCCGCGAGCAGCGCGATCGCTTCCGGCAAGACAGAGCTTCAGCGATCGCATGCATGACATTCCCTTCGCAGTCGACCCATTGCCGTGATTAGAACGCACATCGGCGTCGCGAGCCAGTGCCGCTGCCGGCCCGCGCTATAATGCCGCGTCGCTCGCCTGTTTCGTTCATGCCTCCCGCCTATCGACGCCTGCTGTTCGTTGCGCTCGCCATTCTGGCCGCTCCGGCGATCGCGCAGGACATCCTTCCCGCCGCCGTTCCGCCGCCTTCGATCACGGCCAAGGCGTGGCTGCTGGTCGACGTGGTGAGCGGCCAGGCGCTGGCGGCCGACAACGCCGACGGGCCGCGCGAGCCGGCGTCGCTCACCAAGCTGATGACCGCGTACGTCGCCTTTCGCGCGCTGAAGGACAAGGCGCTCGACGCCTTCGCAGATGGTCAACGTTTCCGAAAAGGCCTGGCGCGCCGAGGGCTCGCGCATGTTCATCGAGCCGAAAAAGGCGGTCACCGTCGACGAGCTGCTGCACGGCGTGATCGTCCAGTCGGGCAACGACGCGAGCATCGCGCTCGCCGAGGCCGTCGCCGGCTCGGAAGAGGCGTTCGTCGAGCGCATGAACGCCGAGGCCGCGCGCCTCGGCATGAAGAACACGCACTTCGCCAACGCGACCGGCCTGCCGGCGCCGCAGGAAACGTCGACGGCGAACGACCTGGCGCTGCTCGCCGCGGCGCTGATCCGCGATTTTCCCGAGTACTACCCGCTGTATTCGATCAAGGAGTACCGCTACAACAACATCACTCAGCCGAACCGCAACCGGCTGCTGTGGACCGATCCGTACGTCGACGGGATGAAGACCGGCAACACCGAGGCCGCCGGCTATTGCCTGATCGCTTCGGCCAAGCGCGGCCAGCGGCGCCTGCTGTCGGTCGTCCTCGGCGCCGCGTCCGAATCGGCGCGCGCGATCGAGGCGCAAAAGCTCCTCAACTACGGCTTCCAGTTCTACGATTCGGTGCAGCTCTACCAGAGCGGGCAGCCGGTGAGCTCGCTGCGCGTGTGGAAAGGCGCCGAACGCACGGTGCCCGCGGGCTTCGTCGTCGACCGCTACGTCACGCTGCCGAAAGGACAGGCGCAGAATCTCAAGCTCTCGCTGGAAGCCGTCGAGCCGCTGCTGGCGCCGGTGGTCAAGGGACAGAGCGTGGGCACGGTCAAGGTCACGCTCGACGGCAAGCCGGTCGGCGCCTATCCGCTGCTGGCGCTGGCCGACGTCGCGCCGGCGAGCCTGTTCGGGCGCGCCTGGGACACGGTGCGGCTATGGTTCAAGTGACGCATCGGCCCAGAGCAGCGCGTCAGCGCGGTCTGGCAACGATGCGTCATCCCGGGCGAGCACAGCGAGGTCCGGGATCCAAGGAGCGATGCGCGCCAATTGGGTAACGCAACTTGGGCCCCGGCCTTCGCCGGGGCGACGCCAAGATGAAAGCGGCATCCCCGAAGGGCGATGCGGTGATGTTGCACTGCCCAACGACGCTGGGTTCCCGCGTGCGCGGGCACGACGAACCCTGCGACGATGACATGAAAGGCAACTCATGACCGTCTATCTCAACGGCCAGTTTCTCGCGCTCGAAGACGCGAAGGTCTCGGTGCTCGACCGCGGCTTCATCTACGGCGACGGCGTCTACGAGCTGGTGCCCGTGTACAACCGCCGGCCTTACCGGCTGCGCCAGCACCTGGCGCGGCTGCAGCGCAGCCTCGACGGCATCCGGCTCGCCAATCCGCACGCCGATGGCGAGTGGGAAGCGATCATCCGCGACTTGATCGGGCGGCATGCCCTTCGCCGACCAGGGCGTCTACTTCCAGGTCACGCGCGGCGTCGCCAAGCGCGATCACGCTTTCCCGGCGGGCGTTGCGCCGACGGTGTTCATGATGAGCAACCCGCTGGCGCTGCCGTCGCGCGAGCAGGTCGAGCGCGGCGTCGCCGTCGTCACCGCGGCCGACGAGCGCTGGCTGCATTGCGACCTCAAGACCATCTCGCTGCTGGGCAACGTGCTCGCCCGCCAGCTCGCGGTCGACGCCGGGGCGACCGAGACCGTGCTCTTTCGCGACGGCTATCTGACCGAGGCTTCGGCGTCGAACGTCCTGATCGTGCGCGACGGCATCATCGTCGCGCCGCCGAAGGACAACCAGATCCTGCCGGGCATCACCTACGATGCCGCGTTCGAGCTGGCGCACCAGGGCGGCCTGCCGATCGAAGTGCGCGCGGTGCCGAAGGACGAGGCGCTCGCCGCCGACGAGATGTGGCTGTCGTCGTCGACCAAGGAAGTGCTCGCCGTGACCACGGTCGACGGGCGGCCGTTCGGCGGTGGCAAGCCGGGCCCGGTGTTTCGCAAGATGCACGCGCTCTTCCAGGCGAGCAAGGCGGCGTAGCTCGCGAGCGGCGCCTGCCGCCGCGCGCCGCCAATCACAGGCCGAGGCTATCGCGACGCGCTGAAGTACTTGCCGCCGTGCCACAGCAACGGCGGCGCGGCGCGAAAGGCGCAGGACTCGACCTCGCCGATGAACAGCATGTGGTCGCCCGCAGGGTGCAGCGCATGGTGCCGGCATTCGAGCCACGCGACGGCGCCTTCGATCAGCGGCGCGCCGGCCGAGCCCAGGCGAAAATCCACACCGGCGAAACGGTCGGCGTGCGGGCGCGAAAACCGGCGCGCGAGCTCGACCTGGTCGTGCGCCAGAACGCTGACGGCGTAGCGCAACGCGCCCTCGAACGCGGCGAGACTGCGCGAATGACGCGCCAGGCTCCAGGCGATCAACGGCGGATCCAGCGATACGGAATTGAATGAATTGGCGGTGAACCCGACGAATTCGCCGGGCCTCAGCGGCGCGGCGATGATGGTCACGCCGGTGGCGAATTGCGCCATGGCATCGCGGAATCGCCGCTCGCGATGGGCAGGCGACGGTCGCTGGATGGACATCGGGGGATCGTGGACGCGGCGCGATCCGCGCCGCGGGCAGGAACCGAGCGCAGGCATCTTAGGGGCAGCGCGGCACGGTGTCAAAAGACAGGCCCCGGTGCGGCGGCTGTCGGCCGGCGCACGACGCTGTTAGAATTGCGCTATTCGGTTCCCGGCCCGGTTCGCGCGTCATTTCGAGCATGAAACAGCCGCTGCAGAAACTCATCGCCAGCCGCTACGGCGGCCGCAATATCCCGGTTGCGCTGGTCCTGCCCGGACGGCGGACGTGTGCGCTTTCCGAAACGCCGGAAGTCGACATCTACGCCCGCACCTGGAGCGGGCTGCGGGCGCTCGCCTCGCCCGAGCTCGGCAAGCTCGCGCGCGCCTACGTGCACGACGATCTCGATTTCTCCGGCGAGGCGCGGCGCGTGCTCCGGATCGCCGAGGCGCTGGTCGGCACCGTGGCGCACGGCCGCGATCGAGCCCGGACGCGGCTCAAGCACTGGTGGCACGCCGCGCGCGGCAACAAGGCCAACATCCAGCACCATTACGACGTGTCGAACGCGTTCTACCGCATGTGGCTCGACGAGCGCATGGTCTATTCGTGCGCCTACTTCAAGACCGCCAGCCGACACGCTCGACCAGGCGCAGGCGCAGAAGCTCGATCACATCTGCCGCAAGCTGATGCTCAAGCCCGGCGAGACCTTGCTCGACATCGGCTGCGGCTGGGGCGGCCTGATCTTCTGGGCCGCGCAGCACTACGGCGTCAAGGCGAGCGGCATCACGCTGTCGCAGAACCAGTTCGATCACGTGCGCGCGAAGATCGCCGAGCTGGGCCTGGCCGGCCAGGTCGACGTGAGGCTCCTCGACTACCTCGATCTGCCCGAGGACCGGCTCGTACGACAAGATCGCCAGCATCGGCATGTTCGAGCACGTCGGCATCGCCAACTACCCGCGCTACTTCGGCAAGATATACCGCGTCCTCAAGCCGGGCGGCCTGGTGATGAACCACGGCATCACGCAGAACGATGTCGGCGCGGACAGCGTCGGCAGCGGCGTCGGCGACTTCGTCGAGGAATACGTCTTCCCCGGCGGCCAGCTCGCGCACGTTTCCCGCGTCATCCAGGGACTGGCCGCGGAGGGCCTGGAGCTGATCGACGCCGAGGCGCTGCGCGAGCACTACGCGCGCACGCTCTGGCACTGGGTCGACCGGCTGGAAGCCAACGCCGATGCGGCACGGCGCGAGGTCGGCGAGGAGAAATTCCGCATCTGGCGCATCTACCTGGCGGGCTCGGCGCACTCGTTCGATCGCGGCTGGCTCTCGCTCTTCCAGCTGCTGGTCGGCAAGCCGCTTCCGGACGGGCGGCTGCCGCATCCGGCGACGCGCGACTACATGTACGCGGGCTGAATGCGACGACGCTTGCGCGCGGACGCGGGCGGCCCCATATTCGAGCCGATGGAAACCGTGTCCGAATCCGAATCGCTGCTCGAATTTCCCTGCTCGTTCCCGCTCAAGATCGTCGGCCGCACGCGCGACGGCTTCGCGCAGGCGATGCTCGAGGTCGTGCTGCGCCACGCGCCGGATTTCGACAGCGCGTCGATGGAAATGCGCGCCTCGCGCGAAGGCAACTACATTTCGCTGACCTGCACGGTCAACGCCAAGTCGCGCGAGCAGCTCGACAACCTCTACCGCGAACTGTCCGGGCATCCGCACGTCGTCATGGTGCTGTAGCGCGGTGGCCGCTCGCGCGCGACGCGGCGCCGCGCGGCGACGTCCGCCGGGTCCGGCACCTCGGGCCCACCGACTACGCTCGCGACCTGGCGCGCGATGCAGGCGTTCACCGACGCCCGCGCGCCGGAGACGCCGCGACGAAATCTGGCTGACCGAGCACCCGCCGATCTACACGCTGGGGCTCGCCGGCCGGCGCGAGCACCTGCTGCGCGACAACGGCATCCCGGTGCTCAAGGTCGATCGCGGCGGGCAGATCACCTATCACGGCCCCGGGCAACTCGTCGCGTATCTGCTGATCGACATCCGGCCGACGAAGCCTGGGCGTTCGGCAACTCGTCCGGGCCATCGAGGCCGGCGTGATACAATTGCTTGATTCGTATGGCGTTGCCGCGACCGGCCGCGCCGATGCACCGGGCGTATACGTCCAGCACCGCGGCGCCGAGGCCAAGATCGCGGCCCTGGGACTCAAGATCAGGAACGGGCTGCAGCTATCACGGCCTCGCGCTCAACATCGACATGGATCTCGCCCCGTTCGCCGACATCGATCCCTGCGGCTACCGCGGCCTCGCGGTGACGCAATTGCGCGACGTCGGCATCGATGCGCCGCGCGCCGAGATCGAGTCGCGCCTGGTGGCGGCGCTCGACGCCGCGATCGACGCGCGCCTCGAGCTCATGAGCGACGACGCATCTCGCCGGAAGCGGCCGGCAACGCCGCCGGCGTCAAGCACAAGGGCGACGCCAAGACCGCGCGCTTGTTTGGCCATACGCCATCAAGATCGTGCCGGCCGAGCGATTGAAAAAGCCGGACTGGATTCGCGTGCGCGCGCCTTCGTCGCCGCGCTTTCACGAGATCAAGCGCATCCTGCGCGAGCACAAGCTGCACACGGTCTGCGAAGAAGCCTCGTGCCCGAACATCGGCGAGTGCTTCGGCAAGGGCACGGCGACGTTCATGATCATGGGCGACATCTGCACGCGCCGCTGCCCGTTCTGCGACGTCGGCCATGGCCGGCCGCTGCCGCTGGACGCCGACGAGCCGGCCAATCTCGCCAAGACCATCGCCGCGCTGAAGCTCGGCTATGTCGTCGATCACCAGCGTCGATCGCGACGATCTTCGCGACGGCGGCGCGCAGCATTTCGTCGACTGCATCCGCGCCGTGCGCGAATCGCTCGCCGGCGACGCGGATCGAGGTGCTGGTGCCCGACTTTCGCGGCCGGCTCGACCGCGCGCTGGACATCCTCGCGCAGGCGCCGCCGGACGTGATGAACCACAACCTGGAGACCGTGCCGCGGCTCTACCGGCAGGCGCGGCCCGGGTCGGACTACGCGCATTCGCTGCAGGCTGCTGCAGGAATTCAAGGCGCGCTTTGCCGGAGATCCCGACCAAGTCCGGCCTGATGGTCGGCCTGGGCGAGACCGACGAGGAGATCCTCGCGGTGATGCGCGACATGCGTGCGCACGGCATCGACATGCTGACGATCGGCCAGTATCTGCAGCCGACGGCTTCGCATCTGCCGGTGCTGCGCTACGTGCATCCGGACGGCTTCGCGATGTTCGAGCGCGAAGCCTACGCGCTGGGCTTCAGGCACGCCGCCGTCGGCGCGCTGGTGCGCTCGTCGTACCACGCCGACGCCCAGGCCCACGGCGTGCTCGAAGCGGCTGCCGGCTGAATCGGCGCGATCCGATAGTTTGCGCTGCGGCCTTTCGCATGACAACCTGCCGGTCGCGCGCGATCGCGCAAGAACGCCAGCCTCAATAGGGCAGCGCAGCATCCTTCGGCCACAGCAGCCACATGCGGCCCTGCTGCTTCATCCGGCCCGCCTCGCGCCCGGCTTCGTCGCCGAAGCCCCAGAAGAAGTCGGCGCGCAGCGCGCCCTTGATCGCGCCGCCGGTGTCCTGCGCCAGGACCAGGCGCTGCAGCGGACGGTCCGACAGCGGATAAGTCGTCGCGAGGAATACCGGCGCGCCCAGCGGCACGATCGCCGGATCGACGGCGATCGTGCGCTCTCGCCAGCAAGGGCACGCCGAGCGTTCCGATCGGGCCGTCGATCGTCGCCGCCGGATCGGGCGCGACGGCGCGAAAGAACACGTAGCTCGGATTCTCGTCCAGCAACGCGGGCAGCCGGTCAGGATGCTCGCGGCCCCACTGCTTTGATCCCCTGCATCGACGCCCGCGCCAGCGGCAACTCGCCGCGCTCGACCAGCAACGCGCCCGATCGAGCGGAACGGCTGGCCGTTCTGGTCGGCGTAGCCGATGCGCAACACGCCGCCCTCGGCGAGCTGCACCCGGCCCGATCCCTGGATCTGCAGGAAGAAGGCCTCGACCGCGTCGTCGACCCAGACCAGTTCCTTGCCTGCGAGCGGCGCGTGTCCGGCATCGATGTCGGCGCGCGGCCAATAGGGCACAACGCGTTCTGCCGTCCAGCCGGCCGCGCACGCGCTTGTCCTTGAGCTCGGGATAGAGCTCGGCCAGATCGACCGTGAGCAAATCGTCCGGCACCGCGTAAAGCGGAAAGCGATAGCGCTCGCTGCGCTGCCGGCTGCCCTTGCAGCAAGGGCTCGTAGTAGCCGGTGACGACGCCGCTGTCGCGTCCGTCGGCGGCGATCAGCTGGTATGGGGTAAAATGCGATTCGAAAAACGCGCGCACCGCCGTGTCGTTGCGCGGATCGACGGCTGGTCGCGGCGTCGCAGCTATCGCGCCAGATCGAGGTGCCGAGGTGGCTGGGCGAGGAGCGCGGCGCAGCCGGCGACGAACGCCGGCCACGCCGCGGCTACGTCATCGTCGCGCCAGCCGGGAATAGCGGCGAAGCTTGCCGCGCGCAGCACGGCCCTGGCGGATTCCGGCGGCGCGGGCGCTGCGGACGGCGGCGCCCGGGGCGGCGAAGGCAGCGTCGCGCAGCCGGCAAGCGATGCCGCCAGCATCGCGGCAAGGACGCAACGGAGATGCGACGCGATGGCGTGGCTGTTGCTCGAAGCGCTGGTTGCGCTGTCACTGGCGGTGTTTATCGTCTGGTTTACCATGGGCGGAAAGCGCAAGGAGCCGCCGCGCGTCGCGTCGGAGTCCGCCGATCGCAGCGGCGCGGACGACGCCAAGGACGGGAACTGACATGCGCTGCGACATTGCGAACGGCGCGCGCGGGCATGTCGCTCGCCGCCACTCGGATCGGGGGAACCGGACACTAATGCAGAATGCGCGGCACCGAAAGCGTGAACGACGGGATCGGCGCGTCGAAATGCTGCCCGTCTTCCGCGACCATCTGGTAGGTGCCGTGCATCGTGCCCACCGCGGTTTCGAGATGCGTGCCGCTGGTGTACTCGAAGCTTTCGCCCGGCTTCAGCAGCGGCTGCTGGCCGACGACGCCCAGACCCTTGACCTCCATCACCTTGTTGTTGGCGTCGGTGATGACCCAGTGCCGGCTGATCAACTGCGCCGGGACGGTCCCGGTATTGGTCACCGAGATCGTATACGCGAACACGTACTGGTTCTTCGACGGATCGGACTGATCCTCGACATACGTCGCTCGCGGCTCGACGGTGATCTCGTATTTGCTGGACTCGCCCATCGGCGTGCTCATCGGTCTCTACGCTGATCGATTATAACGCCATGCGCGACATCCAGATCGCACCGTCGATCCTCTCCGCCGATTTCGCGCGCCTGGGCGACGAAGTGCGCGCGGTGATCGCGGCCGGCGCCGACCTGATCCACTTCGACGTGATGGACAATCATTACGTTCCGAACCTCACCGTCGGTCCGCTGGTCTGCGCCGCGCTGAAGCCTCACGTCGCGCGTCCCGATCGACGTGCACCTGATGGTCCGGCCGGTCGATGCGCTGGTGCCCGCTTTCGCCGACGCCGGTGCGGCGATCATCAGCTTCCATCCCGAAGCGAGCGACCATGTCGATCGGACGATCGGCCTGATACACGACAGCGGCTGCAAGGCGGGCCTGGTGCTCAATCCGGCGACGCCGCTCTGCTGCCTCGACCACGTGCTCGACGAGCTCGATCTGGTGCTGATCATGTCGGTCAATCCCGGCTTCGGCGGGCAATCGTTCATTCCCGAGGCCCTGCACAAGCTCGCGCTGGCGCGCGAACGCGGATCGATGCCGTGACCGAGCGCACCGGCCGCGCGATCCGGCTCGAAGTCGACGGCGGCGTCAAGATCGACAACATCGGCGCGATCGCGCAGGCGGGCGCCGACACGTTCGTCGCCGGATCGGCGATTTTCGGCAGCGGCGACTATGCGAAGACGATCAGCTGCGCTGCGCGCAGCGGCGAATGGCGCGCTGACCGCGGCACGCCGCCTCGCCTGGGTGTCGCCCAGGTGACGATCGCGGCCACCCCGCGCATCCGCGTGCGCGCGATCGCCTTCGATCTCGACGGCACGCTGCTCGACACGATCCACGATCTTGCCACCGCGATCAACATGATGCTGGCGCGCCTTGGCCAGCCGAGCGCTGCCCAAGGACACCGTGCGCGCGATGGTCGGCAAGGGCATGGCGAACCTGGTGCGGCGCGCGCTGGCCGCGACGCAGGGGACCGCTGCCCATCGCCAGCCGACGAGGCGCGCGCGCTCGCCATGTACGAAGCCGATTACGAGCGGATACTCGGCCGCGAAACGGTGGTGTTTCCGGGCGTGCGCGAAGGGCTCGAACGACTGGCCAGCGCGGGCTTCGGACTCGCCTGCGTGACCAACAAGACCAGCCGCTTCGTGCGCCCGCATCTGGAGCAGGCCGGGTTGGCGTCGTATTTCAGCCTCGTCGTCGGCGGCGATTCGCTGGCCGAAAAGAAGCCCGATCCGCTGCCGCTGCAGCATGCCGCCAGGCATTTTTGCGTCGCGCCGGGCCGGCTGCTGATGCTGGGCGATTCGGCCAACGATACGCAGGCGGCGCGCGCGGCGGGTGCCCGGTCTTTTGCGTGCCTTACGGCTACAACGAAGGACGGCCCGTGCAAAGCCTCGATTGCGATGGTATAGTTTCCTCGCTGGACGAACTTCCGGAACGGATACGACTAGGCTGAACGATGAGCTTCGACGCTCACAACTGCAAAGGCGCCCGCTGGTCATCGGCGCGCGGCAACGATTGGCGCTGGCGGCGCCCATCGTGATCCGCCCCGGCGTCGCGCGCTGAGGCGACGCCCCGCAACGTCGTTGCAGTTGTAGAAAAATCGTTGGAGCATCATGACCGAAGCCGAATTCCGCGCGCTCGCCGCGCAGGGTTATAACCGCATTCCGCTGGTGCTCGAGTCGTTCGCCGACCTCGACACGCCGCTTTCGCTCTACCTCAAGCTCGCCAACCAGCGCTACACCTATCTGCTGGAATCGGTCGTCGGCGGCGAGCGCTTCGGGCGCTATTCGTTCATCGGCCTGCCGGCGAAGGTCCGCATTCGCAGCCGCGGGCGCGTCATCGAGGTGGAGGATCGCGGCGGCGTCGTCGAGCGCCACCACGGCGATCCGCTGGCGTTCGTCGGCGAGTTCCTGCGCCGCTATCGCGCCGCGCCGCGGCCGGGTCTGCCGCGCTTTTGCGGTGGCGTCGCCGGCTATTTCGGCTACGACACCGTCCGCCACATCGAGCCCAGGCTCGCCGATTCCGCGCCCGCCGCGGCTGCCGGCGCTCGCCGACGTGCCCGACATCCTGCTGCTGCTGACCGAGGAGCTCGCGGTCGTCGACAACCTCTCGGGCAAGATCTCGCTGATCGTCTATGCCGATCCGGCCGAGCCGAACGCCTACTGGGACGCGCAGCGATCGCCTGCAGGCGCTGCGGCGCAAGCTGCGCGACCCGGTGTCGATCCCGTACCAGACCGCGACCGAGGTGACCGCCGCCGAAAGCGAATTCGGCGCCGACGCCTATCGCGCCGGCCGTCGCGCGCTCGCGCGAATACATCGCGCGCCGGCGACGTCATGCAGGTCGTGATCTCGCAGCGCATGCGGCGGCCGTTCGCCGCGCCGCCGCTCTCGCTGTACCGCGCGCTGCGCTCGCTCAATCCGTCGCCGTACATGTTCTACTACGACTTCGGCGACTTCCACGTCGTCGGCGCCTCGCCCGAGATCCTGGTGCGCAAGGAGGGCTCCGGCATCACGCTGCGGCCGATCGCCGGGACGCGGCCGCGCGGCGCGACGCGCGAGGCCGACGAGGCGCTGGCGAGCCGAGCTGCTCGCCGATCCGAAGGAGATCGCCGAGCACGTGATGCTGCTCGATCTGGGCCGCAACGACGTCGGCCGCGTGGCGCAGACCGGGATCGGTTCAGGTCACCGAGCGCATGGTGATCGAGCGCTATTCGCACGTGATGCACATCGTGTCGAACGTCGAGGGCACGCTGCAAGCCCGGGACTGACCAGCATCGACGTGCTGCGCGCGGCGTTTCCCGCCGGCACGGTCAGCGGCGCGCCCAAGGTGCGCGCGATGGAGATCATCGACGAGCTGGAGCCGACGCGCCGCGGCATCTATTCCGGCGCGGTGGGCTACATCAGCTTCCAGGACGACATGGACACCGGCGATCGCGCTTGCGCACCGCGGTGGTCAAGGACGGACATGCTCTACGCGCAGGCGGGCGGCGGGATCGTCCACGATTCGGTCGCCGGAAGGCGAGTGGCAGGAGACGCTGAACAAGCTGCGCGCGCTGCTGCGCGCCGCGGACATGGTGCAGCTCGGCCTCGACGCGGAGGGATGAACGATGCTGCTGATGATCGACAACTACGACAGCTTCACCTACAACCTGGTCCAGTATCTGGGCGAGCTGGGCGCGGACGTGCACGTGCACCGCAACGACGCGATCACGCTGGAGCAGATCGCGGCGTGGCAGCCGGAAAGGATCGTGATTTCGCCGGGGCCATGCACGCCGGACCAGGCGGGCATTTCGGTCGCGCTGATCGAGCGCTTCGCCGGCAGGATACCGATCCTCGGCGTCTGCCTCGGCCATCAGGCGATCGGCCAGGCGTTCGGCGGCCGCATCGTGCGCGCGCAGCGGGTGATGCACGGCAAGCTCTCGGCCATCACGCACAACGGCGGCGGCGTCTTCGCCGGGCTCGCCAACCCGCTGACCGCGACCCGCTATCATTCGCTGGTGATCGAACGCGAGTCGATGCCCGCCTGCCTCGAGGTCACCGCGACCAGCGAGGACGGCGAGATCATGGGCGTGCGCCATCGCGACCTCGCCGTCGAAGGCGTCCAGTTTCATCCGGAAGCGATCCTGACCGAGCACGGCCATGCGCTGCTGGCGAATTTCCTTGCGGCGCATTAGCACACCAGCACACCAGACGGAGCCATCGATGTCCATCGACCTGCAGGATGCGTTGCAGCGCACGATCGAGCACCGCGAGATATTTCACGACGAGATGCTTGCGCTGATGCGCAAGATCATGAGCGGCGAGGCCACGCCGGTGATGATCGCCGCGTTGACGGTGGGCCTGCGCGTGAAGAAGGAAACGATCGGCGAAATCGCCGCGGCGGCGCAGGTGATGCGCGAGTTCGCGACCAAGGTCGACGTGCCCGACAAGGACGGGCTGGTCGACATCGTCGGCACCGGCGGCGACGCCTCGCACACGTTCAACATTTCCACCGCGTCGATGTTCGTCGCCGCCGCGGCAGGCGCGCGCGTTGCCAAGCACGGCGGCCGCTCGGTGTCGTCGAAGTCGGGCAGCGCCGACGTGCTCGAGGCGCTCGGCGCCAACATCATGCTGAAGCCCGAGCAGGTCGCCGCCTGCATCGCCGAGACCGGCATCGGCTTCATGTTCGCGCCCAACCATCACAGCGCGATGAAGCATGCGGCGCCGGTGCGCAAGGAGCTCGGCGTGCGCACGATATTCAATATCCTGGGGCCGCTCACCAACCCCGCGGGCGCGCCGAACCAGCTGCTCGGCGTGTTCCATCCCGACCTGGTCGGCATCCAGGTGCGCGTGCTGCAGCGCCTGGGCAGCAAGCACGTGCTGGTCGTCTACGGCAAGGACGGCATGGACGAGGTCTCGCTCGGTGCGGCGACGATGGTCGGCGAGCTCAAGGACGGCGAAGTGCGCGAATACGAGATCCATCCCGAGGACTTCGGCCTGAGGATGATTTCCAACCGCGGGCTCAAGGTGGGCGATGCGCTCGAATCGAAGGCGATGGTGCTGGAGGCGCTCGACAACGTCGAGGGCACGCCGCGCGAGATCGTCGTGCTCAATGCCGGCGTCGCGCTTTACGCGGCGAACGTCGCGGCGACGATTCCCGAAGGCATCGAGCTGGCGCGCGCCGCCGTCGAGTCGGGCGCGGCGCAGACGCAAGCTCGACCAGTTCGTCGCGGCGACGCAAAAGCTCGCGCGCGGAGCCGCCGACATTGAAGCCTGCTACGCGCCAGCGGATCGCCGATGCCTGACCGCGACATCCTGACCCGGATCATCACGACCAAGGCCCAGGAGGTCATCGCCGCGCAGCTCGCGCGACCCTTTGCCGAGGTCGAGGCCGAGCGCGCGCGCGACAGCCGCGCCGCGTGGTTTCGAGCGCGCGATCCGCCAGCGCATCGCTGCGGGCGGCCGGCGGTCATCGCGGAGATCAAGCGGGCGAGCCCGAGCAAGGGCGTCCTGCGCGACCCGTTCGACCCGCGCGCGATCGCCGCGTCGTACGAAGAGGCGGGAGCCACGTGCCTGTCGGTGCTGACCGACCGGCCTTTTTTCCAGGGCGCGCCCGAATACCTGGTCGATGCGCGCGCCGCCTGCGCGCTGCCGGCGCTGCGCAAGGAATTCATCATCGACGAATACCAGGTCGCGGAGTCGCGCGCGCTCGGCGCCGACGCGATCCTGCTGATCGTCGCCGCGCTGGACGACGCCCGTCTCGCGGCGCTCGAGGCCTGCGCGCTCGACTACGGCATGGACGTGCTGGTCGAGGTGCACGACCGCGCCGAGCTCGACCGCGCGCTCAAGCTCAAGACCCCGCTGATCGGCATCAACAACCGCAACCTGCGGACCTTCGCCGTTTCGCTGCGGACCACGATCGATCTCCTGCCCAGCGTCCCGGCGGGCAAGCTGGTCGTCACCGAAAGCGGCATGCTGACGCAGGGCGATGTCGCATCGCTGCGCCGCCACGGCGTCGCCGCCTTCCTGGTCGGCGAGGCGTTCATGCGCGCGCCCGATCCCGGGCGCCGCGCTGCGCGCGCTGTTCGGCTGATCCGCGCCCGTCGCAGCCGCGGCCAGGCGGTGCCGTCGCCGCGGCCGCGCCCGGTTTGCTATGATGGCAGGCCGGAAGCCGCATAGCAACGCCGCGCGCAGCGCGGCAGGTCTGCCGGCGCCAGGGGGAGCATTGTCGGCAATCGTCGTCGAGAACGTCAGCAAGCACTGGACGACCGCGGCCGGCATGGTGCGCGCGGTCGAGGGACTTTCTTTTTCGCTCGATGCCGGCACGCTCAACGTTCTGCTCGGGCCTTCGGGCTGCGGCAAGTCGACGACGCTTGCGGCTGATCGCGGGTCTCGACCAGGCCGACAACGGCCGCATTTCGATCGACGGCCGCGACGTCACCCGGCTGCCGCCGGCGCAGCGCAACATTTCGATGGTGTTCCAGAGCTACGCGCTGTTTCCGCACTTGAGCGTCGCCGAGAACATCGTATTCGGATTGCGCGTGCGCCGAGTCGGCGCCGCCGAGCGCGACCGGCGCCTGCAGCGGGTCGCGGGACTCCTCGGGCTGACTGCGCTGCTCGATCGCAGGCCCTCGCAGCTATCGGGCGGCCAGCAGCAGCGCGTGGCTCTCGGCCGCGCCTTCATCGCCGAAACGCCGGTCTGCCTGATGGACGAGCCGCTGTCCAATCTCGATGCGCAGCTGCGGCAGGAGATGCGGCAGGAAATACGCAATCTGCAGCGCACGCTCGGCATCACGATGGTCTACGTGACGCACGACCAGGTCGAGGCGATGACGATGGCCGATCGGGTCATCCTTCTTTCCGGCGGCCGCATCGAGCAGAACGGCACGCCGGTCGACCTGTACGAAACCCCGGCGAACACCTTTGTCGCGCGCTTCATCGGCACGCCGCCG
Source organism: uncultured beta proteobacterium (assembly GCA_963713125.1). Lineage (GTDB taxonomy): Bacteria > Pseudomonadota > Gammaproteobacteria > Burkholderiales > Casimicrobiaceae > PALSA-1003. The sequence continues at coordinate 358,801 of CAVQKL010000005.1, read as the reverse complement.
ATGAACCTGCTGCGCCTCGAGCGCGGCGCGGCCGGGGCGGTCATCGCCGGCACCGACGGGCCCGGCGGTGGCGCCGGCCGAGCTCGCCGGCGCGACGCTGGGCGTGCGCCCCGAGCACGTCGTCGCTGGGCCGCGAAGACGGCGTCGCCGCGATCGGTCGACGCGGTCGAATACCTGGGCGCCGATTCGCTGCTCGCATGCCGCGTCGGCGACCAGCCGCTGACCGTGCGGGTCAGCGGCCGCGCCGGCCTGCGGCGCGGCGACAAGGTGCGGCTCGGCTGGGCGGCGCGGCGCGGCGCATTTTTTCGACGGCGCGACGCAGATGCGGCGCGAGGTCGAGTGGAATCATCAACCCGCAACGATGGTCGCGTAGCACGCTGATTTGGTCCAATCGCAGTCAAGAGGAGAAGCATTCGATGAAGTCACAGTCACCAGTTTCGCGCTGGATCATCGCGCTCGCCGCCGCGGCGCTCTCGGCCGACCGTGCGCGCAGGCGCCGGTCGAGATCTCGTTCTACTACCCGGTCGCGGTCGGCGGGCCGATCACCAAGATCATCGACAAGTTCGCCACCGATTTCGAGAAGGAAAATCCCGGCGATCAAGGTCCACCCGATCTATTCGGGCACCTACCAGGATTCGATCACCAAGGCGCTCACCGCGGTCAAGAGCAACGACGCGCCGGCGATGTCGGTGCTGCTGTCGACCGACATGTACACGCTGATCGACGAGGATGCGATCGTGCCGTGGGACCCGCTGATCAAGACGGCGGAAGACCGGGCGTGGCTGCAGGGCTTTTATCCGGCGTTCATGGAAAACAGCCAGACCGGCGGCAAGACCTGGGGCATTCCGTTCCAGCGCTCGACGATCGTGCTCTATTACAACAAGGAGATGTTCAAGGAAGCCGGACTCGATCCGAACCATCCGCCCGCGACGTGGAAGGAAATGGCCGAGTACGCGCAGAAGCTGACCAAGCGCGACGCCGTCGGGCAAGGTCACGCAGTGGGGCGTGCAGATCCCGGCGTCGGGGTTTCCCTACTGGCTGTTCCAGGGCCTGACGACCGAAAACGGCGTGCAGCTGATGAATGCCGCCGGAACCGAGACCTACTATGACAAGCCCGCCGTCATCGAGGCGCTGCAATACTGGGTCGACCTGACCAGCAAGTACAAGGCGCATCCGGAAGGCATCGTCGAATGGGGAACGACGCCGAAGGACTTTTTCGAGCGCAAGGTCGCGATGATGTGGACGACGACCGGCAACCTGACCAACGTGCGCAGCAACGCCAAGTTCGACTTCGGCGTCGGGATGCTGCCGGCGAACAAGCGGCGCGGCAGCCCGACCGGCGGCGGCAATTTCTACCTGTTCAAGCAGGCGAAGCCGGAGCAGCAGGCGGCGGCATTCAAGTTCGTCAAGTGGATCACTTCGCCGGCGCGCGCGGCGCAGTGGGGCATCGACACCGGCTATGTCGCCGTGCGGCCGGACGCATGGGAGACGCCGGAGATGAAAAAGTACGTCGCGGAGTTTCCGCCCGCCGCGGTCGCGCGCGACCAGCTGCAATTCGCGGTGGCCGAGCTGTCGACGCACGACAATCAGCGCGTGACCAAGGCGCTGAACGACGGCCTGCAGGCGGCGCTCACCGGCAGCAAGACGCCGGAGCAGGCGATGAAAGATGCGCAGCGGGAAGCCGACCGGCTGCTGCGAGCTATCGCAAGTGAGCGGCTGGTGTCGGCGTCGATCGAGCGGAACGGCGCCGAACCTGTCCGCGCATCCCGCCCGCCGGCCGGCCGCGGAAGCGGCGCGATGATGGCCGTGCGATGACCCGCACCGCGAACTGGCTCTACGGCTGGCTGCTGCTGCTTCCCGGCGGCGGCGTTGCTCGCGCTGTTCACGCATTACCCTGCGGTCACCACGCTGTGGCACAGCTTCGAGTCGACGCCGAAGGCGGCGCGGCCGGCGGTGTTCGTTGGCGTCGACAACTACCGGCAGCTCGCCGAAGACCCGATCTTCTGGAAGTCGCTTGCCAACAACCTGTGGTATGCCGCCGGGACGATCCCGCTGTCGATCGCGCTCGCGCTGCTGATGGCCGTATGGGTCAACGGCAAGCTCGCCGGGCGCGGCTTCCTGCGGCTCGCCTACTTCACGCCGACCGTCCTGCCGATGATCGCGGTGGCCAACATCTGGCTGTTCTTCTACACGCCCGAATACGGGCTGCTCGAGCAGTTCAGCGGCGCCTTCGGCATTCCCGGCGCACAACTGGCTCGGCAGCAGAAATACCGCGCTCGGCTGCCTGATGGTCGTGGCCGTCTGGAAAGAAGCCGGGTTCTTCATGATCTTCTACCTGGCGGCGCTGCAGCAGATGTCGCCGAACCTGGCCGAGGCGGCGGCGATCGAAGGCGCGTCGCGCTGGTATTTTTTCCGCCGGGTGACGCTGCCGCTGCTGATGCCGACGACGTTGTTCGTCCTGGTCAACGCGGTCATCAACGCGTTTCGCCTGGTCGATCACGTCGTGGTCATGACCCGCGGCGGCCCGGACAACGCGACCGAGCTGCTGCTCTACTACATCTACGAAATCGGCTTTCGCTTCCAGGACTCGGCCTACGCGGCGACGCTGACGATTGTCCTGCTGGCGTTGCTCGGCTCGGTCGCGCTGGCGCAGTTCTGGTTCCTCGAGCGCAACGTGCACTACCGATGAGCGCAGAACGATGAGCGCGCGAGCCGTAACGCATATGCATGAGCACGGTGCGTCCGTATCAAACGCGAGGGTTCGGCCGCGGCGCCGAGACGGCCGGCGCCTGGATCCTCGGGCTTCTTTGGGTCCTGCCGCTGGCCTACGCGTTCTGGACCGCGTTCCACCCGGGCGAATTCTCGACGCATTTCGTGCCGACCGCGCCGCTGACGCTGGAGAATTTCGTCAAGGCATGGCACGCGGCACCTTTTGCGCGGTACTTCCTGAACACGATCTCTGCTGTGCACGATGGTGCTTGCCGCGCAGCTCGTGCTCTGCACGCTCGCCGCGTACGCGTTCGCGCGCTTCGAGTTTCCCGGCCGCAACGTGCTGTTCGCGCTGGTGCTGGTGCAGCTGATGGTGATGCCCGACGTCCTGATCGTCGAGAACTACCGGACGATGAACGCGCTCGGATTGCGTGACACCATCGTCGCTATCGGCCTGCCGTACATGGCGAGCGCGTTCGGCATCTTCCTGCTGCGGCAGACGTTCAAGACCGTACCGAAGGAGCTCGACGAGGCCGCGCGCGTCGAAGGCTGCACGCCGCTGCAGATCCTGTGGAAGGTCTATGTGCCGCTGGCGCGCCCGGTGTACATCGCCTACGCGCTGGTCAGCGTCAGCTATCACTGGAACAATTTCCTCTGGCCGCTGATCATCACCAATTCGGTGGAGTCGCGACCGCTGACCGTGGGACTGCAGGTGTTCTCGTCGACCGACCAGGGCATCGACTGGTCGATCATCACCGCCGCGACGCTGCTGACCACCGCGCCGCTTTTGGTCGCCTTCCTGCTCTTCCAGCGGCAGTTCGTGCAATCGTTCATGCGCGCCGGGATCAAGTGACGATGCCGTGGCTTTCAGCGCGCGGCCGCGCCTCGCCGACGGCGCGCGCAGCGCCGATCTGCCAATGCGGGCCGGAAGAATTCGAATGAAAATCATTACCTGGAACGTGCAGTGGTGCCGCGGCGTCGACCGGCCGGGTCGATCCGGCGCGCATTGTCGCGCACGCCAAGGCGCTGGCCGATTTCGACGTGCTGTGCCTGCAGGAGATCGCGAGCAACTTTCCCGATCCCAGGCTCGCCGGCAGCCGCGGCGAAAACCAGTTCGCCGAAATCGCGCGCCTCCTGCCCGATTTCACGCGCGGTGCCCGGCGTCGCCGTCGACGTTCCGGGCGATGCGGGCCGGCGGCGCCACTTCGGCAACCTGATCCTGTCGCGTTTGTCCGGTGGGGCAGGTATTTCGCCATCTGCTGCCTTACCCGGTCGATCCGGGCCTGCGCGGAATGCCGCGGATCGCGCTCGAAGCCGTCGTGCGGCGCCGTTCGGCGACGTGCGCGTCATCACCACGCACCTGGAATACTACGGAACGGTCAAGCGCGCCGCGCAGGTCGAAGCCTTGCGCTCGATCTATGCGGAAGGCAGCGGCCACGCGCGGCTCGGGCCGGATCGTCGAGACGGGCGGCGGACCGTTTCACGACTATCCGCGGCCCGCCGCGACGATCATCACCGGCGACTTCAATCTTCGAGCCGGACGATCCGCCTGCATGCGCGCATGGTCGAGCCGTTCGGCGACGGTACGCCGCCGCTGGCCGACGCGTGGGAGCTCGCGCATCCGGGCGCCGCGCATCCGGCGACGTTCAAGATTCTACGAAAAGGAGCGTCCCGACGAACCGGAGCAGCATTGCGATTTCATCTTCGTGTCCGCCAGACCTGGCGCCGCGCCTGAAGTCGATTCGCGTCGACCAGGAAACCCAGGCGTCCGACCATCAACCGGTGCTTGCCGAATTCGGCTGACCACGCCGACGGTCTCGCCGCCCACCGCATCCGGGCCGGCGGCGCATCGGTTGCGCCCCCATTTGGACCGCGCCTTCGCGCGAGCGTAAAATGCCCGCTGACCGGCACCCGGTCGCCTCGCCCGTGGCGGTCAAGCCACGCTCTCACCATGCCGCGCCCGCCCGGATTTCTCCCATGAACGCCATGCCGATGCCTGCCCGCGAGTCGCGCCGCGATCCGGCGGCCCACGCGCGCGGGCGGCGCGAGGCAGCGCTGCGCTGCAACGTCTGGCCGCCTCGCCGAAGCAGTTGATGCTGTTCGTCGCGCATGCCTGGGGCGGCGGCATCCGGCAGCACATGACGAGCTTGGCGGCGCTGGTCGCGGCGCAATGCGACGTGCTGCTGCTCGAGCCCGCGGGCGGCGAAACGGTAAGGCTGTCGTGGCTGCGAGCCCGGCGAAGACCTGGCGGCGTACTTCACGCTGCCGGCCGACATGCCGGCGCTGGTCTCGCTGCTGCGCGGGCTCGATCTGGCGCGCGATGCATTTCCACCATGTTCACGGCCTGCCGCGCGCGTCCTCGATTTGCCGGCGGCCGCCGGCGTGCCGTACGACTGCACCTTGCACGACTACTACGCGATCTGCCCGCAATATCATCTGGTCACCGAGGACGGCCGCTATTGCGGCGAGCCCGACGCGGCCGGGTGCGCCGCCTGCCTCGCGCGCCGGCCCGGCGCAATGGCCGCTGGACATCGCCGGATGGCGGGCGGCGTTCGAAGCGCTGTTGCGCGGCGCCGAACGCGTGTTCGCACCGTCGCACGATGTCGAACGACGCATCGCGCGCTATTTCCCGGGATTGTCCGATCATCGTGCTGCCGCACGCCGAAGCGCCGCTGCAACGCCCGCGCGCGTCACCCGCGTGGTCACGCTGGGCAGGCTTTCGCCGGAAAAGGGCCTGCACGTCGTCGTCCGCCTGCGCCGAGGACGCGCGCGCGCGAGGCCTGCCGCTGTCGTTTCGCGTCTTGGGCGCCGTGTCGGAACCGCTGCCGCAGCGGCCACAGCTGCCGCTGTCGGTACGCGGCGAGTATGCGTGACGCCGATCTGCCGGCGCTGATCGCCGCCGAACGTCCGGATGTCATCTGGTTTCCGGCGCAGGTGCCGGAGACCTATTCGTATACGCTGTCGGCGGCGCTCGTGGCCGATGCGGCGATTGTCGCCTCGGACGCTCGGCGCATTTCCCGAGCGGCTCGCCGGCCGGCCGCGCAGCTCCTCGTGCCTTGGAACGCGACGCCGGCCGAATGGAACGCTGCGCTGCTCGGCGCCGCCGGCGCGGGCAGCGCGACTCGACGCCGCACGTCGCGCGCCTGGCCGCGTCATGACCGACCCGCAGCAATATCTCGCGATCTACCTCGCGCCGCTGGCAACGCGAGCACGCGCGCGCGCGCGGCCCGACGGCGCTGCCTGCGCTCGATGCCCGCCATTGGTCGATGCCGGAAGGCGGAGCAGGCCGGCGGATGCTGCTTTCTCTGCCGCAACTCTTCAGCGCAGGTGTCGAATGCGGCAGCGCCGAGGCCCGCACCGAGCTGAAGCGACAGGTCGCGGCGATCGACGCCGCGCTGACCGCACTGCCGGCCGCCGCCGCGACGCCGGATCGGCGCTGGCGCCGCGCCTGCTCGGCGCGCTGCGCTGAGCAGGCGAATGCAGCTCCAGCTCGAGCGCGGCGACGCGATGCTGCACGCCGCGCGCGAGCGCGATCGAGGAACTGGAAACCAGCACCCTGTGGCGCGCCACCGCGCCGCTGCGCAGCGGCGGCCAGCACGGTCAAGATCGCGTGGGCGCAGGCGCGCGGGCGCAATGGTCGGCGCTGCGCCAGTCGCCGCAGCTATGTCGGCGTCGCTGCGTCGATCCTGCGCAACGAGGGCGCCGGCGCGCTGGCCACGCCGTATCGCGCGGCGCCTTTCGCGTGCCGTACCGCTACAGGTTCCGCCGCGCGGGCGCTGTGTTCGCGCAGGAAACCGCGATCGCTCCGCTCGCTTTCGCAGTCGTCCGACCAGCCGCGCGTTTCGATCGTCGTGCCGATGTACGGCAAGCCCCTGCTCACCTACACCTGCCTGAAAAGCGTGCATGCCAACACGCCGGCAGGTACCTACGAAGTCATCGTGGTCGACGATGCGTCGCCCGAGACCGGCGGCGCAGACGTGCTGGCCGCGGTGACCGGCGTGCGCTTCGAGCGCAACGGCGGCAACCTGGGATTCCTCGCCAGCTGCAATCGCGCGGCCGGCGCTCGCGCGTGGCGAAATCCTCGTCCTGCTCAACAACGACACGATCGTCACGCCCGGCTGGCTGGATGCGCTGCTGGCGGTGTTCGATCGGCACCCGGACGCCGGCCTGGTCGGCGCGAAGCTCGTCTATCCGGATGGCCGCCTGCAGGAAGCGGGCGGCATCGTGTGGCGCGACGGCTCGGCATGGAATCTACGGTCGCGACGACGACCCGGACCGGCCCGAGTACAACTATCTGCGCGAGGTCGACTATTGCTCGGGGGCCTGCCTCGCGATGCCGCGCAAGCTTGTTCGCGCGAGCTCGGCGGCTTCGACGCGCGCTACGCGCCGGCCTACTACGAGGACACCGATCTCGCGTTCGCGGTGCGCGCCGCGGGTCGCAAGGTCTATTACCAGCCCGCGGCGACGATCGTCCATTTCGAGGGCGCGACGTCGGGCACCGACGAGTCCGCCGGCGTCAAGCGGCACCAGGCGACCAATCGCGGCGCGTTTCGCCGTCAAATGGGCGGACGCGCTGGCCACGCCATGGCGCCAACGGCGTCGCGCCCGGAGCTGCGAACGCGACCGCTGGGCGAGCCGGCGCGCGCTGGTGATCGATGCCTGCATGCTGACGCCCGATCAGGACTCGGGATCGCTGCGCATGCAGCGCGTCATGCGACATACTGACGGGCCTGGACTGCAAGGTGACGTTCGTCGCCGACAATCTCGAATACCGCCAACCCTACGTCGCAGGCGCTGCAGCAACAGGGCGTCGAGGTGCAATTCCATCCGTACACGACCTCGCTCGCGATCGCTGCTCGGCGAGCGCGGCGGCGAATTCGACCTCGTGGTGTTGTCGCGGCACTACATCGCGGCCCGGCACATGGCCGACGGTGCGGGCGTTCGCGCCGAAAGCGCTGGTCGGTATTCGACACCGTCGACCTGCATTTCCTGCGCGAAGAGCGATTGGCCGAGCTCGACGCCAGCCGGAGCGGCGCGCGGCGCCGCAGCGGCAAAGCGCGCCGAGGAGCTCGCGCTGATCCGCAAGGCCGACGTCACCCTGGTCGTCAGCGACGTCGAGCAGGAACTGCTGAAGGAGCTCGCGCCGCAAGCGAGAGTGATCGTCCTGTCGAATATCCACGACCGGCACGGGCCCGGCAGCCCGTTCGCCGCAGCGGTCAGGCTTGCTGTTCGTCGGCGGCTTCCGCCATCCCCCGAACACCGATGCCGTCCTCTGGTACGCGAGCGACATCCTGCCGCGCATCCGGAAGGGCTGCCCGGCGTGAAGACCTACATCGTCGGCGCCGATCCGCCGGCGACGATCCGCGCGCTTGCCGCCGACGATCTCGTCATCGCCGGCTACGTTCCGGACCTTGCGCCGTACCTCGAAGGCTGCCGGCTGTCGATCTCGCCGTTGCGCTACGGCGCCGGCGTCAAGGGCAAGGTGAACCAGGCGATGAGCTTCGGACTGCCGGTGGTTGCGACGACGCCGTCGATCGAAGGCATGCACCTGACGCCCGGGAGCGACGTCCTGGTCGGCGACGATCCGCAGGCGTTTCGCCGACGCGGTGATGCGCGCGTATCAGCGATCAGGCGCTATGGGAACGGCTCGCCGCAGGCGGTCGCGACAACGTCAGCCGGCACTTTTCGCGCGAGCGTCGCGCGCGCGGCGATCGCCGAGCTTCTTGCACTGTCGGACGTCAAGGGCCGCGGCGGCGATCCGCGCCGAGGCTAATCGGCACGCGACCGGTGAATGCTGCGTCCTGGCACGACGGTCAGCGGAAGCGTATGCAGCAACTTCAGCGCCGCATGAAGACGATGTCCCAGACGCCGTGGCCAAGCTCCATGCCGCGGCGCTCGAACTTCGTCGCCGGCCGGTACGCGGGGCGCGGGCGCGAACCAAGCCGTCGTGTTCGATCAGCAGCGGGTCGGCCGCTCGCCGCCGCGAGGATGTCGGTCGCGTAGTCCTCCCAGTCCGTCGCGACGTGCAGATAGCCGCCCGGCGCCAGGCGCTGCGCCAGCGCATGGATGAATTCCGGCTGCAGCAGCCGCCGCTTGTGGTGGCGCTTCTTCGGCCAGGGGTCGGGAAAGAAGACGTGGATGCCCGCCAGCGCGCCGGGAGCGATCATGTCGCGCCACGACTTCGGCGGCGTCATGCTGCACGATGCGAACGTTGGACAGGCTGCTTCTCGTCGATCAGCTTCAGCAGGCCGCCGACGCCGGGAGAGTGCACTTCGATCGCCAGAAAATCCCGATCGGGCTGCGCTTCGGCGATCGCCGCGGTCGTTTCTCCCATGCCGAAGCCGATCTCGAGGATTTTCGGATTGGCGCGGCCGAAGGCCGCGGCGAGGTCGAGCGGCGCCGGCGCGAACGCAATGCCGAAGCGCGGCAACAGCGCTTCGTAGGCGCGCTGCTGCGCCGGGGAAAACCGGCCCTGGCGCAGCACGAAGCTGCGGATCGGCCGCCGCAAATCCGGCGTGCGCGGCGCGTTCACGGCCGCGTGCCGGCGAAGCCGCGGTTCTCGCGCAGCGGTGCCTGCCCGCGGCGCCGGCTGTGGCGAGGCTCACGGCGGCGCGACGCGCGTCCACGTGGGATCGCCGAGCTTGCGCTCGACGCGTCGCGGTGGCGCCCGCCGGCTCGCCGCCTTGTACTCGATGGCCAGCGTGTCGCCGTCGCGCCATGTCGCCCCGGCATCGGACCAGGCCGCGCCCGGTGCCCAGCGCAGCTCCTTGCGGAAGCCGTCCCTGGTGACGCGCCAGACGGCGATCTCGTTGGCGCAATGCTGCGCGCAGACGTCGGCGACGGCCAAGTGCTGCCGGTCGGGCGAAAGTCGCGGCTCCGCGGGCAGGTCGACCCGCCGGCCGGTCGTGCGCTGCAGCAAGCGTGAAGCTCGCGTTGTCGCCGGCCGTCACGTACAGCACGACGCTGTTGATGCCGTCGATATAGTCCCACAGGCTGTACGAGCGGCCATTGACCGGGTCGTCGCTGTCGGTGAAGCGTCGCGCTGCCCGACGGGAAGAGCGACACGATCAAGGTCGTTGCCGTCGCGGCGGGCGAGACCGGGCAGGCGCTTGAGCTGCAGCGCCTCGATCAGCCGTCCGCAGTGGCCGGCGTCTTCGGCGCCGGTGCAGGTCTGTTCGATCTCGGCACGGGTCAGGCGGCGCGGCATGCGCGACCAGCGGAAGGCAGCAAAGCAGCGCGACCCAGGGCGCGTGCCGGGCCGGCCGACAGCCCGGCCGCGGCGGCTGCGCCGTTCAAGCGATCAGGCCGGTCGTCGGCGAGCTCGGGACTGGCCGCGTAGAACTTGCGCGGCATGCGGCCGGCGCGAAAGGCTTCGCGCCCGGCCTCGACGGCTTTTTTCATCGCGCCGGCCATCAGCACCGGATTCTTGCGCCAGCGCGATCGCGGTGTTCATCAGCACGCCGGCGCACCCGGCTTCCATCGCGATCGCCGCATCGGACGCGGTGCCGACGCCGGCGTCGACCAGCACCGGCACGTTCGCCTGCTCGATGATCAGCTTCAGGTTCCACGGATTGAGTATCCCCATCCCGGAGCCGATCAGCGACGCCAGCGGCATGATCGCGACGCAGCCCGCGGCCTCGAGCTCGCGCGCGATGATCGGATCGTCCGAGGTGTAGACCATCACGTCGAAACCGTTCGGCGACCAGCGTTTCGGCCGCGCGTATCGTCTCGCCGCACGTTCGGGAACAGCGAACTGGCGTCGCCGAGAACCTCGAGCTTCACCAGCTTGTGGCCGTCGAGCAATTCGCGCGCGAGCCGCAGGTGCGCACCGCGTCGTCGGCGCTGTAGCAGCCGGCGGTGTTCGGCAGCAAGGTGAACTGCGACGGCGGCAGGTAATCGAGCAGCGAGGGCTCGCTCGGGTTCTGGCCGATATTGGTGCGGCGTATCGCGACGGTGACGATCTGCGCGCCCGACGCGTCGATCGCGGCGCGCGTCGTGGCGAAATCCTTGTACTTGCCGGTGCCGACCAGCAGGCGCGAATGGTAGGCGCGTCCGGCGATGACCAGCGGGTCGTCGTGGGCGATGGACGAGATTTTCGGTGGAGCGTTCATGGCTTGGATCTCTACCGCCGCCGACGGCGGCGACGACTTCGATTCGATCTCCGGCGCTGACGATGGTTTCCGCGTGCCGGCTGCGAGGGACGATCTGGCCGTTCCTTTCGACCGCGACGCGCTTGCCCTCGAGCGACAGCTCGCGGACAAGATCGGCGACCCTGGGCGACGCCGACCGGCAGACGTACGTTGCGCCATTGAGGGAAATCGAGACCATCGCGCGAGACCGTCGTTACGGCTCAAGATTTTCACGTCGCCCGGAGCACGTGTAATCAAGGCCGGAGCCCGGTCCGCGACGGCGCCGGCGTCACCGGAGCGACAGCCCGACCGCTGTCTATCTGCGATAGCGGAGCATCGCCTCGCGCAGGACCGCGAGCTGCCGCTCGAAATGCCGGCAGGCGTCGCAAAACAACAGATGCAGGCGGACCAGCCAGCGCCTTCGGCGGGCGGCAGGCTGCCGTCCTGCATCTGCGAGATCAGGCGGCTCGCGTCCTTGCATGAGATAAGGGGGCCCAATGGTCTCGAAGCGCGATCGACGATATCAGCCGGCGCGGGCGCTGCCGGCAAACCAGTGCTGCTCGAGGCATTGCCGGAGCGCCATCCTGGCCCGGTAGAGAATGACCCAGAGGTTGGTCGACGTGATCGTCAGTTCCTTACAGATCTCGTCGCCCTCGAGCTCCATCACTTCGCGCATCATGAACACCCGGGCGGTGTTCGGCGGCAGCTTTTCCAGGCAGAACTGCACGATGTCGAAAAACTGCTGGCGCGACAGGTCGCCTTCCGGGTTGCCCCAGTCCGCCGGAGGGTTCTCCCAGTGCCCGGAGGCGTCGAACAGCGCGTCGAAATCGTCGATCTGGCATTCGTCGTCGAGCTCGGCAAACGCGGGCTCGCGCGCCCTGCGGCGTATCGCATCGACGATCTTGTGCTTGAGGATGCCGGTCAGCCAGGTCTTGACGCTCGAGCGCCCGGAGAATCCCGCGGCTCCCTGCAGCGCCGCGACCAGCGTGTCCTGCACGACGTCCTCGGCGGCTTCGTTGTTGCGCAGTTGCAGCATCGCCACGCGCAGCAGGTAGGCGCGATGCGCGGGAATCTGGGCGGCGAAGTCGTTGTCGGGCATGGAGAGCGCGAGAGCCGGGCGTCGATGATAAGCGCAATGGCCTGGCGCAGCCAATTCGGCCGGCGCTGCCGGCCTTGCGCCGGGCCGGGCTACGCCGCCCAGTCGAGTATCACCTTGCCGCTCTGGCCCGACTGCATGGTCGCGAACGCCTTCTCGAACTGCTCGACCGCATAGTGGTGGGTGATGATCGGCGAGAGGTCGAGCCCGCTCTGCAGCATCGCGACCATCTTGTACCAGGTCTCGAACATTTCGCGTCCGTAGATACCCTTGATTTCGAGCCCCTTGAATATGACCTGGTTCCAGTCGATCGCCATGTTCGCCGGCGGAATGCCCAGCAGCGCGATCTTGCCGCCGTGGTTCATGTGCCGCAGCATGTCGGCGAACGCCTTCGGCACGCCGGACATCTCGAGGCCGACGTCGAACCCCTCGGTCATGCGCAGCTCCGTCGATGACGTCGCGCCAGATCCTCGCGCTCGACGTTGACCGCGCGCGAGGCGCCCATGCGTCGCGCCAGGGCAAGCCGGTAGTCGTTGACGTCGGTGATCACGACGTGGCGCGCGCCGACGTGGCGGGCGATCGCCGCCGCCATGATGCCGATCGGCCCGGCGCCGGTGATCAGCACGTCCTCGCCGACCAGGTTGAACGACAGCGCGGTGTGCGTCGCGTTGCCGAACGGATCGAAGATCGACGCCAGGTCGTCGGAGATGTCGTCGGGAATCTTGAACGCGTTGAACGCGGGGATCACCAGGTATTCGGCGAACGCGCCCTCGCGATTGACGCCGACGCCGACGGTGTTGCGGCACAGATGGCGGCGGCCCGCGCGGCAGTTGCGGCAGAAGCCGCAGGTGATGTGGCCTTCGCCCGACACGCGGTCGCCGATCGCGAAGCCGCGCACTTCCTGGCCCATGTCGACGATCTCGCCGACGTATTCGTGGCCGACGTGCATCGGCACCGGAATGGTCTTCCGCGCCCACTCGTCCCAGTTCCAGATGTGCATGTCGGTGCCGCAGATCGCCGTCTTGCGGATGCGTATCATCACGTCGTTGTGGCCGACTTCGGGCTTTTTCACCTGGGTCAGCTTCAGTCCCGGCGCGGACTCGAGTTTGGCGAGTGCCTTCATTTGGGTGTCATCTCCGGTGCGTTCAGCGGATCGCGCCCAGCGCCTTGCCGACCTTCGCGAAGGCCGCGACCGCGAGGTCGATCTGCGCGTCGGTGTGCGCCGCGCTCATCTGCGTGCGGATGCGCGCCTTGCCCTTCGGCACCACTGGATAGGAAAACCCGATCACGTATACGCCCTCGGCCAGCAGCGCGTCGGCCATCCGCGTCGCGAGCGCCGCATCGCCGAGCATCACCGGGATGATCGGATGCGCGCCGGGGACGAGATCGAAGCCGATGCCTGCTCATCGCGGCGCGAAAGCGCTCGCCGTTGTCGCGCACGCGCCGGCGCAGCTTCGCGCCTTCGTCGCTTGCCAGCAATTCGAGCACCCGCAGCGACGCCGCCGCGATGCGACGGCGCCAGCGTGTTCGAGAACAGGTACGGGCGCGAGCGCTGCCGCAGCAGCTCGACGATCTCCGCGCGGCCCGGACGTAAAGCCGCCCGAGGCGCCGCCCAGCGCCTTGCCCAGCGTGCCGGTGACGATGTCGATCCGGCCTTCGACGCCGCAGAGCTCCGGCGTGCCGCGGCCGCCCTCGCCGACGAAGCCGACGGCGTGCGAATCGTCGACCATCACCAGCGCATGGTGCTGGTCGGCAAGATCGCAGATCGCCTTGGAGGTCGGCGACGATGCCGTCCATCGAGAACACGCCGTCGGTGGCGATCAGCTTGAATCGCGCGCCGGCCGCTTCGGCCTCGTCCAGCCTGGCTTCGAGGTCGGCCATGTCGTTGTTGCGGTAGCGCAAGCGCTTCGCCTTGCACAGCCGGATGCCGTCGACGATGCTGGCGTGATTCAGTTCGTCGCTGATGACCGCGTCCTCCTCGCCGAGCAGCGTTTCGAACACGCCGCCGTTGGCATCGAAGCAGCTCGAATAGAGGATGGTGTCATCGGTCGCGAGGAATGCGGAGAGCGCCCGTTCGAGCTCCTTGTGCACCGCCTGCGTGCCGCAGATGAAGCGCACCGATGCCATGCCGAAGCCCCAGCGGTCGAGGCCTTCCTGCGCTGCCGCGACCAGTCTCGGATCGTCGGCCAGACCGAGATAATTGTTGGCGCAGAAATTCAGCACTTCGGCGCCCGAGCCGCGAGACGGATCCGCGACGACTGCGGGCTTTGAATCACCCGCTCCGCCTTGTAGAAGCCGTCGGCATGGATGGCGTCGACGGTGCGGCGCAGGTGAGCTAGATACTCGTCATGCATGTTGGAACCAGGATGGCTTCGTCCGGCAGAGCTGCTTCGCCGGTTCATGCTCCGGAAACGTGAGAATGCATCAGTCGCGCCGCGCGACCTGCGGCAGGGCTCGGGTTCGGGGGTGGTGCCGTGCGCTTGCGGTTGACGCCCTGACAGCCCGGTGCTCGCGGTCGCGCCGAACAGGCGCCGGTTCGAGCGCATTCAAGCCACGCCAAAGCAAACGTGGAAGCCGCATTCTCGAATGCCGCCGCGGCGCGGTCAAGTGGCAGCGGGCGCGAGCGAAACGCCAATCGCGCAGGGACCGGGCGAGCATGGCTTTCGGCTCGGCGCGGCGCTAGACTCGCATGGACCGACGCGCGATCGTCGAGGGGGAGCGCTTGGGAATTCCGGTCTTGTTGGCTGCGACGGCGACGAAATGGGCCGGCCCCGCGCGCCTGCCGCGAGAACTGGCGCGCGCGGGTTTCGACGTATCGGTGCTGGCGCCGAGGGGCGCGCTGGTGACGGAAAGCCGGTACGTGGCCGGCGTGACTTACCTGCCGGAGGCGGCAACGCCGATGCAATGGGCGTACATGCTCGCGGCCAGCCTCGGTGAGCGGGCGCCGCGATTGATCGTGCCCTGCGACGACACCGCATTGCAGTTGATGATGTCGTTCGTCGGATCGCCGCCCGCAGGCATGGAAGAACCGCTGCGGGAGCGCCTTATCCCGCTGCTGCGCGAATCGCTGGGCGATCCACGGCACTATCGGGCGAGCATCGACAAGACGCTGTTGCCGGCGGCGGCCGAGGCGCTGGGCGTGCGCGTGCCTCCATACGCCGTCGTCGTCGACGTTGCCGCCGCCCGTGCATTCGCGCATGCGCAGGGCTATCCGGTGGTGCTGAAGCGCGCGTTCGGTACAGCGGGCCAGGCGGTCGAGGTGATCCAGGGCGAAGCAGGGCTGGACCCGGCGTTCCGGAAACTGGCGTCGGCCGAGAGCACGACGCTGTGGAATTCGGCCGATCTGCTGATTCAGGCCTGGGTGCCCGGCAACGGTCTGTTGCATGCCGCGGCAGCCTGGAACGGCGTCGCCTATGCCGGAATGACCCGCGAGGTGCTCATGCGCAGTCCGGCGACCGGACCTTCGACGGTCGTGCGCTGCCGGCACGCCGCGGAGGCCGCGCGATTTTCCGAAATGCTCGCCGCCGGGTTCGGCATCAGCGGTTTTTTCGGGCCGGAGTTCATCGAACACGAGCGCTCCGGCGAGGTCTACCTGATCGAGATCAATCGCCGCGTCACGAACGGGGTGCAGATGGGCGGCCTCGTCGGCGTCGATCTCTGCGCTGCGCTGGCGTCGGCGCTTGCCGGTGTTGCCTATGCGAAGCGGAGCGACATACCCGAGGGCGAGGAGCATCTGATCGCCGAGTTTCCGCAGGAGTGGTTGCGCGATCCGGCGAGCTCGTACCTGCGCGAGGCCCGCACCGATGTGCCGTGGGACGACACCCGCTTGCTGCGCGCAATGCTGGCGATGGGCCGCATGGCGTAGGCGGCGACGGAACGGCGCAGCAACGTCCGGACAAGCACGGAGCGAGCCTCTGCCGTCCACGGTGTCGAATGCAAAGGCCCGCGCGAACGCGGGCCTTTGCTTTGTCTGGTGGCGAATCAGGGACTCGAACCCCGGACCAAAGGATTATGATTCCTCTGCTCTAACCAGCTGAGCTAATTCGCCGAAAGGGCCGCAAGTATAAGGGATCGCTGCGGCAACCGTCAAAGAAAGACGCCGCAGCAACGCATCGCGATCCGCGGCCGTTCGCCTTGCGAACGAACGCGAAGTGCAGCAACGGGTAAGCAATCCGCAGCGACGTCGTCGCGCAGCGGAATCGTCGCGAAGAACGTGCCGCCCGCCCGCGTGCGCGGCTCGATCCGAGAGACCGCAACGTCGATCTCGCGCGCGAGCGAGCCGACATTGCTGCGCGCGTCAGCCGTCCGGCGAAGCGACCTTTTCGGCCAGCAGTTTTTCCAGTGCCGTCACCAGCGCGCGGTCGTCGGGCTCGACGCGGGAGCCGAAACTCTCGATGCGCTCACCGTTGCGGTCGACCAGGTACTTGTGGAAGTTCCAGCGCGGCGCCTGTCCGGTGCGGGCGAGCAGCGTCTCGTACAGCGGATTGGTCTTGACGCTGGTCACGCTCGATTTTTCGAACATCGGAAACTCGACGCCGTAGGTCAGCCGGCAGAATTGGGCGATCTCCTCGTTGCTGCCCGGCTCCTGGCCGCCGAAGTCGTTCGATGGGAAGCCGACCACCACCAGGCCGCGCGACTTGTACCGGCGGTACAAAGCCTCCAGGCCCTCGTACTGATGCGTGTAGCCGCAATAACTCGCCGTGTTGACGATCAGCACCACCTTGCCGCGGAACTGGCAGAGCGACTCCGGCTTGCCGGTCTGCAAGCGGTTGAAGGTGTAATTCAAGAGCGGCGGACAGACTGCGCCGGCGTGCGCATCCCCTGCCGCGGGAGCCGCAAAGACCGGGCTGCCCGCCGTCGCGGCAAGCGCCAGGATCATCACTAGCAGAGGTTTCATGCGTTGATGGTACATCAAATGAAACGCCTTTGGATTGCAGGATGTCGTGGACAACCACGACGGCATGAGCCTAAACTACATTGTGAAGTCTGCAATTATCTGCGATTGTCCAGGACAGTATTTCAACATGGAAGCCTCGGGCTTAGCGCTCAACATCGGCGCGGTCGAGCGCGAAACCGGGCTGTCGAAAGACGTGCTGCGGATGTGGGAGCGCCGGTACGGGTTTCCGGATCCGGTGCGCGACGACAATGCCGAGCGCCTCTATCCGCCCGACCAGGTCGCCAAGCTGCGCGCGATCAAGCGCCTGATGGATACCGGCATGCGGCCGGGCAAGCTGATGCGCCAGTCGCTCGCCGAGTTGAACGGCCTGGCCGACGTGCGCGCCGGCCCGCGCCACGACGCCGCCGCGCCCGCGCTCGAGCGCGACATCGTCGCGCTGGTCAAAGGCCACAACGCGCCGGCTTTGCAGCACGCGCTGGCGCATCTGCTGATGCGCCAGGGCCTGCAGCGCTTTGTCCTGGAGACGCTTGCCCCGCTCAATCGGGCCATCGGCGAAGCCTGGATGCGCGGCGAATTGCAGGTCTTCGAGGAGCATCTGTTCACCGAGCAGATCCAGGTCACGCTGCGTACCGCGGTCAATGCGTTTCCCCGGCAGACCGGCGCGCCTCGGGTGCTGCTGACGACGTTTCCCGGCGAGCAGCACGGGCTGGGCCTGCTAATGGTCGAGGCGCTGCTCGTGCCCGAGGGCGCGCAATGCATTTCGCTCGGCACCCAGACGCCGATCGACGACATTCGCAGCGCCGCGCTCGCGCACAAGGTCCACATCGTCGCACTCTCGTTCTCGGCCGCGTTTCCGCTGCGCCAGGCGGGCGAAGGCCTGGCCATGCTGCGGCGACACATGGCGGCGCCAACCGCGCTGTGGGCAGGGGGTGAAATGACGCGGCGCGTACGCAAATCGCTGCCAGGCGTGCGCTTGATCGCCGATCTCGCCGACATCGGTCCGGCCTTGAAGGCGTGGCGCGCCGAGTCGGGATAGCAGCACGCCGAGCGTTGGCGTCGCGCGATCGAGCCCGCGGCAACTCGACCGCAATCGCATTCCACGCGCCCGACATCGCTATCGTCAGCAGGCGCAATGTCAGCCGCATGCTCGCGATCGCAATTGCATCGCGTCCGGTATCATCGGGCGCGATGACGGCCATTTCCCTCTTCGTCTTGCTGATAGCCGGCACTGCCGGCTACGTCTCGTGGGCCGGGCACCGGATCGCGCAGGGCGATCCCGCGTGGTGGTACGTCGTCATCGCCCCGATCGCCTATCTTCTTCCGGTGCTGTTGCTGGCGGCGGTCTGGTTCACGCTTTCCTGGATCTGGCGCACGCCGCGCCCGCCCGGGCATCGGCTCGGGCCGGGCGGCTTCGCGCGGTTGTTCTTCGGCGAGGTCGGCGCGATCGCGCTGTCATGGCCGCTGATGATCCTGCATCGCTGGCTGATCCACGACCCCAAGCCGGGGCCCGCCCCGGGCCCGGTGCTGCTGGTGCACGGCGTGCTGGTCAACGACGGGGTCTGGTTCGCGTTGCGACGCGATCTCGCGCGCCGCGGCACCGGGCCGGTGTACACGGTCAACTACGGGCCGCCGCTCGCCGACATCGAGCATTTTTCCGGGCAACTCCATACGCGGATCGAAGCGATATGCGCGACCACCGGTGCAGCGCGCGTGACGCTGATCGGGCACAGCATGGGCGGCCTGGTTTCGCGCGCGTATCTGCGACGTTTCGGCGCCGGCCGGGTCGCCACGCTGATCACGATCGGCACGCCGCATCACGGCAGCATGCTGGCCTGGAGCTTCATCGGATGCTGTCTCGCGCAGATGCGTCCGGGCAGCGGCTGGCTCGCCGCGATCAATCGCGGCGAAGGCGAGAGCCCACCGGTGCCGATGTTTTCGATCTGGTCACGCCACGACAGCATGGTCGCGCCCCAGGCGAGCGCCGAGCTCGCCTGCGCCCGGAACATCGCGCTGGCCGGCATCGGACACAACGCCCTGCTGAACGATGCGGGCGTAATGGAACGGGTCGCGCGCGCCATGGCGAGCGGATCGGCGGACCGCGAACCGGCTGATGGCGTCCGCACGCGCCGAGCCGGTTGAGCCGAGTTGCGCTAGACTTTCAGCGGCCAGCACAGCGAGGCGTACCGGCGTGCAAGCTCCATCCGGCGTCACGACGTTCCTGTTCACCGACATCGAAGGCAGCTCGCGGCTCTGGGACCAGGACCACGAACGCATGCGGCTCGCGTTGGCACGCCACGATGCGATCGTTCGCGCCGCAGTCGAAGGCAACCGCGGCACGGTCGTGAAAATGAGCGGCGATGGCGTGCATGGCGTCTTCGACGATCCGCTCGATGCGCTCGGCGCCACGCTGCAGTTGCAGCAGGCGCTTGCCGATCCCACCGCGACCCATGACGTAGCGCTGCGCGTTCGTTGCGGGCTGCATGCCGGCGTCGGCGAGCGCCGCGACAATGATTTCTTCGGCAGCGCGGTCAATCGCGCCGCCCGCATCATGAGCGCTGCGCACGGCGGCCAGGTGCTCCTTTCGCAGGCGGCTGCGACGCTCATCGCCGATCGCCTCCCGGCGGGCGTTGCGCTGCGCGACCTGGGCGCGGTGCGGTTGCGCGACCTCGCCAGCCCGGAACGAGTCTTCCAGGTCGTGCATCCACGATTGCGGCAGGACTTTCCCGCGCTGCGCTCGCTCGAAGCGACTCCGAACAACCTGCCGCAGCAGCTGAACTCGTTCGTCGGGCGCGAACGGGAGCTCGTCGAGACTAGGAAGCTGCTTTCCGGCACGCGGCTGCTGACGCTCCTTGGCGCCGGAGGGCTCGGCAAGACTCGGCTGACCTTGCACCTCGCGGCCGATTTGCTGGACGGATATCCGGATGGCGTATGGTTCGTGGAGCTCGCACCGCTGTCGGACGCGCGGCTGGTTCCCCAGGCGGTTGCCTCGGTGCTCGGCGTCACCGAAGAAGCGGGCCGGCCGGTGATCGAGGCGCTGGTCAAGCTGGCCAAGGAGAGGAGGATGCTGGTGATCCTCGACAACTGCGAGCATCTGGTCGATGCCTGCGCCGAGCTGGCAAGGCAATTGCTGCAATCAGGCCCGCATCTGAGGATACTGACCTCCAGCCGCGAGCCACTGCACGTTGCGGGCGAGACGATCTATCCGGTGCCCGCGCTTGCGACCCCCGATCCATCGCAGTCGACCAGTGTGGAGGACCTGGCGCACTTCGAGGCGGTGCGCCTGTTCGCCGACCGCGCCGCCGCGGCGCACCCTGCGTTTCGCGTGACCCGGCAGAACGCGGCGGCGGTGGCCGACATCTGTCGTCGCCTGGACGGCATTCCACTCGCGCTCGAGCTGGCGGCCGCGCGCGTGCGGGCCTTGTCGGTCGAGAACATTGCGGCCCGCCTGAACGACCGCTTTGCCTTGCTGGTCGGCGGCGATCGGACGGCGTTGCCCCGCCAGCAGACGCTGCGCGCGTTGATCGACTGGAGCCACGAATTGCTCACCGACCGCGAACGCGTGCTGTTTCGCCGGCTCGCGGTCTTCGCTGGCGGCTGGACGCTCGACGCAGCAGAGGCGCTGGGCGCGGCGGGCGACGATGACGTGGGCGACGTTCTCGTCGTCCTGAGCCAGCTGGTGGAGAAATCGTTGGTGACCCTGGAGCCGGAAAGCGGGCGCTATCGGCTACTGGAAACCATGCGGCAGTATGCGCAGGAGCGGCTGGCCGAGTCGGGCGATGAAGTAGCTGCCCGCACCGGGCACCTCGGGTATTTCCTGGCGCTTGCGGAGACAGCAAAGCCGGAGCTCGTCGGCCCAAACCAAGGGGTATGGCTATCCCGCCTGGACCTCGAGCGCGAAAATATCCTGTCAGCGCACGCCTGGTGCGACCGTGCCGATGGCGGAGCCGAACCAGGATTGCGACTGGCCTCCGCGGTGAAGCGATACTGGCTCAATCGCGGCCTTATGGACCTGGGACACCGGGTGACGGTGGAGGCACTGGCGCGTGCGGGCGCACAGAAGCGAAACCTCGCCCGGTGCCGGGGGCTCTTCGACTCGGGTCAAGTCGGCTACTTCATGGGCCGCTACGTCGAGGCGCAGCAGTATCTGGAAGAAAGCCTGGCAATCGCCAGGGAGATCGAGGATCGGGCAATGGTCGCGATGGTCCTGCAGCCGCTGGGAATGGCGTGCCTGGGCCGGGGCGATTCAGCCAACGCGCGGCGGTATCTCGAAGAGGCGCTCGCGCTGGCGGAGGAGCAGGGCGACAGGCGCCAGATTGCCGCGGCCCTTAATGCGCTCGCGCAGTTTCACCGTCTCGAAGGGAGGCTCGACCGGGCGGAGCCGCTCTACCGAAAGGTCCTTGAGCTTGCGAGGGCGCTGGGGGACCGCGAAAGCATTGCTATTGGGCTCCTCAACCTGGCGATGGCGTCGATCGGCCGCGGAGCGGGCAGTCGGGTCAGCGAGATGCTCATCGAGGTTCTTGCGATCGCCGAGGAGATCGGCTCGAAGCCCGCCGGTCAGAGCGCGCTGGAGGTTTCGGCTGGCTTGGCCGCCCTGCGTGAAGATTGGGAACGGGCCGCCCGCTTCTACGGGGTGGCCGAGGAGCAGGCGAGGAAGACGGGACTTCGTCGCGATCCAGCCGACGAGGCGTTTGTCGCGCCGCTGATTGCGAGGGCCCGGGACGTGTTGGGGACAGCGGCTTTCTCCGCCGCCGAAGCTTCCGGACGCGCCCTGCCCTACGGCGAGGCGATGGCACAGGCGCGCCGGTGGTTGGAAGGCGCCGATCGACCCGGCTAGGGCCTGTTCACAGGCCCTAGTTGTGGAGTCTCAACAGGTTGTCCCCGTCAATGCTCAAGCGGGTGATGGGCGGACGTCCGGCTAACGCCGAATGCGGGCGGTGCCAGTTATAGCGATGCAACCACTCCGACAAATACGCAGTGCGTTCGCGCGAATGGCGATAGGTACGTCCGTAGGCCCACTCGCGCAAGGCGGTCTGGATGAATCGCTCGGCTTTGCCATTGGTGCGTGGCGTGTAGATCCTGGTGAAGATATGCCGCAGGCGCCAGCGCCGGCAAGCCGCGATGAACGGGAGCGAGCGAAACACCTTAGCGTTGTCGGTCATGATGCAGCGTACCCGTACGCCCAGCGTGGCATAGTACCGCGCTGCATGGTCAAGGAACGCCGCCGCGCTGGGTTTACGCTCGTCGGCGAACATCTCGGCAAAGGCGACCCGCGAACGATCGTCAATGGCCACGAACGCCGCTTCCCAGCCGGCGCCGCGGACATGATCGCGCGGATCGCCGGTGACGCGGTGGCCCGCGCGTTGGATGCACGCCAGCTTCTTGCTATCGATGTGCAGCAGCTCGCCGGGTCGAGCGCGCTCGTAGCGGTGCGGCAGCGGTGCCGGATCCAGCGCCGCCAGTCGACTCAATCCTGCCCGCGCCAGCACCCGCGAGACGGTGGCGCGCGAGAGCCGCAACTCCACCGCGATACTGGCCATAGTCCAGCGGCGTCGGCGCAGCGTAAGCACCCGCTGCGCGGTGCCCCGCGCAATAGCCTTCGGCGAATGGTGCGGCCGCGAACTGCGATCGCACAGGCCGGTCGCTCCCTCGGCCTGATATCGGTTCACCCATTTACGCACGGTCTTGCGATCGGTTCGACCGCCTTGGGCCACCGCTCGGATTGTTTCACCGGCCAATACCGCTTCCACCATGCGCAGTCGACCCACGGGCGTCATTGGGGCATTCTTGTGGGTGTCCACTCGGTCCTCCTGGCAAGAACTGAAGGCGTCGCAACCATCAGCTTCTTCCAGTTGGATCGAGGGGACAACGTCTTGAGACTCCACAACTAGTTCATGATAGTTGGATCCAGGTCCTTGAGTTTCGTTGGCGGCGATGTCGACTTGTCCCAAACCCTGATGACGTACTTGTAGATCGTGTCCGGCGCAGGGCGTGGGTAGCTGCAGCGAAACACATAGGCTGAAACAGGACTGCAAAAGTTTGAATGTCCCTTGATCTCGATGCCGTGCTCGGGAAAGGTGTAATTTCCTCCTTCCTGCAATGCCCAGTAGATCGCGATCGGATCGCCCTCATGATTTCCCGGCGGACGGACCGGCTCCTGATCGACGACGATTTTCGCGGCCGCGATGAATATGTTGGGAGCGGTCGGATTCGGCGGAGCCACGAACGGCGACAGCATGTAGCCTTTTTCCCGCGGACTGTCCTGGGTAAACATTCTTTCCGGGCCGCCGCTGGCGCACCCGGCCAATGTGAAAACCAACGCCCAGCCGATCCAACGATTCTTGCGCATGTCTTTCCCCTCGGTTCGAAGCAACGCCGCGCGACTGCTCAACGCGCCGGTGAGTCGAGCGCAGCAGCAGCGGGTCTCGATAGGTCGTTGATTCTGACCGGATCATACCCCCTTCCTACAGGTGTGGCATACAGCCTTCGCGGCTTGCGATGCTTCGCCACCCAGTACGCCGTCACCAATGTATCCGGGTCGGAGCTATCATCGGCGTGCGCACCGGCGGCATGTTGATCGTGGTGAACTCGATGCCCTTGTCCAGGAACTCGGACGCCGCACAGGCGGCAAACGAATCGAGCGCGGATTTGGACGCGACGTAGGCGGAAAATCACGGCGCGTTCGACAGCACGCCGATCGACGAAATGTTGAAATGAGCGCTTGCTCGTTGCACCGTCGAGGAGACCAACCAATGCTGAAAAAAGCCAAAGCCGAATTCGGCGCCAAATCCGGAGGACAGCCGCAGGGTTTGTCGAAGACCGTGCTCGAGTCTTCGCATCAGATCTGGCTGGCGGGGCTCGGCGCTTTTGCCAAAGCGCAGCAAGGCGGCGCCAAGGTGTTCGAGACGCTGGTAAAGCAGGGTGAGGTGCTCGAGGCCAAGACCCGCCAGGCGGCGACCCAAACCGCCGACGCCGCGCGCGACGCTGCCAAATCCAGGGCGAAGGAAATGCAGGCGATTGCCGGCGGCACCTGGGACAAGCTCGAGCAGGTGTTCGAAGACCGCGTGTCGCGCGTCCTGGCCAAGCTGGGCGTCTATAGCTCGTCGGACGTCGAGCGGCTGACCGAGCGCGTCAACGAATTGTCCGAAGCGGTAAACGCGCTGGTCAAGACGCAGGGCGTGCGCCGCAAGGCGCCGGCGTCGCCTGGCAGTGGAACCAGGAGCGCCGCGAAGACGGCATCCGGCACAAGACCCGGCGCGCGAAGAAACCCGGCCACGCCGCCGAGCCCGCGTCGAAATAGCGGATTCGCGCTGGTCGATCTCTGTCGCCCGTAACCGGCGGCGGGGTCGTATCGTCCGGGTGCGGAATATTCGCGATGGATTTCCGGGCCCTATTGCGCTAACCTTCCACGGTTGTCGTAGCCGTTCGCCGCGCTGGTTCCTTGCGTCCTTGTCGAGCCCTGATGCGACCGAAGCCCGCTCTTGCGATCCTCGTACTGTCTGCCGCGCTGGCTGCCGACGCGATCGGCGCCGAGGGGTTCAAGTTCTCGGAGCCGGACGATGCCGACCGCGCCGAGAGCGAGGCGCGGCAGGACCGGATCGCCGATCAGCTTTCGACGCCGTGCCGCGCCGACCTCAAGGGCAAGAAGATCATGGTCGTCATCGGCGAAACGCGCTCCAATGGCGTGATATCGCGCGCAGCAGCAGAACTATGGCCCGCATTTCCAGGCGATCAACACGCGGCTGCGCGCGCTCGGGCTGCGGACGTACACGCCGGAGGAGATCCGCAGGCAGATCGCGCAGGCCGAGATCGACGCCTACTTTCAGAACGACCCGGACGCCGCGCTGGCGGCGTCCAGGAGACTGGGCGCGAGCTTCGTGCTGCGCGGCCTGATCTCGTCGCAAGCCGGCCGCAATCCGCTGATGAACGTCAACCAGGTGTCGGTGAACATGGATTTCACCCTGACCGGCAGCAACGGCAGGATCATCTCCGACGCGCAGGCGCAGTCGAGCTCGTACGCGGGCGCAGACGTCGGGCGCATGGCGCTGACGCTCGTCAACGAAAACGCCGACGAGGTGGTGGCCAAGCTGTATGCGGACTACTGCACGCAATGCCGGTTTCGCCGGTGCCGAGAAGGCCGGCGCCGCGATGAGCGTGCCGATCGCGCGCATCGACAGGAATCTGACAGGGAGCTTTTCGCCATGAACAATCACACGTCCATCCGACTTTCGGGCCTCGCGTTCGGTGCCGCACTGCTCGCCGGCGCATCGCTTGCGCTCGCGCAGCCCAGGTTCGGCAATCCGTCGCCGACCGCGGGCGGCGAGACGTCGCAAAAGGCCAACGCCTCCGCCGACCAGGCGCATCTACCAGGCGGTGGAGTACACCAACGCGAGAAAGCAAGGTCCGGCGGTGATCGTCATCCCCGGCGAGATCAAGAGCAACAACGCGACCTTCCTGCAGAAGTTCACCGCCAACAACATCGCCGACTTCGGCGAGATCGAGATTGAGCAACGCCAACTTTCCAGGTGCTCGAGCGCTCCAACCTCGGCCCGATCCAGCACGAATTCGAGCTCGCCTACAACCTCGGCGATCCCGACCAGGCGCGCAAGTTCCTGCGCATGGGCAAGCTGAAGAGCACCAAGTACGTGGTCAAGTTCGACATCCTGAAGACCGAGCAGGTCGCGGCGGCCCAGCAGGGCTTCGACGGCCGCGCGCTGGGCCAGATGGCCGGGATCCTCGGGCGGCTTCGCGGCGGCGGTGCAGGCGGGCGCGGTCGGCGGCACGGCGTCGGCTCGGTGCAAACCGGCGAGTCGACCAGCGTGTGGATCATCGGCATGCGCTACAAGATCATCAACGCCGAGACCACCGAGCAGGTCGCGACCGGCTACACCGAGGAGAAGATGGAAGTCGGCGCGAAGTCGACGTCGGTGCTCGGCGTGTCCAAGTCGCAGCAGGGCGGCGTGTCGCTCGACACGATGGTGCAGCGGCTGGTGCAGAAGTCGGTCTGGGAAATCGACAACAAGTACAAGTGATTTGCCGGCGGTAAGGGGTCGCGACGCCGGCCTGCCGCCGGCGTCGCCGTTTTCGGGCACGGGGAGTAAGCCATGGCGGACATCAGCACGCTCGGCAAGTACGAGATCCGGCGCGAGCTCGGCCGCGGCGCGATGGGCGTCGTCTACGAAGGCTACGATCCGATGATCAAGCGCATCGTCGCGCTGAAGACGATACGCGCCGATCAGCTCGCCGGCGAGGACGTCGGCGAACGTCATCGCGCGCTTCCGCCGCGAGGCGCAGGCGGCGGGCCGCCTGAGCCATCCGAACATCGTTCCGATCTACGACTTCGGCGAGGATGCCGGCGACGTGGTTCATCGCGATGGAATTCGTCAAGCGGCCGCGAGCTCAAGGCAGTCCTTCGAGGCGAACGAGCGCTTCACGACCGCGGACATCGTGCGCATCATGACGCAGATCCTCGATGCGCTCGACTACTCGCACCGGCAGGGCGTCATCCATCGCGACATCAAGCCCGCTAACATCTTCCTGCTGCCGGACGGCGTCGGTGAAGGTCGCCGACTTCGGCATCGCCCACATCGAGATCGTCCAACCTGACGCAGGTCGGCACGGTGATGGGCACGCCGAGCTACATGTCGCCCGAGCAGATCATGGGACTGCCGGTCGACGGCCGGTCGGACCTCTTTTCCGCGGGCGTCATCCTCTACCAGTTCCTGACCGGCGAGCGGCCGTTCGCGGGCTCGGCGACGACGACGATGCAGAAGGTGCTGAAGGAAGATCCGCTGCCGCCGTCGAGTCTCAACGTGCAGGTGCCCGCCGGCGATGGACGCCGTCGTGCGCAAGGCGCTGGCCAAGCGTCCCGACGAGCGCTTCCAGACCGCGCGACGAATTCGCCGCCGCGATTCGCGCCGCCGCGCCGTCGACGAGTCTCGTCGCCGGCGGCGGAGCCGACGCTGGTCGGCGCTCGCCGATCCGACGCTGATCACGGCATCCGCGTGCGACGCCGCGCCGCGAATGCCGCGACGGTCGCGACCGCGCCGGTGGCGGCGCCGGCGTCGCCCGAAAGGAAATCGCAGACGGCGGCGATCGCGCTCGCAGTCGGCGTGGCCGTCGTCGCACTCGGCGCGGTGGCGTGGTTCTTCGCAGCAACGGCATTCGGACGCTGCGCCCGGGTCGCTGGCGCAGCAACAGGCAGCGGCGGCGCAAGCGCACCGGCCAACGGTCACGCCCGCGGCCGCACCGCTCCGGTCGCGGCGGCCGCGCCGGGGACGATGCTGATCTCCGCCGTCGGCCTGGTCGATCCCAGCGATCCGCGCTTCACGGCGACAAGGCGCTGCAGCAAAGCGCGCTGCGCGCCGATTCGCGAAGCCAGTTGGTGGAGAAAGCGCTGGGACTGCTCTTGCAGACGGGGTCGCTCGACGAAGAATTACGATCGTGCTGCAGGACAAGTTGCTATCGCAGAGCGCGACTTCGTCCCCGCCGTGGTCACGGAGAGCGAGCCGCGGCTGGGCAAGGACGGCCTGATGTCGATCACGACGCAGGGCGTGGTCAACCTCAAGGCAGTGCAGAAATCGCTCAACCAGATGTCGCGCGACGAGCGCATCGACTTCATCCGCGCCAGCGGCAACCCCAAGGTCGCGCTGCAGGTCAGCGTGCGCGATGCCGACGTGCCGGACGCCGCGCCGCAGCCCTCGCCGGTGGCGGAGAACATCCTCAAGGAGCGGATCAAGTCGTTCGGCTTTCGCACCTGGTCCGAGGGCGGCGCGACAGCCGATGCGGGCAACAAGGGCGCGGACTTCATGGTCCAGGGCGAAGCGAGAGTCAAAAAACTGTCGATGCGGCTGCCGGCTTCGGGCCTGACGGTGAGCAAGTACGCGCTGACGTCGTGGACCGTGAAGTGCATCGACCGCGAAACCGGCGAGGAGATCTACTACAACACGGCGCTGCCCAAAGGCATCGGCAGCTGGCCGAGCGAGGAAGAGGCGCTGCAGGCGATCGGCGCGAAAATCGCCGACGAATTCTCGCGCGAATTCTTCCTGCAGCACGTCAGCGTGAGCGGACAGAAGGTCACGCTCAGCGTCGAAGGCATGCCCAACGCCGCGGCCGAGGAGCTGCTCGCACGCGAGCTGGTCGGCTTGCCCGGCGTGATCACGGCGACCGCGCGGCCGCCGGCGAGCCCGCGCGGATACGACCTGCAGCTTGCGGGCGACGGCCCGGTCGGGGACCTGGTCGCGACCGGCGTCCTGAAGCCGTTGAACGCGCAGCTCGGCCAGGCATGCTTCAGCGTCCGCGGCATCGCCGGCGATCAGGTGTCGGTCGCCTTCGACCCGCGCTGCGCCGACGCGGCGGTGCTGTCGCGGCTGGAGACGAATCCGCCGGCCGGCCTTTACGGCGCCCCGCCGGGACGGCAGAGGTCGGTGGTCAAGGACCCCGAGCTCTTGCGCAAGCTGACGATCTGAGCGCACCGTCGCCACGGTCGCGCAGCCTCGTTCCACGCCCGTGGCTGTTCGGCCACGGCAGGCTGTCCGCGCCCTTGCGCTAGCCGTCGAAACTAGACGCAACAACCTAATTTTCTAGGTCAGGTTGGCCGCGACGCACCCTTCGCCGACCCGGCGTAGCGCATCAGGCCTGGTCGGCGTTGCCGCCGAAAAGGCGGTCGAGCTCGTCGTTGATGGCCTGCTCGATCGAGCCCTTGAGCGGCGTCATCAGGAACGAAAGCTGCACGTCGAGCCGGACCTCCGACTTGCCGACGTGCATGCAACCCGACACGCCCGGGCGCTCGAACGAAACCTCGTCGCCGTCCCAGGCGCAGGCGAGCTGGTAGCGCGCAGACAGGTCTTTGATGACCGTGTGCGCCGCAGCCTTGGCCTTCTTCGGGTCGAGCTTGTGCCGGCGCTTGATCGCAATCGTGGGCATGGTGTCTCCGCACGCGGGGTACAAGTATAGCCAAACGGCGTCCCCCGTCGCGCAAAGCGCGTCGGATGGACCCGTCGCGCTAAAGGCGGCAGAATCCGTGCACCGGACGCAGCCCGCGGCGAGAGGATGCAAGTGGCCAATATCGCGGAATACTTCGCACAGCACCTGACGACGCCGGACAGGCTCTTGTATCGCCACTTCGCCGGCGATCGCTGGATCGATGTCAGCGCCGGCGAGCTCGGCGCGCTGATCGGACGCTGGCAGGCGGCGCTGCAGGCGCTGCGCTTCGAGGCGGGCGACCGCATCGCGCTCTGCATGAAGAACAGCGTCGACTGGGTCGCGCTGGACCTGGCCGCGCTCGGATTGGGACTAGTCGATCGTCCCGCTCTACGCCGACGACAACCCCGACAATGTCGCCTGGTGCGCCGCCGAATAGCGGAGGCCCGGCGCTCTTCGTCGAGAGCACGCGCATGGCCAGGCGCTGGTCAGGGTCGCACCAAGCTGCCACCCGTCCCGTGCTGGCGTCCCGACGGCGGACAAGGGACGCGTAGCGTCACTGTTGCGGCCGGCGGCGAGCACGCCGCGGTTCGCGATCACTGGCCGACGACGCGCCTGGCGACGATCTGCTACACCTCCGGCACGTCGGGCAAGCCCAAGGGCGTGATGCTCACTCATGGCAACATCCTCGCCAACGTCTCCGCGTGCGACACCTGCATTGCGAGAAGGGACGACGTCTTCCTATCGATGCTGCCGCTTTCGCACATGTTCGAGCGCACGGGCGGCTACTATCTTCCGCTATCCCTCGGAGCGAAAGTCGTGTACACCGCGCTCGGCGCATCAGCTCCCCGAGGACCTCGCGAGCAAGCGCCCCACGGTGATGTTCGCAGTGCCGCGCATATTCGAGAAATTCGCGGCGCGCGTCCAGGACGCGCTAGCCAAGTCTCCGGTCAAGCAGCGGCTCTTCGATCAATGCGCAACGCCGCGGCCGCCGCGCCGAGCAGCGGCGAGGCCGGCCCGCTCGACCGACTCATCGCTCGCCTCTGCTGCAGGCGCGCGCCGCCGGGCCCGTCCTCGCGCGGCTCGGCGGCAGGATGCGGCTGGCAGTGCTCGGCGGCGCCCCGCTTGATCCGTCCATCGCTCGGCTGTTCCTCGGCCTCGGGCTCCGCCGTGCTGCAGGGATACGGCATGACCGAGGCCTCGCCGGTGATCTCGGTCAATCGCCACGATGACAACGACCCCGAATCGGTGGGCTCCCCGCTGCACAATGTGGAGGTGAAGCTGACCGCAAAGCACGGCGAACTGCTCGCCCGCGGGCCCAATGTCATGCAGGGGCTACTGGCGCAATCCCGAGGCGAGCGCGAGTCGGCTATCGACGCCGAAGGATGGCTGCGCACCGGTGACCTCGCCGAGATCCGCGACGGCAGAGATCTTCATTCGCGGGCGGCTGAAGGACGTGCTGGTGATGTCCAACGGCGAGAAATTGCCGCCGCAGGACGTCGGAGTTCGCCATGCTCGCGCGATCCGCTTTTCGAGCAGGTCGATGCTGGTCGGCGAAGGCCGGCCGTTCCTGACGCTGCTCGCGGTCACCAGGGAGACCGACGAAAAGGCGCTGGTCAGGCGCGCGAACGAGCTGCTGAAGGACTTCCCGCGCTGGGCGCGCATCCGCCGCGCGATTGCGACGGCCGAGCCGTGGAGCATCGACAACGGCCTGTTGACGCCGACCTTGAAGCTCAAGCGCCCGCTGGTGCTGGATCACTACAAGCGCGCGCTCGACGCGATCTATGCCGGCGACGGAAAATGAGCTTTCGGCGCTCCCGGCATGCGTGCCGGATCGTGCGCAACGGATTGACACTCCCGCGAACCCTCACGGTAGAATTCAAACAAACGTTTAACTGATTCGACCGCCGGCGGACCCATTCACACGGTGGTCGTCGGAGCGTGTGTGAAGTCATCGCAAACCGCGACGCGGCTGGTCGGCGTGGCGCCGCCGCGCGGCCCGTCACCGACCAAGATCAGGATGCTCGACGCCGCCGAGGCCTTGTTCATGGAGCACGGCTTCGAGGCGACGTCGCTGCGCCAGATCACCGCGCGGGCCGAGGTCAACCTGGCCGCCGTCAGCTACCATTTCGGCAGCAAGGAAGACCTGTTCGAAACGGTGCTCAGGCGCCGGCTCGATCCGATGAACCAGGAGCGGATCGCATTGCTGTTGCGCTACGAGCGCGACGCGGCGCCGGATGTCCTGTCGTGCGAGCGGATTCTGACGGCGATGTTCATTCCGGCACTCGCGCTCGCGCGCGATCGCGAGCGCGGCGGGCAGAACTTCCTGCGGCTGCTTGGACGCGCCTACGCCGATCCGGCGCCATTCATCCGGCGCTTTCTGGCGGAGCAGTACGCGACGATGATCGCCCGCTTCAAGGCCGCCTTCGCACGGGCGTTGCCGCTGCTCCCGAAAAAGGAGCTCTCCTGGCGTCTGCACTTCGTGATGGGCGCCTTGTCATACACGCTGGCAGGCACCGATGCACTCAAGATGATCGCGGCGCTCAGTCCGCGCGAGGTGGGCAACGACGAAATCCTGCTGCGCCGGCTGGCGCCATTCCTGGTCGCCGGACTGAAGGCGCCGCTGCCAGATCTTTCCGAGTTCGACGATGCCGGGGCATCCGCACGGCAGGAATCCCGGTAGGAGATTCGTGATGCTGATCCTTCTCTGGCTTGTCGCGGTTCTGATCGGCCTGGTCGCGCTGGCCTACATCAATGCCGCAGGCTGGCTCTGGATCCTCGGCATCGGCGTTGCGCTCATCGCAGCGTTGGGGCTGCACGTCCTGCCGACGCTGCTGATCGCCCTTTCTGCCGTCATCCTGTTTTTGCTGGCGATTCCGTTGAACTGGCCGTGGCTGCGCCGCAAGCTGATCAGTGACGGCATTCTCGCGGCGTTCCGCAAGGCCCTGCCGCCGATGTCCGCGACCGAGCGCGATGCGATCGAGGCCGGCACCGTGTGGTGGGACGGCGAGCTCTTTTCCGGACGCCCCTCGTGGGCGAAGCTGCTGGCGCTGCCGGCGCCGCAATTGACCGCGGAGGAGCAGCATTTCCTCGACCACGAGTGCGAAGAGCTGTGCGCGATGATAAGCGACTGGGAAACGACGCACGTCTACCGCGACCTGTCGCCGCAGGCGTGGGGCTACGTCAAGGACCACGGCTTTCTCGGGATGATCATTCCCAAGGCCTACGGCGGGCTCGGCTTTTCCGGCTACGCGCATTCGCAGGTGATCACCAAGCTGTCGACGCACGCCAGCGCGGTGGCGGTGACGGTGATGGTGCCCAATTCGCTGGGACCCGGCGAGCTCTTGCTGCACTACGGGACCGACGAGCAGAAGAGCCACTATCTGCCGCGGCTGGCCAAGGGTATCGAGATTCCGTGCTTCGCGCTCACCAATCCGCATGCCGGGTCCGACGCGGCGGCGATTCCCGACCGCGGCATCGTCTGCATGGGCCAGCACGAGGGCAAATCCACGCTCGGGATCCGCCTTACCTGGGAAAAGCGCTACATCACCCTGGGGCCCGTCGCGACACTGCTGGGCCTCGCGTTCCGGGCTTACGATCCGGAACATCTGCTGGGCGAGATCGAGGATCTCGGCATCACCTGCGCGCTGATACCGACCCGCCATCCCGGCGTCAACATCGGCCGGCGCCACATGCCGCTGAACGCGGTGTTCCAGAACGGACCGAACTGGGGCAAGGACGTCTTCATTCCGATCGACTGGGTGATCGGCGGCAAAGCGCAGATCGGCAACGGCTGGCGCATGCTGATGGAATCGCTGGCCGCGGGCCGCGGAATTTCGCTGCCGTCGTCGTCGACCGGCATGGCCAAGCTCGCCGTGCGCGCGACCGGCGCGTATGCGCGCGTGCGCAACCAGTTCAAGACGCCGATCGGCAGGTTCGAAGGCGTCGAGGAAGCGCTGGCGCGGATGGGCGGCAACCTGTACATGATGGACGCGACGCGCATGCTGACCGCGCTGGCGGTCGACCTGGGCGAAAAGCCCGCCGTGCTGTCGGGCATCGCCAAATACCATCTGACCGAGCGGGCGCGCAAGGTCGTCATCGACGGCATGGACATCGCCGGCGGCAAGGGTGTGTGCATGGGGCCGTCGAACTTTCTCGGCGCGGCGTACATGCAGCTGCCGGTATCGATCACGGTCGAAGGCGCCAACATCCTGACGCGGAGCCTGATCATCTTCGGGCAGGGTGCGATCCGCTGCCACCCGTTCGTGCTCCGGGAAATCGCCGCCGCCAACGACGCCGACGGCACCCGCGCGTCGATCGCGTTCGATCAGGCGCTGTTCGGCCACATCGGA
This sequence comes from uncultured beta proteobacterium, assembly GCA_963713125.1. Lineage (GTDB taxonomy): Bacteria > Pseudomonadota > Gammaproteobacteria > Burkholderiales > Casimicrobiaceae > PALSA-1003. The sequence continues at coordinate 325,699 of CAVQKL010000005.1, read as the reverse complement.
TTCGTGCTGTCGAACACGGCGCGAACTCTCCTCATGGGGCTTTCCGGCTCGCACTGGGTGCGCGTTCCGGCCGGCGTCGCGCCCGAAACGCGGCGCTACTACCAGCAACTGACTCGGTTCTCGTCGGCGCTCGCCTTCCTCGCCGACATTTCCATGGGTGTCCTCGGCGGCGCTCTCAAGCGCAAGGAAAAGCTTTCCGCCCGGCTGGGCGACGTGCTGTCGATGCTCTACCTGTGCTCGGCGACGCTCAAGCGCTACGAGGACGAAGGGCGGCAGGCCGCCGACGCGCCGCTGATGCACTGGGCGATCTGGGATGCGATGTTCCGCGCCCAGAGCGCGATCGAGGGCGTGATCTCCAACTTCCCCAACCGGATGATCTCGGCGTTGCTGCGGGCCATGGTTTTCCCGCTCGGCCGCCCGTACGTCGTGCCTTCCGACAGGCTCGGCCACGAAGTGGCGCGGCTTCTGATCGAGCCGTCTGCGACGCGCGATCGCCTGACTGCGGGCATGTACCTGCCGGAGGACGAGGGTGATGCGCTCGGTTCGATCGAGCTCGCTCTTGCAGCCACGCTCGCCGCCGAGCCGGTCGAGGCCCGCATGAAGGAGGCGTTCAAGGCCGGAACCTTCAGCGCCGCGGCGGGCGCGGATCGCGGCGCGGCCGCGGTCGCCGCCGGCGTGATCAGCGCCGACGAGCTCGCGATCCTGCGCCGGGCCGGCGAGCTCGCCGACCGCGTGATCCGCGTCGACGACTTTCCGCAGGACCTGGGTGCTTCCGAGCTGCAACCTCCCGCGGCCGTGGCGAAAGCGCCCGCAACCGGGCGCAAGATCGCGGCCGCGTGAGGCGAAGACTTTTGCTGCCGATCATCCCATGACGAGACGGCGATGAATCAGCCGGTCTATGTCGTCGACGGCGCGCGCACGCCATTCCTCAAGGCGCGCAACCGGCCCGGACCGTTCGCCGCGTCGGACCTTGCCGTCCAGGCGGGGCGCGCGCTGCTCACCCGCATGCCGTTCGCGCCCGACGAGCTCGACGAGGTGATTCTCGGCTGCGCGAGCCCGTCGCCGGACGAAGTCAATATCGGCCGCGTCGTTGCGCTGCGCCTGGGCTGCGGATTCAAGGTCCCCGGCTGGACGGTGATGCGCAATTGCGCCTCCGGCATGCAGGCGCTGGATTCCGCGCTCACGAATATCCGTGCCGGCCGTTCGAACCTGGTCCTTGCCGGCGGCGTCGACGCGCTGTCGCGCGCGCCGCTGCTGTATTCGGAAAAGATGGTGCTGTGGTTTGCCGCTTTCAGCGCGGCCCGGACTTTCGGGCAGAAGGCCGGGGCGTTCCTGAAGCTCAGCCCGGGGGCGATGCTTTCGCCGATCGTCGGGATCATGAAAGGCCTGACCGATCCGTTCGTCGGGCTGATGATGGGCCAGACGGCCGAGAATCTCGCGTTCCGCTTCGGCATCTCGCGCCGCGACATGGACGCGTTCGCCGCGCAAAGCCATTCGCGCGTGCTCGCCGCGCAGAAGGCCGGCCATTTCGACCACGAGATCGTTCCGCTGTACGACCGCGACGGCAAGCTCTATGCGGCGGACGACGGCGTGCGCGAGGACTCGACGCCGGAGAACCTGGCGAAGCTCAAGCCGTTCTTCGATCGCAAGTACGGCAACGTCACCGCGGGCAACAGCTCGCAGATCACCGACGGCGCGGCGTGGCTGGTGCTCGCTTCGGAGGCGGCGGTGGCGAAGCACAAGCTGCCGGTGCTGGGCACGATCGTCGACAGTCAATGGGCGGGGCTCGATCCGGCGCAAATGGGACTTGGTCCGGTGCATGCGGCCACGCCGCTCCTGCAACGCCATGCTCTCGCGCTCGGCGACCTGGACGCCTGGGAAATCAACGAGGCGTTCGCGGCGCAGGTCATTGCCTGCCTCAAGGCGTGGGAGAGCGCCGATTACTGCCGCGACCAGCTCGGCTTGCCGGGCGCGCTCGGTGGCATCGATCCGGCGAAGCTGAACGTCGACGGCGGCGCCATTGCGCTCGGCCATCCGGTCGGTGCTTCCGGCGCACGCATCGTGCTGCACCTCTTGAACGTGCTCGCCCGCAACGGCGGCAAGCGAGGCATCGCCGCGATCTGCATCGGCGGCGGGCAAGGCGGCGCGATGCTGGTCGAGCACTGACGACATCGATGCCAACCTATCGGCATTGGCGACTCGAGCGCGACACCGAAGGTCTGGGTTGGCTGACCTTGGACCGGGCCGGCGCGTCGACCAATACCCTGTCCGCGGCGGTGATGGAGGAATTGCGCGCCATGCTGGCCGAGCTTGCCGCCGATCCGCCGCAGGGACTGGTGATTCGTTCGGGGAAGGCGAACGGCTTCATCGCCGGCGCCGACATCGACGAGTTCGGCGAGCTCAAGAGCGTGGAGGACGCGGCCGCTCTTATTCGCCGCGGCTGGGACGTTTTCGGGCAGTTGGCCGCGGCGCGCTATCCGACCCTGGCGCTGGTGCGCGGCTTCTGCCTCGGCGGCGGCTTGGAGCTCGCGCTCGCCTGCCGCTATCGCGTCGTCGTCGATGAGCCGGGAACGCGGCTCGGGCTGCCGGAAGTGATGCTGGGAATCGTGCCCGGCTGGGGCGGCATCAAGCGTCTGCCGCGCCTCACGGGTGCGCCGGCCGCGCTTGGACATGCTGCTCACGGGTCGGACAATCGACGCGCGCCGCGCGAGGAAGCTCGGCATCGCCGACGAATGCGTTCCGCCGCGCATCATGGACAACACCGCGCGCGGCGTGCTGCTGCAGAAGCCGCCGCCGCGGCGGGTGCCGTTCCCGCTGTCGCTGACCCTGCACCGGTTGTTGCGCCCGATCATCGCCGCACAGGCGAGGAAAGAGGTCGCGGCGCGCGCCAGGCGCGAGCACTATCCGGCGCCGTACGCGATCCTCGACATCTGGGTCAAGCACGACGGCGACGCCCTCGCGGCGGCGCCGTCGGACCCGGCATCGATCGCGCACCTGCTGCAATCGCCGACCGCGCGGAACCTGATCCGCGTCTTCAAGCTGCAGGAGCGCCTGAAAGCCTTTGGCCGCGACGGCGAGTCGGACATGCGTCATGTGCATGTCGTCGGTGCGGGAACGATGGGCGGCGACATCGCGGCCTGGTGCGCGTTGCGCGGCCTGACCGTGACCTTGCAGGATCAGACCGCCGAGCGGCTCGCGCCGGCGATGGGCAGGGCGGCCAAGCTTTTCGCCGACAGGCTGCGCGACCCGCTGCGCGCTCGCGATGCGCTCGATCGCCTGATCCCGGATGTCGCCGGCGACGGAGCGGCGCGGGCCGACGTGATCATCGAGGCGATCTTCGAGAACCTCGAGGCGAAGCAAAAGCTCTTCGTCACGCTCGAGGCGAAGGCGAAGCCGACGGCGTTGCTCGCCACCAATACCTCGAGCATTCCGCTGGAAGAGATCGGCGCGCCACTTGCCGACCCGGGCCGGCTGATCGGGCTGCATTTCTTCAATCCGGTCGCTCGCATGATGCTGGTCGAGATCGTCGCCGGCAAGCGCACCCGCGCCCACCTGGCGTCGCAGGGCGCCGCATTTGCGCGCAAGATCGACAAGCTGCCGCTGCCGGTGAAGAGCGCGCCCGGGTTCCTCGTCAACCGCATCCTGGCGCCCTACCTGATGGAAGCGATGCGCTGCGTCGACGAAGGCATCGCGCCGGAAACGATCGATGAAGCGGCGCTTGCCTTCGGCATGCCGGTGGGACCGATCGAGCTGGCCGACAGCGTCGGCCTCGACATCTGCCTGGCCGTGGGCAAGATGCTGGGCGGAGCCGCCGAGCCGCCGAAAAAACTGACGGCGCTGATCGCTGCCGGCGCCCTGGGACGCAAGACCAAGCGCGGCTTTTATGACTGGTCGAGCGGCAAGGCAGCCAAGCACGCGCCGGGCGTCGTGCCGCCGGGGCTCGCGCATCGCCTGATCGATCCGTTGCTGGCGGAGGCCCAAGCGGCGCTCACCGACGGGATCGTCGCAGACGCAGACCTGGTCGACGCCGGCGCGATCTTCGGCACCGGTTTCGCGCCATTCACGGGCGGCCCGCTGCATTATCTCGCCGCGCACGGCGGTTCCGGCGGCTGAGCCCCTCTGCTAGCATTGGTCGGCCAAGAACAGAACGCGGTACGGGGAGGAGCGCATGGACAAGGTGTGGCTCAAGTCTTATCCGGCGGGCGTTCCGGCCGAGATCGACGTGAACCAGTACGCGTCGCTGCGCGAGGTTCTCGAGGAAAGCTGCGCGAAATACGCGATCAAGGCGCGCCTACTCGTGCATGGGCCGCGCGATCACGTTCACCCAACTCGACGCGCTGTCGGCGGCGTTCGGCGCATTCCTGCAGGGACGCGGCATCGGCAAGGGCGCGCGCGTCGCGCTGATGATGCCCAACGTCCTGCAATACCCGGTCTGCCTGTTCGGCATCCTGCGCGCCGGATGCACGGTCGTCAACACCAACCCGCTCTACACCGCGCGCGAGCTCGAGCACCAGCTCACCGACAGCGGCGCCGAAGTCATCGTCGTCGTCGAGAATTTCGCGCACACGCTCGCCGAGGTGCTCGACAAGACGCGAGTGAAGCTGGTCATCGTGACGAGCATCGGCGAAATGCTCGGCCTCAAGGGCCTGCTGGTCGATTTCGTGCTGCGCCGCGTGAAAAAGATGATCCCGGCGTGGCAGATCGCCGGCGCGATGCGCCTCGGCGACGCGCTGGCCGAAGGTCGGCGACGCAAGCTGGAGCGCCGTCGCCATCGGCCACGACGACATCGCGTTCCTGCAATACACCGGCGGCACGACCGGCGTCGCCAAGGGCGCGATGCTGCAGCACCGCAACATCGTCGCCAACCTGCTGCAGGCGCGGCGCGTGGGTCAGGCCGTTCCTCGGCGAGCAAGCGCCACGTCGATCATCACGCCGCTGCCGCTCTACCACATCTTCTCGCTGACGGCGAACTGCCTGACGTTCATGACGCTCGGGCGGCGAGAACGTGCTGATCACCAACCCGCGCGACATTCCCGGCTTCGTCAAGGAGCTGGGCAGGCACCGCTTCACGGCGTTCACCGGCGTCAACACGCTGTTCAACGCGCTGCTGAACAACCCCGAGTTTCGACAAGCTCGATTTCTCGTCGCTGCAAATGACGCTCGGCGGCGGCATGGCGGTGCAGAAGGCCGTGGCCGAGCGCTGGAAGAGCGTGACCGGCAAGCCGCTGATCGAGGCCTACGGCCTGACCGAGACCTCGCCCGCGGTCAACGATCAATCCGCTCGATCTGCCGCAATACAACGGCTCGATCGGGCTGCCGATCCCGTCGACCGACCTGGAGCTGCGCGACGACGACGGCAAGGCGGTGCCGCTCGGCAAGCCGGGCGAGATCTGCGTCAGGGGTCCGCAGGTCATGGCCGGCTACTGGCACCGCCCCGACGAGACGGCGAAGGTGATCGACGGCGACGGCTGGCTCGCGACCGGCGACATCGGCGTGATGGACGAGCGCGGCTTCGTGCGGATCGTCGACCGCAAGAAGGACATGATCCTCGTCTCCGGCTTCAACGTGTATCCGAACGAGGTCGAGGCGGTCGTCGCGATGCATCCCGGGCGTGCTGGAGTGCGCCGCGATCGGCGTTCCCGACGAGAAGTCGGGCGAAGCGGTGAAGCTCTTCGTGGTCAGGAAGGACGAGTCGCTCACCGCGGCGGCGCTGATCGAGCACTGCCGCGCGCACCTGACCGGCTACAAGTGCCCGCGCGAAGTCGAGTTCCGCGACGAGCTGCCGAAGACCAATGTCGGCAAGATCCTGCGGCGCGAGTTGCGCGACGAAATGAAAAGGAAGGCGGCATGACGAACGAAGCGCCGGCCGGGACGCTGCCCGACATGGAGCCGGCGTTGCGGGTCGTGCCGATGCCTGCCGATGCCAACCAGCACGGCGATATCTTCGGCGGCTGGGTGATGTCGCAGGTGGACATCGCCGGCAGCATTCCCGCGTCGCGGCGCGCCCGCGGCCGCATTGCGACGGTCGCGGTGAATTCGTTCGTGTTCCGCGAGCCGGTCCTGATCGGCGACGTCGTCAGCTTCTATGCGCGAGATCACCCGCGAGGGCCGGACGTCGATCACCGTCGAGGTCGAAGTCTATGCGCAGCGCAACCCGACCGACGTGATCTGCGTCAAGGTGACCGAGGCGAGCCTCACCTATGTTGCGGTGGACGCCGGACCGGCGCCCGCGGGCGCTTCCGCCGAGTGACCGGGCTGACCTTGCAGTGTATAGTTGGCCGCGGGTTCCGGAGCGATCCTGCACTCATGCGGATTGATAGCCGAACGGCAACGATGGCAGCAGACCACCCACCAAGGAGGAACACCAATGAAACGCGATCGCTTCAGCCCCACGCGTCTCGCGGCCGCCGTGGCGGCCGCGCTGTGCACGGCCGCCGCAAGCCAGGCATTCGGAGCCGGATTCGCGCTGCAGGAGCAGAGCGGCAGCGGTCTCGGCAACGCCTTCGCCGGAGGCGCGGCTGCCGCCTCGGACGCGAGCACGATCTACAACAATCCGGCGGGGATGTCGCACCTGCCGGGAATGCAGGCCGCGGTTGCCGGCAGCCTGATCTGCCCGTCGTTCAAATTCAGCGACGGCGGCTCGCAGCCGGCCGCGCTGCAGCCGCTCGGCGGTGACGGCGGCGACGCGGCCGCCTGCGCGCTCGTCCCGGCACTCTACCTCGCCGTGCCGATCAACCGGCAGTGGGCGTTCGGCCTCGCCGTCAATGCGCCATTCGGCCTGAAGACCGAATACGATTCCGACTGGATCGGCCGCTTCCAGGCGATCAAGTCGGAAGTCAAGGCGATCAACGTCAATCCGGCGGTGTCGTTCAAGCTGAGCGACAGCGTGACCCTCGCCGGCGGCGTCAGCTGGCAGCGGGTCAACGCGACGCTCACCAGCCGCATCAACTATGCCGGCGCGTTCGCGCAAGGCGTCGGACAGGGTGTCGCCGCCGGGCAGATTCCCGCGGCGATCGCGTCGACCTTGATCGGCGCCGCGGCCGGCCTCGAATCCGATGCGGACGTCAGCGGCAACGACAGCGCGTGGGGCTGGAACATCGGCGCGCTGTTCGATCTCGACAAGCAGACCCGCATCGGCGTGCACTACCGGTCGAAGATCAAATATGACATCGGCGGATCGGTCAACATCGGCAATCCGGCGCTGGGTGCGCTGCCCCCGCCGCTCGATGGCGTCGGCGCCGCCGTTGCCAACGGCGTCAACGCCGTGCTTGCCAGCGGCGACGTCAACCTGGCGCTGGAGCTGCCCGACACGGCCAACCTGTCGCTGTTCCGCCAGATCGACAATCGCTGGGACGTGATGGCCGACGTGCAATTCACCGGCTGGAGCAGCGTGCAGGAGTTGAAGGTCGTGCGCAGCACCGGCGCGGTGCTGTCGACGACGCCGGAGAATTTCCGCGACACCTGGCGTGCGTCGGTCGGCGCCAACTACCATTACTCGCCGCAATGGATGTTTCGTGCGGGCCTGGCGTACGACCAGACTCCCGTGCGCGACGCGCAGCGGACGCCGCGGCTGCCGGACAACGACCGCACCTGGCTCGCGATCGGGGCGCAGTACCGGTTCTCGCCGCAACTCGTCGTCGACGCCGGATACACGTACATCTTCGTCAAGGACGCGAGCATCAACCAGAACGAAGGCAGCACCGCACAGAACGCGCTGATAAACGGCTCGTATCGGAGCAACGTCAATATCGGCGCGGTGCAGTTGACGTATACGTTCGACTGAACAAACGCGCCTTTGGGGGTGCGCCGCGGCGCGGTGTCATCGGCCCATCGGCGCGGATCCGGCGACAGGGCGCGCCGAAGCGATGAAGCATGCGCGCACCGGCGTCATGACCAGGAACCGTCAGATGCGCCGATTCATTGCAGTGCTGCTCGCCGCGCTGGCCGCCGCCGGCGCGGCGGCCGCGGACATCGGTGGCGTGCCGGTGGACGACAAGGCCGCGGTCGGCGGACAGGAGCTCCTGCTCAACGGCGGCGGCGTGCGCAAGCGCGTGGTCTTCAAGGTTTATGTCGCGAGCCTCTACCTGCCGCAGAAGGCTGCCGACCTGGCGGCGTGCTCGCCAAAAGTCCACGCCGGATCCGGCTCGACATGCTGCGCACGCTGTCGGCCGACACGTTCATCGACGCGTTGAACGAGGGCCTGGAGGCAAACAACAGCGCGGCCGAGATGGCGGCGATCAAGCCGGGCGTCGAGCAGCTCGCGGCCATCATGAAGGCATTCGGCCAGGTGAAGGACAAAGATGTCGTCGCGCTGGATTTTTACGACGGCACGACGCACGTCGGCCTGAACGGCGCGATCAAGGGCTCGGTTCCGGGCGAACCGTTCAACCAGGCGCTGACCCGGATCTGGCTCGGTGACAAGCCGGTGCAGTCGGACCTCAAAAAGGCGCTGCTCGGCGGTTGACGCGTCGGTCCGCGCTGCGCCCGCGCCCCGTCCGGGAAACGGCCGGGCGTGGCGGCGCGGCCGCATGCTATCGTCGCTCCTTGCCCGATTTCTGGCCATCCTGCGGATACCGCCTCCTCGCCGTCGACGACGAGCGGCGGCTGCGCGTCAGCGATGACTTCCTGCGTAGTTATCTGCTGCGGCCGGAGCTCGCGCCGGTGCGCGAGTCCTGCGCCGCCGAGGTCGCGCTGCACGAGGCCCTGCTGGCCGATCCGCGGGCGCGGCTGGCCGACGGCGACGTGGCCGCCATCGTCGATGCCGACGCGCGCGACAACTTGCGCATATGGCTCAAGTTCCGCGATCGCCTGCTCCGCGCCGCGTCGCTCGAGGCCGCATACATGGGTTTGTTCGAGGGCGAAGGCGTCGACGTGCCGCCGCTGTTCGTCCACCAGCTGACGCAGATCCTGCTGCGGCATATCCTGGGCGATGATGCCGACCCGATCGAAGCGCGCGCCGCGGAGATGCTGTTTCGCGCGCAGAAGATAAGCGTTCAGGACGACGCCGTGATGGCCGCCGACGAGCAGGCGGTCGAGCTCCTGGCGACGACCGGCAACCTGGGCAGCCTCGGCGAATTGCTGGCGCAAAACCGCACGCCGGCACGAACGGTCGATCTCGACGTTCTGTCTCAGGACAACGCCGACACCTACTGGACGCGCGACGAGCGCTTCGACCTGGCGGTGAGCCTCAATCGCGGCCAGCCTGCGCTGGCGGCACTCTGCCGCGTGCTGCAGCGCTGGATCGCCCATTTCCTGGCGGTCGAGGTCCGCATCGCGCCGGAGCGCGAGATCGTCGACACGCGCTGGGTCTGGCACGTGGGCCTCGACGCGGAGGCGAGCGCGCTGCTCAATGATCTGTACAACGGCGTGGACGTGGCGGACGATCGGCGCGAGCGCCTGCTATGCCTGTTCGCGCTGCACTTCGCCGATGCGGCGGCGATGCGTCCGGCGATCGCCGGACGGCCGGTATACTTGGCGATGGCGATGGATACCGAAAGCCGTCTGCGGCTCAAGCCGCAGAACCTGCTGTTGAACCTGCCGCTCGCGCGGCAGCAATGAGGAAACAGAGCGACATGAGTCCGAATCCTCCCCGTTGGCGCGGCATCGCCGCGCTGCTTGCCGGCGTCCTCGCCGGATCTGCGCTCGCGCAGGCGCCGGGCGCGCCAGCAGTCGCGGGGTCGGCGCCGGACAAGGCCGTGGAAAAAGCCGCCGCCAATCCCGCGCCGGGTCCGCTGTCGCCGCTCGCCTGGGTGCACGGCTGCTGGGAAGGCAAGGTGAATCAGCGTGATTTTCGCGAGGAGTGGCTGCCGCTGACCGGCGACATGATGGTCGGCGTGAGCCAGACCGCGTTGAAGGGCAAGACCATCGACTACGAATACCTTCGCCTGGAACAGCGCCCGGAGGGCATCTTCTATGTCGCGGCGCCGTCAGGCAAGAATGAATCGGCGTTCCGCCTGGCGTCGGAAACCACCGCCCCGGGCGGCGACGAGGTGTTCACCTTCGTCAATGCGGCGCCCGGTGTCGAATTCCCGCAGCGCATCGTCTATCGCCGCGGCAGCGAGGGCTGGTTGTACGCGACCGTCGAAGGCAAGTTCAAGGGACAGGACAAGCAGGTCGTTTTTCCGATGCGCCGCGTCAATTGCCAGAGCGGCGAGATCCTCGCCAACTAGGGCCTAAGCGTTGGCAACCGGCCGGGCATGACGATGACGGGCGACGCGCCTGCAGCGATCGCCCGATTCGAGCAATTGCTCGCCGCGGGCAAGGATGGCGCGCTGCTGCGCTTTGCGCTGGGCAGCGAATACCTCAAGCATGGCGACGCAGCGCGCGCCGTGATGCATCTGCGCCAGGCGCTGGCCTTCGATCCCGTCTACTCGGCGGCGTGGAAACTCCTCGGACAAGCGCTCGCGGCGGAACAGCGCTACGGTGAAGCGCTTGCCGCCTACCGCGACGGGATTGCCGCCGCGGAGCGCAAGGGCGACAAGCAGGCGATGAAGGAAATGCAGGTATTCGCGCGGCGGATTGCCAAGCAGCACCCCCCGGCGTAGAGTGCGCCGATGCTGCATCGCAGCAATCGCCGTTCACCATTGTTTCGCGCGGGCTTGGTCGGCGCGCTCGCGGCGCCAGCCTGCGGCTCGGATCGCGGCCCGTTTCGCTCCGGCGGCATCCGATGATCAAGTACGACAAGTTGCGGCGCGCGGTCATCGGCGCGCCGCTCGACCCTTTAAGCCAGACGACGCGCCAGCACATTGCGCTGGCCGCGTTCATCGCCTGGGTTGGCCTGGGCGCCGACGGCCTGTCGTCGTCGGCGTACGGCCCCGAGGAAGCCTTCAAGGCGCTGGGCGCGCACACGCAGCTCGGCCTGTTCATGGCGCTGGCGACCGCGGCGACGGTATTCATCATCGCCCTCGCGTACAACCAGGTGATCGAGCTCTTCCCGACCGGTGGCGGCGGCTATCGCGTCGCGACCAGCCTGATCGGCGCGCGGGCCGGCCTCGTCATCCGGCGCCGCGCTGATCGTCGACTACGTGCTGACCATAGCGATATCGATCGCCAGCGGTGTCGACGCGCTGTTCAGCCTGCTGCCGGCCGCCGCCGGCCAGTTCAAGCTTGCCGCCGAGCTGTTGCTGGTCACGGCGCTGCTGGTGCTCAACATGCGCGGGATGAAGGAGTCGATTCGCCTCCTGCTGCCGATTTTCGTCGGCTTCTGCGTCACCCACCTGCTGCTGATCACATACGGCGTGCTCGGCCATTCGCAGGGATTGACCCTGGTCGTGCCCGACGCACTGACCGAATCGAACAAGCTCGTGCACGACATCGGCTGGGTCGCTGCATTGTCGCTGTTCCTGCGCGCGTATTCGCTCGGCGGCGGAACCTACACCGGCATCGAGGCGGTTTCGAACAACGTGCAGACGCTTGCGCGAGCCGGTCGTGCGCACCGGGAAGCTCACGATGTTCTACATGGCGCTGTCGCTCGCATTCACGGCGGGCGGCATCATCCTGCTGTACCTGCTTTGGGCCGCCAAGCCGGTCGAAGGCCAGACGCTCAACGCCGTCGTGTTCGGCCGCATCATCGGCAGCCTCGGCCTGTCGGGCGGCGTCAGCCAGGCGGCGCTGCTGCTGGTCCTCGTGTTCGAGGCCGGCCTGCTGTTCGTCGCGGCCAACACCGGTTTTCTCGGCGGCCCGGCGGTCCTGTCCAACATGGCGGCCGACTCGTGGATGCCGCATCAGTTCCGCCACCTGTCGACGCGCCTGGTCACGCAGAACGGCATCGTGATCATGGGGCTGGCCGCGCTGGTGATCCTGCTGTGGAGCGCGGGCAAGGTCGATCTGCTGGTCGTGCTCTATTCGATCAACGTGTTCCTTACCTTCTCGCTGTCGCTCCTCGGCCTGTGCATCTACTGGTGGCGCAATCGCCATTCCGACCGGCGCTGGAGCTATCGATTCGCGCTGTCCGCGCTCGGCTTGGCTGTCACTTCGGGCATCCTCGTCGTCACCACGGTGGAGAAGTTCGGCGAAGGCGGCTGGGTGACCGTCGTCATCACGTCGGTGGTGATCGGGCTATGCCTCGCCATCCATCGCCACTACGACATGGTCAAGGCACGGTTGAAGGAAGTCGACGAGATCTTCAGTGCGGCGCGCTGCCCGAAATGCGAAAACCCGCCCCCGCTCGACCCTGAAGCGCCCACTGCCGTGTTCATGGTCGGAGGCAGCCGCGGCGGGGGCCTGCACACGGTGCTGTGGGTGCAGCGGCTGTTCCCGAACCACTTCCGCAACTTTGTCTTCATCAGCGCCAAGGCCGTCGATGCGCAGAGCTACGGCGGCGCCGCGCAGATCAAGGAGCTCGAGGCCGGGCTGGATCGCGCGCTGTCGTTCTATGTCGACTACTGCCATGCCAACGGCCTCGCCGCCACAGCGCGCTTCGCGCTCGGCACCGACCGGGTCGATGAGCTGGTGAAACTCGCCGAGGAGATCCAGCGGGAATTTCCCAACAGCGTCTTTTTCACCAGCAAGCTCGTCTTTCGCAACGAGACCTGGCTGACGCGCCTGCTGCACAACCAGACCGCGCTGGCGTTGCAGCAGAGGCTGCACCTTGCGGGCATGCAGATGGTGATCCTGCCGATGCAGCTTTGACGCGCAAGTGTGCTGAGTCAGAGGTTCCGACTATCGAGCAAATTTCTGACTCAGCACACTAGAGGGCGAGCGATTCGACGCCGAGGTTGGCGAGCTCGTCGGCACGCAGGTTGCCTGGCGTCGCCGCATGGCCTTTGACCCAGTGCCAGCCGATGTCGTGCCGCGCAACCGCGAGCTCGAGCTGCTGCCACAGATCCGCATTCTTGACGGGCTTCCGGTCGGCGGTCTTCCAGCCGTTCCTCTTCCAGACGTGGATCCAGGTCTGGATGCCGTTCTTGACGTATTGCGAATCGGTGTAGAGCGCGACCGCGCAACGCCGCTTCAGCGTCGCGAGCGCCGCGATGACCGCGGTCAACTCCATCCGGTTGTTCGTCGTGTGCGCTTCGCCGCCGAAGATTTCCCGGATCCGGCCGTCGTACTGCAGCAGCGCGCCCCAGCCGCCCGGACCGGGATTGCCCTTGCACGCGCCGTCGGTGTAGATGACAACCGGCGCGCTTGTATGATCCCCACTCGCTTGCGGCGTGCGCCGCGCCTATCCCCCGGGGCGGAATTCGTGCCTTGGGGCGGCCCTTCGGCGCTCATGCCGCGCTGCCCGCGCGCGCATGCCATTCGATGGCATCGACGTACTCCCGCGCGTGCCGGGCCACCGACGCCAGCGCCTTCTTGCGCACGCGGCGCGTCCATGCCGGCGTGATCACGCGCATCCCCGCCACGCGCTTGGTCGCACGCAGGAAGTAGACGCCGCCGGCGATCGGCCACCAGCGGTCGCCGGCCTTTTCGAAGAACTCGCAGCGCCGCAGCCATTTTTCCTGCGCGAACGGCGGGACGTAAGCATCCAGCCTGCCGCCGCTGACCTCGAATCCCAGCAGCGCGAGCCAGTCCTTGAGGCGGTACAGCGAGATGAAGTTTCCGTTCCACGGCATCGTCTGCTCGCGGCCGAAATAGCGCTTGGCGCCGAACAGGCTGAACGGATTGAAGCCGCTGACTACGAGCTGGCCTTCGGGACGGATCACGCGGTAGACCTCGCGCAGCAGCTGGTGCGGCTCGTCGGTGAATTCGAGCGCGTGCGGCAGCACGACCAGGTCGAAGCTGTTTTCGCAGAACGGCAGCCAATGCGGGTCGGCCAGCACTTGCGCCGGCTCCTCGAGGTCGACGGTGCAGCGCGTCGCGATGCGCGAGGCCTGCAGCAACGGCGTCTCGGGCAGGCCGATCTGCAGGGCGTGATAGCCGAAGATGTCGGCCAGCGTGCGGTCGAAGTATGCCTGCTCGCGTGCGAGCAGATGCCGGCCGAGCGGGGTGGCGAACCAGGCTGCGAGCGTGCCGGTTGACACAGCGCCCGGCGCTGACGAAGATTCCCCCATGCCGACGATTATCCCCATCCCCGCGTTTGCCGACAACTACATATGGCTGCTGCGCGAAGGTGCATCGCGCCGCGGTCGTCGACGCCGGCGACGCCGCGCCGGTGATCGCCCATCTCGAGCGCGAGCACCTCGAGCTCACCGCGATCATCTGCACCCATCATCACGGCGACCACGTGGGCGGCAACCGCGAGCTGCTGCAGCGCTGGCAGGTTCCGGTTTTCGGGCCTGCGAGCGAAACGATCCCGGGCGCACCCACGCCATGCGTGAAGGCGACGCGATCGTCGTGCCGGGGATCGGCCTCGCGTTGTCGGTGCTCGATATTCCCGGCCACACCGCGGGTCATATCGCCTACGTTGGCCGATCCGACGCTGCGCCGCTGGTTTTTTGCGGCGACACCCTGTTTGCCGGCGGCTGTGGCCGCCTGTTCGAGGGCACGCCGGCCCACATGGTGGCATCGCTAGACAAGCTGGCCGCGCTGCCGGGAGACACGCTCGTCTATTGCGGCCATGAATACACGGTGGCGAACCTTCGCTTCGCGCTGGTGGTCGAACCGGGCAATGCGGCGTTACGCGAGCGGGAGAGCACGGCCAGGGCGATGCGCGCACGAGGCGTGCCGACCTTGCCTTCGACGATCGGCGACGAACGCGCGACCAATCCCTTCTTGCGCACCGGAGAGACGACGATCCGGGCCGCGGCGTCGGCGCACGCGGACCGCGAGCTCGCCGACCGGATCGGGGTGTTCGCCGAGATCCGCGCGTGGAAGAATGCGTTTCGCTAGCGGCGCGAGCCACCCGGCGAGGGGCCCCGTGCGAAGCACGGGGATCGACGGGGAATTGCGAGTCGCCGCATGCGGCCGACACGCGATGGATCGCTTCATTGAAACCATAAGAGGCCGCCGCGGCGCGTGCGATCCGGCGAGGGATCGGACGTCGGAAGCGGTGCGCGCTTGACGACGCCTCCGACCGGCCCCTACTATCCCGGCACGTTGCGCGCTATCGAATCGTTCACTCCCGCATTCGCCAGAGCCGCCGCGATCGCCGCGGTCGTGCTTGCATTGGCGTCGTGTGCGAGCATTCCCGGCAGGGCGCCGAATGAGGCGGCGGCGCCCGTGGCACCCTCCGCCGCGCCGGGGATAACCGAGGCCGAACCGGCGATCGACCTCGGCGCCGAACCCGCGGCGTCGTGGCGGCCACGGGAACCCGAGCCGTCGGACGAGCTCCGATCGCCCGCACCGTTGTCGCGCCCAGCGTGGACGAGCCGGCGGTGAGCTTCGAAGACCCGGAAGCGATCACCGTGCCGCTGCCGCCCGACAATGGCGATCTGTGGGAGCGCATGCGACGCGGCTTCGCCATGCCCGACCTGGACACGCCGCAGGTCAAGAAGGCGGCCGACTGGTACGCGGCCAATCCCGAATACGTGGCGCGCATGGTCGAGCGCAGCCGGCGCTACCTCTACTACATCGTCGGCGAGGTCGAAAAGCGCGGGATGCCGATGGAGATCGCGCTGCTGCCGATGATCGAAAGCGCGTTCAATCCGATGGCCTATTCGAAGAGCCGCGCGTCCGGCATCTGGCAGTTCATGCCGAAGACCGGCAAGACCTACGGCATGAAGCAGAACTGGTGGTTCGACGAGCGGCGCGACATCGTCGCCGCGACCGACGGCGCGCTCGACTACCTGGAGAAGCTCTATCAGGAATTCGGGGATTGGCGCCTCGCGCTTGCGGCGTACAACTGGGGCGACGGCTCGGTGCGGCGGGCGATCGCGGCCAACGCCAAGCGGGGCCTGCCGACCGATTATCTGAGCCTCAAGATGCCAGCCGAGACGCGCGCCTACGTACCCAAGCTGCAGGCGATCGAGAACATCGTCCGGGACCCCAAGGCGTTTGGGCTCAAGTTCGCCGACATTCCCGACGCGCCGTATTTCAGCGTCGTGCGCACCAGCCGCAAGATCGACGTCAAGATCGCGGCCGAGCTGGCGGACATGCCGCTGGACGAATTCCTGTCGCTCAATCCGCAGCACAACCGGCCGGTCATCGCGGGTGCCGACGAAGCATCGATCCTGCTGCCGTACGACAAGGCGGGATTGTTCGCGGCCAAGCTGGAGCTCGCCGATCAGCCGATGGTGACCTGGCAGGCATACAAGCTCAGGGCGGGTGAAACCTGCAGCAGGTAGCGACGCGGTTCGGCCTGCCGCTGGAGACGCTGCGCGAGGTCAACGGCATCGGTCCGCGCGCGGCGGTGCCGGTCAATCACACCCTGCTCGTGCCGTCGCAGCTACCGTCCAGCGCCACCGCGGCGACGCTGCAGAACGCGGTCTTCACGGCCGTCCCCGAAGGGCGAACCTTCTACCATCGCGTCCGCCACGGCGACACGCTCTCCGGCATTGCCAGCGCGCTACCACGTGAGCGCGCAGGAGCTCAAGACCTGGAATCCCGATCTCAAGGGCAAGCTGATGAGCGGGCAGAGGCTGCGGGTCGTCAGCGATGCCGCGCCTGCGGGCAAATCCAGGCACAAGCGCGCAGCGGCCAGAGCGCGAATGCACGGCGGCGCGCATGCGCCGGCCACCGTCGCAGGCTAGCGCATACGCCGCTTCCGCAAGGCGGGCCAAGCAAAACAGGCGACACTTGCGCGTCGCCTGTTTTGGGGTCCATCGCAACCTGCGACGGACGTAGTGCCGCGATAAGCCTATTTCTTCTTGGCGGCCTTTCTCTTGGCCGTTTTCGCTTGGCGGCCTTCTTCTTCTTCGGGGCGGCCTTCTTCTTCGCGACCTTGCGCTTGGCAGCCTTCTTCTTGGCCGGCTTCGCTTGGCGGCCTTCTTCTTCGGGGCGGACTTGGCTTCGCCGACTTCTTCGCCGGTCTTGCTTGGCAGCCTTCTTCTTCGGGGCAGCCTTCTTCTTCTTCGCCGCCTTCCTCTTCGGGCGCAGCCTTCTTCTTCGCCGCCTTCTTCTTCGGGGCAGCCTTCTTCGCCGCCTTCTTCTTCGGCGCCGCTTTTCGCTTCGCCTTCTTCTTCGGCGCCGCGGCCGGAGCCGACGGCGTCGTCATCGTCATCATGTCAGCCATCTTTGCAGTTCTCCTGTCTGAGTTGCCGTAACTGTTATGGTGCTTCCGCTTCGTCGCAGGTTTCGCCGAATCGGTCATCGAGTTTTATCCGCACCTCTTGACAAACCCATTGACACCTGCTGCCTGAATTCTAGCCAATTTTTTTCGAATTACAAGATTTAATTGCGGTTTCAGGTGACGCTGTACGTCAGTGTTGCGATTTTGCACACGTCGATTTGCGCACGCGTGCGCGAGCGATCAAGGCAGCAAAGATTCGCGCGCGAACAGTTCGGCGACGCCTCGCGCGGGCGGACCAGATGCGCCGTTTTTCCGTCGACGACGACCTCGGCGGCACGCGGTCGGGAGTTGTAGTTCGAGCTCATCGCCATCGCGTAGGCGCCCGCGGAAAGCACGGCGAGCAGGTCGCCTTCGGCGAGAGCGAGCTTGCGGTCGTGCGCGAGGAAATCCGCGCTTTCGCAGACCGGTCCGACGATCTGCCAGACGGTCGGCGGCCCGGTGCGCGGAGCGACCGCGCGCACCTCGTGCCATGCGTCGTAGAGCGCCGGCCGCAGCAGGTCGTTCATCGCCGCGTCGACGATCGCGAAATTGCGCTCGGCGCCCGGCTTGAGGTAGATGACGCGGGTCAGCAGCACGCCGGCGTTGCCGACCAGCAAGCGGCCCGGCTCGAACAGCAGCTTGAGCGATCGCGGCCCCGAGCAGGCCGCGGATCGCCGCCGCGTAGTCGGCCAGCGTCGATCGTCTCCTCGTCGCGATAGCGGATGCCGAGGCCGCCGCCCAGGTCGATGTGCTCGAGCGCGATGCCGTCCGCGGCCAGGCGGTCGACCAGGTCGAATGCCTTGCGCGGCCGCCTCGCGATGCGGCGTCGAGCGTCAGTGATCTGCGAGCCGATGTGCATGTCGATGCCGCGCACGGCGACGTGCGGCAGGCCGGCGGCGCGCCGGTACAGCGGCAGCGCGTCGTCGAAGGCGATGCCGAACTTGTTCTCCTTGAGGCCGGTCGAGATGTACGGGTGCGTCTTCGGGTCGACGTCGGGATTGACGCGGAAGCTGACCGGCGCACGCTTGCCCAGCGACGCCCGCGACCCGGTTCAGATGCTCGAGCTCGCTCGCCGATTCGACGTTGAAGCAGAGGATGCCGGCTGCAGCGCGTCGGCCATTTCGCCGTCCGTCTTGCCGACGCCGGAGAAGACGATGCGGGCCGGATCGCCGCCGGCGGCGATCGCGCGCGCGAGCTCGCCGCCGGACACGATGTCGAAGCCGCTGCCCAGGCGCGCGAGCAGGTTCAGGATCGCCAGGTTCGAATTGGCCTTCATCGCGTAGCAGACCAGGTGCGGCACGCCGGCGAACGCGCGCGTCGAACTCCGGAAGGCGGCCTCGATCGCGGCGCGCGAGTAGACGAAGCACGGCGTGCCGAAGCGCGCGGCGATGTCGGCGAGCGGAACGCCCTCGGCGGCGAGCTCGCCGTCGCGGTAGTCGAATGCGGTCACGGCTTTCGTCGCCGGACGTCCCGGGCGCGGTCGGAGGCTCGGCCGGCGGAGGCGCGGCGGGAGTTGTCGACGGCGGCGGCGTGGTCAGCGGTGCGCCGGGCGGCATGGCGGCGGGTGTCGCGGGGGCGGCTGCGGCTTTGGGCGGCGGCAGCTTCAGCGGCCCCTTGATGCCGCAGGCAGTCAGCGCGAGCGCGACCACGCATGCGATACGGCGGCGGTGCAACGGGGTAACATCCGGGCTCTACGTGCCGAAGACGCGATGTCGATGCGACCTTCATTGCCGGAAAGTCTAGCACGCGACTGCGAGTCGATTCGATGAGCGGCGACAGCGAATTCATCGCGCGCGCCGACGCCGTCCTCGCCGCCGTCGGCGCGGCCCTCGACGCCGCGATCGAGGCCAGCGACGCCGATCTCGACTGGTCGCTGATCGACGGGATGCTGACGATCGACTGCGGCCGCGACGGCAAGCTGATCGTCAATCGGCACGTGCCGAACCGCGAAATCTGGGTGGCGGCGAAGTCGGGCGGCTTTCACTTTCGCGCGGCCGGAGGCGCCTGGCACGATTCGCGCAGCGGCGAGGAGCTGGGCGCTGCGCTCTCGCGACTGCTGCGCGCGCAGGCAGGCATCGGCGTCGACGCTGCCCGTTTTGTCGGCGCCAGGACGCTAGGCCGCTAGCCGAGCAGCGGCGTCAGCGCGTCCAGTTCGCGCCGCGCGTCGTCGTGGCCCGGAAGCAGCTTTTCGAGCAGCGCCCAGAATCGCGGCGAGTGATTGAGCTCGACCAGATGCGCGACCTCGTGCGCGACGACGTAATCGGCGATCCGCGGCGGCAGTTGCACCAGCCGCCAATTCAGCCGGATCTCGCCCTTCTGGTTGCAGCTCCCCCATTGCGTGCGCGCGTTGGAAAGCCGCACCGGCGGCGATTCCGTGGCCACGCGGCTGGCGAAGTGCGCGACGCGCGGGGCGAGCAGCGCGCAGCGCCTCGTCCCTCAGCCAGCGGCCGACGAATGCCGCGATCTCGCGCTCGTCGCCGGGATCGGGATGCAGCACGGTCAGGTGGAGCAGGTCGGCGGCGATCGCCTTGCGGCGCGCCGGAAACAGCGCGAGCGTCAGCTCGCGGCCCTGGTAGAGGATCGCGCGCGCCGGCGCGCCATTCGCGTCGGCAGCGAGTCGCGGTTGCGGCCGCGCCATTCGGCGAGCGTCTGGACCACCCAGTCGGCGCGCTCGATCGAGCGCCAGCTCGATTTCGCGCAGCGGCACCCAGCGCGGCGCGCGAACGATCAGGCCGCTATGGTCGATCAGCATGCCGATCGAGCTGCGGCGGGCGCGGACCAGCCGATAGTCGACCTCCTGCCCGGCGAGCATCACGCGGCGTGCGCTGCCTTCGCCGACGTCGGCGCCGGCGGCCGGTCAGCGGCGCGCGCTCTCGGCGCTCGTCCAGCGGATTGCCCAGCCGCGCGACCTCGTTCTCGATCCAGGTCTCGACCTCGCCGATCAGCCGCTGCATGTCGTCGCCTTCGGGTCGGATCGGCGGGCCGATCGACACCGTCACCGTGCCGGCCCGTTTGCCGAACACGCCCTTGGGCCACAGATAGCCGGCATTATGCGCCACCGGAACGATCGGTACGCCGAGCGCCATCGCCAGCCGTGCACCGCCGGTCTTGTAGTGGGCGCGCGTGCCCGCCCGGATGCGCGTTCCTTCCGGGTAGACGACGATCCAGAAGCCCTGCTGCAACCGCTCGCGGCCCTGCGTCGACGATCTGCGTCATCGCGTCGCTGCCCGGCCTTGCGGTCGATGGTTATCGGCGAGGCCAGCGCGAAGGCCCAGCCGAAGAACGGGATCGACAGGAGCTCCTTCTTGGCGACGAACGCGAGCGGCGGAAACAGGAAATTGAGCGCCAGCGTCTCCCAGGTCGAGCTGTGCTTCGACATCACGATGTGCGGATCGCGTCGCGGCGGGATGTTCTCGGCGCCGATGGCGCGATGGCGGATGCCGCAGATCAGCGCGCGCGCCGAGCAGGTTGATCCAGCACCAGCCGGTGATGAAGCGGAAGCGCGGCAGCGGCGGCAGCCAGAACGAGCAGCAGGACCAGGATCGCGTAGATCGGCGTGACGATCAGCTGGAACAGCACGAACGAGAGCGAGCGCAGCGCCGACATCGCGACGGGGTCAGTCGCCCGCCAGCAGCGCGGACACGGCGAAGGCGAGGTCGGGAAAGATCGCCGTGTCCTTCGGGAAATTGCCGCCGCGCAGCGTCTTCTCGCCCTTGCCGGTAAGCACCAGCATCGGCTGCGCGCCGACCGCCTCCGCGGCCTGCAGATCGCGCACGCTGTCGCCGACGCACGGCACGCCGGTCATGTCGACGCCGAAGCGCTGGCCGATCTCGATCAGCATCCCCGGCTTGGGCTTGCGGCATTCGCACTCCGAATCCGCCGTATGCGGGCAGTAGAAGATCGCGTCGATGCGCCCGCCGAGCTGGGCGAGCGCCTTGTGCATCTTGTCGTGGATCGCGTTCAGCGTCGCCATGTCGAACAGGCCGCGGCCGAGGCCCGACTGGTTGGTCGCGACGACCACGCGGAAGCCGGCGTGGTTGAGCCGCGCGATCGCCTCGAGGCTGCCGGGGATCGGCCGCCATTCGTCGGGCGACTTGATGAACTGGTCGCTGTCGTAGTTGATCACGCCGTCGCGATCGAGGACGATCAGCTTCGCTTGGCGGGTCGGCACGACGGGCTCGCGGGCGAACTGGACTGGGCGCGCGTCTCAGACCGCGAGCTTGGAGATGTCGGCGACGCGGTTCATCGTCGCGGCGACCCCGCGCAGCAGCGCGAGGCGGTTGGCGCGAACCGTCGGGTCGTCGGCCATCACCATCACGTCGTCGAAGAAGCGGTCGACCGTCGGCTTGGCGGTCGCGAGCGCCTTGCAGCGCCGCGGCGAAGTCGCCGTCGGCGACGCGGGTCTCGACCAGCGGGCGGAGCTTGTGAACGCGGCGTGCAGGTCGTGCTCGGCGCCGTCCGCGAGCGCGCGTGCGGTCGACGGCGCCGCCGGCCTCGCCCGCGGCCTTGCGCAGGATGTTGACGATGCGCTTGTTGGCGGCGGAGAGCGACAGCGGCCTCCGGCAGCGCCTCGAACGCGCGCACCGCCTCCAGGCGATCGGGCAGGTCGTCGATCAGCTCGGGACTGGAATCGACGACCGCGGCGACCTGGTTCGCCGTGTAGCCGCGGTCGCGCAGGTAGCCGCGCAGGCGTTCGTAGACGAACTCGAGCACGGCTCCGCGCGGGCGCGAGACCGGGCCCTGCTCGGCAAGCGCGTCGAACGCGACGTCGACCAGCGCCGGCAGCGACAGCGCTGCGCTTGCGTTCGATCAGGATGCGGATCACGCCGAGCGCGGCGCGGCGCAGGCCGAACGGATCCTTGTCGCCGGTCGGCGCCTGGCCGATCCCGAACATGCCGACCAGCGTCTCGAGCTTGTCGGCCAGCGCGACCGACTGCGCGACGCGCGCTCTTCGGCAGATGCGTCGCCGGCGAAGCGCGGCCAGTAGTGCTCGGCGATCGCGTCGGCGACTTCGGCCGCTTCGCCGTCGTGCCGCGCGTAGTAGCGGCCCATCATGCCTTGCAGCTCGGGAAATTCGCCGACCATGTCGGTGACCAGATCGGCCTTCGCCAGCAGCGCCGCGCGGTCGGCCTGTGCGATGTCCGCGCCCGAGCATGCCGGCGATGCGCGCGCGACGAAGCGCAGCCGCCCGGTGCGCTCGGCCTGCGTGCCCAGCTTGTTGTGGTAGACGATGCCGCGCGAGCTTCTCGACGCGCGACGCGAGCGGCGTCTTGCGGTCCTGGTCGAAGAAGAACTTGGCATCGGCCAGGCGCGCGCGCAACACGCGCTCGTTGCCCTGGACGATCGCCGCTGGGTCGCTGCGTCTCGATGTTGCTGACCAGCAGGAAGCGGTGCCTGAGCTTGCCGTCGCGATCGGCCAGCGCGAAGTATTTCTGGTTCTGCTGCATCGTCAGGATCAGGCATTCCTGCGGCACGGCGAGGAACGCGCGATCGAACGTGCCGGCGTAGACGGCCGGCCATTCGACCAGCGCGGTGACTTCGTCGAGCAGCGCGTCGGGCATGATGATCAGCGCGTGCTCGGCCGCCTGCTCCAGCGCGGCGACGATCTTCGCGCGGCGTGCGGCGAACGCCGGCAAGCACCTTGCCCTCGGCCGCCAGGGTCGGCTCGTAGGCCTCGGCGGTCGCGATGCTCGATGTCGCCGCGGCTCGAGAAAGCGGTGCCCGCCGGTGACGCGGTCCGGCGTCGAGGCCGAGCGCGGATACCGGCACGACGTCGGCGCCGTGCAGCGCCAGCAGCCGATGCGCCGGGCGGCACGAACTTGACGGTCGAGCCGTCGGGCCGCTGATAGCTCATCACCTTCGGGATCGGCAGCTTGGCGATCGCCTCGTCGAGCGCCTCCTGGAGTGCCGCTGCGCAGGCGGACTGCGATCGGCGGTTCGAGGTAGTAGAGCCGCTCCAGCTTTGCCGTCGCTGCGGCGCTCGAGGCGTTCCGGCGGCACGGCGGCAGCGGTGTCGAAGCGCCGTCTTGGCCTTGATCGCCTTGTCCAGCGCGCGGGTGGACTTCCCGTCGCCATCGAACGCGACATTGACCGGTACCAGCGCGACTGCGCGCGCCGGCTCCGTAACGGTCGCGCAACCCCGGTGATCGACACCGCCAGCCGGCGCGGCGTCGCGTAGCCGTGGTGCGGCTCGCCGCGTCCAGGAAGCCGCGCTCGCGCAGACCCGCTGCGATGCCGGCGGCGAAGGCCTCGCCGAGCCGCTTCAGCGCCTTCGGCGGCAGCTCCTCGGTCAGCAGCTCGACCACCAGCGGTGTCGGACACTAAGCGGCCTTCGGCTCGGACGGCGAGCATCGGAAAACCGAGCGCCTCGCGCGAGTCGTAGTACGCCTGCGCGACCAGCCGCGACAGCGTGCGGATGCGGCCGATGTAGGCGGCGCGCTCGGTCACCGAGATCGCGCCGCGCGCGTCGAGCAGGTTGAAGGTGTGCGCGGCCTTGAGGATCATCTCGTAGCCCGGCAGCGGCAGCTTCGCCTCGAGCAGGCGCTTGGCCTCCGCTTCGAACAGTCCGAACAGCTTGAACAGCTCGGCCGCTTCGACTGCTCGAAGTTGTACGTCGACTGCTCGACCTCGTTCTGGTGGTAGACGTCGCCGTAGGTCAGCGTGCGCTCGACGCCGTCGTCGCTTCCACGTCGTCCAGACCAGGTCGAACACGTTCTCCTTCCCCTGCAGGTACATCGCCAGGCGCTCGAGCCCGTAGGTGATTTCGCCGGTGATCGGATTGCAGTCGAGGCCGCCGACCTGCTGGAAATAGGTGAACTGCGTGACCTCCATGCCGTTCAGCCACACCTCCCAGCCCAGGCCCCATGCGCCCAGCGTCGGATTCTCCCAATCGTCCTCGACGAAGCGCACGTCGTTCTTCGCGAGGTCGAAGCCGAGCGCCGTCGAGCGAGCCGAGGTAGAGGTCGAGGATGTCGGTAGGCGAGGGCTTCAGCACCACCTGGTACTGATAGTAGTGCTGCAGCCGGTTCGGGTTCTCGCCGTAGCGGCCATCCTTCGGCCGGCGCGAAGGCTGCACGTAGGCCGCGCGCCAGGGTTCCGGGCCGAGCGCGCGCAGGAAACGTCGCGGTATGCGAGGTTCCGGCGCCGACTTCCATGTCGTACGGCTGCAGCAGCGCGCAGCCCTGCCGGTCCCAGTAGTGCTGGAGCTTCATGTCAGTTGCTGGAAGGTCAGCATGGGTGATCGCGACCGGCGGCGCAAAGGCCTGATTTTACGGGATGCGCGCACCGCGACCAAACACGCCGACCCGACGGCAGCCGGGCGATTCGCCGCCGCTGCCGCGCGGACCGCGCCGCGCGCTCGTCGAGTACCGCGAACGGCCGGCAGCGAGCGTCGCCGCCAGCGCGACGCGACCAGGACGGCCGAACGATGGCGTAACCCGAGCGCCGCGCCGAGCGGCACAGCGTCCCCATACCGGACATACGGCGTCGCGCCGGTGCGTCCGGCGATGCTGCCTTCGAGGACGCCGCGGGTGAACCACGGCAGCCGCGCGCGCTCGACGCCGCGATGGTCGATGATCGACGTGATGCCGGTATTGGTCGCGCGCAGCATGGGCCGCGCGGTCTCGATCGCCCGCATCGCACTCATCTGGGCGTGCTGCTCGGCCGCGAGCGATCGCCCGTACCAGGCATCGTTGGTCATGTTGACCAGCAATGTCGCCGAGGGCAGCTGCCGGATCAGCTCGCCGCCGAATGCGTCCTCGTAGCAGATGTTGATGGCGACGCGCTGCCCAGCGACCTCCAGCGGCTGCTGGTAGGCCGGGCCCGGCGTCTGGTCGGCAATCGGTATGGCGAGCACGCGGCTGAGCAACCAGCCGAACACGGGCTTGGCCGGGATGCTTTCGCCGAACGGCACCAGATGATGCTTGCGATAGACCTGCGTCGGCGCCGCGCCGACGCTGGCCACGCTGTTGTAGTAGCGATCGTCGTCCTCGGCGCGCTCGCGCGGCTCGAAGAAGAACAGGCCGGTCAGCAGGTCGCCGCCGTTGCGCTCGGCGTCGGCGCGCAGCAGTGAGCACGTACGCCGGCGGAACCTCGTCGGCGAACATCGGCAACGCGCTTTCGGGCAGGACGATCAGGCGGCCCTTGGCGCGCGCCGCGAGCGCGGCGTAGATCGCCAGCGTCTTCTCGCGATACCCGGGATCGAACTTCACGTCCTGGTCGATGTCGCCCTGCACCAGGCTGACGGTGACCGGGTCGCCGCTGGGTTGGCTCCATTCGATCGCACCGAACGCAATCCCGCCCAGCCCGAGTGCCACGATTGCCGCGGCACCCGCGGTGGCGGCGAGCCGCCTGCCATTTTCCAGCGCAGTCGCGGCATACACCAGCAGCGCGGCCGCGCCGGCGACGACCAGGCCGATCAGGAACACGCCGCCGATCGGTGCATATCCGGCGAGCGGACTGCCGGCATGTGCATAGCCGCCCGCGAGCCAGGGGAAGCCCGAGTATCCGACGCTGCGCAGCCACTCGGTTGCCGTCCACGCACCCGCGGCGATCGCCAGGCGCGCCGGCGGCCCGCCCGGCGCAAGCCGCACCGCAACCCAGCCGGCCAGCGCGGGGAACAGCGCGAGATACGCGCAAAAACCGGCCGTGCCGATCGCGGCCAGGATCGCCGGCATGCCGCCGAACGTGCTGAGCGCAACGTAGGTCCACGAGGTGCCGGCGCCGAAAAGACCGATGCCGAAAGCGTAGCCTAGCCACGCCGCGGCGCGCGGCGTCGCGGCGCGCTGCCAGAGCGCGAACAGCGCGGCCAAGGTCAGTATCGGCACGCCCCACGCACCGAACGGCGCGAAGCCGAAGACGCTGGCAATGCCGAGCAGCAGGGCGGCGCCCGTTGCTAGCGGCATCAGGCTCCGCCCGGTTCGGGCTCCTCTTCGGGCGGCGGCGAGAGCTTTTCCACCTGCAGCGTGTAGAGGCGGCGGCTGTCGGCGCGGATGACGCGGAAGCGGAACTTCTCGATCGTCGTTGTCTCGCCGCGCTTGGGCAGGCGTCCGAACGCCTGCAGGACCAGTCCGCCGACGGTGTCGAATTCCTCGTCGCTGAAATCGCTGGCGAACTTGTCGTTGAACGTGGCGATCTCGGTCTGCGCCTTGACGCGAAACCGGCCGTTTGCCTCCGGGATGATGTTGTCCTCGGCTTCGTCGAAGTCGTATTCGTCCTCGATGTCGCCGACGATCTGCTCCAGAACGTCCTCGATCGTCACCAGGCCGGACACGCCGCCGTATTCGTCGACCACGATGGCGATGTGATTGCGGTTGGCGCGAAAGTCGCGCAGCAGCACGTTGAGCCGCTTCGACTCCGGCACGAACACCACCGGCCGCAGGGTGTCGTGCAGCTTGAAGGTTTCCGGGTTTGTGTAGTAGTTCAGCAGCTCCTTCGCCAGCAGGATGCCGACGATGTCGTCCTTGTTCTCGCCGATTACCGGAAAGCGCGAGTGCCGGGTTTCCAGCACCAGCGGGATGAACTGCGCCGGCTCGTCCTCGATCGAGACGACGTCCATTTGCGCGCGCGGGATCATGATGTCGCGCACGGTCATCTCGGACACCTGCAGCGCGCCTTCGATGATCGACAGCGCGTCGGCGTCGAGCAGCTTGTGCTCGAAAGCGCCGTGCAGCAGCTTGAGCAGCTCCTCCCGGTCGTCGGGCTCGCGCGACAGGAATGCGGACAGCCGCTCGAGCAACGTCGGCCTGGCCGACCGGTCGTTGGAATCGTCGCTCATCGGGCGTTGCGCCGCGAGTGTGGCTCGGCGGCGTAGGGGTCGGCGTAGCCCAGGCGCGCGAGGATCGCGGTTTCGCGCGCCTCCATCCGCGCCGCGTCGGCCGCGTCGAGGTGGTCGTAGCCCTGCAGGTGCAGCGTGCCGTGGACGACCAGATGCGCGCAGTGCGCGGCCAACGCCTTGCCCTGCTGCTCCGCTTCGCGCCTCAGGAGCGGCGCGCAGAGCACGATGTCGCCGTGCAATACGTCACGCTCGTCATCGTACACGAAGGAGAGCACGTTGGTGGGGCGGTCTCGGCGCCGGTACCGGCGGTTGAGCAGCCTCGCTTCGTCGCGGTCGACGAAGCGCAGCGTAATGTCCGCGTCGCGTTCCAGTGCGGCGGCGACGCAGCGGCGAAGCAATCCCCGTGCCGGCAGATCGGCATCGGCGCACACGCGCTGCACGGTCAATGTCAGGCGCCGTCGCGCAGTCATCGCGGCGACGCCCTTGCCGCCGCGGCGCGGGCGAGGCCCAGGAGCCTTGCGTAGAGCGGCGCGAGCACGGCGCGATCGTCGTTGCGCTCCATCGCCAGCAAGCTGTCGCCGACGTATATTTCGGCGCTCGCTGTCTCTGGTGTCCGGCCCGCAACGAACCGGGGCGCGAGCCACGCGCCGTACTCGTCGGCGATGCAATCGCGGGCCGCGGTCAGCGCCTCCGCCGGCGCCGCGCAATGCAGATGGAAGAGGTTGACCTGCGGCGGGTGCGGCTCGACAGCGAGGCCATCGATGTCGGCCAGCACTTGCGCGAAATCGGCTGCGCGTGCGCGATACGCCGCCATTTTCGCGAGTTGGTCGTCGAAGCGCATCGCTGCCGAGGCGACGAACGGATGCAGCTGGACCAGCGTGCCGCCGTGCCGGCGCCGCCAGACACGCGCCTGCGCGATGAAATCCTCCGGTCCCAGCAGCATCGCGCCGGCGAGCGCGCCGATTCCCTTGTAGAACGACACGTAGACCGAATCGAACTGCGCGGCAAGGTCGGCGTGGCTCGCAGGCGCGTAATATTCGCGCGCTTCCCACAGGCGCGCGCCGTCCATGTGCCGCCAGATGCCGCGCTCGCGCGCGAGCGCCGACAGCGCGGCAAGCTCGGACCACGCGGGCAGCCGGCCGCCGATCTCGCGCGCGGGCAGCTCGACCAGCAGCGCAGCAGGATGCGCGGCAAGTTCCGCCAGATCGCGCCTGTGGGTGGGCCGCTCGCGCTCGCCCAGGAAGCTCGCCCGCAGCGAGTGCAGGCGCGCATAGGCATGTTCCTCGTGCAGCTCGAGGTGCGAGGTCGGGTGCATCGCGATATGAAAATTCTGCGTCCGCTCGCAGGCGACGCGCAGCGCGATCTGCTGCGCCATCGTGCCGCTGGGCATGAACACCGCCGCCGGCTTGCCCAGCAGCGCGGCAAGCTTGGCCTCGAACCCGCCGATCAGCGCGCCTTCGCCGTAGCGGTCGGCGTGCCAGCCGTGCTCCCGGCACCACGCGGCGACGCGGGCGAGCTCGGCGCCCGGAGGGGCTTCGCCATGTCCGGAAACGACTACCGTGCAGCGCCGGCGCAGCGCATCCTGCTCCTCCGCGCGCAACGGCATCGATGCGGTGTGCCGGCTCAGAGGCTCGCCCGTCAACGACGCCGCGTGCTAGCGGTCGCTGCCGGAGCCGGCGCCCGGCGCGTCGATGCGTTCGCTCCGCGTATGCTTTTCGTAGGCGCTGATGATCTTCTGGACCAGCGGGTGGCGGACGACGTCGGCGGCGGTGAACTCGGTGAACGCGATGCCGCGCACGTCCGCCAGGACGCGCCGCGCCTCGATCAGGCCGCTTTTCTGGCCGCGCGCGAGATCGATCTGCGTGACGTCGCCGGTGATCACCGACTTGGTCCCGAAGCCGATGCGCGTCAGGAACATCTTCATCTGCTCGGGCGTGGTGTTCTGCGCCTCGTCGAGGATGATGAACGAGTGATTGAGCGTGCGCCCGCGCATGTAGGCGAGCGGTGCGATCTCGATGGTGCTGCGCTCGAACAGCCGCGCGGTCTTGTCGAAGCCCATCAGGTCGTACAGCGCGTCGTACAGCGGGCGCAGATACGGATCGACCTTCTGCGCCAGGTCGCCGGGCAGGAAACCCAGGCGCTCGCCGGCCTCGACCGCGGGCCGCACCAGCACGATGCGCTTCACCAGGTCGCGCTCCAGCGCATCGACCGCGCAGGCGACCGCGAGGTAGGTCTTGCCGGTGCCGGCCGGTCCGATGCCGAATGTGATGTCGTGCTCCTGGATATGCTTCAGATACAGGATCTGGTTGGGCGTCCGGCCGTGCAGATCGGCGCGACGCGTGCGCAGCGCCGTCGCGTCGGACGGCGCGTCTTCCGCCTGCGCCGGCCGGGCTTCGCGCTCGGCGACATTGCGCAGCTCGATCAGGCCGAGCTGGATGTCGTCGACGGAGAGCGGCGCTGCCGCCCCGGCATAGAAGCGCTCGAGCGCGGCGGCCGCCTGACGGCGCCTGCGCCGGCAGGCCGCGCACGGTGAACGCTGCGCCGCGGTGCGCGATCGCGACGTCCAGCGCCGCCTCGATCTGGCGCAGGTTCGCGTCGAGCGCGCCGCAGAGGTTGGCGAGCGCGCGGTTGTCTAAGGGCGAGAGCTCGACCTCGAGGGTCTGCGTCTTCAAGGCGCGCCTATGCGCCGGGCCGCAGCATCGGCGCCTTCAGCGCTTCGTCGAGCGTGTTCTCGCATTCGGCGAGGTGCGCGCGCGCCTCCTTTGAAAACGACGGGCGCGATTTGGCGCGCCGGATCTGCGCCAGCAATTGCTTCGCGTCGGCGCGCTGCAGCGCCCGGGCGTCGGCGTGAACCGACTGCGACGGCCGCAGCAGCGTGGTCGCGATGCGCCGCAGATATTCGCGCTGCAGGTTGCGCCGGAATGGCGTGATGTCGCGGCCGCTCTTCAGCTCGCTCCAGACGGCGCTTTGCAGCGTGTCGTAGAGCTCGGACAGGTGGAATGCCTCGCTGCTTCGCGCCTGCCGGTACGCGCTCTCCTCGATGCGGGTCGCGACCGACTCGCTCAGCAGCTGGTCGAGCAGCGCGCGCTGCACCGCGAGCATCCGGTCCGAAAGCGAAATGTCCGGGGAGATCGCGCTGATGCCGGCGCCGTCGCGCACGCGGTCGAACTGGTCGACGGTGAGACGGCGCACGAACTCGGGCCGCAACCGGAAGCTGTCGACCGACAGGAGCCCGTCGGCGATCAGCTTCAGCGCGGCGCGCTGCTTGATCGGGCGGCACCGGCGTGAACGGCTCCCGCCCGCTGCCGGCATGGTCGCGCACATAGACGACGCCGCCGACGTACTTGGCCGCGACCGCGCCCGAGTTGCCGAGCTGGGTCAGGCCGGCGAGGAAATTGCGCCGCAATACCTCGTAGCTTTGCCCCGGCGCGAGCGTCCTGTCCTGCAGCCTGTCCCACAGCTCGCGACTGAGCTGCAGGCGCCGCGTCGCGAACTCGAGCGGATTGCTGCCCAGGTCGCGCCGGTTCACCTGCGGGTCCATGCCCTCGGCGGCGCCGCCGAACCCGGCGTCGACGTCGTTGGCGAACGCGAGCTGCGGCTCGTCGCTGCGCGCGGCGATCCTGGCCAGCTCCTCTTTTTCGTGGTCCGGCGCGATCGGCTTGTACGCGTATTCGATCGCCCAGTAGTCGTACGGACCGATCGTCGGCATCACGTAGTCGCCCTGCGGCTCGCTCTGCAGCGCCAGATTGATCGCGTTGTAATCCATCACCGAGCCGCCGATGCCGTGCGTATGCGTGAACGAAGGATCCTCGAGCTCTTTCTGCGTGTAGATCGTCGAGGCGCGGAAATTGTGCTGCAGGCCGAGCGTGTGCCCGACCTCGTGCGTCACCACGTCCTTCAGCGTTGCTAGAACGTATTTCTGCGCTTCCGGCCCTTGCGGATCGATTTCGCCGCGCGCCACCAGCACGTCGAGCGCGAATGCGAGCTCGTCCGTCGCGACGTCGCCGTAGTCGCAGTAGGTGTCCTCGCCGGTCAGCGTCGGCCGCGCCCTCGGGCGAAACTGCTCGGACGCCTGCCGCCGCGGCAGGCGCGTCCAGCCGTCCTCGATCTCGATGTCGGCGTCGAGGATCTCGCCGGTGCGCGGATCGGCGCGGCTGGGGCCGATCGCGAGTGCGCCCGGCTCGTCGCGGACGACCCAGCGCACCGACGCATGGTGCGCGTCGGCGGTGACGAAGTCGGCGTTCTCGGGTTGCATCTCGACCCGCAGCGCATCCTTGAAGCCGATCTTCTCGAATGCCTTGTTCCATTCGAGGATGCCGGCCTTGACCGTGTCGCGATACTTTTCCGGAATATCGCGATCGAGCCAGTAGACGATCGGCTGCTTGGGCTCGGACAGCGCAGCGTCCGGGTCCTTTTTCTCCAGCCGCCAGCGCTTGACGTAATAGACCTCGGGAAATGCCTTGATGTCGTCGGAGAAATCCCAACGGCGCGTGACGAAATGCCCGACGCGATCGTCGGCGCACGCGCGCGTGCATCGGCTCGGGCAGCCTGGCCAGGCTGTAGTAGTAGCCGAGGAAGAGGCTCCGCACGTCCTCGAGATGCGTGGGCGGCGGCGTACGCGTGGCCGTGGCGCTCGTCGGTGGCGGCGGCAGCTTCGGCACCGCGTAGTGCGCCGAGACGGCAAATCCGGTCAGGTCGGCGCTGTTGTGAATCGCCGTGAAGCTCGAGTTGCGGGCGTCGAACGAGTAGGGGATGCGGTAGGCGGCCTCGAGCGCGGTCGACCCGCCGGGCAGGTCGGTCAGCAGCAGCGCATTGAGCTCGATCAGCACCGACTTCCGCTCCGGATGCGGCTGGCTGGCGACGGGCACCGCGCCGAGCAGGCTGTCGCTGGTCGATTCGCGCACGGCGCGCGCGATCGGCGTGCCGGCCGAGGCCAGGAACTGCGTGTTCTTGGCGATAAGCTGCACCAGGTTGCCCAGGCGGTGAAATTCGACGATGTGCGAACGCAGCATCGGGCTGGTGAACGGATCGCGCTCGCCGATGCCCTGCGTGCGGTTCTCCTGCAGGAAGAACGGCCGGTCGATCTGGTCCGGTCCGATCTCCAGCCAGACCTTCTCGTCCTTGGTATAGACGTTGAAGAAGCCGGGCTGCTCCTTGGCTTCTTTGATGACGTCCGCGAAGGGCTTCTGCTGCGCGGCCACGGCGGCTGCGGCGGCGGCTGCCGCGGCCGCGGCGACGCCCGGCATGCCTCCCGGCCTGGTCGTCGCGGGCTCGGCTGCGCCGTGGCCGGAACGGGCGATCGGCGAGGCGTTGTCCGTGGCGGCGCTCGCCGCGTCGGTTGCGGCGACCGCGGCGGCGGCGAGCGTCGCCGAATCGGTCGCGGGAACGGTGGCGCAGCCAGTCAGCAGCGCAGCGACGGCGAGCGCGAGCGTGATTCTGGAACGGGATGCGAATCTTGCGGTCAACATGGCGTCGTCAGCCGATTCGAGTGCGTTGATAGGGGCGCAGGCGCAAACCTCGCGGCGCGGCGAGGTCAGGCGGCTGCCAGTTCGCCGCGCAGCGAGTGCGCGCGCGCTGCGGTAATCCGGATGTCGGCGTAGCGTCCGACAAGCTCGGCGCCGCCGGCGAAGTTCACGACGCGATTGCTCTCGGTGCGCGCCGCAAGGTCCTCCGAGTTCCTGCTGGCATGGCCGGTGACCAGCGCGCGCTCGACGGTCCCGACCAGCGCCGCACTGCAGGCGGCGTATTGCGCGTCGATGCGCGCCTGCAGGCGTCGAAGCCGCGCCTGCGCGACTTCGCGCGGCACCGCGTCGGCGAAGTCCGCCGCCGGCGTGCCGGGGCGCGGGCTGTACAAGAAGCTGTAGCTGCCGTCGAAGCCCACCTCGTCGATCAGGCGCATCGTCCGCTCGAAATCGGCATCGGTCTCGCCGGGGAAGCCAACGATGAAATCGGACGACAGCGACAGCGCCGGACGGGCCTTGCGCACGCGGCGGACGATCGACTTGTATTCGAGCGCGGTGTAGCCGCGCTTCATCGCCGCGAGCACCCGATCGGACCCCGACTGCACCGGCAGGTGGAGCTGCGACACGAGCTTCGGCACCGTGCGATAGGCATCGATCAGCCGCTGCGACATCTCCCGCGGATGCGAGGTCGTGTAGCGGATGCGCTCGAGGCCGTCGATCTCGGCGAGGTGCTCGATCAGCGCGGTGAAGTCGGCGACCCGGCCCTCGCCGGCGCTGCCGCGATAAGCATTGACGTTCTGCCCGAGCAGCGTCACCTCCCTGACACCCTGGTCGACCAGGTCGGCGACCTCGGTCAGCACGTCGTCGAACGGCCGCGACACTTCCTCGCCGCGCGTGTAAGGCACGACGCAGAACGTGCAGTACTTGCTGCAGCCCTCCATGATCGACACGAACGCCGCGACGCCGTCGACGCGAGGCGGCGGCAGGTGGTCGAACTTCTCGATCTCGGGAAAGCTGACGTCGACCTGCGGCTTGCCGGTCGCGCGCCGGCGGGCGATCAGCTCCGGCAGCCGATGCAGCGTCTGCGGGCCGAACACGACGTCGACGTAGGGCGCGCGGGCGACGATCGCCGCCCCCTCCTGGCTGGCGACGCAGCCGCCGACGCCGATGATCAGGTCCGGATTGGCGGTCTTCAGCCCGCGCACGCGTCCCAGGTCGTGGAATACGCGCTCCTGCGCCTTCTCCCGCACCGAGCAGGTGTTGAACAGGATGACGTCGGCGTCGTCCGGCCGCTCGGTCCGCTCGAGGCCCTCGGCCGCGCGCAGCACGTCGGCCATCTTGTCCGAGTCGTACTCGTTCATCTGGCAGCCAAACGTGCGGATGTACAGCTTGCGGCTCACGGAAAACGGCAGGGCGTCTTAAGCTCGTTGCAAAAGGGGCGGGAATTATAGCAGCACAGGCCGCAGCGCGCCGCCCGTCGCCGCGGCGCGCTATAATCCGCCGCAGCAGGTGTCCGC
Organism: uncultured beta proteobacterium; assembly: GCA_963713125.1. Taxonomy (GTDB): domain Bacteria; phylum Pseudomonadota; class Gammaproteobacteria; order Burkholderiales; family Casimicrobiaceae; genus PALSA-1003. The sequence continues at coordinate 291,859 of CAVQKL010000005.1, read as the reverse complement.
CGCGTTTCCCTTCGCGGCGGGTGAAACGGGAAGCCGGTGCGCCCGGGAGCTTTTCGCTCCCCGGTCATTCCGGCGCTGCCCCCGCAACGGTAAGTCGGTGCGGACGGTCCGAGATGCCACTGTGCGCGTTGCGCATGGGAAGGCGGGCCGCCCGGCGTGTGGCATGAGCCAGGCGCGTACCGGCGAGCCCGGAGACCGGCCTGCCCCGGGGTGCCTTTCGCGCTTCATGCAGGGCTCCGGACCGAGGCGCATCGCGGGAGGCGGTGTCCGGCCGGATGCCGCCTACGCGTGCGCTCGCGCCGAACGTTTTCTCCGCGTTGCAACGACTTGCCGCCGTGCGGGGACGCACGGCATTGCGGAGAAATGCGATGGTCCGTTCTGCGGCGCTGCCCCGATCCCGCTTGTTCATCGCCGCCCTGGCCTGTTGCGCCGCGTCCGCGCACGGCGCAGCCCGAGCCGGCCGCGGTGGCGCTCGATCCCTGGTGGTCACCGCGGCGCGCGCGCCGCAGCCTTGGTCCGAGCTCGTCGCCGACGTCACCGTGATCGGGCCCGAGGATATCGCGCGCGCCGGCGCGCAAAGCCTGGCCGAACTGCTGCGGCGCCTGCCGGGAGTCGAGATCATCATGAACGGCGGCCCGGCTTCGACCAGCGGCGTCTTCCTGCGCGGCGCCAACAGCAACCAGACGCTGGTGCTGATCGACGGCCTGCGCGTCGGCTCGTCCACCTCCGGCACGGCGGCGCTCGAGGCGATCCCGCTCGACCAGATCGACCACATCGAGATCCTGCGCGGGCCCGCGTCCAGCCTCTACGGCGCGGACGCGATCGGCGGCGTGATCCAGGTGTTCACCCGCCGCGGCGGCGACGCATTGGCCGCGCATGCCAGCGCCGGCTACGGCACGCACCGCAACGGCGCCGTGCTCGGGCGGCGTCTCGGCCGCCGCCGGGGCCTGGCGATACGCGTTCGATGCCGGGCATGCGCAAAGCGCGGGATTCAATGCCATCGCCAACCCGGCCAACTTCAGCTTCGACGACGACCGCGACGGTTACCGGCGCGACGATGCCGGCGGCAGCATCGCGTACGCTTTCGCGCCGGAGCAGGAATTGTCGGCGCGATTCCTCAACAGCCGGCTGAACGCGCAGTTCGACGCCGGGCCGGGTTTCGACGACCGCACGATCACCACGGTCGAGAGCTACGCGCTCGCCAGCAGCAACCGGCTGACGTCGTTCTGGACCAGCCGGCTCGAGGCCGGCGCAACCGGCGACACAGAGCGATACGCAAACCGCCTTCGGCCCGTCGCGGTTCACGACCCGGCAACGGCTCTTATGCCTGGCAGAACGATCTCGTGCTGCCGCGGGGAGCGCTGGCGCTGGCGCTGGAGCGGCGCGAGGAGCGCGTCGGCGGCGACACCGATTTCGCCGTCACCTCGCGCAACACCAACGCCGTGGTCGGCGTCTATCGCCTCGCGGACGGGCCGCAGGCGCTGCAGCCCAACCTGCGCCGCGACGACAGCACGCAATTCGGCGCCCGCACGACCGGCGCGGCTCGCGTACGGCTACCGCTTCGCTCCCCGCTGGCGCGCGAGCGCGAGCTACGGCACCGCGTTCAAGGCGCCGACGTTCAACGACCTCTACTTTCCGGGCTTCTCCAATCCGGACCTGCGTCCCGAAACCGCGCGCAACGCCGAAGTCGCGCTGCGCTACGCGTCGGACGCCGTCGCGGCCGGCATCGTGGCCTATCGCAACCGGGTGCGCGATCTGATCGTGTTCCAGTGCGACGCCGATCTTCAATTGCGCGCCGCAGAACGTCGCCGACGCGACGCTTGCAGGGCGTCACGCTGGAGCTCAGTCTCGACGTCGGCGGAACGACCGCGCGCGCCAGCGTCGACCTGCAGCAGCCCCGAGGACGACGCCACCGGCCATCTGCTGCCGCGCCGGGCGCGACGGCACGCCGCGCTCGCGCTCGAGCATGCGCTCGGGCCGGTTCGATTGAGCGCCGAGCTGGTCGCGTCGTCGGAACGATTCGACGACGCGGCCAACACGCGCCGGATGGGCGGCTACGCACTGCTGAACCTGGTCGCCGAATGGCCGTTCGGCCCGCGCTGGACCGCGTTCGCGCGGCTCGACAATGCTCTCGACAAGCACTACGAGCTCGCCGCCGACTACAACACCGCCGGCGCAGCCGTGTTCGCCGGCGTGCGCTGGCGCTATTGAGGAGCGCTGCTTGCGCACTGTGGTTGCCGTCTTGCGCTGTTGCCGGCGCGCAGCGGCGGCAAGTCGCGCCGCCCCGCTCGCCGTGGCCGATGGCACCGGCGCGACGGTCGAGCTCGCCGCGCCGGCGCGGCGCATCGTCAGCCTCGCGCCGCAGCGCGACCGAGCTCCTGTTCGCAGCCGGCGCGGGCGATCGTGTCGTCGCGGCCAGCGATCCGGCCGACTGGCCGCCGCAGGCGAGACACCTGCCGCGCATCGGCGATGCGCGCTCGCTCGATCTCGAACAAATCGTCAGCCTGCAGCCCGATCTTGCCGTCGCCTGGCCGTATGTCGCCCCTGCGCAGATCGAGCAGTTGCGCGCGCTGGGCATCCCGGTCTACCGCAGCGACCCGCATGCACCGGAGGCGATCGCCGCCGACATCGAGCGCCTCGGCGCGCTGGCCGGCACCGCCGCCGTCGCGAACGCCGCGGCGGCGCGCTTTCGTTCCCGCCTCGCGGCGCTGCGCGAGCGCGAGCGCGACGCGGCACCGATCCGCGTGTTCTATGAAATATGGCATCAGCCGCTGTACACGATCGGCGGCGCGCACCTGATCAGTGCGGCCATCGCGGCTCTGCGGCGGCGAAAACGTCTTCGCGGGGCTCTCGCTCCCTGCACCCTCGGTAAGCGTCGAAGCGGTCCTGGCCGCGCGACCCGGGCTCATCGTCGCTGGCACCGACGCCGGGGTCCGGCCGGCCTGGCTCGACGCATGGCGGCGATGGCCGGACCTGCCCGCAGTCGCGCGCGGCAATCTGTTCGTCGTCGACGCAAACCTTTTGCACCGCGCCGGTCCGCGCTTCGTCGACGGCGCCGAAGCGCTCTGTGCGGTCATCGACCAGGCGCGGGCGAACGCCGCGCGCTGATGGACATGGCGTGGAGAGGCGCGGCAGGCGCAGCCACCCAAGCGTGTCATCCCGGCGGAGCCCGCCCGGCATGATTGAAGCCGGGGGCCGGGATCCAAGTTGCGGTATCCCTCATGCCGGATATCGTTGCTGGGCCCCGGCTCGCGGGCGACGTCTACGATGGGGCGACGCCTGCGCCGGCGCGTCTGCGACGGGGCGACGCCTGCGCCGGGGCGACGTCTACGATGGGGCGACGCCTGCGCCGGGGCGACGCTTCTCAGCCGGGCGCGAAAACCTGCCCGTGCGACGTCGCCACAGCCTGCAGCGGCACGCCGTAGAGCTCGGACAGCCGCGCGGCGGTAAGAAGCTCCGCCGCGGGTCCCGCTTGCGCGGCACCGCGGTCCAGCAGCAGCGCATGGTCGCAGCAGCGCACCGCGAGATTGACGTCGTGCAGCACCATCAGGATCGCCTTGTGCTGCGTCGCGCGCGAGCGACGTCAGGCGGTCGAGCAGCGCGAGCTGGTGCGCGAGGTCGAGATGGCTCGAGGGTTCGTCGAGGAACAGCAGATCCGGCTGCTGTGCCAGCAGCGCCGCCAGCGCGACGCGGCGGCGCTCGCCGCCGGAGAGCGTACGCACGTCACGCGCTTCGCGCCTCGCCGATGTCCATTGCGGCCAGCGCCGCGCGGGCGATCGCGAGATCCTCGGCGCCCTCCCATTGCCATCGTGAAAGATGCGGATGCCTGCCGACGAGCGCTGTCTCCAGCACGGTCGCGGCGAAGGCATCGCTGTCGTCCTGCGGCAGAACCGCGCGGCGGCGCGCGATATCGCGCGGCGACAATTGTCCGAGCGGCAGGCCGGCCAGCTCGATCGTGCCGGCGGCGGCGGGCGCAGGCCCGCCAGCGTCGTGCAGCAGCGTGGTCTTGCCCGCGCCGTTCGGCCCGAGGATCGCCCAGCATTGTCCCGGCGCAACGGCAAGGCTCAGGTTGCGGCATACGGTCAGCGCCGCGATGCGGACGGTCAATCCGCCGACCCGCAGCAGCGGCGCCGCGCTCATCGTTCGCGCCGCAGCAGGATCAGGAACACTGGCACGCCGATCAGCGCGGTGACGACGCCGACCGGCAGCTGCGCCGGTGCGGCGAGCTGTCGCGCCAGCGTATCGGCGATCAAGAGCATCGCGCCGCCGGCGAGCGCAGACGCCGGCAGCAGCGCGCGCTGGTCGTTGCCCAGCACCAGCCGGACCGCGTGCGGCACGATCAGCCCGACGAAGCCGATCGCCCCGGCCGTGGTCACGGCGACCGCGGTCAGCAACGCGGCCAGCGCGAAGATCAGCCACGGCAGGCGGCGTGATCGACACGCCCAGCGCTGCGGCGACCGCGTCGCCTCGCGCCAGCGCATTCAGGTCGCGCGCGAACGGCAGCATGACGATCAGCGCCAGAACCAGCACCAGGAGCGGCGTCCACGCCGCGGGCGGCGCCGACAGGTCGCCGATCAGCCAGAAGAGCATGCCGCGCAACTGCGCGTCGGGCGCCAGCGACAGCAGCAGCGCGACCATGGCGCCCCAGCCCGCCGCGACGATGACGCCGGTCAGCAGCAGTCGCGTCGGCGACCAGGCGCCCGAGCCGCGGGCGAGCGCGAACACCAGCACGGTCGAGGCGAAGGCGCCGGCGAAAGCGCCGGCCGGAATGAGCCACGCGACCGCGCCCAGCAGCATTGCCGCCAGCGCGCCGACCGCCGCGCCGCCGGACACCCCGAGCACGTACGGATCGGCCAGAGGATTGCGCAGCAGCACTTGCAGCAGCGCGCCGGCCATCGCCAGCGAGCCGCCGGTGGCGAACGCGGCCAGCGCGCGCGGCAGCCGCAATTCCTGCACGATCGCGCGCGGCGTCGCATCGCCGCTGCCGGCAAGCGCCCGCAGCACGGTGACCGGATCGAGCGCGACGCTGCCGACGCCCAGCGCCAGCGCGAACGCCGCCAGCGCAGCGGCGGCGAGGGTGGCGAGGGCCAGCGTGATGGGAATCCGGGTCATCGCGGCGAGCGCGCGGCTGGAGCGCAGCGGCGCAGGCGGAAGGGCCAAGATTATAGCCTCCGGCAGGTGGACTATAATTTCGGTTCGGCCGGCGTTGCGGCCACGCGCTCGTGCGCCGCGACGGTGGCCCCCGGCAATGCGCGACCCAGGACCATCCCGCCGATGAGCAAGGCATTCACCCGCGAAGACGACGACGAGATCGACGACGAGGTCGAGGAAACCTCGCCGCTCCCCGCAGGCGCCCGCAACTACATGACGCCGGGTGGGTTTGCGCGCCTCAAAGCCGAGCTCAACCAGCTGGTGGACAAGGAGCGGCCCGAAGTCGTCGCGACCGTCGCCTGGGCGGCGGGCAACGGCGATCGCTCCGAGAACGGCGACTATATCTACGGCAAGAAGCGGCTGCGCGAAATCGATCGCCGCATCCGTTTCCTGATCCGGAGGCTCGACATCGCCGAGATCGTCGATCCGCTGGCGCGCCGCGACGCCGACGACATCGACCAGATATTCTTCGGCGCGACCGTCACCGTGCGCGATTCGCACGGCGAAACGCGCACCATAAGCATCGTCGGCGTCGACGAGATCGACACGCATCGCGGCTACATCAGCTGGGTGTCGCCGATGGCGCGCGCGCTGATCAAGGCGCGTGAAGGCGACGCCGTGACCTTGAAGACGCCGGGCGGCGTCGAGGAGCTGGAAATCCTCGAGGTGCGCTACCAGGCCCTGGACACGGCATGACGGGAATCGGCCCCGTTGACGCGGTTTGAAGCTTGCCCCTATAGTGCAATGACGATGGAATCCGAACTCGCCGAATTCGCCGGTCTCGAGCAGAAGCTCGCGCTGCTGCTGGCCGACTACAACCGGCTGCGTGCCGAAAACGATTCGCTGAAGCGCGAGCTCGGGCGCGCGCTGGAGCAGAACCGGGCGCTGACCGCGCGCATCGGCGCCGCAACGTCGCGGATCGACGCGCTGCTGCAGCAGTTGCCCGAATCGCTCGGCTGATCCGATGGACGATCCCGCGACCACACTCGATGTGTCGATCCTGGGGCGCGAGTACCGGGTTGCGTGCAAGCAGTCGGAACGCGACGAGCTCCTGCTCGCGGTGCAGCTCCTCGATCGCCGCATGCGCGAGATCCGCGATTCGGGCAAGATCGCGGGCACCGAGCGCATCGCCGTGATGGCCGCGCTCAACATCGCGCACGAGTTGCTGCAGTCGAAGGGCGGCCACGCCGGCACGGCGACGACCGGCGGCTTTGACAGCGCCGGCGTTCGGCGTAGAATTTCCGCGATGCAGTCTGCCATCGATCGTGCGATGGCAGATCAGGACAAGCTGTTCTAGCCCGCGGCTCGCGCGGGCAGGCAGCAGATCCCGATCCCATTAGTGTCTCATCGTCCCCTGCGGTGTTCGAGCCGGCCATACACTCTTTGAACCAATGCTAAATTAGCGAGGTTGCCGAGCCTCAAACGGACCGGTGTGCGCTCCCTACGCGGAAGCGCCTGATGGTCCTGGCAGGCGACCCTCTTGAACCCAGGTTCAAGATGACGGTTGGCGCGGCACAGGCGGGGGGCACCCTACATGCGGCGGCAAAGGTTCTCTTTGCCGCCGCGTTTCCATCGTGGCCGCGATACGGCGGCAGTTGCACCGCGGTGCCCGCCCGCCTTCGCATCCTTCCGCTCGCCGATGGTGCGCGCTGACTTCCGCGCGAGACTCCTGCGTCAGCGATCCGCAAGCTTTGCGGCGTAGCCTTGTCGGCGAGCGGCGTTCGCGAGATCCGCTGGCGGTGAATCGAATCGACGCCGCGCGATTCACGTCTCATGCGTCTTGCTGGAAATTCAAAAAAATGACACGAGCCGGGACGCGTCGCGCTCAGGCAGGTCGCAGTCCGTGCCGGGGTTGGAGGCTTGGAGGAGAACGCCATGGAATCGAGCGCGACCGGCAGCAAATCAATCTTCGCTTCTCCGTGGACCCAGCTCGTCATCGGCATCATCTGCATGGCCAGCGTCGCGAACCTGCAGTACGGTTGGACACTTTTCGTCAACCCGATGGATGCCAAGTATCACTGGGGACGCGCGTCGATCCAGATCGCGTTTACGATTTTCGTGCTTCTCGAAACGTGGCTCGTGCCGGTCGAGGGCTATCTGGTCGACCGCTTCGGGCCGCGCTGGATCGTCGTTGTCGGAGGCATCCTGTGCGGGCTCGCGTGGGCGATCAACTCGGTCGCGAGCTCGCTGGCCATGCTCTATTTCGCCGCCGCGCTCGGCGGCATCGGTGCGGGTGGCGTGTACGGAACATGCATCGGAAACGCGGTGAAGTGGTTTCCCGGACGGCGCGGATTGGCGGCCGGGCTGACGGCGGCGGGCTTTGGCGCGGGCTCGGCGCTGACGATCATCCCGATCGCCACCATGATCAAGACCAGCGGCTATGAGCATACCTTCCTCACGTTCGGCCTGGCGCAGGGCCTGATCGTCGTCGTCCTGGGATTCGCCCTTTTTGCGCCCCCGGTGAGCATGCTCGTTGCACCGGCCAGGCTGGCGCCGGGCGCCGGGAAGCATCAGGCCACGCCGGTCGAGATGGTCAAGTCGCCGATCTTCTGGCTGATGTACCTGATGTTCGTGCTGATGGGGGCGGGGGGCCTGATGGCCACCGCGCAGCTCGCGCTGATGGCCAAGGATTTCCAGGTCGCCGAGATTCCGGTGAGCCTGGTCGGCTTGACGCTGCCGGCGCTGACCTTTGCGCTTGCGCTAGACCGCATATTGAACGGCTCTGACCCGTCCGTTTTTCGGTTGGGTTTCCGACCACATCGGCCGTGAAAACACGATGTTCATCGCATTCGGGCTGGAGGGCGTCGGCATCCTGGCGCTGGCCAAATTCGGCACCGACCCGGTTCACTTCGTCATCCTGAGCGGTCTCGTATTCTTCGCCTGGGGCGAGATCTACAGTCTCTTCCCGGCCACCGTGACCGACACCTTCGGCGCCCGTTACGCCACGACCAACACGGGCCTCATGTACACGGCCAAAGGCACCGCGTCGCTGCTCGTCCCGCTGGGGAACGTGCTGATGGCCAGCACGGGAACCTGGCTCGCCGTATTTGTCATCGGTGCTTCGATGAACATCCTGGCCGCGGTGCTCGCGCTCTTCCTGCTGAAGCCCTTGCGCGCCGCCTACACCAGAAGGACCGCGGCTGCCGATGCTGCGTCTCCCGCCGCACTGCGCGGCGCGCCGGCGACCTGAACCTCGCAGCCCGCGCCGCGGTTCGTCGCATCGAACGCCGCGAGCGATTGCCCGGACCGAGTATGTTTAGGCCCTAATATCCGGGCATGAAAGTCTGCGTCTTCGGCGCCGGCGCCATCGGCGGCTTGCTCGGCGTACACCTGGCACGCGCCGGCGTCGAGACGAGCCTGGTCGCTCGCGGAGCGCACCTCGCAGCAATGCGCGCCGGTGGCCTGCGCCTGGATGCAGGCGGCGAAGCATCGGTCGTTCGCCTGCGATGCACCGATGACCCGGCCGAGCTTGGCGCGCAGGACTACGTGATCGTCGCGCTCAAGGCACACTCGATTCCGGCGGCGGTGGAGCGGATGGTTCCGTTGCTGGGACCCGATACGAGCATCGTCACCGCGAGCAACGGCATTCCCTACTGGTTTTTCCATGGCGATCACGGCAGATTTTCAGGGCTCAGGCTTGAAAGCGTCGATCCCGGCGGCAAGCAGTGGGACCTGTTGGGGCCGGCGCGGGCCATCGGTTGTGTGGTCCTCCCGGCGGCCGAGGTCGTCGCCCCCGGCGTGATACGCCATGAGCACGGGCATACCTTCCTCATCGGCGAGCCCGGCGGCGAGAGAACAGCCAGGGTCGAACACCTGCACGATGCCCTCGTGGCGGGCGGGCTCAAGGCGCCGATTCTCGAGGACATCCGTGACGAGATCTGGCTGAAGCTCTGGGGCAACCAGTGCTTCAATCCGATCAGCGCGCTCACCCTGGCGACGATCGACGTCGTCACCGGCGATCCCGGGACGCTAGCCGTATGTCGCGCCATGATGCTGGAGGCGAAAGCCATCGGCGACCGGCTCGGGCTGCGCCTGCGCGTCGACGCCGAGCGGCGCATAGCCGGTGCGCACGCGCTGGGGCCGCACAGGATGTCGATGCTGCAGGATCTGGAACGCGGCCGCCCGATGGAGATCGAGCCGCTGGTAGGCGTCGTTCAGGAGCTGGGCCGCGTCACCGGGATTGCGACGCCCACGGTCGACGTCGTGCTGGCACTGATCCGGCAGCGCGCGCGTCAGGCTTGAGCTTCCGCGCATTCGTTGCAGTCTGCCGCTCCGGCGGGCTCGGCTTCGGCCGACAGAATCGCGCGATCCGCGAGCGGCGCGCAGGATGAGTTCTTGCTCGCAGCCATCGCGCAAAACCTACGGCGAATGGCGAAGCGCCTTATGTTTACAGCACCCGAAGCGGTTCCAATAGCCGCATAAAGCAGCATCGGGGACGAATCTACTTCCTCGACAACGGGGAATCCGTTACCGAAACCCGCGATCTGCGATCACAGGCAGCGGAACCTCGACCAAACATCGAGTATTTCAACAAAATAGGCCGATTACCGCCGATCAGCACCACTCTACGACGACGGCTTACCCCCGTCTGGCACGTGCCCGTTGGCCGGCCGAAATCGGCTATTTCTGGTTCGTCGAGCAGTGCGGAAATTGGCCGGAACCGAACATTCGAGCCAATGTCGCGCCGGAGTTTTGGGACGCCTGAATACATCTGCCTTCAGCCGACCACATGCTGCGCGTTGCCGCTGACGAATGCCTCGATGTTGTCAATCAGTTGGTCCGCCAGAAACTGCATCGCTCCGTCCGATGCCCACGCCACATGAGGTGTAAGAATGAAATTGGGTAGACGCAGATCAAGCAGCGGGTTACCTTCCTTCGGCGGCTCTTTTGTCAGCACGTCGAAGCCGGCCCCCCCGACCCAGCCTTCTTTGAGTGCCGTGACAAGCGCCTGCTCGTCTACCAAACCACCACGCGCGGTATTGATCAGCAGGGCAGTACGCTTCATCATGCGCAATTGCTCTAGGCCGATCAGGTTTCGCGTATTTGGAGTGAGCGGTGAATGCAGCGAAATAACGTCCGAGACGCGGAGCACCGTCTCAAGCGGGGTAAATTCAACGTCCGGCGCCTTCGGTGGCACATGGTCAGCAAATAATATCTTCATGCCGAAGCCCCGTGCGATGGCCGCTGTAGCCTGTCCCAGCGAGCCTTCTCCGATGATTCCTATAGTTGCGCCGCACAGGTCGCGGATCGGATGATCAAAAAAGCAGAATTGATCGACTAGTTGCCACCGACCGTTTTCAATGTCCTGGCGATATGCCAGCAGGTTGCGCCGCAGGGCCAGAATGAGAGCGAAGGTGTGCTCAGGCACGGTATGGGTCGCGTAATCGCGTATATTCACCACGCTGATCCCATTGGCACTGCAATAGGCTACGTCGATGACATCGTACCCCGTCGCCGCCATGGCGATCAGCTTAAGCCGGGGCAACTGGGCAAGCGTTTTGCCCCGGAGCGCGACTTTGTTCGTGATGGCGATAGTTGCGTCCTTGAGTCGACCTGTCACCTCATCCGCAGACGTGGTCGAGAATTCCTCCCATTCGTGCTCGAAGCAGGGGCGTCGAAGCTCGGCGCTTAAGGTGGAGCGATCGAGAAAGACGATGTGATGTCGCATGCTGCACTCGCTCTGTCTTCAGCCTTGGAGTGAGCCGGTTGAATGGCCCTCGTAGAATTGCCGTTCCTTGCTGACCTTCTTCTTGGGGACACGGTCGTGTCTGCGCCAATACTCCGAGGCGGCGGCGACACCGCTGCCAGCTGTGACCTTGATGCCTATGTCGAGCATTGACATCTCGGCTCCGGCAATAGCACCCATCAGCATCAGTTCGTTCAGGTCTCCCAAGTGGCCGATTCGGAACACTTTGCCTGCGACTTTCGCAAGCCCGGCGCCCATCGCCAGGTTGTAGCGGCGGAAGGCGACGTCAATCACGTGGGCGCCGTTGAACCCTTCTGGCACCATCACCGCGCTAACCGTGTCGGAATACCACTTGGGTTCCTTGGCACAAAGCTTTAGCTGCCAACCTTCAGTGACCGCTGCGCGAACGCCTTCGGCCATGTAGTGATGGCGCGAGAACACATATTCCAAGCCTTCTTCGAAAATGAGGTTTAGGGCTTCGCGCATGCCGTATAGCAGGGGTAGCGAGGGTGTATGCGGAAAGTACCCGGTGTCGTTCGCCTTGATCATGTCGGCGAGATCGAAATAGCATCGGCGTGATTGCGCGGTCGCCATGGCGTTGAGAGCCTTCGGACTCACGCCTAGGATACCGAGGCCTGCCGGCAGCATGAACCCTTTTTGGGATCCGCAAACGGCGAGGTCTATTCCCCAATCGTCCATGCGAAAATCGATGCAAGCGACCGAGCTCACACCGTCGACCATCAGCAGGGCCGGATGTCGGGCCGCGTCCATTGTCTTGCGTAGGCCATCGATGTTGCTGGTTACGCCGGTCGCAGTCTCGTTATGGCAAGCGAGCACCGCTTTGATCTTGTGCAGCTTGTCGGCTCGCAGCGCTTCCTCAACGCGGTCGAGTGGCACGCCTTCGCCCCATTCCGCGTCAAGGATTTGCACGTCGAAGCCAAGGCGTTGGGCCATGTCGATCCATAGGTGGCTGAATTGGCCGAAGCGCGAAGCCAGGATCTTGTCCTGCGGGGAGAGTGTGTTCGTTAGAGCTGCTTCCCAAGCGCCAGTGCCGGAAGAAGTGAAGAGGAACATCCGTCCGGGGCCAGTCTTAAAAACCCTTTTCAGGTCGGCCAATACACCGAGAGTAAGCTCCGGAAACTTGATGGATCGGTGGTCTTCCATTGCCACGATCATCGCGCGCAGAATCCGATCAGGGATGTTAGTCGGCCCCGGAACAAAGAGAAAATTTCGGCCTGGGATACGAGTGCCGGGAACATGGGTCATGAGAAAGCTCCTCTATTCTGGTTGGTTACAACGAAGAGGCATCCGCATTGATGATGTCGACGCCGGCTTCGATCCAGGCTCGCGGCCGTGACTGGACCGAAGCGGCGGCCCTTGGACCGGCACCACGGCGCAAAGTCGATGTTGTCATCGAGCACTTTCACCACCTACTTGCCATCGTTGGTTCTCTTGCGCTCGCGTGACACCGATGCTTACTGAACTGTCGCGCCCAAGGCGCGCGATGCTTCACCGATCGGCTTGGTTGAGCGCTCACCATTTGCCGCGACAGTCTGAGCCAGCAAATTGGCCAGCGCGTATACGGCGTCGATGTGTGGTGTGCGCGTATCGGTGAGCCGGCCGAGTTCGACGACCGAACCGACCAGGGCATCGATCTCCGGCGCGCGCCCTGCCTCGATATCCTGCAGCATCGAGGTCTTGTGCCTTCCCACCTTCTCTGCGCCGGCGATGCGCTTTTCCAATCCCACCCGGAAAGTGATGCCGAGCTTGTGCGCAACCATCTGCGCCTCGGTCATCATCGCCGCTGCAAGCTCGCGCGTCGGCGGATACTGGCAGATGTCGACGAGCGTCGCGCGCGTCAAGGCGCTGAGAGGATTGAAGGTCAGATTGCCCCAAAGCTTTAGCCAGATCTCCGCGCGAATGTTGTCGAGCACTGGCGCTTTGAAACCGGCCCTCGCAAAGCATTCCGAGACCCGGAGGACACGCTCACTCTTCGAGCCATCGAGCTCGCCGACCGGGAATCGATCGCCCTCGATATGCTTCACCACACCCGGCGCGATCAGCTCCGCAGCAGGATAGACCACGCAGCCGATGACCCGCTCGGCCGGAACCTTCCTGCCTATGAGGCCGGTCGGATCAACGCTCCGTACGACCCTGCCGGCCAACTCGCCACCATGGTTTTGGAAGTACCAGAATGGAATTCCGTTCTGCATCGTCACCACGAGTGTATCCGGGCCGAATAGTCTGGGGACATCGTTGGCGACGGCTTCCACTTGGTGCGCTTTCAGCGCCAGGATCACCATGTCCTGTGGGCCTGCCGCGGCGTAGTCGTTGGTCGCCTCCACGCCCCTCGCGATGTGTTCCGTGCCGTCGCTCATGACGAGCCTCATGCCGTTCCTGCGAATCGCCTCCAGATTCGCGCCGCGAACGAAAAACATCACGTCTTGACCGGACGAAGCCAATTTCACGCCGACGTAGCCACCGATGGCACCGGCGCCAATGATTGCGATCTTCATGGAGCGATCCCTCCTCGAGCTTTCGCCCGCGCGAGCGCCTGCCCACGGCCGAAGCCTGAATGCGCGGTTACCGGGCCACTCGGCGTGGCCTTGAGCGCGCAATCTGCGTCAGTGCGCCCGCACAGGGACACGCCATAGCCGCGCCCCTTGTTTTTTCTGAGTCACCAGCCCGCAGACGACTATCGAAGCTATCCTAGGCCGGCAAAAGGATAATTAATAGTTGAACTTTCTTATAGTTAGCATAAGCTACAGGCTATACATGGCCCGGACTGGACATGCATGAAGAATGCGACCCTGCGCCAGCTGAAGGTCTTCGAAACCGCGGCCCGCCATCTGAGCTTTACCCGCGCCGCGGAGGAACTGCACCTCACGCAACCCGCGGTATCGACCCAGGTCAAAGAGCTACAAGGACATGCCGGGCTGCCTCTATTCGAGCAGCTGGGTAGGAAGATCTATCTAACGCAGGCCGGCGTGGAGCTGCTCCATTACAGCCGGGCGATCATGCAACAGTTCCGCGAGGCCGAGGAGGCGATGCAGCAGCTCAAAGGCGCCGCGGGCGGAAAGCTAAACGTCGCCGTCATCAGCGCCGGCGACTATTTTTTCCCGCGTCTGCTGGCGCAATTCAGCCGGCTCCATCAGGGCGTGATTCTCCATCTCACCGTGCACAATCGTGCCGAGTTGTTGCATCAGCTGGCCGAAAACCTGACCGATCTGGCGATCATGGGTCGACCGCCCAGCGACATGGACACGGTGAATGAACCGTTCGCGCCTCACCCGTACGTAATCGTGGCTCCGCCGACCCATCCCCTCGCCGCGCAGAGGCGCATTCCGCTCGCCGCGCTGGCGCGAGAACGTTTCATCGTCCGCGAAAAAGGGTCCGACACCTGGACCTCGATGGCGCAGAGCTTCGCCCGCTGGCTGCCGAAGTTGAACATCGGCATGGAGATCAGGAGCACGGAAACCATCAAGCAGGCCGTGATCGCCGGCCTTGGCATCAGCTTCCTGTCCGCGCACACGGTAACGCTCGAGCGACAAGTCGGCAATCTAATCGTTCTCGACGTGCAGGGCTTCCCGATGATGCTCAACTGGTATGTGGTCCATCGCAAACAGAAGCGATTGTCGCCCGTTGCGTCTGCGTTCAAAGACTTCCTCATGCGCGAGGGCGCCTCGCTCATCGAGGAGATTACGCACTTCAGTGCTCACGCTGGAACGCGAGCAGACTCGGCAGCGGCAATGCACGCTCGGGCTGCGCGCGTGGCTCGGTGACGCTTGTGACACGGCCCTCAGCCGGCGCATCCGTACGTTTCCAAAGCTCGTCGCGGATCGCTCGTTCTCATCGAAACGCTCGGAGCGGCGCGATCGCTCGGACCGAGCGCGTTGGGAGTGTGGCACTGCCCTCGGAAAATCAGGACGGCGAAGACGACCGTTAGGGCCCGGCTGAAAGGCCGGACCGAAAATCTCCACGACAGCCACCGGCAAGTCCTTGCGACCAGTCATTACCGGGAGGAACGCGGCGGCCGCGCGCGGCGCAACCGTTTGCCCGGCCGCCGTCACGCGGGCCTGTCAGCTCACATCGTCAAACACAGCGAAGGTCAGTTCGTTGATCGTAGCCGGCAGAAAGCATTGCTGCGGCTCGGAATAGTCCTAGCGCTCGACGGTGACGCATCGGCGATGCCGCTGCACGCCGGCGTATCGAAGCAGGTTGACCGAGTTTCCGGCATCGTGACGCACACGCCATGATACGGCCGTGCCTGCCTGAACTGCCCAGACCTCGCGTCGCAGACCGCCAAACCGTTCGTGCAGCGCTAGGGCATAGGGAAGGTGAATGTGTCCACCGAGGATGAGGTCAGCCCCTGCATGCGCCCAGCTTCTGACCGCAGCCACGCGTCCATGTATGACCAGATGCAGCTGCCGGTGGTGGCGCAGTACCGTGACAAGGGCCGCCCCTACCGCCACCAGCCTGGTGCCTTCGACGTTATCGGAGCTGCCGCCTTTAAGGTCATAATTTACGATGTTGACCTTGCGACGTGTCCCGAGTACTAAATGGTCGATAAGCCAGACCCGGGTTCCGCCCGGGCGAACGCGCAGGTAAAGGCCGTGCCGTCCTCAAGCAGCGCATCACCATTGGCGCGGGGTTGATTGTTCTGAACGTGGCGTCTGTAAGTTTGGGGCATGGTCGGGTGTGAAACCGGGTGTGAATCGGGTGTGGACTTAAGCAGATCATGCCGGACCCTCGAAGCGAACGCCATGGTTATTATCGTTATAAATCAAATCGTTTGAGGACACTTTCGGATGTTAGCGAATAGGTGATGCGTTACTGGCTGATGAAATCCGAGCCCGACGAGGTGTCGATCGACGACCTCGCGCGCGATGCCCAGGCGGACCGTCGCCTGGTACGGCGTGCGCAACTACCAGGCGCGCAATTTCATGCGCGACCAGATGCAGGTCGGCGATCTCGCATTCTTCTATCATTCGAGCTGCCCGGAGCCCGGGATCGCGGGGATCGTGAAGATCAGCAAGGCCGCGTATCCCGACGCATCGCAGTTCGACAAGAAGAGCCCGTACTACGACCCCAAGGCGACGCGCGCGGCGCCGCGCTGGCTGAACGTCGAGGTCACGTTGGTAAAGAAGACGCGGCTGATTTCTCTTGTCGAGCTTCGCGCGCACCCTGAGCTTGCGACGATGCGTACCCTGCAGCCGCGGCAACCGGTTGTCGATCACTCCCGTCGATCCGCGGGAATGGACGTTCATCACGACCAGGCTCGCGAAAGCATAGCTTGGACTGGACGCTGGTCCCGATCTTTCTGGCGATCGGCGGCGTGGTCGGGTTCATCGCCGGACTGCTGGGCATCGGCGGCGGCATGACGATGATCCCGCTGCTGACGCTGATCTTCGGCTATCAGCATTTTCCGCCCGAGCACATCCTGCACATCGCGGTCGCGACGTCGCTGGCGACGATCGTGTTCACGTCGATCTCCAGCGTGCGCGCGCACCACGCGCACGGCGCGGTGGTCTGGCCGATCTTCTGGAAGCTCGGGCCGGGCATACTTGCCGGATCGCTGCTCGGCCCCCAGATCGTCAGCGGGCTGTCGACGGCGGCGTTGTCGGGAGTCTTCGCGGCGTTCGCGGCGTTCACCGCGACGCGGCTGTTGCGCAACCCCAAACCGAGGGCCACCCGGATGCTGCCGGGGCCGCTGGGCATGTTCGGCGTCGGCGGCGCGATGGGCGCCCTGTCGAGCATGGTCGGTGCCGGCGGCGCATTCATCTCGGTGCCGTTCATGACCGCGTGCAACGTGCGCATCCACAACGCGGTCGCGACCTCGGCCGCGCTCGGCCTGCCCATTGCGGTGGCCGGCACGGCCGGTTATCTGATCGCCGGCCTGCGGCAAGCCGGCATGCCGCCCTACACGGTCGGCTTCATCAACCTGCCGGCACTCGTCGCCATCGCCAGCGCCAGCGTGCTGGCCGCGCCGGCAGGTGCGCGGATGGCGCATCGCTGGCCCGTCGGACGCCTGCGGCGGGCGTTTGCCGCGTTGCTCTTCTGCATTGCGGCATTTTTCCTTTGGAAAGCCTTTGCCTCCTGACCCCGCCTCTGCCGCCATCGAGCTTTTCGGCCCGTGGCATCCCGGGGTCGAATCGCAGGTCCCGGAGCATCTGCGGCATCTCTGCACGATCTTCCGTCCGGAGAACGTTTTTGCCGACGTCGCGCGAGCCGCCGAGCTGCAGGATCTGACCGGCATGCCCTTGAGCGAGTTGGTGGCGTTCCGACCCGCGCGCCTGGCGCTGCACGAAGTCCTGATCCGCGTGACCGCCGATCTTTCGGTTCCCGACGGAACCAGAATCGAGGACCTCGGCATCAATTTTCGCCACATCACGCGCGCGATCCTCACCGGCTACATCGAGCCGCGGAGCGACGCGATCGCATCGGCGTACGATGCGCTCCGCCTCCGGCTCGGGGAGAAGATCGACGCCGAGCTGGCGCCGTTGTTTCCGCCATTCGTCGCAGGGCGGCGCCTCCGCAGCGCAGCGGCAAGGGACGGGGCTGCGGGCGATCTTCGGAGCGCGTCGGGCGCGAGGAGTGGCAGACACGTCCGCGGCAGCGGCGGAGCGCCCGCCCTTGGCCGACTGGGAGAGCAAGGCGCACGCGGCCGGCGACGGCATGTCCAAGGCCGCGTATCGAGCATTGGCCAGGGTTGTGTCGGCATTGCTCGTCCGCCACGGCGGCATCTGGGGCAGCCGGGAGATGATCGCCGCGACTCGCCACCGACATCGCCTGCAACGATTTCGGCGCCGACGAAATCGGTCGGATGATCGAACCCTGGCTGATCGATGCCGCGAGCAGCGAAGGCTACATGCTGCTGCCGCGGCAGGAGCGCCCGTTCGTCATGAACACCAAGGGCCCTTCCGCATCGGGCAAGAGCACGCTTGCGCCCGCTGCAGAAAAAGCTCGCCGGCGACATCGGCGTCGACTGGAGCGAATTCGCGCTGATCAGCCCGGACATCTGGCGCAAGCAATTGCTCGACTACGCCACGCTTGGGCGCCGCCTACAAGTACGGCGGCGCGTTCACCGCGGAGGAGTTGCAGATCGTCGACCAGAAGCTCGATCGCTACATGGCGCGCAAGGCCGAGCGGGGCGGCATGTCGCACCTGCTGATCGACCGCTTCCGCTTCGACAGCTTCGCTCCCGATTCCGACGAGGCCGGCAGCAACCTGCTGACGCGCTTCGGGCGGGTCGTCTACCTGTTCTTCATGATCACGCCACCGGAATCGCTGGTCGAGCGCGCGTGGAAGCGCGGGCTCGACGTCGGCCGGTACAAGGCGGTCGACGACACGCTGGCGCACGCGGTCGAGGCGTACGCGGGCATGCCGCAGCTCTTCTTCACCTGGATCGAGCGCACCGACAAGGACGTGCACTTCGAATTTCTCGACAACAGCGTGCAGCTCGGCGAGCGCCGCGCACCGTCGCCTTCGGCTGGAACGACACGCTCAACGTGCTCGACGTCGGCTGCCTGCTCGACGTCGAGCGCTACCGCCGGGTCAACATCGATGCGGGCGGCCCCGAGCATCCTGTATGAAGACCCGGCGCTGCTCGCGCCGGAACGCAACAGCGGCTTTCTGCGTCAATGCGTCGAGCGGTTCCGCGAGATCAATTTCGCGGCGCAGG
Source organism: uncultured beta proteobacterium (assembly GCA_963713125.1). Taxonomy (GTDB): domain Bacteria; phylum Pseudomonadota; class Gammaproteobacteria; order Burkholderiales; family Casimicrobiaceae; genus PALSA-1003. The sequence continues at coordinate 273,341 of CAVQKL010000005.1, read as the reverse complement.
CCAGCGGGCGCGTCTACGCGCGCCTCGCCGGCGGCAAACCTGTCTGGGTCGATCGGGAAATGCTGGCCCAGGCGATCGCCGATCCGGACACCTGCGCCGGGCTGCGGGCGGCGGCGCCGGCGCTGTTCGACGGCGCGCTACCCGTGCCCGACCGGGCGGTGAATTTGCGCGAGGTGATCGATGCCGCGCGTATCCACACGCTCGGTCGCTGGGGCGACGGCGACCGGAACTAAGCGCCGCAGCTCCAACGAAACGGGCGCGCGCCCGGCGCAATGGGCGCGCGCCCGTGCCGAGCCAAGGCTCGGCGGAAAAGCTGGAACTCTTAACCCACGCCGACGGAACCCCTTGCAGCTTTCCGCTGCATCGTCCGCCGCGGCGACGATCCAATGACTCTAGAAATCGTAGGTCAGGCCAACCGACACCGCCTGGGCGGTGTTGCCGGCAAATGGAGGACCGCAATTTCCACCGTCCTGGCACCCGCCGATGAATTTGTCGCCGACGTAATTTCGGGTGGGCAGGCCGTGACCACCCGCACCAAGCGAATAGTGCCCCCAGTGCTCATTCACCAGTCGGGAAAAGGTCAGGTAGGCCGTGGTTCGCCTGTCGCCGAAGCGATGCTTGAGGCCGAGCGAATACAGGTTGGCTGAATTATTCGACGAGCCAGGCGTTGCCGCATTGCCGTCCTTGTCCTGCACCCCCTGGTCAGGCTGTCCGGGTGTCCTGCCAGCGTGGGCCCAGCCGAAGTTCAAATCGTCCTCGGGAGTCAGCCCCTGGGTCACGGCCAACCACGTATTGGTTCGAGTGCGTTCATCCAGATCGGGAGTGATCGCATCCCGCTTCAACCTTTCAACGATGAAGTTGACGGTCGTTTTTGTCGGGAACGCGTATTGCACGCCCAGCTTGTAGGCGCTTTCGGCCCGAATGCCGATCGTTCCAGGAACCGTCTCGTCGCCGATGCGATTGACATCGTTGTGGCGCTCAAAACCCGCCGTCGCGTAGAGTGGACCGGCTTGATAGGTCAGTACAGTGCTGTAGGCACTGCCGAAAGAGCCATCCTCGCAGGAATTGGGTTGACCGTTATTCCCGTTCAGGCCTGCGGTCGAATTGCCGCCGGCGCAATCGGGTTCGCCCTCGGCATAGAGTCCCGTATTGGTACTCCTGTTCTGGCCGGGTGAGACCAGGAAATTGAAGTTGAAGCCATTCATCTTCGGCGACTCGTACCAGATGGAGTGAGGCAGGCGCGCATCGAATTCCGCGCGGTTGTCGCCACCGCTGTTCCCCATGATGGCGTTGTAGTCACCCGGCGTACTGGAAAACGGATCCATGCGGCCGGTAGAGGTCTTGTACGGCGTATCGGTCTTGCCGAGCTTGATCGCGCCATACGTCGCGCTTTGAAGGCCGATGAAACTGTTGCGCGATCCGAGGCTGAACTTTGATGCAGTGGTGTCCGGAGCCTGGTCCGAGGCGCCGGGTGTCGCGGCATAAGCGACTTCGGTCTCGAACTGGAACACGGCTTTCAGATCCTTGCTCAGAGGGCGCTGGCCGCGAACGCCGAAGTACGACAGGTTGCTGGAAATATCGGGGACCCACCCGTTCTTGCCCGTCACTGGCTGGCCGCCGTTGATGAAGCCGCTCAGCCCGTTGGTCTGGTCATCGAGAGAAACGTCCGCGTGCCCGTAAATCTGGACCTCGCCTCCACCGATCAGGAAGGTCAGATCGTTGCCGGGTTTCACACGCACGAAGTTACCGCCGCCTGATTCTTTCGCTTCCTTCTTCTTTTCCTCCTGCATGTTGTAAAGTTGCGTCTTCACCTGATCCAACTGCTTTTGCAGCACCTCCATCTGTGCCTGGAGGTCGCTGGTGACATCCGCGCGGGCGTTCCCACGCCTGCAAGCGCCAGCGAACATGCGATAGCCAGAGCTTTCTTGATTCATGTTCTCTCCTCCGAAGTTGGCACGCTGCGTTACGGGCATCAATCGACCGTGCCGTGGAAGTCCGCAGCTGTTGTCTCTTCGGCCGACCCGTCTTCGGGCTGAACACGGCGCCGGGATCGGCAACTTTTGACGACGTCGCTCGACCTTGGAAAAACGATCGTACGCGCGCAAACTGTCGCGTACGCTGAACGTTGCTGACAATACGCCGACAACCGGTGTCGCGATCGCTTTGTGGGTAAGATACGGTGTGCGCCGATGGCGCAATGCAGGTAAAGAACGATGCGCATACTTGTCGTCGAAGACGATTCGCTGCTTGCCGCGGGATTGACGCGGCTGCTGACGCGCGCCGGGCACGGCGTCGATCAGATGAAAAGCGGGGTACAGGCGGACAGCGCGCTCCGTGCGACGCCGTACGAGCTGCTGGTGCTCGACATCGGGCTGCCCGACATCGACGGCTTCGAAGTCCTGCGCAGGCTGCGCCAGCGCCGTTCGCAAACCAACGTCCTCGTCCTGACCGCGCGCGACGCGGTCGAGGATCGGGTGCGCGGACTCGATCTCGGCGCCGACGATTATCTGACCAAGCCTTTCTCGCTGACCGAATTCGAGGCGCGCGTCCGCGCTTTGCTGAGGCGGACCTCGCTGCCTTCGGGCCCGATCGTCGTCGGCGGCCTGACGATCGACATGGAGGCCAAGCGCGTGACCGCCAATGGCGCATCCGTCGAGCTGACCGTCCGGGAATGGGCATTGCTCGAACTGTTTCTGACCCGCCCGGGCGCGTGCTCAGCAAGGACTACATCGCGCAGCAGCTGTTCAACTACGACGAGCACCTGGCGCTCAATACGATCGAGGTCTACGTTTCGCGCCTGCGCGCCAAGATCGAAACGGCGGGCGTGCGCATCCGCACGGTGCGCGGCTTCGGTTACCTGTGGGAGCCGCTCGATGGCTGACGCAAGGGTAGAATGGACAAGCATCCGGCGCCGCCTGCTGCTGTTCCTGATCCCGTCGCTGCTGTTCCTGGTGCTTTGCGCCGGCGTGCTGACCTACGGCGTCGCACTGAGCGTCGCCACGTCGGCTTACGATCGGTCGCTGCTCGATCCGGCGCTCGACATGGCGGAGAACATCCGGGTCGGCGCCGACGGGCCGCATCTCGACATGCTGATGCAGGCGCAGGAAGCGCTGATGTACGATCACGTCGATTCGATGGTCTTCCAGATTCGCGCGGCCGACGGCCGGGTCATCGCCGGCACCGAGGAGCTGGCGGCAGCCCCGGCGATTGAGAGATGGCGAGCGCAGGTTTTTCGACGGCGTTTATCGTCAACGAACCGGTACGCATCGCAGCGGTGCGCAGACACCGGTTTCTATGTCCAGGTCGGCGAAACGCTCTCCAAGCGGCGACCTTGATCTGGGAAATACTCGCCGCCGAGCTGGTGCCGACGCTGCTCATCGCCTTTGCCGCGGTGGCGCTCGCCTGGACCGGCGTCAAGCATGGCGTCGCGCCACTGGCGCGCGTCCGCGGCGAACTTCTCGGGCGCGGGCCGAACGATCTTCGCCCGCTACCGAAACCAGCGCCCCGCTGGAGATCGCCCCCGCGATCAAGGCCTTCAACAAGCTGCTGGGCCGGATGCGCGAGGCCAACGCCGTCCAGCAGCGTTTCCTGGCCAATGCCGCGCACCAGCTGCGTACGCCGCTGGCCGGGCTGCAAATGCACCTGGAACTTCTGTTGCGGCGCGATCTCCTCCCGGAGGTCAGGGCCGAAATCGAAGCCATGCACGTGGCCACGATGCGCGCGAGTCACCTGGCGACGCAATTGCTGGTTCTCGCGCGGGCCGAGGCGAGTGGGGCCAACGGCCGCGACGCCCAGTCTTTCGACCTGCGCCATATCGCCGACGCGGCGGTGCAGGAATGGGTGCCGCGCGCGATCGCGCGCGGCATCGACATCGGCTTTGTCCTCGAAAACGCGATCGTCTCGGGCAATCCGCTGCTGATGGCCGAGTTGCTCAACAATCTGATCGACAACGCCGTGCGTTACACGCCGTCCGGTGGCGCGGTGACTGTGCGCTCGGGGCTGGACGCCGGGGTCCCCTATCTCGGCGTCGAAGACAACGGCGCCGGCATTCCCGAGGAAGCGCGCAGCAAGGTGTTCGAACGCTTTTTCCGGCTCAAGGGAACTCCCGGCGACGGCTCGGGGCTCGGCCTCGCCATCGTCAAGGAAGTCGTCGACCGCCACGACGGCGTGCTGAGCGTGCAATCGGCCGGGACGTCAGGCGTGAAGATCGTGGCGAAGTTTCCCCGTCGCCGCCTGCGGCCGACTCGCGGCGCCGCGCCGAGCGATCTGACGTCGGCGCCGGGCGTCGACGTGACGCCGTCCCGTCGCCCCGCGCTGAACCACCGCGTTCGCCGTCAGCCCGCCGAGTAGCGCTGGCGCAGCACGCTCTTCTCCACCTTGCCCATCGTGTTGCGCGGCAGCTCGTCGACGAAATGCACGCGCTTGGGCACCTTGAAGCCGGCGATCTCCGCCTTGAGCGCGGCGATGAGCTCCGCCTCGCGCAGCGACGTGGCCGGCCCTGGCGACGACGACCGCGGTGACCGCCTCGCCGAAATCCGCATCGGCAACGCCGATCACCGCCGATTCGGCCACGCCCGGCAACGCGTCGAGCTCCTCCTCGATCTCCTTCGGATAGACGTTGAGGCCGCCGGTGATGATCAGGTCCTTGGCGCGGCCGACGATGCGCAGGTAGCGATCCGCCGCCATCTCGCCCACGTCGCCGGTCCGGAAGTAGCCGTCGGCGGTGAATTCCTCGCGCGTCCTCTCGGGCATGCGCCAGTAGCCGGCGAAGACGTTCGGCCCCTTGACCTCGATGTCGCCGATCGCGCCGGGGGCGCACGGCGCGCCCTCGGCGTCGACGACGCGCACGCTCACGCCCGGCAGCGCCATGCCGACGCTGCCGCAGCGGCGCTCGCCGTCGATCGGGTTGGACGTGTTCATGCCGGTTTCGGTCATGCCGTAGCGCTCGAGGATCGTGTGTCCGGTGCGCGCCGCGAATTCGCTCGAACGTTTCCGGCAGCAGCGGCGCCGAACCGGAGATGAACAGGCGCATCGTGCGGCAGGTCGTCGGCGCCGAAGCCGGGCTCGGCCAGCAGCCGCGTGTAGTACGTCGGCACGCCCATCATCACCGTCGCGTGCGGCAGCAGCGCGACGACTTCGGCGGCGTCGAATCTCGGCAGCCACAGCATCCGGCGCGCCGACAGCAACGCGCAGTGGCAGGCGACGAACAGGCCGTGCACGTGAAACATCGGCAGCGCGTGCAGCAGCACGTCGCCGCGCGTGAAGCCCCAGTGGTCGACCAGCGCCAGCGCGTTGCGGCGCCAGATTGCGGTGCGTCAGCATCGCGCCCTTGGAGCGGCCGGTCGTGCCCGAGGTGTAGAGGATCGCCGCCAGATCGTCCGGGCGCGAGATCACCGTGTCGAAATCCGGCGCGCTGGTCGCGCGCGCGATCGAGCAGGCTGCCCTCGTCGCCGGCGAGCGTCAGCACCGTCGCCTCGGCGCGCAGCGGGGCGAAGTCGGCGGCGTCGTCGGGAGCGCAGACGATGACGCGCGGCTCGGCATCGCCGAAAAAATAGCGCGAGCTCGCCCTTGCGGTAGCCGGTGTTGAGCGGCAGGTAGACCAGCCCGGCGCGCAGGCAGGCGAGGTAGAGCGCCAGTGCCTGCCAGCACTTGTCGGTCTGCACGGCGACGCGATCGCCGGCGGCGCAGCCGGCGGCGAGAAGCGCGTGTGCCATGCGCGCCGAGGCGGCGTCGAGGTCATCGTAGTGAATGACCGGGCCGCCCGGGATCAGGATGCAGGGCTGGTCGAGGTTCTCGGCGAAATGATTGCGCAGCAGCGCGTAGAGATTGGCGTTCATGGCGGCGTGGTGCGCGGCGTCGCGGCCCGTGCCGCGCGGTGCATTCGCCGCCGCTACTCGACGGGTCGCTGCTCCGCCAGCTTGTTCGGCTTCGCCGGGAAAATCGTCTTGATCACCTTCGAGATCAGCGGCCAGAACAGCATGACGACGGCGAGCGTGGTGATGCTGCCCACCAGCCAGTTCGACCAGATGATCGTCATGTCGCCCTGGGACATCAGCATCGCCTGGCGAAAGGCAGTCTTCGGCGTTGTTGCCGAGCACCAGCGCCAGCACCATCGGCGCGAGCGGGTAGTCGAGCTTCTTGAAGATGTAGCCGATGACGCCGAAGCCGAGCATGAACCAGATGTCCTGCATGGCGTTGTTGCACCGTGTAGGCGCCGATCGCGCAGATGACGATGATGACCGGCGCGATGATCGAGAACGGGATGCGCAGGATGCCGGCGAACAGCGGCACGAGGCTCAGCACGACGATCAGGCCGGCGATGTTGCCCAGGTACATGCTGGCGATCAGCCCCCAGACGAAGTCCTTTGCTCGGCGAACAGCAGCGGCCCCGGCTGCAGGCCCCAGATCAACAGGCCGCCGAGCAGCACCGCGGCGGTGGGCGAGCCCGGGATGCCGAGCGTGATCATCGGCAGCAGCGCGCTCGTTCCGGCGGCATGCGCCGCGGTCTCCGGAGCGACTACGCCTTCGAGCTCGCCGGTGCCGAACTTGTCGCCGTCCTTGGACATCTTCTTGGCCACGCCGTAGCTCATGAACGACGCCGGCGTCGCGCCGCCCGGCGTGATGCCCATCCAGCAGCCGATCGCGGTGCTGCGTATGAACGTCATCCAGTATCTGCGGCAGCTTGCGCCAGGTCTCCAGCACGACCTTGGGATTGATCTTGGCCTGCACTGCCGTGAAATGCCAGGCCCTCCTCCATCGACAGCAGGATCTCGCCGATGCCGAACAGCCCGATCACCGCGATCAGGAAGTCGAAACCCCGCATCAGGCTCGGAAAGCCGAACGTCAGGCGCAGCTGGCCGGTGACGATGTCGATGCCGACCGCCGCCAGGGCGAAGCCGAGCATCATCGACGTGATGGTCTTCAACGGCGAGCCCTTGCCCATGCCGACGAAGCTGCAGAACGTCAGCAGGTAGACCGAGAAGAACTCCGGCGGGCCGAACTGGAGCGCGAAGCTGCGCGACCAACGGCGCGAGGAATGTGATCATCAGCACCGCGACGAACGCGCCGACGAACGACGAGGTGAACGACGCCGTCAGCGCCTCGCCGGCGCGCCCCTTCTGCGCCAGCGGATAGCCGTCGAAGGTGGTCGCGACCGACCAGGGCTCGCCCGGGATGTTGAACAGGATCGAGGTGATCGCGCCGCCGAACAGCGCGCCCCAGTAGATGCACGACAGCATGATGATCGCCGAGGTCGGCGGCATCGTGAACGTCAGCGGCAGCAGGATCGCGACGCCGTTGGCGCCGCCCAGGCCCGGCAGCACGCCGATGATCACGCCCGAGCACGATGCCGAGGAGCATCAGCACCGATGTTGAACGGCGTGAGCACCACGGCGAAGCCGTGGAACAGGAGATTCAGGTCAGCCACCCAGTGCTCCCGAGTTGATTAGGCCTGCTCTCGCTGCCGGCGCTGCGGCAATTGGCGCTCGAGTGCATCGACAGCCCGTCAGAAGCCGGTCCAGCGCGGTCAGATTCCAGTAGCCCTTGAACAGCGGAACCTTGAACCACACTTCGAACATCAAGAAGAAGAGCACGCTGATCGCCGAGGCGAGACGGACGCTCTTCATCCACGGGTAGTCGCCGAGCAGACCATGAAGCAGCGCGATGTAGATCGCCGACGCGACGTAAATGCCGATGAGCTGGATGCCCAGGACAATAGACGCCGCCGGGATCAGCACCGTGAGCACCAGGCTCAGCTGGCCGTGCTCGACGAAGTGTCGCCGCCGCTTGGCATCCTTGCTGAGGATCGCCTGCAGCAGCGTGGCGCCGCTCGCGACGCAGATGAACAGGCCGACGTAGAACGGGAAAGAAGCCCGACTGCGGGCCATCGTCGCCCCAGCGGAACCGAGCTTGTAGCTGCTGTACGACGAACGTCGCGCCGAACGCCAGCATGATCGCCGCGACGGCGATTTCCATCGTCCGCATCGAGACGACCGAGCGGCCATCGTCCTGGCCGGTCGTGCCGTGCTTTGCCATCGTCAGTGCCCCGCGCGTGGATGAGGTCAAACGCGGTCGGCTTCGGACGCTCTGGCGCGATCGGAGGCGGTATGCGGTACGCCTGACCGTTCCGCGTCGCGTCAGAGCGTCCGGAGCCTTGCGCACGACCTATTGCTTGGCCATGAAGCCCGCCTTTTCCATCAGCCGCTTGTGCATCGTTTCGGCCTGCTCGACCCACTTCGACGTATTCCGCGCCGGTCATGAACGTCTGGTTGAACGCGGCCTTCTCGGATGAACGTCCTTCCACTCGGGCGTCTCGCGGACCTTCTTGAACAGATCGACGTAGTAGTCGACCTGCTCCTGGCTGACGCCGGCCGGCATGAAGATGCCGCGCAGCATCAGGTACTCGACCGGAAGCCCGGACTCCTTGCAGGTCGGGATGTCGTTCCACGACATGTCGGCGGTGACCTTCGTCCTTGTACGGCATGCGCTCGTCGTCGAACACGCACAGCGGGCGAAGCTTGCCGGCGCGCCATTGCGCCACCGCCTCGATCGGATTGTTGACCGTCGAGTCGACGTGCTTGCCGACCAGCTGCACGGCGACGTCGCCGCCGCCCTTGAACGGAATGTAGATGAACTTGGCGCCGGGTTGCCTTCTCGATCGCGACGGTGATGATCTGGTCCTCCTGCTTCGATCCGGTGCCGCCCATCTTGAACTTGTTTGGCCCGCCGGCCTTGACCGCGTCGATGTACTCCTTGGCGGTCTTGTACGGCGTGTCGGCGTTGACCCACAGCACGAATTCGTCGAGCGCCAGCATCGCGACCGGCGTCAGGTCCGCCAGCTGAACGGCACGCCGGTCGCCAGCGGCGTCGTGAACAGATTCGACAGCGTGATGACGATCTTGTCCGGGTCGCCCTTGGCGTCCTTGACGTCGAGAAAGCCTTCGCGCGCCGGCGCCGCCCGACTTGTTGACGACGATGATCGGCTGCTTCATCAGGTTGTGCTTGCTCGACGACGCCCTGGATGAAGCGCGCCATCTGGTCGGCGCCGCCGCCGGTGCCGGCGGGAACGATGAACTCGACCGGCTTGGTCGGCTCCCACGCGGCCGCCGAGAACGGAACGGCCGCCGCAACGACGCCGGCGATCAGCGCGCAAAGCGCTCCCTGCAACTTGGACACTTGATGATTCTTCATTTCTCCTCCTAGAGTGGCTGTGGTTCCCTGACAACCTGCCCGCTGTCGGCGGGTTTTCTTCTGTCGTCATGCTAACGCTGCGGCAAAGAATGTTCGTGCATCCCGCAACGCAGTTTCTTTCCTCCGGCTATTTCACCAGCACGATCGGGACGTCGACCGCTTGTACTACCTTGCTCGTCACCGAACCGAGCAGCATGCCCGCAACCGGACCGAGCCGCGGGTTCCCATCGCGATCTGTTGCGCGGACAGCTCCTTGACGTACTTTGCCACGGTTTCCCCGATGTCGCCTACACCGATGTGAAACGCGTGTTTGACGCCTGCCTCGTCGAGTAGCTTGCGCGCCGGCGCCAGGGCCCGCATACCTTCGTCATGATAATAGTCGTCGAGATCGCCGTGGCTGACGTGGCGCCCGATGTTACCCGGAGTTACCGGCATCTGTACGTTAAGCAGATGAATTTCCGGCGATTCCTTGCAGAGTGCTGACGTTTCGATGACATAGCCCACGGCGCGGCTCGAGCTTTTCGAACCGTCGACGAGTGCCAGGATCCTCAGCATCGGCGTCCTCGCGTTCACCGGCGATCAGTGCGAGCGGCTCTGCCGCGCGCCGGCGGCCAGGTCGATCGGCTTGATCTCGGCCCGCGCCGCGCGCGCGGCCAGCAATTTTCCGACGGCGACGACCAGCGCCGCTCCCACATCTGGGTCCAGCTTATTTCGCCGACCAGCGGCAGGGTGAACTGGAGCCAGGGCATGTGTGCAGCAATCCATCCGACGAGAATCGGATCGCTGTCCAGCATGTCCCCGGCCACCCAGCCCAGCAGCGCCGCGCCGGCGGTAATGATGATCGGAAACCTGCCGATAAGCTTCATGACGATCGTGCTGCCGAAGACAACCACCGGGATGCTGACGCCGAGTCCGAGGACCAGCAGCGTCAAGTCCCCCTTCGCCGTTGCCGCGACCCCGATGATGTTGTCTGTGCTCATGATGAGGTCGGCGACGAGGATGGTGCGCATCGCGGCCCAGGCGGTCTTGCCGCTTCTGACGCCGTCTTCGCCTTCCTTGCCGGGGAGAATGAGCTGCACTGCTATCCAGAACAACAGCAGGCTGCCGACGAGTCGCAGATACGGAAGCTGGAATACCTCGGCGGCAATGATCGTTAGCGTGACGAGGATGACGGTCGCGGCGACGCTGCCCCAGATGATCGCCTGCTTCTGCTGTCGCGGTGGCAGCGAGCGTGCGGCCAGCGCGATCACCACGGCGTTGTCGCCGGACAGGACGATATTGACCATCATGATCTCGCCGAGAGCGACCCAGAACGCCGGGCTGGCCAGATGGTGGATCATGGTGCATCGCGTCGTGGCGTGGACGTTACCGTCGAAAATTGCCGGTCTCAGATCAGGCCCGCACCGCGCGCCCACTGGTACTTGGCGCCGAGCACGTCGACCGGGATCTCGGTCGAGTAGGGATAGGCCGGAATGCCGTGGTCGAAGAGATACTCGGACGCCTTCCTCGACCTCCACGTCGCCGGCCAGCGAGGCGACGACCGGCTTGTCGATGCCCTTCGCCCGCATTTCCTCGACGACCTCGGCCAGCAGCTTCGCGAACACCATCGGCGGCGTGACGATCGTGTGCCAGTAGCCGAGGATCAGCGCGTGGATGCGCGGATCCTCGAGCCCGAGGCGGACCGTGTTCTGGTAGGTCTTCGGCGGCTCGCCGCCGGTGATGTCGACCGGGTTGCCGGACGCGCCGAACGGCGGGATGAACTTGCTTGAACGCGGCGTCGAGGTCCGGCGGCATCGCCATCAGCGACAGGCCGTTGTCGACGCACGCGTCGGACAGCAGCACGCCCGAGCCGCCGGCGCCGGTGATGATGACGATGTTCTCGCCCTTGGGCGTCGGCAGGATCGGAAGCGCGCGCGCGAACTCGAGCATCTCGCGCAGCGACCGCGCGCGAATCACGCCCGACTGCCGGAGCACGTCGTCGTAGATCTTGTCGTTGCCGGCGAGCGCGCCGGTGTGCGAGCTGGCGGCCTTGCGCGCCCAGCGACGGTGCGGCCGGCCTTGAGCACGACGACCGGCTTCTTCTTCGACACGCGCTTGGCGACTTCGGCGAACGCGCGGCCGTCCTTCAGGTCCTCGCAGTGCTGCGCGATGATGTGCGTGTTGTCGTCCTGCTCGAAGAAGGTCAGCAGATCGTCCTCGTCGATGTCCGACTTGTTGCCCAGGCCGACGATCGCCGAGACGCCCATCTTCGCCGAGCGGGAGAAGCCGATGATCGCCATGCCGATGCCGCCCGACTGCGACGACAGCGCCGCGTGGCCCTTGACGTCGTACGCGGTGCAGAACGTCGCGCAGAGGTTGCTCCAGCGTGTAGTAGAAGCCGTAGATGTTCGGGCCCATCAGGCGGACGCCGTACTTGCGGCCGACCTCGACGATCTCCTTCTGGCCCTCGACGTTGCCGGTCTCGGCGAAGCCCGACGGAATGAGCACGGCGCCGGGAATCTTCTTCTCGCCGCACTCGGCGAGCGCCGCCGGCGACGAACTTGGCCGGAATCGCGAACACCGCGACGTCGATGTCGCCCGGAACGTCCTTGACGCTCTTGTACGCCTTCAGGCCCATGATCTCGTCGGCGGACGGGTTGATCGGGTAGATCTCGCCCTTGTAGCCGCCGTTGATCAGGTTCTTCATCACCGAGTTGCCGATCTTGCCGGCCTCCGACGAGGCGCCGATGACGGCGACCGCCTTCGGCTTCATGATGCGGTTCATGTCGCGCACGATGTCTTCGTGCTTCGGGCGGTAGCGCGCCGGCGCCGGCGAGAAGTCGACGACGATGCGGACGTCGGCGGCGATCGCGCCGTCCTTGGTGGCGAAGACCGGGTTCAGGTCCATCTCCGCGATTTCCGGGATAGTCGGCGATGAGCTGCGACACGTTCTGGATCATCGTCGGCGAGCGCGTCGCGATTGACCGGATCCGCGCCGCGCACGCCCTTGAGGATCTCCGCCGCCGCGATGCCGTCGAGCATCGACAGCGCGTCGTCCTGCGTCGCGGGCGCGAGACGGAACGTGATGTCCTTGAGCACTTCGACCAGGACGCCGCCGAGACCGAACGCGACCAGCTTGCCGAACGACGGGATCGGTGACCGCGCCGATGATCACTTCCTGGCCGCCGGCGAGCATCTGCTGCACCTGGACGCCGAGGAGGTTGGCCTTCGCGTTGTACTTCTTGGCGTTGGCGATGATGGTGTCGTAGCCCTTCTCGGCCTCCTCGGCGCTCTTCACGCCGACCAGCACGCCGCCGGCTTCGGTCTTGTGCAGGATCTCCGGCGAGACGATCTTCAGCACCACCGGAAAGCCCATGCCCGCGGCGATCTTCGCCGCGTCGGCGGCCGACGTCGCCACGCCTTCCTTCGGCACGGCGATGCCGTACGCCTCGCACACGAGCTTGCCTTCGGGCGCGGTGAGCGACGGTGCGGCCCTCGGCCTTGACGGTGTCCAGAACACGCCTGACCGTCTTGTCGTTCGCCATGTTGCTCATCGTCGTCGTTGTGCCATCGCGCGTTCGCTGCCGTCGGTTCAGATGACTTTTTCGGCGCGCAGCGCGGCGATCTGATCCGCTGCCGTAGCCGAGCTCGGCCAGGACCTCGTCGGTGTGCTCGCCGAGCAGCGGCGAGCGCTTCACGTCGGACGGGCTGTCGGACATCTTGATCGGATTGCCGACGGTCAGGTACTTGCCGCGCGTCGGGTGATCGACCTCGACGACGGTGCCGGTCTTGCGCAGCGACGGCTCCTCGGCGATCTCCTTCATCGACAGGATCGGGCCGCACGGGATGTCGTGCTTGTTGAGGATGTCCATCGCCTCGAACTTGGTCTTGGTCTTCGTCCATTCCTCGATCTGGCCGAAGATCTCCATCAGGTGCGGCAGGCGCGCCTTCGGCGTCGCGTAGCGCGGATCGGTCAGCCATTCCTCGCGGCCGATCACCTTGCAGATGGCTTCCCACACCGGCGCCTGGGTGATGAAGTAGATGTACGCGTTGGGATCGGTTTCCCAGCCCTTGCACTTGAGGATCCAGCCGGGCTGGCCGCCGCCCGAGGCGTTGCCCGCGCGCGGCACGGCGTCGCCGAACGTGCCGTTCGGATACTGCGGGTATTCCTCCATGACGTGCGTGCGCGCGAGCCGCTGCTGGTCGCGCAGCTTCACGCGGCAGAGATTGAGCACGCCGTCCTGCATCGCCGCGAGCACGCGCTGGCCGCGGCCGGTGGTGTTGCGCTGGTAGAGCGCGGCGACGATGCCGAGCGCCAGATGCAAGCCGGTGTCCGCTGTCGCCGATCTGCGCGCCGGTGACGAGCGGCGGGCCGTCGTCGAAGCCGGTCGTCGACGCCGCGCCGCCGGCGCATTGCGCGACGTTCTCGTAGACCTTGCAGTCCTCGTACGGGCCGGGGCCGAAGCCCTTGACCGAGGCGACGATCATCGCGCGGGTTGAGCTCGCTGGATGCGCTCCCAGGTGAAGCCCATGCGGTCGAGCGCGCCCGGCGCGAAATTCTCGACCAGCACGTCGCATTTGCTTGACCAGCGCTTCGAGGACTCGCCTTGCCCTTCGGATGCTTGGCGTCGACCGTGATCGAGCGCTTGTTGTGGTTGAGCATCGTGAAGTAGAGGCTGTCCACGCCGGGGATGTCGCGCAGCTGGCCGCGCGTGATGTCGCCCTCGCCGGCGCGCTCGACCTTGATGACGTCGGCGCCGAACCACGCCAGCAGCTGCGTGCAGGTCGGGCCCGATTGCACGTGCGTGAAGTCGAGGATGCGGACGCCGTCCAGTGCCTTGCCCATCTATGAGTTCCTCTCAATCGATTCAGGTTATCTTCTTGCGAACCGCGCTTTGCGGGTTGAGACTCGTGATGCGGCCGCTCTCGGTGCCGGCCGTCTCGTCGATGACCGCGTTGATCAGGGTCGGCTTGCCGCGAGCCGATCGCCTCTTCCATCGGCGCGGCGCAGCTCGTCCGGCGTCGTGGCCATGCACGCCCACGCCGCCGAACGCTTCCATCAGTCTTGTCGTAGCGCGCGCCCTTGACGAACACCATGGGCGACGGATCGCGTCCTCCGGTAGTGTTCACGTCGTCGCCGCGATAGACGCCGTTGTTGTTGAAGATCACGACGCAGACCGGCAGGTTGTAGCGGCAGATCGTCTCGACTTCCATGCCGGAGAAGCCGAAGGCGCTGTCGCCCTCGACCGCGATCACCGGCTTGCCGGTGACCACGGCCGCCGCGACCGAAAAGCCCATGCCGATGCCCATGACGCCCCAGGTGCCGACGTCCAGGCGCTTGCGCGGCTTGATACATGTCGACGATGCTGCGCGTGAAGTCGAGCGTGTTGGCGCCCTCGTTGACGAGGATGGCGTCCGGATTCGCCTTGACGATGTCGCGCACGACGTTGAGCGCGCTGTGGAAGTTCATCGGCGACGGGATTCTTCGCCAGCGCTTCCGCCATCTTCGCGACGTTCTTGGTCTTGCGCTCCGCAATGGCGTCGAGCCACTCGGCGGGCGGCGCCGGCCAGATCCCTCAGTTGCCTCAGTTGCCTTATCGCGGCGAGCATCGCCGACACGCACGAGCCGATGTCGCCGACGACCGGCGCGTCGATACGGACGTTGCTGTCCGCTTCCTGCGGCGAGATGTCGATCTGGATGAACTTTCGCTCTCCCCAGTCCTTCGGGCTCTTGCCGCCCCAGGTCTTGCCCTTGCCGTGCGAAAGCAGCCAGTTCAGGCGCGCGCCGATCAGCATCACGACGTCGGCCTCGGGCAGCACGTACGAGCGCGCCGCGGCCGCGGACTGCTCGTGCGTGTCGGGCAACAGGCCCTTGGCCATCGACATCGGCAGATAGGGGATGCCGGTCTTTTCCACCAGCGCGCGGATGTCGGCGTCGGCCTGCGCGTACGCCGCGCCCTTGCCGAGAATGATGAGCGGACGCTTGGCGCTCTTGAGCAGATCGAGCGCGCGCTGCACGGCGTCCGGCGCCGGGATCTGGCGCGGCGCCGGATCGACCACCTTGATCAGCGACTTCCTTCCGGCTTCCGCGTCGATCGTCTGCGGGAACAGCTTGGCCGGCAGGTCGAGATAGACGCCGCCCGGACGACCGGAGAGCGCAGCACGGATCGCGCGCGCCACGCCGACGCCGATGTCCTCGGCGTGCAGCACGCGGAACGCGGCCTTGGCGTGCGGCCTGGCGATGGCGAGCTGGTCCATCTCCTCGTAGTCGCCCTGCTGCAAGTCGACGATCTCGCGCTCGCTCGAGCCGCTGATGAGGATCATCGGGAAGCAGTTGGTGGTGGCGTTGGCGAGCGCCGTCAGTCCGTTGAGAAAGCCGGGGGCGGACACCGTGAGGCAGATGCCCGGCTTCTGCGTCAGGAAGCCGGCGATGGAAGCGGCGTACCCGGCGTTCTGCTCATGGCGGAAGGAGATCACGCGCATTCCTGCGGCCTGCATCCTGCGCGTGAGGTCGGTGATCGGGATGCCGGGCAGACCGAAGATCGTATCGATGCCGTTGAGCTTGAGGGCATCGATGACGAGCTGAAAGCCGTCGGTCTCTTGTGATTGGGCATCGATCTCGCCGCCGCTGGCGATTTTCGCGTGTCTTCGGCCGTGGTCGCCGGTTTCGCGGCTTGCGGGGTGTCTAGCATGGCGGGCTCCGGGTACGGGACAGGCTGGCTTTTTTTAGGTATTCGGCATAACGTATGTAGTATATCAGCGAAAGTCAACCGGGATGGAGCGCCGCGCCGCTCCGGCGCGAACATCGGGCCGGACTGCCGCAAGCGACGGATTTCATTGGACATCGCGGGCAGGTAGTCCGACATGCCGTCCAGGGTGCCGGTCCGGCTGATTAAAGACCAAACTGCGGACATCGCCATGGCAGCAGGCATCGACGCACCCGTCAAACCAGCGCAGCCGCGAACACGGGCGGCAGGGCACCCGCACACCGACGGCGCGCACCCTCACGCTGCAGCCGATCAACACCAACGTCAGCTTCCGCGACCAGGCCTACGCGGCGCTCAAGCAGGCGATCATGGACGCCGACATCTACGCGCATCGCGAGGAGCTGCGCCTCGACGAGCGCCAGCTCTCGCAGGCGCTCGGCGTGCAGCCGCACGCCGATCCGCGAGGCGATGACCCTGCTCGAGCAGGAAGGGCTTCCTGCGCACCGTGCCGCGCCGCGGCGTGTTCATCGTGCGCAAGACCAAGAAGCAGATCATCGAGATGATCGAGATGTGGGCGGCGCTGGAGAGCATGGCGGCGCGGCTGGCGACGCTCAACGCGTCCGACGAGGACATCGGCGCGCTGCGCCATATGTTCGACGAGTTCCGCAACTCGACGCCGGCCGAGCACATCAACGAGTATTCGGACGCGAACATCGCGTTCCACCAGGCGATCATCCGCCTGTCCGGCTCGCACCTGATGGGCAAGACGATCGACGACCTGTTCCTCCACGTCCGCGCGATCCGCCGCATGACGATCTCGCAGCAGCGACCGCGCGTCGCGCTCGATCATCGATCACATGCGCATCATCGAGGCGCTGGAAAAGCGCGACACCGAGCTGGCCGAGCGGCTGGTGCGGCAGCACTCGCTCGACCTGGCCGCGCTACGTCGAGAAGCATTGCGATTTCCTCGATTGACGCCATGACCGTCGACCGACTCCGCGCCGCCCCGGGCGACGTCCCATGAACGAGCATTCGGTCGTCGACGTCTCCGCACTCGACCGCAAGCGGCGCTCGCGGGCGCATCCGAAAGGCCGCCCGGTCGATCCGCAGGCGCTCGACGAGATCCGCGCCCTGCTCGGCGACGCGCCGCGCCGGCGCGACCTGCTGATCGAATTCCTGCACCGCATCCAGGACCGCTACGGCCACATCTCGGGCGCGCACATCGTCGCGCTGGCCGAGGAGATGAAGCTCGCGCGGACCGAGGTCTACGAGGTGGCGACCTTCTACCACCACTTCGACGTCTCAACGACGGCGAGGCGCCGCCGCCACCGTTGACCGTGCGCGTCTGCGAGACGCTGTCGTGCCAGATGGCGGGCGGCGACGCGCTGCTCGCCGCAGCTTGAACACGCGAGCGGCGCCGGCGTGCGCGTCATCGGCGCGCCCTGCATCGGCCGCTGCGAGCACGCGCCCGCCGCGGTCGTCGGCCGCAACCCGGTCGACCAGCGCCACGCCGGAGAAAATCGCGGCCGCCATCGCCGCCGGACGGGTCGAGCCCGAGCCGCCACCGTATATCGACCTCGCCGCGTACCGCGCGCAGGGCGGCTACCGGACGCTCGCCGCCTGCGTCCGCGGCGAACGCGCGGTCGACGCGGTGATCGCGGCGCTGGAAGAGTCGGGCCTGCGCGGGCTCGGCGGCGCCGGCTTTCCGGCCGGGCGCAAATGGAAGATCGTCCGCGCCGAGCCGGCGCCGCGGCTGATGGCGGTCAACATCGACGAAGGCGAGCCCGGCACGTTCAAGGATCGCTACTACCTCGAGCGCGATCCGCATCGCTTCCTCGAAGGCGTGCTGATCGCGGCGTGGGCGGTCGGACATCGCCGACGTCTACATCTATCTGCGCGACGAGTACGCGGCGTGCCGCGCGGTGCTCGAGCGCGAGATCGCGGCGCTCGAGGCCGATCCGCCGTGCCGCGCTGCCGGCGCTCCATCTGCGCCGCGGCGCCGGCGCCTACATCTGCGGCGAAGAGTCGGCGATGATCGAGTCGATCGAGGGCAAGCGCGGCATGCCGCGGCTGCGCCCGCCGTACGTCGCGCAGGTCGGGCTGTTCGGGCGGCCGACGCTCGAGCACAACATGGAAACGCTGTACTGGATCCGCGACATCCTGGAGAAGGGCGGCGCGTGGTTCGCCGGGCAGGGCGCAACGGCCGCAAGGGCCTGCGCTCGTTCTCGGTGTCGGGCCGCGTCGCCAAGCCCGGCGTGCATCTCGCGCCGGCCGGCATCACGGTGCGCGAGCTGATCGACGAATACTGCGGCGGCATGCTGCCGGGCCACGAGTTCTACGGCTACCTGCCGGGCGGCGCTTCGGGCGGCATCCTGCCGGCATCGGCTGGGCGACGTTCCGCTCGACTTCGACACGCTGCAGCCGCACGGCTGCTTCATCGGCTCGGCCGCGGTGATCGTGCTGTCGCAGCACGACCGCGCGCGCGACGCGGCGCTCAACCTGATGCGCTTTTTCGCCGACGAATCCTGCGGCCAGTGCACGCCCTGCCGCGTCGGCACCGAAAAGGCGGTCGGGCTCCTCGCCAGGCCGAAATGGGACACTGCGCTGCTCGCCGAGCTGTCGCAGGCGATGGCCGACGCGTCGATCTGCGGCCTCGGGCAGGCGGCGCCGAATCCGATCGCTTGCGTGGTCAAATACTTTCCCGAGCGAGCTCGCATGAACGCACCCGTTGAAGCCGCGCTCGCGGCCGAACTGATCGAGTTCCGCCTGAACGGCGAGGCCGTCGTCGGCGCGCCCGGGCGAAACCATCATCGAGGCCGCGCAGCGGCACGGCGTCGAGATCCCGCATCTTTGCTACAAGCCGGGCATGCGTCCCGACGGCAACTGCCGCGCCTGCATGGTCGAGATCAAGGGCGAGCGCGTGCTTGCGCCGTCGTGCTGCCGCACGCCGGCGGCGGGCATGGAAGTGAGCAGCGACAGCCCGCGCGCGGTCCACTCGCAGAAGACTCGTCGTCGAGATGCTCGCCGCCGACGTGCCCGCGCGCGTCTACAAGCTCGACTCCGAGCTCGAGCAATGGAAGCGCTGGCTCGGCATCGGCGCGCCCCGCTTCGAAGCTCGCGCGCAGCCGAAGGCCGACCTGTCGCACCCGGCGATCGCGGTCAATCTCGACGCCTGCATCCAGTGCACGCGCTGCGTGCGCGCCTGTCGCGAAGAGCAGGTCAACGACGTCATCGGCTATGCCTTTCGCGGCGCGCACTCGGCGATCGTGTTCGACCTCGGCGACCCGATGGGCGTGTCGACCTGCGTCGCCTGCGGCGAGTGCGTGCAGGCTTGTCCGACCGGCGCGCTGGCGCCGGCGAACGACGCCTACCTGGTCGTGGCCGACAAGGTCGTGCCGTCGGTGTGCCCGTACTGCGGCGTCGGCTGCCAGCTCAACTATCACGTCAAGGACAACGAGATCGTTCGGGTCGAGGGCCGCGACGGGCTGGCGAATCACGAGCGGCTCTGCGTCAAGGGCCGCTACGGCTACGACTATGTGCACCATCGCCAGCGGCTGACCAAACCGCTGATCCGCAAGCCGGGCATCCCCAAGACCGCGGACTTCGTCATGGATCCGGCCGATCCGCTGGCGGTGTTTCGCGAGGCGAGCTGGGAAGAAGCGCTGGAAGTCGCGGGTGGAGCGCTCGCGCGCATCCGCGACGAGCTCGGCGGACACGCGCTCGCGGGCTTCGGCTCGGCCAAGGGTTCGAACGAGGAAGCGTATCTGTTCCAGAAGCTGGTGCGCACCGGCTTCGGATCGAACAACGTCGACCATTGCACGCGGCTCTGCCACGCATCCAGCGTCGCGGCGCTGCTCGAAGGCATCGGCTCGGGCGCGGTCTCGAACCCGGTGATGGACGTGATGCAGGCCGAGGTCGTGCTCCTGATCGGCGCCAATCCGGTGGTCAACCATCCGGTGGCGGCGACGTGGCTCAAGAACGCCGTGAAAAACGGCACCAAGCTGATCCTCGCCGATCCGCGCCGCTCCGAGCTCGCGCGGCACGCGACGCATTACCTGCAGTTCAAGCCCGACACCGACGTCGCGCTGCTGAACGCGATGATGCACGTGATCGTCGAGGAAGGGCTGGTAGCGCAAGGTTTCATCGCCGACCGCACCAGCGGGTTCGAGGAGATTCGCAGGAACGTCGCGGGCTACAGCCCGGAAGCGATGGCGCCGGTGTGCGGGATCGACGCGGCGACGATCCGCGATGTGGCGCGGCTCTATGCGAAATCGCGCGGCTCGATGATCCTCTGGGGCATGGGCATCTCGCAGCACGTGCACGGCACCGACAACGCGCGCTGCCTGATCGCGCTGTCGATGATGACGGGGCAGGTCGGCCGCCCGGGTACGGGGCTCCATCCGCTTGCGCGGCCAGAACAACGTGCAGGGCGCGAGCGACGTCGGCCTGATTCCGATGATGTATCCCGACTACCAGGCGCGTCGACGACGTCGCGACGCGCCGCAGGTTCGAGGAGGTATGGGGCACGAAGCTCGATCCGGCGCCGGGCCTGACGGTCGTCGAGATCATGAACGCGGTGCACGCGGGCAAGATCCGCGGCATGTACATCATGGGCGAGAACCCGGCGATGTCCGACCCCGACGTGAGCCACGCGCGGCAGGCGCTCGCCGAGCTCGAGATGCTGGTCGTGCAGGACATCTTCCTCACCGAGACCGGCTATCTCGCCGACGTGATCCTGCCCGCCTCGGCGTTTCCCGAGAAGACCGGCACGTTCACCAACACCGATCGCAGCGTGCAGCTCGGCAGGCAGGCGCTCGATCCGCCGGGCGAGGCGCGCCAGGACCTCGCGATCATCGTCGCGATGGCCAGGAGGCTCGGCCTCGACTGGCATTACGACCATCCGAGCCAGGTCTTCGCGGAGATGCGCAGGACGATGCCGTCGATCGCCGGCATCACCTGGGAGCGGCTCGAGCGGGAGAGTGCGGTCACCTATCCGTGCGAGCACGAAGGCGATCCGGGCCAACGCGTCGTGTTCACCGAGAATTTCCCGACGGCGAGCGGCACGGGGCCGGTTCGTCCCGGCGGCGATCATTCCTGCAGCCGAGCGCCCCGACGCCGCGTATCCGTTCGTGCTGATTACCGGTCGCCAGCTCGAGCACTGGCATACCGGCAGCATGACGCGGCGTGCCCGCGTGCTCGACACGATCGAGCCCTCGCCGGTCGCGTCGATCAACCCGGACGACCTGCAGAAGCTTGGTGTCGAGCCCGGCAACCCGATCACCGTCGCGTCGCGCCGCGGCAGCATCACGCTGTCGGCGCGCGCCGACGACGGCACGCCGCGCGGCGCGGTGTTCATCCCGTTCTGCTACTACGAGGCCGCCGCGAACCTGCTTACCAATCCGGTGCTCGATCCATTTGGCAAGATTCCCGAGTTCAAGTATTGTGCGGTGCGTGTGAGCGCGGGCGGGTCGACCAGCGAGGTCGTCGGCTACGACGCCTGAAGCCCAGCGGATGTCGCGTACGGAGTGCGCCGGCGCAGCGCCGGTGGAAGCACGGTTTCTTGCATGGCAATCGGATTCGCGAACGGCCACAGAGCCGGCGCGATTCAGGCGGCATTCCGTTGACAAATTTAGGAGGAATCCAGAATGAGCAAGCTCGGGCATTTCGGCATGCTGACCGCGCTCGTGACGGTGGTGGCGGCAGGCTCGGTGGCGGCGGCGCCGGTCGCTCTGCGCGCCTCGCACCAGTTCCCCGGCGGCAAAGGCGACGTGCGCGACGAGATGGTGCAGATCATCGCGCGCGACGCCAAGGCCGCCGGCGTCGACCTCGACGTCCAGGTCTATCCCGGCGCATCGCTGTTCAAGCCGAACGAGCAATGGAACGCGCATGGTCAACGGCCAGCTCGACATCTCGTCGTTTCCGCTCGACTACGCGAGCGGCAAGGTGCGCGAATTCGGCGCCACGCTGATGCCCGGGCTGGTGCGCAACCACGAGCGCGCGGCGCGGCTGGGCAATTCCAAGTTCATGAAGGACATCAAGGCCAAGATCGAGCAAGCCGGCGTGATCGTGCTGTCGGACGCATGGCTCGCCGGCGCCGTCGCCTCCAAGAAGAGCTGCATCCGCACGCCGGACGACATCAAGGGCCAGAAGATCCGCTCGGCGGGCCCGACGTTCGCGGCGATGTGGCAGGCCGCCGGCGCGTCGATCGTCTCGATCCCCAGCAACGAGGTCTACAACGCGCTGCAGACCGGCGTCGCCGAAGCCACCGATACCAGCACGGGCAGCTTCGTCTCGTTCCGGATCTACGAGCAGGTCAAGTGCATCACCGCGCCGGGCGACAACGCGCTGTGGTTCATGTACGAGCCGGTGCTGATGTCGAAGAAGAGCTTCGACCGCCTCGACAAGAAGCAGCAGGACGTGCTGCTCAAGGCCGGCAAAAAGGCCGCAGGACTACTTCGCCAAGGAAGGCAAGGGCCTCGACGACGAGATGGTCAAGGCGTTCAAGGAGCACAAGGTCGAGGTCGTCACGATGACGCCCGCCGAGTACGACGCCTGGGTCAACGTCGCCAAGCAGAGCTCCTACGCGGAGTTCGCCAAGGAAGTCCCCGACGGCAAGCAGCTGATCGACGAAGCGCTGAGCGTCAAGTAGCGACCGTATCGATCGCCGGCGGGATGCGTCCGACGCATCCCGCCGACCCACCGCGCCCGCGACGCATGGCTACCCACGCGATCGACCGCTTCATCCGCCGGGTCAGGCGCGTCTCGACGCTTTGCGGCTTCGTCGCCGCGGCGCTGATCGCCGCCGGCGTCGTCGATCGTCTGCGAGATGGTGTTCGTGCGCTACGTGCTCAACATGAACACCATCTGGCAGACCGATTTCGTCACCTACTGCCTGATCGCCGCGACGTTCATCGGCAGCCCGTTCGTGCTGATGACGCGCGGCCACGTCAACGTCGACGTGCTGCCGCACTACGCCGGGCCCGCGCAAGCGCCGCTGGCTCGCGCTGTTCGCCTCCGCGCTGACATTGGCGTTCTGCGTCGTCATCGCCGTGCTGACTTCTCTGTTCTGGAAGGAAGCCTGGGACAACAGCTGGGTCTCCGACACCATGTGGCGCGCGCGGCTGTGGATCCCGTACGCGTCGATGCCGATCGGCCTCGGCCTTCTTACCCTGCAGTGCGTCGCCGACCTGCTGGCGCTGTTGACCCGGCGCGAGCCGCCCGTTCGGCATCACCAAGGAGCGCGACGCATGAGCCCGGCCACGCAGGGCGCGCTCGTCCTGGTCGTCACGCTGGTCGTGCTGCTGTCGGGCGCGCCGGTCGCGTTCGGGCTCGGCGCGATCTCGATCGCGTTCATCATGCTCTTCCAGGGCTTCGACGCGCTGCACGTGGTCGCCGAGACCTTCTACGCCGGGCTGAACGACTTCACGCTGGTGTCGATTCCGATGTTCGTGATGATGGGCGCGGCGATCGGCTCGTCGCCGGCCGGCAAGGATCTGTACGAAGCGCTCGACCGCTGGCTCTATCGCCTGCCCGGAGGCCTGGTCATTTCCAACCTCGGCGCCTGCGCGCTGTTCGCGGCGCTGACCGGCTCGTCGCCCGCGTGCTGCGCGGCGATCGGCAAGATGGGCATCCCGGAGATGCGCAGCCGCGGCTATCCGGACGACGTCGCGACCGGATCGATCTGCGCCGGCGGCACGCTGGGCATCCTGATCCCGCCGTCGATCACCTTCATCCTGTACGGCATCGCGACCGAGACCTCGATCGGGCGGCTGTTCCTCGCCGGCGTGCTGCCCGGCGTGATGCTCACCGGTCTGTTCATGCTGTGGACGCTGTTCATCATCTGGAAGCGCGGCTTTCACGCGCACGCGCCGGATTTCCGCTACAGCTGGAGGCAGAAGTTCGGGTCGATCCCGAAGGTCGCGCCGTTCCTCGCCATCGTCATCGGCGTGATGTACGTCCTCTACGGCGGCGTCGCGACGCCGTCGGAGGCGGCCGGCGTCGGCGCGGCGCTGTGCGTCGTGATGGCGGTGATCATCTACCGGATGTGGCGGCCGCGGCAGTGGTGGAAGATCCTGCGCGACACGACGCGCGAGTCGGTGATGATCCTGATGATCATCGCCGCCGCGGTGCTGTTCGGCTACATGCTGACCTCGCTCTACCTGACGCAGACGCTGGCGCAGGGCATCGCCGACATGCACGTCAACCGCTGGGTGCTTGATGGGCATGATCAACGTGTTCCTGCTGGTCTGCGGATTCTTCATTCCGCCGGCGGCGATCATCCTGATGACGGCGCCGATCCTCTATCCGATCATCAAGGCGGCCGGCTTCGACCCGGTGTGGTTCGGCGTCATCCTGACGATCAACATGGAGATCGGCCTGATCCATCCGCCGGTCGGGCTCAACATCTACATCGTCAGCGCGATCGCGCCGGACGTGCCGGTGACCCGCATCATGTGGGGCACGATTCCCTACGTGCTGTGCATGATGCTGGCGATCGTGCTGCTGTGCATGTTTCCCGGAAATCGCGACCTGGCTGCCCGACCACCTGATGGGCGTCGTGCACTGAGGTGCGTCGTCGTCCCGGCGAGCGACCTAGTTCGATCGTCGGCCGCTAGCGCCGCGCGCGGCATCGAACAGCAGCGCGACCTGTTCGGCGCGATCGGCGAGCAATCGCGGCGGCGTCGGCCACGCATTGCTCGAGGCTTGCCGGGCCGGACGGCAGCGAAAAGCAGCCGGCGAAATGGCGACCCAGCTCGGGCAACGCCGACGCGATCGACGCTCCCCGAAATCGAGCGTCGCCGGGACGCCGAGCGCAGCCGCGCGCCTGGCGACGATCAGCGGCGTCTTGCCCAGCGCCGTCTGCGCGTCGCTCCTGCCTTCGCCGGTGATCGCCCAGTCCGCGCCGGTCGAGCGCGGCGTCGAGGCCGATCAGGTCGGCGACGACTTCCGCACCCGAGCGCATCTCGCCGCCGATCAACTGCAGCGCGAAGCCGAGGCCGCCGGCGGCGCCGGCGCCAGGCTTGTCCCTGCGCACGCCGGTCGAGCGCACGCTCGGTCAGCGCAGCGAAGTTCGCGATGCGGCGGTCGATCTCGGCGATGCGCTCGCGCGGCACGCCTTTCTGCGGGCCGAAGATCGCGGTCGCGCCGCGCTCGCCGGTCAGCGGATTATTGACGTCCGACATCACGATGATGCGCGCGTCGGCGAGCCGCGGGTCGAGGCCGCTCGCGTCGACGGCCGCGAGCGTGGCGAGCCCGGCGGGCGTCGGCTCGATCGCTTCGGCCGCGCGCGTCGGCGAGCGAGAGCCCGAGCGCCGCGAGCGAGTCCGGCGCCGCCGTCGTTGGTGCTGCTGCCGCCCAGGCCGATCATGAAGCGGCGGACGCCGGCGTCGAGGCGATTGCGTATCAGTTCGCCGACGCCGCAGCGTGGTGCGCTGTTCGACGTCGACCGCGGCGACGGCAGGATCGGTCAGGCCGACGATCTGCGCGACTTCGAGCACCGCGACCGCCGGCTCGCCGATCATTCCATACGCGACATCCAGCGGCTTGCCCGAGGCGTCGCCGACGCGATCGGTCAGCCGTTGTCCGCCGCACGAGAGTATCGGCGTCGAGCGTACCTTCGCCGCCGTCGGCCATCGGACAATGACGAAGATCGGCGTCGGGCCAGACGCGGCGCAAGCCTTCGGCGATTGCCGCCGCCGCGGCCGATGCCGACACCGATCCCTTGAACGAATCCGGGGCGAGACAACGGTCGGGCGAACGTCGCGGCATGCGTTGCGGGTATGATCGATCGATGCGGTTGCGATGCAATGGTAGCAGGCGGCGACGCCGGGATGGCAGCGATGCGAGTGATGCGGACCTTCGGTGCGGTGCTGCTCGCCGGCATCGCGCTCGATGCGCGGGCAGTCACCGCCGACTACGCGCGCGAGGATCGCCTCGCGGCGAAATCGTTCCGGCGATCGTCGTCGGCGACCCCGTCTATCTGGCGACGCCGCGCCGCCCGCGCGTGCTGGCGATATTCACCACGCCGCCGGGCAAGCCGATCGGCGCGGCGCTGATCGTTCACGGTCTCGGCGTTCATCGCCGACTGGGGCCTGATCAACGGCTTGCGCACCGACCTCGCCGATGCCGGACTCGCCACGCTGTCGGTGCAGATGCCGGTGTTCGCGGGCGAAGCATCGCGAGGCGACTACGTCGCGCTATATGCGGAGGCTGACGAGCGCATTGCCGCGGGCATTGCGTTCCTCGAGGGTCATGGCATCGGAAAGGTGGCGATCGTCGCGCACAGCCTGGGCGCGACGATGGCGAACGCCTATCTGGCGTCGCCGGCGGCGGCAAGCGTTGTCGCGTGGGTACCGATCGGCATGCAGGGCGCGTTCGCCGCGCCGCCGCGGGAGCCGGTGCTCGATGTCGTCGCGCAAAACGATCGGCCCGAGGTCTTGAAGGCCGCGTCGGCGCGTGCCGATAGCTTGCCGCGCGACTCGTGCTCGCGCCAGGTCACGATTCCCGGCACCGACCACTTCATGGCGAACCGGCGCAAGGAGCTGGCCGAGGCCGTGGTGCGGTTTCTCCAAGTCGCATCGGCCGGTAGCTGCAGGCGATGACAGCGCGCTGCGGGCCGAACGGTCGAGTTAAGTCTCGCTTAACTCTTTGCCGGTCTACTGACCCGGAAAGGTAGACATTCGCCGTGCAAGCCCCCGGCCATCCGGGCATTCCGCCCACCTGGACCAGCAGCGCCAAGGACATGGTGGGCTGCGCGCTCGGCCCGGCGCGACTGTGGTTCACGACCGGCTACGGCATCGTGAACGAGGTGTATTGCCCGCGCGTGGACACGCCGCAGATTCGCGACCTCGGCTTTATCGTCGCCGACGGCAAGGGCTTCTGGATCGAGGTCAAGCGGATGCAGAACTACCGCATCGTGCTGCCCGACGCCGGGCATCCCCGCGATCGACGTCATCCACAGCCACGCCCGTTTCGAGCTGCGGCTTCCATCGTTCCGGACCCGCAGCGCGAAGTACTTCTCATCGGCATTGCGCTCGACGGCGACGACGGATTGCGTCCCTACGCCTTGCTCGCGCCGCACCTCGGCGGCTCGGGTTGCGACAACCTGGCCGAAGCCGGCGTGCATCGCGGCCGCAAGGTCCTGTGGGCCGAGCAGGGCCCGTTCGGCGCGGCGCTGGCCGCAGGCAGCGGCGACCGGCCCGACGCCTGGGGCATGACCAGCGCCGGCTATGTCGGCGTCTCGGACGGCTGGCAGGACTTTGCGCGCAACGGCGCGTTGACCTGGCGTTCGACACGGCGGGTCCGGGCAATGTCGCGCTGATCGGCGAATTGCCCGTTCGCGCGACCCTGGCGCTCGGGTTCGGAACGAGTCGCGAATCGGCGGCGACGCTGGCATTCAGCGCGCTGCCCAGCCGATCGACGCGATCCGCGAAGCGCACGTCGCGGCCTGGCGGGAGTGGCATGGCGGGATGCGCCTGCCGGCGTCAGGCCGCCGACGCGTCCGTCGCCGAGCTGTCACCTGCGTTGCAGGCGCAAATCGCGACGTCGGCGATGGTGCTGCGCGTCCACCAGGACAAGACCTACCCCGGGGCGATGATCGCGAGCCTCAGCATTCCCTGGGGCAACAGCAAGGACGACATCGGCGGCTACCACCTGGTCTGGCCGCGCGACCTGGTGGAAAGCGCCGGCGGCCTGCTGGCACTGGGAGAGACAGCGGAGGCGCCGCGAACATCCTGCGCTACCTGATCGCCACCCAGCACGCCGACGGCCGCTGGTCGCAGAACCAGTGGCTGGGCGGCAAGGCGTATTGGCAAGGGGAGCAACTCGACGAGACCGCGTTCCCGGTCCTGCTCGCCACCGCGCTCGCCGACCTCGACGCCCTCGATGGCATCGATATCCGCGACATGGTGCACCGCGCGTTGACCTGGATCGCAGGCAGCGGGCCCGCGACCGAACAGGATCGCTGGGAAGAGGATGCCGGCATCAACGCCTTCACGCTTGCCGTGTGCATCTCGGCGCTGGTCTGCGGCGCGCGCTACCTGGCAGAACCCGCGCGGAGTTTTGCCTTGATGCTGGCCGATTACTGGAACAGCCGCATCGAGGCATGGACCACCGTCCGCGATAGCCACGCTCGCGCGGGAGTGCGGTGTCGCGGCCTACTACATTCGCTGCGCGCCGCCGGCGGTCGCCGCCAGCGCCGAGGGCCTGAAGCACGTGCTGCCGATCAAGAATTGCCGTGTTGACCCGTGCCTGTCCGCAGACGAGCAGGTCGGCACGGATTTTCTGCAACTGGTGCGGTTCGGTCTGCGGCGACGCGAACGATCCGATGGTCGTCGACACCATCGAGGTCATCGACCACCGGCTCAAGGTGGAGACTCCGTTCGGGCCGGCCTGGCATCGCTATACCGGCGATGGTTACGGCGAACACGACGATGGCGGGCCGTTCGACGGTGTCGGAATTGGCCGGGCGTGGCCATTGCTCACCGGTGAGCGCGGCCATTTCGAGGTCGCGGCGGGACGGGATGCGCTTCCTTACCTCGAGGCGATGGCGGCCATGACCGGCCCTGCCGGCATGATCCCCGAGCAGGTCTGGGATGCCGCCGCGATCCCCGAGCGCAATCTTCGGCCGGGCAAGCCCAGCGGGTCGGCGATGCCGCTGGTCTGGGCGCATGCGGAATTCATCAAGCTTGCCGTCAGCCGGCAACTGCAAAGACCCTTCGATCGCCCGGAGGCGGTCTGGCAGCGCTACCACGGCCGCCGCCCGGTGCCGGACTATGCGCTGTGGATGCCGCGCTTTCCGATCGACGAGATCGAGCCTGGACAAGCGCTGCACATTTGCCTGCCCGAGCCGGCGCGGGTGCACTGGGGCGTCGACGGCTGGCAGGAGATCGCCGACAGCGCGACGCTCGACCACGGGCTGGGCTGGCACGTCGCGGAGATTCCGGGCGCGCGACTCGCGGCGAAAAAGCGTGTCGACTTCGCGATCCATTGGACCGAATCGGCGCGCTGGGAAGGACGCGACTACGCGGTGCGGATCGGGCCACCGGGACAGTTGCCGACAAGTCCTTCCTAACGCGGTTCGACCGCACAGTCCCGCCGTGGGACGCCGGCACGGGTGATAGGATTGCCTGCCATCGGACATCCCACCATGAACAGGCCCTGGGTCACGCTGCCGGCATTCGATGCGACCGGATACGTCGTGCTCGACCGCTACGAGCAGTCCCGCGACCCGAAGGAGTGGCTGGACCTCGAGTACGTCGACTGGATGTCCTCGGGCGAGACCCGGTTCGCGCCGCTGGCGAGCGCCTACGGCGACATGGAGTGCAACGCGTTCTTCAACCACACGCCGCCGAAGACCGACAAGGACGGCGTGTGGGTGAGGGCGAACGCGGCGAAGGCCCCGCGCCTCGTCGCGCGTGCCAGGGAGCCGGGCGCGAACGTCGGGCGCTGCCGCGTGATCGAGCTGCAGCCCACCGGTTACGTCGACGCCGTGCGCAACCTGCACCTCGACGACAACAATCACTTGAACCCCAAAGGCACCGGCTGGATCGTGCGCGGCTTTTTCAACTTGAGCGACGACCCGGGTTCGGCGCTGATCCTGCGCGAGGATCGCAGCGACGCGGCGACGGAGACGCGCATCCCGCTGCCGGCCGGTGCGCAGGTGATCATCGACACGCAGCGCCTGTGGCACGCCGTGTGGCACGCGGGCAACGCGCCGCGGTATTGCCTGATCACGTCGTGGGAGTCCGGCGCGGACCTCGGCGCCTACATCGACAAGCATCACGGTGCGTGCAAGGCCGCGAGCATGCCGATCAGCGACGCGCTGGCCGCTGCCGCCAAGGCCGCGGTCGACCGGCAGAGGTGGCAGCGGCGCGCCGAGCGTCTGCGGTGGGAGTTGCGGCGCTTGCGGCGACTTGTCGGGCGCGGCTGATTTGCAGTGGGCGATCGCTAGTCGCGATGCGTCGCCCGCCGCAGCCTGTCGCCGACTGCGACCCAATCGGGCCCATCCGGCGGCGCCTCGATCCAGATCTCGTCGGCTTCGCGCGCGTCGAGCGCGCGCAGGTTGGCGTAGAGCTGCTGCGCGTAGGGCGCGCTCTCGCCGGGGGCATCGAACCACGTCGCCCTCGAAGTCCGGCGGCTGCGCGACCGAATGCGCGAGCACCGAGATGTGCGCGCCCGGGCCTCCCAGGCCGGCGAGCGCCGCCAGCAACTCGGCGCGCGCCAGCAGCTTCGCCGGCGTCTGCGGTGCGTAGTGCGCGGCGAGCGTTCCCGAGGCGCGCGGCGCGCGGACGTTCGCCGAACGCGGCCCGGGTCGATCACCAGGGCCGAGCACGCGTGCGATCTCCCCGCTGGTGATCGACCCGGGCCGCAGCAGACACGGCTTCGCCGGAACTGAAATCGACGATCGTCGATTCGATGCCGTGGGTCGACGGACCGCCGTCGAGGATCAGTGCGATCGTATCGCCGAATTCATCGGCGACGTGCTGCGCCGTCGTCGCGCTGATCCGCCCGAAGCGATTCGCCGATGGCGCGGCGACGCCGTCGCAGCCGAGTTCGGCGAGCTTTGCGAGCAGCGCGTGCGCGATCGGTTGCGCCGGCACGCGCAAGCCGACGCTCGCCTGGCCGCCGGTCACCGCGTCGCTACGCCGTCGGCGCGCGGCAGGATCAATGTCAGCGGTCCGGGCCAGAATGCGGCGGCGAGCGCGCTTGGCGCCGGCGGGACCGTGCCGCGCCCAGCGCGGCAGCGCGTGCGCGTCGGCAAGATGAACGATCACCGGATGCTCGGCAGGCCTGCCCTTGGCCGCAAACAGCCGAGTCGACCGCCGCTGCGTCGCGCGCGTTCGCGCCCAGTCCGTAGACGGTCTCGGTCGGAAACGCGACCAGCTCGCCCGCCGCGAGCGCGCTGCGCGGCGCGCGCGATGTTTTCGGCGGTGGCGGGAACGATCACGGAAGGCCTTTCTGGGGAAGGACGAGGGATGCTGCCGGTCGACGGCAGCGAAATTTGCTAGAATTCGACTCTTTGCGCCGCGCGCGTTCACGCCGCGGCGCATCCGCGGGTCCATCCAGCAGGGAGCGGTAATGAACGAGTTTCTGTTTACGTCGGAGTCGGTGTCCGAGGGCCACCCGGACAAGGTCGCCGACCAGATTTCCGACGCCGTCCTCGACGCGATTCTAACGCTGGACCCGCATGGCCGGGTAGCCGCGGAAACGCTGGTGTCCACCGGGCTGGTGGTGATGACCGGCGAAATCACGACCGACCACAAGCACGACTACGCGCGCATCGCGCGCGACACGATCCATCGCATCGGCTACACCGACCCCGAGCTGCGCTTCGACGCCGAAGGCTGCGCGGTGATGGTCTGCTACGGACGCCAGTCGCCCGACATCGCGCGCGGCGTCGACCGCACGTCCGAGGAATACATGAACCAGGGCGCGGGCGACCAGGGGCTGATGTTCGGCTATGCCTGCGACGAGACGCCGGCGCTGATGCCGTTCCCGATCTACTACGCGCACCGGCTGGTGCAGCGGCAGAGCGAAGTGCGCCGCGACGGACGCCTGCCGTGGCTGCGTCCCGATGCGAAATCGCAGGTGACGGTGCGCTACGCCGACGGCAAGCCGAACAGCATCGACACCGTCGTGCTGTCGACGCAGCATCATCCGGAGATGAATCACAAGCAGGAGCAGCTCGCCGAAGCCGTCGTCGAGGAGATCATCAAGCCGGTGCTGCCGGCGCGAGATGCTGGTCAACACGCGCTACCTGGTCAATCCGACCGGCCGCTTCGAGATCGGCGGACCGCACGGCGACGCCGGGCTCACCGGGCGCAAGATCATCGTCGACACGTACGGCGGCGCCGCGCCGCACGGCGGCGGCGCATTTTCCGGCAAGGATCCGTCGAAGGTCGACCGCTCGGCCGCGTACGCGGCGCGCTATGTCGCCAAGAACATCGTCGCGGCCGGCATCGCGCGGCAGTGCCAGGTGCAGCTATCGTACGCGATCGGCGTCGCGAAGCCGATCAACGTCACCGTCTACACCGAAGGCACCGGCAAGATTTCCGACGAGAAGATCGCCGCGCTGGTGACCGACAATTTCGACCTGCGGCCCGAAGGGCATCATCCAGATGCTCGACCTGCTGCGGCCGATCTACCTGAAGACCGCCGCGTACGGCCACTTCGGCCGCGACGAGCCGGAGTTCACCTGGGAGAACATCGATCGCGCGGATGCGCTGCGCGCGGCGGCGGGGCTTGTGACGCGCGTTACGGCAGCGGAATGAACTCCGTCTCGCCGGGCACCGGCGGGTAAGTCTTGCTCGCGCCAGCGCGCGCTGGCGGCTGTCGATCAGCTCCTTCGAGCTGGCGACGAAGTTCCACCAGATGAGCCGCTCGCCGTCCATTTTCGCGCCGCCGAGCACGACCAGCCGCGTCGCCGGCTTGCGCCTCGATGCGCGCCGTCGGTCCACGGCGCGAGCACCGCGATGTGCCCGCCCGGCAGCCGCCGCGCCGCCGATCCGCGCATCGCCGTCGACGACGTAGACGCCGCGCTCCTCGTGCTCGGGCGGCAGATCGAACGCCGCGCCGGCCTGCATGTCGATCGCCAGATAGATCATCGGCGAAAACGTCGGCGTCGGCGCGCGCTGGCCGAATGCGGTGCCGGCGAGCAGGCGCATCGTCGGCGCCGGGCTGCGCGATCTCCGGCAGCGATGCCTTCGGATGATGGCTGAACGAAGGCTCGACCTGCTCGTGCGATTTCGGCAGCGCGACCCAGGTCTGGATCCCGTGCAGCAGATGGCCCGCGGCGCGGTCCTCGGGGCCGCTGCGCTCCGAATGCACGATGCCTTGCCCGGCGGTCATCCAGTTGACGTCGCCCGGAACGATCGCCTGCACGTTGCCCAGGCTGTCGCGATGCACCTGTCCGCCTTCGAAAAGGTAGGTCACGGTGGCGAGCCCGATGTGCGGATGCGGCCGCACGTCGATGCCTCGTCCCGGCGGAAATTGCACCGGCCCGAAGTGATCGAAAAAAATGAACGGCCCGACCATCTGGATCGGGTGCGACGGCAGCAGGCGCTGGACCAGCAGTCCGCCGATGTCGCGCGCATGCGGCTTGAGCAGGGTGGCGATCGGGGCGGGCATGATGTCTTTCGGGTCCTGTGCCGTATGTGT
This sequence comes from uncultured beta proteobacterium, assembly GCA_963713125.1. GTDB lineage: Bacteria > Pseudomonadota > Gammaproteobacteria > Burkholderiales > Casimicrobiaceae > PALSA-1003. The sequence continues at coordinate 240,309 of CAVQKL010000005.1, read as the reverse complement.
ATCGCGCTTCGGCTCCGCGCTATAGCGTGCCGCGCCGCAGCGCCTTGAGCGATGAAGCGGCCCGGATCGATCGCATCGAGCAGCGCGCGCGAAAGCGGCGCGGGCTCGCCATCGAGTTCGCTCGCCAGCGCCTCCGCCGCCAGCGCCGACCACGACAGGCCGCGCGAGGCGAACGCGAACGCGCCGTAGAGGCCGTGGACGCGCGGCAGGTCGGCAAGATGCGCGCCGGCGAGCTCGGGCTGATCGACGCGCGCGCGGTCGACGTCGACGATCGCGCCGACCATCGGCAGCCGGTCGGTCGCGACGCAGCGGAAACCTACGCCGCCGGCGAGCGTTGCCGCATCGACGCCGGCCGCGCTGCCGGGCAGCATGCGTTCGGCGCGGGCGAGGTTGACGGCGTGGCTCGCCGCGTCCGGGTACGGATCGTCGTTGTCGAGATCGTAGGTCGCGCCGGCGACGGCGATGCCGTCGACCGCCGGCAAGACATAGCCATCGCCGCCGACGACGACGCGCGGCGCCGCGAACGGCGGCGCCGGCAAATAGCTTTGCTGGCCGCGTATGCGCCGCAGCGGATCGCCGCCGAGATCGGCCAGCCGGGCGGCGTCGCAGGCATTGGCCAGCACCACGACCGGCGCGGCGGCGATCTCCGCGCCGGAGGCGTCGCGCGCGACCCAGCGCATCGCCGTCGCGCTGCAGGCTTGCGACGTTGCGATCGAGGTGGAGCACCGGCGCCGGTCGCGCCGCCGGCATGTCGCGCGGCACGGTCGAGCTGCGCCTGCGACGATCGCTGCCGGGCGCACGAATCCCGCCATCGGAAACCACCAGCCGCCGATCGCCACGCGTCGGCCGGCGAGCGCGGTAGGCATCGCCGCGCGTCACATGCAATCGCGTAGTCGACCGGATAGGCCAGAGCGACCGCGGTGTCGGCGACACGCGCCTCGTTCTCCGCGCCGTCGGCCAGTTGCAGCACGCCGCAGTGCTGCCAGGGCGGCGTCGCGGCGGCGTCGAGCGCGCCAGCCCATGACCCGCAGCGCATAGAGGAACCCGGCGCGGGTGAAGCGCGACAGCAGGTTGTCGTCGCGCGAAACGTGCGGCTGGAACACGCCGGCGCGCAATCCGGACGCCGCGCCCGAAGGTGCGCTGCCGCGTTCGACGAGATCGACCCGCCAGCCGCGCACGGCCAGCCGCGAGGCGACCGCCGCGCCGGACAGGCCCGCGCCGACCACGATCGCGTGGCGCTCCGGCCACGACGGGTGCGGCCGCGGTCGCCGCGCACCGGCCAGCGCGGTGCGTAACGCGCGACCAGCATGTCGCGCTTGCGCCCGAAGCCGGCGCGTTTTTCCACGGCGAATCCGGCTGCGACCGAGCCCGTCGCGCACCGTGCGCCGCCGCGCTGTAGGTCGCCACCGTCGCGCCGGGCGCGGCGAGCCGCGCCAGCGCTTTCAACGAGTGGCGCCGACCACATCGCCGGATTGCGGTCCGGCGCGAACCCGTCGAGATAGAAGGCGTCGGCGGCGAGGCTCAAGGCCCGCGCCGCTTCGATCGCCTCGTCGAAGGCGAGCGTCAGCGTGACCCGGTCGTCGTCGAAATGCAGCCGGTGCATGCCAGGCACCAGCGGCGGCCATGCGGCGCGCAGTTGCGACGACAGCATCGCGAATTCCGGATGGCGCGCGTGCAGGGTCGCAAGATCGGCTCGGGCAAACGGCCAGCGCTCGATCGACACGAAATGCAGGCGCGCAGCAGCGGTGCGGATCGTCGCGCCAGGCCTGCCAGGTCGCCAGGAAATTGAGGCCCACGCCCGAACCCGGTCTCGACAATGGTGAACACCCGCGCGCCGGCCCAGCGCGCTCGGCAGATCGTTGCCGTGCAGGAACACGTGGCGCGCCTGGCCCGCCGCCGAGTCCGCGCTGTGGTAGACGTCGCCGAATTGCGGCGAGAACGGATTGCCCGACGCATCGAAGGCGAGCATCGCGGGCACGATGCGCAGCGCACGGCCGCGCCGCCCTCATCGCGCCGTCGCGCCAACGGAATTCGCAGCGCTTGCGGCACGCGACGAGTTCGGTAGACTAAAGACCGATGCGCTTTGCCTATTTCGACAAGCTCTCCCGCGCCCGCCAACGAATCTACCTGCGCAGCGATGCGATCGAATCGCTCGGTTTGCCGCCGGGCCTGGACCTCGGCGGCTACGGTGGCGCGCATCGCGCGCGGGCTGCGCGCCGAAGAGCGCGCCGCCGTCCAGGCCGGCTGCCAGGCGCTTGATCAGCGCGCTGACGCGCGGCTATCACGTGCCGCCGGTGCGAGTGCGCGTGCTGGCCCGCCGTCCGGCCGACGGCTACGGCGAGCTCCACGGCCTGTACGAACCCGAGGACGAAGGCGTCGGCGCGCGCATCACCGTGTGGATGCGCACCGCGCAGAAAAAGCAGGTCGTGGCGTTCAAGACCTTCCTGCGCACGCTGATCCACGAGCTCTGCCATCATCTGGACTACGAATTGTTCGCGCTCGAGGAAACCTTCCATACCGAGGGATTCTACAAGCGCGAATCGAGCCTCGCCGGCGCACTGTTGGAGCAGTTTGCCGCCGAGGCGAATCCGCCGGGCCACCTAGCCTGCCGCGCACTAGCGCTCGGCGGCAGTTGTGCCGCGTCCCAGCCTCCGCCCAGCGCCTTGATCAGCGCGACGCTCGCCGTGAGCCGGCGACCGAGGATCGTCAGCGCCGTGCGCTCGTTCGACAGCGCCACCGCCTGCGCGACGACGACCGCGAGATAGTTCGCCGTGCCGGCGCGATACTGGTTCAGCGTGATCGTCAGCGATTCGCGCGCCGACTTGACCGCCTCGTCCTGCACCGCGGCCTCCTGCTCGAGAATGCGCAGCGCGGCCAGGTTGTCCTCGACCTCCTGGAAGCCCGGCGAGGACCGTCTGCCGATAGTTGGCGACATTCTCGTCGTAGGTCGCGATCGCCTGCGCCGTCTGCGCGCGGCGCAGTCCCGCGTCGAATATCGTCTGCGCCAGCGCCGGGCCGAGCGACCAGTAGCGGCTGGGCAAGCGAAAAGAGCTGCGACAGCACCGAGCTCTGGAACCCGCCGGTCGCCGACAGCGTCAGCGACGGGAAGAACGCGGCCTCGGCGACGCCGACCTGCGCGTTCGCCGCCGCCGTGCGGCGCTCGGCCGCGGCGATATCGGGCCGGCGCTCGAGCAGCTCGGAGGGCAGGCCCGGGGGAATCGGCGGAAAGGTCGTCGCGACGGCCTCGGGCGCGAATCGAGAAACTCCGCCGGCGGCTTGCCGAGCAGCACGGCGATCGCATGCTCGAGCTGGGCGCGCTGCACGCCGGCGTCGAGCGCCTGCGCCTGCGTCGACTTGAGCTGCGTCTCGGCCTGCGCGACGTCGGCGCGCGCGGCGACGCCGACCGCGTACTGGTTGCGCGTCAGCTGCAGCGACTTCTGGTAGGCGTCGACCGTGTCGGTCGAGCAGGCGAATCTGCGCGTCCTGCGCGCGCAGCAGGAAATAGTCTTCGGCCAGCAGCGCCTGCGCCGACAGCTTCGCCGCTTCCAGATCGGCCGCGCTGGCCTGCGCGGTCGCTTCGCCGGCCTCGACGGTCCTGCGCACGCGGCCCCAGAGGTCGAGCTCCCAGTTGACGTCGAGCGCGACGTTGTAGCTGTTGCGCACCGCCACCGCCCACGCCGCCGCCGCTGGTCGGTGCTGCCGCCGATGCTGGCGCGGCCGCCGCCGCGCGTCGCGCTGGCGTTCGCGGTCACGATCGGGAAAATAGGCCGCCTGCGCTTGCTGCGTCAGCGCGCGCGCCTCGCGCACGCGCGCTTCCGCCGCCTTGATCGTCTGGTTGCTGACCTCGACCTGCGCCGAGCAGCGCGTCGAGTCGCGGATCGTCGAACACCGTCCACCAGTTGCCGCGCGGCTCGCTGTCGCGCGGCTCGGCCGTCTTCCAGCCCTGCGCTTCCTTGTACGCCGCGGGCGTCTCGACGCTCGGAGCGCACGTAGTCCGGCCCGACCGTGCAGCCGGCGAGCAGCGACGGCGACGGCGACATCGCGTGCGACGAGGTTCGACCGGGATTCGGAAGGGCTGCCCATCGTTGCGCATCGTCGCCGTCAATCGGCGGTCGCGACCGCGCGGCTTCGGCGCCGGATGCCGCCGCTGCCGCAGGCTACCGCGCCCACAGGCGGAAGCGGTCGAGATAGAGATAGACGACCGGCGTCGTGTACAGGGTCAGCATCTGGCTGACGATCAGGCCGCCGACGATCGAGATGCCGAGCGGCCGGCGCAGCTCCGCGCCGTCGCCGGCGCCCAGCGCCAGCGGCAGCGCGGCGAGCAGCGCCGCCATCGTCGTCATCATGATCGGCCGGAAGCGCAGCAGGCAGGCTTCGAAGATCGCGTCGCGCGAGCTCATGCCGCGGTGGCGCTCGGCGTCGAGCGCGAAGTCGATCATCATGATCGCGTTCTTCTTGACGATGCCGATCAGCAGGATGACGCCGATCAGCGCGATGACGCTGAACTCGGTCTGGAACAGCAGCAGCGCGAGCAGCGCGCCGACGCCCGCCGACGGCAGCGTCGACAGGATCGTGATCGGGTGCACGTAGCTTTCGTACAGGACGCCCAGCACGATGTAGACGGTCAGCAGCGCCGCCAGGATCAGCCAGGGCTGGCTGTCGAGCGACGCCTGGAACGCGCGCGCGGTGCCCTGGAAGCTGCCGTGTATCGTCGCCGGGACGCCGAGCTGCGGCGAGCGCGTCTGTCGATCGCGACCGTCGCCTGGCCGAGCGACGTTCCCTCGGGGAGGTTGAACGAGATCGTCGAGGCGACGAACTGCGACTGGTGGTTGACGCCCAGCGACGTGTTGGTCGGCGCGTAGTGCGCGAACGCGGACAGCGGCACCTGCGCGCCGCTTCGCCGTGCTGACGTAGACGTTGTTCGAGCGCGCTCGGGAGACTGCCAGTACTCGGGCGCGGCCTCCATCACGACGTGGTACTGGTTGAGCGCCGCTAGATCGTCGACACCTGGCGCTGGCCGAAGGCGTCGTTCAGCGTCGTGTCGATCAGCTTGCGGCGACACGCCGAGCCGCGCCGCGGCGTCGCGATCGATCACCAGCGAAGTCTGCAGCCCCTTGTCCTGCTGGTCGGTGTTGACGTCGACCAGCTGCGGCAGGCGCGAGAGCGCCGCGCGTATGCGCGGCTCCCAGGTGCGCAGCTCGTCCAGGTCGTCCGCCTGCAGCGTGTACTGGTAGGTGCGCGTTGGCCTGCCGGCCGCCGACGCGGATGTCCTGCACCGGGTTGAGGAACAGGTTGGCGCCGGGCTCCTTGGCGAGCTTGACGCGCAGCCGCGCGATGATCTTGTCGGCGGACTCCTTGCGCTCGGCCAGCGGCTTCAGCGGACGAACATCCGCCCGGTGTTGCGCTGCGCGCCGCCGGTGAACGCGACGACGTTCTCGACCGCCGGATCGGCGCTGAACGATGTCGATGAAGCTCGGCGAGCTTCGGCTGCATCGCCTGGAACGAGATGCTCTGGTCGGCCTGGATGAAGCCGATCAGGCGGCCGGTGTCCTGCTGCGGGAAGAAGCCCTTCGGGATGATCACGTACAGGTAGACGTTGAGGCAGACGATCGCCAGCAGCACCAGCATCGTCAGGATGCCGTGCGCCGAGCACCCAGCCGAGGCTCTTGCTCGTAGCCGCGGCGCAGGCGCTCGAATCCGCGCTCGCTCCACGCGTACAGCCGCCCGTGCCGCCGCTCGCTGTTCGGACGCAGCAGCCGCGAGCACATCATCGGCGTCGTCGTCAGCGACAGCACCAGCGAGACCAGGATCGCGACCGACAGCGTCACCGCGAACTCGCGGAACTAGCGGCCGACGATGCCGCCCATCAGCAGGATCGGAATGAACACCGCGATCAGCGACAGGCTCATCGACAGCACGGTGAAGCCGACCTCGCGCGCGCCGAGCAGCGCCGCCTGCGAACGGCGCGCACGCCTTCCTCGATGTGGCGCGAGACGTTTTCCAGGACGACGATCGCGTCGTCGACGACGAAGCCGGTGGCGATCGTCAGCGCCATCAGCGAGAGGTTGTTGAGGCTGAAGCCGCACAGGTACATGACGCCGAAGGTCGCGATCAGCGACACCGGCACGGCGACGCTCGGGAATCAGCGTCGCGCGCCAGTTGCGCAGGAAGACGAACACGACGAGGATCGACCAGGCACGACCGCGATGATCAGCGTGCGCTCGACGTCGCGCAGCGAGGCGCGGATCGTCGTCGTGCGCTCCATCACGACGTCGAGCTTGATCGCGCTCGGGATCGAGGCGCGCAGCTGCGGCAGCATCGCGGTCACGCGGTCGACCGTCTCGATGATGTTCGCGTTGGGCTGGCGGTTGATGATGACCAGCACCGACGGCTTGCCGTTGGACGATGCCGGCGTTGCGCAGGTCCTGCACCGAGTCGACGACCTCGGCCGACGTCGGTGAGCCGGACCGCGGCGCCGTTGCGGTAGGCGACGATCAGCGGCAGGTAGTCGGCGGCCGTCTTCGCCTGGTCGTTGGCCTGGATCTGCCAGTGGCGATCGCCGTCCTCGACCGATGCCCTTGGGCCGGTTGGCGTTGGTCGCGGCGAGCACGCGTGCGCACGTCCTCGAAGCCGATGCCGTACTTGTTGAGCGCCTGCGGATTGAGCTCGACGCGCACCGCCGGCAGCGAGCTGCCGCCGACGCTGCACCTGGCCGACGCCGGCCACCTGCGAGAGCTTCTGCGCGATGATCGTCGAGGCCGCGTCGTACATCTGCCCCTGCGTCATCGTGTCCGACGTGAGCGCCAGGATCATGATCGGCGCGTCGGCCGGATTGACCTTGCGATAGGTCGGATTGCTCGGGCAGCCCGGTCGGCAGCAGGCTGCGCGCCGCGTTGATCGCCGCCTGCACGTCGCGCGCGGCGCCGTCGATGTCGCGGTCGAGGTCGAACTGCAGCGTGATGCGCGTCGAGCCCAGCGAGCTGCTCGACGTCATCTCGGTGACGCCGGCGATGCGGCCGAGCGAGCGCTCGAGCGGCGTGGCGACGGTCGCGGCCATCGTTTCGGGGCTCGCGCCCGGGCAGCGACGCCGACACCGAGATCGTCGGAAAGTCGACCTGCGGCAGCGGCGACACCGGCAGCAGGCGGAACGCGAGCGGCGCCGGCGAGCGCCAGGCCGATGCGTCAGCAGCGTGGTCGCGACCGGCCGCGCGATGAACGGCGCCGACAGGTTCATCTGCCGGCAGCGCGTCGCGTCCTCGTCGGCCATGTCAGTCGCCGGCCGCGGCGCGGGCGCGGTCCGCCTTGCGGCCGCGGCGCCTTCGACGCGGCGCGCGAGGCCGGTCGAACGCGAGATAGATCACCGGCGTCGTGAACAGCGTCAGCACCTGGCTGACGATCAGGCCGCCGACCATCGTGATGCCGAGCGGATGGCGCAGCTCGGAGCCCACGCCCCAGCCGAGCATCAGCGGCAGCGCGCCGAGCAGCGCCGCCATCGTCGTCATCATGATCGGGCGGAAGCGCAGCAGGCACGCCTGGAAGATCGCCTCGCGCGGCGCCTTGCCTTCGTTGCGCTCGGCGTCGAGCGCGAAGTCGATCATCATGATCGCGTTCTTCTTGACGATGCCGATCAGCAGGATGATGCCGATGATGGCGATGATCGTCGAGGTCCTTGCCGGAGAGCATCAGCGCCGAGCAGCGCGCCGACGCCGGCCGAGGGCAGCGTCGACAGGATCGTGATCGGATGGATGTAGCTCTCGTAGAGCACGCCCAGCACGATGTACATGGTGACGATCGCGGCGAGGATCAGCCACAGCTCGTTGGCGAGCGAGCGCGCGGAACGCGAGCGCCGCGCCCTGGAAGCTGATCTGCACGCTGGCCGGCAGGCCGAGCTCGCTGCTGCGCCGCTCTCGATCGCCGTCGACCGCGTCGCCGAGCGACGCGCCGGGCGCGAGGTTGAACGAGATCGTCGCCGCCGGAAACTGGCCGATGTGGTTGATCGACCAGCGGCGTCGCGTGCTCGCTGATGCGCGCGATCGACGTCAGCGGCACCTGTTGCGGCGACTGCGGCTCGCGGCTGCGGTCGTCGCGCCTGCGCCGGGCGCGCCAGCGCCGCGGAGGCGTTGGCGCCGACCGTGGCCGGCGCCGACGGACATTGCCGACCGGCACATAGATCTGCGCGAGCGCGTCCGGCCCGAGCTGGAACTCGGGCTTCACCTCGAGCACGACGCGGTACTGGTTGGTCTGCGTGAAGATCGTCGACACCAGCCGCTGGCCGAAGGCGTTGTAGAGCGCGTTGTCGATCGCCGCCGGGCGTGATGCCGAGGCGGCTCGCCGTCGCGCGGTCGATGTCGACGTACGCCTGCAGGCCGCCGTCCTGCAGGTCGCTGGCGACGTCGGCCAGCTGCGGCATGCTGGCGCAGCCGTCGACGAGCTGCGGCACCCAGACGCTCAGCTCGTCCGGATTGGCGTCCTCGACGGTGAACTGGTACTGCGTGCGGCTGACCCGGTCCTCGATCGTCAGGTCCTGCACCGGCTGCATGTAGAGCGCGATGCCCTCGACGCCGGCGAGCTTGCGCCTGCAGACGGCGGATGACGTCGGTGGCGCTGGCCGTGCCGCTCGCCGAGCGGCTTCAGGTTGATCAGCATGCGGCCGCTGTTGAGCGTCGCGTTGGTGCCGTCGACGCCGATGAACGACGACAGGCTCTCGACCGCCGGATCCTGCGAGGATGACTGCGGCCAGCGCCTGCTGCCGCTCGGCCATCGCGGCGAACGAGATCGTCTGCGGCGCCTCGGAGATGCCCTGGATCGCGCCGGTGTCCTGGATCGGAAAGAAGCCCTTCGGGATGACGATGTAGAGCACGACGGTCAGCACCAGCGTGAGCGACCGCGACGACCAGCGTCGCGCGCCTGCCGGTCGAGCACCCAGTTGAGCATCCGGCCGTAGCGCGCGATCACGCGCTCGAAGATCTCGCCGCTCTCGCGGTAGAAGCCGGCCCTGCTTCTCCTTCGCGGCGTGTGGCGCAGGCAGCGCGCGCGCACATCATCGGCGTCAGCGTCAGCGACACCACCGCCGAGATCAGGATCGACACCGCCAGCGTGATCGCGAACTCGCGGAACAGGCGGCCGACGACGTCGCCCATGAACAGCAGCGGAATCAGCACCGCGATCAGCGAGAACGTCAGCGAGATGATCGTGAAGCCGATCTGCTCGGCGCCCTTGAGCGCCGCCGTCGAGCGGCGGTTCGCCCGCCTCGATGTAGCGCGCGATGTTCTCGATCATCACGATCGCGTCGTCGACGACGAAGCCGGTCGCGATGGTCAGCGCCATCAGCGTCAGGTTGTTGATCGAGAAGCCGGCGAGGTACATCACGCCGAACGTGCCGACCAGCGACAGCGGCACCGCGACGCTCGGGATGACCGTCGCCGAGCAGGCTGCGCAGGAACAGGAAGATCACCATCACCACCAGCGCGACCGCGAGCAACAGCTCGAACTGCACGTCGTGCACCGACGCGCGGATGGTGACCGTGCGGTCGGTCAGCATCGTGACGTCGACCGCGGCGGGCAGCGACGCCTGCAGCTGCGGCAGCAGCTGCTTGATGCGGTCGACGACCTCGATCACGTTGGCGCCGGGCTGGCGCTGGATGTTGACGATGACCGCCGGCTGCTCGTTCGCCCAGGCGGCGAGGCGCGTGTTCTCGGCGCCGTCGACGACGTCGGCGACGTCGGACGAGCCGCACCGGCGCGCCGTTGCGGTAGGCGATGATCATGCTGCTGTATTCGTCGGCCGATCTTCAGCTGGTCGTTGGCGTCGATCGTCGAGGCGCGCGTCGGGCCGTCGAAGCTGCCCTTGGCCTGGTTGGTGTTGGCGTTGCCGATCGCGGTGCGCACGTCGTCGAGCGACAGGCCGTACGCCGCCAGCGCCGTCGGGTTGGCCTGGATGCGCACCGCCGGCCGCTGGCCGCCGCTGATGCTGACCAGGCCCGACGCCGGGCAGCTGCGAGAGCTTCGTCGCGAGCCGCGTGTCGGCGAGGTCCTCGATCTTCGGCAGCGGCAGCGTCTTCGACGTCAGCGCCAGCGTCATGATCGGCGTGTCGGCCGGATTGACCTTGTTGTAGATCGGCGGCGTCGGCAGGTCGGCCGGCAGGAAGTTGCCGGACGCGTTGATCGCCGCCTGCACTTCCTGCTCGGCGACGTCGAGCGACAGGTTCGAGATCGAACTGCAGCGTGATGACCGACGCGCCGCCGGAGCTGGTCGACGACATCTGCTTCAGTCCCGGCATCTGCCCGAACTGGCGCTCGAGCGGCGCGGTGATCGACGAGGTCATCACGTCGGGACTCGCGCCCGGATAGAGCGTCACGACCTGGATCGTCGGATAGTCGACCTGCGGCAGCGCCGAGATCGGCAGCACGCGGTACGCGATGATGCCGGCGAGCAGGATCGCGACCATCAGCAGCGAGGTCGCCACCGGCCGCAGGATGAACGGGCGCGACGGGTTCATCGAGCGCTGTCGTCGAGTCGGGCGGCTTCGCGCCGGCGGCGCGTCAGCCGCCGCCCTTGCCGCGCCGGCCCTGGCCGTTCGCCCGCCTTGCCGGCGCCCGGCGCGCGTCTGGCGCGGCGGCGCCGCCTGCTGCGTCGCCGCGCGCGGCGGCGTCGATCAACTCCACGCTCGCGCCGTCGCGCAGCTTGTCGGCGCCGTCGACGACGACCAGATTGCCCGGCGCGAGCCCGCTGCGCACCTCGGTCGTCTCGCCCTGCGACCGCGCCCGAGCTTGCACCGGCGTCACCGCGACGGTCTTGTCGTCCTTCACCACGTAGACGAACGTGCCCGGCGCGCCGCGCTGGATCGCCGCCGTCGGCACCAGCGTCGCATCGGTCGTGCGTTTCGACCACCATGCGGACGTTGACGAACTGGTTCGGAAACAGCGCGCTGTCGGTGTTGGGAAATTCGGCCTTGAGCTTGACCGTGCCGGTGGTCGTGTCGATCTGGTTGTCGATCGTCAGCAGCTTGCCGGTCGCGAGCTTGGTCTTGCCGCTGCGGTCGTAGGCATCGACGGCGATGCGCTGCGCCGGCTTTGCATGCGCTTGACGATGCGCGGCACGTTGTCCTCCGGAACCGGGAAGATCACGGTGATCGGCTGCACCTGCGTGATCGTCACCAGCCCGTTGGCTGTCGCGCGCGTGCACGATGTTGCCCGGATCGACCTGGCGCAGCCCGACCCGGCCGCTGATCGGCGCGGTGACGCGCGCGTAGCGTGAGCTGCAGCTTGGCGTTGTCGATCGCGCCCTGGTCGGACTCGACGGCGCCCTCGTACTGGCGCACCAGCGCTTCCTGCGTGTCGACCTGCTGCTTGGCGATCGAGTCCTGCGCGAGCAGCGTCCGGTAGCGCTCGAGGTCGACCTGCGCGTTCTTGAGCAGCGCCTGGTCGCGCGCCATCTGCCCGTTCGCCTGCGTCAACTGCACCTCGAACGGGCGCGGATCGATCTGCGCGAGCAGCTCGCCCGCCTTGACGTTCTGGCCCTCGCGGAAGGCGACGCTGCATCAGCTGGCCGTCGACGCGGGTGTGCACGACGACCGTGTTGCGCGGCGTCACCGTGCCCAGCGCGTCGAGGTAGACGTCGATGCTGCCCTTGCGCGCCGGCGCGGCGACGACCGGCAGCGGGCGCGCGCCGGCATCGCCCTTGCCGCCCGCCTTGGCCTGGTCGCGCGCGGCCATGCCCGAACCAGTACCAGGCCGCGAGCGCGACCGCGGCGAGCGCGACCGCGGCCAGGATCCATGGCCAGCGGGCGCGCCGCGCGGCCCCGGCCGGCGTCAGCGCGGGCGGTTCGTCGGTCTGCCGGCGACGGCGCTCGCTCGGCGGCGGCGACCGGTGCTCGGGCCTTCCCGGATCGTGCGTTTGATCATTCATCGCTTATGGGCACCAGGCCCGAAGGGCAGCAATCGTTGGATTGTCCGGCTTTTGCCCGGTTCGTTGCATTGGAGTTGTAACCAGGTATTTGGGCCGCGGGCACAAGTTGTAACCAGTTGTTGGACCGCGGCGAGGCGCCGCCGCGGACGGGCACCGGCAGCCGGCTGCGCCCGCCGGCAGGGAGTCCACAAGAGCCGAGTTACGATAAAATCACCGTCCCCGAGGAGCGTTGCAACAGCCGCCGCGAAGACCATGGCGCGGCTGCCAGGCTCGGGGCATTCCCATGGCAACGGCGCTCGTTGAACCGCGGCTCGCACGCGGGGGACGAGCGCGAATCCCTCCCTATCCCCGCAGCGCGTCGCTCGCTATGGAGTGACGCATGAACGCAGCAACCGACATCGAGCAGTTCACCGACTTCAAGGTCGCCGACCTGGCGCTCGCCGCGTGGGGCCGCAAGGAAATCGCCATCGCCGAGACCGAAATGCCCGGGCTGATGGCGATCCGCGAGGAGTTCGCGCCCGAGCAGCCGCTGCGCGGCGCGCGCATCGCCGGCAGCCTGCACATGACCATCCAGACCGCGGTGCTGATCGAGACGCTGCAAGGCGCTCGGCGCCGAAGTGCGCTGGGCGTCGTGCAATATCTACTCGACGCAGGACCACGCCGCCGCGGCGATCGCCGCCGGCGGCACGCCGGTCTTCGCCTACAAGGGCGAAACGCTCGACGAGTACTGGGAGTACACCCATCGCATTTTCGAATGGCGGTCCGGGCAACGGGCCGATCGGCACGCCGAACATGATCCTCGACGACGGCGGCGACGCGACGCTGCTCGTGCACCTGGGCGCGCAAGCCGAGGCCGACCGGTCGCTGATCGCGCATCCGTCGAACGAGGAGGAGTTCGCGCTGTTCGCGGCGATCGCGAGGCGGCTCGCCGAGGACCCGCACGTTCTATTCGCGCATCAAGGCGCAGCATCAAGGGCGTCACCGAGGAGACGACGACGGGCGTCAAGCGCCTGTACACGATGCACAAGGAGGGCCGGCTGGGCTTCCCGGCGATCAACGTCAACGACTCGGTGACCAAGAGCAAGTTCGACAACCTCTACGGCTGCCGCGAGTCGCTGGTCGACGGCATCAAGCGCGCGACCGACGTGATGATCGCCGGCAAGGTCGCGCTCGTCGCGGGCTACGGCGACGTCGGCAAGGGCTCGGCGCAGGCGCTGCGCGCCTTGTCGGCGCAGGTCTGGGTCACCGAGATCGACCCGATCTGCGCGCTGCAGGCGGCGATGGAAGGCTACCGCGTCGTCACGATGGACTACGCGGCCGACAAGGCGGACATCTTCGTCACCGCGACCGGCAACATCGACGTCATCACGCACGAGCACATGAAGCGCATGAAGAACAACGCGATCGTGTGCAACATCGGCCACTTCGACAACGAGATCGACGTCGCGGGGCTGAAGCAATACACGTGGGAGAACATCAAGCCGCAGGTCGACCACGTGATCTTTCCCGACGGCAAGCGGATCATCCTGCTGGCCGAGGGGAGGCTGGTGAACCTGGGCTGCGGCACCGGGCATCCGAGCTACGTGATGTCGAGCTCGTTCGCCAACCAGGTGATGGCGCAGATCGAGCTGTGGGGCGACGCCAGAGCCGGGGCCGGCAAGTATCCGGTCGGCGTCTACGTGCTGCCCAAGCACCTCGACGAGAAGGTGGCGCGGCTGCAGCTCAAGAAGCTGGGCGCGATGCTGACCGAGCTGTCCGACAAGCAGGCGAGGTACATCGGCGTGGATGTCCAGGGCCCGTACAAACCGGAGACGTATCGATACTGATTGGCGGCGTCGAAGCGGCGTGGACCGGCGCGCTGTGCCCGCCGGTCATGCCGCGCCGGCGGATTCGACCGTCACCTGCGGCGACGTTCAATCCGCCGGGTGCTCGACGTGCGAGGACATCGGTGAGATGACGCAATGCGCATCGCAGTGATGGGGGCCGGCGGCGTCGGCGGCTATTTCGGCGCGCGGCTCGCGCAGGCCGGCCACGATGTCGCGTTCATCGCGCGCGGCCGGCATCTGGAGGCGATTGCGGACGACCGGCTTGCGCGTCAGGAGTCGCCCTCGGCGACGTGCATTTGCCCAAGCCGCTCGCTGGCGCCGACGCCCGCGTCGCTCGGGCAGTTCGACTTTGTGCTGTTCGCGGTCAAGCTCTGGGACACCGAGGACGCCGCCGCAGCGGTGAAGCCGCGCTCGCCGCCGGCGGCGTGGTCATTCCGTTCCAGAACGGCGTCGAGAGCATCGAGCGCATCGGCGCGGTCGTCGGCGCATGCGCGCGTCATGGGCGGCGTCGGCGTACATCATGGCGCGGATCGCCGAGCCGGGCCTGATCGCGCACACCGGCCAGGTCGCGCGGCTTCGCTTCGGCGCCGTCCTGCCGGCGCAGGCCGCCACCGCCGGCGCGTTTCATCGCGCCTGCGCTGCCGCCGGCATCGATGCGGAGCTGGTCGCCGACATCAAGCGGATGCTGTGGGAGAAGTTCGTGTTCCTGGTGGCGCTGTCCGGCCTGACGAGCATCGCGCGCCCGCCGGTCGGCGTGATCCGCGCCGACCCCGACCTTCGCGCCACCTTCGAGGCGGCGATGCGCGAGGCGTGGCAGGTCGGACGCGCGCGCGGCGTCGCGCTCGCCGATGATTTCATCGCGCGGCAGATGGCGTTCGCCGACGGCTTGCCGCCGGAAGTGAAAGCCTCGATGCTGCACGACCTCGAGGCCGGCCGCCGCCTCGAGGCGCCGTGGCTCTCCGGCGCAGTGGCGCGCATGGCGCGCGAAGCCGGCGCCGCGGCGCCCGTCAACGCAACGATCTATGCCGCGCTCAAGCCGTTCTGCAACGGCAGCGCGCACTGACCCACCGGAGACCCATCGCATGCGACTTCTGCTCGTCTGGCTGATCAATGCGGCGGCGCTGTTCGCGCTGCCTTACCTGATGTCGTCGATCAAGGTCGACTCGATCGTCGTCGGCGCTGATCGCGGCGCTGGTGCTCGGGCTGATCAACACCTTCATCCGGCCGGTGCTGGTGCTGCTGACCCTGCCGGCGACCTTGCTGACCCTGGGACTGTTCATCCTCGTGATCAACGGCCTGCTGTTCTGGTTCGTCGGCTCGTTCATCGAAGGCTTCCACGTCGCCGGCTTCTGGTCAGCGGTGCGGCGGCGCGATCCTGTACAGCATCATCTCGTGGGCGCTGTCGGCGCTGCTGCTGCCGAAAGAAGTCGTAGCGGGCGACCGGCGATGAGCGGCAGCGGCGACCGCATTTTCAGCTTCGAGTTCTTCCCGCCGGCGACGCCGGAAGGAGCGGCGAAGCTTGCGGCGACGCGGGCGCAGCTCGCGCAGCTCGGGCCGAAATTCTTTTCGGTGACCTACGGCGCCGGCGGCTCGACGCGCGAGCGCACGCTCGCGGCCGTGCTCGACATCCAGGCGAGCGGCCAGCGCGCGGCGCCGCACATTTCATGCATCGGCTCGACCCGCGAGACCGTGCGCGCGACGCTGGCCACCTATCGCGAGCACGGCATCGGCCACCTGGTCGCGCTGCGCGGCGACCTGCCGTCCGGCAGCGCCGACGTCGGCGAATTCCGCTACGCGAGCGAGCTGGTCGCGTTCATCCGCGAGACGACCGGCGACTGGTTCCACATCGACGTCGCCTGCTATCCCGAATATCACCCGCAGGCGCGGAGTCCGCGCGAGGACATGGTCGAACTTCAAGCGCAAGCTCGACGCCGGCGCCAACTCGGCGATCACCCAGTATTTCTTCAACGCCGACAGCTACTATCACTTCGTCGACGAGGCCGCGGCGCTGGGCATCGACGTGCCGATCGTGCCGGGCGTGATGCCGATCGCGAGCTTCGCCAAGCTGGCGCGCTTTTCGGATGCGTGCGGCGCCGAGATCCCGCGCTGGATCCGCAGCAAGCTCGAGAGCTTCGGCGACGACAGCGCGGCGATCCGCGCCTTCGGCCTCGACGTCGTCACCGATCTGTGCGACGGCCTGCTCGCGCATGGCGCGCCGGGCCTGCACTTCTACACGCTGAACCAGGCGAGCCTGACGACGATCATCTGGCAGCGGCTCGGCCTTTGAAAGGCCCGTTCGCGCGCACGCGAGACGCGCGGGCGGCTAGCGGCGCAGCCGGCGCTACGCGCGGCCCGGCCGGAACGACACCAGCTCGGTGTCGTGCGTTCGGTGTAGACCGCGTCGCGTCGCTGTCGCCGTGCTCGAAGTACGTCGGCCTCGCGCACTTCGCGCACGACGCCCTTGACCTCGGGCGCATACCAGACCTGATCGCGGCGAATCGTCCGCGTGCGCCAGGGCTGTCGCGTCGTCGAGCTGCAGCACCCGGTAGATCTGCACGGCGTCGAAGCTGCCGGCCGGCACGGTCGACGGGCGTGCGGCCCTGCACGTCGCCGTAGATCAGGATCTCGTCGGGCAGCTCGATGTCGGAACGGAAGGTCGGGACGGTCTGGCGCCAGGTCTTGCCCTGCTCGAGCGGAAACGCGAACAGCGCGGCGGCGGGTGCGAAGCGCCGCAGCGGCGAGGCCGCCCAGCATTCCGGCGCGCAGGCCGCCGACCGCATCGAGCTCGTCGGTCCATTCGGACCGCTTGCCGTCCGTCGATCTGCACGACGTGCAGCGTCGCGACGTCGCCGGCCAGCGCCACGACCTCGGCGTCGATCTGCGAGACGGCGCCGCGCCGCATGTTGTCGATGACCCGGTATTGCCAGTGATCACCGACGATGAATCGCGGCGACAGGACCGGCGGACCACCGGGGCCGTCGCGCAGGCGGCGAGCAGCGCCACGCTGGAGAGCGAGCACAAACCGGAAGCCACGGGTAACCAGGCGCATCGGCATCTCCTCGTGCGCTCCGCCGAGCGGCGCTGCGCGGACGCGCTTCAGCCGGCGCGAACGCTTGCGTTCAGGCCGAATACGCCGGCCACGATGAGCACAATGCTTACGATCTTCAGCGCCGTCAATGGTTCCTTGAACCAGCCGATGCCGATCAGCGCGATCAGCGCCGTGCCGACGCCCGACCAGATCGCGTACGACACGCTCATGTCGATCTTCTTTACCGCGATCGTCATCAGCGTGAACGACAGCCCGTAGAACACGAACAGCAGCACCGAAGGCAGCGGGCGGCTGAAGCCCTGCGACAGCTTCATCGAGGTGGTGCCGGCGACCTCGAGCAGAATCGCTCCGGCGAGCGAAAGCCAATAGATCATCGCAGCGTCTCCCGGTGACGAGCCTGCTTGAAGCGGAAGTATCGAGCCGATCGGCCGAAGAGACTACTCGGCGTCGGTCAGCGCCCCCCGGCTCGCGGTCGACACGAGCTTCATGTACTTGGCCAGCACGCCGCGCGTGTAGCGCGGCTTGGGCGGCGACCACTTGGCGCGACGCGCGGCGATCTCGGCCTCGTCGACGTTGAGCTGGATCAGCCGCCGGTGCGCATCGATCGTGATCGAGTCGCCCTCCTCGACCAGCGCGATCGTGCCGCCGACGTACGCCTCGGGCGCGACGTGGCCGACGACCATGCCCCAGGTGCCGCCGGAAAAGCGGCCGTCGGTGATGAGCCCGACGCTTTCGCCCAGGCCCTGGCCGATCAGCGCCGACGTCGGCGCCAGCATTTCCTGCATGCCCGGGCCGCCTTTCGGGCCTTCGTAGCGGATCACCATCACGTCGCCGGGCTTGATCTTCTTCGCCATGATCGCGTCCAGCGCCGCGGGCTCGGAATCGAACACGCGCGCCGGGCCGGTGATCGACAGGCTCTTCGAGCCCGGTGATCTTGGCCACGCAGCCTTCGGGCGCGAGATTGCCCTTGAGGATCGCGAGATGCCCCTGCGCGTACACCGGGCGATCCCAGGGGCGGATCACCTCCTGATCGCGGCGCGGCTCGTCGGAGACGTCGGCAAGCTCCTCGGCCGATCGTCTTGCCGGTGATGGTCATGCAGTCGCCGTGCAGCAGGCCGTGTGCGAGCAGCATCTTGAGCACCTGCGGCACGCCGCCCGCCGCATGGAAATCGGTGGCGACGAAGCGCCCGGAGGGCTTGAGCTCGCAGAGCACCGGCACGCGCTGGCGCACGCGCTCGAAATCGTCGATCGTCCACTCGACCTCCGCCGCCGCGGCGATCGCGAGGTAGTGCAGCACCGCGTTGGTCGAGCCGCCGGTCGCCATCACCAGCGCCACCGCGTTTTCGATCGAGCGGCGGGTGATGATGTCGCGCGGCTTCAGATCCTGCTCGATCGCGCGCACCAGCGCGCTCGCCGACGCCGCGGCGCTGTCGGCCTTTTCCGGATCGGGCGAGGCCATCTGCGAGCTGCCGAGCAGGCTCATCCCCAGCGCCTCGAACGACGACGACATCGTGTTGGCCGTGTACTGCCCGCCGCAGGCGCCGACGGTCGGGCAGGCGTTTTTCTCGATGCCGTCCAGATCCTCCTTCGACATCTTGCCGGCGGTGAACGCGCCGACCGCCTCGAACGGGCTGACGATGGTCAGCTTCTCGCCCTTCCAGAAACCGGGCTTGATCGTGCCGGCGTAGACGAAGATCCCCGGCACGTTCATCCGCGCCATCGCCATCATCGAGCCCGGGCATGTTCTTGTCGCAGCCGCCGACGCAGACGACGCCGTCCATGCACTGCCCCATCACCGCGACCTCGATCGCATCGGCGATGACCTCGCGCGACACCAGCGAATATTTCATGCCCTCGGTGCCCATGCCGATGCCGTCGGTGACCGTCGGGAAGCCGAAGACCTGCGGCTTGGCGCCGGCTTCGGCCAGCGCGGCCATCGCGCGGTCGACCAGCGGCTGGATGCCGGCATTGCACGGGTTCATCGTGCTGTGGCCGTTGGCGACGCCGACGATCGGCTTGTCGAAGTCGCCGTCGCCGAAGCCCACGGCGCGCAGCATCGCGCGGTTCGGCGAGCGGGCGACGCCCTGGGTGATGATCCGGCTGCGTCGGTTGTTGGCCATGGTGTCTCCCGCGTGGTTGAGAAGACGGTTATCGATGATACGGTCCGGCTGCAGCCTCGCGCGAGCGCCGGCGCGCGATGCGTCAGCGCCTGGCGACGGCGACCGCGGCGCGGCGTGCCTGCAGTATGCCGGACAGGATCAGCGCCATGCCCAGCAGGTGCTGCCAGCCGGGGCGCTCGTCGAGAAAGGCGATCGCCAGCAGGCTCCCGAACAGCGGGACCAGGTGGATGAACAGGCTCGCGTGCACCGGCCCGACCCGGTCGACCGCGTTGTTGTAGCAAAGCGTCGCGACCAGGCTGGAAAAGAGCGCGAAATAGCCGATCGCCGCCAGCGCCTGCCACGAAAAGTCGGGCGACGGTGCCCACGCGCGATCGATCAGGACAGAACGGCGTCGCGATCAGCGTGCCGATCGCACCGGTGACGAACACGTAACCGAGCGGCGGAGAGCTCGGCCGGGCGATAGCGCAGCAGCACCGCGTAGAAGCCCCAGAAGAAAAGCGCGACCAGCATGATCAGATCGCCGACATTCGGCGCCAGCGTGAACAGCGCGCCGGGATGGCCGCGCGCGACGATGAACAGCACGCCGGCGAGCGATAACAGGAACCCCGGCAACGCGCCGCGCCGACGGCATCTGGCGCAGCAGGATCCACGATGCGACCATCACCCAGATCGGGATCGTCGAGTTGAGCAGCGTCGTATTGGTCGCCGTCGTGTATTGCAGCGCCCAGTAGGTCAGCGAGTTGTACAGTGCCGTGCTCATCACGCTCAGCAGCAGCAGGATCCGCCACGAGCGCAGCAGCAGCGCGCGACGGGCGACGACTTCGCGCCAGCAGAACGGCGCCAGGACAGCGATCGACGATCACCCAGCGCCAGTAGGCCAGCGCCGAGCGGCGACATCGCGCCGGCGACCGCGCGGCCGATGACCATGTTGCCCGCCCAGAACAGCGAGGTCAGCGTGAGCAGGGTCGCGGGTGAATACCGATCGAGGGTCGAGGACGCGCATCGGGAGGCTTGGGGATCTTGGTCGGCCCTTCTTATAGCGCGCCGGTTCTGATACTGTCCAATATACTTTTCTTGCCGTATTAATACCTAATAAGTATCGATGACCGAGCTGCGCCGCCTGCGCTATTTCGTCGCCGTCGCCGAAAGCCTGCACTTCGGGCGCGCCGCGGCGCGCCTGCACATGTCGCAGCCGCCGTTGTCGCGGCAGATCCAGCAGCTCGAGCGCGAGATGGGCACGGCGCTGTTCCGCCGCAGCAAGCGCCGTGTCGAGCTGACCGACGCCGGCGCCTGGCTGCTCGGGGAAGCGCGCCGGCTGCTCGCCGAGGCCGAGAGCGCTCGCGGCGATGACGCAGCGGGCGGCATCGGGCGAGACCGGACGATTGACGCTCGGCTTCATCAGCACCGTCGACTACAGCATCCTGCCGGGCCTGCTCGGCGCCTATCGCGGCGCGCATCCCGGCGTGACTCTCGAGCTGCGCGAGTTGACCAGCGACGTCCAGCTGCGCGAGCTGCACGAGGGGCGCATCGACGCCGGCATGCTGCTGGCGCCCGTGGACGATGCGGCGCTGGCACTGCTGCCGCTGCTGCGCGAACCGCTGGTCGCCGCCGTGCCGGCAGCCGACGCGCTGGCGCGATCGCGCGGCCGCGCTGTCGCTCGGGTCGCTGGCGCGTCGGCCTTTCATCATCTTTCCGCGCTCGGCGGCGGCGAGTCTCTACGACGCGATCATCGAATTCTGCCGGCAGGCCGGCTTCGCGCCGCGCGTAGCGCAGGAAGCGATCCAGATGCAGACGATCGTAAGCCTGGTTTCCGCCGGGCTGGGCGTCGCGCTGGTGCCTTCGTCGCTGCGCGACATGCGCCGGCGCGGCGTCGTCTATCGGCCGCTGCGCGAGGATTCGCCGCTGCCTCACCGTGCTGCTCGCCTGGCGCGCCGCGAACCGCAGCGTCTGCCTGGCGCAGTTCGTCGCCACGGCGCGGGCTTCGGTCCGCCGGGTCGGCGCCGGGGCCCGCGGCGCGGCAACGGCGGCAATGTCATAATCGCCCGATGCTGGTCCATCCGCAATTCGATCCTGTCGCCATCCATCTGGGCCCGCTTGCGGTGCGCTGGTACGGGCTCATGTACCTGATCGGGTTCGTGCTGTTCGTCGTTCTCGGCAAGGTCCGCGCACGGCAGAACCTCCTCACCGGCTGGCACCCGCGCGACGTCGACGACATGCTGTTCTACGGCGTCTTCGGCGTGATCCTCGGCGGCCGGCTCGGCTACATCCTGTTCTACAAGCCGATGTACTACCTGGCGCATCCGCTGGAGACGCTGGCGCTCTGGCAGGGCGGGATGAGCTTTCACGGCGGCTTCCTGGGCGTGCTGATCGCGCTGTTGGTGTATGCCCGCGTGCGGCACAAGCGCTGGCTGGACGTCACCGATTTCGTCGCGCCGCTGATCCCGCTCGGGCTCGCGTTCGGCCGGCTGGGCAACTTCATCAACGGCGAGCTCTGGGGACGCGTCACCGACCCGGCGGCGCCGTGGGCCGTCCTGTTTCCGCAGGCGGCGGACGAGGACAAGGCATGGATGGCGACGCATGCGCAGCAGGCGCTGGCGCGCGGGCTGACCGCCGTCTACGAGCGCACCGGCATGCTGCCCCGGCACCCCTCGCAATTGTACGAAGCGGCCCTCGAAGGGCTGGTTCTGTTCGCGCTGCTGTGGTTTTTCGCGCGCCGCAAGCGACCGCTCGGCGCCGTGTCAGGCTTGTTCCTGATCGGCTACGGCGCGTTCAGGTTTACCGTCGAGTACGCGCGCGAGCCCGACAACTTCCTTGGCCTCCTGGCACTGGGATGGTCGATGGGACAGTGGCTGTCGCTGCCGATGATCGTTGTCGGGGTCGCGATGATGCTGTGGGCGTATGCGCGCGCCCGCAGGGCGCGAGCAGACAATCGTCGGAAGCTAGGGCCGGTGAGCAGGCTCTGGCCGACTAGTCGATACGCCGGTAGTCGCCGTCCATGGAATCGCCGAAACCGCCGCCGGCGGTCTGCGGCGCCAGCCGGCTGCCGAGGTTGATCGGCAACATCAGCAAAGCGAGCGCCACGACGTCGGAAAGGATGCCGGGCAGGATGAATAGCATGGCGGCCAGCACTTTGCGCCCGCTGTCGACCAGGCCGCGCATCAGCGGCTGGTCGCCGCGCAGTGCGCCCAGCGTCCGCGCCCGAAAGCCGCCGCGCTCGTGGCGCAGCAGCAACGTGCCCACGGCCGCAGAGGTCAGCAGCCAGACGACGGCCGGGATTCCGGTCCAGCGCGCGAACCGCAACGTGACGATGAGGTCGATCACCGGGAAAGCCAGTAAAATGAACAGAACCATAAAACGCATGGAGGCTCCTTGTCGCCGGGCGCGGCTCCGGGGGTGCCCGAACCGGGACCCGGGGCGTTGATCCTGGTGCTGACGACGCTGCCCGAACGGGTCGCGGCGGAAGCACTGGCACGCGAGCTGCTTGATGCCCGGCTGGCGGCGTGCGTTCACGTCGGCGCTACGCTACGCTCACTTTACCACTGGCGCGGCGAAATCGAAACGGCCGAGGAAACGCAGCTGCTGATCAAGACTCGCGAGGCACTTTATGCGCAACTGGAGGCCGCGATTGTGGCGCGCCACCCTTACGAACTTCCGGAGATTGTCGTTGTCCCCATCAGCCATGGGCTTCCAGCATACCTGCAGTGGATCGCCGCGGAAACCGCGCAGCCGGCGGATTGACGCGGCGCGCGGCTGATCGCATTCGGCGCGGCGCTGGCCTTCGCGCTGCCGGCTGCTGGCCCAGGTCCGCCCGATGGCGCCGGACAAGGCCTTTCACTTTTCCGCCAGGGCCCTCGATGCGCAGACCGTCGAAGCGCGCTTCACCATCGCCGACGGGTATTACCTGTATCGCGACAAGATCCATTTCGCCCTCGACCCGGCGAGCGGTGCGCTGGTGACGCCGACGCTGCCCGCCGGGAAGATCAAGCAGGACGAATTTTTCGGCCGGGTCGAGACCTACCGCGGCAGCATGACCGTCAACCTTGCGGTGAAGAACTTCACCCCGGGCAAGCCGCTCGATGATCCACGCCGAATCCCAAGGCTGCGCCGACATCGGCATCTGCTATCCGCCGACGACCCAGACGGCGACCGTTGCGCTGCCGGCGGGAAGCGTCGTCCCTGGTGCCGGTGCCGAGGCGCCCAAAAAGACCTGGTTCAATTGAGTCAGTAAGCGCTGACTCCTATCGAACGTGATGGCGCTCGCCTGCGAAATCGACTGCTCTTTGGCGCTTGCCGCGGCGTTGGCGCTGGCGGCCGGGATCGGTCTGGCAACCTTTCGATCGCGACGCCGGCCGACGCCAGCGCGCTGTTGGCGCTGTCCCTGCCCGATCCGGCGGGGCACAGCGAGCCCATCGCGCAGTGGCGCGGCAAGGTGCTGGTGATCAATTTCTGGGCTACCTGGTGCGCTCCCTGCCGCGAGGAGATGCCGGATTTCGTCCGCGCTCAGAA
The DNA here is from genome assembly GCA_963713125.1 of uncultured beta proteobacterium. Classification (GTDB taxonomy): domain Bacteria; phylum Pseudomonadota; class Gammaproteobacteria; order Burkholderiales; family Casimicrobiaceae; genus PALSA-1003. The sequence goes on along the minus strand of CAVQKL010000005.1, from coordinate 216,900 downwards.
CGAATATGGACGCTAAAGGCCTGCAAGTAGTAGGCATCGCCGTCGATAATGCTGACAAAGTGCAGCAATTCGCCAAAGAGCTCGGTTTGAACTATCCTGCGTTGATCGGTGGCTACGCCGCGATGGATTTGTCGAAGACCTTGGGCAACAGTCTGGTCGCGTTGCCGTACACGCTCGTTCCTCGACCGGCAGGGCAAGGTCGCCTACACGCATCTCGGGCCCGGTCAAGCCCGACAAATTTCGGGATGTCGTCGCCAGACTGCTTTGATCGGCCGCAGCTGCGACCGGTCTGGCTCGGTGAGCTGCAACTAGGGCGTCCAGAGCAACCCTGCGATCAAGGCGCTGCACCGGGAAGCCCGGGCTGGCTCCGCGAAAACCCGCGAATGCTGGACAACATGCAGCTATCTCCGGCAAACTCGTCGGCTACTAACGTAGGGCAAGGGGGCCGCGCGAGCCATGGCTCGGGAAAAGCACAAAGGCACGACGGCGGGCAACAAGTCCGCCGGCAGGGCAAGGACACCGCGGTACTGGTGCTGCATGGGCCCAATCTCAACCTGCTCGGCACGCGTGAACCGGCCGTCTATGGCCACGATACGCTACGGGCGATCAATGCCCGGCTCGAGGCGCAGGCGCGCGCGGCCGGCATGCGCCTGCTGACCTTCCAGAGCAACCACGAAGGCGCGCTGGTCGACCGCGTTCAGGCGGCCCGCAACGAGTCTGTGCGCTACGTTCTGATCAATCCCGCCGGCGTTCACCCATACCAGCGTGGCGCTGCGCGACGCGCTGGCCGCAGTGGCCATTCCCGTTATCGAGATCCACCTGTCCAACGTTCATGCCCGCGAGCCGTTCCGCCACCACTCGTATTTCTCGGACAAGGCAGTCGGCACGATCGTCGGACTCGGCGCGCAGGGCTACGAACTGGCGCTGCAATTTGCGCTGCGCCAGCTCGACGGCGCAGCTAGATCGGCTGGGCGCGACGCGATCACGCGATGGACCTGCGCAAACTCAAGACATTGATCGAGCTGGTCGAAAGCTCGGGCATCGCGGAGCTCGAAATCGCCGAGGGCGAGGAGCGGGTCCGGATCACGCGCGCGCTGGCGCCCGCGCACCACAACAGGCGCCGCTGCACGCGTCGCCGCAGGGAGCGCACGACGCCGTCGCCGCAGCCGTGCACGGCGCCGGCGTCGTTGCCGGAACCCGAAGGACACACGATCAAGTCCCCGATGGTCGGGACCTTCTATCGCTCCGCCTCGCCGGGCGCCAAAGCCTTTGTCGACATCGGCGACAGCGTGCAGGTCGGCGACCCGCTTTGCATTATCGAGGCGATGAAGCTGATGAACGAGATCGAGGCCGACCGGGCCGGCGTGGTCAAGGCGATCCTGGCCGAGAACGGGCAGGCCGTGGAATACGGCCAGCCTTTGGTGATCATCGGCTGACCTCGACGCTGCCGCGCGCCCGATCTCGCCGCAGGGCGAATCGCGCGGCCGCGTCGCGCCTGCCTATTCCCGCCCGTGGCAACCAAATCCGCCGGACAGTTGTTCGACAAGGTGCTGATCGCCAATCGCGGCGAGATCGCGTTGCGCATCCAGCGCGCGTGCCGCGAGCTCGCCATCAAGACCGTCGTCGTCCATTCGGAAGCCGACGCGGACGCCAAGTACGTGCGGCTGGCCGACGAGTCGGTGTGCATCGGCCCGCCGCCGTCGGCGCAGAGCTATCTCAACATCCCGGCGATCATCAGCGCCGCCGAAGTCACCGACGCGCAGGCGATTCATCCCGGCTACGGCTTTCTGTCGGAAAACGCCGACTTTGCCGAGAAAGTGGAAAAGAGCGGCTTCGTCTTCATCGGGCCGCGGCCCGACACCATCCGGCTGATGGGCGACAAGGTCAGCGCCAAGATCGCGATGGCCAAGGCCGGCATCCCCTGCGTGCCCGGGCTCGGAAGGCGCGCTGCCCGACGACCCGAAGGAAATCGTCAAGATCGCCCGGGCGGTCAAGTACCCGGTGATCATCAAGGCCGCCGGCGGCGGCGGCGGGCGCGGCATGCGGGTCGTGCATACCGAGGCGGCGCTGCTGGCCGCGGTGAGCCTGACCCGCGTCGGAAGCGGGCGCCGCGTTCGGCAATCCGACCGTGTATCTGGAAAAATATCTGGACAAGCCGCGCCACATCGAAATCCAGGTGCTGGCCGACGAGCACAAGAACGCCGTCTACCTGTTCGAGCGCGATTGCTCGATGCAGCGCCGGCATCAGAAGATCATCGAGGAAGCGCCCGCGCCGGGGATCCCGCTGCGGTCGCTGACGCGCATCGGCGAGCGCTGCGCCGAAGCGTGCCGCAAGATCAACTATCGCGGCGCGGGCACGTTCGAGTTCCTGTACCAGGACGACGAATTCTTCTTCATCGAAATGAACACCCGCATCCAGGTCGAGCATCCGGTGACCGAGATGATCACCGGCATCGACATCGTCCAGCAGCAGATCCGCGTCGCCGCGGGCCAGCGGCTGCGATCCGGCAGCGCGACGTCGTCCGCCGCGGGCATGCGATCGAATGCCGGATCAACGCCGAGGATCCGGACACGTTCGCGCCTTCGCCGGGCCGCATCACCTCGTATCACGCGCCGGGCGGGCCCGGGCATACGAGTCGATTCGCACGTCTACCACAATTATTTCGTGCCGCCGAACTACGATTCGATGATAGGCAAGGTCATCGCCTACGGCGACACGCGCGAGCAGGCGATCGCGCGCATGCGCGTCGCGCTGTCGGAAATGGTCGTCGAGGGCATCAAGACCAATATTCCGCTGCACCAGGAGCTGCTGCTCGATGATTCGTTCCTGCGCGGCGGCACCACGATTCATTATCTCGAGCAGCGGATGGCCAAGCGCAAGCAGACGGCGTAGGCGGAGCTCGCCGATGCCGTTTGTCGCATTGCGCTTCGATGCGCCGGCCGCGTCCGCCGAGGCCTGGTCCGACGCGCTGCTCGCCGCCGGCGCGGCGTCGGTCGACGCCGCCGACGCCGCACGCCGGCACCGGCGACGAGACGCCGCGCTACGGCGAGCCGGGCGATGCCGGCGGGCATGTGGGCGCTGTGCCGGTTGACCGCGCTGTTCGCCGCGGACGCCGATGTCGACGCCAGCGTCCGGCGCGCGGCGGCAGCGCTCGGCCTGCGCGCCGCCGCCGTACACGCTGGAAACCGTCGCCGACGCAGGATTGGGTGCGACGCACGCAGGCGCAGTTCGGCCCGCTGCGCATTACCGATCGGCTGTGGGTCATACCCTCGTGGTGCGAGCCGGTCGATCCGCAGGCGATCAATCTCGATGCTCGACCCGGGCCTGGCGTTCGGCACCGGCAGCCACCCGACGACGCGGCTTTGCCTGCGCTGGCTCGCCGCGCACCTCGAGCCGGGGCAGTCGGTGCTCGACTACGGTTGCGGCTCGGGCATTCTCGCCATCGCCGCGCGCGAAGCTCGGGGCGGCGCCGGTTACCGGGACCGACGTCGACCCGCAGGCCATCGAAGCGAGCCGCGCCAACGCCGCGCGCAACGGCGTCGCAGCGTGCAGTTCGTCCTTCCCGATGCGCTCGCGCCGGACCAGGTCGACGTCGTCGTCGCCAACATCCTGGCCAATCCGCTGCGGCTGCTCGCGCCGGTGCTCGCGGCGCGCGTCCGGGACGGCGGCGCGATCGTGCTCTCCGGCATCCTCGAAGCTCAGGTCGCCGCGGTGACGCGGGGCCTATCGCCGATGGTTTAAACTCGGCGCATGGGGGAGCGACGACGGATGGGTGGCATTGGCGGTCGGCGGACATGAGGCGAGGCGTGATCGTGGCTGAAGAAAAATACACGCGCTGCCCTGGCTGCAAGACGATTTTCCGCGTGAGCTCGCAGCAGCTCGCGATGCGCGAAGGTCAGGTTCGCTGCGGCCATTGCCGCACGGTATTCGACGGCGAGCTCGCGCTGGTTTCGCTGGCGCCACGGCCTGCGCGGGCCGGACGACGAGCCGCAACCTTGAGCGAAGCGGAGCTCGGCCCGCCGACGGTGACCTTGCGCAATGCGCAAGCGCTCTCGCCCGTGCACGAGGAGCCCGGACGATCGCCGCGAGCCGCGCGGCGGTCTGCGCCGACGAGGAGGACTCGTCGCCCTCGATCGATCCCGAGCTTGCTTACGCCGTCGCGCTTCTCGGCGTCCGAGGCGAGGCAGCGCTTCCGGCTTCCGGGCTGGGTCTACGGCCTGCTGATCCCGGTGCTGGTGGTCACCCTCGGCGCGCAGGCGCTGTTCCATTTCCGCGACGCGATCGCCGCGCACTGGCCGCAGACCAAGCCCGCGTTGATCCGGCTTTGCGCGCTCGCCGACTGCCAGTTGAAGCCGCTGCAGGACATCTCCGGGCTGTCGATCGAGGCATCCGACCTGCAGGCCGACCCGGCGCACAAGGGCTTGCTGATCCTGTCGGCGACGATACGCAACCGCGCCGCGCACGCGCTTGGCTACCCGTACCTGGAGCTGACCTTGTCCAACGCGCAGGACCAGATCGTCGTCCGCCGCGCCTTTGCGCCCGGCGAATACTTGAGCGGCGCCGCCGACCTCGACGGCGGCATCGCCGGCAACGCCGAGCTGGCGGTCAAGCTGTTCATCGACGCGAGCACCACCTCGCAAGCCGGCTACCAGGTCTACCTGTTCTATCCCTGAACCCAGGGCAGCCCGGCCTTGCGCCAGCCGCCCAGGTTGCCGCGGTGTCCGCCGGCGTCCTTGTTGCCCTCGAATCCTTCCAGCACGTTGAACGCGCGCGTGTACCCGGCCGCGGTCGCCGCGCGCGCGGCGCTGTCGGAACGGTGGCCGCTGCGGCAGAGAAACAAGACCGGCGCATCCGTGTCGCCGACCGTGCGCGCGCAGCTCGTCGAGAAATCCGCGGATTGCGCGTGCCGTCGGGATAGGTGTTCCATTCGATCAGCACGCTGCCGGGGACACGGCCGACGTAATCCCATTCGGCGCGCGTGCGCACGTCGATCAGCCGCGCCGCGGGATCCGCCTCGAGCAGCGCCTGGGCTTCGGCCGGCGTCACGGCACCGAAATAGGGCAGCGAGGCCTCGGCCGCGCGACGACGCGCGGCCGCCAGCACCGATTCGCGGCTGTCGCTCATTACGGGCGCTCGCCCTGGCTTGCGCCGGCAGGCACGCCGGCGGCCGTGCCTCGCGGGCCGTTCGCGGCGCGCGGGAATACGGAGGCGCATCGCAAAAGTATAGCGCGGCTCGGCTCCCGTGCCTCGATCGCCGCGACGCCCGGCGCTGCACCAATCGGTGGCGGGCTGGCAGCGGACGGAATCAATTTGGTGCAAATCGCGCGCCGCGCCGGCCGTCGGCAGGCGCCGCAAACCCTTGTTCCACCCGGTGCCAGCGGCGTCCGCTTATGGCATAGTTTCTGCTTTTCGATGCGCTGCGAAATGCCGCTTCCGCGCAGCAAATTCATCGCTTCGCCCCATTCCAACAGGAGAGACGCATGGCTGCATCCGCCGACGTACTGAAAATGATCAAGGACAAGGAGGTCAAGTTCGTTGATCTTCGCTTTACCGACACGCGCGGCAAGGAACAGCATGTGCAGGTCCCGGCGAAGCAGTTCACGCAGGACAAGTTCGACAGCGGCCACGCCTTCGACGGCTCCTCGATCGCCGGATGGAAGGGCATCGAAGCTTCCGACATGCTGCTGATGCCCGACGCCGACACGGCGCGCATCGATCCGTTCACCGAAGAAGTCACGCTCAATGTCACCTGCGACGTGGTCGAGCCGTCCGACGGCAAGGGCTACGATCGCGACCCGCGCTCGCTGGCCAAGCGCGCCGAGGCGTATCTCAAGTCGACCGGCCTCGGCGACACCGCCTACTTCGGTCCCGAGCCCGAGTTCTTCATCTTCGACTCGGTGACGTGGAACGTCGACATGTCGGGCTGCTTCGTCAAGATCGAGTCGGAAGAGGCGCCGTGGTCGACCGGCAGGACCGATTTCGAAGGCGGCAACTCGGCCCACCGCGCGCCGGTCAAGGGCGGCTACTTCCCGGTGCCGCCGGTCGATTCGCTGCAGGACATCCGCAACGCCATCTCGCTGTCGCTCGAGGAGCAGGGCGTCGAGGTCGAAGTGTTCCACCACGAAGTCGCCGCCGCCGGCCAGTGCGAAATCGGCACCAAGTTCAACAGCCTGGTCAAGCGCGCCGACTGGATGCAGATCCTCAAGTACACGGTGCACATGGTCGCTCACTACCTACGGCAAGACGGCGACCTTCATGCCCAAGCCGATCGTCGGCGACAACGGCTCGGGCATGCACGTGCACCAGTCGGTGTGGAAGGGCGGCCAGAACCTGTTCGCCGGCAACGGCTACGCCGGACTGTCGGAGTTCGCGCTGTTCTACATCGGCGGCGTGATCAAGCACGCCAAGTCGCTGAACGCGATCACCAACCCAGGCACCAATTCGTACAAGCGGCTGGTGCCGGGCTTCGAGGCGCCGATCAACCTCGCGTATTCGGCGCGCAACCGCTCGGCCGCCTGCCGCATTCCCGTACGTCAGCAACCCGAAGGGCCGGCGCGTCGAAGTGCGCTTTCCCGATCCGACGGCGAACCCGTACCTCTGCTTCGCCGCGCTGCTGATGGCGGGGCTCGACGGCGTGCAGAACAAGATCCATCCCGGCGATCCGATCGACAAGAACCTCTACGATCTGCCGCCGGAAGTCGCGGCGAAGGTCCCGCATCCCTGCGCGTCGCTCGACGAGGCGCTCGACAATCTCGATCGCGACCGCGATTACCTGACGCGCGGCGGCGTGTTCTCCAACGACATGATCGACGCCTATATCGCGCTCAAGATGGAAGAGGTCACGCGCTTCCGCATGACCACGCATCCGGTCGAATTCGACATGTACTACAGCGCCTAGAGACGGGGCAGCGAGCTTCGGCCGGGGCGGGCCGGAGGCGGCCGCCCCGCGGTTTTGCTACACTGCGCCGATGGCCCGGTGCTCGATCCGTCACGCGCTAGCGCGCCTTGCCGCCATCGGCGGGTGGCTGGCGCTCGGCTGCGCCGCCTTCGATGGCTGCAGGCTGCGCTTTCCGATCGCGCCAGCGACGCCGGCTGCTCGTCCAAGCCGACGCAGGTCGAAGGCAGCATGTACAAGTGCACGACCCGCTCGGGCAACATCGCCTACTTCAACGTTCCGGGCGCGGTCGCTTCGACGGCACAGGACGCCGACGCCCGGCGCGGATTTCCCGAAAGTCGACGCGGGAACGCAAAAGGGCCGCGACATTCTGCGCAACAAGGTGCTGACCGACGAGCTCGCCACCGAAGAAAAGCTGCTGGCCGAAGCGCGTGCCGCGTATGGCGACGGCACGCCGCCGCCGTTGCCCGATGAAAAGGCCAACGCACAAAAGTACGCCGACCGGCTCGCGCGGCTGCGCCAGACGGTCGCGCTGCACGAAAAGAACATCGAGGCGCTCAAGAGGGAGCTTGCCGCGTCGAAGTGACGCTCGGCCGAGTGGCTCGCCGCGAGGTCGGATGTCGGCGCGTCGCCCGGGCAGCGCGCGAGACGCGGGATCCGTGTCGTCTGCCCAAGCCTATCGCGCTACGCGATGCAATTCGCCAGGTTTGCGATGTCCGGCCCGCCGCCATTCTCCTACCGCTGACCGAACGCCGGCTTCCTGCGTCCGGGCTGGAGCTGCTCGCGACGGCGGTCGTTCTGCTCGATGGCGATCTCGACATGCGCTACGCCAACCCGGCGGCGGAAAATCTGTTCGAGCTGTCGAAGCGCCAGCTGGTCGACCATCCGGCGAAGTCGGTCTTCGGCGACGCGGCGGCGCTGTTCCAGGCGATCGACAAGGCGCTGGCCAACGGCGCCTCGTACACCGAGCAGGAGCTGGAGGTCGGCATCGGCGGCAAGCCGCGCCTGCACCTTTCCTGCACCGTTTCCGATCGTCGATGTTCCGGGCGCGATCCTGCTGCTGGAATTCCGCCACATCGATCAGCAGCTGAAGATCGCGCGCGAGGAGCGCCTGCTCGAACAGCAGCAGGCGAATCGCGACCTGATCCGCAGCCTGGCGCACGAGATCAAGAATCCGCTCGGCGGCATCCGCGGCGCGGCGCAACTGCTCGAGCGCGAGCTCGAGCGCCGGCCGCTGCGTCGAATACACGCAGGTGATCATCGGCGAGGCCGACCGCCTGCAGGCGCTGGTCGACCGGCTGCTGACGCCGCACCGGATGCCGAAGTATCAGCGCGTCAACATCCACGAGATCCTGGCGCGCGTGGGCGCCGTGGTCCAGGCGGAGTTTCCGCGCATCGCGATTCTGTCGCGATTTCGACATCAGCCTGCCCGAGTTCGAAGGCGATCCCGAGCAGCTGACGCAGGCGATCTTCAACGTCGTGCGCAACGCCGCGCAGGCGCTCGAAGGCGTGCTCGGCGTGCCGCAGATCCGCCTGACGACGCGCGTCGCGCGCGGCGTGACGCTCGCCAAGCGGCGGTACCGGCTGGCGCTGGCACTGCTCGTCGAGGACAACGGGCCGGGCGTTCCCGAATCGATCCGCGACCGGATCTTCTTTCCGCTGGTATCCGGACGCGAAGGCGGCAGCGGCCTCGGTCTGACGATCGCGCAAACCTTCGTCACGCAGCACAACGGCGCGATCGAATGCGAAAGCGTCCCTGGACATACGGTATTCACGATTCTGCTGCCGCTGGAATTCAGCCGCAGTAGCGCGTAGATTGCGACCGATGCGATGCTCGCTTATCGACAACGCCGCGATGACCCGAGGCGAACCGGCGGGCGCGGTATGGATCGTCGATGACGATCGCTCGATTCGCTGGGTGCTGGAAAAGGCGCTGGCGCGCGAAGGCATTCCGTTCGGATCGTTCGCCTCGGCGCAGGAAGCGACGCAGGCGCTGCAGCACGACCAGCCGCAGGTGCTGGTATCCGACATCCGGATGCCCGGCGAGACCGGCCTCGAGCTGCTCGCCGAGCATCAAGGAGCGTCATCCGCGACGTGCCGGTGATCATCATGACCGCGTACTCGGATCTCGACAGCGCCGTCGCGGCGTTCCAGGGCGGGGCTTCGAGTACCTGCCCAAGCCGTTCGACGTCGATCACGCGGTCGCGCTGATCCGCCGCGCGAGCGCCGAAGTCCCGGCGACGGCGGCTCCGCGCGCAGGCGGTCGCCGACGCAGCCGAGATGCTCGGGCAGGCGCCGGCGATGCAGGAAGTTTTTCGCGCGATCGGACGGCTGTCGCATTCGCACGCGACGGTGCTGGTCACCGGCGAATCGGGCACCGGCAAGGAGCTGGTCGCGCGCGCGCTGCACCGGCACAGCCCGCGCGCCGCGGCGCCGTTCGTCGCGATCAACACCGCGGCGATACCGAAGGACCTGCTGGAATCCGAATTGTTCGGCCACGAGCGCGGTGCATTCACCGGCGCGCAAAGCGCGCGCCGCGGCCGCTTCGAGCAGGCCGAAGGCGGCACGCTGTTCCTCGACGAGATCGGCGACATGCCGCCGGACCTGCAGGTGCGCCTGCTGCGCGTGCTTTCCGACAGCGAATACTACCGCGTCGGCGGCCACGCACCGCTGAAGGCCAACGTGCGCATCATCGCGGCAACGCACCAGAATCTGGACGAGCGCGTGCGGCAGGGGCTGTTTCGCGAAGACCTGATGCACCGGCTCAACGTCGTTCGCCTGCGCCTGCCGCCGCTGCGCGAGCGCGGCGAGGACATCGCGCCGCTGGCGCGGCATTTCCTGCGCAAGAGCGCGCGCGAGCTCGCGGTCGAGCCGAAGCAGCTCACCGACGCAGCGCTGAAGCTGCTGGCGGCATTCGACTTTCCCGGCAACGTGCGCCAGCTCGAGAACATCTGCCACTGGCTGACGGTGATGGCGCCGGGGCAACGCGTCGACGCGGCCGATCTGCCGCCGGATGTGCGAACCGCACCGGCGCAAGCTCGCGTGACGGCGAAGGCAACTGGCAACAGGCGCTCGATCGCGAGCTCGCGCAGGCGCTCGCGCGCGGCGAGCACGCAGTGGCGGACGGCTGGAGAAGGAATTCGAGCGCACGCTGATCCTGCGCGCGCTGGCCCACACCGGCGGGCGCCGCTCGGAGGCGGCGCAGTGGCTGGGCTGGGGACGCAACACGCTGACGCGCAAGATCCAGGAGCTCAAGCTCGATCCGGACAAGGAGCGCTGAACCCGGTCCCGGAAGCGGTCGGCGCGCGGTCGCTCGCGCCGCGAGCATCGCGGGTCCCGAGTGCTCCGGCGCGGGCCGTCATCGTAGCGGGCGCGCCGCCGCGGCATGCGCCAGCGGCGGCATCGCGTCGCCGCAACAATCGTCGAACGCGAACCAGCCCGGCGCGAGCACGACAAACCCGTCGACCGTGCCGATCGCGTCGTTGGCTCCGGCGCGGAAAGCCGCTTCGTCCGGCGGGCGCAGCACGTACAGCGCCGCCGGGTCGAGCCGTCCTTCGGCGAGGGCGCGTTCGCGCTCGATCGTCACCGCGCCGACACGCTTGACGGCCAGGCGGGCGAACGATCCGACGTTGATCCGCATGCCGTGGTCGGCCGCGAACAGGCCGACCGCCGCGAAATTCGGCGGCACCGGCAGCGATGGAACGAACAGGATGGTCCGGTAGTGGCGCGCCGCGACTTCCCAGAAGGGCGAGGGCAGATCGTCGGCACGCCGCGCGGGCTCGTCGATGAAATGCTGGCGAAAGTAGCCGTTGAGCGCGGTGTAGCGCGGCGCGAAATCGGCGATCTGCAGCGCAAGACCGAGGGCCAGGATCGCCGTCGCCGTCCGCGCCGGGAAGTTGCGCACGACGATCGCCGGCACGGCCAGGACCAGCGCGTAATAGCCGACCCAGAGCAGGCGGCCCGATGCCCGCACCATCGCCACCGGATCGAGGACGAACCTCGGCAGCGGAATCGTGAACAGGATCCGATCACCCCACGCTACCTGGTTCGACAGCGCGATTGCCCAGAGCAGCAGCGCCACGGCGGCAAGCGGCAGGTAGCGGCGCCCCATGTGTTGCCGCCGGGCGCGCCACCACGCGAACGCCGCGATCGGCAGCATCGCGAGCACGCCGAGGCCCAGGTAGTTGTAGCCTTCGTATTCGGCGCCGGCGATCACCGGCAGCCCGGGCAGGAAGAGCGAGCCCCACATCGGATTCCACAGCGCATTGAGATTCGCGGCGTAGCGGCCGTAATACTCGGCGCCGCCGGAAAACGCGCTGGCGGGAATCGTGAAGTATCCGGCCAGCCACATCGTCGCCAGCAGGGCGCCGGCGATCAGCAGCGTCGATCGAGCGGTATCGCGGGTGGTCGCCGTATGGTCGATCCAGCGTCGCCGCGCCGCGTCGGCCACGGCCACCGCGAGCACGAGGTAGAGCAGATACGCATGGATCAGCGCGGCGACGCAGACAAGCAGGCACCACAAGGCGGTCGCGCGGCGGTCGGGCGCGCGCACATAAAGATAGAGCGCGGCCAGCACCAGCCATTGGGCCATCAGGGCGTAATGGCCGATGGCGCGGTCCGGAACCAGCGGACAGAGGACGAACAGCGCGGTCATCGCCAGACGTTGCAGCGCGAGGCGGGTGAAAACGCCCGACAGCAGCCACCCGAACCACGCCTGCAGGACATAGCAGGCGAGCATCCACAGGCCGAAATACTGGAACTTCTCCGGCAGCAGCGCACGCGCCAGCTTGAACACCAGCGCGAGCAGCGGGATCGAATCGGTGAACACGATCGAGCCGCCCATCTCCATGCCGTAATGGGTCGCCGCGCCGGGCGGCAGGTGCCACGCCTCGAGGCGGAAGAAGTGCCAGCCCAGGAATTGCGTCGCCGGATCGGGCAGCCAAAGGAGCCAGCGGAAATAGCGTGGCTCGAGCAGGCGCGGGTCGAAGATCAGGAAGAAGAGGAGCGGCCCGAGCAGCGCCGCCGCGGCCGGAACGGCGATGCGTGCGACGCGGCGCCCGGCGAGCCGATGGTCCGATGTCATCGCGCCGCGCGCCTCGCGGGTGAAGCCGGCGGCAGCGCGCGGCTGCGGCCGGTCATGGCGCTGCGGCTCAGGTAACGCTCAAGTCAGCGATCACCGGCGCGTGATCCGACGGTTTCTCGCCCTTGCGTGCCTGGCGATCGATGCGGCAGCCGGTGCAAACCTCGGCCAGCGCCGGCGAGAGCAGGACGTGATCGATGCGCAAGCCGTGGTTCTTGGGAAATGCGAGCTGCCGGTAGTCCCACCAGCTGAATGTCTTCGGCGCCTGGTCGAACAGTCGAAACGCATCGGAGAGGCCCAGGTCGAGCCAGGCGCGGAAAACCCCGCGTTCCGGCTCCGAGCACATGATCTGGTTGCGCCAAAGGTCGGGATCGTGCACGTCGCGATCCTCCGGGGCGATGTTGAAGTCGCCGATCACCGCGAGCTGCGGGTGCTGCGCGAGCTCGGTGCGCAGATACCGGGTCGCGGCCGCCAGCCAATCGAGCTTATAGCGGTATTTGTCCGAGCCGACCGACTGGCCGTTGGGCACATAGAGGCAGACGACGCGCACGCCGCCGATGGTCGCCGCCAGCACGCGCTTTTGCACGTCGTCGAGCCCCGGCAGCGCGGCGACGACTTCGGTGCCGGTGGTGCGCGAGAGCAGCGCGACGCCGTTGTAGGTGCGCTGGCCGGCAAATTGCAGCGCATAGCCTGCGGCGGCCAGCTCGGCGACGGGAAACTTGCCGTCCTCGAGCTTGGTTTCCTGCAGCCCGACGATGTCCGGGGCGTTGGCGGCCAGCCAATCCAGCAGCCGCGGCAGCCGGACGTTAAGCGAGTTGACGTTCCAGGTCGCGACCCGCACCGTCACTGCGGGTACGAGCCCTTCGGCGTGGCGTCGGGCGTGACTACCTGCGTGGTTTTGCTCGGTTCGGCTGCCACCGGCGCCGACGGGCGTTCGATCGGCGTCGTCCGTGGCGCCGGCGTCTTCGGGTAGCCGGCCTCGCTCAGCATGCTCTGCCACTTGTTCTCGCTGAATCCGGTGGCCACCTGCTCGCCGACCTGCAGCGCCGGCGCTTCGAGCCCGCTGGTCAGCCGCTTCAACCGATCGGCGCCGTCGCCCTGGGTGACGTCGACGATGCTGTGCGGCACGCCCCGCTTGTTCAGCAGGCCTTCGGCGGTGTCGCACACGACGCCGCAAGCAAACGTATACAAGGTGACCGGGAAGCGCTCCTGCGCCTGTTTGGTCGCGAACGACAACTCGCTCGTCTCGATGCTGTTGCGACCGATGCGCTTGGCCTGCGCATTCTTGGCGTCGGCCGGCGGGGGCTTGTCGGAGTAGACGACGCGGCCGTCCGGATCGTTGTAGCGATAGACCTGCTGGCTTTGCGCGATCGCGCATGCGCTCGCCAGAAGCAGCAAACCGCCGAGACCCGCGGCGATACCGCGTAACGGCGTGGATGTCCTGATCATCTCGGCCTCCCTTGGAGACATACTATGACGCCAGCATACCATTATGCCGCAATAGTGCACTGATTTCCGGGTTGCGGTCGCGAAAGGCGACAAACGAGTCCAGCGCCGGGCGGCTGCCGCCCCGGCCCAGGATCTCGTCCCGAAACCCGCCCCCTGGAATCGGCGAAAGCGCGCCTTGCTCCTCGAACGGGGCATAGGCGTCGGCGGAAAGCACCTCCACCCATTTGTAGCTGTAATGGCCGGCTGCGTAGGCGCCGGAGAAAACATGGCTGAAACCCTGCGTCAGGCTGCGGCTCGTCCCTTGCGCTCATCGCGTGAGCCGCTCGCGCAGCTCGCCGGCAAGGCGGTCATCGAGCTGCGCCAGGTCATCGGGCGTACCGACATTCGCCCAGTCGCCGTCGAAGCGTTCGCCGCTGACCCAGCCGCGATCGATCCAGTCGCGGTAGAGCGGCAGGATCTTGCGCTTCTCGCCGCGCGGCAGCGCGTCGAAAAGCGCGCTCCTGTACAGCGCGATGTTGCCGAACGTGAGCCGCGGCTGCGCCGAGAGCGACAGCCGCCCGTCGCTCAGCCCGAAGTCCCCGTCGCGATGGTAGTCGGGATTGGGCACCATCACCATGTGCGCGTGCGGCGGCTCGCGTGCCGCCTTCATCGCCGCCAGGCGCGGCAGCAGCGATGCGTAGTCGTACGCGGTGTAGATGTCGCCGCTGACGACCAGCATCACGTCGCGATCGAGCAGCGCAAGCGCGCCGGCGATGCCGCCGGCGACTTCGAGCGGCTCTCCTTCGCGCGAGTAGCGGATGGTCGCGCCGAACGCGCGGCCGTCGCCGCACGCCGCTTCGATCGCCGGGCCGAGGTGCGCGACATTGATCACCAGATTGCCAAAGCCCGCCGCGACCAGACGTTCGATCTGCCAGGCGATCAGCGGCTTGCCTGCGACCCGCAGCAGCGGCTTGGGCGTCGCGTCGGAAAGCGGCCGCATGCGTTCGCCGCGGCCGGCGGCGAGGATCATCGCCGTGGGCACGGAGGAATCGGCGTCCCGGTCGGCCGCGGCGTGCATCAGAAGGTGTACCCGGCGACCGGTTGCCTCGCCTCGAGCTCGTCGAGCAATTGCAGCAACGGGCCGAGCGCGCGATAGCGCTCGCAGGCGCGGCGCAGGTAGCGCATGACCCGCGGCATGTCGGCGAGATAGGCGCGCTTGCCGTCGCGATGCGCAAGCCGGGCGAAGATACCCAGCACCTTGAGCTGGCGCTGCACCCCCATCCACTCGAAGTCGCGCCAGAAGTCGCCGAAGTCGGCGGCGACCGGCAGGCCCGCGACTCGCGCGCGCTCCCAGTAGCGCACGGCCCAGTCGATCTCCTGCTCCTCGCTCCAGGCAATGTACGCGTCGCGCAGCAGCGACACGAGGTCGTAGCTGACCGGACCGTAGACCGCGTCCTGGAAATCGAGAACGCCGGGATTCGGCTGCGCGACCATCAGGTTGCGTGAGTGAAAGTCGCGATGCACGTATACGTGGGGCTGCGCGAGATTGTTGTCGAGAATCCGGCGAAATGCCGTATCGAGCGTGGCCCGCTGCGCGGCGCCGAGCACGATGCCGAGGTGCCTGCCGACGTACCAGTCCGGGAAGAGCGCGAGCTCGCGCGCCAGCATCGCCTCGTCGTAGCGTGGCAATACCGATTCGCGGCTCGCGAGCTGCCAGCGGATCAGCGCGCTGCACGCATCACGATAGAGGTCCGGCGCGGTTGCCTCGTCGAGCGCGTCGCGATAGGTGCGCGTACCCAGGTCGGAGAGCAGCAGGAACCCGGCGGACAAGTCCTGCGCGTGGACGGCCGGCGCGTGCACGCCGGCTGCCGCAAGCAATGCGGCGACGGCGACGTACGGGCCGCAATTCTCCTGCGGCGGCGGCGCATCCATCGCGATCAACGTCCGCGCGCGTTGGCCGCCGGACGGCGGCTGCAGCCCGCCGTCGAGCGTGACGCGGAAGTAGCGGCGGAAGCTGGCATCGGAAGATGCCGGCGCAATCGAGGTCATCGGCGCCGGCAATACTCGCTCGAGCCACGCGCACAGCAGGTCCAGGCGGGCATCGGAACTCATGCGGGGGAATCCGGCGAGGAGGCGGGTAGAATGCCCCATTTTAGCATCCGAACATTGCCGATTCGAATGCGTCATCGCGCCGCCGTCGCCGGAATTGTCCTGTTGCCGCTCGCGTTCGCGAGCCAGTCGACAGCGCAGACATCGGCCGGTGCCGCTGCCGATTCACCGCCGGCGCAGCTCAAATCTTCGCCGGTGATGGAGCCGCCGCCGCCGAAGGCGCTGCGCCTCGGTCCCGGATCGAATCCCACAACGCCTGAGCGCGAGCCCATCTTCCTGCGTGCCGACAAGCTCGAAGGCGACAACCAGCAGTGGATCGAAGCGTCGGGCAACGCGGAATTGCGCTCGCGCCGGCAAACCGTGCTCGCCGACTGGCTGCGCTACGACATTCCCACCGACCAATTCTGGGCCAGGGGCAATGTCGTCGTGCGCCGCGGCATCGACTGGATCACCGGTCCGGAGGCGAAATTCAAGCGCAGCGACGAGACGGGCTTCTTCACCTCGCCTGAGTTTCACTTCGGCGAGAATGCATCGCGCGGCGACGCGAGGGAGCTGACCTTTCTCGGCGAGGACAAGTACGAGCTCAAGGACGTCCGCTACACGACCTGCGTCGCCGGCAACGACGACTGGTACCTGACCTCGTCCAGCGTCGACGTCGACCGCACGCGCCTGGTCGGCACGGCGCGCAATGCGACGGTGCTGTTCAAGAACGTGCCGATCCTGTACTCGCCGTTCATCGATTTTCCGCTGTCCAACGAGCGCAAGTCGGGATTCCTGGCGCCGATATTCGGCTCGACCAGCAGCCGCGGTATCGAGATGTCGCTGCCGTACTACTTCAATCTGGCGCCGAACTACGACGCGACGCTGACGCCGCGCCTGATGACGCGCCGCGGCCTGCAAATCAACGGCCAGTTCCGCTATCTTTTTCCCGACGTCGTCGGCGAGGCCGACGCCGCGATACTGCCCGACCGCATCACCAACACCAACCGCTACGAGCTGTCCTGGAAGCACAATCAGGCGATCAGCCAGATTCCCGGGCTCGCCGCCTACGTCAACGTGCAGAAGGTTTCGGACGATGCGTATTTCACCGACCTGTCCGACCGGTTGACGATAACGTCGCAGCAGACCCTGCCGCGCGAGGCGGGACTGGCGTACAGCCGCGGGCCGTTTGCGATCCTCGCGCGCGTGCAGTCGTTCCAGACGCTGCAGGACCCCAACAACCCGATCACGCCGCCGTACTTCCGCGAGCCGCAGCTCCTGGTGACGATGAACCCGGTGGAGTGGCACGACGTCGATTTCGCGGCCAACGCCGAGTACGTGCGCTTTCGCCAGCCGGCGCTGCTCAACGCCGAGCGGTCGGTGCTCTATCCGACGGCGACCTGGACCACGCGCGGCAACGCCTGGTTCGTGACCGCGCGCGCCGGCCTGCACCTTAGCCACTACGATTTCGCCGACGACAGCACCGTGGAGGAAAAGCACCTCAATCGCGCGGTGCCGATCACCAGCCTCGACGGCGGGCTGGTCTTCGAGCGCGAAACGAACATGTTCGGCCGCGACTACACCCAGACGCTCGAGCCGCGCGCTTTCTACGTCTACATACCGTACCGGCGACAGGACCAGATCCCGCCGTTCGACACCGCGATCGACGATTTCAACTTTTCGCAGTTGTTCACCGAGAACCGCTATCTCGGCAGCGATCGCATCGGCGACGCCAATCAGCTCACGTTCGCGCTGACCTCGCGCCTGCTCGATCCGGCCACCGGCGACGAGCGGGCGCGGTTTGCGATCGGCCAGCGCTACTATTTCGAGAGCCAGCGCGTGACGCTGACCGAGGCGCCGCGCACCGCCAATACATCCGACCTGCTGCTGTCCGGCGAAGGCAGGCTTTCCGACTACTGGTCGGCCGCGGGCACGCTGCAGTACAACCTCAATCATCCGCAGACCGAGCTGTTCGACATCGGCGTGCGCTGGCAGCCGGCGGCGGGGAAGGTGCTCAATGCGAGCTACCGCTACATTCGGCAGAACATCGACCCGACCGGGGTCATTTCGCAGCTCAAGCAGGTCGATTTCTCCGGGCAGTGGCCGCTGTCCAACGACGTGGTCGTTCATCGGACGCTGGAACTATTCGCTGGTCGACGGCAAGACGCTGGAGGGGGTGCTGGGCTTCGAGTACAATGGCGGCTGCTGGGCGTTCCGCATCGTCGGCCAACGCCTGACCACCACGACGGAGCAGGCCAGCAAGTCGGTGTTCGTGCAGTTCGAGCTGAACGGGCTCGCCCGTCTGGGCACCAACCCGATCGATGTCCTCAAGCGCAGCGTGCCCGGCTATCAGACCGGCAACGATGCGGCAACGCGGCCCGCCGGCGGCGACAGCCACCGACTATTTCCCTGAATTCTGAGGGATCGCACATGTACGTTCGCATCTTCGTTCCCATCGCGCTGGCGCTGTTCGCCGCCGGCGCTTCCGCGCAGCCCACGGGCGCGCCCGTCCGGCGTCGTCAGCGTCGATCGCGTCGTCGCCATCGTCAACGACGAGGCGCTGACGCAGTACGAGGTCGACGACGCGCGGCGCACCGTGCTGCAGCAGCTCGAGCAGCAAAAGGTCGCGCCGCCCCCGCGCGAGGTGCTCGACAAGCAGGTGCTCGAGCGACTGATCACCCAGCGTGCGCTGCTGCAGCAGGCCAAGGAGGACGGCGTGCGCATCGACGACACCCAGGTCGAGCGCGCGGTTCAGCGCATCGCGCAGGAGAACAAGATGTCGACCGACGAATTCCGCAAGATGCTGGCGCGCGAGAACATCGCTTACGCCAAGTATCGCGAGGACATCCGCAACGAAATCATCGTGCAGCGCCTGCGGGAGCGCGAAGTCGACAGCAAGATCCGCGTCACCGACGCCGAAGTCGACCAGTACCTGGCGACGCTGAAGGCGCAGAACGCCGGCGAGACCGAGTACCGCCTCGCGCACATCCTCGTGCTGGTGCCCGAGCAGGCGAGCTCGGACCAGATCGAAAGCCGGCGCCGGCGCGCCGAGGAGGCGCTGCAATCGATCAGGAGCGGCGCCGATTTCGCCCAGATTGCCGCAGGGTTTTCCGACGCCAGCGACGCGCTCCAGGGAGGCAATCTCGGCTGGCGCTCCGGGGCGCGTTTGCCGACGGTGTTCGTCGATACCGTGCGCGACATGAAGGTCGGCGCGATTTCCGGCGTGCTGCGCAGCGCCGCGGGATTTCACATCGTCAAGCTGCTCGAGAAGCGCAACAAGAACGAGGCGACGATGGTCGACCAGACGCACGCGCGGCACATCCTGATCCGGGTCAACGAGCTGACCTCGGAGGCCGAGGCAAAGACCAAGATCGACCGGCTCAAGGACCGGCTCGACGGCGGCGCCGATTTCGCCGAGCTGGCCAAGCTCAATTCCGAGGATGCGTCGGCAGCCAAGGGCGGTGACCTGGGCTGGTTGAGTCCGGGCGATACCGTCCCGGAATTCGAGCAGGCGATGGACAAGCTCGCGCCGAACCAGGTTTCGGCACCGGTGCGCACGACGTTCGGCTGGCACCTGATCGAAGCGCTGGAGCGGCGCAAGCAGGACGTGACGGCCGACCGTGAGCGCAACGAGGCTCAGCTCGCGATCCGCCAGCGCAAGGCCGACGAAGCGTTCCAGGACTGGGTGCGCGAGATGCGCGACAAGGCGTTCGTCGAGCTAAGGCTGGACGATCGGTAGGCGGCAAACCCCTTGTTTCGGCGATGTTGACGCATCGCCTCGGAGTCGGTCGAGTCTTCCTGCTAACGGAGAGCGCGCGTGACCAAGGCAACCACATTGCTACGCCACTAGCGGGTGGGTTTGGGGTCAACTTACCGCGGCTACATGGGCGTTCGAATTCAGCAGGGTTGACCAAGTTGCCTGTCGACGTGGCGCAGCGAGCTCGAAACATGAGCCGCGCCTGCTGATAATGCGCTGATCACGTGCGGACGAACAAGAATAGTTCGAGACAGATCGCCCAGACGATCAGCATGAAAAGTGGATTCACGGAAGGCAGCGCTCCAGCGAGGCGTGGAGGGCTTGCTGTGAGAGCAGGCGCCTTGCCCCTTGCCTGGAAAGGGCGCTCGATGAATCGATAGGAGAAGGCGCTCACGACAAGAATGATGGGCAACGCAGTAGCCAGAATGCGCGGCCAGCCAACATTTACGGATGCCGTGCGCTGCGGAATCAAACCCAGTGTCGGCAACAGTTGAAGAATTGGCACATGGAAAAGATAGATGCTATAGCTGATCAAGCCAAGTGCGACGGCGATCTTGTTATCGAAGATGCGTACGCCCCCGTGACGCTCACCGGTCAACCCAAGCAACATCAGGCATATGCCCAGTTGAATCCAAGGCGGCCTCAGAAAACCTTCCAGGTCGTAGTAATGGCCGACCTGAGTGTAGCCTGCAAAGACCCATGGCGTCGCCAGTAGCAGGGTCACCCCGAGCCAGAAAACCGCGATCGCTGCGATTCGGTTCATCGGCCGGGCAAGCGCGAACGCGCCTGCGCACATGCCAGCGGCGAACTCATCCAAACGTATTGTCAGTAGGACTTGCGGATACCCATTACTTGTTGCCATCACAAGAAGCTTGGAACCAACAACCGAGAGAAATGCGATGGCGTATAGCGTCCAGGCGCCATATCGTCTGAGCAGCACAAACAACAGGGGGAAGATCAAATAGAATTGCCATTCGAAGGGCATCGTCCAGAACACGCCGTTCATCGTGGCAATATATTTCTCGATGAAATTGTGCACCATGCCCAGATGCAGGAGCAGTTCGAGTTTACCGGGTAAGCGAAGATACACGCCGGTTGCAGAGAGAATAAGCAGCGCTGTGATGCAGGCGTAATAAGCGGGATATACACGCAGAATTCTCCGGCGCAGGTAGCTGCTGTACCTTTCCCCGAACGAGGCCACGAAGCCGCTTTTGACAGCACTCGTCGGCGAGTACGCGACCTTAAGGCAAGCCTGCCTCGTCAGCAGGAATCCCGAGAGGACAAAAAAGACGTCGAGGCCAAGCCAGCCAAAAACAGCCAGGGGTGTCAGATCAAGCTGTCCCGCAAGAATCGGAATTCGCAGTGATGGTGAGCCCGCATACAGCCAACTGTGAAAAACAAGGACCCACAACGCTGCGAACGCGCGAACGCCAGTCAATGCACCGAGATGATGGGCGTCAGCGCCATCGCTAATCATTGTCGACCGCGGCGTAGAGTGGGCGCACGTGACGGCCGGATTGAAAACGCGTAGCCGCGGCGATTGCGCCGAACAGGCAACATCAGAGTACGCTCGGGGTGCGGAGCGGATTGTCGATCCGACGCGATCGGTAGCGCTGCGCCGCCCAGACAGTCCGTTCCACGCCAAAATGCACGATCAACGATAATCCGATCAGTAGTATCAGCGCGGCAGCGAGCAAGACATTCCGTGTGTCGATCGACCAGAGTCGAGGAATCGCGATCGCTCCAAGCTGCTGGTGCAGGAGATAGATCGGATAGCTCAAGGCACCGAGGAGCGTTAAAAACGCATTCGTCGATCGGTGTCTGCGCTGCGGGTTTGCTGATAGCAATGCAAAGAACAAGAAAAAGGACGAGACCACGAGAATTGTCGCCAACACACTGAAATTTCTGTGGTGGAACGCTTCGAGTTCGTTGTTGAGTCTCACGGCCTGCGTGAGCGCGAGGCCGAACGCGATAACGGCGAGCAATATACGGGAACCATTCCATCCCGACATACGCGCGCGAAAGAAGGTGGCTCCAGCGATGAAATATGCCCCAAGCGAGGCTATGAGGTACGTATCCAGCCATACCAATGGGTGAAGTGCATACGCGAAGCAGGCAATGGCCCACGCCCAGAGAACCCGGTCGATGCGGGACAGTTGTTGGCAAGTGATCAACAAAGCGAGCAGCAAATAGAATTTCCACTCGATGGCCAAGGTCCAATAGACTCCATCGACATAGGTCGTGGGCACACGTCTAATTGAATCGATGACTCCGTTGAACATCGTCAAGTTGTAAAGGAATGAATACACTGACATTGCTCCGTCGCCCAGCCAGCGCCATATGACGTAGGTCAGTGCGCAGCATGTAAGATAGGCGGGATAGAGGCGTAACGCGCGGGCCTTCAAAAAGCTGCCGACATTCTTTGAATAGGCGCTTTGGAGAATCAGGAATCCACTGATCATGAAGAACAGCTGTACGCCAAGATGGCCGTATCTCGCAAACGGCTCAAGCTCACGCCACGGTTTGTAGCCCATCGCGGGATCGGCAATGTTGAACAGAAAACACCAGTGAAAGAAAACCACCATCAGCGCCGCTCCTAGTCGCGCAACATCCAGGGCCGCAAATCGAAGCTCGTGCGCCTCTGGACGCGGGGCATCACCGAACGGAGCTGGAGTGGGATCTATCACCGCTCGGACGCAATTGATCGACCTGTTTGCCGGGTGCCGGGGTAAAGAGCGATTCGGTCGAGTCGCGCAGCGGTGACTCGAGCGTCAAACGCCAACACGATCTTGAGTTCCGTCACTATGGTCTCCTTTGCGCGCCATGCGGCCGGCCATGCGAGACGGACTTGCGCGCCAGCGGCCGTCTGTCGGAACTCGTCCGCGGCAATCGGCGCGCCAATGTGCACCCATGGCGATGCATGATCGATCCTGCCAAAGATCTGCATAGCAGCAATCGGCGCGGGATCGCGCAACCCAAGTACCAGCGATTCTATGGTCGACGTCCGGATGACCTGATCGGATGGCGACAGCAGCGTCGCCGTCGCCCCGTCGAATTCGAGGTCCAGATACCCGCCTCGCGCGTAAACCTTGCCTTGCTCGAGCCGCCAGCCATCGTCATCGGCGTAGCCCGGCGCGCCAAAGGTCCAGAGCCTCGCGCCACGAGGCAGATTCGCGTGCGTGACCATGAAATCGCGCATCGCCGCTTCCGCCGGCGTATTGCGCCAGGCGGTGTACGGGAGATACCCCGGCTGATCGGCGTAGAGACCGTTGGAACCATTCCACGCCATTACCGAAATTTCCTGCGCGTCGAAGTTGAACATGTCGCGAAATGCATGGTACGACTGTGCGTATTGTGGCTGCACCAGCGGCATTTTGAGGTTGGTCGCGTTGGTCTCGACCACGGCCCAGCCGGGATCCATCCTGGAGAAGGTCGCAAATAGGCTATGCGGCACTTCCATCGGCGCCTGGTTCTCGGCGGTTTCGCCGTAGAGCACCGCGCCGAGATGGCCGGCGCGCGGGATCGATCCTTCGATCGAGACGCCCGACGTGTCGTAATTCTGGCCGTGGCTGGTAATTTGCACGGCGAACGGGGACTGGCCCGGATCGGGCGCGATGAAACCTTCCGCGGAGAAAATCCTGTCTCTCGGAATCCCGGCCTCGTTGGTCCACTGCGACAGTTCGTCATAGTGCAGCGCAATGATGTGCTGGCGAAATACCTGCCACTCCTGGTACCACGGGTTGTCCCAGATCGGCGCTTCACCCGGTTTTGCAGGTTGGTATGGCGATCCGGGAAACGAACGCGGCGGATCGACTTGATCCCACGAGGTCCATTGCTTGTTTGCGATCTTGTCGACTTCGGCCAGCGACAGAGGCCGTGGCCGGCGATAGCGCGCGAGATTCGGCACGCCCGGCTCGGGCTTGCCGGCGTACGGGCCGGTTCCGGCCAGCCATTGCCGGAATTGCTTGAGCATGCCGGGGTTGTAGTCGAATATCTCGAGCACCTGATTCTGGATGAAGAAAGGATTCATGTAGGTGTCGGCGTCGAGGCTGACTCCGACGAAAAGATCGGGATGCTCGCGGGCAAAGGCCGCGATGATCCGCGCTGCCGCCTGCAGGTTGCGGCGCTTGTACGCGCGAACCTTGGCCGCGTAGACGTTATAGGTCAGCGTGCGCGCGAGCTCGGGCGAGCTGGTCGATCCCGGTAGATTTTTCAGGTAGTCGTCAGGAAACACCTTGTTGTCCTGTGTCCACTGGCAATTGTCGATGTCCTGTTCAAGATGGTCGTTGACGTCCCATTGCGGCGTATCGCAGCTCGCATCTGCCCAGATGCCGCCGTTGAGGATGAAATGCACTGGCATATGCTTGTCGATCGCGTAGCGAATCAGGCCATGCAGGTTGTCCTCGGCGACGGGGCGGTCGTGGCACTTGTGCGTTAGATCGAAATCGGCGTCGAACTCCCAGTCGCCTTCGGTGCCCTTGGTCGTGCGCAAATACAGAATCGGCACCGCTACGCCGACACCGGTCGTGCGAGACAGATAATCTTGATACGCCGATTCGACTTCGGCTGCGCCGCCGGCCGCCACACCCGACGTCATCATCAGAAAGCGGAACGGACGCTGCGCGAGCGCCGGATGCTGGTCGAGCAGATCGCTCCAAAGCGACGTCGCCTGCGGCGGGATCAGCGACTTCCGGGCGAGGATGGTTTCCCGGCCGCTGCGGTCGATCGCGACGACGCTGACCGCATGGCGGACGAGATCGAGTTGCGAGAAATCGCCGGTGAATTCGAATCCGGCCGCCGCCGAATCGGGATAGCCCGGCTTGACCGCCGCCACGTCCGGCCGCCCGATGCCGTAGTGCGCGACGTAGGACCGCCCGTCGACGCGAACCTCGACGCGCTGGATGCCGTCAGGGTCCAGTGCCCACCCGGTGACGCGTAAGGTCGTATCGACTATCGCTTCGTCGATCGGCGTGTCGATGGCGCCAATGGCCGGGGTGCGCGTGGAGGGCGCCGGCGGTTGCGTCGTCGGTTGTGTAACGGCAGCCGCAACGGGGGCCCGCCGGATTGCATGGCGTTCCTGCCACGCGAACGCCCCTGCTATTGCCAGCCCGGCAACGATCAGCAGGGCCGCGGCAGTGCGCTCTTTCCAGGGACGAAGGGATCGCATGCTATGACAATCATGAAACGGCGGCGTCATTGTAATTGATGCACGTGAGCTCCGCGGAAAGTTGCGGAGCTGATTCCGTACCGTATGCAACAATGCCGCGGCGTAGCGCTGTGCCGAGGTGCTCTAGCCGATTGGCTATGGTCCCGTTTGGCAGGCTAACAACGAGAGCGTCACACTATTTGCGATCTATCCAGTCGTCGGTCCAGAGGACGTCGGTGCGGAGTTCGTCACCAAGCGTATAACCCACCCGGTAGCGACCGGTCGCTACACCGTGCAATGGGAACGTGTTCCAAAACACGAGTCGACCTTGTCCGACAATCTCGTTGAAGACTCGCTGCGTCCGCATCGAACCTCGATACCGATGTGCGTCGCTTTGCAGCCACAGCGTGACATCGCGCATGCTCATCCATGTTTGACCGCGCACACTGATCGCATTCGCGTAAACGAATGGTGGCGTAGACCATAGGGCAGGCCCTGGAGCCGTCTGCAGCGTCTGAGCGCTTTCGATCAACGTGCCTGGCGGGTCGATATCTGTGTCAACCGAGTAGTCACCCCTGTCACCGGCGCGGTTGAGCAAAAGATCAGCAGAATCCTGCGGCGGCCATTCGCCATAGTCACCGTGGCCGGTCAACGCGTAGTGATCGCTTGCATTTCTTTGCCGGGTCGCGAGGTCGGCGACATGGGGCAGATAGGCTTCCCAGTTCCTCCACGACCATATTGAGCCCACAGCTAGCAGGATCGCCAAAAGCCACTTGCCCTTTCGGGCGCCGAGGCGGTACGTCACAGCGACTGTTGTAACGAGTGCGGCCAATTCGGAATAGACGCGATACCTGCTATTCACAATTGCGTCGTCTCCGAACAGCGCTCGCCCGACTGCGATGGTTGCCGCGGACGCCAAGAGAAACGCCATCCATGCAAGCAACAGCGTCCAACCCGGGGCCGGCCGACGTCCCACGATAAGCCAAATCCAAACCACCACCAACACCAGGCCAAGGATCACAGCGAAACTGAAACGCTCGCCCATTGACCCGAGCGTCGCGAGATACGCCGTTGCCAACCGCAACGGATCTCTTAGGCTCTCGAAATTTGACGGACGCCCGACGGGCGAGTGATGGCCGATGAAATACAGCGAACAGATGACAAACGTCAGCAACACCCAGAGAGCAGCAGCGTGACGGCGACCACGAACATATAGCAGCACTGCGCCTACGGGGAGTACCGCTAGGCCATTGGCCCCTGTCATGAAAGCGCACATTCCCAGGAACAGGCCGCCAACCTCCCATGCCACGCCGGTGCGATACAAGCAATAGAGCGCACCAAAGCCGTAGGCAATCAGGCTCAGGTGTTGCAGCGCCGCCGACGCCCAGAATTGAGCTATGTAATTGGTTGGAGAGAAGAGCAGGGCTGCGAACAATGGCGCAAGAAATGCCCGTCGCGATGGCTCCGCGCGTGACAGGACGAGCAAGCCCGTGACTGCGCATAGCAGATTGCCAAAATAAACGAGTATCTTGAAATCGAGTCCGCCAAGAAATCGCGCCTGGATCAATGCAGCCAGACGCAGCGTAACGACTCGATGATCGCCTGATGAAGAGAAAAGATAGGCGATCTTTTCCCGCAATGTGGGGAGTTGTTCAACATGGTCGGGAACTGCAACAAATTGCGTAAAGTCGTCCTGAAACGGGAAGTTGACCGCGTACCTGTGTAGCGACCACGCGTGAACGAGCGCCAGCACTGCCGCAAGCAGCCAGCCCAGCAAATGCAAGGGAACCCAGGCGTCGCGGGTGCGCGCTGCGTTGAGGGAAGGGGCATGCATCGCCTGAACTTTCGATTGTGCGTCGACGCAACGAAGACGCCGGTGATGTTCGCCGCCCCGGCATTGGCGCGATTGTAGCGGATAGGCACACCGTCATCTCCTGGCGATGGACGACGTTCCTGCTTGGCGGAGTGTCGTGAGGTGCTCTATTATTGCCGACATGACCGCGGGGCATGTTCTCGATGACCAGATCGCCTACTACCGCGCGCGCGCCGGCGAGTACGACGAGTGGTGGTTTCGCACCGGCCGCTACGATCGGGGCGCGGATTTCAATGCGCAGTGGCACGCCGAAACCGCGGCGGTCGAGGCGGCGCTGGCGTCGTGGCTTGCGGCGCGGCGGCCGGCGCACGTGCTCGAGCTCGCCTGCGGCACCGGCCTTTTCACCCGGCTGATCGCGCCGCGCGTCGAGCGGGTCACCGCGGTCGACGCCTCGCCCGAGGTCATCGCGATCAATCGTGCGCGCGTCGGCGCCGACAATGTCGACTACGTCGAGGCCGATCTGTTCGCGTGGCGGCCGCCGCAGCCGCTACGACGCGGTGTTCTTCAGCTTCTGGCTATCGCACGTGCCCGACGAGCGCTTCGCCGCGTTCTGGGCGATGGTAGCCGGCGCGCTCGCGCCGGCAGGCGCGGCGTATCTGATCGATTCCGCGTTCGATCCGACGTCGACGGCGAAGGACCACGTGCTTCCCGGACGCGAGGCAGGTATCGTCACGCGCAAGTTGAATGACGGCCGCGAGTTCAGGATCGTCAAGGTTTTCTACGAGCCGGCGGCACTGGCCGCGAAGCTTGCGACCGCTCGGATGTCGCGCCGAGCTTGCGCAGACGCAGCGCTACTTCATCTACGGCGAAGCCACGCGGCGTAGGGCGTGGTGACATTTCATTAGTCATCCCGGCGAAGGCCGGGATCCAAGGTGCGCTCCTCGCCTTCTTGGCATCGCTTCTTGGGCCCCGGCCTGCGCCGGGGCGACGCATTGGCAGGGGCGACGCCTGGGCCGATGAAGCTCAGGAATCCGCGTCGTAGACGTACGGCGACTGCGGGACGCGGCTTGCGTCGCGCGCGCGCTCTTCGGCCAGCTCCTGCGGGCGCTTGTCCCACCAGATCGCGCGGCCTTCGCGCTGCTTGTCGATGCAGCTCGGGCTTTTTCTGCAGCAGCTCGCGAATGAACTTCGGGTGTGCTCGGATACGTAGTGGCGGCTGGGCAGCATCATGGCGGATTCCTGCGTGGCGAAAGCGGGCGAACGCAACTGGTTCATTCTATCATCGCGCCGCGCCCGGCGGGTGCGGGCGAGCGCATCGATCCGGCGATCAGGCGATACTCGAAGAGCCGGCATTCGAGCGCGCCGTTGAACAGCGGCGTGCGGCGGCTCGCCTTCAGCCCGATCAATTTCGGCAGCCGCGCGTCGCCCGCTCAGCAGGTAAGCCGTCCAGCCGGCGTATCGCTGCTTGAGCGCGTCGCCGAGCTGCGGATAGAACGCGGCCAGCGCACCCGAGTCGGCGAGGCGCACGCCGTACGGCGGATTGCTGACGATCAGCCGCCGCGGCCGCAGGGGCGGGCGCGTCAGCGCGTCGGCCCGCTCGACCAATACCGTGCCGTCGACGCCCGCCGCGGCGATGTTGTCGCTGCATTGGTGGATCGCCGTCGCGTCGTTGTCGCTCGCCCAGATGGCCGCCGGCGCCGGCGGCCTGGCGCGGCGCTGCGCCGCCTGCTTGATTCGCTGCCACGCCGGACCGTCGTACCAGGCGAGCTTCTGGAAGCCGAACGTCCGCTTGAGTCCCGGCGCGATGTCCAGCGCGATCAGCGCCGCCTCGATCGGCGATGGTCCCGCTGCCGCACATCGGATCGAGCAGCGGCGTTCCGGGCTGCCAGCCGGCCAGGCGCAGCAGACCCGCGGCGAGATTCTCGCGCAGCGGCGCGTCGGCGGTTTCGCGCCGGTAGCCGCGCTTGAACAGCGGCTCGCCCGAAGTGTCGAGGTAGAAGCTCGCGTCGGTCGCGGTCAGATAGGCGTGCACGCGGACGTCGGGACGATCCTTGCTGATGCTGGGCCGCACGCCGCCCGCGGCGCGGTGCCGGTCGCAGACGGCGTCCTTGATGCGGAGCGTCGCGAATTCGAGGCTGGTCAGCGGCGAGCGCGTGGCGGCGACGTCGACGCGCAGCGTGCGGTCGGCTCGAAACCAGCGCGGCCAGTCGAGCGCCTTGGCGAGCTCGTAGACGTCGTTCTCGTCGCGATACGCGCCCTGCCCGACCCGCCACAGCATGCGGCTGGCGAGGCGGCTCTCGAGATTCGCGCGGTAGGCGAGCTCGATCGGGCCCGCGAACGCGGCGCCGCCGTCGGTGGTCGTGATTTCCGCCGCGCCGAGCGCGCCCAGCTCGGCGGCGAGCGCGGCTTCGAGCCCGCGCGGGCACGGCGCGAAAAAATGCTCGGTCACCGAAGCGGGGCGGCGAAGATCAAAACGGCTTCAGCACGACCAGCAGCACGACGCCGATCAGCACCGGCAGCGCGGGAATTTCGTTGATCCAGCGATAGAAGACGTCGCCGTGCCGGTTGCGGTCGTGCCGGAAATCGGCCATCAGCTTGCCGAGCCAGACGTGATGCGCGACCAGTATCAGCACCAGCGCGAGCTTGGCGTAGAGCCAGCCGCCGCTGACGCCGTAGCCCAGCCACAGCCACAGCCGGTCGCGATCGTCAGCACCGCCCCGGCGTCATGATGCCGACGTAGAGCTTGCGCTCCATCACCTTGAACCGCTCGATGCCGATCGGTCGGTGGCCAGCGCGTGATAGACGAACAGTCGCGGCAGGTAGAACAGGCCCGCGAACCAGGTGACCATGGAGATGATGTGCAGCGACTTGATCCAGAGCATGTCGTTGCCTTATTTCAGCAGGCGGCGCCGGGTCAGCACCAGCGCGACGTAGTACGCGGCGAACCCGCGTACGCGAGCAGCACCGCGATGTGCAGCGGAATGGCGTCCGGGACGCGGCCCGGCAGCAGCGGCCGCGCGATGTCGATCGCGTGCGACAGCGGCAGCGTCTGCGCGACGCCCTGAAGCGCCGCCGGCATCTGCTCGACCGGGAAGAAAACGCCGGAAAGCAGCAGCATCGGCGTCAGCACCAGGGTGAAGAAATAGGTGAAGAAATCGTAGCCGGGCGCCAGCGAATTCATCACCAGGCCGAACGCGCCGAAGGTGAGGCCGACGATGAAGCCGAGCGGCAACACCCAGATCGCCAGCCACGAATGGCCGAAGCCCAGCAGCAGGACGACCGCCAGGATCGCCATCACCGACATCACGCTCTTGGTCGCGGCCCAGATCCATTCGGCGAGCATGACGTCGTCGAGCGACAGCGGCGCGTTGATGATCGCTTCCCAGGTCCGCTGCACGTGCATGCGCGAAAACGCCGAGTACATCGCCTCGAACGACGAGGTGAACATCGCGCTCTGGCAGACCATGCCGGTGCCGATGAAGGCGATGTACTTCATGCCGCCGACCTCGGGCACGAAGCTGCCGATGCCGTAGCCCAGCGCCAGCATGTAGAGCAGCGGATCGGCGATGTTGCCGAGCACCGCGGCGATCGCCAGCTTGCGCCAGACCAGCAGGTTGCGGCGCCAGACGGGTATCCAGCGCAGCGAAAGCTCGGGCGCGCGGATCAGTGAAGCGGAGATCATCGGACACGTAGGCTTGCGTGGCGCTGCCGGCGAGTATAGCGCGGGCACTCGCGTTCACGCACGCGGCACGGCCGTGCGCGCCGCGCGACAGGCTTGCGCTTGGCGCAGGTGGTTCAGTCGCGCAGCTCGCGCCCGGTGAGCTTGATGAACAGATCCTCCAGGTTCGCCGGGCGATGCAGGTAGCGCACGCCGCTCTGCGTCGCTCAGATCGCGCAGCAGCGGTGCCGCGTCCCGCGCATAGCAGAACGCGGTCTCGCCGGCGATCTCGATGCGATCCGCCAGCGTCGCGGCCGCGCGTATCCGCCCAGCTGCGCGCTTCGTCGCCGTACACTTCGACCACTTCCGGCTCGACGTGCTCGGCGATCAGCGCGCGCGGCGTAGTCGCTCGCGATCATGCGGCCGTGGTCGATGACCGCCAGCCGCGAGCACAGCCGCTCGGCCTCGTCCATGAAATGCGTGGTCAGCAGGATCGTCTTGCCCTGCGAAAGCAGCTGACGCAGGCCGTCCCAGATCAGGTGCCGCGCCTGCGGATCGAGGCCGGTCGTCGGCTCGTCGAGGATCAGGAGCTCGGGGTCGTTGATCAGCGCGCGGGCGAGCGTCAAGCGCCGCTTCATGCCGCCGGACAAGCGTCCGGATGCTCGCCGCCGCCCTTGCTCGCGCAGTCCGGCGAAGTCGAGCAGCCGCGGTATGCGCTCGGCCAGCGTCGCCGCCGGAATGCCGAAATAGCGGCCGTAGATGCGAAGATTCTCGACGACGGTGAAATCGGGATCGAGGTTGTCCATCTGCGGCACGACGCCGACGCGAATGCGCGCTTCGCGCGCCGCCTTCGGCACGGGCTCGCCGACCAGCGTGATCGCGCCGGCGTTGGGATCGGTGAGCCCGAGGCAGCAGCGCAGCGTCGTGGTCTTGCCCGCGCCGTTGGGGCCGAGCAGGCCGAAGCATTCGCCGCGGCGGATCGCGAAATCGAGGCCGCGCACGACCTCGTTGTCACCGTACGATTTGCGCAAGCCCGGCGACGGCGAGCACGACGTCGCCGGACGAATTGCCGCGGCATGCCGGCCAGGCGCCGTGGCGCAGGCGCCGCGTCACCGCCACATGCCGCTGATCATTCGCTGCAGTTGCGGCAGCCGGCCGTGGAAGAAATGGCCGCAGCCGGGAAAGACGATGATCGGCAGCTGCTGCGGGCGCGCCCACGCGAACACGTCGGCCAGCGCCGACGACGTCGTCTTCCTCGCCGTGAATGACGATCGTGTCGGCGGCAACGGTCGCGCTCGCCGAATCGGCGCGACCGCGGGGCGCGACCAGCACCATGCGCTCGGCGCGTCACCTGCTGCGCGACGCGTGTCTGGACGAACGAGTTCCGAACGAGAATCCGGCGAGAACGACGGGCAGGCTCGCCATACTCGGCGCGGCCGTGGGCCAGCGCGGCCAGCGCATCATCGGTTTCGCCGGTGCCGTCGTCGAATGCGCCGGCGCTTCCGCCGACGCCGCGAAAATTGAATCGGACGCTGGCGTAGCCCAGCGCCGCGAAAGTCTTCGCCAGCGTCTGCACGACCTTGTTGTCCATCGTCCCGCCCTGCAGCGGATGCGGGTGCGCGACCAGCGCAATGCCGCGCGGCGCCTGCTCGGGCAGATTGAGCGCGAGCTCGAGCGCGCCGGCCGGCCCGGCGATCGACACACGCTGTTCGCCGCGCGTCATCAGAGATGAGTCTCGCAACTCGTGAAGCGCGAAATTATACGCGCCGTGGGCTAGTCGACCTTCGTCGGTGTGACGCGCCGCGCGGCGACCGCACAGCACATAAATGCTCGCCAGGATCGGCCACGCGACGAGCACCGCGTGCGTCAGTCCGTTGAAATTGAGCAGTTGGCCGTACGGCCAGGCGAAAAGCGCGAGCGGTGCGCGCGCGCGCCACATGTCGGGCGCGAGCAGCGGCGCGACCAGCGAGGCCAGCAGCGCGATCGCGCACAGCGTCGTTCGCGCCGGGCCGCGGCAGCCAGACCGCGAGCAGCAGCACCAGCGCGCCGGCGGCGACGCCGAGCGAGACGCCGGGCTTGATCCATGTTTCCAGCACCGACTGCCGGATCAGCACGCTCGCCGCGGCGCCCTTGAGGATCAGCGCCAGTGCCGATCAGCATCAGCACCGCGCCGCCGACGAAGCGCCGCTGGCGCAGCAGCAGCGCGAGGAACAGCCCGACGCCGATGACGTTGAACGCGCTCTCCGCCGCCTGCAGCAGCGTGCCGGCCAGGTCGCGCGTCAGCTCGAGCGATGGATCGAACGTCGCCGCGAACAGCGGGATGCCGGGATTCAATTGCGCCAGCAGCCATATCGCGAGCAGCGCGAGGCCCAGGTCGGCGCTGCCGCCTTCGACAAACACGCGGCGGCGCCAGGCCGCGACGCTCGCGCGCAGTCGCGGCGCGCGATCGAACGCGATCGCGGCGAGGCCGCCGACGCCCGCGCCGGCGGCGTTGCAGACGAGGTCCATCGCGCTGGCGTCGCGCGTGGGAATGAACATCTGCAGCGTTTCCATCGCGAACGAAAGCAGCAGCGCCGGCGCCGATCGCGAGCTGCCAGGCGGACCGAGCGGCGTGCGCCGGCACCGGACAAGGCGACGAAAAACCCGAACGGAGCGTAGGCGAGAATATTGACTGCGACGTCGAAGCGGGTGAAGCGCGGCGGCCACGGCGCGAACAGGAAAAACGGCGTGCCCGGCAGCGGCGCCATCCAGGCCCGAGAACGACTCGAGGCTCGCATAAATGATCAGCAGCGCGTACAGCCCGGCAAGATACTCGGGCAGGCGCGACGCGCGCGAGGTTGCAGGCACGGACATGATCGGATCAGCGCAGAAACTTGCGCACGACGGTGATCGTTTCGGTCTCGGCCAGCGGCGCGAACCCGGCCGCCGTGAACATCGACAGCGCGCCGTGGTAGTGATCGGCGGCGCTCTCGCTGTCGCCCGACTTGAACGGGAAGGCATCGACCAGCTTGAAGCCGCGCGCGGCCAGCGACGACAAGGCGCCCGCCAGCAGTGCGCGCGCGACGCCCTGCCGCCGCCACGCCGGCGCGATGACGAAGCAGACGATGACCGCCGCCTCGTACGCCGCGCACGGCAGCGGCGTCGGCGCGAATGCACATCCGGTCGAAGCAGTGCGGCAGCTTGTGGCGCGGCTGGGCGTTCAGCCAGCCGACGGGCTCGTCTGCCGGCATAGGCGAGGAAGCCTTCCATTTCGCCGACCTCGATGCGCGCCTGCATGGCGATGCGGTTCTGCGCGGCCGACAACGAAGGCCAGTCGATCGCCACCGGCACTTCGTAGAAGTGGCAGTAGCATTTCGCCCACTCCGGATTGTCGGCGAACGCCGGTCCGCGCTCGTGATCGAAAAAGCGCAGGAAGTCGCCGGCCAGCGCGGGCGCGAGCGGCTTGACGACGAGATCGCTCACGCCGTGCGTCAACCTGGGCCCTGGCCGGAGCCTGTCCCCGACTGCTTTAATCGAGGACCGGGATGACGCAGCGATGCAGAAGCTGCCCAGGCGTAACCACTGGCCAGTCATCCCGGCGTAGCCGGCCCGGCATGATTGAAACCGGGGGCCGGGGTCGAAGCTGCGACGGCAACGCACACCTGATTTTGCCGGTGAACGCTCAGCGTCCCGCCTTGATCTCGGTCCACAGCCGGTTGCGCAGGCGCCGCTGCGCCGACGTCAGGTCCTTCAGCTGCTCGAGCTTGGCCTCGACCGCCTTGTCGGGAAAGATCGCCGGATTCTTCAGGATCTCGGGCTTGATGTACTTGACCGCATCGAGGTTCGGATTGCCCGAGCCGATCAGGTTGGTCAGCTCGGCGGAATTCTTGCCCTCGAGCATGAAGTTCATGAACTTGAGCGCCAGGTCGGGCCGCGGCGCGCCCTTGTGGATCACCATGTTGTCGACCGCGAGCACCGCGCCTTCCTTCGGCATGCCCTGCAGGATGTGGAACGGCCGCTTGGCCGCCTGCGCGTCGAGATTCGCCTGGAAGATGTCGTTCGAGTAGCCGTGCACCAGCCAGATGTTGCCGACGGTCAGCTCCTTGATGTACGACGACGCGTTGAACGCCGCCCAGTACGGCTTCGCCTTCTTGATCAGCGCCGCCGCCTCGTCCCAGTGCTTCGGGATCGACGTCGTTGGCCGAGTAGCCGAGATACTTGAGCGCGGCGGCGAACAGCTCGCTGGAGCTGTCGAGCACGGTGACGCGGCCCTTGACCTTCTCCAGATACTTCGGATCGAAGATGACCGCCCAGGTGTCGGTCGGCAGGCCGAGCTCCTTCATCTTGACGTCGTTGTAGCCGATGATCGTCGTCGACATCGCGTACGGCACCGAGTACTTGTTGCCCGGATCGAACGGCGTGTTCAGATAGATCGGGTTGATGTTCTTGAGGTTCGGCAGCTGCGACTTGTCGAGCGGCTTCAGCTGCCCGCCCTTGATCAGCGCCTGCACCGCGTTGCTGGTCGGCACCAGCATGTCGTAGCCCTTGGCGCCGGCGGCGAGCTTGGCCAGCAGCTCCTCGTTGTCCGAGTAGTAGGTCTGCACGACCTCGCACTTGCACGTATCCTCGAAGCGCTTGATCGTCTCCGGCGCGATGTAGTTGTTCCAGTTGTAGAGGTGGAACTGGTCCTTGGCGGCGGCCGCCGGCAGCGCGATCAGCGCGGCGGCAAAGCAGCGATAGCAGTCTTTTCATGTCTTCTCCTCGTCGGTGCCGAGCAGGCTCGGCGACAGCTTCGATGCGACGATGATGAGCGCCAGCGTCAGCAGCATCAACAGCGTCGACACGGCGTTGACTTCGGGCGTGACGGCGATCTTGATCATCGAGTAGATCTGCAGCGGCAGCGTCACGGTCCCGGCGCCGGCGGTGAAGAAAGTGATGACGAAATCGTCGATCGACAGCGTGAACGCCATCAGCGCGCCGGCGATGACGCCCGGCATGATAAGCGGCAGCGTGACGTAGCGAAAGGCATTGCAGCGGCGTGGCGCCGCAGTCGCGGGCGGCCTCGGTCAGGCTCTCGTCCATGCCGGCCAGCCGCGACGCGGACGACGATGGCGACGAAGCCGATGCAGAACGCGATGTGGGCGAGCGCGACCGAGACCAGCCCCAGCGTGAAATTGAGCAGCACGAAAAAGATCAGCAGCGAGACGCCCATCAGGATCTCGGGGATCGCGATCGGCGCCAGCACGAGAATCGACAGCAGCCGCGGCCGGTAGCGGTACATCGCCACGCCGGCCATCGTGCCGAGCACCGTCGAGACGGCGCTCGCGATCAATCCGATCAGCAGCGAGTTGCCGGCCGCGAGCAGCATGTCCTCGTTGTGGAACAGCTTGTCGTACCAGTCGAAGGTGAAGCCGACCCACTCGGCGTTCAGGCGCGAATCGTTGAACGAGTAGACGACGACGATCAGCAGCGGGACGTAGAGGAAGGCATAGCCCGCCAGCGCCGCCGCCCACAAGCCCGCCGGGCGCCTACGCACGCGCCTCCTCGCGCGCTCGACGGCGTGCCGAGGCTGCCGCGGCCGACCCACGCCGCGGCGCCGGCGAGCACCAGCGCCGCGACGGTCAGCACGATCGACAGCACGCTGCCGAACGGCCAGTCGCGCGTCTCGAGGAACTGCTGCTTGATGACGTTGCCGATCAGGCTGTCTTCGGGGCCGCCGAGGATGTCGGGAATCGCGAAGATGCCCAGCGCCGGGAATGAACACCAGCGCCGCGCCGGCGTAGACGCCCGGCAGCGACAGCGGGAACGTGATCCGCCAGAAGCGCTGCCATGCGCTGGCGCCCAGATCCTGCGCCGCGTCGAGCAGCGCCTGGTCGTGCTTTTCCAGGTTGGCGTACAGCGGCAGCACCATGAACGGCAGGTGCACGTAGACCAGGCAGACGAGCACCGCGAACGAGCTGAACAGCAGCGGCACCGGCTCGTGCCCGAACCAGGCCGAGCACGCCGTTGACGGTCTCTGGCCAGCGCGGCGTTGGGACCGAGGATGATCATCCAGGCGTAGATGCGGATCAGGAAATTGCTCCAGAACGGCAGGATCACCAGCAGCAGCAGCAGGTCGCGGTGCTTTTTCGCGCTGCGCGCGATCAGCGCCGCCAGCGGATACGCGAGCAGCAGGCAGAAGAGCGTCGTCAGCAGCGCATACCAGACCGACTTGACGAAAATCTGCGCGTAGACCGATTCGGTGAAAAAGCGCGCGTAGCTGTCGAGGTTGAGGTCGAGCCTGCCGTCCTCGACCAGCGGCGCGAGGCCCGCCGAAATCGCCGGGCGTGCGAAACGACGCCAGCACCATGATCAGCGCCGGCGCCGCGAAAAACACCAGCAGGTAGAGCAGCGGCGGCCCGCTGACCAGCCATCGGCCGAGCCGGGCTCGGGCCTGCATCGAGCGGGCAGCGGTGCTCATCGGATCGGTCAGATCGCGCTCTGACGTCGTTCCGATGAAGTGGCCGGCGTCGACCGGCCAGCTCAATCTCGACCGCGTCGCCGACCTCGAAGAACTTCGTGCGGCCCGCGGCCGAATTGGCGAGCAGCGTCTCGAGCTTGCGGCCGCCCGGCGTGGTGACGATGTAGACGGTCACGTCGCCCAGGTAGAGATATTCGGTGACGGTGCCGACGAAAGTGATTGTCCGGTGGCCGGCTGCGCCGGCGCCCTGCGCCGCGGCGGCTGCACGCGGATCTTTTCCGGCCGCAGGGCGATCGTGCCCGCGACCGCCGGCGCGGGCAGGCCGTGGCCGCCGCGACGCGCACGGGGCCGAGTCCGGCGACCTCGATCGCGACGATGCCGCCCGCGTTCGACGCGATCGGCCCTCGAGCAGGTTGCAGGTGCCGATGAAATCGGCGACGAAGCGCGATTTCGGAAAGCCGTAGATGCGCGACGGCTCGTCGAGTCTGCTCGACGCGGCCCTTGTTCATCACCGCGATCCGGTGCGACAGCGCCAGCGCCTCGGTCTGATCGTGCGTCACGTAGACGAACGTGATGCCGACCTCCTTCTGCAGGTTGATCAGCTCGATCTGCATCTCCTCGCGCAGCTTCGCGTCGAGCGCGGCCAGCGGCTCGTCCAGCAGCAGCACCGTCGGATGCGTGACCAGCGCGCGGCCGATGGCGACGCGCTGCTTCTGGCCGCCGGAGAGCTCGTGCGGATAGCGCTTGCCGAAGCCGGCCAGCCGCACGTCCTCGAGCGCCTCCTGCGACCTTGCCGGGAATCGCCGCCGCGGGCGTCTTCGCCATCTGCAGCGGAAACGCGATGTTGCCCTCGACCGTCATGTGCGGAAACAGCGCATAGCTCTGGAAGACGGTGCGCACCGGGCGTCCTTCCGGCGGCTGGTCGGCGAGATCCTGGCCGTTGAGCAGGATGCGCCCGCCGTCGGGCAGATCGAAGCCGGCGATCATGCGCAGCAAGGTCGTCTTGCCGCAGCCGGAGGGCCCGAGCAGCGTGAAAAACTCGCCGGCTTCGATGTCGATGCTCGACGCCGTCGACCGCGGTGAAGTCGCCGAATCGGCGCGTCACGTTCTGGATTTCGAGCAGCGCCATCGCGGACGGACTCGGCCCGTTCAGAAGATGGCGGATTGTAGCAAAATGAGGTCTCTTGATCCCGGCGCTTCGCCGCGGTAACGCCGATGCGCCATGTCAACCGATCGCCGGCGACGGCCGTTGATCGCCGACGGTGGAGGCGAATGCACGCGATGAGACGGCTTGCTCTGATCGTTGCGGCGGCTGCGGCGGCGCTGCCGGCAGCGTCGCCGGCCGACGACGGCGGGAGCTATCAGCTGGACCCGTTCGCCCAGGCGACGTCGGGTTTCGCCGCGTGCCCGACGGTGCCGCCGCCGACGCTGACTCTCGAGCAGATGCGCGCGCAGGCGCACCAGCGCGCCGAGCGGGGAACGTCGTGCTGTCTCGCCGGGACGTGCGAATGCGGCGGCGCGTACAAGCGCGATCCGGAGATCAATGCGCGCGTCGTCGCCGCGATACGCGGCGACGTGCGCTTTCGCGCACGCGAGCATCTGGGTGACGACGACGCGCAAGTTCGTCACGCTCCAGGGATGCGTGCGCACGCCGGCACAGAAGCGCGCGCTGGAGCGGCTGGTCCGGCGCCAGCAGGATGTCGCGCTGGTGTGGAACGAAATCGACCGTGGGGCAAGTCAGACACGCTCCGTTTCAGGCAAAATAGCCGTTTCACTCTTTCAACGAAGATGGTGAGGCAACGATGAAATATCTGATATTTGCGGTGGCGACTCTGTTCGCGCCGAGTGCGCGCTGGCGCAAACCGACGGCGCCCGCCGAGCCGAGCGAACAAGCCGGTGGTGAAGCGAGGCGGCCCCGTCGAACGCCTGCGACGGCGAAGGATGTCGGTACCAAGGGCAGACGCTCGCAGGCCGAGGCCGATCGGAAGGCGCAAGAGACAGGCGGCGAGGCAAAGAAAAAGGCAGCCCGAGGCCGGCGAGTTCGAGCACCGGCACGGACGCAGACAACAGCTGCCGATCCGCCCGGCAGTATGATGACCGCTGACGAGCGCACCGCGTATCGCACGAAGTTGCAGAGCTTCAAGACGCTCGACGAATGCGAGGCCTACACGAAGGCGCACGATGCCGAGATGGAGACCCGCGCGAAGGCGCAGCACAAGGCGGTCCGCGCATCCACCGGTGCAGGCTGCAACCAGCTACAGGGCTGCCGCCGACAAGACTGCCGCAGACAAGGCAGCCGCCGAAGTAAGGCGCGCCCGCGTGGTCACCCGCCGCGCGGAGGCGAGTCGTCGCTCCGCGGCGCCGCCGCATCGCGGCGGTCCGACGGGCATGGCGAATGCCTCTGCCGCGTCGATCTACCAACCGCGCCAGATCAGCGCCGCCGCTGCAACCGCCAGCAGCAGCGCGATCAGCGCCAGCCAGCGATTGCGCACCCGCTGCGCGGCGGCGAGATCCCTGATCGCTGGCCTCCGCCGCCGCCGGCGCGGCGCATCAGCCGCTGGTAAATCAGCCGCGGCAGCAGCGGCAGCGCCGTCGCGAGAAACGGCGCCTCGTCGCGCAGGCGCCGCTCGACCGCGCGCCAGCCGATCTGCTCGTGCATCCAGCGCTCGAGAAACGGCTTCGCGGTCACCCAGAGATCGAGATCGGGGTCGAGCTGGCGCCCGAGTCCCTCGACGTTGAGCAGCGTCTTCTGCAGCAGGACGAGCTGCGGCTGGATCTCGACATTGAACCGGCGCGACGCCTTGAACAGCTGGACCAGGATCCGGCCCAGCGAAATTTCCTTCAGCGGCCGGTCGAAGATCGGCTCGCAGACGGCGCGGATCTCGCTTTCCAGCTCGTCGACGCGCGTTTCCGGCGGCACCCATCCCGATTCGATGTGAGCGGTGGCGACGCGGCGGTAGTCGCGGCGGAAGAACGCCAGGAAGTTCTGCGCGAGATAGCTCTTGTCCTGCTCGGAGAGCGTGCCCATGATGCCGAAGTCGAGCGCGATGTACTTGCCGCGGTTCGCCGGATCGACGGCGACGAAGATGTTTCCGGGATGCATGTCGGCGTGAAAGAAGCCGTCGCGAAAGACCTGGGTGAAAAAGATCTCGACGCCGGCGCGCGCCAGCCGCTTGATGTCGATCCCCTGGTCGACGAGGCGCGCCCGGTGGCTGATCGGCGTCCCTTCCATCCGCTGCATCACCATCACTTCGCTGTTGCACCAGTCCCAGAAGACTTCGGGCACGAGCAGCAGCGGCGAGTGCGCGAAATTGCGGCGCAGCTGCGAGCAGTTCGCGGCCTCGCGCGAAAGATCGAGCTCGTCGTGGATCGTGCGCTCGAACTCGGCGACCACCGCGCGCGGCTTCAGCCGCTTGCCGTCCGACCACAGCTTCTCGACCAGCACGGCGCCGGCGTGCATCAGCGCCAGATCCTTGTCGATCGTCGTCGGCGATGTCGGGTCGCAGGATCTTGACCGCGGCCGGCGTGCCGTCCGGAAGCTCGGCCAGATGGACTTGCGCGACCGATGCGCTGGCGACCGGAGCGCGATCGAACGAGTTGAATACCTGGTCGACCGGCTTCGCGTAGACGCGCGTCGAGCGTCGCAATCACCTCGTCCGAAGGAAACGGCGGCACCTGGTCCTGCAGCTTGGCCAGCTCGTCGGCGATGTCGGTCGGCAAGCAGGTCGCGGCGCGTCGACAGCATCTGCCCGAACTTGACGAATATCGGGCCGAGGTCCTGCAGCGCGAGCCGCAGCCGCTCGGCGCGCGGCGCCGACACGTCGCGCCAGAAGGTGACCGCGCGCGCCGTGGGCCGCAGCCAGCGAAAGCGCTCGTGGCCGAGCAGGAACTCGTCGAGCCCGTACTTGAGCGCGACGCGCAGTATCTTGACGAGCCGGAGCCAGCGCATGCGCCGATTGTAAGGGATCGCTGCAGCGCAGGCCGACGATCGGCCAGCCGCGCCTTGCTTGCTCGCTGGGCGACAAGGGCGGACGAGGCCGAAATAGAGATGCCGGCGCGTGGGACGCCGATTGAAGCAAGCGTGGCTGAGGCGTAGATTCCCCGTTACGCCGCCCGGCACGCGGCGCCGGAGCGTGCATGGATCTGGAACCGCATCTGACCGACATCACCCACGTCATCCAGCTCGCCGTCGCGCCGGTCTTTCTGCTCACGGCGATCGCGACCCTGATCAGCGCGCTCAATGTCCGGCTGGGGCGCGGCATCGATCGCAGGCGGCTGATCCTCGGCCGCGTCCGCGTCAGCGCAGGCTTGCGCAGCGACGAGGACCGCGTCGAGCTCGCGCTGCTGGCGCGGCGGATTCGATTGATCTACTTCGCGCTGCTCGCGGCAGGCCTGGGCGGATTGCTGATCTGCCTGGTCGTCGCCGGCGCGTTCGTCGGCGCGCTGATCGCCGTCGACCTGGCGAAGGCGGTGGCGGTGTTCTTCATCCTGGCGATGCTCGCCATCGTCGCGTGCCTCGGGATGTTCCTGCGCGAAGTCTTCCTCGCGGTCACCGGAGGCACGCACCGCATTCCGTGACGAGGCGGATTGGCGGCGGCTGCCCGCGACCAGGGGCTTGACGAGAAATCGGGGTGGGCCGCGCGGCGCTCTGCCCGGTCCGTTACCTCCGCGCGCGAGGTCGGGGCCGGGCGTCGGAGCGCGGCCGGCCAGGCGATCGACGCGCTCACCCAGCGCGTCGACTCGCTCGGCCAGCGCCGCGACCTGCGCGGCAAAATCGCGCGCCGCGCCGGCGCCGATCGCCACGTCGGCCTCGTCGGTGGCGTAGCTCGCGAAGCTCGCGCCGGCGCGTTCCGCCGCATAGCCGGGCAACGCGAGCAGCCGGCGGCCGGCGTCGGCGAGCTGGACGCCGACGATCGGACCGAATGCGCGCGCAAAGCGCCCGCTCGACGAACCACGGCAACGTTTGCGCCAGCTCGCCGATCGTCGCGGCGAGCGCGGCGTCGCCGTCGGCGATCGACCAGCTCGTTCCAGCGCTCGGGACGCGCCAGCAGTGCGGGCAGGCGCAGCGGGGAAATCGTCAGCGTGAGATCGGGCGCGCCCTGTGCGTCGGCGAAGCTGCCGTCGGCATCGACCGCCAGCGTCACCGCGGCGGGGCCGGCGACGATGCGAGAGCGTCCGGCCGGCGTGCGCGGCGAGCCGCTCGCGCGCCCAGTCCTCGCGCTCGAGCGCGCGATTGGCGAGGGCGGCGGCGGCACGCATCGTGCGTGCCTCTAGAAAACGTAGCCGCGATGCAGGGCGACCACGCCGGCGCTCAGGTTGAACCACTCGACGCGCTCGAAGCCGGCGCTTTCCATCATCGCGCCGAGCGCTTGCTGGTCCGGGTGCACGCGGATCGATTCGGCGAGATAGCGGTAGCTCGGCCGCGTCGTCGGCGACGATCTCGCCGAGGCGCGGCAGCACGTTGAAGCTGTACCAGTCGTAGGCGGGCTTGAGCGGCGCCCAGATCCGGCTGAATTCGAGGACCAGCGCGACGCCGCCGGGCCGCAGCACGCGGCGCATCTCGGCCAGCGCCGCTCCTTGCGCGTGACGTTGCGCAGGCCGAAGGCGATGCTGACGCAGTCGAAGCTCGCGGCGGCGAACGGCAGCGCCTCGGCGTTGCACTGCACCGCGGGCATCAGCCGGCCTTCGTTCAGCATGCGGTCGCGGCCGGCGGCGAGCATCGCACCGTTGATGTCGGTCAGCACGACGCTGCCCGTCGGCACCGACGCGCGCGGCGAACAGCCGCGCGAGATCGGCGGTGCCGCCGGCGACGTCGAGCACGCGCGCGCCGGCGCGAACGCCGGAGGCCTCGATCGCGAAGCGCTTCCACGCGCGATGCAGGCCCAACGACATCAGGTCGTTCATCAGGTCGTACCGGCTCGCGACCGAGTCGAACACGCCCCTGACGCGTCGGGTCTTTTCCTCCGGCGTCACCTGCTCGTAGCCGAAGTGCGTCTTGTCGCTCATCGCTGTATCGGCAGTCAGTGCTGGTGGCCGCAGGCATGCGCCGGCGCCGCCGGCAGCGCGGGCTTCGCGTCCGGCTCGCGGCTCGCGCCCGCCGCGCGCATGCGCTCCAGATACTGCTGCCACATCGGTCCTGCCGCTCGCCCAGCTCGACGCAGGTAGTCCCACGAATAGATGCCGGTGTCGTGGCCGTCGGAGAACTTCGGCCGGATCGCGTAGTGGCCGACGGCTTCGACCTCGGTGATCGTCACGTCGCGCTTGCCGACCTGCAGCGTCTCCTGGCCCGGCCCGTGCCCGCGCACGTCGGCCGACGGCGAATAGACGCGCAGGAATTCGTACGGCAGGCGAAAGCTCCTGCCGTCGGCGAAGGTCAATTCCATCAGCCGCGACGACTGGTGGAGCTTGATCTCGGTGGGGATCGGGGCGAACGTGGATCGAGGCCGGCCATGACGCTATTGTAGGCCGTGTGGAGATCATGCGCGCAGGCGGGGACAGGACGTGCCGACCCGGTCTTCGCGCTCGCGCGCTCCTTTTGCGATCGCGTGGATGCTTGCGGCGGCGCGTCGCCCGCTACTGGACTATGTCGAGATTGCCGATGCCGGCCATGACGTTGCGGTTCTTCGCGTCCTTGCCGTGCAGCTTGATCTCCAGCCGCAGGTCGTTGAGCGAATCGGCGTTGCGCAGCGCATCCTCGTAGGTGATGAGCCCGCCTTCGTACAGGTCGAAAAGCGCCTGGTCGAAGGTCTGCATGCCGAGCTCGCGCGACTTTTTCATGATCTCCTTGATGCCCGAGACGTCGCCCTTGAAGACCAGGTCGGAGATCAGCGGCGA
The DNA here is from genome assembly GCA_963713125.1 of uncultured beta proteobacterium. GTDB lineage: Bacteria > Pseudomonadota > Gammaproteobacteria > Burkholderiales > Casimicrobiaceae > PALSA-1003. The sequence continues at coordinate 173,761 of CAVQKL010000005.1, read as the reverse complement.
ATTCAGCATCACCTCGACCGCCGGCACGCGGCCGCGGCCGTCGCGGCGCGGTATCAGCCGCTGCGCGACGAAGGCGCGGATGTTGAGCGAAAGGTCCATCAGCAGCTGGGCGCGCCGCTCCTCGGGGAAGAAGTTGATGATCCGGTCGAGCGCCTGGTTGGTGCTGTTGGCGTGCAGCGTGGCGAGGCAGAGGTGCCCGGTCTCGGCGAACGCGACCGCGTAGTCCATCGTCTCGCGGTCGCGCACCTCGCCGATCAGGATGACGTCGGGCGCCTGGCGCAGCGAATTCTTCAGCGCGATCTGCCAGCCGTCGGTGTCGACGCCGACTTCGCGCTGCGTGATGATGCAGTTCCTGTGCTCGTGCACGAACTCGATCGGGTCCTCGATGGTGATGATGTGCCCGTAGCTGTTCTCGTTGCGGTAGCCGAGCAGCGCCGCCATCGACGTCGACTTGCCGGCGCCGGTCGCGCCGATGAAGAGCATGATGCCGCGCTTGCTCATCGTCACGTCCTTGAGCACCGGCGGCAGGTTCAGCTCGTCGAACGTGGGAATCGTCGTGTTGATCGTCCGCATCGCCATGCCGACGCGGCCCATCTGCACGAACGCGTTGCAGCGAAAGCGGCCGATGCCCGGCGGGCTGATCGCGAAGTTGCATTCCTTGGTCGACTCGAACTCCGCGGCCTGCTTGTCGTTCATCACGCTGCGCACGATCTCGATCGTGTGCTGCGGCGTCAGCGCGGTCTTCGACACCGGCGCGATCTTGCCGTCGACCTTGATCGCGGGCGGGAAGCCCGCGGTGATGAACAGGTCGGAGCCTTTCTGCTTGACCAGCAGGTCGAGCAGCTCGTGGATGAATTTGGTCGCGGTTTCTCGTTCCATTGGGCCGTTCCCTCGCTGCGTGCGTGACGTCGACCGCGAGGTGCGCCGGTCAGCCGCCGAACAGGTCCTTGTTGACCGCCCGGGCGCGCGCTTCGGCCAGGGCGATCTGGTTGCGGCGCACCATCTCGGTCAGGCACTGATCCAGCGTCTGCATGCCGACCGACTGGCTGGTCTGGATCGACGAATACATCTGCGCGACCTTGTTCTCGCGGATCAGGTTGCGGATCGCCGGCGTGCCGATCATGATCTCGTGCGCGGCGATGCGGCCCTGCTGGTCCTTGGTCTTGAGCAGCGTCTGCGATATCACCGCAAACCAGCGATTCGGACAGCATCGCGCGGACCATGTCCTTTTCCGCCGCCGGGAACACGTCGATGATGCGGTCGATCGTCTTGGCCGCCGAGCTGGTGTGCAGCGTGGCGAAGACCAGGTGGCCGGTCTCGGCGGCAGTCAGCGCGAGCCGTATCGTCTCCAGGTCGCGCATCTCGCCGACCAGGATGTAGTCCGGGTCCTCGCGCAGCGCGGCGCGCAGCGCATTGGCGAACGACAGCGTGTGCGGCCCGACCTCGCGCTGGTTGATCAGGCACTTCTTCGATTCGTGCAGGAATTCGATCGGGTCCTCGATCGTGAGGATGTGCCCGTACTCGTTCTCGTTGACGTGGTTGATCATCGCCGCGAGCGTGGTCGACTTGCCGGAGCCGGTCGGGCCGGTGACCAGGATCAGCCCGCGCGGCCGCGTCGTCAGGTCGGCGAACACCTTGGGCGCGTTCAGCTCTTCGAGCGACAGCACCTTGGACGGAATGGTCCGGAACGCGACCGCGGCGCCGCGCTCCTGGTTGAACGCGTTGACGCGGAAGCGCGCGAGGTTGGGGATGCCGAACGAGAAGTCGCATTCGAGCATCTCTTCGTAGGTCTTGCGCTGCGCGTCGCTCATGATGTCGTACACCATGGCGTGCACGTCCTCGTGCTCCATCGGCGGCAGGTTGATGCGCCGGATGTCGCCGTGGACGCGGATCATCGGCGGCAGCCCGGCCGACAGGTGCAGGTCGGAGGCCTTGTTCTTGACCGCGAAAGCGAGAAGTTCGGCAATGTCCATTTATAATCCCTGCTGCCGCGCCCGGGCGCGGCGTGCGCCCGTTGTGCGCCCGGCTATGGGACCGCCGCCGGTGCATCGTCGGTTGTCGGGCCCGGACTTGGCTATGCCGGCGTCATTCGATTATGAGCCCATACGAGAACGCGTGGCAAGCCATGCGCGAGCGCATCGCGAGAGGCCGCCCGCGCCGTCGGCCGCGACCCGGCGGCGATCCGCCTGCTGGCGGTGAGCAAGAGCATGCCGGCCGAGGCGATTCGGGCTGCTCACGCCGCTCGGGCAGCGCGCCTTCGGCGAGAACTACGTGCAGGAGGCGACGGCCAAGATGGCCGCGCTTGCCGATCTGCCGGACATCGAATGGCACCTGATCGGCCCCCTGCAGGGCAACAAGGCGCGCCTCGCGGCGGCGCGCTTCGACTGGGTGCGAGAGCATCGACCGCCTGGCGATCGCCGAGCGATTGTCGGCTACACGTGACGCACGACAAGCCTCCGCTCGACGTCTGCGTGCAGGTCAACATCAGCGGCGAGGCGACCAAGAGCGGCGTCGCGCCGGGCGAGGCGCTTGCGCTCGCGCGCGCCGTCGCCGCGCTGCCGCGGCTCGCGTTGCGCGGCTTCATGGGCATCGCCGAGCCCGACGCGCCGACGGCGCGCGGCAGCGCGCGCAATTCCGGCTGTTGCGCGAAATGCTCGCCGCTGCCAATGCCGAAGGGCTTATGCTCGACACCTTGTCGATGGGCATGTCGGGCGATCTCGAGGCGGCGATCGCCGAAGGCGCGACACTGGTGCGCGTAGGCAGCGCGCTGTTCGGCCCGCGCGCGTGACGCGACGTTGGCGATGTGCGAATCGCGCCGGGCATTTTCCCGCGACCATTCCCGTGAGGCTCTGGCGATGGTGACGACTTGAACATCACGTTCATCGGCGGCGGCAACATGGCGCGCGCGCTGATCGGCGGGCTCGTCGCCCGCGGCCAGGCGTCGAAGGCCCTGTCGGTCGTCGAGATCAGCCCCGAGGCGCGCGCGACGGTCGCCGCGCGCTTCGGCGTCGCGACCTTCGCCGGCAGTCGAAGCCGCGGCCGTCACCCACGCCGATGTGATCGTGATCGCGGTCAAGCCGCAGCACGTGCGGGCCGTCGCGCGCGAGCTTGCGACGCTGCTCAAGCGCCAGGTCGTCCTGACCATCGCCGCCGGAATTCGTCTGGCCGATCTGTCGCGCTGGCTGCTCGGCTATCGGCGCCTGGTGCGCGCGATGCCCAATACGCCGGCGCTGATCGGCGCCGGCATCGCCGGCATGTATGCGCTGTCGGGCGTCGACGGCGACGGGCAGGGCGCGCGCGGCGTCCATCCTCGAGGCGGTCGGCGCGACGCTGTGGTGCGAGCGCGAGGACGAGCTCGACGCCGTCACGGCGGTGTCGGGCAGCGGGCCGGCCTACGTCTTCTATTTTCTCGAGGCGCTCGAGCAGGCGGCGCGGCGAGCTCGGGTTCGCGCCGGCCGAAGCGCGCCGGCTCGCGTACGCGACCTTCAGCGGGTCGATGCGCCTGGCCGAGCAGAGCGAATCCGAGCCGGCGCTGTTGCGCGCGCAGGTGACCTCCAAAGGCGGCACCACCGAGCGCGCGATCGGCGACGCTGGACGAGGCCGGGGTGATGGCCGCGATCATCGCCGCGGTCGAAGCGCCGCGGCCGAGCGCGCGCGCAGAGATGGGCGAGCGTTTCGGATCGGAACGTTGACGCGCGCGAGCCTGACCATGCTCAACGACGCGCTGCGCTTCCTGGTCAATATCGTCGTTCGCGCTGATCGTGTATTCGGCGCTGCTGCGCTTCATCATGCAGTGGCTGCGCGCGCCGTTTCGCAATCCGCTGGGGCAGGCGGTCGCCGCGCTGACCGACTGGGCGGTCAAGCCGCTGCGCAAGGTGCTGCCCGGCTTCCGCGGCTTCGACTGGGCGTCGCTGTTGTTCGCGTGGCTCGCGCAGCTGCTGTGGCTCGCTGTCGCTGGCCACGCTCGGCGGCGCAGCGCTGTCGGGCCCGCTGGCGGCGGCGCTGGCCGCGCTGGCGGTGATCGAATTGCTCAAGGCCGCGCTGTGGATACTGATCGTGGCGGTGTTCCTGCAGGCGCTGTTGTCGTGGGTCGCGCCCGACGGCCCGCTGGCCGGCGTGCTGAACGCGCTGACGTTTCGCTTCCTGGCGCCGATACGCGCGCGATCGTGCCGCCGCTCGGCGGCGTGCTCGATCTTTCGCCGCTGATCGTCATCGTGCTGGCGCAGCTCGTCGCTGATGCTCCCGGTCGCGTGGCTCGAGCAGAGCGTTGGGCAGCTCTTTCGCTAGCGTCATCGGCGTCCACGGCGAGGGCAGCGAAGCTCGGGTGAGGATTCGCCTCGCCGCGCCGGCCGTCGACGGCAAGGCCAATGCCGCACTGCGCGCCTTTCTCGCCGCCGCATTCGGCGTTCCGCTGCGCAGCGTGACGCTCGTTCGCGGCGAGGCCGGCCGCGCCAAGACGGTTCGCATCGCCGCACCCCGACGCCGGCCTGACCGTGATTGGCGCTAGCGCCCGGTGACGCTGGTTGCGCGCGCCAGCACGTTGGCGAGCCGCACGAAATCGGCGACCGCCAGCGTCTCGCCGCGCGCGCCGGGCGCGACGCCCGCGCGCTCGAGCGCGGCCTCGTCGGCGAACGGCTTCAGCGCATTGCGCAGTGTCTTGCGCCGCTGGCCGAACGCCGCGGCGACCAGCTTGCGCGAACAGGGCGGCGTCGGCGAGCGCCGGGCGCGCCGCGCCGAGCGGCGTCAGCCGCGCCACCGCCGACTCGACTTTGGGCGGCGGCCGGAACGCGCCGGCCGGCACGACAAACAGCCGCTCGACGCGAAAGCGGACCTGCAGCATCACCGACAGGCGGCCGTATTCGGCTGTCGCCGGCGCCGCGGCCATGCGCTGCACGACCTCCTTTTGCAGCATCACGGTGACGTCGCGCAGCTGCGCATCGAATTGCGCGAGGTGAAACAGCAGCGGCGACGAGATGTTGTAGGGCAGGTTGCCGATGACGCGCAGGTCGCCGCCGAGCGCCGCGAAATCGAACGTCAGCGCATCGGCGACGTGCAGCGCGAGGCGCTCCGGAGGAAATTCGGCGCGCCGAGCGCCGGCGGCGAGATCGCGATCGATCTCGATGACCGTCAGGCGGTCGACGCGCTGCGAGCAGCGGCCGGGTCAGCGCGCCCAGGCCGGGACCGATCTCGACGATGCGCTCGCTCGCGTTGCGGCGCGATCGCCGTCGACGATGCGCTCGACGTAGTGCGGATCGGCCAGGAAATGCTGGCCGAAGCGCTTGCGCGGGCGATGCGGGGCTATTGCCGGCGCCCCGCCGCTCGCGCCCGCGCCGCGAGGTCGATCGCCAGGTCCACCGCCGCGAATAGCGAGCCTGGATCGGCGCGCGCGCGCGAGCGCGCCGTCGGCGGCGAGGTCGAGCGCGGTGCCGTGGTCGACCGAAGTGCGCACGATCGGCAGGCCCAGGGTCACGTTGACGCCGTGGCCGAAGCTCGCGTGCTTGAGCACCGGCAGCCCCTGGTCGTGGTACATCGCGACGATGCAATCGTAGTCGCGCGCCTTCGCCGGAACGAACACCGTGTCGGCGGGCAGCGGTCCGGCGAGATCGAGGCCTTCCGCGCGCAGCGCCGTCGAGCACCGGGGCGATGACGTCGATTTCCTCGCGCCCGAGGTAGCCGCCTTCGCCGGCGTGCGGGTTGAGGCCGCATACGGCGAGGCGCGGCGTTCGCGATGCCGAACTTCGCTCGAGATCGGCGACGACGATGCGCAAGGTCTGCGTCAGCGTTTCGCGCGTGATCGCCGCCGGCACGGCGGCGAGCGGCAGGTGCGTGGTCGCGAGCGCGACGCGCAGCGAGCCCCACGGCGCGGCGCCGACCAGCAGCATGACGACGCTGGCCGCGCCTGTGCGCTGCGCGAGGAATTCGGTGTGGCCGGTGAAAGAAATTCCGGCGTCGTTGATCACGCTCTTCTGCACCGGCGCGGTGACCATCGCCGCGAATTCGCCCGACAGGCAGCCGGCGACCGCGGCATCGAGCGACGCCATCACCGTCCTCGGCGTTGGCGGCATCGAGCCTGCCTGCCTGCACTGCGGCCGCGACGGGAAAATGCGCGACTTCCAGCGCGCCCGGCGTCGCGGTCGCCGCCGCGCAGGTAAGGGACGAGGCGCACGCCGGCGCCGAGCCGGCGCGCACGATCGCGCAGAACCTCGCGATCGCCGGCCAGCACCAGCCGCGCCGGCCACGTCCGTTCGGCGAGACGCACGGCGAGATCGGGACCGATGCCGGCGGGCTCGCCGATGGTGACGACGATCGTCGCAGCGGTCATCGGCGCGCGCTCACGTCCGCGGTGTCGATGCCGAACGCCGGTCGCATCGCCGAAGACTTCGACCTGCACGCCGGGCGCGGCGATGACGTTCGCACCGTCCGCGGCCAGCGCGATGCTCGCCTGCGCGAAGCCGTCGAGGCATGCGCGGGCTTGCCGAACACCCAGAGCGCGTTCAGCGGATTTCGCGCTGTCGATTTCGCCGGTGTGCTGCACGGCCGGGCCGAGCGGCAGCGCATAGCCTTCGCGTCCGAACACCGGAAAGCGTTCGAGCGCGGCGCGGTAGCGGATGACCTGCCGCCCGGCCAGACGCTGCCGGGTCGCCAGGTCGTACCAGGCGCCCGGCGGCAGCGCGACGTCGACTTCGCCGCCGGGTGCGATGATCGGCGCCACCAGCAAGGCTGTCGCCGCACATGAATTGCGTATCGTAGGCGCGCGTCAGCGCATTGCCGGGGAACGCGAGCGGCATGGCGCGCATCACCGGCATGCCGGTCTTGGCCGCCTGCGCGACGACTGTGCGCGAGGTAGGGCAGCAGCCGGTAGCGGAATTCCAGCCACTGCAGCGCGATTTTTTCCTGCTCATCGCCGAGCGCCCAGGGCTCGCGCGCGCCGTCGGCGTGCAGCACGCAGGTGCGAACCGAACACGCTCGGCCTGCAGCCAGCGCAGATAAAGCTCGGGCGAGGCCGGCGTCGAGCCGTAGCCGCCGCCGATTTCGCTGGCGTGATACGGGCACGCCGCTCATGCCGTAGACAGGCTGCCGCGGATGCTCGCCGCGAGACCTTCCCAGTCGCTTTGCGGATCGCCGCTCCGATTGCACCGGATAGCGCTGGCTGCCGCTCCAGCCGGCGCTGGCCCAGATCAGCGGCGGCGCCTGCTCGGGCGGCGCGAACTTGGCGGCGGCATCGAACACGCAGCGGTTGTACAGCAGCGGATAGACGTTGTGCAGACGCTGCCCCGCGTCGCCATTGAATGCGACCGCGTCGTCCGGGCACCTGCTCGCCGCCGTCGCTCTCGATCACGTCGACGCCGGCCTTGAACAGCGCTTCGTGCGCGTTGCGCCACCAGGCGTAGGCGGCGGGATTGGTCAAGTCGATGATGCCCGCCGGCGGCGGCGCCGGCGCGTCGCCGGCGCGCGCGTCGCCGGGCGCGCAGCGGTCGCGCGCTCGAATCGCACGGCCGCCCGGCTCGTCGGTCAGCAGATATTGCCTGGCGGCGAGCTCGTGGAACAGCGGCGAATGAATCGATACGTACGGTTGCTCGCAGACGCAGACCTTGATGCGCGTGCTGCTTGATCCTGGCCAGCGCGGCCGCCGGGTCGCGGATAGCGCTCTCGGGTCCCATTGAAAGTCGAACGACGTCCAGCGTCCCAGGGCGCGTGCCGTCGAGCGTCAGCACGTCGCAAGGCACGCGGCGCGCGCGCAGATTCGGCGCCGCCGATGCGGCGTCGTCGGCGGTCCGGATCGTCGGCGCGCGCGACCCACAGCGCCGAGGCTCCACAGCGGCACTTCCGGTGCGCGGCCGGTAAGCGCGGTGTAGCGCTCGAGCACCTGCGGCGGGATCGCGTGCCGGCGATCAGGAACAGATCGAGCGCTTCGTCGTCGACGACGAAGCCGTACGAGCGCTGCGACCAGTCGGGATAGCCGACGCCATGCAGCACGCGCGACGGCGTGTGCGACGTAGATGCCCCACGCGCCGCCGCCGGAGCCGGGACTCCAGCAGAACGGCGCGCTCTTGCCCGACAGCCCGGATGTCGAGCGCCCGCCGTGCTCGACCTGCGATTGCACCAGCTGGCCGCGCTTGTTGAGCGTCGCCGATCTGTTCGCCCGAGGCCGTACACCGGCTCGCCCGACGCCAGCGCGTACGCCGCGATCCACGACTGCCCCTGCCGCGTGCGGCCGATCGCAGGCAGACGCGTCTGAGCCGTCCCGGGTCTCGTCGGTGATCGATGCGAGCACCGGCTTGCCGGCGTGCAGCAGCCGCAGCGTCAGCGGCGTTCCCGCGAGCTCGAGCGACCGCGTCGCCGGCGGTGAACGTCCACGTGCCGCGCGAGGGCTGCGCGACTTCGCAGCGCTGCGCGCGGGCCGCGATCAATCCGTAGTCGGGCCGCGTGTTGGGACCGACGCGAAGACGGAATATCCCGGAGCCGAAGCTGCCGATCTCGAGCATGTCGCCGGTCGAGGTGGCGAACGACGCGCCCGACGCCGACGCGCCGAGGCTGTTGGATGCGTCGATCGCGAAGATAGCGCTGCTGTCGAGGCTGCATGATTGGTCCGGTCCGTGAGTCGGCAATGTCGAAGATCGATGCCTTCCGCGTTCAGCCGGAACGGCGCATCAGCCGGCGAATTTCGGCTCCGGCAATCCCGGCACATCGACCTGCATCGCAAAAACGCCGCCCGACTGCGGCAGCCGCGCGAGCTCGTCCGGCTCGCGCCTCTGGCGCGCAGTCGTGACGTAGAGCGTGCGCAAGTCCGGGCCGCCGAATGCGCACATTGTCGGGCACATCGCCGGGACCGCGTATTCGGCGAGGCGCTCGCCTCGCGGCGACAGGCGCACCACCTTGCCGCCGCCGTAGAACGCGCTCCAGTAGCAGCCTTCGCTGTCGACCGCCGCGCCGTCGGGCCGCTCGGTCTCGTCCGTCGAAATGCGCGAACGTCGCGCTTGCCGCTGACTGCGCCGGTCGCCGGGGTCGAATGCATAGGCGCTCATCGGTGCGCGTCGGCGTGTCGGCGTGATAGAGGATGCGTCCGTCGGGCTCCATGCGAGTCCGTTGGATATCATGATGTCCTCCAGCACCCGGGTCAGCGCGAAATAGCCGTCGAGGCAGTACAGCGCGCCGCTGGCGGCGTCGCGCCGCTCGTTCATCGTGCCGGCCCAGAAACGCCCGCTGCGATCGGCGCGCCCGTCGTTGAAGCGATGATGCGCCGGATCATAGGGCGCCTCGGCCATTCGGTCGCCGAGCGTGCCGGCGCGATCGACGAGCCAGATGCCGTCGCGCAGCGCGACGACGAAGCCGCCCCGCTCGCGCAGCGCGAAACGAGCCGATCGACGAAGGCATCGGCCAGGCGAGGTTGGCGCCGGACGCCGGATCGAAGCGATTGAGCGACGGCGCATTGATGTCGACCCAGTAGAGCACCTGCTCGTCGGTCGACCACACCGGGCATTCGCCGAGGCTGGCCCGGACGTCGAGCACGCACTCGAACGGGGATTCCATCGCGCGATCGAAGCTGGCCGAAACGTGCATCCTACAAGAAAACAAGCCGTGCCGGGCGCCGGCGAGCGTCAGCGGGAGCCTCCGGCTTGCCGGCCGTCGCTGCAGTGGCGCTGCGAAACCTGCCGAGATACTCCTGCGCGCGGCCGACCATGAAACCCATGTCGGAGCCGATCGCGATCCACGAGTAGCCGTAGTCGATGAACCGCGCGACCATGTCGGGCGTCGGTCCGATGATGCCGGAGGGCTTGCCGGCGCGCCGGCATGCGCTGCGCGGCGGCCGCCAGATTCTCCTGCACCGCCGGGTTGCGCGATGTCGCCGAGGTGGCCCATCGATGCCGACAGGTCGCTCGGCCCGATGAAGATCGAATCGACGCCGGGGACCGCGGCGATCTCGTCGAGCTTGCCGAGCGCCGGCAGCGTCTCGATCTGCACGATCACGCAGAGCTCCTCGCTCGCGCGCTTGAGATAATTCGGCCACCGTGCCGTAGCGGCTGCCGCGATGGGTGCCGGCGACGCCGCGCACGCCCTCCGGCGGATAGCGTGTGGACGCGACCGCGCGGCGCGCCTCGTCGGCGTCCTGCACGAACGGCAGGAGCAGCGTTTGCGCGCCGGCATCCAGCGCGCGCTTGACCATCACCATGTCGTTCCACGGCGGGCGTACGATCGCCTGCGCCGGCGTACCGGCGATCGCCCGCAGGATGTCGATCATCTGCGGCGTGTCGATCGGCGTGTGCTCCATGTCGACGACCAGGAAGTCGAAGCCGGCGCAGCCGAGCGCCTCGGCCGTCGACGGCGCGCCGCTGCCGAGCCACGCGCCGAGCGGCGTCCGGCCGGACGTGATGGCGCGCTTGAAGTGATTGATCGGCAGATCCACCTGAGGGCTCCTCGTTCGGGTAGGCGCGGCGCAAAAGGCGTGCCGCAGCGATGTCGTTCCGCGGCGCGCCGACAATGGAGCGCTATTGTAGACGCAACGCCGATGCGGTCAGGTGCGCGGACGGCGCACGCGTGGCGGCGGGGCGGATGGAATCGCCCCGGCGCGGGGACACCGCCGCGCGGCCGCTACGCTATAATCCGCGCGAACGTTCACAGGGCTTGCGGCCGCACGCAGATGGTCGGCCGCGAGCCCTTTGCTTTTCCCGCCGATGCGCACTCACTTCTCCCGCCCAGCGTTCATCGAAGGCGCGCGCGACATGCTGCCGATGACCGTCGGCCTGATCCCTTTCGGCGTGGTGTGCGGCGTCGGCGCGATCAGCGTGGGCGCCTCGCCGCTGGCGGCACTCGCGATGTCGATGATCATGTTCAGCGGCGCCGCGCAGATCATCGCCACGCAGCTGCTCGCCGCGGGCGCGCCGTTCGCCGTGATCGTGCTTTCGTGCTTTGTCGTCAGCCTGCGCTTCCTGATGTACAGCGCGGCGCTCGCGCCGTATCTCAAGCCGGTCGACTCCCGCTGGCGCAACCTGATCGCCTTCCTGCTGACCGACCAGGCGTTTGCCGCGACGATCCAGCGCTTTCGCGACCGCTCCGACCTGCGCGCAAGCATCTCGTACTTCCTGGGAGGCGGCGTCGTGCTGTGGGTCGCCTGGCAGCTCGCGACGATCGTCGGGATCCTGGCGGGCGCGATCATTCCTGTGTCGTGGCAGCTCGAATTCGTCGTGCCGCTGTGCTTTATCGCGCTGCTCGCGCCGCTGCTGCACGACCGGGTGGCGCTGATCGTGTTCGCGACCGCGGCCGTCGCGGCGATCGCGCTGGACGCGATGCCGATGCGCCTGTCGATGATCTGCGCCGGTCTGGCCGGCATCGTCGCCGGCGTCGTCGCCGACCGATTGCTCGGGCCGCAGCGCGAGCGCGGAGGTCGAGCCCTGGAAACTAGCCAGCTCCTGATCTGGGGCGCTGATCGTCGCGTCGGCGCGATCAACTTTCGCGGCGCGCCTGTCGTTCATCGCGCTGTTCGCGCGCCGCGAGATGCCGCCGCTGCTGGCGCGCGCACTGCGCCACGTGCCGGCGGCGATGCTGACCGCGATCGTCGTGCCGGCGATCGTGTTCGCCGCGCCGGGCGACCTGCGCCTCGACGCCGGCAACGTCAAGCTGGTCGCCGCGCTGGTCGCCGGCATCGTCGCCTGGCGCTGGCGCAACACGGCTGCTGACCATCGGCGTCGGCATGGTCGCGCTCTGGCTGCTGCAATGGCTTTGTGAGCTAATATCGAGCATGGACGACGACGATGCAGCCGATCGCGCCCGACCCCGGAAATGACGCATGCGCTTCGAAGGCACCGACACCTACGTCGCGACGCCCGACCTGATGCTCGCGGTCAATGCCGCGGTGACGCTGGCGCGGCCGCTGCTGGTCAAGGGCGAGCCGGGCACCGGCAAGACGATGCTCGCCGAGGAAGTTGCGCGCGCGCTCGGCCGGCCGCTGATGCAGTGGCACGTCAAGTCGACGACCAAGGCGCAGCAGGGCCTGTACGAATACGACGCGGTGTCGCGGCTGCGCGACTCGCAGCTCGGCGACGAGCGCGTCGCCGACATCGCGCACTACATCAAGCGCGGCGTGCTGTGGCAGGCGTTCGATTCGGAGACGCCGGCGGTCGTGCTGATCGACGAAGTCGACAAGGCCGACATCGAGTTTCCGAACGATCTGCTGCGCGAGCTCGACCGGATGGAGTTCTACGTCTACGAGACGCAGGAGACGATCAAGCGCGCGCCACCGCCCGATCGTCGTCATCACCAGCAACAACGAAAAGGAGCTGCCGGATGCGTTCCTGCGGCGCTGCTTCTTCCACTACATCCGCTTTCCCGACAAGGAGACGATGGCGCGCATCGTCGACGTGCATTTCCCGGACCTGAAAAAGGCGCTGCTGCAGGAGGCGCTGGAAGTGTTCTTCGAGCTGCGCGACGTCCCGGGGCTGAAGAAAAAGCCGTCGACCTCGGAGTTGCTCGACTGGCTGAAGCTGCTGCTGGCCGAGGACATTCCGCCGGAGGCGCTGCGCAGCAGCGACAAGAAGATCATCGTGCCGCCGCTGTACGGCGCGCTGCTCAAGAACGAGCAGGACGTGCACCTGTTCGAGCGCGTCGCGTTCATGGCGCGGACGGGGCGCTGACTAGCCCGGCGCGGCATCATGGCATTCATCGAGCCGGTGACGCTCAAGGGCGAGCACGCGACCCTCGAGCCGCTGGCGCGCGAGCACGAGGCGGCACTGCGCTGCGCGGCGGCCGACGGCGACCTGTGGCGACTCTGGTACACGTCGGTCGCGCCGCCCGACAAGATGGGCGATTACGTCGCGCTCGCGCTCGACATGCGCGAGCGCCTCGGCGCGATGCCCTTCGTCGTGCGCGACAACGCGACCGGCGACATCGTCGGCTGCACGCGCTACTTCAACGTCGATGCGGCCAACCGGCGCCTCGAGATCGGGCACACCTGGTATGCGAAGCGCGTGCAGCGCACGGCGATCAACACCGAATGCAAGCTGCTGCTGCTGACGCACGCGTTCGAGACGCTGCGCTGCATCGCGGTGGAATTTCGCACGCACTGGTTCAATCACGCTTCGCGCGCCGCGATCGCGCGGCTCGGCGCCAAGCAGGACGGCGTGCTGCGCAACCACCAGCTGCTGCCCGACGGCTCGAAGCGCGACACCGTCGTGTTCAGCATCATCGACGGCGAATGGCCGGCGGTCAGGCGGCACCTGAGGTTCGAGCTCGACCGGCCGCGATAGCCCTTTGCGCGGCGGTGAGCTCGCGCTGACCGGAAGCCGCCTGCGCCGTGCGGAGCGAGGATCCCGATGCTGATCGACTTCTTCCTGCATCTCAAATCGGCGAAGCTGCCGGTCAGCACGCGCGAATTCCTGACGCTGCTCGATGCGCTGAAGCACGACGTCGTCTCCGGCCAGCATCGACGACTTCTATTTCCTGGCGCGCACCTGCCTGGTCAAGGACGAGGCGCTCTACGACCGCTTCAACCTCGCGTTCGGCGCGTACTTCAAGGGCGTCGACGGGCGTGCTCGACATTCACGCCGACATTCCCGAGGAATGGCTGCGCAAGATGATCGAAGGCAACCTGACCGACGAGGAGAAGGCGCTGGTCGAGGCGCTCGGCGGCTGGGACAAGCTGATGCAGACGCTTGCGACAGCGGCTGGACGAGCAGCGCGGGCGCCACCAGGGCGGATCGAAATGGATCGGCACCGCGGGCACGAGCCCGTTCGGCGCCTATGGCTACAACCCCGAGGGCATACGCATCGGCCAGCAGGGCGGCCGCAGCCGCAGCGCGATCAAGGTCTGGGACGAGCGCACGTTCCGCAACCTCGACGACTCGGTCGAGATCAACACCCGCAACATCAAGATCGCCTTGCGCCGCCTGCGGCGCTTCGCGCGCCAGGGCGTGCCCGACGAGTTCGATCTCGACACGACGATCGAGCGCACGGCGCGCAACGCCGGCTGGCTCGACGTGCAGTCTGCGGCCCGAGCGCCGCAACCGGATCAAGGTGCTGCTGTTCCTCGACGTCGGCGGCTCGATGGATCCGCACGTCCAGGTCTGCGAGGAGCTTTTTTCGGCGGCGAAATCCGAATTCAGGCACCTCGAGTATTTCTACTTCCACAACTGCGTCTACGACCACGTCTGGCGCGACAACCGCCGCCGCCGCAACGAGCGCATCGCGACCTTCGACCTGCTGCACAAGTACGGGCGCGACTGGAAGCTGATCTTCGTCGGCGACGCGGCGATGAGCCCCTACGAGCTGGTGCAGCCCGGAGGCAGCGTCGAGTACGCCAACGACGAGCCGGGCGCGGCGTGGCTGCAGCGCCTGATCGCCGCGTATCGCCACGCGATCTGGCTCAACCCCGAGCCCGAGCGCACGTGGCAGTACACGCGCTCGACGCAGATCGTGCAGGAGCTCGCTCGGGCCGCGCATGTTTCCGCTGACGCTCGACGGCCTGCAGCGCGGCATCGCGGCGCTGCGAAAATAGCGCTGCCGGTGTTCAAGCAGTGCCGCGAAGCGCCCGTCGCCGCGATTCGGCGCCCGCCCAGGCATGCCAGGCCAGGCCCAGCACGACCAGCATCCAGACGATGACGGGGCCGCTGGGCAGGTCGAGCGCCGTCGACAGCACAAGACCCACCGCGTAGCCGGCGGCGCCGAGCGTCCATGATGCCGCGAGCCTTCCTCGCTGCATCGTTCGCGTCGCCAGCGGCGGAACGATCAAGGTCGCGAACACCAGATACAGACCGACCAGCTGCACCGAAACGGTGACGGCCAGCGCGAACAACACGTAGAACCCGGTGCGGCCCAGCCGCGTCCCGCCAGCCGAACCACAGCACCAGAATCGCCGCGTACACCAGCGCGGCCCACAGCAGCCGCGACGGCTGTGCCCAGAGGATCTGGCCGACCAGCAAGTCGCGCAAATGCTCGCTGCCGTGCACGTTGCTCGCGAGCAGCAGCACGCTGCCGGTCGCACCGAGGACGAACACCACGCCGATCACCGCTTCCTGCACCTCGGGCCAGACGCGCTCGGTCCAGGTCAGGAGCAGCGCGCCGCCGAGCGCCGCGGCCAGCGCGGCGACCTGCACGGCGATGCCTTCGGCCTCGAAGCCGAAGCGGTCGGCGAGCAGCACGCCGCAGCCGGCGATCTGCGCGATCGCCAGATCGATGAACACGATGCCGCGCGCCAGCACCTGCATGCCCAGCGGCACGTGGGTCGCGGTCACCAGCAGTCCGGCAGCGAGCGCCGGCAGGAGGATCGACAGCTCGATCGCGCTCCGAGATTCACTGCGCCCCCTTGAGCAGGCGCTGGATCGTGTCGTCGAACAGACCCGAACAGATCCTTCGCGGCATCGTCGCCGCCGACGGTGAACGGCAATGCGACCGCGTTGATCTTCGCCCGCTCGGCGATCCATTGCGACGCGCGATCGCTTTGATATGCGGCGCGCAACACCATCTTGACCGGCTGGCGCTGCGTGATCGCCAGGATCTCCGACAGATGCGCGGTCGTCGGCTCGATCCCCGGCTTGGGCTCGAGCGCGGCGACTTCCTTCAGCCCCAGCCATGCGATCAGGTAAGTGAACGCCTTGTGCTGGACCAGCACCGCGACGCCCTTGAGCGGCGCCGCCTCCTTTTCCCAGCGCGCGATCGCCGCGCTCCATCGCTCGGCGAACGCCTTGTAGCGTAGCCTGGTAGTACGACGGCATTGGCCGGATCGAGCTCGGCGAGCTTTGCCGCCAGCGGCCGCGCGACGCGCGCGATGTTGCGCGGGTCGGTCTGGATGTGCGGATCGCCCGCCGCGTGCACGTCGCCCTCGGCGCGATCGAGCCGCGCCGGCTTGTCGAGCAGCGCGACCAGCGGCGCGGCCTCGAAGTATCCGGGCTGGCCCGGCTGGACCTTCGGGTTGCCGGCCTGCTGCAGCACCAGCGGAAGCCAGCCGATCTCGAGCTCGGCGCCGGTGGCGACGACCAGGTCGGCGCCGCGCGCCCGCGCGATCAGGCTCGGCTTGGCTTCGACATGATGCGGGTCCTGCAGCGCGTTGGTGGCGGTGTAGACGTTGACCTTGTCGCCGCCGAGCTCGGCCGGCGAGCGCGCCCCATTCGGGCACGGTCGCGAACACGTTCAGCGCTGCCGACGCAGGAATAATCCACGCCGCCGTCAGCAGCGGCAGACCGCTGATTGCACAAATGATTTCATGGCTTGCTCCCTAGTAGCGGTGCGCGCCGTGCGCGCCCAGCGTCAGGATGTATTGCAGGAACAATTCGTTGTCGGTGACGCCGGCACGCGTCCTGTCCTGCGCGAGCTGCAGGCGGATGCGGCTGAATTCGGACGGTGTGTAGTCGAACATCACCGAGGTGCGCTGTGGATTGAACGATGGCGTCGCCAGGAACGCGGCGTTGGCGCCGTAGTCGGCGTGTCCCGGATCGAGGCGGTCGTAGCGCAGGCCCACGCGCCAGTACGGCATGAACTGGTAGACGCCCTGCAGATACCAGCCGCTTTGCGACGAGGCGTAGTCCGCGCTCTGCGTAAGGCCGAGCGCGCCGTCGCGGTCGTAGGTCAGGTCGCCGCGCTCGCGCCGCCAGAAGTATTCGCCCTGCAACTTTGAAGTTGGTGTCCTGCGCGTTGCCGTTGGGCGCGTATTTCCAGACGAAATCGGCGATCGCGACGTGGCTGGTGCCGTTGAAGCCGAGCTGCGCGTCGTTGCCGGCGAGGTCGGTCTGCGCGAATTCGCGGTCCTGCGCGCGCGTTTGCAGATACGACAGCCCGGCTCGCCAGCTGTGACTCGCGCCGATGTCGCCGCCGGTGTGCGCGTAGACGACGCCGCTGCCGGCGCCGTTCTTGTTGCGCTCGGAGCCGGGAAAGCCGGCGCCGTTGCCCGCTTCAGCGCCGAATTCGAGGAACTGCTCGGTCGGCGCGACCCATTTGAGCTGCACGCCGTCGTTGCCGTACTGCCCGCCGAGGAATGCCTGGTACGCGAGCGGGGCGTCGATGAAGTCCCAGACGTGCTGGTGCTGCTCGTTCAGGTAGCCCAGGCCGGAGAAAAAGCGGCCGAACTTGGGCGTCAGCCCGTCGGGCAGCGCGGTCAGGATGCCGTAGGCCTCTTCGACCGACACGGTGTTCTCCGGCGTCAGCGAGACGATCAGGTTGCCCGCGAACTTGTCGTCGACGTTGGCGGAGATCGCGAGCTCCGATTCGCCCAGCGAAAAGCCGCGCTTGCCCGGTCCGGTTTCGCCGCCCGCGGCAAATCCGCTGATCGCGTATTTCTCGGGGTCCTGCGACAGGTTGGCGTAACGCCCCTGAAGCACCGCCGAAATCGCCGGATTGAACGCGGCAAGACCGCTCGACGAGGATGATGCCGGCGCGCGAGGCGGCGGTGCGGACGCGCTGGCGGTGCGGTTTGCGCCGCATCGCGGCACTCGGCATCCTTCAGCCGCGCTTCAGAGCGACTGTATTCGCGCTTCGTAGTTTTCCTTCAGTTGCCGGATCTCGTCGCGGATTTGCGCGAGATCGGCGTCGCTGGCCGCCCATGCGGGCGGAGCGGCGAGCAGCGCCAGCGCCAAAGCGCCGGGCGCCAAGGATTTCCTGGACACGGTGGAACTCCTCTAGTCGGATGAACCGGCGCCGCGAACGACGACGGCGCGCCGAATCGAAGCTAGAGGAACAGTGGCGGGGCGCGGCTCTGGTAGTAGGAGGGGGCGGCGACGTGCCGCGCTGCGGGCTCGAACGCAATGCACTCGGTCGGCGGCGGCGTCGCAGGCCGCCGTCGACGATCGAGCCGGCCGCGGCATGCGCCGCGCTGGCCAGCAACGAGCATTCGACGCAGGCAACTTCGACTGCCCGGCAGCTTCAGGCTCGAGTGATGCCTCGCTCGT
Source organism: uncultured beta proteobacterium (assembly GCA_963713125.1). Classification (GTDB taxonomy): domain Bacteria; phylum Pseudomonadota; class Gammaproteobacteria; order Burkholderiales; family Casimicrobiaceae; genus PALSA-1003. The sequence continues at coordinate 155,891 of CAVQKL010000005.1, read as the reverse complement.
GAGATCGGGCAGGTGCGTCAGCGGGTGCAGCAGCAGTTCCTGCTGCAGGCCCAGCAGCAGGAAAGCGAACACGAACGAAAGGAACTTGCGGTACATGGACCTAGCCGACTCCGACGACCGCAGTGCGATGCGGCGTGTGAACAGTCTAGCGGAAAACGGCCTGGCGGCGAAACGGTGCCCTGACGGCCAAACGCATTCGGCCATCAGGCCGATGCGCGAGGACGGGTCCGATGCGCCGTGCCTGCCCGCGCGTTACATCGTTCCCGAGGCGAACGTCGAGCGCCAGCACTTCCACCGCATCGAGCTTGGTCGACGGTTCCTTGATCGTGATCCGCCACAGCGTCCGCGGATCGTCCGGGTCGGTCAAGGTCGCCGAGTGCAGCAGCGATGCGTTGTCCCAGATCACGAGGTCGCCGACCCGGTAGGCGTAGCTCAGCACGTATTTCGCCTGCGTCGCGTGCGCGGCGAGCTCGTCGAGGAGCGCGACGGCCTCGTCGTCCGGCATGCCGACGATGCCGTACGAGCTGCCCGACACCGCGTACAGCGCCTTGCGGCCGGTGACCGGATGCGGGCGCACGAGCGGATGCGTGATCAACGGCATCTTCGCCTTCTGCTCGTCGGTCAGCGGCGACGCGGCGACCCGGCTCATGTCGTCGGCCACCTTGCGATTGCCGTAGTGATGGACGCCGATCAGCGGCGTCGATCCGCCGCTTCATCGCTCCGGCAGGTCGTCGTACGCGGCGTACTGGTTGGCGAACAGCGTATTGCCGCCGGCTTTCGGCACTTCGATCGAATAGAGCATCGTCGCGCGGGCCGGCACCTGCAGATACGAATAGTCGGTGTGGAAATAGGTGCCGGCGTCGGCAAGTCCCGATCGGCTGCGCCGTCCTTCTTCGCGGTTCGACAGGATCAGGATGTTCGATTCTTCCGGATGGTGGAACTGGTCGATCACGTGCGGCTCGGGCGGGCCGAAGCGGCGCGCGAACGCGAGATATTGCTGCGGCGTCAGGCGCTGATCGCGCAGCACCAGCACCTGGCCGCGAAGAACGTCGCGCGATCTCGTCGAAGGCGGCGTCCGACAGCGGCCGGATACGTCGACGCCGAGGCTTCGAGCCCGAAACCCGGGCACAGCGGTTTGGTGTTCAGCATGATCGATCTCATCATCAATATGCTATTTGACGAACTGCGGCATCAGCAGACGCGGCAGCCAGAGGATCAACTGAGGAAACAATATCACGATCAGCAGCACCAGCAACATCGGCACGAACAGGATCGCCGTGTCCTTCACCGCATCCTTGATCTTGATGCCGCCGATCGAGCAGGAGATCATCAGGCACAGGCCGTACGGCGGCGTCACCAGGCCGAAGGCGAGCGAGATGATGCCGATGATCGCGAAGTGGATCGGGTGCATGTGCGACCTTGTCGGCCAGCGGCGCCAGGATCGTGCCGACGATGATGATCGCCGGAATCGCGTCGAGGAAGCAGCCGACGAACAGGAACGCCGCGCGATGAAGAAGCCGACGCCGGTGATGCCGCCGCCCCAGCCCGAGACGGCGTTGACGACCAGCGCCGGGATCTGGAAGTAGGCGAGCAGCCAGCCGAAGGCGGACGCCGTGCCGACGCAGAACAGCGCGATCGCCGGCAAACGCGCCGGTCGTACAGCGTATGCAAGCAGCACCTTGGGGGGCAGCTCGCGGTAGATCAAGACGCCGAGCAGCATCGCGTAGAGCACCGCGATCACCGACGCCTCGGTCGGCGTGAACCAGCCGAAGACGATGCCGCCGACGATGATGCCCGGCGTCAGGATCGGCAGCAGCGCCTGGCCGCAGGCGGCAACGAACTCCTTCAACGTCGACGCGCGGATACACCGGGTAGTTGCGGAGCTTGGCGTAGACGTACACGGTGGCCATCTGCGACAGGCCCATCAGCAGGCCGGGGACGACGCCGGCCAGGAACAGGGCGCCGATCGACACCGAGATCACGCCGCCCCAGACGACCATCAGGATCGACGGCGGAATGATCACGCCCATCACCGCCGCGCGGTGATCAGCGAGACGGTGAATTCGGTGTCGTAGCCTTGCTTGTTCAGCGCCGGGATGAGGATCCGCCGACGCCTGCCGCGTCGGCGGTCGACGAGCCGGAGATGCCGGCGAAAAGCATCGACAGCAGCACGTTGATCTGGCCGAGGCCGCCGGGAAGTGACCGACCAGAGCGCGCGACAGCCTGATCAGCCGTTCGGTGATGCCGGCGATGTTCATCAGGTTCGCGGCCAGCAGGAAGAACGGCACCGCCAGCAGGAGGAACGAGTTGTAGGCCTTCAACATCTCGTTCAGCAGCAGGAACGGCGTCAGGCGGTCGTCGATGAAGAACACCGGCACGCAGGCGAGCCCGAGCGCGAATGCGACCGGCACGCGCAGGATGATCAGCGCGAAGAAGACGCCGAACAGGATCAGCGCGACTTCAAGCGGACCCACGGCGCGCGCCCCGGTAGAGCTTGACGTCGTCGATGATCTTCTCGACCAGGAACAGCACCCAGCAGATGCCGGCCAGCGGCCAGGCGATGTGGATCGACAGCATGTTGATGCCGGTCATCTCCGAGCTCTGCTCGTAGCCGAACAGCGCGAAGCGCCAGCCGAAGATGATGAAGATCAGCGCGACCAGCAGGATCGGGACATGGACGATCGAGCCGCGCCACCGCCTTGCCGTGCGTCGGTCTTCGGCGTCGGCAGCACGTCGACGTCGAAATGCGTGCCGTCGCGCACCGCGATCGTCGCGCCCAGCATGATCAGCCAGATCAGGCAGAAGCGCGCGACCTCCTCGGTCCAGATGTAGCGCGGGATGAATTCGAAAAAGCGCGAGAAGATCTGCAGCGTGACCGGGATCAGCATCACCGCGATCAGCACGGTGATCGCGATCTGCAGGACGCGGTAGATCAGGGCGTTGAGTCGAGCGCATCGATGGTAGCAGCCAGTCGTGTCCGCGCATGCGCGGAAACCAGCTCGAGGCGGTCTCGCCCGCGGAAGCTGGAACCCAGCTGTCGCGGCGACGACGCAAGTCGCTGTCCACTCGCGCGATGGCTACGCCTTGCGCGCTTGGACCGGTCCGCGTCACTTGATCGCATTGATCTTGTTGCAGGATCGCGGTCGCGTCGATTTCCTTCGCGTACGCCGGCTTCACCGGCTCGGCCAGCTTGAGCAGCTTGGCGCGGTCGGTGAAGACCCAGGTCTTGAGCTTGCCTTCCTTCTCCAGCTTGGCGAGCAGCGCCGAATCCTCGCCGGATTCGATCTCGCGGCCGACCTTGCCGGCTTCCTTGCCGGCCTTGAGGATCGCGGCCTGCAGGTCCGGCGGGAGCTTGTGGAACGTCTTGCCGGAGAAGCAGATCGGCCGGATGGTGATCGCGTGCTGGGTCAGCGAGATGTTCGGGCCGACCTCGTAGAACTTCATCGCTCGAGCCCGCGGCCTCGTTCTCGGCGGCCTGGATCACGCCGGTCTGGATCGCGTTGTAGACCTCGTTGTAGGCGATCACCGTCGGCTTGGCGCCGATCGCGGCGAACATCTGCGTCCGGATCGGCGCGCCCTGACGCGCACCTTGAAGCCCCTCAGCTCGGCCATGTTGCGCATCGGCTTGTTGGCGAAGAGGTTGCGCGTGCCGCCGCCGGCGTAGCCGATCAGCATCACGTCGGCTTTCTTCGACACCTCGTCGGCGATCGGCTTGAGAGCGTCGGAATCGAGCACCTTGTTCCAGTGATCGAGGTCGCGGAACAGGAACGGCATGTCGAGCAGCGGCGCCGCCTTGGAGAAGGTCGACATGTGCGCCGGCGACACGATGCCGTAGTCGACCGAGATGCCCTGGCTCATGTAGGCGAAATAATCCTTCTCGAGGCCGAGCTCGCTGTTGCTGTGCAGGACGAAATTGATCGGCTTGCCGTAGTACTTCTTGACCAGCTCCTCGAACTTCAGCAGTGCCTTGTTGAACGGGTGCGTATCGTCGAACTGGACGGCGCCGTGCAGCGTGATCGGCTGCTGGGCGAAGGCGTTGAACGACAGCGCGAGGCCCAAAACGGCCACGCAGCGCGCGAGCGCGCGAATGAATGCGGACATCGTTTCCTCCGACGGGTTTGTGGTCTGTGCGCCAGCGCGAGCCCACGCGTGCGGGGAGCTCACCGGTCGAGAACGACCATCTGGTAAGGTGGTCAGACCACATTCAACCCCGGGACATGCCAAGGTGTCAATGGCCGCCGCCGTCGCGTGGTGTCCGGGCCGCGGATTCCGCGCCTCTGCGGCTCGGGCTTTTGCGTTGCGCCCCTGGTGTAGAATCGCCGCGATGACGCGCCGCTTCCGCCTCGCAGTCACGCTCGCCACGCTGGCGATGCATTTGCTCGCACCGGTCGGCGCCTATGCGGCGGTCCGGCCGGCGGCGGCATTCGGCGACTACTGCTCGGCGGCGGCGCGCACCGCCGTCCCATCCGACGATCAGCGGCCGCGTGCCGCAGCGCGCGTGCGAGCCGCGGATTCCGGCGTTCCCGCGCCCCAGCACCGGCCACTCGCCGCATTCGCATTGCCCGTCGTGTCCTCGGCGCTTCGCTCGCCGCCGCGATCCCGCTCTTCGGCACGCCGTTCGCCGTCAGGCCGGCCGGCGCTCGCCGCCGTGCCGACCGGCGCCGTGCGCGCGCCGACACGCATCGCCGCCCGCACTGCTGCCGCCATTGCGCGGCCCTCCTCCGATCCCCTCCTAAGCTCGCGCGACCGCGGCCGGCATCATCGGCCGCGGCTCGCGTTCGATCGCGCGTGCGCGCGTGCGCGCCCGCGCGTCCGATCGTTCGACATCCAACGAGGGATCGTCATGACCAAAATCCTGGCCATCGCGGCCGTCGCCGCATTGCTGGCGCAGGCAGCGCATCGGCGCACGACTATCAACTGCGGACGCTTCACATCGACCATCCGTTTGCCCGCGCCACGCCTGCCGCGGCGCGCGCACCGGCGGTGTTTTCCTCGAGCGTCGAAAACCGCGGCGACCGGTCCGATCGGCTGCTCGCGCGTATCGACGCCGGTGGCGCGGCATGGCCGAGCTGCACCACATGACGATGGACGCGCGGCGTGATGCGCATGCGCGCGGTCGCCGGCCTCGACGTCAAACCCGGCGACCGGCTGGTGCTGCAGCCCGGCGGCTACCACGTGATGCTCGCCGACCTGAAACGACCGCTGCAGGCAGGCGACAACTTTCCGCTGACGCTGGCATTCGAAAAGGCCGGATCGATCGAGGTGCAGGTCGTGGTCGAAAGCATCGCGGGCGGTGCGACGACCTCCGCATGTCGTGCGTTGACGCGGGCGCGCCGCCGATCGATCCACCGGCCTGCTCAAAACCAAACGAGCGAAATCGATGAACAGAAGAAAACGCAAATGATCGTCACCGATGGGCAGCGGGCGCGCGCTGTCGCGTCGGCATCCTCGCGGCGGGCCCGCCGCCGCACATGGCATCGCGGGCAAGCGCTTTTTCCCGGCGACGCTTGCGACCGACGATCCGTTCGTCGCCGACGAGCTGTCGCTGCCGACGATCGAAAGCCGCAGGATGCCGGCGAGCGGCGACGAGCCGGCGACGCGCGAGACCGGGTATTCGCTCGACGTGTCGAAGCGGGTGACCGAAAATCTTCGGCATCGGGCTTCGGCGCCACCTACAAGGTGCTGCAGCCCGATGGCGGCGACACGCAGCGCGGCTTCGACAACCTCGAGGCCAGCGTCAAGTACAAGTTCTACCAGAGCGACGAGCACGAGACGATCCTGTCGGCTGGGCATCGACTGGGACATCGGCGGCAGCGGTGCGAAGCGCGTCGGCGCCGAATCGTTCAGCACGCTGACGCCGGCGCTGTTCTTCGGCAAGGGCTTCGGCGACCTGCCCGAGACGATGAAGTTGCATGCGGCCGCTCGCGGTGACCGGGCTGGTCGGCGTCGGCATTCCGACGCGCTCGGCGACGACCTCGGTCGGCGACGATGGCGAAACCAGCGTCGAGCGTCATCCGCATACGCTCGAATGGGGTTTCGCCGTCGAATACAGCCTGCCATACCTGCAATCGTTCGTGCAGGACGTCGGCCTGCGCGAGCCGTTCAACCAGATGATCCCCGTCGTCGAGTTCGCGATGTCGACCGCGCTCGATCGCGGCGCCTGCGGCACGACCGGCACCGTCAACCCGGGTGTCATCTGGGCCGGACGCTACGCGCAGCTCGCCGTCGAGGCTGTCATCCCGGTCAATAACCGCAGCGGCAATCGGGTCGGATGGATCGCGCAGCTGCACTTTTTTCTCGACGACCTCTTTCCCGCGACGCATCGGCAAGCCGGTCTTCGGGCACTGATATGCGAGACCTGGCTTGCCGTTTTAGCTCCTCGCCTTGCGCATCGGCGATTGCCGTGCCCGCGCGCGCGCGCATGCGTTCCTCGAGCATGCGTCGCCGGCTGTCGGCAGCACGGTCCACGCGCCGCCGCAGCAGGTGAAATTGTGGTTCACGCAGGAGCTCGAGCCTTCGTTCAGCACCGCGCAGGTCCTGGACGCGGGTGGCAAGCGCGTCGACCAGGGGGATGCGCGGGTCGACGAGTCCGACCCGACGCTTGCTCACCGTGTCGGTGCCGGCGCTTGCGCCCGGCCGGTACAAGGTGACCTGGCGGGTGCTGTCGGTCGACACGCACGCCACCGAAGGAGACTATAACTTCGATGTCGCGCACTGAGGGCGTTGGCGTCAAACCGTCACGCATGCCGCGATGAACGCACTGCTCGCGATCGCACGCGCCGTGCATTTCGCCGCCACGCTGTGGCTGTTCGGGGAGTTGACGCTCGCCTGCATTCTTTCGGTCGGACGACGGACTGCTTCATCCGATGGGCCCGGCGAAGCGCAGCGCCGGCGGCTGCCGCGCATCGCGCGTACGAGCCTCATCGTCGGCATCGCGTCGGCCGGCGCCTGGCTCGCGACCGTAGCGGAGATGATGAGCGACATGCCGCTTGTCGCAGGCGATTGCGCCTTCGACGCTCGGCACGGTCCTGTTCGAGCACCCTTTTCGGCAGGGTCTGGATCGTGCGCGTCGGCCTTGCCTGCTGCTGCTCTTGGTGATCCTGTGGCCGCGAAGCGGCGTTCGAGGCTGGAGGCTCGCGTGCGGCACGGTCGTCGCTGCAGCGTACTTGAGCGCGCTCGCATGGACCGGTCACGCCGCCGCGGGCGCCGGCTCCTGGCATCGCCGTGCAGCTCGTCTGCGATGCGGTTCACTTGCTCGCCGCCGGCGCATGGCTCGGCGCGCTGCCGGCGCTGGCCTACTTGCTCGCCGGTACGCAATCGGTCGAGCAGACGGCATCGGCGGTCCACCGCTTTTCCAACGTGGCGATCGCGTGCGTGGCCGCGCTGATCCTGTCCGGCATCGGCAATAGCTGGTTTCTGGTCGGCAGTGTTCCGGCGCTTTTTGGCACGCCCTACGGCATGTTGCTGCTGGCGAAGCTCGCGCTACTGGCATTGATGCTGTCATTCGCCGCCGCGAATCGGCTCGTGCTGACGCCACGTCTTGGCGCCGGCGAGCGCCGCGCGATGACGACGCTGCGGCGCAATACGCTGCTCGAAACCGCAGCCGGGCTGCTGGTGCTCGTCATCGTCGGCGTCGCTTGGCACGATGGTTCCGGGAGCGCACCAATCGCCACGTCTGGCCGTTCGCGTACACGCTGGATTTGTCCGCGGTGCAAGCATTCGGCGGCGACGCGATGGACATTGGGCGCCGCCGCGCTGGTCGCAATCGCCGGCGGCGTCGCTCGCCTTCGCCGGCGCAAGCCGGCGGGCGTGGTCGTCGGTCGCCGCCGGGCTGATCGGCATCGGAGTTTCGGCCGCGGCGAGTCGCGTGGCTGCTCGCGGCCCCCGCCTATCCGACCACTTTCGCGAACTCGCCGGTGGGATTATACGACCGCCGCGATCGTCGACGGGCGCCGCTTGTTCGACGCGCGTTGCGCGGCTATGTCACGGCAGCGACGGCCGAGGCGCCGGACCGGCTTCCGCGGGCCTGCCGCGCCCGCCCGGCAAATCTGGTTGAGCATGCGGCGCTTCATCGCCCGGGCGAGCTCTACTGGTGGATCGCGCACGGGCGGCCGGGAACGGCGATGCCGGCGTTTGCAGCGACCTTGGCGAGCGACGAGATCTGGACCATCGTGCAGTTCCTGCACGCGTTGTCCGACGCCGGTGCATGGATCGAAACCGGCGAAACGAGTTTGTCGCGTCCGCCCGCTCGTCTGCGCCCGATTTCGCTTCGAGCTTGCCGGACGCGGGCAACAGACGCTCGCACGAGGCGACCGGCGCAACACGCTGCTCGTTGTCTATTCGCTGCCGGACTCGCTCGACCGCCTGCGTTCGCTCGCTTCGGATCGGCATGCGTTCGACGAGCATCGGCAGTCGATGTGCTCGCGGTGACGGCGAGCGAGGCCGACGCGGTGGCAGCCATCGCGCAAATCCCGGGCGGCGAGTCGATGCTCGCGATCTCCTCGCCCGACATTGCCGCCGCCTATGCGATGTTCGCGGCGGCACGGCGACGGCTGGGCCGCACCCCGCCACGCCGAATTCCTTATCGACAGTGACGGACCTGCGTGCGCGCTGGTCGCGGCGCGCCTCGTCGCAAGCGGCCGCATCGCACCGCCGAAATCTTCGCCGTCGACGGCGGCAGACGCTCGGCCGCATGGGCATCGCTCGCCGCAGTCACCACCACTAGCATGACGCACTGACCGCGATCCCGGCGCTGACCGGTAAAATTCGCCGATGAACTCGCGGCTCGTCGAGACCGCTCCTGTCGACCTGCGCGCACCGATCGCCTCGCGCGACGCGCGCGCCGCGCGCGGTCGGCGATCTGGCTTCTCGCTCTGCTGCGCTGCTGGTGTTCGCGATCCTCGTCGTCGGCGGCGTGACGCGGCTGACGCATTCCGGCTTGTCGATCACCGAATGGCAGCCGATCGTCGGCACGCTGCCGCCGCTGTCGGCCGCGCAATGGAACGAAGCCTTTGTCAAATACCAGTCCACGCCCGGAGTACCGTCTGGTCAACCGGGGAATGAGCCTCGCCGCATTTCAATCGATATTCTGGTGGGAATACGTCCATCGGCTGCTCGGACGCGCCGTCGGTCTCGCGTTCGCGTTGCCGCTGGTGTGGTTTGTCGTCAGGCGCAAGCTGCCGGCCGGGCTCGCACCGTCGCTGATCGCAATCTTCGCAGCTCGGTGCCTTGCAGGGCGCGCTGGGCTGGTACATGGTACAGAGCGGACTGGTCGACGATCCGCGCGTTTCGCAGCTCCGGCTGGCCGCGCACCTGGGGCTCGCGCTGCTGATTTTCGCGGCGATGTTCTGGCTGGCGCTCTCGCTGCTCATGCCACGCTCGGTAACGGCGGCGGAAGCGCCGGCGACGGAAGCGGCCGGTGCGACCGCGCTTCGACGCTTTGCGCTGCTTATCATGGCGCTGGTGTTCGTGCAGGCGATCGCCGGCGGTCTGGTCGCCGGAATCCGCGCCGGACTCGCCTACAACACGTTCCCGCTGATGAACGGGCACATGGTGCCGCCGGAGATCCTGTCGCTCGAGCCGTGGTTTCGCAATTTCACCGACAACATCGCCACCGTGCAGTTCGATCATCGGATGATCGCGTGGCTGCTCGCGATGCTGATCCCGCTTTTCTGGCTTCGCGCGCGTGCAGCAGCGCGTCACGGCGCGCGTCGCGCGCGCGGCGTCACCTGTTGCTGGCTGGCGCTGATCGCTGCAGTTCGCGCTCGGCATCGCGACCCTGTTGCTGGTCGTGCCCGTGCCGCTCGCCGCCGCGCATCAAGCTGGGCGCCGTGCTGCTGTTCGCCGCGGCGCTCAACGCCGCGCATGCGCTGCGCGCGCCGGGGCCCGTGATCCACGCGCATGAGCTCATTTGCTTTCTGGCCGCCCGGGAGGATCATGACGGCCCGACGCGCAAACGAGCCTCACCATGACTGAGCCCGCCAAGCTCGATGAACCGCTGGCCGACGCCGACTACGACGAGCTCGAGGCCTTCCTGGCGTCGAACGGCGTGCCGCAGGACTGCATGGATCTGGAGATGCTCGACGGTTTTCTGACGGCGATCGTCAGCGGACCCGAGACTGATCCAGCCATCGGAATGGCTGCCGGTAGTCTGGAGCGACAGCCAGCGCAGCGTGTCCCCGGTCTTCGCCGACAACGAGCAGGCGAGCCGCATCCTCTCGCTGGTGCTGCGCGTGCAGAACAGCATCGCGCGCACGCTGCGCGAATCGCCGACCCGCTTCAAGCCGCTGCTCTATCACAGCGAAGATACCGTGAAGGGCGACAAGGCGCCGCCGGAAGCGAGCGCCTGGTGCGAAGGCTACATGACCGGGGTGCTGTTGCGCGAGGCCGAATGGGAGCCGCTGTACGCGCAGGAGGATGCCCGCGACTGGATGCTGCCGATCGAGGCGCTGGCGTACGGCGACCACGACCCCGAGTACCTCGACTGGGTCGACAGCGAGGAAAAAAGGCAGGGGATGATCGACGAGCTGCCGATCGCGGCGGTGCTGATCTATCGCTATCTGGCAGGAGCGCAACCGGCCCGAGTCCGCGAATCGCGCCGAACGGCGCGCGCAGCGGCGGGAAACCTCGCGCAAGGGCCGCCAGCGGCTGCACTGACGGCCCCGGCGGCAGCGCGGGCGAGTGTCCCGCGCGCCGCATCGATCACTCACCTATTGGTGCAGCGGCACGTCGACTATCTCGACGCGATTTAGCCTCGCGCATGTCGGCGGGCTCGTCCAGCGCGTTGCGACGGCTCCGGTCGCGTGCCCAACGCCTTCAGCGCCAAGGCGATCGCCAGCAATAGCACCGATCCGATCAGCAGGAACGGTTGCCACTCGGCTGGAATATCGGACGTCGCCGCGAATACCGGCGTCACGATCGATGTGCCGATCAGAATGCCGGCGGCGAACGAAGCCGCTTCTTGCCATCTGGTCGCTCGATGATTCATCAGTGACTCCGCTTCGAATGATTGGGACGGCTTCACTTTAGAGCCGCGGCGCGGCCATCGTAATCGGCGCATTGCCGATTCGCGCGTAAGACATGCTCCGACGCGAGCCCAATGGCGTCGCCGGCGGGCGACAAAATCAGTGCGGCCCGAAGCGATAGGAATCCATCGCCAGCGCCCCGCCTTCAAAACCTTCGACGATGCGCTCGACTGTTGCGTTGTCCTTCGCCGCACCGAGCGCAACGAACAGCGGAAGAAAATGCTCGTCGGTCGGGTGCGCGCGCACAGCGTCGGGCGCGAGGTCGCGGTAGGCGACCAGGGAATCGACGTCATGAGCGAGCAGATGCTCGTGCAGCCAGTCGGCGAATGCTTGCGCGTAGCGCAACGGTTCCTGGCGTCGCGGATTCGACATCCAGTCGCGCAGGTTGTGCGTCGTGTGGCCGGACCCGACGATCAGCACCGCGTCGTCGGCCAGCGGCGCGAGCGCGCGGCCGACACGCAGATGATGCGCCGCGCCAAACTCGGGTTGTATTGCAAGCTGTACGACCGGTACGTCGGCATCGGGATACATCCAGCGCAGCGGCACCCAGGCTCCGTGATCGCGTCCTCGGGTACCGTCTATGCCGGCGGTGACGCCCGCGCTCTTCAGCAGCGCGACCGCCTGCGCGGCGAGCCCGGGGTCGCCGGGCGCGGCGTACTGGATGCGAAAAAGCTCCTCGGGAAATCCGCCGAAATCGTGGATCGTCTCCGGCGCCGGATTGCCGGTCAGCATCGGGACCGAGGTCTCCCAATGCGCGGACGCGATCAACACCGCGCGTGGGCGGGGCAGCGTGCGCCCGAGTTCGGCCCACGCGCGCCCGGCGGCGCCCGGTTCGATCGCGCTCATCGGCGAGCCGTGCGACAGGAACAGAGTCGGAAGCCGCGCGCTCATGTTCAGAGCTCCGATCCGCGCGTCGCTTCAGCGGTGTTGCCTCGGGCTTCCATCGTCAGGCGGCTTCGGCTCTTTCGGCGATCAGGCCTTCCGAAAGCAAAGCCTCGCGCACATGCGGGCGCGCTTCGACGCGAGCCTTGTAGGTGGCGACGACCGGCCACCGGGCGAGATCGATACCCACGAACGGCGACCAGCGCAGGATCGTATACAGGTACGCATCGGCAACGGTGAACGTATCGCCCATCAGGTAATCCTTGCCCTCGAGCTGCCCGGACAGCCAGTCGATGCGCTGCCCGAGCTTCGCGCGCAGGATCGGTCTTGTACTCGGCCGGCGTGTTGGGAGCGAAGAACGGGCCGAACTGCTTGTGCATTTCGGACGTGATGAAGTTCAGCCATTCCTGAAGGCGATAGCGCTCGAAGTTTCCGGCGGGCGGCGCGAGTCGCGACGCGGGATTGCGATCGGCGAGATACTGAACGATGGCGGGCCCTTCGGTCAGCCGCCGGCCATCATCGAGCTCGAGCACCGGAACATATCCCTTCGCGTTGACCGCGTAGAAATCTTCGCCTGTCGCGAGCTTGTGGGTCTTGGTGTCGACCTTGACCAGCGTAGCCGGCAATCCGGCTTCGAGCAAGGTGATGTGCGGAGAGAGCGAGCATGCGCCGGGAGAGTAGTAGAGTTTCATGGGGAAGTCCTGTGTGGTTGAGTGAAGTCCGTACGAATGTTTCGACAGACGGTTGCAGTCGGCGCCCGTTGCTTCTTGCCCGAAACGTTCATATGCCGACCGCGGATGGCACTGCGGCAATGATGTGTCTTGCTGAATTAAAGATAAACTAGGTCAATATGAGAATGATTGTTGTTATTCATGCAATAATATCGGAATGGACCGATTCCAAGCCTTGGCGACATTCGCGAGGGTGGTGGAAAGCGGCAGCTTTGTCGGCGCCGCCGACGCCTGGGCGTTTCGGTCTCGGCCGTGTCGCGCCACGTCGCCGAGCTCGAGGAGCATCTGAATGTGCGGCTGCTCAACCGCACGACGCGGCGGCTTGTCGTTGACTGAAAGCGGCAGCGCGTTCTACGAGCGCTGCGTGCACCTGCTGGCCGATCTCGACGAAGCCGAGCAATCGGCCAGCGCTTCGTCGATCACGCCGAGAGGGACGCTGCGGCTGTCAGCCTCGGTGACTTTTGGCGAGCGCCATCTCGCGCCTGCGATCGGCGCATTCATCGAGCGCTTTCCGGATATGCGCTTCGACGTCGAGCTCTCCGATCGTGCGGTCGACCTGGTCGACGAGGGTTTCGACGCCGCCGTCCGCATCGGCGCGATCGGCAGCCAGAACCTGGTCGGCCGCACCGTCGCCGCGACATCGATGGTGTGCTGTGCAGCCCCGGAATATCTGCGGCGTCGCGGCGAGCCGAAGCGTCCGGACGACCTCTCCGGACACGAATGCCTGACCTACGAGTATGCGTCGCAGCGCAACACCTGGCTGTTCCGCGAACGCGACGGTTCCGCGCGACAGGTCAAGGTATCGGGTCCGGTGAACGCCAACAGCGGGAGATTTCTCGCCACGCTGGCGCTCGAAGGCCTCGGCATCGCGTACGAGCCCGACTTCATCGTCGGACCGGATGTCCGCGCCGGCCGGCTGATTCCGATCCTGCGCGCGTTTCAACCGTCGCCTTCGACGATCCAGCTCGTCTATCCGAGCCGACGCCATCTTTCGGCCAAGGTGCGGGCGTTTGCCGATTTCCTGCGCGAACGATTCGACAAGGCCGAATGGGCGTTGCAGCTTGCTGGCGGCGCGGGACGGCGGTGCGCGGCGCTAGAAGCCGGTTTTCGGCACGCTTACGGCAGTTTGATCTTGCCCGGAGGTGGCGGCAGGCCCGCACCCAGGCCCGGCGTCGCGCCAGGGACCAGGATCGAGGAGGAGGCCTGGCGCCGCATTTCCTGCAGTTCGCGCATCGCGCGCTCGACCCCTTCCTTGGCGGCGTCGCCGTATTTCTGCGACCGCTTCACCCAGCGTCGCCGCAGGAATGTCGAAGCTGATCGGCAGCGGTCCTACATTGGTCAGGATCTGTGCTTCCCCCGTGTAGATGGTCGCCCGGGTCTGGTCGGCACCGCCGTCGCGGGTCACCGGTATCAGAACGCGTATGGTCCCGGCGGCCCGATCGGTATAGATCTCCTCGCGATAGAGCGAGGTCGCGTCCATTTTCATGTCCGCCGTACGCAGTCCGGGGTCGCTGGCCATGGGAATTACCTCGTCGTCGGATTCAACCGCTAAGGATACTAAAAACCCGGAGCTTTTGCCCGGCGCGTCGCAGTGCCCGGCCGCGCCTTCAGCGCGGCGCTGCGGAATGGAAGCGCGTTACAGACTGTTACATTCATAGACCCTGGTAAATTCTTGTGTCGGGAATTTCGATCACAATGTGTGTGACGGTCAGCCGAAACTTCGCCTGATGCGTTTTAGTCTAAGGTTCAGATCAGTTACGGAGGTTGATATGAAAGAAAATTCCTTATCGCAGCTGCAGCTGCACTCGCACTGTCGGTCGCAGCGTTTCCGGCGTTCGCACAACACGCGGGCGCGTCACACGGTGGTGGGGGTGGTGGCGGCTGGCATGGCGGCGGGGGTGGCTGGCATGGCGGCGGGCACGGCGGCGGCTGGCACGGCGCATTCGCACGTGGCGTATTGGATTCTCGTTCGGCTTACCCCTACTACTGGGGCTACCCGTATTATGCCTACTACCCGTATGGCTACTACCCGTATGCGTACGGCTATCCGTACAGCTACGGCGGGTATTACGATGAGGGCGCGCCCTCGACATACATTCAGCGCGATACCGGTGATGCGGTAGCACCGAACCCGCTACCCGGGTCAGTATTCGAATCCCGCACCGCGCGACCAGTATTCTTACTACTGCACCGATCCAGCCGGCTATTACCCGCAGATCGCGACGTGCCCGAGCGGATGGTTGACCGTCGTTCCGAACGGCTCGCCGCACGGGGCGCCGGCGCCACGTTAAGCCACGTTGAGCGACAAGCAATGATTGCCATCAAGCGCTACCTTCCATTGACCGCGGCGTTGCTGCTCGGCGCCTGCGTCACCGTGCCCACCGGGCCGAGCGTCGTCGCGCTGCCCGGCAGGGACAAGAGCTTCGACCAGTTCCAGGCCGACTCGTACGCCTGCCAGCAATTCGCGCAACAATCGGTTGGCGGCTCCGCCGACCAGGCGAACAATGCCGCCGCTGCGAACGCCGTCGCCGGCACGGCGATCGGCGCCGCCGCAGGTGCGATCATCGGATCGGCAACGGGCAACGCGGGTGCGGGTGCCGCGGTCGGCGCCGGAACCGGGCTTTTATTCGGCAGCGCGGCTGGCACCAACGCCTACTACGGCGGCTACTACGAGGTCCAGCGGCGTTATGACGGCGCCTACATGCAGTGCATGTACGCCAAGGGCAACCAGGTTCCGGTACGCGGCCCCGCGCGTTACCGCGGCGCCGTATCCGTATTACGGGCCGCCCGCTTAGCCGAGCGTTCCAGTCGCCTTGAATCACGGGCCCGATGCGTCGGGCCCGTTTTCTTTATCGCGGGTTTGACCGCACGCTAGCTTTCGGAGCCGGGCTTTGCGTCGCCGTTGCTTAGCGACTGCGCTCGCGCCACCGCGGAGACGCGGTTGTGGACGTTCAGCACGTCGAAAATCGTCGCGACATGACTCTTGACCGTGCCTTCGGTCACGTCGAGCTGCCGCGCAATCATCTTGTTCGACAGTCCGCTGGCCAGCAAAGCGAAGACTTCCTTTTGTCGCGGACTCAACAGCGCCAGTCGCGAGGCGTCGAAACCGCGACCGGACAGGACCTGCCCTGCGATCGGCGTGTCGGCGACGTCGACGGGACGGACATCGCCGCCGAGAACCTGCATCAATTGAGGCGGCAGATATTGTCCGCCGGCGAGAACCAGGCGTATGGCGTGGAGCATGAGTTTGGACATCGCGGTTTTCGGAATGAATCCGGAAGCGCCCGCGTGCAGAACATCGCGCACTTCGAGCGGCGCGTCGTTCCCTGACAGGACGATCAAAGGCACCGTCGGAAATTGCTCGCGCAGCGCGCCAATGGTTTCCGGTCCGCGCATTCCGGGCATCGTCAGGTCGACCAGGGCAAGATCGATATCGCGATGCCGATCAAGCATCTGACGCAGCGTCTCGGCGTCCCAAGCCTCGACGAATTCCACGACCGCGTCGAGCTCCGCCAGCTCGCCACGCAAGCCCGACCGTATCAGCGCATGGTCGTCAGCGAGAAGAATCTTCATCGCGGCGAGTCCCCGATGTTGACGAGTGCATCTTCCGGGAAAATTCCATCACGACGGCGCGGAGCTTGGCGGGCGACACTGGCTTGTGCAGAAGCGGCAACCCGGCGTGCCTTGCGGCATCGATTGTCTCCTGGCTCGTGTCACCCGAGATCAAGATACAGTAAACCGGCGCCGCCGTCAGGGCGGGCAGTCGCTGCAGCAAATCGATTCCGTTATCGATGTCGGATAGCCATAAGTCGCAAAGCACGAGGACGGGCTCATTCCCGGATGTCGCCAGCGCGTGCTGCGCGCCATGCGCGTCGCCTACGGTGGTCACTTGGCACCCGAGTTCCTCCAGCAGCGCCCGGTTGCCTGCGAGTACGAGGGGGTCGTCGTCGATCACCAACACGCGCAGCGTCGATCGATCGTCCACGGCTGTCGGCTCGGACGCATCGGCGGATCCAAGCGCAGACCTTTCGCCGCGTGGCACGCGCAGCGCGAATACCGAACCGAGGCCCGGGGCAGACCGCACCGTGACTTCGGTGTCCAGCAGGTGGGCGAGGCGCGCGACGATCGCGAGGCCGAGTCCGAGGCCCATCGACCGGTCGCGCGCCATGTTGCCGGTCTGATAGAACTCCTGGAATATTTCCCGGTGCTTGTCCGGCGCAATTCCGACGCCGCTGTCGCGGACTTCGATTTGCACATCACGATCACGTCTTCGGCCGCAGATCATCACGGTGCCTCGTTGTGTGTACCGGATGGCGTTGGCGACCAGGTTGCTCAAGATCTGATGCAACAGCAACTCGTCGGTGATGACGACCGCTTCGGTCGGCTTCAAGTGCAATCGCAAGCCTTTCTGCGCGGCCGCGTCTGAATATTCAGCGCCGATCTGGATGAACAGGCGCTGCAGCGGGAACGCCCGCGGATCGGCGCGGAGGGTTCCGGAATCGAGCCGTGAAATATCGAGCAGCGAATCGAACAAGCGATCCATCACCGACACGGCCTTGCGCAGATCGCCGACGATGTCTTGCAGATCGGTCCCCTGCGCCCGCCGCTGCAATGCCGCGCTAAACAAGCCGATGGCGTGCAGCGGTTGGCGGAGGTCATGGCTGGCGGCCGCGATGAAGCGCGACTTCGCCTTGGTGGCCTGTTCCGCCGTATCTTTTTGAGCGATCAGTGCGCGTGTAGCTTCACGGACCTGATGTTCGAGCTCGCGGGTGCCTGCCTGCACGCGCGCGGCCATGCGGTTGAACCCTTCGCTCAGCGTGCGGAATTCGCCGCCTCCGGAGGACGACAGCGGGACAAAGCGTTGCTCCTTCCCGAGTGTGACCATGGCTGCGGCCATGCGACGTATCGGCTGGACGACGCCATCGCCGATAACCAGTGCGAGAACGATCGCCACGAGCAGACACACCAGTCCGAGCGCGAGTCCCACGAAAAGCAGGCGCTCTTGTAGATCGCGCGCCCCTGCCTTGGACATTGTCACTGTGATGTGTCCTATCGTCGCCGCCGCCGTGGAGAGTGCAATTGTTCGGGGAAATCGGACGGGGCGAGGCGAGTCTGCAGGACTGGCTGCGTGAAGCTTATCGCCGCCTCGTCCCTTGGCTTCGTCGAGGACTCGCTGTGAGCGAGCATCTGCCCCTGCGCGTCGGCAATGACGACGCTCGCCACATCAGCCTCGCGGACCGCAGCATCGGTCAATCGCTGCAGGGCGGCATGGTCCCCGGCAAACAGCGCGAACTCGGTGCCCGGGCCGAGCTGCCGCGCGACCAGGACGCCGCGTTGGGCGAGCGAACATCGACGTCGGTGATTCTTTCGTACGTGAAATACTGACACGAGCGCCAAAAGTATCATCACGCTCGGCGCAAGAGCGAGGAAGAGGATGCGCGGACGTATGCCCCAGTGCGTCACGGGCTTCCCCTGCGGCGCCGGCGCATTGTTGCCGCGCGGACGCAAAGGCTCGCTGCTCTCGCTCGGCGCGGCAGAGCGTCGCTGCAATCGTCGTCTCGTCTTCGATGTGCAAGCCCAGCGAGCGCGCGACGCGGTGTTTACCCGCACCGTGAAGTATTTTGGATATTGCGGCACGGCAACGCTGCCTTCACCGGAGAGGCTTCGGCTGGCGATCTCGGCACCTTGCCTGCCCTGCTGGCGCGCCGTCGAAAATAATGAAACAAGCGCGCCAGCCTTGACCCAGCCTTCGGAAAAGCCGACAACCGGCACCTGAGCGTGATAGCTCGTCAACAGCAAGCCATATACGGTGCCGGCGTTGATCGCGACCGGATCGGGCAGCGCGAGCAGTACGTCGCTTTCGGGGCAGGATCTTTGCAATGCGCCGTAGACGCCCGAGGTTTCCGCTACTTCCGCGCCCTCGACGGTCAGCTTGCGCTCCGTGCGCCTTGTCGCGCAACTCGCCCGCAGCTCGCGCGAGCTCGGGCCGAAGACCACGCCTATGCGGCGTCCTTCCGGCAGCACCGTGCGAATCAGGTCGAGCTGGCGCGACAGCGGTTGATCGATGAACACTGCAGACAAGCGGTGATCACGCGACGCGGTTCCGGCGAAGCGCAAGACGCTCGAAGCTCTGGCGCGGAATCAGCAGGCACAGGGTCGGAATCGGCGCGCCCGACGGTTTGTCGCCTGCGCGCGATCGGGCCTCGCGGCGCAGACCCGACGGTGACCACCAGTTCTAGGCGCGGCATGTCGACTCGTCGACGCTGCCAGCCGCTGTGCCGGCATGGCATCGACGCGCAGCGCCCTCGCGAATCGCGGCAATGCCGCTACGGAATCTCCTGCGGCCACTTCCTGGTAGCCCGCGGACTCGTCGCTCAAGACGACGAGCACCTGCGCAGACGACGCCGGTCGCCAGCACAAACACATCGCCGCGCAGCAAATGCGGCGACCGGATCGGACATCGCCGGCGAATCCAGCCGGTCGAGCGGAAGTTAAAGGCGCGGGGCAAGCCTCGGCCGGAGCTTCCGTCAGCAGCTTGAATCCGAGCGTCAGCCATGCGCGGCGTCGCGCAACGTCGTCATGGCGGTATTCGGTGTACTGGTCGTCGAACAGTTCTCGACCGACAAGCGCGACCTCGCCCTTCCCACCGCCGATGGCAACTTCCGGGCGACCCGCAAGTCGACGCGGGAAAAGCCGCGCTGCGGCTCGCTCAAGCCGGCGGCCTGGTACGCGCTTTGCCCATGGAACGCGACGCTCGCGGTCCCAGGTCTCCGCGAAGCGATGCGAAATCAGCGCGTGGAAAGTGTCGCGAGGCGCCGACGTCGAGTAATTGTCGAAGCGATCCTCGCTGCTGGTTGTCAGATGCGCGGCCGATAACACGACGCGGGTGTCCGGCATCGGGCGCCAAAGGAGCTGACCTTCGATGCCTTGTCTGTCGCGCCGTCATCGCCGTTGATCGCGTTTCTGGGATACGCCTCTGCGGGCGCCGTCGTCCGCACGCCGGTCAGGTCGATCAGATCATGGATGGTGTCATAGAATAATTTGAGGTCGAGCGTCGCGTGCCAGGAGGGCCACTCGCCGACATAGCTCAATCTCGCGCGACACGATGGTCTCGGGCCGAAGCTCGTCCGATGGGCCGAAGCGCGGCGTGCCCGGTGGCCCTGCACCGAACGCGCTCTGACTCTCGAGGACTGTCGGCGTGCGCAGCGCGCGGGACAGACTGAAACGCATCGTATGATCGGGCGCAACACGATAGTTCGCCGCAATCTGAGGCGCGACGTCGGTGCCGGTGAGATTGTTGTGCTCGATCATCGCCCCGGCGTTGACCAGCAACTGGTCGCGTCGCGTCGCCACTCGACATGGGCGAATGCTCTCTGCAGTCTCAGCCGCCGGAATTGCGTGAACAGCAGCGGTACCTCGATCCCGGTCTTCCCGCGACGCTACCGCCCCAGACCCAGCGCAGATTCTCTCCAGTCCGAAAGATTTTGCTGAAACTCGAGATCGCCCCGGCGAACCACCGTGCCGCCGTCCAGCGCGAACCGCTCGCCGCCGGGATCCGGCAGCGGGTCGGTCAGGAAGTGGTCCAGCAGTCTGAACTGGTAATAATAGAACTGCACATAAAAGCCATTGTCGGCGTCCCTGCTGCGCTCCCACTTGAGTTGTGCATAACGATGTGTTCACGCGGACACGTCGTTGCGGGTCGCTGGGGCCGCGGAAGCTCACTTCGTTCGTGCCGTCGGTCGCCCCGGCCTGCACCATCAGGTTGTCCAAGGCGCCCGGCTGCCAATCGACGCGTGCATTGACGTAATCGCGCCGGCGGCGTCTGCAACGTTCGCGAATCCGTCGTCACCGCGGTGCCCTGCGGTGATGCGGTAGTCGATTGCGTCCAACGCTCGCGCCGTACGCGCGCCGCCGCATCGCGAATCCCGTCGTTGCCGACGGCGACGCTTACGCTCGCGCCGCGGTCCTGCGCGGCATGCTTGGTGATGAAATTGATCGTCGCCAGAAACGCGCCGATGCCGTGCGTCGCGTTGCTCGGTCCTCGCGACCACCTCGATCCGGTCGATGTCGTCGAGCGCCAGCGGAAACTCGCTCCAGTCGACCCCTCCCAGCGTCGCGTTGTTCATCGAGCGGCCATCGATCAGAACCTGCAGACGCGAGAAGAATTCGCGGCCCAGGCCGTGATAGGTGACGATCGGCTGCAGACCCTTTACGTACGTGACGTAGCTGACGGTGAAGCCGGGAACCAGGCGGAAGAGCTCGGCGAATCTCACGTGCGCCGGAAGCCTTGATCGTTTCCTGATCGATGACCGTAACGGCCTGCGGCGTCTCGGTCACGTCCTGGCGCAGGCGGGATGCCGACAGCACGGTCGGAAATTCGGCCAGGAATTCTCGCTCCGACAAGCTCCTGCGCCGCGATCGGGGCAATGCAACAAGCCGCGCTTAGGAACGAGCAAGCGATCCAAGCCGACGGCCGTGCGGCATGCTTTCTCCTTGGCCGAGCGCGAGCGTCCCGCCTCGTCCGAGAGAGCGCGGTCGAGCCAACCCGCTTCCGATTGAAAGCGCGGGACCAGCGCTTGTCAATAGTTCGCGGCATCGATCCTACTTCCGGGTTATGCCGAAAGTAGCAGAGCCCGCCGCAGCAGGACCGTGTGCGCACGCCGTCGACGATGTGCGGCGTGGCATGCGTAGCTCTTACGAGGAATTGTCCATCGCCGCCACGGCGCGTAAAACGATCCGCATGTCGACGTCGTGCCTCTGGCCTTCAACGATCCGCATCGTGCATCGGCGCATGGACAGGCTGACGAATCGCCATCCGCTCTGCGGGTTGGTTTTGCTGGCGGCGGGCATCGCGATCTCGGCAGCATGTCGGTCGCAGTCGATCCAGGATGCACGCGACGGTTTCGCAGGCGGATGCTTCGCGTTGGGCTGTCACAGGAAGTCTTCATACCGCCCGCACCGGTCATACAGCCACCCTGCTACCCGATGGCAGGGTGCTCGTCGCCGGAGGTGCGGGCAACAATCAGGCTGCCGCGCTCGCCAGCGCCGAACTGTACGATCCCTCCTCCGGCACCTGGACCGTCACCGGCAGCATGAGCGCGCCTCGCCTGCTGCACACCGCCACGTTGCTGCCCGATGGACGCGTGCTGGTCGCCGGCGGATCGAACGGGTCCGGCAGTGCCCCCGATTTCGGGTTCCTGGACACGGCGGAAATCTATGATCCGGCGAGCGGGACCTGGCGCGCGACCGGCAGCCTCGCGGCGGCGCGCTCGGCGCACACGGCGACGCTGCTTGCCTCGGGCAAGGTGCTCGTCGCCGGCGGCGCTTCGGCGGCGATGACGCTGGCGACGGCCGAGCTCTACGATCCGGCGGCCGGCACCTGGAGCGCGACCGGCAGCTTGAACGCGCGCCGCTCGTACCACACGGCGACACGACTGGCCGACGGAAGCGTGCTCGCGACCGGAGGCTGGGCCAGCATCGATTTCGACGCAATGCTGGCTAGCGCGGAACGCTACGACCCGGATGCCGGCGTCTGGCGCAGCGTTCCGGATATGGACTACGCACTCGCCAATCATGCGGCGACGCTACTCGTCGACGGCAGGGTACTGGTGTCCGGCGGTTTTCAGGGTCTGGCGCTCACCTCATCGGGCGCTGCCGATGTCTTCGACGCCGTCGCCGGCCAGTGGAGCCGTGTCGCCAATCTCGATGCGAGTCGGGCGAGTCACACCGCGACGCTGCTGTCCGACGGCGAGGTGCTGATCGCGGGCGGCTACGCGACGCCGACGCCGGGTGCCTCCGACGGCGACGCCGACAACGCCGAATTGTTCGACGAAAACGCCGCGCAATGGCGAGTCACCGCCAGCCTGAACACGGCGCGTAGCAGTCACACAGCGACGCCGCTGCGCGACGGCAGAGTGCTGGTCGCCGGTGGAAGCACCGTAGGCGCGGCCAATGGCGGCGCCGCGCTCGCCAGCGCCGAGCTCTACGATTTCGTCGCGCCGCCGGGATCGATCGGCCCCGCGTATACCGGCGCGTGGTACGACCCGGCGCAAAGCGGGCACGGCATCTTTCTGGAGATACTGCCAGACCATACCGTGTTTCTCGGCTGGTTCAGCTTCAACCCGGCCGGCACAGAGCAGGCGTGGTTCGGCGGCCTCGGCAGTTACAGCGGCAACACCGCGACCATCGCGGTCGACCAGCCGACGGGGGGTCGCTGGATTCCGAATTTCGATCCGAAGCAAATCGTGCACAACGCCTGGGGAACGCTGACGCTCACCTTCGCCGACTGCAATCACGGTCGGGTGGACTTCGCCTCGACGCTGGGATACGGGTCGGGAAGCATGACCTTGACGCGGCTGACGCAACCGGAAGGACTGACATGTCCACAGTGAACGCGCGGATGCGCCACGAGCGCCGACTTCGAAGGCTGATGAACCTGCCGCGACAGGTGAGCGGAATGTTACTGGTGCTTGCGGGCCTCGTGATCGCGCTCGGAATGCCCAGCTCGTGCCATGGAGCGGCTGCGGGTCCTGCTGCGATTGCCCAGCAAGCACCCGACACCTGGGTGCCCACCGGAAGCCTCAACACGGCGCGTAAGGAGCTACCGCGACCTTGCTGCCCAACGGCAAGGTGCTGGTCGTCGGCGGATTGGATACCAATGTCAATCCGCTGGGTAGCGCCGAACTCTACGACCCTGCGACCGGTACCTGGTCCGTGACCCCGCCCATGCACAAGTATCGCGCGAGTCACACGGCCACGCTGTTGTCAGATGGCCGCGTGCTCGTCGCGGGGGGAGACTACGACGCGGCGACAATTGCCGAGATCTACGATCCGGCCGCCGGAACATGGAGTGCGACAGGTAGCCTGACATTCAGGCGCATCGGTCACACCGCCACCTTGCTCAATGACGGCAAAGTGCTGATCGCAGGCGGTTCACCGGCGGCGGACCTTCCGGAGTCGGAGTTATTCGATCCATCGACCGGGATGTGGAGCACGACGGGGGCGCTCAACGTCCCTCGCAGCGGTCACACCGCGACGCGGCTTCCGGATGGCCGGGTCCTGCTCGTCGGAGGTTACAACAACAGCGGCCAAACTCCCGTCCTGGGCGACCTGAAGCCCGTTCTGTATGCGGAGCTATACGAGCCAACGTCTGGAAAATGGGGCCTTATCGCTGGACCCATCTCCCAAGACTCGACGCATACCGCAACGCTGTTGCCGAACGGCATGGTGCTGGTTGCAGGTGGCTTCACGACGACTATAGACCCGGATACTTTTGCGGCCATTACGACGAGTACGAAGGACGCTGAACTGTATGACCCGAGCACCCGTACGTGGGGAGGCACCAGCGCCCTCGGCTTAGTCGCGGTCAGGCCACACGTCGACATTGCTGTCCGACGGGGAAGTGTTGGTCGTCGCTGGTGCAAGTTCCGGCCCTGCAAATTACGACCCGGGCATCAGCAGTGAAATCTACGACTTCACAACTGCGACGTGGCGAAACGCCGCGAACCTCAATACCGCACGTTTGGCCCAGACGGCGACCCTGCTGCAGGATGGGAGAGTCCTGGTCGCTGGCGGTTGCTGCGATCCGAGCCTGCCCCCTCTCGCCGACGGTGACGCCATAGCGAGCGCGGAAACCTATCAACCAAGCTTTTCGCCAACTGCCGTCATCGGCCCCACCTACACCGGCGCGTGGTACGACCCGGCGCAAAGCGGGCACGGCATCTTTCTCGAAATTCTTCCGAACAACGGCGCGTTCCTCGGCTGGTTCACGTTCGATCCGGCCGGCACCCAGCAGGTGTGGTTCGGCGGTCTCGGCACGTTACAGCGGCAACAGAGCGACGTTCGCCTCGATCGACATGCCCACCGGCGGGCGCTGGATTCCGAATTTCGATCCGACCAAGATCGTACACAACGCCTGGGGAACGCTGACTCTCACCTTCACCGACCGCGACCACGGTAGGATCGATTTCAATTCGACCCTTGGCTTCGGCTCGGGCAGCATGAATATCAGCCGGCTGACGCAACCGGCAGGGCTCACGCCGCTCGGTACGGCGATTGGCCCCCCCGGCGCAGTCGTGGCCGACAAGCTCGGCAATGTCTACTTCAGCAGCCCGAACATCGTCTTCAAGCTGGACGCGCAGGGCAATCTGGCCCGCGTTGCGGGAAACGGTACGTCGGGATTCTCGGGAGACGGCGGCCCGGCTACGCAAGCGCTGTTGAGCTTTCCGAGCACCTACCCCGAGCAGGTCGCCGACCCGATCGATTTCGACGACCTGGTCGGCGCGCTGGCCGTCGATGCGGCCGGCAACCTCTACATCGCCGATGCGTACAACAACCGCGTGCGCAAAGTCGATGGCAACGGCATCATCACGACAGTCGCCGGTCGCGGAACGAAAGGCTATTCGGGTGACGGCGGCCCGGCGACCCAGGCGCAGTTCTGGTGGCCACAGGGTGTTGGATTCGATTCGGTCGGAGACGTGTATGTGGCGGATTCGAATGGCACGCTGCGCAGGATCGATGGCAACGGCGTCATCAGCACGCTGCTCGGAAACAATTGCGGGAGCTTCCTGCAGCCGGGCCTGTGCGGTCCGGAGCAGATGGCCATCGATGCGAACGGCAACGTCTACGTGCCCGACCTCTACTGCAGGGTGCGGAAGAACGGCGTCACGATCGCGGGCAACGACCACACCGAGGATCTGGCGCACTACGGTGCCTACACTTGCGGATATTCCGGCGACGGCGGCCCCGCCGTGAACGCGGCGATGTCAATTCCCTATGCTGTTGCGGTCGACCAGTCCAATCTCTATATTGCCGACACGTACAACAGCTGTATCCGGAGAGTCGACGCCTCGGGCATCATTTCGACCTTCGCTGGCGTCTGCCAAAACACCGGATATAGCGGCGATGGCGGCCCGGCAACGCAAGCACGACTGTCTCGTCCCAAGGGCGTCGCCGTCGATACCGCCGGCAACGTCTATATCGCCGATACCGAGAACGACAGGATAAGGAAGGTCTCGCCGAGCGGCATCATCAGCACCATTGCCGGCGATGGAAGCCAGCGTCAGGGACTTGGTCCGGGGTACACCGGCGCCTGGTACGACCCTGCGCAAAGCGGGCACGGGATCTTTCTGGAAATACTGCCTGGCAACAGTGCGTTCCTCGGGTGGTTCACGTTCGATCCAGCCGGCACGCAACAGGTCTGGTTCGGTGGTGTCGGTAGCAACGTAGGAAGTACCGTGAGGCTTCTTGCGGTCGACCAGCCGACGGGTGGCCGCTGGATTCCCAATTTCGATCCCAATCAGATCGTGCACAACCCCTGGGGTTCGTTGACAGTCACATTCACCGACTGCAATCACGGCGCGGTGAATTTCAGTTCGACGTCGGGCTATGGCACGGGAAGCATGAACCTCGCTCGCCTGACGCAGCCTGCAGGTTTGACTTGTCCGTGAGCGGCCGTCCGCCGATGACCAGGTGCCTACGCCGTGAATGAATATTTCGGCGGATTGCCTGCTGCCGCGGCCATGCGTAAAATGCCTCGCAAGCTGGCGTCGGGATGTCCGCGAGGCGCGGGTCGGCACGCGACATCGGCGCCGGCGATGCGGGTGCCGATGTGAATCGAATAATCAAAACCTGGATCAAGGGAGTCTGATGATGAAAACGACGCTCGCCGTAGTGCTTGCCCTGCTTTGCGTCGGATGCGCGGATATTCCCGATCAGGGCGACACGCCTCGCGCGGCCAAGGAATATACGACTGGCAGCAATATCCCGACCCGGGATCATCACGCCTCCGATGTCAGGACCGTCGATGCCGAGACGGCGGCTCGAGAAATGCAGGTACGCGTTCCATCGGTCAAGGCGCAATAGCCGGCGCAAGGCGCCTGGGCCCTAGTGTGCTGAGTCAGAAGTTCCGACGATAAAGGAGCAGAAGGATTTGGCCGCCAGGCAAGGCGTGAGGCCGAAACCGTAGCTCGGGCTACGGTGAGGCCGAGCAACGCAGCATGGCGGGCAAAGACGCCGCGAACTATCAAGCATATTTCTGACTCAGCACACTAGCCGCGCAGGAACTTCTCGATGCTCGTCGCCAGCGCGACCGGCGTCTCGCACATCGGGTAGTGGCCGGCGTTCGGCATCGACTCCAGTTCGGCGTTCGGATACCAGGCGAGGTAGGTCACCTTCATCACCTCGGCATTCAGTGCCGGATCGTTCGCCCCGACGATCACCTTGACCGGGTGCGTCAGGCCGCGCACCTCGGCGCTGAAGTCGGTCTTCGCCCACGCGGTCAGGTACGCGGCGAACGCTTCGCGCGTCGAGTGTCCGAGCGAATAGGCGACCATCGAATTGATCCACGTCGGCGAGAGGCGATTGCCGGTGGTGTAATCGATGATGGCGTAACGGTTTGCCGCGTTATCGGCCGCGCCGGAGAAAAGCGCCCAACCCTCGTCGTCGAACGGCACGCCGGAAGCAGGCACCGGCGTGAGCGCCACCAGTTTTTTCACCCGATTCGGCGCGCGCGTCAGCACACGCTGGATCGCCATCCCGCCCATCGAATGGCCGACCAGGCTGAACTCGCGGAAGGTCAGTGCGTCGGCGAGCGCCAGCACGTCGCCCGCGATCTCGTCCATCGTATAGTCGCCGGCGACGTTCATCATGCCGCCGTAGCCGCGGTAGTCGATGAACGCATAGCTGAAATCGGCGCCGGTCAGCGCGCCTTCCATCGGCGCGAATCCGTGCGCATCGCCGAACCAGCCGGGCAGCACGATCACCTTGTGCGGGCCGGTGCCGACGACGTGATGGGTATTGGGCATGATCCCTCCGCGTGCGTGTTGCGTTCCTCGTCGGCGCTGTCCGGTGAATCCGCCGAAGAGGACGCTAGTTCTGCAGCACCCACTTGCCGTTCTGGATCTGCACCATCACACGCGCGCGCGAATCGAGGCCGAGGTGATCGGTCTTGCTGAAGTTGACGACGCCGTTCGAGACCTCGAGGTTCTTCGTCTCTTCGATCGCCTCGCGCAGCGCGCGACGGAAAGCCTGGGTGCCGGGCTGCGCGGTCTTGAGGGCCACGGGAACCGCGTGCGCCAGCTCGAGACATGCATCCCACGCGTACGAACCAAACGCGGTCACGCTGCCGGCACCGTGCGCCGCTTCGTAGGCTTTGGTGTATTCCAGCGCCCGCTTTTTCGCCTGGCTGCTGTCGGGGAGCTGCGCCGCGACGATGACCGGGCTCGCCGGAACGAACGCGCCGTCGACGTCCTTGCCGCCGACGCGCAGGAAGTCGTTGTTGGCCACACCGTGGTTGAAATACAGCCGGCCCTTGTACCCCTGCTCGACCAGCGTGCGGGCCGGCAGCGCGGCGGGCGTGCCCGACGCGCCGATGACGACCGCGTCGGGCTTTGCGGCGATGACCTTCAGCGCCTGGCCGACGACGCTCGTGTCCTTGGGCGAAAAGCGCTCGTTGGCGAGGAGCGCTATGTTGTGTGCCTTCGCCGCCTTGTCGACTTCGGCGAAAAACGCCTCGCCCAGCGCATCGTTGAATCCGATGTAGGCGATGTCTTCCGAGCCGCTCTTCGCCGCGTGCTCGAGGATCGCGCCCGCCATCATCACGTCGGTCTGCGGCGTCTTGAACATCCACGCCCTCTTCGCGTCGACCGGCTCGATGATGCGCACCGACGAGGCGAGCGAGATCGTCGGCGTTTCGCCTTCGGCGACGACGTCGATCATCGCCAGCGTTGCCGGCGTCGTGCTGGTGCCGATGATCGCATCGACCTTGTTGTCGGCGATCAGCTTCCTGGTGTTCTGCACCGCGCTGGTCGTGTCGGTCCCGTCGTCGAGCACGATGTAGTCGACCGACTTTCCGCCCATCGTGCTCGGGCACATCGCGATCGTGTTCTTCTCCGGAATGCCGAGCGACGCGGCCGGGCCGGTGGCCGACACGATCACGCCGATCTTGACCTGGGCGGCAACCGGGCCGGCTGTCAGCAGCAGCGCCGCCAGCAGGCAGACTCCCGATTTCTCTCTCATGAGCGCTCCTCGCATTCAGGTATTCTTATTTCGCACGACGTGGCGTCGTGCGCGGATGGTACGGCAATGATAACGGATCGCCTGGGCCCGCGCGCGGCGCCGGTGCGGCCTGATGCATAATCGTCGCCGCTGCCGCAGCCGGCCGGAGGATGCATGATCGAGCACGCGAAGACACGAATCCGGTGGACGATGCTGCTGCTGGCGCTGGCGGCCGGTTGTGCCGCCGCGGCTGCCGACCCGAACAAGATTCTCCGCATCGCATCGCCCGACGTCGACACCCTCGATCCGCAGCAGGCGACCAACATTCCGGCGCAGCGAGTGACCGCCGCGATCTTCGAAGGACTCTACAACTGGGACTATCTCGGCTCGCCGGCCGGCCTGACGCCGGTGACGGCGAGCGCGATGCCCGAGGTTTCCGACGGCGGCAGGACGTGGCTGATCAGGCTCAAGCCGGGGATCCATTTTACCGATGACCCTGCATTCCACGGCAAGCCGCGGGAGCTTGTCGCCGAAGACTACGTGTACTCGATGAAACGCCGGCTGGATCCCAACCTTAAGCCGCGGCGGCGACACCGTCATGACCGACCTGATCATCGGCGCGCGGGCGGTGGTCGATGCGGCGAAGCGACCGGGAGCGAAGTTCGACTACGACCGGCCGATCGAGGGGTTGCGCGCCGTCGGCCGCTATGCGCTGCAGATCCGGCTCGGCGCAATCGACTATCCGTCGCTGCAGATTTTCATCACGGTGACGGCGGTCGCGCGCGAGGTCGTCGACGCCGCCGGCGGCGACATCCGCACGCGCGCCGTCGGGACCGGCCCGTATCGCCTGCGCGAATGGCGGCGCGGCTCGAAAATCGTGCTGGAAGCAAATCCGGGCTATCGAGCCTTGCGATTTCCGGCCAGCAGCGATCCGGCCAACGCCGCAATCGAGCGCAGCATGCAGGGCAGGACGCTGCCGCAGATCGGCGTCATCGACATCAGCATCATCGAGGAAGACACGACGCTTGCTGCTCGAATTCGAGCGCGGCGCGCTGGACTGCGTCGAGCTCCGGGCGGAAGTGGCCAACCGTCTGCTTGCCGGCGACAAGCTGAAGCCGGAATACGCGTCGCGCGGCATCGTGCGCCACGCGTTCATCGAGCCCTTCCTGTTCTTCGTTGATTTCAACATGGACGATCCCGTCGTCGGCGGCATGAGCAACGACCGGATTGCGCTGCGCCGCGCCATCGCGTTGGGACTCGACACGCAAAACCTGGTCGACGTCGTTTACGCAGGGCAGGCGCAGCCGGCCAACCAGCTTATCCCGCCCGGCGTGACCGGCCACGATCCGTCGGCCTCAACCAGGCCGCTGTACGACCCGGCGGCGGCGAAGGCTCTGCTCGATCGCTTCGGCTATGACCGGCGCGACGCCGAGGGTTACCGCAAGACGCCGGATGGCAAGCGGCTGACGGTGACGCTTTTGCAACGCACCGCGGCGATCTCGCGCGAAATGCAGACGCTGTGGAAGAAGGACATGGACGCGATCGGCATCCGCATCGATTTCCAACTGACGCCGTTCCAGGATTTCATCAAGGAGGTGATCGGAGGCAAGTATCAGCTCGCCACCACCGGCTTCGGAGGCTTGCCCACGGGCAATGGAATTCTGCAGCTTCTCGACAGCAGGCAGCCGCCGTTCGCCAACCAGTCGCGATTCAAGATCGGCCGAGTACGATCGCTTGGTCGATCAATTCCTGCGCAGCCCCGACGCGCCCGAGCAGATCGCGGCGGCCCGCAGCTTGACCGCGATCGCGCGCACCTACGTGCCGCTGCTGCCGCTGATATTCCGGCGCGAGAACGATTTCGTCCAGCCGTGGCTGCTCGGGTACCGGCCGCAGGTATTCAGCGCGTATTGGCAGTACATGGACATCGACCTCGCGCGGCGGAAGCGGGCGAACTAGCGCGAGATCAGGGCGCGACGCGCGCCGGCAGGTGCAGGAATCCCCGGAAGCGCGCGCGCCCGCCGCGCACGGGCTCGCCAGCGGGCGCGTAGGCCGGAAACCGGGCGAGAAAGCGCGACAGCGCGACGCGCGCCTCGAGCCGCGCGAGGTTCAGGCCGGCGCAGGTGTGGATGCCGGTGCCGAACGCGATGTGGCGATTCGGCTCGCGCGCGATGTCGAGCCGGTCCGGGTCGGCGAACTGCGCGGGATCGCGATTGGCCGCGCCGATGCACAACGTGATGCGCGCGTCCGGCGGCAGCACGACGCCGCCGACCCGCACTTCCCGCGTCGTCATCCGGTTGCCGAGCTGGTTCGAGCTTTCGAAGCGCAGGAACTCCTCGACCGCGGTCTTCATCGCCTCGGCGTCGCCGGCCTGCGCGATCAAGCTGTGCTTTCTGCTGCGGCCATTCGGCGAGCGCGTGGAGCGCGTTGCCGATCAGGTTGGTCGTCGTTTCGTGCCCGGCATTGAGCAGGAAAATGCACTGGTGCAGCAGCTCGGCCTCGGTCAGCGGATCGCTTTCGCTGTCGCCGACGATCAGTCGCGTCAGCACGTCGGTGTCGGCATCGCGCAAGTGCGCGCGCCGCTCGCCGACCAGCGTCTTCAGGTAGTGCGAGCATCTCGGTCACCGCGCGTTGCCGCGCGCGGCGCGCTCGGTCGTCAGCACCGGCTCGAGCGCGCCGAGGATGGCCAGCGACCATTGCGCTGCAGCGGCCGCGCTCGTCGTGCGGCACGCCCAGCAGGTTGCCGATGATCTCGACCGGTATCGCCGCGGCGAAATCCTCGATCAGGTCGACATCGCGCTTTTGCGCCAAGGCATCGAGCAGGCTGTCGACCAGCCGCACGAGCCCGGGCTCCATCGCCGCGATGTGGCGTTGCGACAGCGCGCCGACGATCGCGCGCCGGACGCGCGTGTGCAATGGCGGGTCGTTGAAGACCAGGCTGGTCGTGTGATGCTCGAACAGCGGCGTCGCGCCGTACTTCGGGCCGAACTCCTTTTTCTTGTCCGAGCTGAAGGTCTTCGGATCCCGGTACACGGGCACGATGTCGCCGTAGCGCGTCAGGAACCATGAGCCGTCGCCCATGCGCTTGACGGGCTCGTGCTCGCGCAGAGCGCGATAGTACGGATACGGGTTCGCGTAGAAGTCCGGCGTGAGCCGGGCCAGGTCGAAAGCCTGCGGCAGCGGCGCGTGCGGTGTCGGAAGCGTTCGTCATCCGCGCTGAGATTGGAAGTGTTTGTAACGGGACGCGAACCAATCTATCTTATCGCGCCAGCCCGACGAAGGATCGAAATGAACGACGCACCGCGGCTCGAGGCGCCGGCAGGCGCCTGCGACTGTCATATGCACGTGTACGACCGCCGCTACAAGCCGGCGCCGACGTCGCTGTTTCCGCCGCCCGACGCGCCGGTCGACGCGTATCGCGCCGTGCAGCGCCAGTTGGGGCTCACGCGCGCGGTCGTCGTGCAGCCGAACGCGTACGCGTTCGACAATGCGTGCACCGAGGAGGCGGTCGTCGCAGCTCGGCGCGAACGGCGCGCGGCGTCGCGACGATCCGGCCCGACATCGCCGATGCCGAGATCGAGCGGCTGACGCGCGCCGGCTTTCGCGGCGCGCGCTGCTTCATGCTCAAGGGCGGGCTCCTGTCCTGGGACGACGTCGACGCGATCGCGGCGCAGGGTCGCGCCGTTCGGCTGGCATGTGCAGCTCCAGCTCGACGGGCGCGACCTGCCGCTCTACGCGACCGCATCGCGCGACTGCCGGTCGAGGTGGTCATCGACCACAACGGCAAGTTTCTCGAGCCGGTCCCCCCGGCGCACCCGTCGTTTCGCGCGCTGCTCGACGTTGCTCGACGGCGGGCGCTGCTGGGTCAAGCTGTCCGCGCCGTACGAAACGTCGAAATCCGGACCGCCGGGCTACGACGATGTCAGCGCGCTCGCCCGCGCGCTGGCCGCGGCGCATCCCGAGCGCTGCGTGTGGGCGAGCAACTGGCCGCATCCGAACGTCAAGCCGCACGCCGTCGAACTGCGGCGATGCTCGATCTGCTGCTCGACTGGGCGCCGGACGAAGCGGCGCGGCGCCGGATCCTGGTCGACAATCCGGCACGCCTGTACGGCTTCTGACTGCGCCGTCGTGCGGCAGGCTGGCGGCGGGCAGCGAGTTCCGGTAGATTGCCCGATCTTCCGATCCGGATAACCAGGAGCAGCTCGATGCCGCGATTCTCGCCAGGCTGCTCGCCGGCGCGTTGCTCGCTCTGCGCTCGCAGCGGTCGCGCGGCGCAGGACTATCCGGCCAGGCCGGTCAAGATCATCGTGCCGTTCGCGGCCGGAGGTCCCGCCGACATCTATGCGCGCTTTCTCGGGCAGCGGCTGGAAGTCGCGCTGGGCCAGCCGTTCGTCATCGACGATCGTCCCGGCGCCGGCTCGGTGATCGGCACCGACGCCGCGGCCAAGAGCGCGCCGGACGGCTATACGCTGCTGCTGATGTCGAACACACAGACGGTCAACGAGTCGCTGTGCCGAACAAGCCCTACGCGCTGATGCGCGATTTCGTCGCCGGTCGCGCCGATCAACTATTCCGATCTGGTGCTGGTCGTGCATCCGTCGGTGCCGGCGAAGACTCTCGCCGAGCTGATCGCGCTCGCCAAGTCGAAGCCGGGCAAGCTCAACTACGCGTCGTCCGGGCCGGGCACGCCGTACCACATGGCGGGCGAGCTGTTCAAGGCGATGGCGGGCGTCGACATCGTGCACATACCGTACAAGGGCAGCTCGCAGGCGCGCACCGACACGCTCGGCGGGCAGGTCGACATGATGTTCGACGCCGTCACCACGATGAGCGAGTTCGCGCGCGCCGGCAAGGTGCGCGCGCTGGCGACCAGCGGCAAGGTGCGCTCGTCGGTGCTGCCCGACGTGCCGACGCTCGCCGAAGCCGGCGTTCCCGGCTACGAAGCGGTCATCTGGCTCGGCATCATGGCGCCGAAGAACACGCCGCCGGAAATCGTGCGGCGGCTGAACGCCGAGATCACCAAGATTACCGCCAATCCGGAGGTGCGCGAGCGAATGGGCGAAGCAGGGCGCCGTGGCGATGACGATGACGCCGGACGAATTCAGCCGCTACTCGACCGACGACATCGCCAAGTGGGAGCGCATCGTCAGGATTTCCGGCGCGAAGCCGGACAAGTGACGCGTCGCGGCCGCACGCGTCGCGCGCCTCGCATCCTGCAAGAAGTCGACCGATGCCGACGCTGCACGTGCTGAGCGCCGGCGCGGCGCAAAGCCTGATCGAAGCGCTGCAGCGGAATTCGGCGACGCACGAAGGCATCGACGATTCGCGCCAGCTTCCATCCGGTCGGTGCCACGATGGAAAAGCTGCTCGCCGGCGAGCCTTGCGACGTCGTCGTGCTGACGGCGGCGCTGCTGGACGAGTTGGCGCGAGGCGGCGATGTCGCAGCCGGATTCGATCGCGCCGCTCGGGCGCGTGCACACCGCGATCGCCGTGCGCGAGGGCGACGCCGCGCCCGACGTGTCGACGGCGGCGGCGCTGCGCCAGGCGCTTCCTCGCGGCGGACGCGATCTACCTGCCCGATATCGAGCGCTCGACCGCCGGCGCACATTGTGCGGCAATGCTGCGCACGCATGGGCATCATCGAGGCCGAGACGGCGCCGAAGCTCACGTCCTGATCCGAACGGCGTCGCTGCGATGCGCGAGCTCGCGCAAAGCCGCGCCGTCCATCCGGTCGGCTGCACGCAGGTCACCGAGATCGCCTGCACGCCGGGCGTCATGCTGGTCGGCCCGCTGCCGGGAGAGTTCGAGCTCGCCGACCCTGTACGGCGTCGCCGTCGCGGCGCGCGCGCAGCAGCCGGAATGCGGCCGCGCGCTTTGCCGCGCTGCTCGCGGGACAGGCCACGTCGCGAGCTCCGCCGGCGCTGCGGCTTCGAGCCCTGACCGCGACGCCGGCCGCGGCCGCGCAGCGGCCGGAGCATCGCTTACACTGTCGTCGCTTCTCGTCACCCGTCGTCGCCTCGATGTCCGCCGCACCGCCCCGCCTGATCGCCCATCTCGACATGGACGCGTTCTACGCGTCGGTCGAGTTGCTGCGCTATCCGGAGCTCCGCGGCCGGCCGGTCGTCATCGGCGGCGGGCGGCGCCATCAGCCGGAGGAGATCGTCGATCCGGACACCGGACGCATCGAGCGGCGCTTCGCCACGCTTGCGCGGCTATGCCGGCCGCGGCGTGATCACCACCGCGACCTACGAGGCGCGCGCTTTCGGCCTGCACTCGGCGCTGGGGCTGATGAAGGCGGCGCAGCTCGCGCCCGACACGGTCCTGCTGCCGGTCGACTTCGACGCCTATCGCCGCTACTCGCGGCTGTTCAAGGCCGCGGTGCGCGCGATCGCGCCGGAAATCGAGGATCGCGGCATCGACGAGATCTTCGTCGACCTGACCGACATCGTCCTTGCCGGCGCGCACGAGCGCGGACGACGGCGTGGCAGCGCGCACGCGACACCGGGCTCGCGCTCAAGGAAGCGGTGCGCGGCGCGACCGGGCTGTCGTGCTCGATCGGGATCGCGCCGAACAAGCTGCTGGCCAAGATCGCCTCCGAGCTCGACAAGCCCGACGGCCTGACGCTGCTGCCGGTGGCCGACATCGCCGACGCGCGTCTGGCCGCTGCCGGCGCGCAGGATCAACGGCATCGGCCCGAAGTCCAGCGCGCGACTGCAAGCGTTGGGCATACGCACGATCGGCGAACTCGCCGCCGCGGACCCGGGCGCTGCTGATCGAGCATTTCGGCGCGCACTACGGCGCGTGGATGCACGAGGCTGCGCACGGCCGCGACGAGCGCCCGGTGGTGACCTACAGCGAGCCGCAATCGATCAGCCGCGAGACGACCTTCGATCGCGACCTGCATCCGACGCGCGACCGCGACGAGCTTTCCGCCGATATTCACCGAGCTTTGCGCCGGCGTCAGCGACGATCTCAAGCGCAAGGGCTACGTCGGCAAGACGATCGGCTTCAAGCTCCGCTACGACAACTTCAAGACGGTGACGCGCGACCAGACGATAGCCGCGCCGACGCAGGACGCGCGTACGATCCGCCGCGCCGCCGGCGAATGCCTGAAGCGCGTGCCGCTGGACCGCCGCATTCGCCTGCTCGGCGTCAGGGTCGGCGCGCTCTGCCACGCCGACGAGGCGGCGCGTGCGGTCGCCGCTTGCCGCCGAAGAGCCGACGCGAAACCTGTTCGAATAGCGCTGCTAGGTGCGCGGCGCGGCGTTGCGCTCGATCCACTTCTCGAACAGCTGCAGGAACTTGCTCAGGAATTCGCGCGTGTCGTCGGCGATCAGCGCGCCCTTGTCGTCGAACAGCTTGGCCGCATTGCCGATGTAGGCCTCGTGCGGCAGCGCCGGCACGTTGAGGAAGACCAGCGACTGGCGCAGCTGGTGGTTGGCGCCGAATGCGCCGATCGCGCCGGGCGAGACGCTGACCACCGCGCCGGGCTTGCCGTTCCACGCGCTCTTGCCGTAGGGGCGCGAGGCGACGTCGATCGCATTCTTCAGTACGCCCGGGCACGCCGCGGTTGTATTCGGGCGTGACGAACAGCACGGCGTCGGCGCGCGCGATGCGCTGCCTTGAACGCGGTGACCTCGGCGCGTCGGGCTCGCCTCGAGATCCTGGTTGAACAGCGGCAGCTGGCCGATCTCGACGATCTCCAGCTTCAGCGACGCCGGGGCCATCGCGGCCATCGCCTTGGCCATTTTCCGGTTGAACGATTCCTTGCGCAGGCTGCCGACGATGACGGCGACGTCGCGGGGGAGCTCATGGCGTTCCTTTCGTGGATGGAGGGCGGAGAACGAGGGCTCGCGCGTCCGATTATTTCACGCGCGTGCGACGGAACGACCACGTCGGTGGCGCTGTCGATGTCATTCAGCGCCGTGTTGAGCATCGAAAGCGCCTGCTCGATCCGCCCGGCCGCGAGCCGGTCCCTGACTTCGACGATCAGCTGGCGCAGCTTCTGCTCGTAGGCTTCGGCCTGCTCGAGCTCGGCGATCAGCCGCTCGATCTCGGCGGATGCAGGCGGCTGCGGGTCGTTCTCGGGCGTCATGGCTTGGGAAGGCGTGCTGCGCAGCCGGGTCGGTCGCGGAGTCGA
Organism: uncultured beta proteobacterium; assembly: GCA_963713125.1. Lineage (GTDB taxonomy): Bacteria > Pseudomonadota > Gammaproteobacteria > Burkholderiales > Casimicrobiaceae > PALSA-1003. The sequence continues at coordinate 119,121 of CAVQKL010000005.1, read as the reverse complement.
CCAGTAGACGCGGCCTGACCGCGCGCCGTCAACGCGCTTCGGCGGGCGGCGCGTTTTGTTGATCGTTGACCGGATCGACCGCCGCCGAGCCGCCAGCATGCCTTCCATGGACTTCGCATTGCGCAAACCGTTCCTCACGCGGCTGGCGATCGGCCTCGACCGTCATCGGTGTGCTGACCGCCTGCGGCACCGCGGCCTTCCAGCACGAGGAATCGCGGCTCACGTCTTCCGTGTCGTCCGCGACATGCCGGGCTGGTACACCGGGATGCCGGACGGCGTGCAGGAATTCGATCTGCCGGTGGCGCAGCGGCCGACGCGGTCGAGCACATCCATGCCTGGTGGTGGCCGGCCGCCAGCGGCAAGCCCGACGCGCCGGCGATCCTGTACCTGCACGGCGCGCGCTGGAGCCTGACCGGCCAGCTCTTCCGCATCGAGGAGCTGCGCGACTTCGGCTTTTCGGTGCTGGCGATCGACTATCGCGGCTTCGGCAAGAGCGACGGCGACATGCCGACCGAAAAGATCGGTGTACGAGGACGCGCACGTCGCGTGGAACTGGCTGGTCGCGCGGCAGCCCGATCCCGGCGCGGCGCTTCATCTACGGCCATTCGCTCGGCGGCGCGGTCGCGGTCGACCTGGCCGCGTCCTTGAGCGGCGTCGACGGCGCGGCGACGGCAGCGCCCGCCGGCCGCCGGGCTGATCGTCGAGTCCTCGTTCACCACGCTCGAGGACATGGCCAAGGCGCTGACCTACCCGTGGCTCCCGGTAGGACTGCTGCTGTCGCAGAAGTTCGACTCGGTGAGCAAGATGGCGAAGGTCAGGCTGCCGGTGCTGATCGTCCATGGCGCGGCCGATCGCTTCGTGCCGGCGCGCTTCAGCGAAGCGCTCTACGAGGCCGCGGCCGGTCCGAAGAAGCTGCTGCTGATCGACGGCGGGACGCACAACAACAGCATGCGCACCGGCGCCCTGCAATACCGGCGCGCGCTGGCCGAGTTGTTCGGACTGGGCGCCGCCCATGCCGCGCGCAGCCGCCCTCCGACGGCGGGTCGGGCGACGCAGTAGGGCCAGGGCCTGGCTAGTGCGCCTTGGTGAAAACCTTGAGCAGCGCGGCGTCGAACTCGATCTGCACTTGCGGGCCGCCGGCCTGCCGCGCATCGAGGTCGCCAGCGGCCGGCAACGCGCTGCGCGGTGTCGGAGGTGAGCCGCAGCGACGAAGGCTCCGCCGTCCCCGAATACTGGACGCGCTGCCCTTTGGCGACGAACCAGTAGTTGATCCGCGCGCCGGCGTCGAGGTCGATGGTCAGGCCTTCGGTCATGTCGCCGTCGCCGCACATCATCGTGCGCGCAGGTGCGAAGCTTGGGCGCGAGATCGGACGGCAGACAGCACGATGCGCCGAACGATGTTGCCGGTCACCGTGTCGGGCCCCTTGACCAGGTAGGCATATCGCGGTCGCGACGACGACGGCCCCCGGCCTTGCTCTGGTAGCTGATCGAGCCGCGTGGCCGCGCCCGGCTCGGCGCCGAGCCGCGGCCGGCGCCAGCGACCGCGGCCAGCGCCAGGACGATCGCCGCATGGCGGATGCGGCTCCGAGGCGTTGCCGGCCCACGCTAGGCGCTCGCGCCTTTCGACGGATGCATCACGCCGTCGCAGATCGCGCGCGCCGGATCGGCGACCGGCAGCTTGGCGCAGACGGCGGCCATCTGCGCGCGTATGCGGGCCACCGCCGCTTCGTGCTGGTGCTGCGCATTCCACGCCGCGAGCTTGGCACCCATGCGCTCGAGTCCGCGCCGGTTCCGCTCGTAGAAAGTATCCGGCGTCGGATCGAGCTCGCCGATCACGCTCTTCGCCGCCTGCTCGATCCGCGCCTCGTCCTGCGGCGCGAGATCGATCAGCGCGTTGACGTAATGCACGCCCCATTGCAGGCGCGTCGCCGGCCCGTCGGCGGCGGCATACGCTTTCTGCTCCCAGTCGAGCGCCGCGGCCTTGTCGCCGCGCTTTTTTGCGTTGGCGGCGAGGTCGAGCATGAAATAGTAGGGCGAATGCGAGCGCTTGAGCTCGGCCTCGAGCAGCGCATCGGAGGCCTTCATCAGGTCGGCCTCGGAGAGCGCGTCGGCGGCCGCGCTGATGACCGCCTGCCGCGCGTAGGGGTCGGTGGTCTCGCGGTCGGCGCGCGCGACCTGGTCGCGCACGCTTTGCAGCAGCGGGTCGGGCAGCGCGCCTTTGGGCGCATCGAGCTTGGCCAGCGCGATGCGCCCGCTGACCGCGGACAGCCGGTCGGCGGTCGAAATCGCGGCGATCCGCGACAAAGCGCTCGAGCGCCGCGTTCCAGTCCGCCGCGAGCTCGGCGCGCGCCGGCGCTATGGGGCGGCGTCACATACGCGACGACCTTGTCGGCGTAATAGGTCAGCAGGTCGAAGTTTTCGCGCGCGAGCTTCGCGGATCGGCCAGCACGCGGCAGCAGATCGGCCGCCGCAGCCTTGTCGTCGCGCGGCTTGGCGTCCTTGGCGGTCGCTGCGGCGACCAGCGCCCGCAGCCGCAGCCGCGTCGCGGTGTCCGCCTGGCCCGCCGGGCAGGCCTTGGCCAGCCGATGCAGGGTCGGCGCCAGCGCCTTGGCGGCAACCAGGCGATTTTCGTCGGTGTCCCACGAATAGTAGGCGAGCATGCGCCAGTCGTCGGCGGATGAGCGCCGGCCGCGCCGCCGCCTGGCCGACAGCGCGGCGGCAAGCGTCTCCTTGACCGGCCGCGCGCCGTTCATGCCCATCGCCAGCACGCGCATGTACTGGTCGACCTCGACCTCGCCCGGCAGGCGCGTGATCTCGGCCGCCGTCGGGCTTGAACAGGATCATCGTCGGATAGCCGCTGACCTTGAAGCGGTCGCCGAGCCTTTGCGCGCTGGCGCTGTCGCCGTCGATGTAGACCGGGCACGAAAAAGCGCGACCGCTCGATGAAATCCTGGCGGTTGAAGATCGTCGCCTTGACCTGGTTGCACGGCGGGCACCAGACGGCGCCCCAGTACAGGAACACCGGCTTGTTGTTGCGCCTTTGCTGCGGCGAAGGCCGGCATCGACGTCGCCTTTTTGCCAGGCGATGCCGCCGGCCTGATGCCGCATCGCCGCTGCTTCGGGCCGGCGGCGCGCGCCGACCGATGCGCCGGATCGGTCTTGGGCTTTGGCGCGGCGATCGGGTCGGGCGCCTTCGAGCATGCGCGCGAGCAGCTGCGAGCGCCGACGCAATGGCGGCGATCTGTCGGGTCAGTCATGGGGTCGTTGCCAGCTGAGGCGGATCCCATTATGCCAGCGGCGCCGGACCGGCGCCGGCGGTGCCAGCGGCCGTCCTACAACCGATTCAGACTGCCGCTGATTCACTTCGCGGCCCGCCGAGGCCAAGAATTAACCCGGCCGGCGTAGCGGTGTGCACGCCGGCGCACAGGAGAAGGAGCTCGCGATGAACAGTAAACCGAAATCGCCGCCGCGTGCGACCGCGGCGCCTGACAAGGTCGCGCGGACGACCAAGTCATGAACGCCTGGATGAGGGTTCGTCATGAGTTGGCGGCAATCGTCATCCTGACCCTGCTGCTGCTGGCGGTGGCCATGGTTTCGGCGCCGGTGGCGAGCGCTGCGGCGGAGCCGGAGGTTCAGAGCAACGGCGCGGTCGATTATATTTCCGGCGGCATCGGCAAGGACGAAGCCGACGCGCTGAAGCAGCAATCGGCCGACTACGCGCTCACGCTCGAGTTCGCTTCGGCCCGCAGCGCCGAAGGCGACACCGAGCCCCGGGGCCTATCTGGCCGACGTCGCCGTCGACATCCGCGACGCGCAAGGCCGCCAGATGCTCAACACCACTTCTCAGGGGCCGTTGCTGCTGGTGCGCTTGCCCCCGGGCGACTACACGGTCGCCGCCGACTGGAACGGCGTGCGCAAGCAGCACAGCGTCGACCTTCCCGAAGGCGCGCGCAGGCATGTCGTCTTCATGTGGTAGTACCCCGTGATGGCCCGGCTGCAGCGCGCTACGCGAGATGCGAGCGCGCCGGGCCGCGGCGCGCGCGGCGGCGCTGTCGCCCGCCGAGGCAAGCCAGAGCGAGCTTTTCGAGCTGCCGCGGCGCCTGCCGCATGGCCTCGTTTATCGGCCGCAGTTCATTACGCGCGCTGAAGAAGCGGCGCTGCTGGCGGCCATCGCGCCGCTGCCGTTTCGCGAGGCGCGCTTCCAGCAATACGTCGCGCGCCGGCGGGTCGTGCATTTCCACGCCGATGGCGATGTCGACACCGACGACGCGTACGACGATGGCGAGTCATTTTCCAGCGGTCCGCTGTCGCCGTTCCTGGTCGCGCTTGCAGCAGCGAATCGCCGATGCACGTTCGGCATCACGCGCCCGGCTTTCGTCCATGCGCTGGTCACCGAATACCGGCCCGGCGCGCCGATCGGCTGGCATCGCGACAAGCCGGCGTACGGCGTCGTCTTCGGTCTGTCGCTGCTAGGGACGGGGCACGATGCGCTTTCGTCCGCTCGACGCGCGCGCCGAACGCAGGCAGACCATCGTGCTCGAGCTCGAGCCGCGCTCGCTGTACGTGATGCAGGGACCGATACGCTGGCTGTGGCAGCACTGCATGTCGCCGGCCCGGGAATTGCGCTACTCGATCACGCTCCGCACCCGGGCCAACGACCAGCCGGCAACCGTCGCATAGCCTTCATGCCACCCGACGCTGCGATGGCGCCCTCCGTCGCGGCCCGCGGCGCCCAGCGCTTCTGCCCATTGCACCGCCTGCGGCAAAATCGCAGAATACCCGATGGACCGGTGGCGGCCTGCGGACGGGCCGCCGCCTTTATCGGGCCCCACGCCATGCAAGCATTCATCGTCCTGATTGTGCTGCCGGTGCTGATCGGATTTGCGTCCGGGCGCTTGTTCCGCGACACGACCAGGGCGACCTTCGCCGCGACGCTTGCTGCGCCGCTGGCCATGTACGCCTGTCTGCGCGAACTTCGACCCGACCGGCACCTGGAACTGGCTGGCGACGTTGCTGGTGTCGCCGCTGGTAATCGCGCTGGCGCTGGCGACGGTCCTGCTCTGCTTGGGGCGCCCGCGCCTCCCAAAGCGTTCGCGCGGCCGCGGCGCCTGATCCTCGCCACCGCGCATCGGATCAACGCGGCCGGGATCGCGCGGCTCGCGCAATAGCAGAGCCGCCGGGGGCGCATTGTGCGCCCGCTTTTTCCGCCTCCGGGTATCATGCCAAGTCGCGTTCTCGCCCGAGCCGTCACCGGCAGCCGCGCTGCCAATTCTCTCGCCCGACACCATGTTGCTGCGCTGGGTCACCGCGATCTACCTCGCCTACTTGATAGTGCCGATCGCGCTTCTCGTCGCGGGATCATTCGGTGAGCTGTGGCTCAACACCCTCCTGCCGACCGGTGTGACCACGCAGTGGTACCGAAATGTCGCGGCAGACCCCAGCTTTCGCCGCGCCTTCGGCTCCAGCCTGGCGGTCGCGACGATCACCTGCAGCGCCTGCGCCGCAATCGGATTGCCGCTTGGCTATGCGATATTCCGCACGCGAAGCCGGCGCATCCGGGCCCTGGCCCGCGTGCTGTATCAGCTGCCAGTCGCCCTGCCCGCGCTGGTGCTCGCCTTCGGGTTCATACTGGTCTTCTCGTCCGACGCGCTGCCGTGGCTGGGAAGCATCTGGCTGCTCGCCGCGGGCCATCTCGTCGTCACGCTGCCGTATTTTCTGCATACGGTCATCGCCGACATGCAGCGCCTGGGGCTCCATACGCTCGAAGAGGCCGCCGAATCGCTGGGCAGCACCGGACTGCAGCGCTTCGTGCACATCGTCCTGCCGTCGCTGCGCCATTCGATCCTGGCCGGCCTGATCGTCGTTGCCGCCATATCGCTGGGCGAGTTCCAGTTTTCGAATCTGGTCGCGGGCTTCCTCAATCGCACCTATCCGGTGGTCTTGCTGCAGGCATTCTATGGCGCCACGGGCTTCGCCTGCGCGGCGACCGTCATCCTGCTTGCGCTGGCGATCACCGCCGCTGCCGCCGGCGGCTTGTCGACCGGCGGGGCGACCCGCATGAAAGCGGCGCTGGCATGAGCGAGGCGGGAGCCGTTAAGACCCGAAGGGCCGTCGCCGAGCGATTGCTTGGAGGCCGACAGATCAGCGCCCGACATTCGTCGGATGGAAAGGAGGCCGAGGCATGAGATACCGTGCGCCGTCACAAGGACGTCCATGCGAGCGGGGCGAAGCCGAGGCCCGAAGGGCGCGACCGCGAAGGTGGATGGCGGCCGACGCGGGGATGTAGCCAATGCCAAACGAGCGCAAGGAGGCCGCACCGAATTCCGCCCCCCGGGGGGCAGCGCAGCGGCCGCTTTGGCCAACCCGGCCGCAAGCGTGGGGGGATCAGACAAACGCGCCCGCGGCGCAGGCCGTAACGCTGGAGGGCGTGAGCTTCCGCTATCCGGGCACGCATGCCGGCGTGCACGACATCGCGCTCGACATCGCGCCCGGCGAGCTGGTCGTATGCATCGGTCCCAGCGGCTGCGGCAAGACGACCTTGCTGCGCCTCATCGCCGGCTTCCTCGTCCCGGACTCGGGCAGTCATCCGCTTGAACGGCGAGGACGTCAGCCGCCTGCCGACGCGGGCGCGCGAATGCGGCGTCGTGTTCCAGGCCTACGCGCTGTTCCCGCACATGCGAGTCTGGGAAAACGTCGCCTATCCGCTGCGGGTGCGCGAAGTCGCGCTGGTCGAGCGCCGGCGGCGCGCGCGGGAGATGCTCGAGCTCGTCGGCCTGACCGAGCTGGACGATCGCCTGCCGGCGCAGCTCTCCGGCGGCCAGCAGCAGCGCGTCGCGCTCGCCCGCGCGCTCGTCTTCAAGCCGCGTGCGCTGCTGCTCGACGAGCCGCTCTCGGCGCTCGACGCCGCATCGCGGGTGACGATGCGCGACGAGATCCGCCGCATCCAGCGCGAGCAGAATATCGCGTCGCTGCTGATCACGCACGATCAGGACGAAGCCCTGTCGCTCGCCGACCGCGTCCTCGTGCTGCGCGACGGCCGTCTGCGTGCAGTCGGGGCCGCCGCAGCGAGATCTACGACCGCCCAGCGGACGCCTTCGTCGCCAACTTCGTCGGCCGCGCCAATCTTCTCGACGCGACGGTCGTCGACGCCGAAACCGTCGACACGCCGATCGGCCGCCTCGCCACGCCGCGTCACGGACGCGATGTCGGAAGCTCGGTCCGGTTGCTGGTGCGGCCCGAGCGGATCGAGCTCGCCGCTCGCCGAATCGGGGGAGAATGTCTTTGCCGCGAGGGTGCTGCGCGACCGGTTCTTCGGCGCGATCGCGCCAGATCGAAGTCGCCGCCGGCAAGGGGCGGCTCGAAATCGAGACCGCGGCGCGCGGTCGTGTCGCACGGTGTGCGCGTGCCGCGCGATGCGATACAGTTCTTGAACGACAACTGAGCGACACCTGAGGAGAGCGACCATGAAGACACTGCAACGCCGGTTCACGCTTGCCGCTGGCACGACTCGGCCTGGCGCTTTTCGCCGCTGTCGCCTCGGCGCAGACGGTGCTCGACTCGCCGGAGCTCTATCCGGGAGAGAAGGCCGCTATACGAAGCCGCCCGGAAGGAAGGCATGGTAGTGAGCTTCGATACCGGCCCGACCTGGGCCAACTGGGCGGCGGAGTTCGCGGCTTTCAAGAAGCGGTATCCGGAAGTCGAGATCGTCTACAACGACATCGGTTCGGCGGCCACCGTCGTCGCGCTCGACAAGTCGCGCAACCGGCCGCAGGCGGACACGGCGTACTATTTCGCGGCGTCGGCGATCGACGCCGTCGCCAAAAACGTCGTCGCGCCGTTCAAGCCGGTGAATTTCGACAAGCTGACGCCGGTGTTCCGCGATCCCGAAGGCAAGTGGTTCACGATCCACACCCTGACGGTCGCGTTCATCGTGAACACCAAGCTCGTCAAGAACGTTCCGCAATCGTGGGCCGATCTGCTGAAGCCGGAGTACAAGAACGCGATCGTCTATCTCGACCCGCGTTCGACCGGCGTCGGCCAGGTCGTCGCCTTTGCCGCCAACTTCGGCGCCGGCGGCGATATGAACAACGTCCAGCCGGGTCTCGACTACCTCGGCAAGCTGCACCAATCGGGCAACGTGCTCCGGGTGCTGGGCACCACGCCGTACGCGCAATTCGTCAAAGGCGAGATACCGATCTGGATTTCCTACGAAAACGACGGACTCAAGGCCAAGTACACCGACGGACTCGGTGACGCCGTCGCTGTCGTCATTCCGAAGGAGGCCTCTGCGGCCGCGCCCTACGCGATCAGCCTCGTCGCCAACGGTCCCAACCCCAACACCGGCAAGCTGTGGCTCAATTTCATCATGACCGACATGGGACAGGGCATATTCGCGCAGGGTTTCGTGCGTCCCTCGGTGCCGGGCGTGAAGCTCCCGGCCAACGTCGCCGACAAGCTTCCCCCGGCGCCGCAGGTCCATCCGCTCGACGTCAAGGCGGCGGCCGCGAAAAAGGCCGACATCGACAAAGGCTGGCCCGCGGCGACGGGAAGCCAATGATGCGGGACGGCATGGCAGTCGTCGCCCCGGCTCCCGATTCAAGCGTTCGAGGGCAGGCTCCGGCGCGGGCCCCATTTCTTCAGCCACCAAGTTGGATCCGGCCCCTGGCTTTAATCATGCCGGGGCGGGCTGCGCCGAGATGAGCTCGATCCAAGCCGTTCGCGAGAATCCATTGCCGACGAGTCGATAAGCGATGGCGCTGCGCGCGCGCACCAACGCGGTGCTCGCCCTTCCCGGCGTGCTGCTGCTGGTGCTGTTCTTCGCCCTGCCGGTCGCGGCGGTCGCGGTCGACGCGTTGCGCGAGGGATCGAACGCGTTTGCCCGGGTTTTTGCGGCGCCCGGATTCTGGGTCGCCCTCGCGGGGAGCGCGGTGCTGACGCTCGTCGCCGCCACGCTGTCGAGCGCGGTCGGATTTGCCGTCGCGCTGCATCTGTCGCGGCTCGCACCGCGATCGCGAACGGTGCTGTCGTTTGTCATCGCGCTGCCGCTCACGTTCTCCGGCTTGATCGTCGCCTACGGGTTCATCCTCGGCTACGGCCGCGCCGGCTTCGTGACCCAATTGCTGGCGCTCGCCGGTCTCGATCCGGCGAGCATCGGCGCTGCGCTGTTCACGCCGGTCGGCCTGGCATTCGCGTCGTCGTACTACCTGATCCCGCGCGTGGTGATGGGCATGCTTCCGGTGCTGGTGAATTTCGATCGCGCGCAGCTGGCGGCCGCCGAATCGCTCGGGGCCACCTCGTCGCAGGCCTTTCGCCAGGTGCTGTTGCCGCAGGTCGCCGCGCCGGCGGTGGCGTCATTCTGCCTGGTCGCGGCGGTGGTTTTCGGTGCCTACGGCACAGCGCTGGCGCTGGTGGGGACGCAACTGCCGATTCTGCCGCTGCGCCTCTACAGCCTCATTTCCGAGACCGGGTCCGACTTTCCGGCAGCGGCAGCGCTGGCGTTGTTGATCACGGCGGTATGCTCGTCGGTGATCGCTGTCGGTGAATGGGCGGGAGCCCGGCATGAGCGCCACCTTTAGGCTCGATCGCGCGCGCGCCGTGCTGTCGGACGCGGGCGGCCGCTGCTTCGATCCGGCACGGCGCACGTGGCTGGCGGGCCAAGCCGCCGCCGCCGATCACGATGCCAATGCAGCGGCCGAAGCCATGGATGCGATCGCCGCGGCGACCTGGCTGCAGCGTGAAAGCGGCCATCCCTTGCGCGTCCCGATCGGCGTCGTCGGCCCGCGCGAAGCGAGCGGCGCGCAGCGCGCGGCGGCGGCGGACGTCGGCGCGCTGCTCGCGGGCTGCGGCTTCGCCGTGATCTGCGGCGGCCGCCAGGGCGTCATGCAGGCCGCCTGCGAGGGCGTCGCCCGGCACGGCGGCGTGTCGATCGGGTTGTTGCCCGATACCGACCCCTCGCTCGCCAATCCATTCGTCAGCATTGCGATCGCGACGGGCATCGGCGAGGCGCGCAATGCGTTGATCGCGCGCGCGGCGTTCTGCCTGATCGCGATCGGCGACAGCTTCGGGACACTGTCGGAGGTCGCTCTGGGCCGCCAGTTCGGCAAGCTGGTGATCGGCCTGGAAGACGCGGCGCGCGTCGAAGGCGTTCATCACGTCGGCAGCGCCCGAGCGGCCGTGGCGATGGCTGCCGAGCTTGCGCTGGGTGTCACGCCATGACGGCGGATCGCCCCCGAGGGGCCGCCCGCCGCGAGTGGAGCGGCTGACGCCGCTGTGGCGGGTACGGCGCGCCGATCGAGCCGCAGCGGTGCCAGACCCGGCAAGCCGAAAGTCGTGGCAAAATCGCGGCGATGAATGCCCGGGCGATTACGCTGCGGTTCGCGAGGCGGAGCGAGGCGCCGGCGCTGGCGCTGATGTCGCGCGATCTGGTGGAGGCGGGATTGGGCTGGCATTACCGCGCCGACCGGATCCGCCGGCTGATCGACGATGCCGACACGGTGGCGCTGGCGGCCTGCGACGGCGAACGGGTGGCCGGCTTCGCGATCATGAGCTTTGGCGACGAGCACGCGCACCTGGTGCTGCTGGCGGTGCGGGCGAGCCACCAGCGCCGCGGCATTGCGCGCCGGATGGCCGAATGGCTGCTGGAATCGGCGGTGACAGCCGGCATCGCCTCGATCAAGGTGGAGCTTCGCGCCGACAACGTCGCGGCTCATGAGCTGTATCGCGGCCTGGGTTTCGCGGAGATGCTGCGCGCCCAGGGCTATTACCGCGGCCGTGAACCCGCGATCTTCATGATGCGCATGCTGCGGCCCGCGGGCCTCACGCCGCCGCAAACCTGGCGGCCGCCGACGCTCGATCGCCAGTAGAAACCCGCCGTTGCCTCCGGGAGCTCGGGCCGTGAAGCGCGCGGCCGGGCCCGCGTCGGCGCTGGCGTTTTCACGTGTGCGTCGCACGGAGCCAGTTCGAGACGCAGCGCATCGACCGCGAAGGAAGGGCCGGAAGGAAAACCGCATGTCGGAATGGCTCATCCTGATCGCGATGGCGGTCGGCGGCTGGCTGGTCTTCGATGCCTTGCGTGCGCGCGAGACGGCGACCCGAGAGGCGCGTGATGCCTGCCGGGCGCGGGGCCTGCAGTTTCTCGATGACACCGTCCAGGGCGCGCGCACCCACTTCGCGCGCGATGCGGAGGGACTGCTGCGCCTGCGCCGGACATTTTCCTTCGAATTTTCCGACGACGGGGTGACGCGCCGGGCCGGCCACGTCGTTCTGCTCGGCTCCAGGCTCGAATCGCTGCACCTCGATCCCTACCGCCTGTCGTGATCGCCCTCCGCGCGCCGGACGACGCCCAATTCGGCCCGCTCCGCGGAGGGCTTACGTCTGCAAGGCGATGTCGAACGCCGCGGCATAGCCGTCGCCTTCGGACGCGACGTCGAGCAGCAGTTGCCGGCCGCCGTCGCGAAAGAGGAAATCGTCGCCGTTGCGCATTGCCGGCCGTCCGCGGCTGGCGTACGGCGCGGCCGCGTAGACCCGGTCCGTCAGCGCGTCGTCGAAATACAGTTGCGATGTGAACTCGGCGCTGCGCGCCGCGCCCGCGGTCCGGATCTTGAAGTGAATGTGCACGGCCCGGCCGGGGTACCAGCCGGGGTAGATGGTGACAAAGCCCGCCGCGCCCGCGGCGTCGGTCGTCTGGTAGCCGCGCAGGAAAGCTTCGCCGACGGTCGATGCGCGCCGATCGCGCACCGCCGAATAGTTGCCCGCCGCATCGCAGTGCCAGACGTGCACCAGCGCACCGGCGAGCGGTGCGCACGCCGCGGCGCTCAGCGCGAAGACGCGGAACTCGAGCCGCAACGGCGCACCCGGCTTGGCGGCGCCGCCGTGCGGATCGGCGCGCAGATCGGTTCGCTCGAGATCGCCGTCGACGAAAAACGGGCCTTCGGTCTGCCGCGGACGGGCGACACATGCCGGGACGTTGCCGGCAGCGGGCGCCGCGGCGGCCGCGCGGCCCGCGAGCAGGGCGGCGCCGGATGCGCCGAGCAAAGCCAGCGCCCGGCGGCGCGTCAGCAGGCGTCCCGTCGCCACGTCGTCATCGGTTCGCTATTTCTTCGGGGCAGGGCATTGCCGGGTGGGTGAGCAGGGCGCGTATTTCGTGCAGCTTGCTCTTGAGCTTCGCCGCATTCTCGCCGCCCATGCGCATCATGATCTTCTGCCCGGCCGAGCGCGATTCGAGATCGGCGTCGACATACTGGTACAGGACCTTGGGCTGGGCCAGCAGCACCGGCGCCGACGACCTCGGGCGCGGCGAGGAGATCGTCGATCGCCTGCACCAGCCGGTCGTTGAAGTATCCGTTGGGATAACCGAGCGCGCGGTAGTCCTGCTGCAGCAGCGGATAGAAGTGCACGTAAATGCCGACCAGCGTCTTGGCGTCGGCCGCATCGACCAGGCGCACGTACGGCGTGTAGCGCGCGGCATTGTCGGCGAGCGATCGCCAGCGTAGCGTCCTTGCCTGCGGTGGCGAAGGTCCCGGCCGACCGGCTTGACCGGCAGGTGCGCAGCGGCAGCGTCTTGCGCGGCAGATTGTCGATCGTTGCGACGAAGCGGTGAACGATACCGTCCTCGTAGAACATCCTGCCCAGCGCTTCCGCGCCGAAGAGCCCCGCCAGGGTGTTTTGCATGGTGGCTCGCTGACCATCAGCGCTGGCAACGGCTTTTGCTCCACCGACGGCGGCACGGGAGCTTCCGCCTCTTCGATCGGGTGATTGATGGTCGGCGCCGCCGCGGCGGTCGGCGGCGCGGCCTGTGCGGTGGCACCGGGCGGCGGCGCGGCCGCTTGCCGCGCCTGGTTCTGATGCCAGAGGTAATAGACGAGCGCGCCGAGTGCCGCCAGCGCGAGCGCGATCCAGACCAGCCAGGTCCAGCCGCTTCGCCGAGGGACGCGCAGCGGTCGCGCATCGGCGTCGGCCGCCAGCGTCGCCGACCGCGGGGTTCGAGGCGATGCGCTTCGTTTGCTGTCGATGGATAAACCATGATCCCTCCTCCCCGTTGCGTCGACGCATCGAGCGACTCCGGCGACGCGTCGTCGTCGCCACTGCGTTGGTCCGCGCGCACCGCGGGAAGTTCGCCGCGGCACCCTGGCGCGCGCATGTCCGGCGGCGGATATTGGCCGTCAGCGGGGATGCGCCGTTACTTTTCCGGCGAAAGCTTCTGCGATGCGAACGCCACCGCGAGCACGATGGCGTCGCTGGCGTGGCGGCTTGCGATTGTGTCGCCAGCGGCGCGCCGGGTCAAGCTGTGTCTGGCGGGGCGCGGCACGTTACCATCGCGCCTTGGCGGGTATTGCCCGCGCCGCCGATCGCGAGGGAGAGTTCGACCGTGACCGCAGAATCGCAATACGCGCGCTTCGGCAGCGGCAAGTCGGTGCCGCCGCGTCGAGGACGCAGCGCTGCTGACCGGCGCTGGCCGATTCGCCGACGACTTTTCGCTGCCCGGCCAGGCGTACGTCTGCTTCCTGCGTTCGCCGCACGCGCATGCGCGCATCGCTGCGATCGACAGCCGCGCCGCCGCGGGCATGCCCGGCGTGATCGCGATCGTCACCGGCGACGATCTGGTCCGCGACGGCGTCGCGCCGCTGCCGCTGTCGGCCGATTTCAGGCGCGCCGACGGCTCGCCGACGGCGTCGCCGCCGCGGCACGCGCTGGCGTGGGCACGGTGCGCTTCGTCGGCGAAGCGGTCGCCGCGGTCGTCGCGCAAAGCGCGCAGCAGGCGCGCGACGCGGCCGAGGCGATCGACGTCCGCTACGATCCGCTGCCGGCGGTGATCGACGCCACGGCCGCGGTCGCGGCCGGGCGCGCCGCAGGTCTGGCCCGCGGCAGCCGGCAACATCGCCTGCGAAGCGCGGCACGGCGACGCCGCGGCGACCGCCGCGGCCTTCGCCCGCGCCGCGCACCGTGGTCGTCGCTCGACCTCGTCAACCAGCGCGTCGCGCCCGTGCCCGATCGAGCCGCGCGCCGTGCTCGCGAGCTACGACGCGACGACCGAGCGGATCACGCTGCGCGTGAGCTGCCAGACGCCGACCGGATTGCGCGACGATCTCTGCCAGGTCGTGCTCGGCATTCGCGACCGACAAGGTGCGGGTGCTGGTCGGCGACGTCGGCGGCGGCTTCGGCATGAAGACCGGCGTCTATCCGGAAGACGTCGTGCTCGCCTGGTGCGCGCGCAAATACGGGATGCCGCTCAAATGGCGCGCCGATCGCATCGAGGAATTCCTCGCGGCGACGCACGGCCGCGACGTGACCAGCAAGGCCGAGCTCGCGCTCGACGGCGACGGCCGCGTGCTCGCGCTGCGCGTCGATTCGCTCGCCAACGTCGGCGCCTACGCGACGCCGGCCGGCGTCGTGATCCAGCTGCTGATCGGCCCCTGGGTGTCGACCAGCATCTACGACATCGGCACGATCGACATCCGCATCCGGGCGGTGCTGACGAACACCGCGCCGACCGGCGCCTATCGCGGCGCGGGACGGCCCGAGGCGATCTACATCATCGAGCGCCTGATGGACGCGGCGGCGCGCCAGACCGGCATCGATCCGGTCGAGCTGCGCCGGCGCAACATGATCCGGCCCGAGCAGATGCCGTACCGCAACGCCGATGGACAAGACCTACGACAGCGGGCAGTTCGAGCTGGTGCTCGACCAGGCGACCGCGCTCGCCGGCTGGCGGGATTTCGACGCGCGGGCCGCCGATTCGCGGCGGCGCGGCCGGCTGCGCGGCCGCGGCATGGCGGCGTTTCTCGAATGGACCGGCGCCGACGTGTTCGAGGAGCGCGTGACGGTCACCGTCGAAGGATCGACGCAGGACGGCGGCACGATCGAGATCTTCTCGGCGACGCAGGCGATGGGACAGGGCCTCGCGACGACGTTACGCGCAGCTCGCGGTCGACGTGTTCGGCGTGCCGATCGAGACGATCCGCATCGTGCAGGGCGACACCGACCGCGGCACCGGCTTCGGCAGCGCCGGCTCGCGCTCGCTCTTCGTCGGCGGCTCGGCGGTGAAGGTCGGCGCCGAGCGCACGGTCGTCGCCGCGCAGGCGCTGGCGGCGAAGCGAGCTCGAAGCCGCGGCCGGCGACATCGAGTATCGCGACGGCGTGTTCAGCATCGCCGGCACCGATCGGCGCATCGGCCTGTTCGAGCTCGCGCGCCGGCAGCCGCAGCACAGCATCGTCCTCGACTCGGTGAGCTCGGTCGCCGACGCGACCTGGCCCAACGGCTGCCACATCTGCGAAGTCGAGGTCGATCCCGGACACCGGCGCCGTCGCCGTCGTCGCATACTGGTCGGTCAACGACGTCGGCCGCGTCGTCAACCCGATGATCGTCGTCGGCCAGCTCGAGGGCGGCGCGGCGCAGGGCATCGGCCAGGCGCTGTGCGAGGAATTCGTCTACGACCGCGAGTCGGGGCAGGCGCTGTCGGCGACGCTTCCTCGACTACGCGCTGCCGCGCGCGGCGATGATCGAGCATTTCGCGACGACGATGGACGAGTCGACGCCGTGCCGCAACAACGCGATGGGCGTCAAGGGCGTCGGCGAGCTGGGCACGATCGGCGCGACGCCGGCGGTGGTCAACGCGGTGATCGATGCGCTGGCGCGCGCCGGCGCCGGCGCGCGCGGCCGAAGCCTTGCAGATGCCGCTGACGTCCGAGCGCGTCTGGCGCGCGCTCGCGCGAGCCGACGCGTCTAGGCCGGCTGCAGGACGACGCGGGCGCGCTGCTCGCGCATCGTCCGCACCAGCAGCTTGAGCATCGCGTGCACGGCGCGCGTCGCCGGTATCGGCGTCGCGGTCAGCGCGCCCAGCTCGATCACCGATCCGATCAAGGCGTCGACTTCGACGTCGCGCCCGGCCTCGATGTCCTGCAAGGTCGACGTCTTGTGCTTGCCGACTTTGGCGGCGCCTTCGATCCGCTTTTCGAGCGGCACGCGAAAGGTGACGCCCAGCTTGCCCGCGATCGCCTGCGCCTCGCGCATCATGTCGGCGGCGAGCTCGCGCGTCGCCGGCTCCTCGCAGATGTCGACCAGCGTCGCGTGGGTGAGCGCGCTGATCGGGTTGAAGCTCATGTTGCCCCAGAGCTTCAACCAGATCTCGGAACGGATGTCGGCGCAGGACCGGCGCCTTGAGTCCGCGCCGCGGTCAGCGTCTCCGACAGGCTCTTGACGCGGGCGCTTTCGCTGCCGTCGAGCTCGCCGACCGGAAAGCGATCGCCTTCGAGATGCCGGATCACGCCGGGCGCGGCGATTTCGCCGGCGGGATAGACGACGCAACCGATCAGGCGGGAGGGCTCGATGCTGTGCTCGATCGTGCCGTTCGGGTCCGCCGTCTGCAGGCGGTAGCCGGCATGCGGGCCGCGGAAATTCTGGAAGTACCACCACGGCAGGCCGTTCTGCAGCGGCACGACGATGGTATCGTCGCCGAAAAGCGCGGGCATCTGCGGCGCGACGGCTTCGAGCACATAGGCTTTCAGCGCCAGGAATACCAGGTCCTGCGCGCCGGCTTCGCCACAGCTCGCCACCGCGCGCACGTTTCGGCGACTTCCTCCCGGCCGTCGTGATGGAGAAGCTTGAGCCCGTTCGTGCGGATCGCATCCAGATGCGCACCCTGGTCGACGACGGTGACCGTCTGTCCGGATAGCGCGAGCCGGACGGCGACCATGCCGCCGATCGCGCCTGCGCCGATTACCGCAATTCGCATAAGTTCCTCCCGTCGGGCGCGCGCTCATGCCCGCAGCGCGCGCCGTCGCGGCGTGTCCCGCGGCGTGCGCGTTGCCTGCCGGCGGCGCCGCTTTATTCGAAACGATTGGTCAGCGTGCCGATGCCGTCGATGACGATGCTCACCGTGCTGCCCGGCTTCATCGAACCGACGCCGACCGACGTGCCGCAGGCGATGACGTCGCCCGGCTCCAGCGTCATGTCCTGCGAAATGAGGCTCGCCAGCTTCGCCGGCGGAAAGATGATATCGGCGACCGGATAGTTCTGCCTCTCCTGGTCGTTGAGGATGGTCTTGACCATCAGCGTCGACGGGTCGATGCCGGTCGCGATCACCGGGCCGAATACGCCGAAGGTGTCGAAGCTCTTGGCGCGCGTCCACTGCGCGAAGCCCGGATCCCTGGCGATGATCTCGATCGCGGTGACGTCGTTGATGCAGGTGTAGCCGAAGATGCCGGCCGCCGCGTCGGCTTCGCTCGCCTGGCGAAAGCCGCCGGCCGATGACGATGCCGAGCTCGCCCTTCGTAGATGACCTTGCCGCTGTACGACTTCGGCATGCGTATCGTCTCGCCGTGCGGCGAGAAACGAGCTGCCGGCCTTCAGGAAGTAAAGCGGCTCGGCGCGGAACCGCATGGCCGAGCTTGGCGACCAGCGCGCGGTAGTTGTCGACCAGCGCGACCATCTTGCCCGGCACGGCGGGCGTCAGCAGTTTCGCATCGGCGAGCGGAATCGACTCGCCGGTCGGCTGTGGCATGCGCGAACATGTTGCCGGAATGAACACGAAGCGCGTCGCCTTCGATCGTGCCGAAGCAATCGCGGCCCTTGTGGTTGATGCGCGCCCATCGTGGCATCGTTTTCCTTTCGAGCAAGACTCGTCGCGTTATGCGCGTCGCCGCGCGCCCTGAGCGCTTCGACGTCGCTCGCGTCGCCCAGGGTCCGGCACTGCATCGACCAGACGCGCCGGCGCGCTCGGCGCCGAGCACCGGGTCGACCAGACCGATGGAACTTGCGCTCGCAGTCGGCATCGCTCATCGGGCCGCTGCAGGCTGCCGATCGCATGCTCGACCTGCAGGTGCAGGCGGCGGCCATCGCTGCAGCGGATCGTCACGTCGGCGGCCGACTCGGCGATCGCCGCGTCGACCCTGGCATGGACGCGATCGCGCAGCGCGATGACGTCGCCGCGCGACGGCGACGGCATCCGAGAATTCGGCTTCGCCCGCTTGGCCGAACAGGATCGCCGCGGCGCAGGCGTGGTAGACGCTGAACTTGGCTTCGAGGCCGGTCTTCGGCGCGCGCTTGCCGGTCAGCTCGAGCACCAGCGGATGGACCAGCAGATCGATGCGCTCGATGTCGTCGGCGCGCAGGCCGATGCGCATCGCGGAGCTGGCGGCAGCCGTCGATGCTGGGATGGATGACGATGCCGCAGGCGAACGGCTTGTAGGTGTTGAACGAGATCTCGAACCGCTGTGCCGAGCTCGTCCGTGATCTCGCGTCCAGTCGCACTTGCTCGAGTAGGTCCGCAGCAGGCCGCGCGGCGCTTCGAGCGCGCGCATCGACGCGGTGTAGCCGTGCCGCGCCATCAGCGCCGACGTGAGCCCCGCGCGCGCGGCGCCGCCGATATGGAGCGCCTTGGTCATCGAGCCGAACTGTTCGCGCACGCCGATCGGCTGCGACGCGGCGATGCCCAGCGCCATCGCCGTCTTCGCCGGCGTCGAGCTTGAGGATGCGCGCGCAGGCGGCGGCAGCGCCGAGCATGCCGGTCGATCCGGTGATGTGCCAGCCGCGATCGTAGTGGTCGGGGTAGATCGCATTGCCGACGCGGCACTCGACGTCGATGCCGAGCACGATGGCGTCGATGCAGCTCGCGGCCGCTCGCGCGATGGCGCTCGGCCAGCGCCAGCGCGGCGGAGGCCACCGGGCCGGCCGGATGAATGATCGTCTTCAGATGCGTGTCGTCGAAATCGAACGTGTGCGAGGTGATGCCGTTCAGCAGCGCGGCGCTGGCCATGTCGACGCGCTCGCTGCGTCCGAGGATCATCGCCTGCGCGCTCGGCTCGAGCTCGGCCACGCGCGGCCAGCGCCGCTTCGACGGTCGGATGGCGCGATGCGCCGATCGCGCAGCCGACCCAGTTCAGCAAGCTCCGGTGCGCCTCGCGTTCGACGCCGTCCTCCCAGCCGCGCGACGGATGCGCGGCGACGAAATCGGCGAGGATGCGGGTGACCGGCGGGGCGTCGAGCTCCGCCGCAACGCTGCGCGTCGTTGGCCATCATTCGCCGATCTGGATGCCGCGGTCCTTTGCGAGCTTCGACCATTTGGCGATGTCGTCGCGCATGTACTGGCCGAATTGCTCCGGCGACATCGGCATCGGCTGCAGCGCTTCGCCGGACAGCCGCTCGGCCAGATCCGGGCTCTGCAGCAGCTTGTCGATCTCCTCGTTCAGCCGCTTGACGATCGGCGCCGGCAGGTTCGCCGGGCCGACGATGCCGTACCACTGCACGCCGTCGAATCCCTTGTAGCCCGACTCGTCGAACGTCGGCACGTCGGGCAGCAGCGGATGGCGCCTGGTGCCGGTGACGGCGAGCGGCTTCATCTTGCCCGCCTTGATGTGCGGCAGCGCGGCGGCGAGGCCGGGAAACAGCGCCTGCGTCTGGCCGCCGAGTATGTCGGTGATCGCCGGGCCGATGCCCCGATACGGCACATGCACGATGTCGAGATCGGCGGCGACCTTCAGCTGCTCCATCGCGAGATGCGTCAGTGTGCCCGGGCCCGCCGAGCCGTACGAGAGCTTGCCGGGATTTGCCTTAACGTAAGCGACGAATTCCTGCAGCGTGCTCGCCGGCATCGACGGCGGCACGATCAGCACATTCGGCGTGCCAGCGATCATCGCGATCGGCGTGAAATCCTTGACCGCGTCGTACGGCAGCTTGCGCACGGCCGGATTGGTGCCGTGCGTGCCGACGTAGCCGACCATCAAGCGTGTAGCCGTCGGGCGCGGCGCGCGCGGTGGCGAGCGATCCGACGACGCCCCCGCCGCCGCTCTGGTTGTCGACGACGATCGACACGCCGAGCGCGAGGCCGAGCCGATCGGCGACTGTGCGCGCGACCAGATCGACGCCGCCGCCCGGCTGCACCGGCGCGATGATCTTGATCGTCCGGTTCGGATAGTCGGCGGGCCTGGTCTGGCCGAGCGCGGTCATGCCGGCGCAAGGCGACCGCGATCAGGGCAAACAGCCGGATCAGGTCCGGTATTCCTGAAGTCAGCAGCATCTGGCGCTCCTGCGCGTGAAGACGCTCAGCGATTGTACTGCGACCGTGCCGCTGCGCGCGCTGCGCCCGGCGGTGCGACGCCCGTGTCACCGGCTCGGACGCGCGCAGCTTAGCCGGAGGCGAGAAAAAAATCGACGATGCGCGCGATCTGGCCCCGCATCATTTCGCGGCCCCGGACCGTCGTGCAGCCGCAGCGTTCGGCGAGCGCGAGCAGCGGCGTCGTCTCCGGCTTGACGATTGCATCGAACACCGTCATCGTCGCGAGGCAGCGACGTGATGGCGATCGGCAGGCGCGCGTCGTCGAGCATCCCCGACGGTGTCGCGTTCAGCAGGATGTCGATCCCGTCGAGCCGCGGCGCTCCGGCGCTTACGGCGAGGCCGGGAAACGCACGCCCTATCGTCGCGGCCAGCGCGCTCGGCGCGCGTTGCATCGACGTCGTATACCCGAAGCGACGCAGGTCGTTCGGAAGCCGAGCGCGACCCCGATCGCCGATCCCGCTCCGCCGGCGCCGAGCAAAAGCGCACGTCTGCCGGCCAGAGGGATGCCGCGCCGGCGAAACGCCTCGACGCATCCGATGCCGTCGAATATGTCGCCACGCCAGCCGCCGCCGGACCGCGGCCGAGCGCGTTGATCGCGCCGACGATGCGCGCCTGCTCACCCAGGCGATCGGCGAGCGCGCAAGCGCGCAGCTTGTACGGAATAGTGAATATGACCCCGTCCAGATTAGAGAGGCGAAGCAGCTGCGGCAACAGCGCCTCGAAGTCGTCGGGCAGCACATGCAGCGGAACGAGGATGGCGTCGAGCGCGCGGCGGCGGAATTCCGCGGTGAACATCTCCGGCGAGCGCACCTGCTCGATCGGATGCCCGACGATGCCGAACAGCCGCGTCCGGCCCGAGACGTAGTCGACCTGGTCGGTAAAAGTTTGGCCGGACTCACTCACGCATATTCTCCGCTGCCGTGTCGAGATAGTAGCGTGGAAAGCCGTTACAATTGCGCGATTCGAAAACCTGTGGCATGTCCTTGTCTCCGACGCTTGCCGCCCCATAGTCCGTTACAATTGCGCGATTCGAAAACCCGTGGAATGTCATTGTCCCCGACGCTTGCCGCCATTCGTCTGAGCGATATCGCGCCGTTTGCCCGCGGCGGCGCCGATCGCCCACCGGAGCCGACATTCGCCCGAAGGCGATCGAATGTCGGCTGAAGCCACGGTGCGCGCCTCCGTTGCACGACCACCCGTTTCCGGAAATCCCATGTTCTCGACGTTCGACGCCATCCGCCAGCGGCACATCGCGTTCCTGCGCTGCGCGGGCGTCGATCACGCGTCTGCCCCGCGGCCTGCCAGCCTCCCGTCGCATGTCGGCTGAGCGATGGTGCGTGCACCGCGCGATGCGATGCTCTCCGCGCGAGTGTTGGCCGCTGCGCCGCGGCATCGAAAAAGAGAGCCTGCGCGTGCGGCCGGACGGCATGCTCGCGACGACGCCGCACCCAGCGCGGCTCGGCTCGGCGCTGACGCATCCGTTCGTCACCACCGATTTCAGCGAGTCGCAGGTCGAGCTGATCACCGGCGTGCACACCAGCGCGCAAGCGTGCCTCGACGAGCTGACCGAGATCCACCAGATCGTCTATCGCGCGATCGGCGACGAGCTGCTGTGGGTCGCGAGCATGCCTTGCCGCCTGCCCGCGGACGACGCAATCCCGCTCGGCCGCTACGGCACGTCCAATGTCGGCCGCGCCAAGACCGTCTACCGCATGGGCCTGTCGCACCGCTACGGCCGGCGCATGCAGACGATCTCCGGCATCCACTACAATTTTTCGCTGCCCGACGCGCGTCAGCAACGACGACTATTTCGCGCTGATCCGCAACTTTCGCCGCCACGCGCTGGTTGCTGCTCTATCTGTTCGGCGCCTCGCCTGCCGTGTGCTCGAGCTTCGTCGCCGGCCGCACGCACGAGCTGCAGCGTCTGACCGACGACACGCTCTACCTGCCGCATGCGACGTCGCTGCGCATGGGACGGCTGGGCTACCAGAGCGACGCGCAGGCCTCGCTCGCGGTCAGCTACAACAATCTGAAGAGCTACGCCGCCTCGCTGCAGGAAGCGCTGACCAAGCCCTACCCGGCATACGAGGCGATCGGCATACGCGACGGCGACGAGTATCGCCAGCTCGCGACGACGCTGCTGCAGATCGAGAACGAGTTCTACGGGACCATCCGGCCGAAGCGGGTGATCAACCCCGGCGAGCGGCCGCTGCATGCGCTGCGCGACCGCGGCGTCGAGTACGTCGAAGTCCGCCTGATGGATCTCGATCCCTTCCATGCCGATCGGCATCACGCGCGAGCACCGTGCGCATGCTCGACGTGTTCCTGCTGCATTGCGTGCTCGCCGCCAGCCCGCCCGATACGCCGCAGGAGCTCGCGGCCGTCGTCGCGCAACAAGCAGCGCGTCGCTTCGCGCGGCCGCGAGCCCGGGCTTGCGGCTGACCCGCGGTTCGCGAAGAGGTGACGCTCGTCCGACTGGGGCGGCGAGATCCTGGCCGAGTGCGCGCCGTTCGCCGCCGCGCTCGACGCGGCCGTACGGCGGCAGCGCGCACCGCGAAGCGCTGGGATCGGCGGTCGCGCGCGCTGCACGATCCCGCGTCGACGCCGTCGGCGCGCGTACTGCAGGCGATGGCGCGCGACCACGGCAATTCGTACGTTCACTTCGTGCTCGCGCAGTCGCGCGCGCATCGCGAAGCGATCCTGAAGTTGCCGCTTGCCGACGAGGTCGCCGCGCGCTATGCGCGGCTTGCCGAGGAGTCGCTCGCCGAGCAGCGGCGGATCGAAGCGTCGGAAACGATCCCGTTCGAAGCCTACCGCCAGCTCTACCTGGCGCCGCTGCGCCTGAACGAATGACGCCGCTCGCTCCGGCCGCCGTCGTGACCGATCTCGCGCCGACGGCGGCACGCTGCGCGCCGCGATCAATCTACGGCAACCCGGTGCTTGCGACTGGAACCCTGCCACCGGCGAGGCAGGCGGAATCTCGGCCGATCTCGCGCGCGAGCTGGCGCGATGCCTGGGCGTGACCGGTCGACTTCGTGCCCTACGATGCCGCCGGCAAGGTCGTTGCCGGCGCTCGCAGCCAAGGCGTGGGACATCTGTTTCCTGGCGATCGACCCGTTGCGCGCCGCCGAAATCAGCTTCACTGCGCCGTACGTCGTCATCGAAGGCGTCTACGTGGTGGCCGACGTTCACCGATCGCGCGACAACGCCGAGGTCGACCGGCCCGGCACGCGCGTCGGCGTCATCGTCGGCAGCGCGTACGACCTCTTCCTGTCGCGCGAGCTCAAGCAGGCGACGATCGTTCGCGCGCAAGCTCGTTCGAAGCCGTGCTGACGCTGTGGACCGTCGGCAGCTCGACTGCATCGCCGGCGTCAAGCCGCAGCTCGAAGGCGCCGCGCGGCGCATGCCCGGCCTGCGCCTGCTGCCGGGCCGGTTCATGGCGATCAACCAGGCGATGGGCACGCCGCGCGGCCGCGACGCCGGAGCGAAATACCTGCACGACTTCGTCGAGGAGATGAAGCGCTCGGGATTCATCGCCCGGGCGTTCGCGCGGCACCGGATCGAAGGCGCGTCGATCGCGCCGGCAGCCGCAGCGGCGTAACGGAGTCGACGTCCGCGATCGTCCGGCTAGACGCGAAAATGCAGACGGCGATCGACCGCGAGCAGAACCGCCGTTCACGGCCGCCGCGAAGACGACCAGCAGAAACGTCACCGACATGATCACGTCGACGTTATAGAGGCCGATCGCGTTCATCAGCAGATAGCCCAATCCGTGTTGCGCCGCGAACATCTCGCCCAGCACGGTCCCGATCAGCGTCAGCGAAAAGCCGACGCGCAATCCGGTGAAAATCTCGGGCACCGCGGCGGGAAACAGGATCGAGCGCACCATCGCCGGCGGCTCAGCTTGAGCACGCGGCCGGTCTTGAGCAGGATCGGCTTGATGCTGCGCACCGCATCCAGCGTGAACAGCGCGACCGGGACGATGCCGTGGATCGCGCCGAACGCGATCTTGACGCACGTCATCGTCCCGGCGCAGGCCCCCGGTTCGGGGTCACCTGCAAGATGCGAACCGCGATCAGGACTCGCCGCGCCGCGCCAGCCAGTTGCCGAAGGCGATCAGGCAGTAGACCGCGAATCCGAAAGCCAGCCACAGGACGACCCATACCGAGTAGCTGTTGACCATCGAGCCCGACGCTCGCCACGCTGCGACCATCACCGCGACCTCGCCGGCCAGCGGAAAGATGAACGCCGCGATGGCCGCAACGTATCGCCGCGGGCCTTCGCCGGCCAGGTCGAAGGCGACGATCGCCGTGAAGAAATGAAGGATCGTTCCGCTGACCCACACCAGTGAGACGGCGGCCCATCCTGTGGACGCCATCTTCGCGCCCATCGTTTGTCGCGCGCCCATGAATGCTCAGCGAATGGTTGCTCAGTCAGTGCACAACGTGTCCGCCAATGCGTAGTTACAGCAGCTCGGAGCCGGTGCAGTGTAGCAAATTCAATACTCGGCCAGGAGTGCGGCTGCACGCGCTTGCCCCGCCAGAAACAAAGCCCCGCTATCCGCGGGGCTCTGGCGACGGACCAACGTTGCGACGACAATCGTCGGGCGGGTCCTCCGGCGTCCGATGCCGTCGATCAGAACTGCGGCGGCAGGTCTTCGATCGCGCCTTGCGGGGAGGCGAAGTGCGACGGAAAGTAGTCGAAGTCGCCCGGTGCCGCCGGCGCCGACGTCGTGACCGGTGCGCTGACCGCGTCTCCGACGAACACGGCCGTGTTGCGCCTTTCGGCGTTCAGGACAACGAGACTCAAGACCACGCCGATCGCGACGGTCGCGACGGTACTGCGGATCCTGGACGTTTTGTTCGTATTCAACATGATCTACCTCCGATGTGGTTTGCCGTCGGGAGGGGTTTGCGCCTTCGCAGGGACCTTCCTTCGGGCACTCCGGACTGGTGCTGTTCCGGATGAACACACTGTAGCCGACCGCCGCCGGCGTCGAAGCGGAGGAATGCGCGATGGATTGGCGGAAAATTCACGGCCGGCCGCATGGACCGGCGCTAGGCCTGTGAACAGGCCTTAAAACCGGCGCTAGAATCCCAGGCGCGCCTTGCGGCCGCAGAGCTTTTTCGCGTCGATGTCTTCGGGCACCAGGATATCGCGATTGGCGAGCCGGGCCGTGCCGAAGGCGTCGAGCAGAAGCTTGCGCATGTCGCGCGCCGGCACCGTGGCCAGCCGCTCGAGCACCGACTCGGACGGCTCGGGCGGGAACGGCCAGTGATGCGCGTCGAGAATCTCATGATAGACGGCCAGCGCGATCGTGCGCGCGCCTGCCGCATCCGGCCGGTCGATCGCGTAGACGTTCATGCGATTCAGGATCGGTTCCGGGATCGCGCTCTCGTCGTTCGCGGTGGCGATCCAGAGGATGTGCGAGGCGTCCATGTCGACGTCGATGAACTCGTCCTTGAAATGCGCCGCGGTGTCGCGCTCGAGCAGCGTGTAGAGCGCACCCATCGGGTCGTAGCGCGAATCGCCGCCGGCCTTGTCGATCTCGTCGAGCACGACGACCGGATTGGCAAATTCGCCGTCGATCAGGGTCTGCGCGACCTTGCCCGGCCGCGCGTTGTTCCATTGCGCCGACGCGCCGGTGAGGATCCAGCCGGCAGTCAGCGAGCTCATCGACACGAACTCGAACCCGGTGCCCAGCGCCTGGGCCAGCTTCTTCGCGAAATAGGTCTTGCCGAGGCCGGGCTCGCCCAGCAGCAGCATCGGCGTGAACTGCACCGCTTCGTTGCCGGCGATGGCCAGCGCCAGAAACTTGCGCAGATCGTCGACGACGCTGGCGAAATTGGGCGAGGTCTCGTGCAGCTCGTCGACGGCGGCCGCCGTCGACGGCTTGATGATGTAGCGCGAGCCGCCGAGCTCGCGCATGCGGTCGTACCAGCTTTTCAGGCCTTCATTGCGCCGGGCCGCGCCGTCCTCGAGCGCCCGGTCGACTTCGGCGACCGAGTAGATCGATTGCAGGTCCGCGAGCGCGATGACGGAATCCATGCGGGTTATCTACCTCCGTGACTAGCCACATGCACTAACCGTGCCACCGAGACATCCGGTTGTGCAGACGCGCGATGTCTCGCATCAGCTCCGCGGACGCACTCTGATCGACGGCGAGGACTCTACTCTCATGCGCGCGGCACGGCATCAACCGATCAGCGTCGGCGTCGCTGCCTGGCGGTTCGCGGCGCGGCTAGGAGCGCTATTTGCGCTTCTGGTACGTGCCGAGCAACACCGCCTGCGCGAGGATGTGCCCCTGCATCGCTTTTTCCAGCGCCGCCTTGTCCGGGCGCTTCAGGTCGGGCAGCACGGTGTCGAGCGCGTAGAGCTTGTGGAAGTAGCGATGGCGGCCGATCGGCGGGCAGGGGCCGCCGTAGCCGGTGCGCTTCCAGTCATTGATGCCCTCGCGCGTGCCGGCCGGCAGCGCCGACGACCTGACCGCTTCCGGCAGGCCGCCGGCCGCCGGGCGGAATGCCGTAGAGCACCCAGTGCACCCAGGTCATCTTGGGCGCGGCCGGATCGGGCGCGTCCGGATCGTCGACGATCAGCGCCAGGCTCTTCGTGCCCGCCGGCACGCCGCTCCAGGCGAGCGGCGGTGAGACGTCCTTGCCTTCGCAGGTGTAGACAGACGGTATTTCGGCGTTGTGCGCGAACGCGGTCGAAGTGATCGTCAGGGTCATCGGTGTCTCCTGTTGCAAAGTTCATCGGACGCCGAATCCCTGCGCGAGTGCGGTCGGACCGGCGCGTCCACCCTTCGAGGCCGCGGGCGGCGCGCCGACGCCGGTCGCGTGCACCCACCTGCCAATCGGACTCCCCGCAGTGCGCTACAAACTGCCCACTGGCGCGCTTTCTTACAATCGGGCCGCGGCAAATCGACCATCAAGAGCTAAGCGCCTGATTCGCAAGCCGTGGCTCGGAGGTTGCTAACTCAACAGCATCCGCGTGGTCGCGCATCGCTGCCGGCTGCGCGACGGAGTCGCTAAGCGGGGGAGCCAAAATCAAAGCACTGATGGATCCGGTCGCACCTGGGGCAAGGGGGCAGCTGCGGCCGACGATATACCCGGGCGGGAATCACTATCTCGGCGTGGAAGATCAGCGCGCGTTCACGACGGCGGTCGCGCGGCAGGGGCTTTGGCCCGACGAATTCCTGCTCGATGTCAAACGCCTGCCGGGAAAGCGCCCGGCGCATGCCCCGACGGCGACGCTGTCGATCACCGTCTGGCATCTTCCGACCGGCCGCGGCGCCACCTACCTCGGCGGCCCGGGCAGGGTCTGGGTCGCCGAGTTTCTGGTCGATCTGATGGGCGGGACGTTCGGATAAGCGCATCGCCGTGCCGCATCGCGGCGATCGTCCGCGCGTCGCCGTTACAACGGCGGCTTCACCCCGTCCTTGCCGACCTGGACGCGGGCGGCGCTCAAGCTGCCTTCGCTTGCCGCCTGCGCGACGGTGAACACGTATTCGCCGACGACGAGGTCGGTGCGGCTGCCGGGCACCGCGCGCACGATCGGCGCGCTCTCGGGAACCGCGATCTTTTGCGTCGTTCCCTGTGAACCGCAGCGTCAGCTCGCGACCGCCGTGCCGGCTGACCATCGCCGCGACGTTGGCATTGGTCATCGTCGATCCCGGCCTGGAGATCCCAGGGAGCCCTGGCCCGCCGGCACGCCCGGCGGGAGGTAATGCACCTCGATTGCGACCGGCATGCCGTTCGGACCGGGCATGGTCGTCGCGCCGACGCTATGTCGCCCGGGCTTGATGTCCTCGAATCGTATCGCCTTGGCGACCGAGACGGCGACGTTGTCGGCCAGGGTGATTTTCAGGTCCCGTCCTTCGCGCGACTTGACCGACAGGACGTTGCCGTCGATGGCGGTGATCGTCCCGCGCACGCGGACACTGGTCTGCGCCTGCGCTGCGGCCACGGCGAGCATCGCGCCCGCCAGCAGGGCCACGAACTGTCGCAGTCCTCATTGCGTTTCTCTTGCGTCGATCGCGCGGGCGAGCGCGTTCGCCGCCGGCTAACAGCGCGCGCAGAGCGTTTCTTCCGTCGCGACCTCGCAGGGAAGCTGTCATTGCTTCTGCGCGACGACGCGACCCTGGGCGATTGACGAACACGTGATATCGATTGCCGTCCTGGCACGAGGCGATGTAGTCGTTGTCGCCCAGCGTCCTGACTTCGGTGACCTGGCCGCAGGGCAGGCCCTGCAATGCGATCACCGCCGTCAGGTCCTTCCTGATCGCGGCGTCGTCGGCGGCGCGACGCCGGCGCCGGCGAGCGCCACCGCGATGGCCAGCGCACCCAGGATTGCACGTTTGCTCATCGGTGGTTTCAACCTCCATCAAGAGATGCGAACTTGGCACGGTCGGCAAGTATGCCCCAGATCGCCTCGCGCGACGCGACGATCGCCGCGGCCAGCGTCGGATCGCTGTCCTGCAGCAGCGACAGCACCTTGAGCACCAGCAGGTCGAACGGCCGCCGCAGCTCGGCCAGCGTGATCTTGAGCTTGCCCTGGTAGAACGCGCGGAACTGGCGCAGCAAGTCGTCGACCTGATTCTTGAGCGAGAGCTTGGTCAGCACGCCGATCGCCTTGGTTTCCTTGAGCTCGCGTCTCCAGCGACTTGAGATCCAGCGGCGGCGGCGCCTGCGGCTTTGCCGCCGCGGACGCCGGCGCTGCCTTGACCGGCGGCTGCGCCTGCGGCGCGGACGTCGCAGCGGCCTTGGCGGGCGCCTTGGCTTCCGGTGGCGGCAGGCTTGGCGGCGCGGCCTGGTCGGGCGAGGGCGCCGGAGCGGCCGTGGCGCCGCTGGTGTTGCGACAGCGGGCGTTGCCGTGCGCCGGCGACCGGTCGCTCTCGACGCGGGTCCGGCAGCGCGCTCGGCGCTGCCGCCGCACCGCCCGCGCGCCGCGTCGACTGCCCGCCGACTGCTTCACGCCGGCGCATCCTGCCATCGAGCAGCGCGCAGCACGCGCCGCGACGCCGCACGATGGCGGGCTCGGAAAGTCGCATCGGCAGATCAGCCGAACGGCCGCACGCCGATCCACCGCTCGTGCAGATAGAACGCGAATACCGCCCAGGTCGGCGACGCCGATCGCGATGGCGATCGCATCGCGCGCCGCCGTGCCCGCCGGGTAGACGGTCCCGGCGGCGCGATCGCGCCGCCGCGATGCGGCGAAATCGACGATCGCCCAGACGAGAAAGCTGCCGAACAGCACGACGTCGGCCAGCGTGCCGTTGGCGATCAGGTGGCCGAACGCCCAGGATTTGACGCCGAGGATCATCGGATGATGCAGCGCGCTCTTGATCCGCGTGCCGCGCACGTACGCCGCCGCGACCAGCACGAACGCGACCAGCGTGAATATCGCGGCCAGATAGTGCGTCCAGGACGGCGGCTGCCACAGCACCAGCGTGTCGGCCCGCGCCCGGCCGTAAGCCCCAGATCGAGCAGCACGAATCCCGCGATCGACAGCCAGCGAGTACAGGCCCTTCCATGGCCCTTCGCCGAGGCGGGCGATCTGCGCGCTGCGCCAGGAGTCGGCGAATATGCGCAGCGAATGCGCGCCGAGGAACACGATCAGACCGAGGATCAGCAAGCTCATTGGTTGGTCTCGAAGCAGGGGCGTACCAGGCGATTATCCATCCTGGGCCGAGCACTTGTCGCGATCCCCCGCGGTGCGCCGACCGCCGGCATCGATCAGCGCGTCGGCCCGGACGCCGCTTCGTGCAGCGCAGGATGCGCGGAACGCCGGCGCCGGCATCTTCATCTAACGCGCAAGGACGGATTGCAACCATGAAAACGACCCGCCTTGCCCGCACGCGCGCAGCGCCGATGCGCCGGACGACGTCGAGCTCGCCCGCCGCATAGGCCGGCGCGACGAGCGCGCGTTCGAGCTGTTGATGCGGCGGCACAACCAGATGCTCTACCGCATCGCACGGTCGATCCTGCGCGACGACGCCGAAGCCGAAGACGCGGTCCAGGATGCCTATCTCGCCGCGTTCCGCAACATCGCCGGTTTTCGCGGCGGTGTCGCGCCTGTCGACCTGGCTCGCCCGCATCGTCATCAACGAATCGTATGGGCGCTTGCGCAAGCGCAAGCGCGCCGGCGTCGTCCTGCCGTTCGATCCGCAGTTCGACCCGTCGGATGCCGGGCGAGCGCGACGCCGAGGAGGGCGCCATGACCGATACCAGCTCCGAGCAGCCCGACGCCGCCGCGAGCCGCGGCGAGGTGCGCCGGCTGCTGGAGCGCAACATCGACGCGCTGCCGGACCAGTTTCGGACGGCGTTCATCCTGCGCGAAGTCGAGGAGATGTCGGTCGACGAGGCCGCCGCATGCCTGGGCGTGCCCGCGGCGACCGTGCGCAGCCGGGCGTTTCGCGCCCGGGCGCTGCTGCGCGAAGCGATGGCGCGCGAAGTCGATGTCGCCACCGTGCACGCCTTCGGTTTCGCCGGCGAGCGCTGCGACCGCATCGTCGCCGGCGTGCTCGCGCGCTGGCGCGAGCAGAGCTGATCGATTTTCGCCCGGTGCATCCGGCCGGGCCCGCCGCACGTATAGGCCCCTGGCAGGGCAAATGTAATCATTCTCAGGAGATGGTCATGAAGAAGAACCTCGGTATCGTCCTTGCAAGCGCTCTATTCCTCGTCGCCGGCGGCGTCGCGGCGCAGGCTCCGAACGACGCGCAGATCGCGCATATCGTCGTCACCGCGAACCAGGTCGACATCGACGCCGGCAAGCTGGCCGAGAAGATGGGCAGCACCAAGGCCGTCAAGGACTTCGGCAAGCAGATGGTCACCGACCACAGCGGCGTCAACAAGCAGGCCGTCGCCCTGGTCACCAAGCTCAAGGTCACGCCGGAAGACAATCCGACCAGCCAGAGCCTTGAAGTCCGGCGGCGAAGAGAACGTGAAGAACCTGAAGACGCTCAAGGGCAAGGCGTTCGACAAGGCCTACATCGACCACGAAGTCGCCTACCACGAGCAGGTGCTCGACGCGATCGACAAGACGCTGCTGCCGAGCGCCAAGAACGAGGAGCTCAAGGCGCTGATCACCAAGGTCCGCCCGGCGTTCGTCGCGCACCTCGAGCACGCCAAGATGCTGCAGTCCAAGATGTGAGAACCCGCACGCAGCGGTTCGCGCTCGCGCTTGATCTGCGCGGGCGCGCTGCTCCCGGGCGGTCGCGACTTACGCCGCCGGTGCGGCTGCTGACGCGGGCGCCCGCCAAGCCGGCGACGCATCGCGTCGTCATCGACGGCCTGAAGTACGAGCCCGAGACGCTGACGGTCAAGCGCGGCGACACGATCGTCTGGACCAACAAGGATCCGTTTCCGCATACGGTCACGGCGCCGGGCAAGTTCGACTCGCACGACATCGCGGCGGACGGCTCGTGGAAGTATGTCGCGCGCACCGCCGGCGAATACGGCTACATCTGCACGCTGCACCCGAACATGAAGGGCGTGCTTGCGGGTCGAGTAAGGCGCCTGCGGCGACGGTCGGCGATATCGCTTCAGCCCGCTCTAACCGTGCGGGCACGTCCTGCTGGGCGCACGCCGCAATGCCGGCCGGCACGAGCCACCGCTCGCCGAGCGCGGAAGCCGCCTTCGATCAGAAGCGCCAGCGCCGCCGCCGGAATCGCGCCGGCCAGCAGCATCGCGTGATCGTTCAGCGCGAGACCGGTGACGATGCGCTCGCCGTAGCCGCCGGCGCCGATGAACGCGGCGATCGTCGCCGTGCCGACGTTGATGACCGCCGAGGTCTTGATGCCGGCGAGTATCGTCGGCGCCGCCGAGCGGCAGCTCGATCCGGCGCAGGATCGTTCCGCTCTCCAGGCCCAGCGACTGCGCCGCCTGCTTGATCCCCTCGCGCGATCTGCGTCAGCGCCGCGTGCGTGTTTCGCACGATCGGCAAGCAGCGCATACAGCGCGAGCGCGATGAACGCGGGAATCGCGCCGATGCGCCCGGTGACCGGGATCAGGAAGGCGAGCAGCGCCAGCGCCGGGATGGTTTGCACCACGCCGGTCGCGCCCAGGATCACGCCTTCGCTGCCGGGCCGGCGCGCGGCGAGTATGCCGAGCGGGATCGCCGACCGCGATGCTCGCCGCGAGCGAGGCGAACACCAGCAGCAGGTGCTCGAGCGTGAGCCGCGCGAAATCCGGGCCGAAGAGCTTGCGCCAGAAGTCGCTGCCCGACTCGCCTGCGATCCGCCGGCGGGCCGTCGCCGGCGCGCGGCGATCGCAGCGCGGCGCCGGTCGTGCCGGCGGCAGCGTTCCGCGCGCGAGGAACTCGCGCGCCACGGCGACGAAGCTCTTGCCGTCGAGCTCGGCCTCGGCGTTCATCCGCCGCATCGAGGCGTCGTCGATCCGGCCTTCGAGGCGCCGGAACGCCGCCCAGGTGCGCGGCAGGCGCTGCGGCAGGTCGGCGCGGTAGAGCAGCACGGCGTCGTAGCGCGGGAAATAGTTGCGATCGTCGACGAGCACGGTCAGCCCGTACTTGTCGATCTTGGCGTCGGTCGAATAGATGTCGATCGCATCGACCTGGTGCTGCGCGATCGCTTCGTAGGCGAGCCCATGGTCGAGGCCGCGCGGCGTGTCGAACGGCAAGTCATAGGCGCGCTTCAACCCCGGCCAGCCGTCGGCGCGGCCGAGAAACTCCTGCGACAGCCCGAGCCTGAGCTCCGGGTGCGCCTTGAGATCGGATAGGCGCGAGATGCCCTTGCCGCGCGCGTCGTCGGCGCGCATCGCCAGCGCGTAGGTGTTGTTGAAGCCCAGCGGCACGCCGACGGCGAGTCCCATGGCGCCGAGCTTCGCGTTGAGCTCGGCGAGCGGCGGCACGGCGTCGAGCTTCAGGATCTCCTTGGCGATCGTGCCGGTGTATTCGGGATAGACGTCGATGCTGCCCTGCTCAAGCGCGTCAGCACGATCGCGGTGTTGCCCAGCCCCTGGCGATGCACGGCATCGGTCTCGCCGGCCGCCTGCGCGGTCTGGGCGAGGATCTCGCCCAGGATGTACGACTCGGTGAAGCGCTTGGAGCCGACGTTGAGCGTCGCCGCCGCGGCGCCGGCGCAGATGAACGCAGCGACGACGAGCGCGACGAGGCGTGACGCGCCGGCGGGGTGCGCATTCATCTCATCGGCCCGGTTGCCGCATGCGCGCGCTGCGCCGTTGCAGAGCGCCGACGGCGATCATCAGCGCCAGCGAGATCGCGATCAGCATCGTCGCCGCGGCGGCGATCGTCAGGCTGATGTTGTCGTTGATGCCGGCGAACATCTGGCGCGGCAGCGTGCGCTGGCCGGGCCCGGCCATCAGCAGGACGACGACGACTTCGTCGAACGACGCCGCGAACGCGAACACCGCGCCCGAGGCCACGCCCGGGCAGGATCAGCGGCAGCATGACGCGGCGAAACGTCGTGATCTGCGAGGCGCCCAGGCTTTCCGCGGCGCGCAGCAGCGTGCGATCGAACGCCGGAAAGCGTCGCCAGCACGGTGATGACGACGAACGGCACGCCCAGCGTCGTGTGCGCGAGGATCAGCCCGAGATAGCCGTCGGTGAGGCCCAGCGGCGCGAACGCGAAATAGACGCCGACGGCGACGATGATCACCGGCACGACCATCGGCGAGATCAGCAGCGCCAGCACCAGCGCCTGCGCCGGAAAGCGCGCGCGCCAGATGCCGAGCGCCGCCATCGTGCCGAGCACCGTGGCCAGCACCGTCGCCGAGATGCCGATGATCAGGCTGTTCTTCAGCGAAGGCAGCCAGAACGACGACGTGAAGAAGTCCTGGTACCAGCGCAGGCTGAAGCCCGGCAGCGGGTAGTAGAAGAACGACCCCGACGAGAACGACAGCGGCACGATGGTCAGGATCGGCGCGACCAGGAACACCAGCACGGCGCCGGTCAGCACGATCGAGGCCGATGCGCGGCGAGCCGTTCGCCCGAGCGTTGCGGTCGGCGTTGCGCGCGCATCGGTTCAGCCCAGCCGCATCCGCTCGACGCCGACCATGCGGTTGTACACGGCGTACAGCAGCAAGCGTGGCGGCCAGCAGCATGATCGACAGCGCGGCGGCCATGCCCCAGTTGACCGTCTTGCTGGCGTAGAAGGCGATGAAGTAGCTGATCATCTGGTCTTCGGCGCCGCCGACCAGCGCCGGCGTGATGTAGTAGCCGAGCGCCTGGATGAACACCATCAGGCAGCCGGCGCCGATGCCGGCCAGCGTCTGCGGCACGAACACGCGCCGGAACGCGGTGAACGGCGTGGCGCCGAGCGATGACGCGGCGCGCACGTACGACGGCGGAATGCCGCGCATCACGCTGTACAGCGGCAAGACCATGAACGGCAGCAGCACGTGCACCATCGCCACGTAGACGGCGAAGCGGTTGTAGATCATCTTCAGCGGCTCGTGCACGATGCCCGAGCGACAGGAACAGGCTGTTCAGCACGCCCTCCTTCTGCAGCAGCACGACCCAGGCGACGGTGCGCACGAGCAGCGACGTCCAGAACGGCAGCAGCACCAGGAACAGCAGCACGCCCGCGCGTCCGCGGCGGCTGCGCGGCGATCACGTAGGCGACCGGATAGCCGAGCAGCAGGCAGATCAAGCGTCACCATCGCCGAGATCCACAGCGTGCGTCCGAGCACGTCGCGAAACACGCGCTGCTCGGGCGGCGCGCCGATGATCGAGTTGTCGGCGTCGCGCTGCAGGTCGAGCGCGGCCAGCAGGTAGAAATCGGTGACCGGACCTCCGGCGCGGCGGATCGCGGCCCAGGTCTCGCGCTCGCCCCACTTCGGATCGATGCCGATCAGCGTCTCGCGCGCCGACGCCGACAGCTCGTCGGGCAACTGCCTGCCGGTGGCGAACAGCAGCGTGCGAAAGCCGGGCTCGTCGTAATTGAGGCGCGTCGCGGCGCTCGCCAGCGTGCCCGCGTCGCGCGCCGCGCGAATGTCGGCGATCAGCGCCGCGTACGCGGACTCCGGCGGCAGCCCGCTGCCGTCCCAGCGCTTGAGCGCCGCGGTGACCGTCGGCAGGATGCGCGCCGACGTCGGTGTCGATGACGCCGCGCGCCAGCATCGCGCCGATCGGCACGACGAAGCACGCGGCGAGGAAGACGAACAGCGGCAGCACCAGCGCCGCCGCGCGCCATTGCTCGCGGCGGCGGCTTCGGCGCAGCGCGCGGCGCAGGTCCGCCGGCGTCGTGATCGACGCTCGCCAGCGCGGCGTGGACCGCCGCCGCCGCGCCGCGCAGCATCGCGTTCCCCGCGCTCGTCCCGGTCAGCCGGCTACTTGGCGACCCAGGCGTTGAAGCGCTGCGATAGCTTGTCCAGGTTCTCCAGCCAGAACTTGTCGTTGATGCGGCAGCGCCGACGCCATGTTCTGCGGCGCGGTCGCCAGTTCCGGCAGCACGCTTCTTGTCGATCAGCGCGGTCGAGGCCTTCGCCGTCGGGCCGTAGGGAATCTTCTGCGGCAGGTTCTTCTGGTTCTGCGGATCGTTGACGAACTGCAGGAAGGTCTCGGCCTGCGCCTTGTTCGGCGAGCCCTTCATGATCACCCACGAGTCGATCGTGTAGAGGTTGTTGGTCCAGACGATCTTGAAGTTCTTCTTGTCCTTGTCGTTCGCCGCGGCGATGCGGCCGTTGTAGGCGTCGGTCATCGCCACTTCGCCGGAGGCGAGCAGCTGCGGCGGCTGCGAGCCCTTTTCCCACCAGACCAGGTTCGGCTTGAGCTGGTCGAGCTTCTTGAACGCGCGGTCGACGCCGGCGCGGGTGCCGAGCACCTTGTAGACGTCCTTCGGCGCGACGCCGTCGGCCATCAGCGCGATCTCGAGCGTCGTCTTCGCGCCCTTGCGCAGCGCGCGCTTGCCCGGCCACTTCTTCACGTTCCAGAAATCGGCCCAGGATTTCGGCGTGTCGCCCTTGATCTTGTCGCCGTCGTAGGCGAGGATGAAGCTGTAGACGATCGCGCCGACGCCGCAGTCGTTGACCGCGTCGGGCAGGAACTTGTCCTTGCCGCCGAGCTTCGCCCAGTCGATCTTCTCGTACAGGCCTTCCTCGCAGCCGAGCAGCAGCTCCTCGGACTCGACCTGGACGACGTCCCAGTTGTTGTTGCCGCCCTGGATCTTGGCGCGCAGCGTGCCGACGCCGCCGTCCCAGCTTTCCTCGGTCATCGTGATCTTGGTCTTGTCCATGAACGGCTTGAAGTAGACCTCGCGCTGCGCATCCTGGTACGCGCCGCCCCACGACACGACCGCCAGGTCGCGCGCCAGCGCCGTCGCCGACAGCATCGATGCCGCGGCGGCAAGCGCAACGGCAGCTAAGTCTGTTGCTGCATCATGGTGTCCTCCGACTCGAACCTAGTTTTCCTGCGCAAAGACGCGGCAATGCTCGGGCTCCCACGAGCATCTCCACCGCCGCGCCGACATCGCGGTATGCGCATGCGCCTCGCCGATCGGGCGCTTTACCATGAATTCCTCGCTGCCGGTCAGCGCCACGCGCGCACGGACGTGGTCGCCGAGATAGATCGATCTCGCGCAGCGTGCCGGCCAGGCTGCAGCCGCGGCCGCCCGTCGATTGTATGCCCGGCCACGCGGATTTGCACCCGCTCCGGGCGCAGCGAAACGGTGACGGCGCCGCCGTCCTGCACCGGCTCGACCAGCGTGCCTTCGATCCGGGTGTCGCTGTCCTTGATCCGGATCGTGCAGCGGCCGTCGGCCGTCGCCTCGGTGCTGCCTTCGAGACGGTTGTTCTCGCCGATGAAGCGGGCGACGAACGCGTTCTTCGGGTATTCGTACATCTGTTTCGGCGTGTCGAGCTGCTGGATCCGGCCGCGGTGAAACACCGCGATCCGATCCGACATCGTCAGCGCCTCGGACTGGTCGTGGGTGACATAGACCATCGTGACGCCGAGCCGCTGGTGCAGCCGCCGGATCTCGAGCTGCATCTGCTCGCGCAGCTGCTTGTCGAGCGCGCCCAGCGGCTCGTCCATCAGGATCAGCTTCGGCTCGAACACCAGCGCGCGCGCGACCGCGACGCGCTGCTGCTGGCCGCCCGAGAGCTGCGCCGGCCGCCGCTGTCCGAAGCCCGCCGAGCTGCACCATGTCCAGCGCGCGCTCGACGCGCGGGCGCGAGCTCGGCCGCGGGCACGCCGCGCACCGACAGCGGAAAGCCGATGTTGTCGGCGACGCTCATGTGCGGGAACAGCGCGTAGTTCTGGAACACCATGCCGATATTGCGCTGGTACGGCGGCATGCGCGACAGCGACTTGCCCTCGAGCAGGATCTCGCCCCCGGTCGGCGTCTCGAAGCCGGCGAGCAGCATCAAGGTCGTCGTCTTGCCCGAGCCCGACGGGCCCGAGCAGTGTCAGGAACTCGCCGCGCTCGATATCGAGGTCGAGATCGTCGACGACGCGGGTGATGCCATCGTAGGTCTTTTCGATGCCGACGAAGCGGACGATGGGTTCGGACGGTCTCATGCCTGCTGCTTACCTCGTAAGGGGCGAATCATCGTCCCTTGCCGCGCTGTCGGTCAAGCAGGCCCTACAACGCAGGCTCTTTTCCTTCACCATCGCCCAGGTATCGTCGAGCGCCTTGCCGAAGCACACCATCATTTCGTCGATCTCCGCTTCGCTGATGATCAGCGGCGGGCTGAACGCGACGATGTCGCCGGGCATGTTGCGCAGGATCGCGCCGTGGTGCTGGGCGCGGCGAACCAGGTACGCGGCCACGCCGGCCTTCGGCGCGAAGCTCTGCTCGGGTCGCCTTGTCGCGCACCAGCTCGACGGCGCCGATCAGGCCGATGCCGCGCGCATCGCCGATCAGCGGATGCGCCGCGATAGCTCGCGGATCGCCGCCTGCAGCCGGGGACCGACGCGCCGCACCGCGCCGACGATGTCGCGCTCCTCGTAGATCTTCAGCGTCTCGAGCGCGACGGCGGCCGGAACCGGATGCGACGAATAGGTGTAGCCGTGGCCGAAGATGCCGAGCTTGTCGCTTTGCGCGAGCAGGATGTCGTAGAGCGCGATTCGACACCAGCGTGGCCGAGATCGGCAGGTAGCCCGCGGACAAGCGCCTTGGCGACGGTGATCATGTCGGGCTGCGAGATTGAACGTCTGCGAGCCGAACATGTTGCCGGTGCGCCCGAAGCCGCAGATGACCTCGTCGACGACGAACAGGATGTCGTATTTCTTCAGGATCGGCTGGATGCGGTCGAAGTAGGTCGCCGGCGGCACGATCACGCCGCCCGCGCCCATCACCGGCTCGGCGAAGAACGCCGCGACGGTGTCGGGATCCTCGCGCAGGATCAGCTGCCTCGAGATTGGCCGGCCAGCCGCGCGGCGAACGCCTCCTCGCTTTCGCCCGGCTGCGCGCCGCGGTAGTAGTACGGCGCGTCGGTGTGCAGGATGCGCGCGATCGGCAGATCGAAATCGTCGTGCGCGAACGCGAGCCCGGTCAGGCTTCCGGTGGCGACCGTCACGCCGTGATAGGCGCGCTGGCGCGAGATGATCTTCTTCTTCCGCGGCCGGCCGAGCGCGTTGTTGATGTACCACGCCAGCTTTATCGCCGTGTCGTTCGCCTCGGAGCCCGAGTTCGCGAACAGCACCTTGCCCATCCCGGCCGGCGCGATGCCGATCAGCCGCTCGGCGAGCTCGGTGCTGATCGCCGGAACCTTGCCGCCGAAGCTGTGATAGAACGGCAGCTCGCACATCTGCCGGTACGCGGCGTCGGCGAGCCGCCGCTCGGAAAAGCCGAGCGACGCGCACCACAGTCCGGCCATGCCTTCGAGATAGCGCCGTCCCTCGTCGTCGTAGACGTAGACGCCTTCGCCGCGCGTGATGACCAGCGGCCCTTCGTTCAGGACCGTGCGCAGGTTGGTCGATGGGTGCAGATGGAACGACTGGTCGCGGCGGGCGGCCGGCGTGGTCAGCGACATCGGGAATTCCTCGGGATGGATCCGGCAGTCGAGTGCCGCGACCGTCGATTGTTTCCCTTGCCGCCGCCCGCGTCAATGGCGGCGTCACGACGGCGCGCGCGGGACGGCGGCGACGCGCCGTGCCGCGCGGTCAGCGCTTGCTCGGCGTGCGCTCCCTGATCAGCACCGCGCATCCCGCTCATCGCGGCATAGGCGAACGCGGTCCAGTACCAATGCGCGACGAACATCACCGCCAGGACAGCGAGATCGAAGATCATCGCCTGCAGCGGCGGCGACGGTCGGCAGGCTGAGCGGCCGCGAGCCCAGGCCGCCGATCAGCGCGGTCGCGCAGTTCGCCAGCATCCACCACGTGAACGCCGTAATCGCGTACTGCGCCCATCCGACCTGCGCGACGATCGCGAAATACAAGCCTGCGGCGAGCACGCCGTTCGAGGCGATCCAATCCAGCCTGCGGTCCATCGTCAGCCTTTCGTGTTGCCTGCATTTCATCGGGGCGCGAGTTTGGTAGCTCGGCGCTCTCATGTCAATAGTGGCCGCTGTGCTCGCCGACCGGCGACCGGCGCACGCGCACTTCGGGCTTGAGCTTCAAGGTCCAGTCGACGTCGACGCGGCGCTTGCCGGTGAGGTCGACGCTCCTTGCGGTCGCCGCCTCGCCGCCTTCGAGCTGCGGGTGCCAGACCCGCACGACGTAGCTCGCGCCGGCAGGTCGGCGATGCACCGCCTTGCCGTCGGCGCGGGTCTTGGCGAAATACGGAGATTCCGAAACGTAGATGTAGCCGACCATCCAGTCGTGGATGTTGCAGCCGAGGACGACGACGCCCGGCGTGTCGAACACCACCGGCTGCGCGGGCACGCCCGGCGTAGAGCGGCAGCTCGAAGCGCTTGGCCGGCGAGAACGAATAGACCTGGTGGCGAACGTTGTCGTGGTTGGGGAACATCACCGGCGTGCCGACCAGGATCGCGTTGACCTTCGGCGTGAACTCCTTGTCGACCTGGTCGATGACCGCGTCGCGCCGCGTCGGCAGGCGCATCGCGCCGTCGGCCGGCACGGCGACGACGACGGCGTCGGCCACCGGCTTGCCCTTGTCGTCGATGACGGTCGCGACGATCTCGTTCTGCGCCAGCGCCGCGTGCGCGGTCGAGCGCGAGCAGGGCGAGGGCAAGGAGGATCCGCATTCTGAAGTTCTCCGTCGTGAATAGTTCAGTAGCGGAAAGCCAGCAGCGATCGTGCCGACCCGGCTCCGGTAGTCCAGGCCGTCGTAGGCGCTGGTTCGTAGCCACCGCATAGCTGAAGTTGAGCGAGGCAGCGATCCGACAGCGCCCAGCTCAGGCTCGCGCTGGCGCTCGTGGTCGTGCCGCGCAGCCGGTAGGCGAAGAAGTCGTTGCCGAAGGTCGGGTCAGCCGCGATGGCGTCGGATGCCAGAAAGATGTCGAGATTCTGCCGGGTCGTCGATTCGACGTCGCCGCGGCGCACCGAAACGCGTCCGCCGATCTGCAGCCGCTCGGTGAGGTCGTACGCGGCGCGCGCGAATGCGCTCTGGCCGCGCAGATCGAATACCTTGCCGGAGATGCCCGGGCACGACCGGGCTCGTCGTTCTTGCGAACCGCCGATCGATGTCGACGCCGATCGAGGCGTCGAAATTCTCGCTGCAGGCGCTGGCCGAATTCCAGGCGTCGCCTCGAGACGGTGGCCGTCGCGGATATCGCCGCGATAATCGTCGCGCGCAGCGCTGACGGCGATCGATACCCAGGGCGCCGCACGGCCCAGGCCGAACTTATGGCGATACTCGGCGCCGACCGCCGATCGAGATCAGGTTCAGGCCATGAAAGCGCGCATACGCTTCGCTGTTCGCTTCGAGCGAGAGGCGTGATGCCGTCGGCCCCGGACGGTGCGCAGAACCATCCCGCCGCTGCCGGCGAGCGTCGCCGCGCCGTCGCCCCGCACATCGGCCGGCTTGCTGGGCCCGAGTCAGGTTGTCGTCGTAAAAAGCTCGCCGGCGCTCGACCTCGTAGAACCATTCGGCGCGCGATGGCCCTGGCGCGGCAGAGCAGCGCCAGCCGAC
The DNA here is from genome assembly GCA_963713125.1 of uncultured beta proteobacterium. Classification (GTDB taxonomy): domain Bacteria; phylum Pseudomonadota; class Gammaproteobacteria; order Burkholderiales; family Casimicrobiaceae; genus PALSA-1003. The sequence goes on along the minus strand of CAVQKL010000005.1, from coordinate 78,057 downwards.
AACCATGCGCCGCGATCCAGGCGCCGGCGGCGCGCGCTGGGGCAAGTCGGGACTGGAACTTCGGCATCGACTTCATCGAGAGTAGCGGCAGGGAACTTGCTTGGTCGTGGGCTCGCAACGCGTGGTGCACAAGCATTTTTGATGCGAGCGGGATGCCGGGGGGCTGAACGACTGGGATTGGTATCAATAACTTATTGAATAATATGAATTTAACTCGCATGGTCGGCGGGCGAACCGAAGGGGAAGACACGGACGGCGCGCATTTTCGGCGACCCCTCCGCGGCGGGTTGGTCGTCGATGTGCCGGCGAGCGGCAGTCGTTCGGCGTCACGCCGATCGCTCCGCGCCGACCGGGCGCGACGGATTCAGGCCGGGGTACGGAATGACAACGACGCTCAAGCGGCTTCGCGCCCTGCCGATGCGCAGCCTGCAGACGCGCATCCTCGCGCTGTTCCTGCTGCTGATCTTCGTCGTCCAGGTCGGCGGCTTCGTGCTGATCAACACCGTCGGCGGCAAGGCCGCGCGCAGCACGGTCGGCGGCGAAGTCGTCGCCGGCGCGCGCGTGTTCGACCGCCTGCTCGAGCAGGACGCGCAGCGCCTGGTCCAGGGCGCGCGCCTGATGGCGGCCGACTACGCGTTCCGCGAGGTCATCGCCACCGGCGATCACGACACCATCGGATCGGTGCTCGTCAACTACGGCAAGCGCATCGAGGCGCCGCTGGTGATGATCGTCGGCCTCGACCAGAACGTTCTCGGCGACACGCTGGACAGCGACACGGGCAAGCCGTTCGCGCTGCCGCGGCTGCTCGAGCAGGCGGAAGGCTCGGAGCAGGCCGTCGGCGATGGTCGTGCTGCGCGGCGAGCTCTATCAGCTGGTCGTCGTGCCGGTGCTGGCGCCGGTGCCGATCGCGTGGGCGGTGGTCGGGCAGCGGGTCAACGATGCGCTTGACCCAGGATTTGCAGCGCCTGACGCGGCTCGACGTGACCTTCTTCAGCCGGCGCGCCAACGACGGCTGGAAGCTGCAGGCGAGCACGCTGCCGGCGCCGATCGCGATGACGCTTGCGCGCCGACATGGCGTCCGAACGCTTTGCCGACAGCGACGCCGACGGCAACGCGATCTACGGCGACGGGGCGATCACCCGCGTGCTCGCAGCTGCCGACGCAGGCCGAGGCGAGCGTGGTCGCCGTGCTGCAGGAGCCGTTGTACTCCGCCCTCGAGCCGTTCCGCCGCCTGCAGCGGCAGATGGCGCTGATCTCGCTGCTGGGCGTGATCATCTCGGTGTTCGCCAGCATTTTCATCGCCCGCGGCATCGCGCGGCCGGTGCACGATCTGGCCGGCGTCGCCTTGCGCATCGCCGCCGGCGACTATTCGACCGCGCCGCCGGTGTCGCGCACCGATGAAATCGGCGATCTCGCCAACGCCTTCCGCAACATGCAGCAGGACATCGCGAGCCGCGAGTCGCGCATCATGGACCTCGCCTACCGCGATGGCCTGACGCAGCTGCCGAACCGGGCGCTGTACAACGACCGCCTCGACGCAGGCGCTGGCCGCCGCGGCCGCCCAAGGCACGCCGGTCGCGGTGCTGCTGATGGACCTCGATCACTTCAAGGACGTCAACGACTCGCTCGGCCATCCGATCGGCGACCTGATCCTGCGCGCGGTCTCGTCCCGGCTCGAGCTCCTGCTCAAGCGGCCGACCGACACCGTCGCGCGCCTCGGCGGCGACGAGTTCGCGATACTGCTGCCGGGCGACGACGCGGTCAAGGCCGAGCGCGTCGCCAAGAGCGCTGCTGCACGCGCTGGACATGCCGATGACACCCGAAGGCCACGTCGTCGACGTGCGCGCCAGCATCGGCATCGCCGTCTATCCCGAGCACGGCAGCGAGCGCTCGACCCTGCTGCGCCACGCCGATGCCGCGATGTACGCGGCCAAGCGCAAGAACCTCGGCATCGCGCTCTGGGACGAGCGCTACGACCAGCACAGCAAGGAGCGCCTGTCGCTGATGAGCGGCTTGCGCAAGGCCGTCGACGAAGACGAGCTCGTGCTTTTCTACCAGCCCAAGGTCGCGTTGCGCGGCGGGAGCGAGCTGCACGCCGAGGCGCTGGTGCGCTGGCGGCATCCGACGCGCGGACTGGTCGCGCCGGTCGAGTTCATCGCCTTCGCCGAGCAGACCGGATACATCCGCGCGATCACGCAGTGGGTGATGGCGCACGCGATCGCGCAATGCGCCGCCTGGCGCAGCGACGACCTGCCGATGAACGTGTCGATCAACATCTCGGCGCGCGACCTGGTGGACCTCGAGCTGCCGGACCGCGTCGAGGCGCTGCTGCGCAAGCACGGCTGCGCCGCGCAATGGATCACGCTGGAAATCACCGAAAGCGCGATTCTCGACGATCCCGATCACGCGATCGACAATCTGCGGCGGCTGCACGCGCTGGGCTGCCGGCTGGCGATCGACGACTACGGCACCGGCTACTCGTCGCTCGCCTACCTGCGCCGCCTGCCGGTGCACGAGCTCAAGATCGACAAGACGTTCATCCTGGGCATGGCGCGCGACACCAGCGACGCGGTGATCGTGCGTTCGACGATCGACCTCGCGCACCACATGGGCCTGATGGTCGTCGCCGAAGGCGTCGAGGACGAAGCGACGGTCGAGCGCCTGCGGGGCTTGAGCTGCGACATGGTCCAGGGCTACCTGCTGAGCCGTCCGATGGCCGCGGAGGACATCGTCGCGTGGATGCGCGGCTCGGTCTGGACGCGCGCCGCGCGCGACCCGGGGCTGCTGCGGCGCGTCGTGTAGCCGTCGCCGCAGCGAAGGCGTCGCGCGGCGCAGGCGTCGCGACTCCCGAGCATTCGGGCAGCGCAGGCCGGCGCCCAAGCAGCGATGCCCTGCCGGGAGCACCGCAACCTGGATCCCGGCTCGCCGGGATGACGACAGTTCGTTGCACGCATTGGCGCAAAACGGCTTCGTTTCGCAAGCCGCGGCTAATCGCATTACGCTGTCGGCCTTGACGGCGTGCACGGCGCGTCGGGACCGGCGATCGATGGCTTCCTACCCGCATCTCCTCGCCCCGCTTCCGCTCGGTTTCACCACGCTGAAGAACCGCGTGCTGATGGGCTCGATGCACACCGGGCTCGAAGAGGCGCCGAACGGCTTCGCCAAGCTCGCCGCTTTCTACGCCGCGCGCGCCCGGGGCGGCGTCGGACTGATCGTCACCGGCGGCATCGCGCCGAATTTCAGCGGACGGATCGATCCGCACGCATTCGCAGCTCTCGTTCGCCTGGCAGGTCGCGAAGCACCGCGCGGTCACCGAAGCCGTGCACGCTGCCGGCGGCAGGATCGCGATGCAGATCCTGCATGGCGGCCGCTACGCCTACCACCCGCTCGCCGTCGCGCCGTCGGCGCTGAAGTCGCCGATCACGCCGTTTCGCCCGCGCGCGCTGACCGGCTGGGGCGTGCGGCGGACGATCGCGGCCTACGCGCGCTGCGCCGTGCTCGCGCGGCGCGCCGGCTACGACGGCGTCGAGATCATGGGCTCGGAGGGCTACCTGATCAACCAGTTCGTCGCGCCGCAGACGAACCTGCGCGACGACGACTGGGGCGGCTCGTTCCTGCAACCGCATCCGCTTCCCGGTCGCGATCGTGCGTCGCACGCGCGAAGCGGTCGGCCCGAACTTCATCATCATCTACCGCCTGTCGATGCTCGATCTGGTCGAAGGCGGCAGCTCGTGGGACGAGGTCGTCGCGCTGGCGCAGGCGGTCGAAGCCGCCGGCGCGACGATCATCAACACCGGCATCGGCTGGCACGAGGCGCGCATCCCGACGATCGCGACGATGGTGCCGCGCGCCGCGTTCACCTGGGTGACGCGGCGCCTGAAGGGCGCGGTCAAGATTCCGCTGATCACGACCAATCGCATCAACGATCCCGCCACCGCCGAAGCGGTGCTCGCGCGCGGCGACGCCGACATGGTGTCGATGGCGCGGCCGTTCCTCGCCGACGCCGACTTTGTCGCCAAGGCGGCGCAGGGTCGCGCCGACGAAATCAATACCTGCATCGGCTGCAACCAGGCCTGCCTCGACCAGATTTTCGAGCGGCAGACGGCGACTTGCCTGGTCAACCCGTACGCCTGTCGCGAGACCGAGCTCGTGTTCACGCCGGCGCGCGGCCAGGCGCAAGAGTCGCCGTCGTCGGCGCCGGTCCGGCGGGCATGGCCTGCGCGACTGACGGCGGCCGAGCGCGGCCACGACGTGAGCCTGTTCGACGCCGCGGCGGAGATCGGCGGCCAGTTCAATCTCGCGCGCCGCATTCCGGGCAAGGAGGAATTCGCCGAGACGCTGCGCTATTTTCGCGTGCGGCTTGCGCAGCTGGGCGTCAAGCTGCGACTCGATCATCGTGCCGGCGCGCAGGACCTGCGGGGCTACGACGAGGTGATTCTCGCCTCGGGCATCGTGCCGCAGCACGCCGGCGATTCCCGGCATCGCGCACGCCAAGGTCGCGAGCTATGTCGACGTCGTCGAGGGCCGCACAGCGGGCCGGACGGCGCGTGGCGATCATCGGCGCCGGCGGCATCGGCTTCGACGTCGCCGAGCTCCTCACGCGCCGGGCGATCCGGCCGACGGCCATTTGAGCGACGGACGCGCCGACGATCCGGCGATCGCGGCATTTCGCGACGAATGGGGAATCGATGCCGGCTACGCCGCGCGCGGCGGGCCTCAAGCCCGCGCACGAACCGCTGCCGCCGCGGCAGGTGTGGCTGCTGCAGCGCAAGCAAAGCAAAGTCGGCGCGGGCCTGGCCAAGACCACCGGCTGGATCCGGCGCACGCTGCTCAAGCGCCGCGGCGTGGTGATGATCGCCGGCGTCGAGTACGACAGGATCGACGACGCCGGGCTGCACATCCGCGTCGACGGCGAGCCGCAATCGCTGGACGTCGACACCATCGTCATCTGCGCCGGACAGGAGCCGCGCCGCGAGCTGGTCGCCGACCTCGAGGCGGCAGGCATCCGTCCCAGGCTGATCGGCGGCGCGGACGTGGCGCGTCGAGCTCGACGCCAAGCGCGCGATCGATCAGGGCACGCGGGTAGCGCTGGCGCTCTGAACGGCCTGTGAGGCGGCGTACCTTAGTACGCCGGAACTAGATCGACGATCGTGCCGCTCGGCGCAGGTGTCGGCCCCGTGCAGTGCGGTGTAAACGACGATGGTCAGCAAAAGCAAAATGACGAGCGACCAGAGGAGCTCGGCCCAAGGCTGATGCTTGGATGCTTTCCGTAACCCTGGCGCGACTCCTCGTCGGGATGACGGTGTCGGGACGCGCCGCGCAGGCCGTCAATTTTTTGCGCTGGCGCGGCCAGTTCGCCGGCGGCGACGCGACGATGTCGCGCAGATTGCAGATCTTGTCGGCGAGCTTCACCAGCCGCGCGCGGTTCGAAAGCGACCGGGCATGCTCGATCTGCAGCCGCTTCCGGTCGGACTTGTGCAGCGTCTTGTCATCGGTCACTTCGCGCACGACAGCGGTGATCGAATCGCCGAACTCGCGCTGCAGCTCGTCGTCGGTCGTGTTGGTGTCCTCGATGGTGTCGTGCAGCAGGGCCGCGCAGAGCACCGTGATGTCGGCGATTCCCTGCTGCTTGAGCAGGCTCGCGAGCTCGATCGGGTGATTGATGTACGGCGACGCGTCGGCATCCTTGCGCCGCTGGTCGCGATGCTTTTCGGCGGCGAACGCGACCGCCTTGAGCAGCAGCCCCACCGGGTCGTGGCTCATGCGCGCGCCGCGATCGCCGCTCACCGCCGCGAGCCGTGCGCCGCGGTTTCCCACGCCGAGAGATCCGGGCGCTGCAGATGCCAGTCGGTGGCGTGCTGGAACGCGCGGCCGGCGCGGACCAGCGTCGCCTCGGCGAACGGCGCGCCGAGCAGTTGCACCGCGACCGGCAGCCCGTCCGCCGACATGCCCGCCGGCAGCGACAGACCCGCAGATGCCGAGGTAATTGGCGACGCGCGTGAACGTGGCGAGCGGCGTCGCCACTTCGTCGACTTCGTCGAGCGCGGTCGCGGTGATCGGCAAGGTCGGCGTCAGCAGCGCGTCGCGTCCGCGCATCCATTCGGCGAACGCCGCGGCGGCGCGCTTGCGCCGTGCAAGTTCCTCGATGTAGTCGGCGGCGCTGATCGCCTTGCCACCGATCGTTCGCTTGCGCACCCAGGGATCGATCGTGCAGCTTGGGATCCTCGATGTAGTCGCGGTGCAGCGCCCACGCCTCGGCGGCGATGATCCTGCCGTTGCGCACCATCAGGTCTTCGAAGTCGATCGGGACGCGCGACCTCGTCGACCAGCGCGCCCAGATCGCGCAGCACGGCGATCGCCTGCTGCAGCGCGCGCGCCACGTCGGGCAACGTATCCGGCGGCAGCTGGTCGGCCGGCAGCGCAGTGATGCGCATGCCGGCGCGCGTCGGGGGCGCCGGCGAGCACCGCGGTCGAAATCGAGCCGCGGCACGGTCAGCGTGGCGGCGTCGCGCGGATCCGGGCCCGGCCATCGCCGCGGTCAGCAGCGCGGCGTCCTCGACGCGTGCGCGCCAGCGGTCCGAGCGAATCGAGCGTCGTCGCCAGCGGCACGACGCCGGCGAGGCTGATCGTGCCGTAGGTCGGCTTCAGTCCGGTCAGCCCGCAGAGCGCCGCGGGTATGCGTATCGATCCGCCGGTGTCCGAGCCGATCGCCGCCGGCGCGAGGCCGGCGGCGACCGCCACCGCCGAGCCGCTGCTCGAGCCGCCGGCGACGCGGTGCGTGCGCGTGTCCCAGGGATTCCACGGCGCGCCCATCGGCTCGTTGCGGCCCCAGCCGCCGAAGGCGAATTCGACCATGTGCGTCTTGCCGAGCGGAATCATGCCGGCGGCGAGCAAGCCGCTCGACCGCGGTCGCAGTTTCGGTCGCCACGCGTCCGTGCCAGCTCTTCGAGCCCGCCGTCGTCACCCGGTCCTTCGATGTGCAGCAGATCCTTCAGCGCGATCGGCAGGCCGTGCAGCGGGCCGCGTGCCATTCCGGCCTTGCGCTCGAGGTCGCGCGGCCTGCGCGCAGTCGAGCGCGCCTTCGCGATAGACCTCGATGAACGCATGCGCGCGTCCATCGAGCGCGGCGATGCGGTCGAGGCACGCGGCGACGATGTCGCGCGACGAGGTTTCGCCGGCGGCGAGCCGGCGCGAGAGCTCGGTCAGCGGAAGGTAAGGCAGGTCTGTTGCGGTCATCGCGCTGGCGTCCTTTCGACTTGGAATCCGTTCGCAGTTGCGCATCATAGCCGAGCACACGCGCCCGGTTGCGTCACGGGTCGCGAGGAATCGCGAGCCCATCGCACGCGACGCCACTATGGCTCGCTTGACCGCGACAGCCGAAGCATACGACCGACAGCGCGGCCATCGCCAGCAGCACGAGCAGCCCGGCGATCATCGCCGATTCCGTCGACCGCGAGCGGGGCGAAGGCGAACGGCGCGATCGCGCGCGCGAACAGCGCCGGCGCGGCCAGGTTGCCCAGGGTGCCGCCGTACCCGGCGCGGCCGAACAATTCGGCCGGCACCGTGCCGCGCACGATCGTGACCACGCCGTTGCTGCCGCCGAAGAGCACGGCGAACAGCAGCGCCAGCGCAACCTGGCCGTTCAACGCAAGCAGCACCAGAACCGCGACGACCAGCAGCGAGAGCGCGGCGATGCCGATCGAGCGCGATGCGAAGCGGCGGCCGATCGAGAATTCGAGCAGGCGCCCGGTCGACCTGCATCGGGCCGAAGAACGCGCCGACCCACACCGCAGTGGCCAGCGCTCAGTCCCTTGCCCTGCAGCATGCGTGATCAGATGCACGGTCAATACCGAGACGATAAAGCCGTTGAAGCGCAAACGCGATCGCCAGCCAGACGAATGCCGCGCGCCGCTTGCCGGCGGGAAGGCTGCCGCGTCCCTCCGCGGCGCCCGCCTTGCCGTGATCGGCGGCGACGGTGCCCGGCGGGATGAATGCGAGATGCAGCGGCAGGCAGAGCGCGAGCTCCAGCGCCGCGAAAATCAGCAGCGTGTCGCGCCAGCCGAACCACTCGAGCCCCTTGAGCGATGCAGGCCAGAACGCGGTGCTCGCAAGGCCGCCCATCAAGGTCAGCGCGGTCAGCGCCTTGCGATAGCTGGTGCCCGAATGCTGCGACAGCGTCGCGAACGCCGCGTCGTACATCGTCATCGCCATCGCGACGCCGGCGACCGACCAGGCGAGATAGAGCGCGACCGTCGAATGCACGTGCGCGATCAGGAACAGAGCCAGCGCGGCGCAAACCGATCCGGCGCTCATCACCGCTCGGCCGCCATGGCGATCGATCGCGCGGCCCACGAACGGCGCCGCCAGCGCGGAGATCAGCAGCGCCAGCGAATAGGCGCCGAACAGCGACGCGGCCGAAATGCCCAGCTCGGCGCGCATGCTGGCGCCGAGAACGGCGATCGAGTAGTAGAGCGTGCCCCACGAGACGATCTGCGTCAGCCAAGCGCCGGTACCAGCCGCCACGCGGTCGACCGAGTCATCACGCCAATGGTACCGTGAAGGCCGGACCGATGCGCGGCGAGGCAACCGGGGCACTTGACGTCGGCGCTGCCGCCCCCATATCTGCCAGTCCAGGAGACCACGACCATGCCTACTCGCACCCTGCAGCGCGTCATCGCAGCCATTCCCACCTCGGACGGCGCCGGCGTCAAGCTCCAGCGCAGCCTCGGCCAGTCGAACTGGGCCCGCCTCGATCCGTTCCTGATGCTCGATCATTTTTCGACCGACAATGCCGACGACTATATCGCGGGTTTCCCCGCGCATCCGCATCGCGGCTTCGAGACGGTGACCTACATGCTCGACGGGCACATGCGGCACCAGGATCACCTCGGCAACACCGGGCGATCTGAAAGCAGGCGGCGTGCAATGGATGAGCGCGGGGCGCGGCATCATCCATTCCGAAATGCCGCAGCAGGAGGCCGGGCCGCATGCGCGGCTTTCAGCTCTGGATCAATCTGCCGGCGCAAGGAAAAAATGAAGCCTGCCGGCTACCGCGATATCCAGGCGACCGAGATTCCGGTGGTCGAGCTGGCCGGCGGCGGACGGGTCAAGGTCATCGCCGGCACGCTTGAGCATCGACGGCCATGCGCACGCCCGGGCCCGATCCAGGGGCTGTCGACCGATCCGCTGTACTTCGACGTCGAGCTTCCCGGCGGGCGCGACGTTCCGTCACGCGCTGCCCGCCGGCCATCACGCCTTCGTCTATCCGTTCGAGGGCTCGGTCGCCGTCGGCGCGGAGCGGCGCGCGACGCATGCTCGCGACGCACCACGCGGGGATCCTGTCGGAGGGCGATGCGGTCGAGCTCACCGGCGGAGCCCGAAGGCGGCAGGGTCATCCTGCTCGCCGGCCGGCCGCTGCTCGAGCCGATCGTGCAATACGGACCGTTCGTGATGAATACGCGCGAAGAAATCGAGCAGGCGGTGCGCGATTACCAGAGCGGCAAGCTGACCGGCTCGAGCGCAGCCGCGCACGCGCCTGAAGCCGCGCCTGCAGCGTCGGCGCATACGCTGTCGCGTCGAACAAAAAACCCCGCGTCGGCGGGGTTTTTTCTGCGACGTTGACGGCTTCATCCGTTCGGCTGGTGCTGTCCGATCGCGTTGTCGAGGCAGGTGTCGCGCTGCGACTCGTCGCGCTCCTTCGCGCATTGCCGCAATGCCTGCCGATAGCTTTTCTCCTCGGGCGACACGGCCTCGTGTTGACGGCTTCTGACTTGCATCGCGGATGTGTCGGCGCAGATTGTGCCGCATCGGCGTCGGCCTCGGCGGGCCTTGCGACGCGGCATTCGGGTCGTCGCCGACATCTTGTCGGTCGGCTGTTCGGACGGCTGCGCCGGCATCGTGGTGGTCGACGCCCTTTTCGGCGGGCATCCGGGAGTTGCTGTCCGGACGCGTTTTGCGCGCCGGCTGCGCCGACGAACACTGCCAGGCTCGCGCCCAGCAGCATTCGGTAAGGTTGACTAGTCATGGAGGTTCCTCCATCGAAGATTGGCGTTCCGCGCCGAACGCGGCGCAGTTCCTCCCAGGTTACATGCCAGGCAACTATCGGCTGAAATCGCCGACCTCGGTATCGGACAGGCTTCCGATTCGGACGTAGGACCTTGCGGCGAGACTGTAGGACCAGGCTAGCAGGCAGCGGCGCAAAGTCCACGCCACGAAACAGACGGCCGCTGATGGTGGGCGGCAGCTTTCGGGCGACCATCGATTCGACTTTGAATTTCCTTGTCGCCGACGGATCCAAGAAAAGGAGACGACATGAATCGCACATTGATCCAAAGCCTGATGCTGGTCGCAGGGATCGCGTTCGCGGGCATGGCGGGCGCCGACGGTGGGCAGCCGGCCCCGAACGCAAAAGTTACGGCAAGCGCACCCGATTTCCGGCTCGCAGAGTCGCCGGAGCCGCAACGCCGGCGGTCAGCGACACGGAATTGCCAGCGATGGGCGCGGAAGAGCCGCAGCGTCTGCCATCTACAGAAGTGCGCGGCTACCGCGAAGCGCCGGTTGCATGTGATCGCCGGCAAGACACCGGACAGCGAGGCGTGCCGCGCGCAGCTCGCCGCAAAATATGCGGAAATGGACAAGTTGTGCCGGATCGTTTCCGGACCCGAGTTTCCGATCTGCATCAAGAGCGCGTACTCAGCCGACTGACAACGCACCCGCACGCGGTTGACGGATGCGGTCTCGTCGCGAGTGCCGGCGGCATGCCAATCTGTGGGCCATGACGCGGGCGCCGCCACGCCGCCGAAGCGACAGCGGGTGTACTCTTTCCTGCACGCCCGGTCTTCAGCGGTGATCCCGTGCCGCGGGCCAATCCCACGCTCGACCCGGAGAATTCGCGTGATGGCCGCAATCCGCGACGAAAGCATGCTCGGCATCGAGCATGCGCACACGCTGCGCAATCTGTGGCGCCACCGCCACGCGAATCCCGAGGCGTTGCGCCGGTTCCAGGAGCGCAAGCTTCGCGCTGCTGCTCGCGCACTGCCGGCGCGAACGTCGCAGCCTATCGCGAGCATTGGCGCGGGTCGAAGCCGTCCAGATCGGTGAATCGACGATGCAGCAGTTCGAAGCCTTGCCGACGATCGGCAAAAACGATCTGCGCCGCCGCCCGTTGCCGAAACGCTGGTCGATCGCGCCGACCCGCGAAGGCTGGTGCGGCACATGACCAGCGGTTCGTCGGGCAAGCCCTTCACGATCTATCGCTCGCCGCGCGAGGAGCATCTTCTGAATCTCTTCCGCCTGCGGGCATGCGCCGAAGCCGGCTTGCGAACCTTCGACCGCATCGCGCGCTTCAGCCAGCTCCCGCTCGACGAGATGCGGCGCGGCTGGCCAGGCCGGATTCGGCAGGCGATCGGCATCCATTGCGAGCAGCGTCTGGATGGGCTCGCGCCGGCCGACGAGATGATCGACCACCTGCTGCGGCATCGGCCCGATGTGGTGTGCGGTTACCCGTCGATGCTGCGCCAGTCGCCGACGCGCATGCGCAGCCCGAGCCGCGCCGCGATGACGGCCGCGACTGCTTCTTCTGCGGCGGCGAGGTCCTCGAGCGCCGCGGCGCGGCGCACGATCGAGGACAGCGTTCTCCGCGCCGCTGGTCGATTTCTACGGCGCGCACGAATTCAATCTGCTCGCCTGGCAATGCCCGGCGCGGCGATGGCTATCACGTGTGCGACGACAATGTCCTGGTGGAAATCATCGACGACAGCGGGCGTCCGGTGCCGGTAGGAGAGGTAGGCGAAGTCGTCGCAACGGCGCTGCATTCGTACACCATGCCGTTCATCCGTTACCGCACCGGGGACCTCGCCATCCGCGGCCCGGATGTCTGCAGCTGCGGACAGCCGTTTTCGACTCTGCGCGCCATCCAGGGTCGGGCGGCGGACTACCTGAGCCTGCCAGGCGGCCGCCGCGTGCATCCCTACGCGATCACCGGCCACCTTGCCGAGCGCGAGGCGACATGGGTATCGCAGCACCAGATCGTGCAGACCGATGTGCGCCACGTCCGGCTCAACATGCGCGCGGCCCGCACGGCGCCGACGCCCGATGATCTCGATCGCGTGCACCGGCTCGGCACCGGAATCCTCGGGCCCGACGTGCGGTTCGACCTGGCGCTGGTCGACCAATTTCCGCCACACCGCAGCGGCAAGTTCCATCCCTACGTCCCGCTGCTTCGGGATGCGCCGCCAGCGGACGATGGCGCCGGCTGATTCCGATTGACGGGGTTTCGCCGCGCCCCGCGCCCCGCGTGGCGCGGCGGCTCTGCTCATGGCTCGGTGCACACCGAATCATCATCGCAGCAAGCGGGGTAAGACCTGATCGGGAACCATTCATTTGCGCCGCAAGTCAGTTCTTGACCGAGCGGATTCGCATCAACGTCGATCGCGCAGCGCAAGTGTAGGGCTCCGCGCTCGCTGCAGTCACCCTGCCCACCCTCAACGCATTTCCAAACCAATGAACGCGATAAACAAAGTTGCAAAGGTTACCCTGGCCTTCTGGGTTATTAAGATCTGTGCCACGACTCTGGGTGAAACCGGCGGCGATGTCCTGTCGATGACCCTGAATCTCGGCTACGCCATCAGCACCGTTATTTTCTTTGGCCTCTTTGTCCTGACGCTCGTGGCGCAGCTTTCCTCGAAGACCTACCATCCGTTCCTGTACTGGGCCGTGATCCTGACAACGACCACGGCAGGCACCACCATGTCGGATTTTATCGACCGCACCCTGCACCTCGGTTACGTGAAAGGCTCGCTGCTGCTGATCACGATCCTGGTGGCCACTCTTGTCGTGTGGAAACTGGTGATCGGCTCGGTGCAGTTCAAGAACATCACGACGCCCCGGGTAGAGATTTTCTACTGGGTGACGATTCTGTTCTCGAACACGCTCGGGACGGCGTTGGGCGACTTCGTGGCCGACACGTCCGGCCTCGGCTACGAGGGCGGCGCGCTCGTGTTCGGTGGCGCATTGGTCCTGATCGCCGTCGCCTACTTCAGAACGAAGATTTCGCGCACCCTCTTGTTCTGGGCGGCATTTGTCCTGACGCGCCCGCTGGGCGCAACGCTGGGCGACGAGCTGACAAAGTCGCACGCCAAAGGCGGCCTGGACCTGGGAACGATTCCATCCTCCTTCGTCATCGCAGTGCTGCTGATCGCCATGATAACGCTCACCGCGAGACGGTCCAGGGCACCCGGGTAAAAGCTAAGTCGCCTTAAAACTTTGTGCGCAGACCGACCATGAAGCCATGGGGTAATGCGCTCAGGATCATCGGACTGTCGCGAGTATGCGCGAAGTAGCCGGTTGCAGTGCCGAGCGCAAAGCCCGCTAATACATCGGTTTGCCAGTGCGCGTGGACCTTCATTCTTGCAATGCCGTCATAGAGCGGCAGCAATTCCAGTGCATAGACCGCAGGGTGGTCATGCCCGTACTCGAACACAAAGGGCGTCACGATGGCGGTAACGGCGGTCACTTCGCCGCTCGGAAAGCTGTAATGGCTCGACCCCTGGAACCAGAGATTCGGATTGGAGGATTGGTCGGGACGCGATCGCGTGAAGATGTGCTTCATGGCTTCCGAAGCCACCGCGCCGATCGCAGAGGAATCGATCGACTGCCAGAACGTCTTGCCGAGTCGCGTTTCGCCGCCTTCCCATAGTGCGCCGGCGATCTCGCCGCCAACCAATACGTCGATCAGTGCAGTCTGGTTGCTCCGCTTCCAGATGCCGGTGTTTTGATAATCGATGATGTGATCGATGCCCAGCGGTCCACCGCCTGCTACCGATCGACCCACATGGAGGAGGAACAACAGGCAAAGACAGGGGCCATAACCGCACCATCGATGCAGCGTTTGATTTGCCACGCGCGCCAACGCACCACTCCATGCCATCTGTCGCCACCCATCTGCCCGTACCAAATTCAACCGGGCGATCGGGGCCGTCCAGGCCCGGCACCAATGCTTCGGTGCCATATCCGGGACACTAGTGCAACAGGATTGCGTTTGCAAACCTGACTGGATGTCAGCGTCGATCGTGATCGATTGTCAGAGAACAGTCAGATTTTGCCTCGGCGACGAATGGGCATTGGGTTCCGCAACGACGTTCACGTCGCTCGCGCTTTCTAATCGTCAAGCGTGGGCAGCGTGCCAAGCACCTGCTCGGCCCGGGGGCGATTGACAACAGGCTCGTCCTTTCGGATCCGTCCATCGCGGAAGACAAGCACTCGTTTCGCGAATTGCGCGACGTCGTGCTCGTGAGTGACCAGGACTATCGTCAGACCTCGGTCGTTCAACCCCTGGAATATCGCCATTATCTCGACCGACGTCCGACTGTCGAGATTCCCTGTAGGCTCGTCCGCCAGGAGAATCGACGGGCCGTTCACTAGCGCACGCGCAATCGCCACCCTCTGTTGCTGCCCTCCCGACATCTGCGACGGAAAGTGCTGCGCCCGGTCGGCGAGCCCGACCAGCGCCAATGCGCGTACTGCGCGCTCCTGGCGCTCCGTCTTGGGCATACGGGCGTAAAGCGTCGGCAATTCGGTATTTTCGAGCGCCGTCGTGCGGGCCAGCAGGTTGAAGCCCTGGAATACAAATCCCATCGTGCGGTTGCGAATCAGCGCCAGTGCCTTCTTGTCGAGCCCGGCGACGTCGGTCCCTTCGAGCAGGTAGCGCCCGGAGCTTGGACGATCGAGGCAACCGAGCATGTTCATGAACGTCGACTTGCCGCTGCCGCTCGCCCCCATGATCGCCACGAACTCTCCGGACGCAACCGTGACGCTCACTCCGCGCAGAGCGTGCACGCGGGCCTCGCCCAGGTCGTAGTATCTGTGGGCGTCCTCGACGCGTATGATTTCATGCGGCGGAACGGCTGAAGGAGTGCCGGGTGTGGAGGCGATAGCCATGGACACTCGCAGAACGGACGCTGACGCCTCGCCGTTTGCTATTTTCTGGGCGCTCCACCGGGCCCCGTTGCAGCCGGCGCGCTCGCGAATACTGCCCCGGTAACCACCTCGTCCCCTTCCTTCAGTTCGCCCGTGATCGACCGGATGAGCGCGGTAAAAGTGTGATCGGTGATCCCGAGCGCGATCTGTACCGGCTCGATCGTGTTGTCAGCATGCAGCTTCCAGACCAGGGCGAGGTCAGCTCTGGCCTTGTGCGTGCCCTGCACGCCGCCGCCACCGAGTGGCGGACTGGCGTGCAAGCTGGAGTTGTCGACCTGACCATCGTCGGCGGCGGTTGCAGACCCGATATCCGTTGCAGGTTCCTGAGCCGGCTTGATGCCATGCTTCCTGTACAGGGCCGCGAGTTCTTCCGGCGTCATCTGCGGCTTGTAGCGCAGCGCACCGTTTGGCACCTTGAGCACGTCTCGCGCGGCGTCGATCGGGATCGTGGCATAGGCAGTCATGCCGGGAAAGAGCCTCAGGTCAGGATTGTCAAAATCGATGATCGCGTCGTAAGTGACGACGTTCTGTACCGTGGTGGGATTCATGCGCATCTGGCTCACCACGCCGTGAAACGTCTCCTTCGGAAATGCATCTACCTTGAATACGACGGGTCGTCCTACCTTGATGCCACCGACGTCGGACTCGTCGGTTTTCGCGTAGACCTGCATCTTGGTGAGATCTTGCGCAATGGTAAAAGCGTCGGCGCCTGCAGCGATGCAGCGACCGTCTGGCCCACGTCGACGTTGCGCGCCACGACGGTCCCATCGATGGGCGAGCGGATAACTGTGTATTGGAGGTTGGTCCGGGCGACGGATACGGCTGCGGCCTTTTGGCTCACTTGCGCCCTGGCCTGGGTAACGGTCGCTGCGGCGGCACCCACGGAGGCGTCGGCCTGGTCGTGGTTGGCCTTCGCGAGATCGAGCGACTGCTTGCTCATCATGCCTTGCCTGGCCAGCGCGACCGTGCGCTCGTAGTCAGCGGTCGTTTGCACCAGGCTCGCCTTGGCCTTTTCCAGATTGGCTTGCGCCGCAACGACGTTCGCCTCCGCGCTTCGCATGTCAGCCGTCGCCTGAGCAACGCACCCTGGAACAGCGAAGGCTCGATCAGTGCGATGACATCGCCTTTGTGCACACGGGAATTGAAGTCGGCACCAAGCTTCGAGATCGTGCCGGAGACCTGGGAGCCCACCAGAACGGTCGTGACGGCATTGATCGTTCCGGTAACTTCAACGACCTCGCGGATGCTGCCGCGCTCGACCTTGGCGGTAAAGTACTGCGTGGCATCCCGGTGAGTCAGACGGATAAAGGCAACCAACCCGAGGTGATGGCAATGGCCGCTGCGACAAACCACGAACGCCTGATGCTCATGAACGCTTACTCGCAACCATCGCCTCGATGAACTCCTTGCCTTGGACAACATTTAGCCAGTGATTTACTCGTACCGAAGTGCTTCGATGGGGTCGAGCAACGCTGCCTTCCGCGCAGGGTAATAGCCGAAGAACACCCCCACGGCTACCGAGAACGCCGCCGCAATAAGCACCGCGGCCGGCGAGACGTGCATTGACCAACCCAACGTCCGGCCAACCACGAATGAGCCGACGATCCCGACGAGAACGCCGGCAGCGCCGCCGACAAGACTGAGCATCACGGATTCACCCAGGAACTGCAGCTGAATCGCCGCTTCGGTTGCGCCGACTGCAAGCCGGACTCCGATCTCGCGAGTACGTTCCGTCACCGACACAAGCATCACATTCATGATGCCGATGCCGCCGACCAGCAGGGAGATCGAAGCAATGGCAACCAGCAGAATGGTAAGCGTTCGGCTGGCTGCGAGTTGCGCCTGAATGATGTCCTCCGGATTACGAATGTTGAAGTCGTCTTCCTCCTCGGGGCGCAGATGGTGGCGGTCCCGGAGAAGGGCGGCGGCTTGCTGGCCCGCGGGCCTGACCGCGCCCGGAGATACCGCGGAGCACAGTATGTCGTCAAGCCAGCTTATGCCCTTGAGTTTTTTTTGCACCGTCGTATACGGCATGATCACTGTATCGTCCTGATCCTGACCGGATACTGACAAACCCTTCGGCTCAAGCGCGGCGACCACCTTGCACGGCAGACCCTTGACTCGAATGACCTTGCCGATCGGGTCTTCGATGCCAAAAAGCTGGTTGCGGACCGTGCGGCCGATGACACACACGTCTGCCGCCCTGTCGGTGTCGTCCTGCACAAACGCCGCGCCTTGTGCGATCGACCAACGCTTGATGTCGAAATATTCCGGTGAAACGCCCCGGTATGTCGTGAACCAGTTTTGATTGCCGTAGATTATCTGGACCTGGCCATCGACGTTCGGCGAAATGCTCTTGATCAGCGGGACCTGATTCCTGATTGCAATAGCATCGGCCAGGGTCAGCGTCTTCGTGCCGTGCGTGCCGGTTCGCACACCGTTGACAGCGCGGCCGCCGGCTTCGATCCAGACGAAATTGTCTCCCAGATTGTTCAGTTGTTGCTCCACCTGCGCCTGCCCCGCGTTGCCGATCGCCACGACACAGATGACAGCGCCGATCCCGATGGTTATTCCGAGAACCGTCAATGCGCTTCGCATCTTGTTTCGGACCATGGCCCGCAGTGCGGAACGAAGGAGCGCTTCGTAGTTCATGGCTTTTCCGGTGGCGTAGCGGCGGCAGCGGCATTCGGCTGCGCCAGGTATCGGCTTGCCGGGCGGGCCGGAAAGGCACGTCCATTCCGGCAACGACCCGTCCCCTCCAGGTTAGCGAGGCTTGCGCGTTGGAGATCGGTTGTCGAGCGGGATTCAGCCACAGCTATCGACAAGCCGAACAACGCCGTTCAGCGGTTCAGGTTTTCCTTGAAGAAAGCGATGGTGCGCGACCACGCCAGCTTGGCCGCGGCTTCGTCGTAGCGCGGTGTCGTGTCGTTGTGGAAGCCGTGGTTGGTGCCCGGGTACATGTACATCTGGTATTTGACGCCGTGCGCCTTGAGCGCCGCCTCGAAGGCCGGCCAGCCGGCAGTCGATGCGCTCGTCGAGCGCCGCATAGTGAATCAGCAGCGGCGCCTTGATCCTGGCCGCGTCGGCGGCGCTGGGCTGGACGCCGTAAAACGGCACCGCCGCGCGCGAGATCGGGCATCCGCACGGCCAGCATGTTGACGATGTCTCCGCCGAAGCAAAAGCCCACGGCGCCGATCTTTCCCGTGCATTCGGGGCGCGACTTGAGAAACCCGGCGGCGGCGATCAGGTCCTCGGTCCGTTTCTTCGGCGTCGAGCTGCGCAAATAGCTGCGCCGCCTTTTCCTCGTCGCCGGGATAGCCGCCGACGGGCGTCAGCGCGTCCGGCGCGAACGCCACGAAATTCTCCACCGCCAGGCGTCGCGCGACATCCTCGATGTACGGATTGAGGCCGCGATTCTCGTGATAGACGACGACGCCGGGCACTTGCCGCCGGCGTTCGCCGGCCGAGCAAGATATCCGCGCATCGTGCCCGAGCCCTGCGGCGACGGGTACGTCAGATACTCGGTCTTGATTCGGGCGTCGTCCTTGGCGACCTGCTGCGCCAGCGCGTAGTTGGGCGTGAGGCTTTCCAGCATCGCCGCGGCGGTGAAGCCGCCGACCGCATACTTCGCCGGCGCGATCCAGAAACTCGCGGCGGCCGATCATGCCGTGAATGTAGCCGTCGAACAGCTTGAGGACTTCCGGTGGGAAATCGCTCGCCTTTTTTCGCTCCATTGCCATGCTCCTTCGAGTTGAGCGACGGGTCTCCCTGCCGGATATTCTACAGCGCGCGCGCGGCGCAGTGCACGCAGCGCGCGGGTGCAAGCCGCGCCGGCCGACGCGATGTCGGTCTGCGAAATGGCCTGGCGATAGCGGTGGTCGAGCGAGGATAGACGGCCAGCGTGCTCGCAGTCGCCGAGACGCTGGTAACCCGGTGTCGGAGTCGGCGAGGACGTCATCGCGCGCCTTTCCGGCCTGCCCACAAAGTGACATGCATTATCATCGTCATTTTGCGAGGCCGCAGGCCAGGATCGGTAGCGGCATCGTGACGTTCAATCCAACCCGCTCGACCGCTCGCAGGCGGGCGAGGCGCCACTCGTGACCAAACGCATACAGCGACTCCTTTGCCTGGACGATTTCGAGGCGGCAGCGCGCAAGCATCTGCCGCGACCGGTGTTCGGCTATGTTGCCGGGGCCGCCGAAACCAATGCGTCGTTGTCCGACAATCGCGCCGCATTCCGCGAACTCGGCTTCGTGCCGCGCGTCCTGATCGATATTTCCGCAGGCTCGCAGCAAATATCGCTTTTCGGGCGCACCTACGCTGCGCCGTTCGGCATCGCGCCGATGGGCATCAGCGCGCTCTACGCCTACCGCGGCGATATGGTGCTGGCGCGCGCGGCGGCAGCGGCGACGTGCCGATGATCATGAGCGGATCGTCGCTGATCCGCCTGGAAGATGTCGCCAGCGAATGCAGGGACGCGTGGTTCCAAGCCTACCTTCCGGGCGACGCGGCGCAGATCACCGCGCTTATCGAGCGGGTGGCGCGGGCCGGGTTCGAGACCTGGTGGTGACGGTCGATTCGCAGGTTGCGCCAACCGCGAGAACTACGTGAGGGCGGGCTTTTGCGCGCCGCTGCGCCCGACGTTTCGCCTCGCTTGGGACGGCATCACGCGTCCGCGATGGCTTTTCGGAACGTTTCTGCGCACGCTTGTCCGTCACGGCATGCCGCACTTCGAGAACAACTTCGCGACGCGGGGCGCGCCGATCCTCTCGCCGAGCGTGGTTCGCGAATGGTCCGAGCGCGGGCAGCTCGACTGGACGCGTTTCGCGATGATCCGTCGTCTGTGGAAGGGGACGCTCACGGTGAAGGGCATTCTCGACCCCGACGATGCGCGGCATTGCTCGCGAAGCCGGCGCCGACGGCATCATCGTCTCGAACCACGGCGGACGCCAGCTCGACGGCGCGGTATCGCCGCTGCGGATGCTGCCGGCCATCGTGGCGGCGTGCCCGGATATTCCGGTCATGATCGACGGCGGCGTACGCCGCGGCACCGACGTGCTCAAGGCGATGGCGCTCGGAGCGAAGTTCGTCTTCGTCGGACGGCCCTTTGGCTACGCGGCAGCCGTCGGCGGCGCCGCAGGCGTGAATCATGCCATCGCCCTGTTGTTCGACGAGATCCAGCGCGACATGGCCATGCTGGGAATCGCACGGCTGTAGGAGCTCGGTCCGCAGCGCCTCCTGCGCCTCAACGAGCGCCCGCGGTGACCGATCCAACCGGGCTTCCCTCATGGCGCTCAAATCCACGATCTTCAAAGTCGACCTATCCGTTGCCGACATCGACCGCGGGTACTACCGTGACCATGCGTTGACGATGGCGCGACACCCTTCCGAGACCGACGAGCGCATGATGGTCCGGTTGCTCGCATTCGCGTTGCATGCAGACGACGATCTGCAGTTCGGGCGGGGCTTGAGCACCGAGGACGAGCCCGATCTGTGGCGAAGGGACCTCACCGGAGCGATCGAGCGATGGATCGACGTCGGCTTGCCGGAGGAACGCGAAGTGCGCAAGGCCTGTGGTCGCGCGCGCGAGGTCTGCATCCTCGCGTATGGCGGGCGTGCGGTGGAACTGTGGTGGCAAGGCGCACGCGCAAGGCTGGAGCGTCAGGATCGACTTGCCGTGAGTGAAGTCTCCATCGAAGCAAGCAGGGCGCTTGCGCAATTGGCAGACCGCTCGATGCGCTTGCAGGTCACGATCCAGGAAGGACACGCCTTGGTCGCCGATGGCGCGTCCTCGGTATCGGTGGAAATCCGGACTCTCAAGCCAATGTCGATTGCGAGTTGACGCGCTATCAGTCGTCTCCGGATAGCAAGACTCGTACTTCACCTTCGCACCCCATTCCGCGCTCCATCCCTGAATAGCTGACCCTTTGCAGCGGCAATAGCCTTGGCTTTGCCGTCCACGCCTCGGCACGGCGGGTGATCCGCGTCAGATAACGTCCGGCATCATCTTGCCGGCCCGCTTACCAGGGAATCAGTTCTTGTCTGATAGCCGGCTGGCTTCGCAGCCCGCAAACTCTTCTCGTTTCGACGTGCGACAGCGGTTTATCAAACAGGGAAGACAAACATGCGCTACTTGATTATCGCGTTAGCGATCCTGCTTTGCCCGGTAATTTCTGCCCGCGCGCAGATAAGCGTCGACATCGGAATTCCCGGTCTCAACATCGGCATAAACATGCCGGCTTATCCAGAGCTCGTCCGGGTGCCGGGCTACCCCGTTTATTACGACCCGCGGGTAAATTCGAACTACTTCTTTTACGACGGTCTGTTCTGGGTCTACCAGGCAGACAACTGGTATGCGAGCAGCTGGTACAACGGGCCGTGGCAGTTGGTGGGACCCGAGACTGTGCCACTGTTCATCCTGCGCGTCCCGGTCCGCTACTACCGCTATCCCCCGACGTATTTTCGCGGCTGGAGCGCCGGGGCGCCGCCCCATTGGGGTGAGCACTGGGGTCGCGACTGGGAACAGCGTCGAAGCGGATGGGACCAATGGGACCACCGCTCCGTGCCCGCCGCCGCACCGTTGCCGATCTACCAGCGGCAATACTCCGGCGACCGTTATCCTCGCGCCGCGGCACAGCAACAATCGATTCGAACCCAGAATTATCACTATCAGCCGCATGAGGCCGTGACGCAGCAGCGCTTCCAACAGGGCAACGCAGGCCAGCAGCAGGGCCGCCCGGCCGCCGCACCCGCCAAGCGGCAACCGCAAGCACAACCGCAAGCGCCTGTGCAGCAGGGATCGCCGACTCAAGCTCAACAACAGCACTTGCAGTCGACTCAGCAACGGCGACAGCCGCAACCGGCGCAGGCGCAACCCGCGCAGCCGGTGCGTCAGGCCCAACCTCCGCAACCGGCGCAAATGCAAAACTCTCAAAATGCATCGCAGCACCGGGGTGTGGCGAACAGGCCCGCGCCGCAGGAGAACAAGGCGGCACCGCAAGGGCGGGGTCCGGAGACCAAGGCGGCACCGCAAGGCAGGACAGCCGAGCAGAGGGCCGCACCGCAAGAGAACAAGGCGGCACCGCAAGCCAGGAGTGCCGAGAAGAGGACCGCACCGCAGGAGAGCAAAGCTGCACCACAAAGCAGGCGTCCGGAGAACAAGCCGGCGCCGCAAGACAAGGGTGCGGAGAACAAGAAGGAATAGGCGGGGTTAGAAGCCCAAACCGGCAGGCCGAAGGGCAGGACGAAGGCTCCTCGCACATGCTGTTCGCCGTGGCTGGTCGTTCGGCGTGTGCCCGACTGCGACCCCGATTATTTGCGCGCCAACAGGGTCATCCTGCGTTACTGAAGCTGGCGCGGATCATCGAAGAAATCGTGCATCAGAAAATTCTCCAAGTGCGCGTTGTCCGAAACGCGCGCGGACAGTGAGATGCCGTCTGCGTGATGCGGTGACCGCCAGACGAAATCGTCCTTCGAATACTCGCGGATGATGGCGATCATCTTGCGCACGACGGCGATGCGCATGTCGGTGTTGTCGCCTTTGCGCACCTCGATGAGCTGCGGCGTCTTGCGGCCCATTTCATTGTTCCAGCCAAAGAATTCGAACGCCGCGTCGTCGTAGTTCATGCGTTTGATCTCGAAAATGCCCCCGCCTCTCATGCTGTTTCGAGTGGCCACGCCGGTTGCCGGCGCCGGCATATTCGCCGCGATGCGGGCGTTCAGGTCGGCACCTTCCTTGGCGATCGGCGCCGCTTGTTGCTCACCGCGCTCGCGGCGGCGCGCCTGGATATAGGACCAGAGGTCGTTCTCGAGTGGCGGGGGCGGGCTGGTACGCGGCGGCGCGGTAGCAGGCGGCGTTGCCGGAGCCGGTGTCGGAAGCGGCGCCGGAATGGCGGGTGCCTCGGGGATCGGCGCAATCAGCACGGGCGGCGGCCGCGTCCGCAAGGCTGTCCTTGGCGGCCGCGCCGGCGGCTTCGGTGCCGCCACTATGGCCGGCGACGGTGCCGGCGTTGGCGTTTGTGCGGGCGGAGGCGGGGACAGGGCGGCGAGCTGCACCTCCAAACGGTCCGCGGCCAATTCCTGCGTCTCTTCCCCGGGTGTCAAGAGCCGCACCTGCGGCAACCATAGCAACGCACCGAAGTGAATGAGCAACGACAGCGCGATCGTCAGCCAAAGGGTGCGTACCGTCACCGCTTCGTGCCGGTAGCTCGATTCTTCGGGCCAGTAGGTCATCGGACAGTTGATCTTACGCGCCAGCGCGCACCGTCGTAGGCGATACTGGGACAGACCGCGGCAAGCTTAGTGCCGGCGCTTTCGCCAGTCGCGCCGAGCGTCCACGGACGGTGCGGGAGCAGTGCGTTCATCGCAGTGCTCAGGGCACTTGGGGTCCGACGGGCTCGTCAGCGTCGTGCTTGCGGCCAATCCTGCCCGACGAAGCCGGCTGCGGAAAGACGCGGAGAAACGCGGCTTCCCTATTTGTCCCCAGGTAACAGCCAGATGCGCATTCGACTCAAAGTGGCAACGCATCGCTGCCGAAAGCAGACGTTGAATCCACCGGATGCCGTCGATCCACGCATGCCATCGCCGTAACGGGACCCTGAAACGGATCGCTCCCTCAAGGAACACATAGTAGACTCCGGCGGTACGGTGTCGATCGTGCTGCCGGCCTCGGTCAATGCATGCCGAAAGAGGAAAGTAGGCCAAACATGGCAACGCAGGTGATCACGAGCGGGCGCCTCTCGGCCGAACGCCGCTTCTATACGGGAATGGCGGTCGCGATCCTGGCAACTGTCGGTGTCGGCTTCTCGCGCAGTTTCTACCTGCGGCCGCTGTTTCCGGCCTGGCACTCGCCTTCCGAGTCGATTTTTTATGTGCACGGCGCGGCGTTCACCGCATGGATCGTTCTCCTGCTGGTGCAGGCGTCGCTGGTCGCCCGGGGCCGCACCGATCTGCATCGCAAGGTCGGCCCCTTCGGAGTCGTGCTGGCCGTTTCCATGGTGGTGCTGGGCACGCTAGGGGCGCTGATTGCCGCACGGCGCGCTACTGGTTTCGTGGGCGTTCCCGTTCCACCGCTGCAGTTCCTTGCGATCCCGCTGTTCGACATCGTCCTGTTCGCTTTATTCGTGGGGCTGGCGATCGCGATGAGACGGAACGCGCAGAGCCACAAACGCTGCATGCTGCTCGCGACGGTTAACTTGACTACCGCAGCCATCGCGCGCTGGCCGGTAGTGATCGATTCTGGTCCCTTGGCGTTCTTCGGCGTAACCGACCTCTTCCTGGTGTCGCTGGCAATCTGGGATCTCCGCACGCGCGGCCGGCTGCATCCGGTTACCCTCTGGGGCGGTCTGCTGATCATCGTCTCGCAGCCGCTGCGGCTGGTGGTGTCGGGCACTGAGAGCTGGCTGGCTTTTGCGCGGTGGGCGACGAGCCTGCTCGGGTAACGCAAGTGAGAATGATTGGCTTGTTGCTCGGGGCCGGAGGACTTCCAATCGACGAAAATTATTTTACGAATTGCACTCTTGATGCGCAAACGCGAGAAGAGCTCGTGCGAGCTTGGTGACAACTAATGGAATTGGAGAAACCGGGATCACGCTAATTCGTGGCATGATCGTTCAACGCGACAGTACGTCGCAAGGCGGGTGCCACTCGGAATGAATACATTTCGTGTCGATTCCGATGCAGGTATGACCGGAATTTATGGCGCATCTCGTCGCCTTGGGTACACCGGGCCAAGACAAACGACACCTCTGGGAAGAAAGCCTGCTGAATTAGCAGGCTAGAACAAGGGTCTGGTGGAGACGAAGGGGATCGAACCCTCGACCTCCGCATTGCGAACGCGGCGCTCTCCCAGCTGAGCTACGTCCCCACAGGGGCGCAAATTATAGCCGCAGAGCCTGCGCGAGTAAACCGGCGATGGCATTAGCTTATAGCCGCATCGTCATTGCGCTCGTGTATCGTGCAACCGGTGTCGATCGGCATCGTCTGCGCACGCCAGGCAACGCGGCGCCCCCGCGCTTGATCCACGCCCGCGCCGCCACCATGTAAGCTATCCCGCACGCCCGCGCGCGACAAGCCTGGAACAGGCGCAGGTACCCGATGAGCCATCTGATTGCGATGATCCAGCAGTACGGGCTGGGTTTCGTATTCCTCAACGTGCTCGCGCTGCAGGCCGGATTGCCGGTGCCCGCGTATCCGACGCTGATCGTCGCCGGGGCGTACGCGGCCATCGGCGGCAATCCGCTGTGGGCGCTCGTCGCCGTCGGCATCGCCGCCGCGCTGATCGCGGACACCGCCTGGTACGCGGCGGGCCGCAGGTTCGGCTTGCGCATCCTGAACACGCTTTGCCGCGTGTCGCTGTCGCAGGATTCGTGCGTTCGCCAGACCGAAACGATTTTCCAGCGCTTCGGACCCGCGTCGATGCTGTTCGCCAAGTTCGTGCCGGGCTTCGCTTCGGTCGCGACGGCGCTGGCCGGCGCGCTTCGCCTGCGCTACTGGGTGTTCGTGCTGTTCGACGCCGTAGGCGCGGGGCTGTGGGTCGGCGTCGGGGTCGGCCTGGGCTACGTCTTCCGCGACGCGATCGGCGACGTGATGGACAAGCTCGCTTCGCTGGGCAAATACGGGTCGATGCTGGTCGTCCTCGGGCTTCGTCGCCTGGATCCTGCTCAAATGGTGGCGGCGCCGCCTGTTCATCAAGCAGCTGCGCATGGACCGCGTCTCGGTCGACGAGCTTCGCGACCTGATCGATGCGAACAAGGTCAGCGCGATCGTCGATGTGCGCTCGCCGCTGACGCAGGCGGCGACCGGACGCATACCCGGCGCGCGGACGGTCGACATGAAGAACATCGCCAAGGGCTTCGACGGCGTGGCCAAGGACGACGAAGTCATCGTGTATTGCGCGTGTCCGAACGAGGCGACGGCGGTCAAGGTCGCGCAGCAGCTGCGCAAGCTCGGATTCAAGCGCATTCGTCCGCTGCACGGCGGCATCGATGCCTGGATCGGCGCCGGCAACGAGGTAGAGCGCTAGCACTCCCGCCCGTGCTAGATTTGCGCTTCGACGAGCGCGTGGGGGCATGAGCGAGGCGGGAGCTTCAAGCCCCGAAGGGCCGTCGCCGAGCGATTGCCCGGAGGCCGACGCGTGAGTGCGCGTCGCTCGCGCCATCGCAAGGAGGCCGAGCCATGAGCAAGCAAGCGATCCACACCAGCAAGGCGCCGACGGCGCTGGGCCCGTATTCGCAGGCGGTTCGCGCCGGCTACACGGTCTACCTTTCGGGCCAGATCGGCATCGATCCAGCGAGCGGCAATCTGCGCGAAGGCATCGAAGCGCAGGCGCGGCAGGTGTTCGCCAATCTGCGCGCGGTCGCCGAAGCTGCCGGCGGCTCGCTCGACGACATCGTCAAGCTGACGATCCTGCTCGTCGACCTCGCCGACTTCGCGAAGGTCAACGACATCATGGCGGGCTGCTTCAACACGCCGTATCCGGCGCGCGCGACCTACCAGGTGGCGGCGTTGCCCAAAGCGGCGCGGATCGAGGTCGAGGGCGTGCTGGAGCTGGGCCGTGTCGCCGAACCGACATGGCCGGGAGGGCGCTCGCCGTCTCGGATCAAGCCCTGACCGCGAGTGGCCAGGAAAAAGGCGGCAGCGAAAGAGCCCCGGCCGGGAAACACGCTGCAGGACAAGCTCGCGCGCATCGGCATCGCGCGCGAGCAGGATCTGGTGCTGCACCTGCCGTTGCGCTACGAGGATCACACGCACTTGTGTCCGCTGTCCGCGCTGAAGCCCGGACAGGCGTGGCAGGTCGAGGGCATCGTCGCCAACACCGAAATTCAATATCGCGGCCGGCGCCAGCTCGTGTGCCTGCTCGACGACGCCGCGGACGCGCGGCGCGCAGCTCGTGCTGCGCTTTTTTCATTTCTATCCGAACCAGCAGAAGGCGCTGGCGCCGGGCAAGCGCGTGCGCGCGTTCGGTGAAGTGCGCGACGGGCATTTCGGCCTGGAGATGGTCCATCCGAGCTTCCAGGTCATCGCACCGGGCACGCCGCTTGCCGGACCGGCTGACGCCGGTCTATCCGACGACGGCGGGACTTTCGCAGGACGCGCTGCGCAAGCTCGTGCGTCGCGCGCTGCTGCCGATCCGGCGCATCTGGGCGAGACGCTGCCGCCCTGGACGCGCGAGCCGCGGCGGCTGTGGGGTTTCGCGCAGGCGGTGCAGTTCCTGCACGAGCCGCCGCCGGAAGCGGCCAATGCCACGGCGCAGGCCAGCGCTCGACCAACGCACGCATCCGGCGTGGACCCGGCTCAAGTTCGACGAGCTCCTGGCGCAGCAGCTGTCGCTCAAGATGCATCGCCGCGCGCGCGCCCGGCGCAAGGCGCCGCGACTGCCCGGCGACGGGTCGCTGGCGCGCGAGCTGCTTGGCGCGCCTGCCGTTCACGCTGACGCGCGCGCAGCAGCGCGTCGTCGCCGAGATCCGCCGCGATCTCGCGCGCGCCGAGCCGATGCAGCGGCTGCTGCAGGGCGACGTCGGCAGCGGCAAGACGATCGTCGCCGCGCTGGCCGCGCTGCAGGCGATCGAGTCGGGCTATCAGGTGGCGTTCATGGCGCCGACCGAAATCCTCGCCGAGCAGCATTACCGCAAGCTCGCGGCGTGGCTCGACGGCCTGCCGCTGTCGATCGCGTGGCTGTCGGGCGGGCTTGCCGGCGAAGGAGCGCAAGAAGGCGCTGGCGGCGATCGTCGGCGGCGAGGCGCAGCTCGCGATCGGCACGCACGCGCTGTTCCAGGAAGAGGTCGTGCTGCCGAAGCTGGGGCTCGCCATCGTCGACGAGCAGCACCGCTTCGGCGTCGCGCAACGACTCGCGCTGCGGCAGAAGGGCATCGGCGACGCGCACCAGCTGATGATGAGCGCGACGCCGATCCCGCGCACGCTGGCGATGAGCTTCTACGCCGACCTCGACGTGTCGGTGATCGACCAGATGCCGCCGGGCCGCACGCCGGTCGTGACCAAGCTGGTCAGCCAGCGCCGGCGCGGCGAGATCGTCGAGCGCGTGCGCAAGATCGCCGCGGCCGGGCGCCAGGTGTACTGGGTCTGCCCGCTGATCGAGGAATCGGAAAAGCTCGAGCTGCAGACCGCGGTCGCGCTGCACGCCGAGCTGACCGCGAGCGCTCGCGCGAATTCAAGGTCGGCCTGCTGCACGGCCGCATGAAGCCGGCGGAAAAGGCGGCGACGATGGATGGCTTCGTGCGCGGCGAAGTCGACGTGCTGGTCGCGACGACGGTGATCGAGGTCGGCGTCGACGTGCCCAATGCGTCGATGATGGTGATCGAGCACGCCGAGCGCTTCGGCCTCGCGCAGCTGCACCAGTTGCGCGGGCGCGTCGGCCGCGGCGCCGACGAGAGCGTCTGCGTGCTGCTGTTCGAGGAGCCGATGTCGGAGCTCGCCAAGGCGCGGCTCAAGGTCATCTACGAAAACAACGACGGCTTCGAGATCGCGCGCCAGGACCTGCTGATCCGCGGCCCGGGCGAGTTTCTCGGTGCGCGCCAGTCCGGCGTGCCGCTGCTGCGCTTTGCCGACCTGGAGCGCGACGTGGCGCTGATCGAGCAGCGCGCGCGATGCCGCCGACGAGCTGCTGCGACGCGAGCCGGCCGCCGCGCAAGCGCATCTCGAGCGCTGGCTGGGCGGAAAGCAGGAGTTTTTCAAGGCATGAGCGCGGCGCTCGCGACGGTTGCGCGCGACGCTCGCCGGCGTCCAGTCGGCGCTGCGTCGGGGTGAGCGTCGCAGGCAGCGAGGCGCCTGGTCGACGCGGCGCTGCTGGCCGATCGCCGACGATGCCGACGCGCGCTACCTCGCGGCGATCGTCGCCTCGCGCGAAGAGCGCCACGCCGAGGCGCGGAACACATCTTCTTGCAGTCGTCGGCGCGCGGCCGCGTTGTCGCCGGCATGGCTCGCGCTCGGCAATGCCCAGCTTGCGCTCGACGACCTCGCGCGGCGGCGGCGGCGTTCGAACGGGCGCTAGCGATCGCGCCCGATCTCGCCGAAGCGCACTACAACCTCGGCCTCGCGCGCAAGCGTCGGCGTCCGACTGGCCGAGGCCGCGCAGTCGTTCCTGCGGGCGTTTGCCGCGCAACCGCTGCTGTTCGATGCCGGACAGCAGGTCGTCGATACCGTGGCGCAATGGGTGTTGGCCGAGCCCGGGCCGGACGACGATCCGGCGCCCGGAGCCTGCGCCGCTCGACCAGCCGCCCTCGATCAGCGTCGTGATCTGCTCGGTCGATGCCGCCAAGTTCCAGCGCGTTTCCGCGCTCTACCATCGGCTGCTGACAGGAGTGACGCACCAAGTGTTGGGCATTCACGATGCCCGTTCGCTGTGCGAGGCGTATAACCGCGCCTTGCGCGACGCGCGCGGCGACGTCGTCGATCTTTTCGCACGACGACGTCGACATTCTTGCCCCCGACTTCGCCGCCCGGCTCGTCGCCGCACTGGGACGGTTCGATGTCGATCGGCGTCGCCGGTGCGCACGCGCGCCGCCGGGCCGGCGTGGTCCTGGGCGGGGCATCCGCATGTGCACGGCTGGATCACGCATCGCTCGGCCGCGGACGGCGACTGGCTGGTATCGATATCGAGCCCATGGCCGGTCGTGGGCGGCGCGCAGGTGCTGGACGGCGTCCTGCTCGCGGGATGGCGTCGGGCGTTCGAGGCGGTGCCGTTCGACGCCGCGACCTTCGACGGCTTTCACTTCTACGACGTCGACTTCACGCTGCGCGCCGCGCGCGCCGGATGGCGCCTCGGCATTTGTGCGGACCTGCTGCTGGTGCACGAATCCGAGGGACGCTTCGACGCCGACTGGAGCCGCTTTGCCGACCGCTTCCGGGCCAAGTATCCCGAGCTCGACGCGCCGGCCGGTGTGTCGCACCGGTACGAAGCGCGTATGCCGGGGATGCGCGAAGCGGCGAGCTTTTACCGGCGGCTCGCGCACCTGGTGCGGACGATGGATCTCAGGCCCGCGCCGCCGGCCGGAAGCGGATGGTGATGGCAGACTCGCACCGCAGCGACGAGCCAACAGGCGGCGACAACGATCGGCCGCTGTCGGATCGGCTCGCGCGCGCCGAGGAATTGCTCCGCCGCGGCGAAACCGAGGCCGCCGACGCGATCGTCACCGGCGCTCTCGCGGCGACGCCGCGCGACGCCGACGCGCTCCTGCTGCGCGGCCTGATCGCCAACCGGCGCCGCGATCACACCGCGGCGATCGAGGCATTGCGCGGCTCGCTCGCGGTGCGGCCCGACGCGCCGCGCGCCTGGCTCGCGCTCGGCAACGCGCATGCCCGCGACGGGCAGCCCGGCGGCCGCGGCCGATGCCTATCGCGAAATCGCTGGCGCGCGAGCCCGGACTGGACACGACGCGCGATTCAATCTCGGCCTGATGCAAAAGCGGCTCGGCGATCGCGCCGCCGCGATCCGCGCCGTTTCACGCGGCATGGGTCGCGCGATCCGCTGCTGTTCGCCGCCGCGCGGCAATGCGTCGCCACGATCGCCGAATCGGTGCGCGCACGGCGATCGCATCGAGCGCCGCACCGCTCCTCGCGCTGCCGCGACGCGGCCGCGATCTCGCGGTCAGCATCGTCATCTGCTCGATCGACGATGCCCGGCACGACCGCGCCGTCGCGCTGTACCGCCGGCTCTTCGCCGCGGTGCGCCACGAAATCGTCGTCGATCCGCAACGCGCGCTCGCTGGCCGAGGCGTACAACTGGGCGCTTCGCCGCAACGTCGCCGACGTCGTCGTTCTCTCGCACGACGACGTCGACATTCTGGCGCCCGATTTTGCCGCGCGCCTGTTCGAGCGCCTTCGGACCTTCGACGTCGTCGGCGTCGCCGGCAGCACGCGCATGGACGGTCCGGCGATGGGCTGGAGCGGGCATCCGCACTTGCGCGGCTGGATCACGCACCGCGCCCCCGACGATCGCGACTGGCAGGTCGACGTGCTCGATCCGCGGCCCGTCGCCGGCGACATCGCGCTGCTCGATGGCGTCCTGCTTGCCGGCAGACGCGAAGCCTTCCGGGCGGTGTCGTTCGACGCAGTGACCTTCGACGGCTTCCACCTGGCCGATCTCGACTGGTCGTATCGCGCCGCGCAGGCGGGATTCACGCTCGGCGTCGCCGGCGACCTGCTGCTCGTCCACGCGTCGCGCGGCAACTACGACGCGACATGGCAGCGCTACGCCGACCGGTTTTGCCGCAAGCACGATGCGGCGGCGCTCGCCGCCGGCACCGTCGTCGTTCTTCGGCGCCACGCTCGACGACCCGCAGCAGGTCCGCGCTTTTCTTGCGGGTATCTTGCCGAACTGTCTTCCTAAGCGGCGCATCCGCCGCGGCACTCGATGCCGTATTGCGATAAAATATCAGGTCACTTGCGATCCGATCCATGCCTCTCTACGCCCTCGGCTTGAACCATGCGACCGCGCCGATCAAGGTGCGCGAGCAGGTCGCGTTCCAGCCTGACACGCTGGGCGTCGCGCTGCGCGACCTGATCGCGCAGCCGAGCGTCAAGGAAGCGGCGATCCTGTCGACCTGCAACCGGACCGAGGTCTACTTCAACGGCGCCGAGGCCGCGCCGGTCGTGCGCTGGCTCGAGAGTTTCCACCGCGTGCCCGCCGACTCGCTGCATCCGTATGTCTACACGCTGCCGCAGGATCGCGCGGTGTCGCATGCGTTCCGCGTCGCCAGCGGGCTCGATTCGATGGTGCTCGGCGAGCCGCAGATCCTCGGCCAGATGAAGCAGGCGGTGCGCAGCGCCGAAGCGGCCGGGCGCGCTGGGCCTGGTCCTCAATCGCCTGTTCCAGCGCACGTTCGCGGTGGCCAAGGACGTGCGCAGCAACACCGACATCGGCAGCGCGTCGATTTCGATGGCGGCGGCGGCGGTCAAGCTCGCCGAGCGCATCTACCCGTCGCTGGCCGACCAGCACCTGCTGCTGATCGGCGCCGGCGAGATGATCGACCTCGCCGCCGCGCATTTCGCCGCCAAGGCATCCGAAGTCGATCACCGTCGCCAACCGCACGCTCGAGCGCGGCGCGCAGCTCGCCGCGCGCTTCGGCGCCAGCGCGATCACGCTGAACGAGCTGCCCGAGCGCCTGGCCAATTCGACATCATCGTGACCTCGACGGCGAGCTCGCTGCCGATCCTCGGCAAGGGCCTGCTCGAGCGGGCGATCAAGTCGCGCCGGCATGCGCCGATGTTCATCGTCGATCTCGCCGTGCCGCGCGACGTCGAGCCCGAAGCCGCCGAGCTCGACGACGTGTTTCTCTACAGCGTCGACGACCTGGCCAACATCGTCAAGGACAACCTGCAGATCCGCGTCGACGCGCTGGCGCAGGCCGAGGAGATGATCGCCGAGCAGGCGCAGAGCTTCCTGCGCTGGCTCGATGGGCGCAGCGTGGTTCCGACGCTGACCGCGCTGCAGGGCCATCACGAAAGCCTGCGCGCGGCCGAGGTCGAGCGCGCGCGCAAGCTGCTCGCCGGCGGCGCCGCGCCCGAGCAGGTGATCGAGCAGCTCGCCCGCGGGCTCACCAACAAGTTCCTGCACGCGCCGGCGCAGGCGCTGACCCGCGCCGGCGACGCCGAGCGCGCCGAGCTGCTCGCGCTGCTGCACCACATCTACCAGCTGCCGGACGACGCATTAGCTGTCGCGCATCGAGCGGCGCGAGCGTCGTCGCCGAGCGCAGCGTCCCGGCTCGACGCCTTCGAGGCTCGCCAGCTCGACGCGTCGTCATCCGATCAGCAATGCGGCGCTCCGGTCGCCGCGCAGAAGCCACGCATCGCACGACATGAAACCATCGCTGTCCACCAAGCTCAACCAGCTCGACGTCGCGGCTGGAGGAATTGAACGGCCTGCTCGCGGCCGAGGACGTCACGCGCGACCTCGACCGCTACCGCGCGCTGTCGCGCGAGCACGCGGAGATCGCGCCGGTCGTCGCGCTCTACCGCGACTGGCTGCAGGGCGAGCGCGACCTCGCGGCCGCGCAGGACATGCTGGCCGATCCCGGAGATGAAGGCATTCGCCGACGACGAGGCGAAGGCCGCCAGGACGCGCATGGGCGCGCTCGAGGACGAGCTGCAGCGCGCGCTGCTGCCGCGCGACGCCAACGACGAGCGCAACGTCTTCCTCGAAATTCGCGCCGGCACCGGCGGCGACGAGTCGGCGCTGTTCGCGGGCGAGCTGTTCCGCATGTACGCGCGCTTTGCCGAGCGCAACAGATGGCAGGTCGAGATGATTTCCGAAAGCCCGGGCGACATGGGCGGCTACAAGGAGGTGATCGCGCGCGTCGTCGGGCAGGGCGTGTACGCCAAGCTCAAGTTCGAGTCCGGCGGCCACCGCGTGCAGCGCGTGCCCGAGACCGAGGCGCAGGGACGCATCCACACGTCGGCGTGCACGGTCGCCGTGCTGCCGGAAGCCGATCCGGTCGCCGACATCACGATCAATCCGGCCGACATCCGCATCGACACGTTCCGCGCGTCCGGCGCCGGCGGCCAGCACGTGAACAAGACCGACTCGGCGGTGCGCATCACCCACCTGCCGACGGGCATCGTCGTCGAATGCCAGGACGACCGCTCGCAGCATCGCAACCGCGCGCAGGCGATGGCGGTGCTGGCGTCGCGGCTGGTCGATCGCGAGCGGCAGGAGCGGCAGCAGAAGGAGGCGGCGACGCGCAAGAGCCTGATCGGCAGCGGCGATCGCTCCGAGCGCATCCGCACCTACAATTTTCCGCAGGGACGGGTCACCGACCACCGCATCAACCTGACGCTGTACAAGATCGACCAGATCATGGACGGCGACCTGTTCGAGCTGACGCAGGCGCTGGCGCAGGAATTCCAGGCCGAGCAGCTCGCGGCGCTCGGCGGCGAAGAAGCGGCCGGCGAGGCGCGTGCGATGAAGCGCGCGCCGCCGCCATGGCTGGAGACGCTGCGGCTCGAGCTGCGCGAGTTCACGCCGGACGACATCGGCGATCTGGTGCGGCTCGACAGCGACCCGCGCGTGCTGAAATACATCAACGGCGGCAAGCCGATGCCGCGCGCGGAGATCGGACGCGGCGATGCGGCGCGTCACGCGCTACTACGCGCTCTATCCCGGCCTGGGCGTGTGGCGCGCATCGCTGCGCGACAGCGGCAAGTTCATCGGCTGGTACTGCCTGAAGTACTGCCCGCCGACGACCGACGTCGAAGTCGGCTATCGCCTGCTGCACGCGCATTGGGGCCGCGGCTACGCGACCGAAGGCGCGCGCGCATTGGTCGATTACGGGTTCGACGATCTCGGCGTCGCGCGCATCATCGGCGTCACGCATCCGGGCAACAAGGCGTCGCAGCGCGTGCTGAAGAAAGCCGGGCTGCGCGACCAGGGCTGGGGCAACTACTACGACACGCGGCTGCGTCTGTTCGCGCGCGCGCAGGGCGAATGACGAACGCGTCGTCGGGCGCGCGGCGCTCAGCCGTGGTTCAGCGCGGCGACTCGAGGGGAGCCTTGTCGCCTGCGTCCGCGATCGGCTCGCCGAGCGCTTCGACCCTCCCGCTGATTTCAGTCCGGTCGACCGATTCCGGGCTTGTGTCGGCAGCGTGCGCGTGACTCGCGAGCCAGGAGCCGCCGGTCGCAAGCACCAATCCACCGGTCGCCTTCAGGATATCGCGTCGTGACGGCATGGTTCCTCCAGCGAAAAGTTCGGACCCTGTGGTGCCAGTTCGTTGGCGCCATGAAGGGCTGCCGACATTATGCGCATCCGCCTCGGCGGCCGCAAGACGGCCCGGTCCGCCAACGACGATGAGCGCGATCGTCACCGTTGCGCGCGCATTGGCGGCGAGCGGCCTCGTCCCCTTCGAGGCCCGGTTGCTGCTCGCGCACGTTTTGGGTCGCGATCGCGCGTGGGCGGCCGCGCATCCGGGCGATCCCATCACTGCGGAACAGTCGAAAGCGTTCGATGCGCTCGCGCGCCGTCGTCGCGACGGCGAGCCGGTCGCGTACCTGATCGGACGACGCGAATTCTACGGGCTCGAGCTGCAAATCACTGCGGACGTTCTGATTCCACGCCCGGAAACGGAGCTGCTGGTCGACCTCGCGTTGGCGCGCATGCCCGCTGATCGCGCCATGCACGTTCTCGACCTGGGCACCGGGTCGGGTGCGGTCGCGCTCGCGATCGCCAGCCGGCGGCGCAATGCACGCGTTCGTCGGCAGCGACATCTCGAGCGCCGCGCTTGCGCTGGCGGTGCGCAACGCCGCGCGGCTCGGCATCGGCAATGTGACGTTCGTCGCATCCGACTGGTTTGCCGCGTTGCCGCACGAGCGCTTCGACCTGATCGCCGGCAACCCGCCCTACGTTGCCGCCGACGATCCGCATCTTGCGCGAAGGCGACCTGCGGCACGAGCCGGCGCAGGCGCTGACACCAGGCGGTGACGGTTTGGACGCGATTCGCGCCATCGTTGCGGCGGCGCCTGCGCATCTCGCCTCGGGCGGATGGCTGCTGCTGGAGCACGGCCACGACCAGGCCGATGCCGTCGCGGCGTTGTTCGGCGACGCCGGTTTTGTCGACATTGGATGCGGCGCGCGATCTCGCCGGCATACTGCGCGTCACCTACGCGAAAGTCTGAACCCGCGTCGGGGAACGCGCGGGCTCAAGTAGCGTATGGCGGCGGCAGCGCGACGCCGTATTTGTCCGCCCAGGATTGCAATGCCGGCATGATCGCGGGATAAAGCGCAACGCCGTCGGCCATCGCTTCGCGATAGCGCTGCAGGCCGCGCTCGCCGGGAAGGCGCACGCGCTCGCCGCCCGGCCGCGGACGCACTCGCGTGCGCCGCGGCGACCAGATGATCCATCTGCCGCGCGAAGGCGGCAAGGCCGCCGAACGCTTCCGGATCCATCACCTGGATGAACACCGAGGCGCCCCAGCCTTCCGGCTGGTCGGCGCGGCCGTGGCCGGCGAGCGCGCCGGTCATCGCCTCGATCAGCAGACCGAGGCCGAATCCCTTGTGACCGGCATCGAGTCCGCCGAGCGGCAGCAACGCGCCCTTGGGCTCGTCGAACAGCGCGCCGGGATCGGACGTCGCGTTGCCCTCGGTGATCGATCAGCCAAGGTCCGGGCAACGTCTTGCCGGCTTCCATCTGCTGCTTGGCGTAGCCCATGCTGGTGATCGACATCGAAACGTCGATCATGATCGGGTCGCCCGAGGTCGGCAATCCGGCGGCGAGCGGATTCGGCGTGATGAACGGCGTCGTGCCGCCGTGCGGGACGACGGCGGCGACCGTCGGGATCCGAGCATTCGATGATCACGGCCAGGCCCTGGTCGGTCGCGCGCTTCAGATACGCGGCGAGGCAGGCGATGTGATGCGAGCGGCGGATGACGACGGTGCCGGTGCCGCACTCGCGCGCCATCGCCGCGGCGCGCTCGAGCGCCGCGCAGCGTCAGCCACGGGCCGGGCAGGCGCGCGCCGTCCCAGGTTTCCGCGCGGAGCGGCGCCGGACGACCTGCGGCTCGCCCGATTTCGCCATCGCGCCCTTGTCGATCTCGGCGAGATAAGGCGCGAGCAGCGCGAGGCCGTGCGTCGTGTGGCCGAGCAGGTCGGCGTCGAGCAGGACGTCGGCGACGTCGCGCGCGATGTCGGCGCGCACGCCGGCGCGATCGAGCAGTGCTGCGCGCGAAAGCGCGCAAGTCGTCGGCGCGAAAGCGCGTGGGTGCGTTGGGCGGTGGTATGCATGCGGGATCGTGGCGAAAGCGCGGGTTGACGGCGCAGGGGCAATCGACGACGATTCTAACCCATCGTTTCAATCCCTCCTCCCGACGTGGCTGCCTCGACGCTGACGATCAGCATCGTCACGTATCGCCCTGACCTCGCGCTGCTGGACCGGACGCTGCACACGCTCGCCGCCTCGCTGGCGGCGGCGCGCGAGCAGGGCCTGCTGCGCGTGGCCAACGTCGCGCTGATCGACAACAGCGAGGAGCGCGGCATCGCCGCGACGGTGATCAAGCTCGGCGCAGGAGAACTTTCGCGATTCCGACTTCACGATGAGCTATCTGCACGGTCACGCCAACATCGGCTACGGCGCCGCGCACAACCTGGTCATGCACGGCGGCAACACCCACTACCACCTGGTGCTCAACCCTGACGTCGAGCTCGACGTCGACGCGCTTGCCGGAGGCACTGCGCTATTTCGACGCGCACCCCGACGTCGGCGTCATCGCGCCCGCCGTCACCAATGCGGCCGGCGCGCGCGAATATCTGTGCAAGCGCTATCCCAGCGTCGTCGACCTCGCGCTGCGCGGGTTGGCGCCGCGTGGCTGCGGCCCGCTGTTTCGCCGGCGCCTCGATCGCTACGAGATGCGCGATGTGATGAAGAGCGTCGCGGCCGGCGAGACCGTGTCGCCGGTGCCGGTGATGAGCGGCTCGTGCATGCTGCTGCGGCGCAAGGCGATCGAGGCGACCGGCGGATTCGACCCCGGCATTTTTCCTCTACTTCGAGGACTTCGACTGGAGCGTGCGGCTCAATCGCGTCACCAAGAGCGCGTACGTGCCCAGCCGTTCGCGTCGTCCATCACGGCGGCGGCGCGGCAGCGCAAGGGCTGGCGCCACATCGGGTACTTCGTGCGCAGCGCGCGTGCGCTTTTTCAACAAGAACGGCTGGCGCTGGTGGTGAGCGCGACCGCGGCGCCAGGTCGCTACTGCGGACCGCGTGCTGGTCACCGGCGCCGGCGGCTTCATCGGCCGGGCGCTTTGCGCAGGGCTTGGCCGCAGCGCAGGGTTCCGCACGTCGGCGCGGTGCGCGCGCTCCGGCGCCGGCGACGCCGACCGCAGCGACATCGTCGCGCTGGGCGATTTTGCCGCCGCCGACTGGGCACCGGTGTTGCGCGGGCGTCGACACGATCGTGCATCTGGCCGGGCGCGCGCATGTGCGCGATGGCAGCGACGCGAGCGATCCGACGCCGTTCGTCGTCGCCAACGTGCACGTGACGCGCCGTCTGCTCGACGCGGCGCTGCGAGGCCGGCGTGCGGCGCGTCGTGCTCGCGAGCACGGTCAAGGTGTACGGCGAAGCGACGCGGCCGGGCAAGCCCGTTTCGCGCCGGCGACCCCGCGGCGCCGCAGGACGCGTACGCGCACAGCAAGGCCGGCGCCGAAGCCGTGCTGTGGCAGGCCTGCCGCGCCGGCGCGATCGAAGGCGTCGTGCTGCGATTGCCGCTGACCTACGGCCCCGGCGTCAAGGGCAATTTCGCGCGACTGCTCGAAGCGGTCGCGGCCGAGCGCCGGCTGCCGCTTGCCGGTATCGGCAATCGGCGCACCTTGCTCTACGTCGGCAACGCCGTCAGTGCCATCGAGTCGGCGGTGACCGCGCCGGCGCTCGCCGGCGAGACCCTTCCTGTCGCCGACGCCGAAAGCGTGTCCACCACGGACCTGGCCGAGCGTCTCGCGCGCGAGCTCGGCGTCGCGCCGCGGCTGTTCCACGTGCCCGGCTGCGCTGCTGCGCGCCGGCGGCGATGCTGACCGGCCAGGCGCGCTGCCGTCGCGCGCCTGCTCGGTACGCTCGAAGTCGATGCCGGCGCGCTTCCGCGAGCTCGCGCGCTGGACGCCGCCGTATACCTCGACCAGGGTCTGCACGCGACCGCGGCGTGGCTGGAAAGTTGTGCGCGGCGGCATCCGACCTCAGTAGCGAATCGCGGATCCTCGCTGCAGACGTGGCGCGGCTATAATCAGAGGTCGCCCGTATAATTGACCTTTCAAGCATGAGGTCGCAGATGACCGCTCGCACCGGAGGCCGCCGCGCCGACGAGCTCCGCCCGCTGTCGATCGCGCGCCACTACAGCCGGCATGCCGAAGGGTCCGCGCTGATCGAATGCGGCGAAACGCGCGTGCTCTGCACGGCGTCGGTGGAGGAGACGGTGCCGCAGTTTCTCAAGGGCAAAGGGCCAGGGCTGGCTGACCGCGGAATACGGCATGCTGCCGCGGGCGACCAACACGCGCACGCGGCGCGAGGCCGCCGAAGGCAAGCAGTCGGGCCGCACGCAGGAGATCCAGCGCCTGATCGGCCGCAGCCTGCGCGCGATCGCCGACCTGTCGCAGCTCGGCGAGCGCACGATCCGCATCGACTGCGACGTGCTGCAGGCCGACGGCGGCACGCGCTGCGCGTCGATCACCGGCGCCTGCGTCGCGCTGTACGACGCGGTGTCGTGGTGCCGGGCGCAGGGCCTGCTGGCGGCGTCGCCGCTGAAGGATTTTGTCGCGGCGGTATCGGTCGGCATCGTCGACGGCGTGCCGATGCTCGATCTCGACTACGCCGAGGATTCCGGCTGCGACACCGACATGAACGTCGTGATGACCGGCGCCGGCGGATTTGTCGAGATCCAGGGAACGGCCGAGGGCGCGCCGTTTTCGCGCGCGGAAATGGCGCGCTGGTCGCGCTGGGCGAGGGCGGCATCGCGAGCTGGTCGCCGCGCAAAAGCACGCGCTGGGGACCGGCTGAGGCGCGCGCTCGATGCACGATCCGCACCGTTCGACGTGAGCGAATTCTCGCGCCTGGTCCTCGCATCGAACAATCCGGGCAAGTTGCGCGAGTTCCGGCGCCTGCTGGCGCCGCTGGGCATCGAGACGATCCCGCAAGCCGAGCTCGGGCATCGCCGAAGCCGACGAGCCGCACGCGAGCTTCGTCGAAAATGCGCTGGCCAAGGCGCGACACGCGAGCCGCCACGCCGGGCTGCCCGCGCTCGCCGACGACTCCGGCATTTGCGTCGAGGCGCTGCGCGGCGCGCCCGGCGTGCAGTCGGCGCGCTACGCCGGCGAGCCGCGATCCGACCAGCGCAACAACGCCAAGCTGATCGCCGATCTCGACGGCGTTGCCGATCGCCGCGCGCATTACTACTGCATGCTCGCGCTGATGCGCCACGGCGACGATCCCGAGCCGATGCTGGTCGACGGCCGCTGGGACGGCACGATCATCGACACGCCGCGCGGCGACGGGCGGCTTCGGCTACGATCCGCATTTTCTCGATCGCTGCCACCGGGCATGACCGGCGCCGAGCTGCCTCTGGAGCGGAAGAACGAGCTGTCGCATCGCGGCAAGGCGATGCGGGCGCTGCTCGAGCGGCTGCGCAGCGTGGCTTAGATGCTCGAGGCACGCGATCGTGCGCCAGCGGCACTGTCGCTGCAGGCGCCGCATTTCGCCGCGCTGCCGCCGCTCGCGCTGTACGTCCACATTCCCTGGTGCCTGAAGAAATGCCCGTACTGCGACTTCAATTCGCACGAGCGGCGCGGCGAAATTCCCGAGGCGCGCTATGTCGATGCGCTGCTCGCCGATCTCGAGTTCGCGCTGCCTTCGATATGGGGGCGCCGCGTGCACACCGTTTTCTTCGGCGGCGGCACGCCGAGCCTGTTCGCTCCGGAATCGATCGACCGCATACTGGCCGGCGTGCGCGCGCGCGTCGCGCTGGCGCCGGATGCCGAAATCACGCTCGAGGCCAATCCGGGCACGTTCGAGCGCGCGCGCTTTGCCGGCTTCAAGGCAGCGGGCATCAACCGGCTTTCGCTCGGCGTGCAGAGCTTCGAGCCGCGATTTCTGCAGGCGCTGGGCCGCGTGCACGACGCCGACGAAGCGCGCGCCGCGGCGGCGGCGGCGATCGAGATTTTCGGCAACGTCAATCTCGACCTGATGTACGCGCTTCCCGGACAGACGCTGGCCGACGCGCCAGAGCGATCTCGCCGAGGCGCTTGCGCTTCTCGCCGCCGCACCTGTCGTTCTATCACTTGACGATCGAGCCGAACACGCTTGTTCCATCGCTATCCGCCGAAGCTTGCCGGACGACGAGACGGCGGCCGATATCGAGGACGCGATAGCGGTGACGCTCGGCGCCGCGCGGCTACGTGCACTACGAAACGTCGGCGTACGCCAGGCCGGGGCACGAATGCCGGCACAATCTCAACTACTGGCGCTTCGGCGACTATCTGGGCATCGGCGCCGGCGCGCATTCGAAGCTGTCGTTTCCCGACCGCGTCGTGCGCCAGGTCCGGCACAAGCAGCCGCAGCAGTATATCGAGGAGATGCCGAGCGCGGCTCGCCGCTGCTCGAGGATCGAACCGGTCGAGCGCGGCGAGATCGGCTTCGAGTTCATGCTCAATGCGCTGCGCCTCACCGAGGGCGTGCCGGTCGCGCTGTTCGCCGAGCGCACCGGGTTCCCGCTGACGCTGGTGCAAAAGCCATTGGACGAGGCCGAGCGGCGCGGGCTTGATAGCGCGCGATCATCAGCACATCCGGCCGACGCCGCTCGGCCGGCGTTTTCTGAACGACCTGCAGGCGATTTTTCTGCCAGCCGCGACCGCCGCGGCTGAAGCCGCGCCACGACCGATGAAGCTCGTGCGCGCGAAACCATGACGTCCGAACCGTATGCGCTGTCGCTGGTCGGAGCGATCGATGCGCTGTCCAGCGGTGCGCTTTCGTGCGCGGCACTCACGCAGTCGCTGCTCGATCGCATCGATGCCACCGACGCCAACGTCCAGGCATGGGCATGGCTCGATCGCGAGCATGCGCTCGCCGCGGCGCGGGCGGTGGACGCGCGGCGCACATCGGGCGGCGGGTCGACGCTCGAAGGCGTCCCGATCGGCGTCAAGGACATCGTCGCGACTGCCGGTATGCCGACCAGATGGGTTCGCCGATTTACGCCGGCGCGATACCTGCGCGTGACGCCGAATGCATAGTCCGCCTCAAGGGTGCGGGCGGCATGGTCCTGGGCAAGACAGTCACGACCGAGTTCGCGTTCATGCAGCCGGGCAAGACGCGCAATCCGTGGAATGCCGCGTGCACGCCGGGCGGCTCCTCGTCGGGGTCGGCGGCCGCCGTCGCGCTCGGCCAGGTGCCTGCCGCAATAGGCACGCAGACCAACGGCTCGGTGATCCGGCCGGCGGCTACTGCGGCATCGTTGGATTCAAGCCGGGCAAGGACCTGCTGCCATTCGCCGGTGTCCATCGCTTCAGCCCGACGCTGGATACGCTGGGCGTTTTCGCGCGCACGGTCGCCGATTGCGCGTTGCTCGCTGGCGTGCTCGCCGGCGAAGGTGCGATCGCGCCGGCCGATGACTCGTGCAGTCGCCGCCGGCGCTGGCCTGCCTGCCGGAGTTTCCGTGGGTGGCCATCAGCAGCGAGCAACGCGAAGCGCCTCGACACCGCCGCGGATGTGCTTCGCAATGGCGGCGCCCGCGTCACGACGCTCGCACTGCCGCCGACCTGCGGCGACGCGCCGACGCAGTTGCACCGGATCATGCTGCACGAGGCGGTGCACGAGCTCGGAGCGTCGCAGGATCGCGAGCGAGCCAGAATGTCGGCCAAGCTCAATGCGGCGCTGGACGAAGGCCGCGCGATCGGCGCGGCCGCCTATGCCGACGCGCTGGCGAGGCGCGGTGAGATCATCGCCGCACTGACCGACTGGTTTGCCGGATTCGACGCCGTGCTGACGCCGCCGGCGCCCGGCCCGGCGCCGGAAGACCTGACCCAGACCGGCGATGCCGCCTGCTGCTCGCTATGGTCGCTCGCGGGGTTTCCCGCGCTGACCCTGCCGATCGCGCTTGCACCGAACGGCCTGCCGCTGGGCATGCAGCTTGCCGCGCCGGCGTTGCACGACCAGAGGCTCCTTGCGGTCGGAAAATGGTGCGAGCTGCGCCTGCCTTTTCAAGGCCTGGTTTGAGCCGGGACGCGCGCGGACGACGATGACGCTGTCGCGCCGCGATCTCGAGGAAGGCCGCATGCGCGCGGTCTACATCGAGGCGCTCGATTCGCATCGGGCACTTTCCGACGACGCGCTCGCCGCATCGCTGGCGGCGGCGCTGGCGCGGCGGCCAGCGCATGCCGACTGGTGGGTGTTCGCCTACGGCTCGCTGTTGTGGAATCCGCTGTTTCCGTTCGTCGAAGCACGTCCGGCGACCTTGCGCGGCAAGCATCGCCGTTTTTGTCTGTGGTCGCTGGCATCGCGCGGCACGACCAAGTCTCCGGGCCTGGTGCTGGGGCTCGATCAGGGCGGAACGTGCCACGGCGTCGTCTATCGGCTGCCGGCGGAATGCGCGCACGCGGAGCTTGCGCTCCTGTGGCGGCGCGAAATGGTCGTCGGCGCCTATCATCCGCGGTGGCTGCGCGTGCGCGCCGGCACGCATGCACTGACCGCGCTGGCCTTCGTCGTCGATCGCAGGCATCCGCAATACGCGGGCAAGCTGGCGCTGACGAGGCAGGCGGAGGTGCTGTCCAGCGCGGCAGGCGCCTTCGGCTCGTCGGCCGATTATCTCGAGCGTGCGCGCGTGTCGCTGATCACGCACGGCATCGTCGATCCCTATCTGGAAGCGCTCGCGCTGCGGGTCGCCGCGCGGCGAAAACAATCGACGCCTGCAGCCGCGCCGCGCGGACCGCCTACAGCGCCACCTCGTCGAGCACGCACGGAAGCAGATAGCTCGCGCTCGGTAGCCGGCGCTGATTCGCGGGCGCTCGCACCCCACTCGCTGCGCGAGCGGGACCTGGCTCGCTGCTACAGCGCCACGTGCCTCCCGCCGTCGACGTTGATCGTCTCGCCGGTGACGTAGGTCGCCTCGAACAACAGGAAGTGCACGGCCTTGGCGATGTCGTCGGGCGTGCCCTCGCGCTTCAGCGGCGTGTTCGAAATGATCCGCTGCCGCGACAGCTCGTCGAACGATTCGTCGTCGGGCCACAGGATCGGGCCGGGCGCGACGGCGTTGACGCGCACTTCGGGCGCGAGCTCGCGCGCCAGCGAGCGCGTCAGTCCGACCAGCCCGGCCTTGGCGACGCTGTAGACGACGTAGTTCTTCAGCGGGCGCTCGGCGTGGATATCGGTGATGTTCACGATCGCGCCCTGCGTCTTCTTCAGCGCCGGCGCCGCGGCCTGCGCGATGAACAGCGGCGCGCGCAGATTGGTGCCGATCAGATCGTCCCAGTTTTCGGCGGTGATCTCGCCGACCGGCGTCGGGAAGAACGACGATGCGTTGTTGATCAGCGCGTCGAGCTTGCCGAACGTCTGCACCGTCTGGTCGATCAGCGACTGCAGCTTGCCGAGGTCGAGCAGGTCGGCCTGGATCAGCGCGACCGAATCCTTGCGCTGGTGATTGAGCTCGGCCTGCAGCAGCCGCGCTTCTCCGGCCGACTCGCGGTAATGCAGCATCAGGCTGGCGCCGGCGGCATGCAGGCGCCGGCAGGTCGCGGCGCCGACGCGTTTGGCACCACCCGTGATCAAGACCACTTTGCCCTGCACGCGGCGCTCCGGCTACACTGCCTCGAATCAACCAATCTAACACATCGATGTCCACCGCTCCACACGGCGATGACGACTGCCGGATTGCCGCCGCCTTCGCTCGAAGCGCGCGCGCACGGCGAGCAGGTCGTTGCGCACATTGCCGCGGCGATCGACGAGGCCGGCGGCTGGATCTCATTCGCCGACTACATGGGCGCGGTGCTGTATGCGCCGGGACTCGGTTATTACTCGGCGGGCGCGCGCAAGTTCGGCGCCGCCGGCGATTTCGTCACCGCGCCGGAACTGACACCGCTGTTCGGCGCGGCGCTGGCCGCGCCGGCCGCCGACGTCATCGACCAGACTGCCGGACGCCGATCTGATCGAGCTGGGGCCGGGCACCGGCCGGCTCGCCGCCGATCTGCTGAACGCGCTGGCGGCGCGGAACGCCTGCCGCAGCGCTATCGCCTGCTCGAAGTCAGCGCCGATCTCGCGGCGCGGCAGCGCGAGTGCCTGCGCGAGCGGGCGCCGGCCGCTGTTGCCGCGCGTCGACTGGATCGACGTTCTGCCCGCGCGCTGGCGCGGACTCGATGATCGCCAACGAAGTGCTCGACGCCGTGCCGCCGCACCTGATCGCGCGGCAGCGCGGCGCGTGGTTCGAGCGCGGCGTCAGTCTTGCCGGCGGTCGACTTGCGCTCGCCGACCGGCCGCTGCCGCCGGGCGCGTTGCGCGA
This sequence comes from uncultured beta proteobacterium, assembly GCA_963713125.1. Lineage (GTDB taxonomy): Bacteria > Pseudomonadota > Gammaproteobacteria > Burkholderiales > Casimicrobiaceae > PALSA-1003. The sequence continues at coordinate 33,114 of CAVQKL010000005.1, read as the reverse complement.
TGCCGCCAGTGCCGCGTTCCCGCCCGAAGGCGACTATGTCAGCGAGATCAATCCGGCGGCGCAAGCGCTGGTCGCGCAGTCTCGCAGAGCGCTGCGACGCCGGCGTGCTGCTGATCATCGACTACGGGTTTCCCGCGGCCGAGTACTATCATCCGCAACGCGCGAGCGGCACGCTGGTCGCGCATTACCGCCATCGCGCGGTGCACGATCCGCTGTTCCTGCCCGGTCTGAGCGACCTTTCGGCGCATGTCGACTTCAGCGCCATCGCGCGCGCCGGCGTCGCCGGCGGGATGACGGTCGGCGGCTATGCGACGCAGGCGCGCTTCCTGATCAATTGCGGCATTCTCGATGCGCTGGCCGCCTGCGGCGATCCGCAGATCGGCGTATCTGCGCCAGGCGGCGGCGGTGCAGAAGCTTCTGTCGCCGGCCGAGATGGGCGAGCTGTTCAAGGTGCTCGCGCTGGTCCGGGGTGTCGATGGCGAGCTCGTCGGCTTCCGCGACGGCGACCAGGGACATCGCCTTTAGGTGGCGTCGTAAAAACGTCTCGTCGTTCCGGCGAAGGCCGGAACCCAGGTTGCTGCGTCTTAGTTGCTAATATCGCTGCTTGGGCCCCGGCTCCGCCGGGGCGACGCCTGCGCCGGGGCGACGTCGCTAGGCGGCTCGCCGCTCGGCCTGCGCAGCCGCGAGCTTCGAGCGCGCGTCGCGCAGCGCCGTGCGCAAGCCTTCCTCGATGACCGGGTGGTAGAACGGCATATCGAGCATCTGCTGCACGGTGAGCTTCATCTGCAGCGCCCACGCCAGCAGGTGGCCGATATGCTCGGCATCGGGACCGAGCATTTCCGCGCCGAGGAAAGCGCCGTCTTCGATCGCGACATAGATGTGCAGCAGCCCCTTGTTGCGCAGCATGACCCGCGAGCGGCCCTGGTTGTGGAACGAGACTTCGCCCGCGACGTGCGGCACCGGCTGCGCATCGCGCCAGCCACCGCCGACGATCGCGATCTGCGGATCGGTGAAGACGATGGCGATGCCGGCGCGGCGCAGGCCGGGCCGGACGTCGGGATAGTGCGCGGCGTTTTCGCCGGCGATGCGGCCTTCGTCGGCGGCCTCGTGCAGCAGCGGCAGCTCGTTGTTGACGTCGCCGGCGATGAATATCGACGATCGTCCGCATTGCAGGGTCCGGCGATTGAACAGCGGCACGCCTTGGGCGTCGAGCGCGAGCGACGTCCGGTCGAGTCCCAGTCCGGACAGGTTCGGCCGCCGTCCGGTGGCGGCGAGCAGGTAATCGAAGTTCTCGGCGACGGTGCTGCCATCGGGCGCGCGGTACTCGACTTCGATCAGATCGCCGTGGCGCGCCACTTCGGCGTGCGCATTCGTATCGAGGTAGAGCTCGGCGCCGAACGTCCGGCGCGCCAGCTCGAGCAGCGCCGGATCGGACAATGGGCCCACGCCGCCGCCGCGACCGAAAACCTTGACGCGCACGCCCAGGCGATGCAGCGCCTGGCCGATTTCGAGTCCGATCACGCCGGGCCCGAAGACTGCGACGCTTTCCGGCAGCGTCGTCCATTGAAACACGTCGTCGTTGACGATCAACCGGTCGCCGAGCGCATCCCATGCCGCAGGATGCGCCGGCGACGATCCGGTGGCGATGACGATGCGCGGCGCGCGGATGGTCAGCGCGTCGCCGACCTGCAGCGTATGGTCGTCGACTAAACCGCGCGTGGCCGCGGATCTTGTCGGCGGTCGGAAACGCTTCGACGTCGTCGACGACGAATCCGGCGAAACGGTCTCGCTCGCCCTTGACGCGATCCATCACCGCCTTGCCGTCGATGGCGATCGGGCCCGCCGGCCGGATGCCGAACGCCGGGCAAGCGCGAGCAAGCGTGCGCGGCTTCCGCCGCCGCGATCAGCAGCTTGCTCGGCATGCAGCCGACGCGCGCGCAGGTCGTGCCGTAGGGGCCGCCCTCGATCAGCAGCGCGCGCTGTCCGGCCGCCTTGACCGTCCGGTATGCGGCGAGCCCTGCGGTGCCGGCACCGATGATGGCGACGTCGGTGTCAAGGATCTGCATGTGCACGATCTCCTCCCGACCAAGAGTCGGCTGCAAGGCCGCTTACGCGGCTCGCTTCAGATGGCGCTCGAGGTCCTCTGCGTTGCCGATCAGCCGGCCGTTGATAAAGACCTGCGGCACGGTTTGCGCTCCGGTGATCGCGCCGATGACCTTGGTGCGGACCGCGTGGTCGAGCGGAACCTCGGCGTATGCGATGCCGGCTTCGGTCAGCAGTCGCTTCGCCTTGGCGCAGAACGAGCAGCCTTCACGCGTCAAAATCGCCACCTGGTCGGGCTTTTTCGCCTTCGGGTTCAGGTAGGCGAGCATGGTGTCGGCGTCCGAGACCACGAACGGGTCGCCCGGCTCGTCCGGCTCGATGAACATCTTCTCGATCACGCCGTCACGCACCAGCATCGAGTAGCGCCACGAGCGCTGGCCGAAGTTGAGGTCGCTCTTGTCGACCAGAAGGCCCATTTTGCGCGTGAATTCGCCGTTGCCGTCGGGCAGCAGCGTCACATTCGCCGCTTCCTGGTCCTTCGCCCATGCCTCCATCACGAACGGATCGTTGACCGAGACGCAGACGATAGCGTCTATCGCCGGCGGCCTTGAATGCCGGCGCGAGCTCGTTGTAGCGGGGCAGATGGGTCGACGAGCAAGTCGGCGTGAACGCGCCGGGCAACGAAAACACGACCACATTCTTGTTCGCGAACAGGTCGGCGCTGGTGACCGTCGCCCACTCGCCGTTGCGGCGGACGCGCAGTGAAACGTCGGGCACGCGCTGGCCCTCGCGGTTGGGGAATCGATGGCTGGTGTCGGACATGGTTCTTGCTCTCCTTCAGTTTGCTCGATTGGCGAACGATATGATCGCCGAGCGAAGGCGATAGTTCAATTTTATTTATTAGATGATATCGATAGCATCAAGCTATCGACGGGTGCGGCGGCAGGCGTCTTGGGCGCGCGGCGCGACGCCGGGCCGAAAGAAAGCCCGCTAGTCGGCGCTCCTGCGCAGGCGCACGATGTTTTCCTGCGACGCCCCGTGCTGCCTCGACTGCAGCGAGGCCAGCAGCTCGCTGACGACGGCGGGCTCGATCGGCTTGACCAGATGGTGGTCGCAGCCGGCCTGGCTCGAGCGTGAGCGATGCTCTTCCTGTCCGTAGCCGGACACCGCGACGATGACGATCGCGCTGTTGTCCGGATCGGCGCGCACGCGCTGCGCGACCTGGAAGCCGTCCATGCCGGGCAGGCCGATGTCGAGCAGGATGACGTCCGGCCGCGCGGTGCGCACCGCTTCCAGCGCCTGCGGCCCGTCGTAGGCGACGCGCACGTCGTAGCCTTCCATTGCTGAGCAGCATCGCCATGCTGTCGGTCGCGTCGCGGTTGTCGTCGACGATCAGGATCGCGAACTCGCCGGGGCTCGACGCGGCGTAGCGCTCCGCCGCGCGGCGTCCGGCCGCGACGCGCTGATCGACCGGCATCGCCGGCAGGCGCACGGTGAATTCGCTGCCGTGGTCCTGCCGGCGCTGAACGCTGACACGCTTCCGCCCTGCATCTCGACCAGCCGCTCGACCAGCGTGAGCCCGATGCCGAGCCCGCCCTGCGAGCGGTCGAGCGTCTGCTCGACCTGGGTGAACAGCTCGAAGATCGTCGGCAGCGCCGACGCCGGGATGCCGATGCCCGAATCGCGCACGCGGAAGACGACCTCGCCGCCTTCCTGCTCGGCGGTCAGCGCGATCCGCCCCTTGCGATCGGTGTACTTGGCCGCGTTGTTCAGCAGGTTCGCCAGCACCTGCGCCAGCCGCGCGAAGTCGCCGCGGACCCGCATCGGCTGCTCGGGCAGCAGCACGCTCAGCGCGTGCTCCTGCGCGTCGATCAGCGGCCGCAGGTCTCGACCGCGACCGCGACGACTGCCGCGACGTCGACCGCTTCGATCTTGAGCTCGATCTTGCCCTGGGTGATCCGCGACACGTCGAGCAGGTCGTCGACCAGGCGGACGAGCTGCTTGACCTGGCGGCCGATCACGTCGCGCGCCCAGTCGTGCCTTCTCGCGTCGGTGTCGTTGGTCTGCAGGACGTGAACGGCGTTGGGGATCGGCGCCAGCGGGTTGCGGAGCTCGTGCGAGAGCATCGCCAGGAACTCGTTCTTGCGCCGGTCCTGCTCGTGGATCTTCCGGTACAGCAGCGCGTTGTCGAGCGCGATGGCGGCGCGGCTGGCCAGGTCGGTGGCGACGGCCACCAGATCGGCATCGATCGTGCGCCCGGCCGAAGTCGTGCCCAGCGAGATAACGCCCGATCGTGCGCCCGCGCGCGAGCAGCGGAATGATCACCAGCGAATGGAGCGGCGAGCCGCGCGGAATCTCCGGCTGCGCGCGCCGGTCGGCTGCCCGAGCCGTTGGCCGAGTGCGCAGCCGACAAGCTCGGGGAAGGATTCGCTGACGCCGCTGGCCATCACGCGGGCGATCGCGTCGCGCCACCAGCCGCATCGACCGCGGCAACCGATCGCTGCACAGCGGCTCTCCCGCCAGAGCCTCGCTCCAGGCCAGCTCGGTGCGCGCTTCGAGCCTTCCTCGCCGGGAAAGGTCAGCGCCGCGGCGTCGGCCAGGAACGGCACCGCCAGCCGCACAGTTCGCGCGCCGTCGCATCGAAGTCGAGCGATCGCGACAGCGCGGCGCTGGCCTGGGCCAGGAACGCGAAGCGCGCGTTCGCGCCTCGGCGGCCGCGCGCGCGGCGCGCTCCTCCGCCAGCGCAGATCGCTCCTCGGCCTGGCGCTTCACCTGCTGGGTCAGCAGGTACAGATCGACGAACACCTTGACCTTGGTGCGCAGGATCTCGGGAACGACCGGCGAGAGCATGTAGTCGACCGCGCCGAGCGAATAGCCCTGGCGGATGTGCATCTCGTCGGCGAAGGCGGTGATGAAGATGATCGGCGTGTGCGCCGACTTTGTCCGGCTGCGGATCAGCGCCGCGGTCTCGAAGCCGTCCATGCCCGGCATGTTGACGTCGAGCAGGATCACGGCGAATTCGTGCTCCAGCACCTGCCGCAGCGCCTCCTCGCCCGAGCGGCCGCGTACAGGTTCTGGCCCAGCTCGTCGAGGATCGTGCGGAAGACGAGGAGCTTCTCGGGCAGGTCGTCGACGACCAGGATGTTCGCCTTGTCGGCGTCGCTCATGCGATGCGTCTCCGTCGGCCGGCGCGCGATCGTCCGATCGCCGGCGATGCCGGCCGCATTCGGTCAGCGATACAGCCACGCGCGCAGCACGCCGAGCATCTGCTCGGTGTCCACCGGCTTGGACAGGTAATCCCAGGCGCCGGCCTCGATGCACTTCTCGCGGTCGCCCTTCATCGCCTTGGCGGTGACGGCGATGATCGGCAGGTCCTGGAACGCCGGAATCTTGCGGATCTCGCGCATCGTGTCGATGCCGTCCATCTCGGGCATCATGATGTCCATCAGCACGATGTCGATGTCGGGCTGCGCCTGCAGGTTCCGGATCGCGTCGCGGCCGTTCTCGGCGAGACGATGACCATGTCCTGCTCCTCCAGCAGCGCGTCAGCGCGAAGATGTTGCGGATGTCGTCGTCGACGATCAGCACCTTCTTGTCCGGCCAGGACCTGGTTCGAGTCGTGCAGCCGGCGCAGCACCGCGCGGTGCGTCTCGGGGATTCGCGCCGGGTTGCGATGCAGGAAGCAGGCTGGCCTGGTCGAGCAGCCGCTCGGGCGAATGCACGTCGCGCACGACGACGCTGCGGGCGAGGCTGCGCCAGCCGTCGAGCTCCTCGCGCCCTCGTCGCCGCCGTAGAGCGATGACCGGCAGGCTGTCGAGCCGGGGCTCGCCGTCGCTCGTCGTCGGCGATCGCGAGCGCCGTGTCACAGCCGGCAGCCTGGCGTCGAGCACCAGGCAGTCGATGCGCTTCGCGCGCGACCAGGTCGCGCCGCGGCGCTGCGGTCGCCGACCGACATGATCGCGCACGTCGTCGGCGCTGCAGATAGCTGCGACGATCTGGTCGCGCATCTGCGGGTCCGCCGACGCACCAGCAGGCGCTTCTCGGGCCGCTGCGCGAACTGCGTTCAGGCTCGCCAGCAGCGCGTCGAGGACGTCCTTGCTCTGGATCGGCTTGGCGACGAACGCAATACGCGCCGGCATTGCAGCGCCTGCTCGCGCGACTCGTCGGTCGAGATGACGCGACCGGGATGTGCCGCGTCGCGACGTCGTTCTTGAGCCGGTCGAGCACGCGCCAGCCGTCGATGTCGGGCAGGAAGATGTCGAGGTGATGGCGACGGGCTTGTACTGCGCGGGTCAGCGCCAGCGCCGCGGCGCCGTGCGAGGTGACCAGGCCCTTGAAGCCCTTCTCGCGCGCCGCCTCGAGCAGGAAGCGCGCGAACGCCAGGTCGTTCTCGACGATCAGCAGCACCCGTCGCCGGGCTGATCGTTCGCGGTCGTCGCCGACCTCGTTGACCAGATGCGCGGTAGTTGCGCGGCGTCGCCGCATCGCGTGCGTCGATCGCCGCCGTTGCCGCGGTATTCGGCGGCCGGCCGTTCGCCGTCGCGACAGCTCGGGCGGCCGATCGCGGTCTTGCCGTAAGCCGACGCGTCGGCGCCCGGCCGCGGCGCGGCGGCCTTGCGCGGGCGCGGCGACGTGTAGGTCTGCGGCAGGTACAGCGTGAACGTGCTGCCCGCGCCCGGCGCGCTGACCAGCCGGATCTCGCCGCCCAGCAGGCGCGAGATCTCGCGGCTGATCGCCAGGCCCAGGCCGGTGCCGCCGTACTTGCGGCTGGTGCTGCCGTCGGCCTGCTGGAACGCCTCGAAGATGATCTGCTGCTTGTCGGGCGGGATGCCGATGCCGGTGTCGCTACCGAGAAGGCGATGCACCGTCGGCGGCGCGGTTGAGGTCCTCGTTGTCGGCGTTCCAGCCGCTCTGCGACCGGCTCGATGCTCAGCGTGACCTGGCCCTCGTGCGTGAACTTGAAGGCGTTGGACAGCAGGTTCTTGATGACCTGCTGCAGCCGCTTGGCGTCGGTGAAGATCGACTTGCGGCAGCGTCGGATCGAGTCGGATGACGAAGTCGACGTTCTTCGACTCGGCCACGTGGCGGAACGTGCGCTCGACGTAGCCGTGCAGGTCGTCGAGCCGCAGCTCGCCGACGTCGACCACGCACCGTGCCCGACTCGATCTTCGACAGGTCGAGGATGTCGTTGATCAGCATCAGCAGGTCGTTGCCCGAGGAGTGGATCGTCTTGGCGAACTCGACCTGCTTCGGCGGTCAGGTTGCCCTCGGGGTTCGTCGGCAGAGCTGATCGGACAGGATCAGCAGGCTGTTGAGCGGCGTGCGCAGCTCGTGCGACATGTTGGCCAGGAACTCGGACTTGTACTTCGAGGTCAGCGCGAGCTGCTTGGCCTTCTCTTCCAGCGCCTGCCGCGCCTGCTCGACCTCCTGGTTCTTGCGCTCGACCTCCTGGTTCTGGTGCGGCCAGCAGGCCGGCCTTCTCCTGCAGCTCCTCGTTGGTCTGCTGCAGCTCCTCCTGCCGGCTCTGCAGCTCCTGCGGCCAGCGACTGCGACTGCTTCAGCAGGTCCTCGGTGCGCATGTTGGCCTCGATCGTGTTGAGCACGATGCCGATGGTCTCGGTGAGCTGGTCGAGGAACGCCTGGTGCGTCGGGTTGAAGCGCTCGAACGAGGCCAGCTCGAGCACGCCCTTGACCTGGCCCTCGAACATCACCGGCAGCACGATGATGTTCTGCGGCGGCGCGCTCGCCCAGGCCCGAGGAGATCGTGGATGTAGTCGGGCGGCACGTTGGTCAGCAGGATCTTCTGCTTCTCGAGCGCGCACTGGCCGACCAGCCCTTCGCCGAGCTCGAGCTGGCTGCCGAGCGCGCTCTGGCCCTTGGAGGCGTAGCTCGCCAGCAGCGTCAGCCTGCGGCGTGTCGCGGCTCGAGTCGAGGATGTAGAAGACGGCGTGCTGCGCGGCGACCACCGGCGCCAGCTCGGACAGGATCAGCCGGCCGACGGTGATCAGGTCCTTCTGGCCCTGCAGCATGCGGCTGAACTTGGCCAGGTTGGTCTTCAGCCAGTCCTGCTCGGTGTTCTTCTGCGTCGTGTCCTTGCAGGTTGCGGATCATCTCGTTGATGTTGTCCTTGAGCGCCGCCACCTCGCCCTGCGCCTCGACCGTGATCGAGCGCGTCAGGTCGCCCTTGGTCACCGCGGTGGCCACCTCGGCGATCGCGCGCACCTGCGTCGTCAGGTTGGCGGCGAGCTGGTTGACGTTGTCGGTCAGGTCCTTCCAGGTGCCCGGCGGCGCCCGGCACCTTCGCCTGGCCGCCGAGCTTGCCCTCGACGCCCACCTCGCGCGCCACCGTCGTCACCTGGTCGGCGAAGGTCGCCAGCGTGTCGATCATGCTGTTGATGGTGTCGGCCAGCGCGGCGATCTCGCCCTTGGCCTCGACGGTCAGCTTCTGCTTCAGGTCGCCGTTGGCCACCGCGGTCACGACCTTGGCGATGCCGCGCACCTGGCTGGTCAGGTTGCCGGCCATGAAGTTCACGTTGTCGGTCAGGTCCTTCCAGGTGCCCGCGACGCCCTTGCACCTGCGGCCTGGCCGCCGAGCTTGCCCTCGGTGCCGACCTCGCGCGCCACGCGCGTCACCTCCGACGGCGAACGAGCGACAGCTGGTCGACCATCGTGTTGATCGTGTTCTTCAGCTCGAGGATCTCGCCCTTCACGTCGACCGTGATCTTCTTCGACAGGTCGCCGTTGGCCACGGCCGTGGTCACGTCGGCGATGTTGCGCACCTGGCCGGTCAGGTTGCCGGCCATGAAGTTCACGCTGTCGGTCAGGTCCTTCCAGGTGCCGGCCACGCCCTGCACGTCGGCCTGGCCGCCCAGCTTCCCTTCGGTGCCGACCTCGCGCGCCACGCGCGTCACCTCGGCGGCGAACGAGCGCAGCTGGTCGACCATCGTGTTGATGGTGTTCTTCAGCTCGAGGATCTCGCCCTTCACGTCGACGGTGATCTTCTTCGACAGGTCGCCGTTGGCCACCGCGGTCGTCACCTCGGCGATGTTGCGCACCTGGCCGGTCAGGTTGCCGGCCATCGAGTTGACGCTGTCGGTCAGGTCCTTCCAGGTGCCGGCCACGCCCTTCACCTCGGCCTGGCCGCCCAGCTTGCCCTCGGTGCCGACCTCGCGCGCCACGCGCGTCACCTCGGAGGCGAACGAGCGGAGCTGGTCGACCATCGTGTTGATGGTGTTCTTCAGCTCGAGGATCTCGCCCTTCACGTCGACGGTGATCTTCTTCGACAGGTCGCCGTTGGCGACCGCCGTGGTCACCTCGGCGATGTTGCGCACCTGGCCGGTCAGGTTGCCGGCCATCAAGTTCACGCTGTCGGTCAGGTCCTTCCAGGTGCCGGCGACGCCCTTCACCTCGGCCTGGCCGCCGAGCTTGCCTTCGGTGCCGACCTCGCGCGCCACGCGCGTCACCTCGGACGGCGAACGAGCGACAGCTGGTCGACCATCGTGTTGATGGTGTTCTTCAGCTCGAGGATCTCGCCCTTCACGTCGACGGTGATCTTCTTCGACAGGTCGCCGTTGGCGACCGCCGTCGTCACCTCGGCGATGTTGCGCACCTGGCCGGTCAGGTTGCCGGCCATCGAAGTTCACGCTGTCGGTCAGGTCCTTCCAGGTGCCGGCGACGCCCTTCACGTCGGCCTGGCCGCCGAGCTTGCCTTCGGTGCCGACCTCGCGCGCCACGCGCGTCACCTCCGAGGCGAACGAGCGGAGCTGGTCGACCATCGTGTTGATGGTGTTCTTCAGCTCGAGGATCTCGCCCTTGACGTCGACGGTGATCTTCTTCGACAGGTCGCCGTTGGCCACCGCCGTGGTCACCTCGGCGATGTTGCGCACCTGGCGCGGTCAGGTTGCCGGCCATCGAGTTGACGCTGTCGGTCAGGTCCTTCCAGGTGCCGGCGACGCCCTTGCACGTCGGCCTGGCCGCCGAGCTTGCCCTCGGTGCCGACCTCGCGCGCCACGCGCGTCACCTCCGAGGCGAACGACGCCGAGCTGGTCGACCATCGTGTTGATGGTGTTCTTCAGCTCGAGGATCTCGCCCTTCACGTCGACGGTGATCTTCTTCGACAGGTCGCCGTTGGCCACCGCGGTGGTCACCTCGGCGATGTTGCGCACCTGGCCGGTCAGGTTGCCGGCCATGAAGTTGACGCTGTCGGTCAGGTCCTTCCAGGTGCCGGCCACGCCCTTGACGTCGGCCTGGCCGCCGAGCTTGCCTTCGGTGCCGACCTCGCGCGCCACGCGCGTCACTTCGGAGGCGAACGAGCGGAGCTGGTCGACCATGGTGTTGATGGTGTTCTTGAGCTCGAGGATCTCGCCCTTGACGTCGACGGTGATCTTCTTCGACAGGTCGCCGTTGGCGACGGCGGTGGTCACCTCGGCGATGTTGCGCACCTGGCGGTCAGGTTGCCGGCCATCGAGTTGACGCTGTCGGTCAGGTCCTTCCAGGTGCCGGCGACGCCCTTGACCTTGGCCTGGCCGCCGAGCTTGCCTTCGGTGCCGACCTCGCGCGCCACGCGCGTCACTTCGGAGGCGAACGAGCCGAGCTGGTCGACCATCGTGTTGACGGTCTTGGCGGTGCGCAGGAACTCGCCCTGCAGCGGCCGCGCCGTCGATCTCGAGCGCCATCGTCTGCGACAGGTCGCCCTGCGCGACCGCGCCGATGACGCGCGCCGTCTCGCTGGTCGGATGCACCAGGTCGTCGATCAGCGTGTTGACCGAGTCGATCGAGTCGCGCCCAGAAGCCGCTGACGTCGCCGAGCGAGGCCGCGCTGGTCGAGCTTGCCTTCCTTGCCGACGACGCGGCGAGAGCCGCTCGAGCTCGCTGCGCCATCCGCTCGTTGAGCTCGACCACCTCGTTGAACGCGTCGGCGACGCGGCCGGATACGCCGGTCCAGTCGACCGGCAGGCGCACTCCGGCGTCGCCTCGGCGCAGCGCGTTCAGCGCGCCGAGAATGACGGTCATCTCATTCCTCGGGGACGATCGAGCGTTCAATTGCTTTCATGGCAGATCTCCAGATGCCGAGGGGCGGGGTCGTGAGCGGCGAACGGCGGAGAGAAAGACGCCAGCCGCACACGCGTCGACGCAGTGCGGCTGGCGCGAAGCAGGCCGCCGCGGTGCAATCGGCAATCGGTATGCGGCATCGCTATCCTCCCGCGGCGCCGGTCGCCGGCATGGGCCGTGACCGCTGGTACCGTCGCCTCGCGCGGCAATCGATCAACAAATTATGCACAAGATTGGGTCGGTGATCGATGGCAAGGTGCCGAAAAGGCTGTTTCGGCTCCCGTGCAACTCGGTATGCGCATGACGCGCGGGGCGCGACGCGCTGCGTTTAAGCGGAATCAAGTACTTATTGGACGATGCACGCGAAGTTGTTTGTAAGAATTACAACCGCGCGGAAATTGCCGCGCTCATGATCAGCCATCCGGTATCGCTGGCAAGAACCTACGTAAGTGTCTGGGTCACGCGCCTGTGCCTGCTGCTGCTCACCTTGGGCAGCGCCTACCTGAAGCTCGGCTGGCTGAACGGCGCGATCAATCTCGCCATCGCGGTTGGCAAGGCGCTGCTGGTGATGATTTTTTTCATGCACCTGCGATCGAGCCACTACGTGTTGAGAATCTTTGCCGCGGCAGGGTTTTTCTGGCAGGCGCTGCTGATCGGCCTCGCATCGACCGACTTCCTGACGCGATAACCGACAAACCACACCAACAACCCGCCACGGCGACACCTGCGTCGCCACGGTCGCGGCCTCCGTCGTCATTTGACTGCCTGAATTATCCTGCCACACCGACACCAGTCGAGAACTAGTCCGTTGAGCAGGGTTCAAACCTCGGTGAGCACCATCGATCCAATTACGCCGCTGCGTGAAGTTTCGAGACCGGGCACGTCGATACCTGAAGTTCAGCTGTTGTCGAACGGCAGATACCACGTGATGGTCACGGCCACGGGCGGCGGCTACAGTCGATGGCAGGACCTCGCCGTCACGCGCTGGCGCGACGACCCGACCTGCGACAACTGGGGATCCTTCTGCTACATCCGCGACGTTGCGATCGGACATCTCTGGTCAAGCACTTATCAGCCCACGCTTCAGCGACCGGAGAATTATGAAGCGGCTTTCTTGCAGGGGCGTGCCGATATTCCGTCGCCGTGACCACGATATCGAGACGCATAGCGAAATCGCGGTGGCGGCCGAAGATGACGTCGAGCTGCGCCGAGATCCGCATCGCCAACTGTTCGGCCATGCGCCGCGAGGTCGACGGTAACGAGCTACGCGGAAATCGTGCTCGCACCGCCGGCAACGGACGCGGCACATCCTGCATTCGCCAAGCTCTTTGTCGAGACCGAGATCGTCAGCGAGCGCCGCGCGATTCTGTGCAAGCGTCGGCCGCGAACCACGGACGAGGCGACGCCATGGATGTTTCACCTGCTGTCAACACACGAGGCCGCGCTCGGCGAAGTCTCATATGAGACCGACCGCATGCGCTTCGTCGGGCGTGGAAGGACTGTCGTGGATCCACGGGCGTTGTGCGGCCCCATGGCACTGTCCGGCGCGCAGGGTTCCGTGCTCGATCCGGTGGCCGCGATCCGCTGTCGCATCCCGCTCGAGGCGGGCGCATCCGCGACCGTCGATCTTGTCAGCGGCATCGGCGCCTCCCGCGAGGCGTGCCTGGATTTGGTCGAGAGATACCAGGATCGGAGCTCCGCCGATCGCGTTCTGGCTGCGGCGCCGCGCACAGCCAGGCGATCCTGACGCCGCCTCCATGTGACCGAGCCGGATGCGCAACTTTATCGCCGGCTCGCTGGAGCGGTGATCCACGCCGAAGCTGGGTTGCGCGCCGACCCGGGCATCCTGGGCAGGAACCACCTGGGCCAGTCCGGGTTGTGGGGCTACGAGATTTCCGGCGATTTGCCGATCGTGCTGTTGCGGATCGCCGACCCGGGAATATCGATCTGGTGCGCCAGCTCGTGCAGGCCCACGCGTATTGGCGCCTGCACGGGCTGATCGTGGACCTGGCGATCCTCGACGAGTATCGCGACGGCGACGAGCCGGCTCTGCACGAGCAGATCATCAAGCTGATCGCCGCCGGCGGCGAGGCCGACCGGTCGACCATCCCGGGGGCATCTTCGCACTAAGTACCCGACACATGTCCGACGAGGACCGCTCCTGCTGCAGACGGTCGCACGCGTCGTCATCAGCGATAGCGATGGATCGCTGGTCAAGCAGCTCGAGCGGCGCGGCACGACGCCTGTCTCGATCCCGTCGCGACGCGCGCGCGCCGCAGCGGCGACGGCTCTCCGGCAGCCAACGCCGCAACGGGCGCAGCGATCTGATCTTCTGCAACGGACTGGGCGGGTTCACGGCAGACGGACGCGAGTACGTCATCACGGTTCGCGCCCGGGACAATGACGCCGGCACCATGGGTGAATGTTCTGGCCAATCCGTCGTTCGGAACGCTGATCTCGGAGAGCGGCAGCGCCAATACCTGGAGCGAGAACGCGCAGGAGTTCCGTCTCACCCCGTGGTCCAACGATCCGGTCGGCGATCCGAACACCGAGGCGCTATTACATCCGTGACGAAGACAGCGGCCGCTTCTGGTCGCCCACGCTGCTGCCCTCGTGGCGGCGCGGCCCCGTACGTCACGCGGCATGGTTTCGGCTACAGCATTTTCGAACACAGCGAGGACGGCATCGACTCCGAACTTGTGGGTCTATGTGGACATCGACGCACCGGTCAAGTTCGTGGTGCTGCAAGCTGCACAATGGCTCAGGCCGTGCCGCGCAGACTTTCCGTCACCGGCTATCTGGAATGGGTGCTTGGCGACGTGCGCGCAAAAATCGTGATGCATGTGATCACTGAGCTTGATCCACGAGCGGCGCGCTGTTCGCGCGCAACCCGTACAGCACCGATTTCGCCGGAAGCATCGCGTTCTTCGACGTCGGACGATGCGACTCGCAGCGTTCAGCGGCGATCGCGCCGAATTCCTCGGACGCAGTGGCACGCTGCGCAATCCGGACGCGATGTCAGCGGTCGCGGCTTTCCGGCATCGTCGGTGCCGGCCTGGATCCGTGCGCTGCAATCCAGAGTGCCGCTTGAACTGGCCGACGGGCAGACGCGCGAGATCGTCTTCCGGCTCGGCGCCGGACGCAACGCATTGAGGAAGCCCGCGACCTGGTACGGCGCTGGCGAGGATCGGTTGCCGCGCGACGATGCGCTAGCGGCGATGCAGCAGTATTGGCGACAGCACGCTCGGCGCGGTGCAGGTGGAAACGCCGGACCCGGTCGCTCGACGTGCTGACCAACGGCTGGCTTGTGTATCAGATCCTGGCGTGTCGGCTTTGGGCGCGCACGCGTTCTACCAATCGAGCGGTGCGTTTGGTTTCCGCGACCAATTGCAGGACGTGATGGCGCTCACTTACGCCGAGCCGCTCGCTTGTGCGCGAGCAACTGCTGCGCTGTGCATCGCGCCAGTTCCCGGAAGGCGATGTGCAGCACTGGTGGCACCCTCCGTCGGGGCGCGGCGTGCGTACCCGTTGTTCGGACGATTTTCTTTGGCTGCCGCTGGCGACTTGCTCGCTACGTGCCTGCACCGGCGACACCGGCGTGCTCGACGAGCCGATCCATTTCATCCAAGGCCGTGCGCTCAAGGCCGAAGAAGACTCGTACTACGATCTGCCCGGCCAAGCGGAACAAGTCGGCCAGCCTGTACGACCATTGCGTGCGCGCCATCTAGTGGGGACTGCGCTTTGGCGAGCATGGTCTGCCGCTGATGGGCTCAGGCGACTGGAACGATGGCATGAACCTAGTCGGCGCCGGCGGCAAAGGCGAAAGCGTCTGGCTCGGATTTTTCCTGTGTGCGTCCTGATCGCAGTTCGGCGAGCTCGCGCAGCAGCGCGATGACCTCTCGTTCGCACGACCGTTGCCGCAGCGAAGCGGCTCGGCTGCACCAGGTCATCGAGCGCAGCAGCTGGGACGGCGCCTGGTACCGCCGCGCCTGTTTCGACGATGGCTCGCCGCTGGGGTCGGCGAGCAACCTCGAATGCCAGATCGATTCGATTGCGCAGAGCTGGGCCGTCCTGTCCGGCGCTGCCAGGGGCAGCGCGCGCGCTTAGCCATGGACGCAGTGGACCGACAACTGGTCAGGCGAGACGCCGCGCTGGTGCAGTTGCTGGATCCGCCGTTCGACCACTCCAAGCCGGATCCCGGTTACATCAAGGGATATCTGCGGGGCGTGCGCGAGAACGGCGGTCAGTACACGCACGCGGCAGTGTGGGCGGCGATGGCGTTCGCGGACCTGGGCGACGCCGAGCGCGCGTGGGAATTGTTCACCATGCTCGATCCGGTCAATCACGCGAAGATCGGCCGATTCGATCGGCGTCTACCAGACCGAGCCTTACGTTCTCGCGTCAGATGTTTATGCGCTCGCGCCGCATGCCGGCCGTGGCGGCTGGACCTGGTACACGGGCTCGGCCGGCTGGATGTATCGATTCATCGTCGAATCGCTCCTCGGCTTGAGGCTCGAGGCAGAGAAGTTGCATTTTGCGCCGTGCCTGCCGCCGGGCTGGACAACGTTCAAGCTGCACTATCGGTTTCGGGATTCGTCCTATCGCATCGGCGTCGTGCAAATAAGCGCCGCGGGCGGCGAGACGAGCGTGACGGTGGATGGCATCGAGCAGAAAGACCAGGTCGTCTCTTTGGTGGACGATGGTCGCGAGCACGTGGTCGCGGTGAAGCTCCGCACGCAGGCTTAGCAAGAAGGGCGAATATGCAACTCGGCATGAACGACGTGGTGTTCCTGCTCGACTGCGACAATACGCTGCTCGACAACGACCGGGTACAGGACGATCTCAGGCGCCATCTCGAACGCGAGTTCGGCGCCGCGAACAGCGATCGGTACTGGGCGATCTTCGAGCAACTGCGGATCGAGCTTGGCTATGCCGACTACCTGGGCGCCTTGCAGCGCTATCGGCTTGAGCGACATGAGCGATCCGCGGCTGCTGCTCATGTCATCCTTTCTGGTCGATTATCCTTTCGCGGACCGGCTTGTACGCCGGCGCGCTTGATGCGATCGCGCATCTTCGTCGCTGGGGCCCGACGGTCATCCTGTCGGATGGCGATGTGGTCTTCCAGCCGCGCAAGATCCAACGCTCCGGGCTGTGGGACGCGGTCCAAGGCCGGGTTCTGATCTACATCCACAAAGAGCAGATGCTCGATGATGTCGAGCTGCGGTATCCGGCACGGCACTACGTCATGGTGGACGACAAGCTGCGCGTTCTGGCGGCGATGAAGGACATCTGGGGCCAACGGCTGACGACCGTGTTTCCGCGGCAGGGGCACTATGCGTTCGATACTGGGAACATCGCCGCCTATCCGCAGGCGGCGCTGACCGTCGAGCACATCGGCGATCTGGTCAAATACGATCTGGCGGACTTTCTCGCCGGCGGGAGCGTGCGTCGCACGGCAACCAGCACGACAGCTCCACCAACGACCTGACCAAGCGTTGCTGCCGGCACAAGCGAGGGACAATCATGACTCCTGGCTACGACAAGCCACTCTATCTTCTACCGTTTGATCATCGCCATTCGTACGTCACCGGCATGTTCAAGTTCCAACCGCCGCTTACGCCAGGCGGAGCACGACTACGTCGTCGATAGCAAGCGGATCATCTACGAAGGCTTCAGGCAAGCGGTGGGCGGCGGCGTGGCGCAAGCAAGCGCCGGCATCCTGGTCGACGAGGAATTTGGCGCCGGCATCCTCCGCGATGCCATCAGGAACGGATACGTGACCGCGCTGTCGACCGAAAAAAGCGGGTCGGACGAGTTCGACTTCGAATACGGCGACGGCGTTCGCGCAGCACATCGAAGCTTTCAATCCGACGTTCGCCAAGGTTCTGGTGCGCTACAACCCGGAGGGTGAGGCGGCCCTCAATCGGCGGCAGACGGCGCGGCTCAAGGAGCTGTCCGACTATTGCCGGACTTCGGGGCCGCTGCTTCATGTTCGAGCTGCTCGTGCCCGCCACCGCGGCACAGATGGCCCGCGTGCACGGCGACAAGGGAATCTACGATTCGCAGGTTCGCCCTGGACTGATGATGCGAGCGCTCAGGACGCTGCAGGATGCGGGCATCGAGCCCGATATCTGGAAGATCGAAGGACTTGATCGCCGAGAAGATTGCGAGCGCATCGTCGAGGCCGCGCGGCGCGACGGACGAGGCGAAGTCGGCTGCATCGTCCTCGGACGTGGCGCCGACGAAAGGAAGGTCGTCGGCTGGCTCGAGACGGCGGCCGCGGTGACGGGATTCATCGGCTTCGCGGTTGGACGCACGACCTTCTGGGACGCCGTCGCCGACTACGAGGCGCACACGGCGACACGGCAGGAAGCCGTCTCCCGGGTCGCCCAGCGATACCTCGAATGGACAACGACCTTCGAGCGGGCGTGCGCAGCGCGCGAGCACGCGAAAGACGTGCGCGCCGTGGAGCAATCCGCGAGATTGAAATGAACTTCTGTCCGCGACGCGCGCAGCGTGAACATACGGCAGGCGTCGCATGAGCAGCTCCAAAGCCAAGGCGATGAAGGTAAGCCCGCATGGCAGGGAAGCCGGCAACGCCGGCGATGCTGGTCAACGTACCCAGGCTCGTCTCCGCGTACTACACTGACACACCCGACCCGTCCGTGCCGGCGCAACGGGTCGTCTTCGGAACGTCCGGGCATCGCGGGCTCATCCTTCGAGCGGTCGTTCAACGAATGGCACGTGCTGGCGATCAGTCAGGCCATCTGCGACTACCGCACCAGCACAAGGCATCGACGGACCGCTGTTTCTCGGCATCGATACGCATGCACTCTCCGTGCCGGCGTTTGCCAGCGCGCTCGAGGTGCTCGCGGCGAACCGCGTGGACGTGATGATCGCACCGGACGACGAATACACGCCGACGCCCGCCGTGTCGCACGCGATCCTGCGCTACAACCGCGGGCGCAGCGCGGGACTGGCCGATGGCATCGTGGTGACGCCCTCGCACAACCCGCCCGACAATGGCGGCTTCAAGTACAACCCGCCGAACGGCGGGCCGGCGGGCGAGGATGTGACCGGCTGGATCGAGGCGCAGCGCGAACGCTATTGCTCGAGCGCAAGCTGAAAGGCGTGAAGCGCATGCCCTTCGCAAAGGCGCTGCGCGCGGCAACGACGCACCGCTCACGATTTCCGGCGCGCGTATGTCGGCGATCTCGGCAACGTCCTCGACATGGACGTCATTCGCGGTGCGCGGCCTCCATCTGGGCGTCGATCCGCTGGGCGGCGCCGGCGTGCACTACTGGCCGGCGATCGCCGAGCGCTACCGGCTCGAACTCACCGTGGTCAACGAGGCGGTCGATCCGACGTTCCGGTTCATGACGGTCGACTGGGATGGCCGCATCCGCATGGATCCGTCGTCGCCCTACGCGATGCAGACGCTGATCGGCCTGAAGGATCGCTTCGACATCGCGTTCGCGTGCGACACCGACCACGACCGCCACGGCATCGTCACCCGGGCGGCCGGCTTGCTGCGCGCCCAATCACTATCTTGCCGTCGCCATCGACTACCTGTTTCGACATCGGCCGCAGTGGCGCAAGCGCGCGGCGGTGGGCAAGACCGTCGTCAGCAGCCGGATGATCGATCGCGTCGCCGCGAGGCTCGGCCGCAGCGCTCTACGAAGTGCCGGTGGGATTCAAGTGGTTCGTCGACGGACTGCTCGACGGACTCGCTCGGCTTCGCGCGGCGAGGAGAGCGCCGGCGCGTGCTTTCTGCGCCGCGACGGCACGGTGTGGACGACCGACAAGGACGGCATCGTCCCGGCGCTGCTCGTCCGCGGAAATCACCGCGCGCACGGGCCGCGATCCTGCCGAGATGCTACCGCGATCTTGACGCGGGAGCTCGGCGAGCCGGTCGAGCGACCGCGTCGCAGGCGCGCGGCGACGCCCGAAGCAAAAGGCAGCGCCTGGCGCGGCTCTCACCGCAGCAGTTCCGCCACACCGAGCTTGCCGGCGAAACGATCCAGCGCGTGCTCGATCGCGCGCCCGGCAACGACGCGCCGATCGGCGGGCTGAAGGTGATCGCGGCAAGCGGATGGTTCGCCGCGCGTCCTTCCGGAACCGAAGACATCTACAAGATCTACGCCGAAAGCTTCCGCGGCGAGAAGCATCTGCGACCGCATCGTGAACGAGGCGCAGGCGATGGTCGACGACGCGCTTGCCGGCAACGGGCAAACGGCGGATGAGAACGATGAGCGGCAGGAAGCTGCCGTCGATACGGAGCTCGAGAGGCTCCAGCGCGAAACATTCGGCTATTTTCTGCACGAGACCAATCTCGCCAACGGCCTGGTGATCGACAAGACTGCGCCCGATTGGCCCGCCAGCATCGCCGCCACGGGCCTCGCGTTGGCGTGCTACCCGGTCGGCGGTCGAACGCGGCTTCATCACGCGCGATGCGGCGATTGAAAGAGTTCTGGCAACGCTGCGATTTTTCGGGAACAGCCGACAAGGTCCCGAACCTGACGCCACCGGCTACCACGGTTTCTACTATCATTTTCTCGACATGCAGACGGGCCGGCGCGCCTGGCAATGCGAGCTGTCGACCGTGGACAGCGCCTTTCTTCTGGCCGGTGCGCTCGACCGCAGGACTGCTACTTCGACGCGGCTTCGCCCGACGAACAGGAAATAGGTCGGCTCGCCGACGCGCTCTATCGTCGCGCCGACTGGCAATGGGCGCAAAACGGCGGCCTGACCGTCACGCACGGCTGGAAGCCCGAAAGCGGCTTTCTCCGATGGCGCTGGGAAGGCTATGACGAAGCGCTGCTGTTGTACGTCCTCGGCCTGGGCTCACCGCTGCATCCGCTGCCCGCGAGCAGCTATGCGGCATGGGCCTCCACCTACCGGTGGGAGCATTGCTACGGTCAGGACTATCTGTACAGCGGCCCATTGTTCACCCACCAGCTTTCGCAAGTGTGGATCGATTTTCGCGGCATCCAGGACGCCTTCATGCGCGAAAAAGGCGTCGACTATTTCGAGAACAGCCGCCGCGCGACGCTCGTCCAACAACAGTATGCGATCGACAATCCGCTCAAATTCGCCGGCTACGGCCGCGAATGCTGGGGAATCACCGCAAGCGATGGACCCGGCCCCGATACCATCAAGATTGACGGCATCGAGCGGCGGTTCTTCGATTATGTGGGACGCGGCGCGCCTTACGGACCCGACGACGGCACGATCGCGCCGTGGGCGGTCGTTGCATCGCTGCCCTTCGCGCCGGAGATCGTGCTGCCGGCGATCGACTACTGCATTCACGAGGTCAAGTTGACCACAGCCAACCGTATGGCTTCAAAGCGACGTTCAACCCGACCCACCCGGATAAAAGCAACAATCCTTACGGGTGGATGTCGCCTTGGCATTTCGGCCTCAATCAAGGCCCCATCGTTCTGATGATCGAGAACTATCGCACCGGCCTGTTGTGGCAATTGATGCGCCGCTGTCCCTATGTCGTCGATGGGTTGCGGCGAGCGGGTTTTACCGGAGGATGGCTATGAAGGCCTCCGTGCGACGCGCGCGAGCGCCGTGGGCGGCGCCAGCGGCACCGGCGAGCGCCCGGGCGCGCCGCCGCGACCTTCGAGCCACGCGCGCAGCGCGGCCAGCGCGCCGTCGGCAAAGCCCCAGCTGATGACCGCCGGCGCCGGCACGTCCAGCACCTGGAATGGATTCCACAGCGCCAGATGCAATTGCGGCCGCCAGTGCCTGGCGGCGTCGCCATAACGCGCGCGGTGATTCGAGGCCAGCACCGTCGTGACCCCGTCCTGCGGCACGCGGCGCCAGTCGAGCCGCTGCAGGTCGTCCAGTTGCACGACCTCGACGGCGCCGAAGCGCTCGAACAGCGCAGCCACGACGTCGCCCGACGGGCCGGCTTCGGACACGCCGTCGCCGGGCACGCTGCGCTGGGTGAATACGCGCAACGGCCGATCGAGCCGCGGCGGGCGCGCGTTGCCGATCCGCGTCAGTGCGAGCGCGCACGCCCGTCGCATCAGCCGCTCGTCCGACTCGCGCTGCGCCCGTGCATACACCGGCCGCCGCACCGGGAACCGCGCCGCCAGCGCATCCAGGCGCTGCTGCGAGCGCCGCAACTCGGCCGGCACGAGGCGCCCGTCGTCGAGCGCGGCGGCGAGGGCCCGCACGGTCGCGGCCTGCTCGTCCCGGGTGCCCAGCGCGATCACCATGTCGGCGCCTGCCTGCAACGCCAGCACGGCGGCGCGATCGTACCGGTAGCGTCGGCGGATCGCCTGCATCAGCAGCGAATCGGTGATGATCACGCCGTCGTAGCCCCAATCGTCGCGCAGCAGGCCGCGCAGCAGATGGCGCGACAACGTCGCGGGATGCTCGGCGTCGATCTGGGGGTAGACGATGTGGGCGGTCATGATTGCCGGCGCTTTTGCCTGCAGCGCGTGGAATGGCGCGAGCTCCATGGCCTGCAGCGCGCGCCTGGACTTGTCTACCACCGGCAGATCCAGGTGCGAATCGACACGCGTATCGCCGTGACCCGGAAAATGCTTGATGCAGCAGGCCACGCGTTCGCGCAGCGCGCCGCGCATCCATGCGCCGGCGAGGCGCGTGACGACGGAGGGATGCGACGAGAAGCTGCGCACCGCGATCACCGGATTGGCCGGATTGTTGTTGACGTCCAGCACCGGGGCGAAATTCCAGTTGAAGCCGAGGCTCTTCACGCCGCGCGCCACGGCCGCGCCGACGCGCGCGGCCAGCGCCGCGTCGCCGACCGCGCCCAGCGCCATCGCCGCGGGCGCGTGCGGCAGGAAGGCGGCGCGAAAGACCGCGCCGCCTTCCTGATCGAGCGCGATCAGTGCGCGCGGCCCCAGCGCCCTGCGCAGGTCGGCGGTCAGTGCGCGCACCTGGGTTTCGTTGCCGAGGTTGGAGCGGAAGAGCACGACCGCGCGGATGCGCTGCCGGCGCAGGAACGCCGCCTGCGCCGCACCCAGCACCTTGCCCTCGATGCCGACCATCACCAGTACGCCCGGGTGGAACGCGGCACCGGCGGCCGCGTGCTGGCTCATCGGAATCAGCCGAACAGCGTGGCGAGCAGCCCCGCGATGCCCAGCCCGAGCGCGGCCAGCGCGTCGCCGGCAATCAGACCGCCGCCGACGAGCGAGGTCGTGCTCATGTCGCTCGGGCAACGCAGTCGGGCTTGTCCTTGCGCTTGGGCAGGCTGTTGACGAGGCTCGCGAGCGCGCCGCCACCGGCGAACCACGCCGAGGTCGGCAGGTTGAGGAACCCGCCGAACGACGACGCATAGGGCGACGGGAGCACGACGGCGTCGAGCACGAAATCGGTGCTGAAGCCCACGCGGCCGGACTGCACGAACGCCTTGTATCGCTGCGCGCGACTTGATGTACTTGCGCAGGAACTCGGTCACGAAGCCGATCGCGATGCCGATCCAGATCGCGGTGCGCTGATAGGGCTTGTCGTCGGTCAGGCTGCGCAGCACGCCGACGAACTTGTAGGTCATCGCCGACGTCCATTGCGCCGGCTGCTGGTCGGCGGACATCGTCGTCTGGTCGAGCAGCAGCACCGGATACGCGCTCATGAAGAGCTTGGCGAACACCACGGCCATGATCGCGCCCATCACGATGCCCGCCACCTGGAAGCGGAACTGGATCGCGCGGTTGGTGCCGAGCCGCCAGCCGGTCGAGCGGTCCTGCTGCATGTCGCAGGCCTCGCTGGTCGACACGAGCAGGACCGTCGCCGCCATCAGGCCGACGATCGGATCGCTCAAGCCCGACGCGCGGCCATCAGGATCACGCGTGACGACGAACGCCGACGAGATCGGATTCGAGTCGGTGATGCCGAGCGAGATGCCGTTGACCAGCGCGAACACGAACACCAGCAGCACCGCCATCACCAGATAGCCGACCGGCTGGTGCAGCACCTGCGATCCGACGACGACGATGGCGACGCCCCAGAACACGACCCAGACGACGAGCCGGCGGCGTGTTGATGCGCTTCCAGTCCTCCTGCTCGACCGCCTTCTCGCGCCGCGACCTGCGCGCGCGCGCTGCCAGGCGCGGAAGAGGATCAGCGACACGTCGATCGATCGCCGCGCCCATGATCATGCCGAGCGCGATCAGGAACGTGATCTTGCGGAACGGCTCGCCCGGCTGCAGCCAGCCGATCGAGACGAAGTACGGCATCATCGCCCAGCCGACGAGTCCGCCGACGAGCGCGGCGATGCCGATGCGCGCGCCGACGATCATGCCGGCGCCGAACGTGGACGCCGACAGCTCGATCGCGCCGAGCGCCGCGATCTTGGCGGCGCCGATGCCGCCGACGATGCCGAGCGCCATGCCGCCGAACAGCCGCGACACCGATCGCCGCAGCAGGACCGGGTCGGTCAGCGCGCGCAGGATGTTGGCGACCGCAAGCCCCGACGGGAAACGTGAGCTGCAGGCGGTCGACGAGGATCGGCGTGTAGAGCATGCCGACGCCGACGCCGAACATGCCGATGCACAGCATGTAGAGGACGAGCTGCCACGTCGGCGGCTGCGGCATGCCCAGCCAGACCATCGCCTGGATGACCACCGCCATCGCGCTCATGCCGGCGACCGAGGCCGCCGTCGTCTGGATGTAGTTGGCGCCGTGACTTCCGGCCGGCGCCGTAGCCGAACGTCACCGTCGAGCCGAGGATTCCCGCGAGCACCTGGCCGCCGACGAAGAAGCCCAGCGAGAAGTTCATGTACGACGCGGCGACGCCGCCGAGCGGACCGAGGATGAAGATGCCGACGCACGCCGAGCAGCGCGTAGTACTTCCAGGTGCCGGGCGCGGGCAGCCACGCCCAGCGCGGCGCAGCCTCGGAGAGCGGCATCGGTGTGGTGGCCATGGTCCTCCAGCCGTCGTTATCGATCACGCGCTTATCTTAATGGACTTGTCCTGGGACGATACCGGCGTGGCCGCGCACTGGCGCCTGCCGATATGCACCAGCTCCTCGTCGACCAGCCACGCGCCTCCTTCGCGGCGCAGGATCGCCTCTCGATCATCAAGCGCGCCGCCGGGAAGTAGCTCGCCTCTCTTCCGGCGGACGCAAGCGGCGGCAGGTCGCGAGCAGCAACAGGTCGTAGACGATCTTCAGCGCGCCGGCGATCGCCAGCGGCCAGCCGAACTCGAGAGCCCGAGCAGATAGCCGGCGAGCAGGGGGCTCGTCGCCGAGGCGAGGCTGCGCGGCACCGACGTGATGCTCGCCGCGGCGGCGCGCTCGCCCGGCGACACGACCGCCATCACGTACGAGCTTCGCGTCGGCACGTCCATCTGCGACAGCGCGCCTCGCACCAGCAGCAGCACGATCACCCAGCCCAGGTCGGGCACGAACGGCATCAGCACCAGCAGCAGATTCGGCGGGCAGATGGGTGAACACCATCGTGTTGACCAGGCCGATGCGGTTGGCGATGCGCACCGCGACCAGGTACGAGAACGGCCGTGAACACGCCGGTCCAGAAAAAGATCGTGCCGGCGACGGCGGTCGAGAGCTGGAATTTCTCGAACAGCCACAGCGCGAGCATCGACTGCACGATGAATCCGCCGCCGAAAGCATCGAGGCTGAACAGCGCGGCGAGAATATAGACGATGCGCTTGGACCGGTGCAGCGGCGCCGCCGGCGCTTCGGACTTCGGTGGCGAGCCCGCGCGGCAGCTTGCGATAGACGAGCGCCGAGGCGACGCCGATCAGCGCGTAGAGCACGAACATCGACTGGATCGCCGATTGCATCGAGGTGCCGAAAGCGGCCGCCAGCCATTCCGGCGACGCCGGCGAACAGCGCGCCGGCGGCGCCGACCAGCGCGCCGGCGAGGCTGTAGCGCGCGAACACCGCCGTCCGCTGTTTGTCGGGCACGATGCGGGCGAGCACCGCCTGCTCGAGAGGCAGGAAAATGCTGACGTCGCCGCTCGATGGATTGAGCGTGCCGATAAAGGCGACGACCAGCAGCGGCCAGAATTGCGTGATCGCCGCGAAGCCGAGTCCGGTCGCCGTCATCAGCGCAGTGGCCGCGAGCAGCAGCGTGCGGTAGCGATAGCGGTAGGCGTGCAGGCCGACCAGCGAGCGTCAGCGCGCCGGAGCCCAGCAGCGTTCCGGTCGTGATCACGCCGACTTCGAACGGCGACAGGCCGAGCGCCAGCAGATAGACGGGAAGCAGCAGGCTGACATAGCCGTCGCCGAACGCGCGCAAGCCCGCGGGCCGCACAGCAGCCGGCGAACGTCCGCCGACATTCATCGCCGGGTCCTCCGCCGTGCCGACACCAGGCCAGCGGCATCGGCACCGAAATCGAAGGGGCGCAACGGGACGGTTTGCGAGCGCTTGTCCAAGATAGTCTCCGAGCGGGCTGCAAAACCCGGACCAGGAGCAGAGCTTGGACGCCGCCAGGAGTCTTGAAACGGGGAGCCTGCCAACGTCCCCGGACACTGCGTGTACCTTATCATACGGGGGTGCGAAGGGATCGGCTTCCGGGCAGCGAACGCTGCGCGCCGCGCCTCGATCGAACTGCCATAAGAAGGAGACGAACGATGAAGGCTCTTCGCCTCGCCGCGCTTGCCTGTATCGCCGCTTTGGCTGTTGGGCTGCGGCAAGGAGCAGGCTGCGACTGGGGCGCCGGAAAGGCCGCCGCGAGCAGCCCGCGCAAGGCCGTCGAGAGAAGTGCCCGCATACGCCTATCCGGCGCCGGTGAAGGGCCACATCAAGGAAGTCAACATCGGCGAGTTCGACCTGGTCGACGGCATCGCCTATCAGGCGATGACGGCAGCGGCACCGTCGTCTACGTCGCGAGCAAGCCGATCGCCTCCCCGATGCTCGCCGATTCGGCTTGTCCGCTGACACAGGCGCGGGCGCTCTCGAAATTGCGCAACGCGAGCTTCGCCGAAATGACGCTCGACGCGGCCGGCCGATCGAGATACTTCACCGCCGGCACGCCGTTCGGCGGCAGCCTGAACGATCTGACCCCGCGCGACTGGTCGAGCACTCTCAAGACCGATGCGGGCCGCGCGGCTGGCAGCGTCACGCACCGGCAGTACGGCAAATTCGAATTCGACCTGCCGTTGACGACCCCCAAGTTCGACCAGATCAGCTACGGCGATCGGCAGCAGAAAAGGCGCCCCCAGCAACAACGCCGAAGCCGGCCGAGCAGGCGATAACCGCTACGTATGTGGCGTTGCGCGATGCAGCGCTGAAGAAGGACCTGAAGGCGACGCTCGCAGCGCTGGGATTCGACGCGAAGCAAAGCGCCGCGATCCGCGGCATGGACGGCATCGACGCCGATCTCCTGATCTTCGCCGATCGCTTCCTGACGCCGGGTACGCCGGGCGATCCCTGGAACAAGCCCGGCTCGGGACAGGTGCGAGGCGAAGGCCTGAAAGCCAGCGGCAAGAAGTACTTCAACGACTACTACTTCGATCTTTGCGGCGACCGTCTCGTGCTCACAGACATCGTCGAGCAATCGCCGTAGCCACAGTCCCCGACCGCGTTGCCGTCAGCGCAAACGGCTGGCCTCCGCACGCTGTGTGCGCTGGCCGCTGCGGCCAGCGCCTGCAGGACGCTGGTCTACAGGCCTCGAGTCGTGGGTTTTTTTTTCGGACCGCCACCTTCGCCGCTGTCGCGGCCGCATCACTTACCCGCCCGCACGCCCGCCGCTTCGGCCACCGCAGGCCAGCGGGCCACGGCCGCCTTGATCTCGGCGCGGAACTGCTCGGGCGACGTCGTCACCGGGTCCATCCCCATCTGCGCAAATCGTTCGCGCACGTCGGGCAGCTGCACGATGCGGGTCAGCTCGCGATACAGGAGGTCGACGATCTGCGGTGGGGTCTCCGCGGGCGCGAGCACGCCATTCCACGGGTCGGCGGCGGCCTCCTTGTAGCCGAGCTCCGTCACCGTCGGAATATCGGGCCACGCGTGCATCCTGCGGTTGCTCGCCACCGCCAGGGCCCGCAGCTTCCCGCTGCGCAGATAGGTGTCGGTCGGGCCCAGGAAGGCGAAGTAGACGGGGACCTCCCCCGAGAGCACGTCCTTCAGGGCCTGCCCGGTGTTGGCGTACGGCACGTGGATCAGCTCGATCCCGGCCTGCCGCGAGATGATCGACGCCACCAGATGCTGAACCGTGCCGATGCCCGCGGTCGCGTAGGCGATCTTGCCGGGCTGGCGCCGGGCCAGCGCGATCAGGTCGGCAAGGGTCCCGACGTTGAGCGAAGGATGCACGAGGATGACGATCGGCGGTTCCCCCACCTTGCCTATCGGTGCGAACGCGGCCACCGGATCCACCGCCCGTGAGCCCATCGTGCTGGGCAGCAGCGTGATCAGCGAACCGGTAAACAACAGCGTGTAGCCGTCGGCCGGCGCCTTGGCGACGACCTCGCTGCCGATGTTGCCCGAGGCGCCGGGGTAGTTCTCGACGACCATCGCCTGGCCGAGCGTATCGGCGAGCTTGCCGCCGATAAGGCGCGCGGCGATGTCCATCTGCGTGCCCGCGCCGAACGGGACGACGATGTGAACCGGCCGGCTCGGATAGTCTCCGGCGTCTGCCGCCTGCGCGACGGAAGGCGCGCCGGAACCCGCGAGCGCGATGCACATCGCCGCGACGGCCGCGATCGATTGCCGCAGGGCTGCATAAAAAGGTGCCAGACGAGCCATCGCGTGCCCCCCTAAGTCGTTGAGTCGAATCCGGCCCGGCACGGCGACGATGCCGCCGGTTGCCCGGTCTCCAGGTCCTGAGCGAGCAGCGTCTGCAGAAATGCCGGCAGGATGCCGCGCGCCATGTGCCATGCGAACAAGTTGTGGGTGTCGCACTTTTCGACCGCGTGCAAACGCGAGGGTACGCGATCGTGCAGGGCCTTGGTTGACGCCACGTCGATTCCGTAATGCGCGCCGTACGCGAGGACCAGCTCGGGGAAAGGCCGGGGTCTCGCAGCGAGCAGCTCGGCGTGGGCCGTTGCACTGATCCCGTGGTTCCTCAACCTCGCGGCAAGGACGGGAAAATCGATGGCGCCGAGCGAGACGCCGCGGTCGAGCCGGAGCATGATCGCCGCGAGCAGGGCGGGCAAGCCGCCGCTGCTCGTGCCCAGTGCGATCACGTTCCGATACGAGCCGAAATCGAAACGCTCGCGCAGATTGGACACGGCTCGGACAAAATCGCCGCCGAGCCCGTCGATGCCCCGGGCGAAGAAAAGCCTCGCGAAGTCCCGCAGGATGACGACGTCGTAGAACGCCGGGTTGAGACAGTCGAGCAGGACAGGCGTCGGCACCATCAGCCGGTGAAAGTGGCCGGCGAATCCGACGATCAGGGTTTTCTTCGCATGCGATCCGGTGTCCGCCCCGTACATCGTGAAGCCTTTGCGAGGGCCGATGCGGTCGAACTCGACCGCTCGAACCGTCTTGGCGGGCATCCGGCTTGCGAGACGGGCGATCCACGCGCGGCCGGGAGCATCGTCGCGCTCGCTGGCGAGCGCCGCGCCGAAGCGATGCACGTCCATCGGCGTCATGTAATTTTCGATGATCAGGTGAAGGCGATTGGTCTGATTTTCGGTGCGGCACCGCTGCACGCGTCTGCAATACAGCCGCCAGGCGCGGTCGAACCGGCTCGCGGTGGCGGCTTGCGGTAGTTGCGCCGCGCGCGATGACACGGAGCTCATTTGCGGGCCTCGGCCAGCTGCTCCCGGATACGCCGCTCGACCGTGTCGGTGGTGGCGAGCTCGGCGAGCTGCGAGGGCAGCAGGCTTGTCCCGGTCGACAGCTCAAGGGCGATGCAGAATTCCATCGCGGCCATGCTGTCCATGTCCAGGTCCGCGAGGGCGATGTTGGCTTGCCCGGTCAGGAACGACCGGCGCATGTCGTCGTCGAAGACCCCGGGACTTGCAATCGTCAAGGCCTCGAACACCGCCATTCGGATCGACGCGATATCCATCGCCCCTGCGGTCACCCGGCGGGTGCGACGAGCTGCGCGAGCTCCCGCTTCACCAGCTTGCCCGCCGCGTTTCGCGGAAGTGCATCCAGCACGATTATTTTTCGCGGTGCCCGCACGCCCAGCCGCGCGCGCGCGTGCGCAAGAAGCTCGTCGACGCCGGCCGTCGCGAACGCGTGCAGCTCGACTGCGGCGACCGGTATGTCGCCATGCGCAGCCGAGGGTTTCGAAAACGCTGCGGCGGCCCTGACCGCCGGGTGCTGCTCGAGCACGCGCTCGATCTCGGCCGGAAAGATCTTGATGCCGTTCAGGTTCATCATGTCGTCGGAGCGGCCGTGGACGCACAGCCGGCCGTCGGAAGTGAGTGCAGCGACGTCCCCGGGATAGAACCAGCCGTCCCTGAAGTGCCGGGCCGTGGCCACCGGGTCGCCGTGGTAGCCGGCGGTCATGCATTCGGCGCGCACCTTGAGCTCGCCCGGCTGCCCCGGATCGACAGGGCTGCCATCCGCGTCGACTATCTCGAGATCGATCCAGCGGACGGGGGTGCCGACAGTCTCGGCCGATACATCATCCGCACCGGGCTCGCCATTGCCGTCGCCGTCGGGGAAAGTGCTGGAGATGCGACCGAACTCCCGGGTACCGTAGTGGACCCAGAGCGGCACGCCAAAGCGAGCCTTGAATGCCTGGCGCAGCTTGGCCGGCACCCGCGAGCCCGCGGTGTAGACCGCGGTCGTCCCAGGGAATGGTTGTGGATCGGTGCCCTCGGCGAGGAGACTCGACACCTGCAGCACGGTCAATTCGAGACAGCTCACATCGAGGCGCGCGCAAAGCTCCTGCAGCGACAGGGACCGCGAAGTACGCGGGCCGGACAGCACGCTGGTCGCGCCCAGATAGGCGCAGGTCACCAATCGGCTCTTTGCCATCGGGTCTTCGACCGCAACGGGCGTCAGCGAACGATAACCGCGCGCGGGGTCGATCCGCTCCGATCGGGCGATGCTCTCGGCCCGCCACGCCAGCGCACGCTGGCTCAGTGCGAAGATCTTCGGCTCGCCGGTCGTGCCCGAGCTCGCGTAATACAGCGCGGGGGCGTCGGGATCGGCAAGGATCGGATGCAACGATTCGACGCCGGCCGCCGCCTCGATGTGCTCCGGCGTCAGCAATGAGGCCTTCTTTCCCGGGAGCGCATGCCGCGGCTCGGTGATCACCACGCGCCGGACCGCAAGCCTTGCTGCCAGGTCCGTTCTCTTGGCGACTGGGTCGCGGGACGGCAGGCATACATGCGGAACGCCGAGCCACAGCAACGCGAGGCTCGCGACCATGTGCGTGAAATCATCGGCAATCGTGATACCGACGACATCAGGAGGCAGACGTCGTTCGCGCGCCAGTCCCTCGCGCAACAGCCACGCGGCGCAGGACTGCACGCGGCCGAGCAGATCGGCATAGGTGATCGCGCGCCGCGGCGTCGCGAAAGCTTGCGAGCCAGGGGCTTTCAGCGCATGCTGTTTCAGCCGCGCAGCGAAAACGGTCTGCATTCGTTGGGCGCAGTCATCAAAACGGGCGCGAGCGCCGACGTTATCACGCGCCACGGTGCCATTGCAAAGACGCTGCCTCGGAACGCAGAATCGTTCGAGGATTGCCGCCCGGCAGGTTTCCTCCGAAGGCACCCAGCCGTCGCGGCGATACAATGACCGATGCTTGAGAGCGTCCATTGGATCATTTGCCGCGAACCTTGAGCGAATGAACGACTCGTCGCACCGCTTGGGCACGGCGCCGATGATGGATCGGAATGATTCATTTTTGATATCAATCGATTGCAATGCAGCGTGTGCAGAGCGTGTGCACGAAGGGTCTGCGATTTATTTCGCTCGCGTATGCTTCAATGCGATCGTCGCGGGTCTCGCGAGGTCCTCCGAGCAGAACGCCTGCCGCTTCAGCTCAAATTCAGAGTTGGCACAGCCCCGTGTTCGTCGACGAGGAGGCCACGCGCACCTGGGATGTGCAGCGTGTCGCGGCGAGCTTGCGTCCGATCGATTGCCGTCAACGGCGTGGCTACCCGGAAATTCCATTTGCCTTTCACGGAGACGGTTTCGTTGGCTGGACTTGCAGCACATACGCTAATCGCGTATAGTGCATCCGATGGTCTTCGTCGAGTTGACGCCGTTCGTCGCCTTCCGCGAGGAACACTGGACCGACGACGATCTACGCGCGCTGCAGAGCTTTCTGCTCGTTTCCCCCGACGCGGGCGACCTGATCCGTGGCGGGGCAGGTCTGCGAAAGCTGCGTTGGTCTGCCCAGGGTCGCGGAAAGCGCGGCGGCGCGAGGGTCATCTACTATTGGCACGTCCCCAAGCACTACATTTACTTGATCTACGCATACGCAAAAAGCCAACGCGAGGATTTGAACCGGCAACAGATCAAGATGCTCGGCGAATTGATGAAGGACTTGAAGGATGGATAAGCTGCATTTCGATCAGTTGGTAAAGGGTGTGCGCGAGATGAGGCGCCACATGGCTGGGAAGCCCGTGCGAGGGGCGCGCGTCACCGAGCTCACTCAACCGGACGTCCGAGCGATTCGCGAGGCCGCGAAAATCAGTCAATCGCAGTTCGCAAAGCTGATCGGCGTGAACCTCCGTACCCTGCAGAATTGGGAGCAACGCCGCACGCACCCAACCGGTCCCGCGCGGGCGCTGCTCAAGATCGTCGCGTCCGACCCGAAGGCCGCGATCGAGGCCTTGCACGCCTAGCCTGGGCACGCAGCTCCCGCGCCGAGCTGACACCTGCTCCGTCCGTTTCCTGCGCGCGCTGATGCACGAGCAGGTAGAGCTCGCCTGGCCGCATCGTCGTAGAGGTGTAGTCCGTATTCGCGACTACGCCCGCAGCGCGCTCCAGTCGGTTGCCTGAGACACCGCGCGGACCGAGAATTCGTGTGCGCTACGTGTGCACTGACAGCGCAAAATGGCGCCGCTCTGCGCGATGGGATCGCAACCGTCAGAGCACACGTCGAGCAAACTGCCGCTCGAAAATTTCAATCGATTCAAATATGTATTGGACCGACTGAGCGAACGAAAGACTCGACAAATGAACGACTTACGATGGCGATTGTGTTTTGCGCCGATGATGGACTGGACCGACCGTCACTGCCGCTACTTCTTCCGGCTGATCACGCCGCGCGCGCGGCTTTATACCGAAATGGTGACGACTGGCGCGATGATGTTCGGCAACGTGCCGCGCCATCTCGACTTCGATCCGGCCGAGCATCCGATCGCGCTGCAGCTCGGCGGCAGCGACCCGTCGGCGCTCGCGCACTGCGCGCGGCTGGGCGAAGCCTGGGGCTACGACGAAATCAACCTGAACTGTCGGCTGCCCTCAGCGAGCGCGTGCAGACCGGCAGCTTCGGCGCCTGCCTGATGGCCGAGCCCGCGCTGGTCGCCGACTGCGTCGCGGCGATGCGCGACGCCGTCGCGCTGCCGGTGACGGTCAAGCACCGCACCGGCATCGATGCGGTCGACGAGTACGCCTTCGTGCGCGACTTCGTCGGCACCGTCGCGGCGGCAGGCGCCAGCGCGTTCATCGTCCACGCCCGGAACGCGATCCTGAAGGGGCTGTCGCCAAAGGAAAACCGCGAGATTCCGCCGCTGAAATACGAATTCGTGCACCGGCTGAAGCGCGACTTCCCCGGGCTGACGATCGTCATCAACGGCGGGATCGCCACGCCTGGCGATATCGCGCGCGAGCTGCGCGAGATCGACGGCGTGATGCTCGGGCGCGCCGCTTATCACCATCCGTACGTGCTCGGCGACGCCGACGCGCTGTGCTTCGGCCCCGGCGCGCGGCCGCGCTCGCGCGCCGACATCGTCGCGGCGCTGCTGCCCTATGTCGAGGCACAGCTCGCGCGCGGCGTGCATTTGCGTGCGATCACCCGGCACATCCTCGGGCTCTACCACGGATCTCCGCGCGCGCGCACCTGGCGGCGCACGCTCTCCGACGCCGCGCAGCTGCACGACGGCGGGCCCGAGCTGCTGCTCAAGGCGCTGCGCGAGGTCGAGCCGGAATCGGTCGCCGCCGCGG
>CAVQKL010000004.1:0-65259 GCA_963713125.1 uncultured beta proteobacterium | reverse complement strand
TTTACATGGACAAGCCACCTCCGCTGGTGCCGCGCGATCTTCGCTTTGGCGTGCGCGAGCGGCTCGACGGGCGCGGCAACGTGTTGCTGCCGCTCGATGAGGCGGCGGTCGTGTCGCTTGTTCCAAAACTTGATGCCGCGAATATCGAAGCCGTCGCGATAGGCTACATGCACGCCTATCTCGACGGCTCGCCGAACGCCGCACGCGCGACATCCTGCTCGCACACCGGCCCGACTTGTCGGTAACGCTCGCCAGCGAGGTCTCACCGGAGATCCGGGAATACGAACGCTGGTCGACAGCGATCGCCAACGCGTACGTGCAGCCGGTGATGGACCGCTATCTTGGCCGCCTCGATGGCGCGCTGAGACAGCGCGGCTTCCCCTGCCCGCTGTTGCTGATCACGTCGGGCGGCGGACTGACCACCATCGAGACCGCGCGCAAATTCCGATCCGCCTCGTCGAGTCCGGCCCGGCGGGCGGTGCCATCCTCGCGGCAGCCTGGCGCAGCAGTACGCACTCGGCAAGGTTCTGTCCTTCGACATGGGCGGTACGACCGCCAAGATCTGCCTGGTCGACGAGGGAGAGCCGCAGCATTCGCGCACCTTCGAGGTCGCGCGCCAGTATCGCTTCCTCAAGGGCAGCGGCCTGCCGTTGCGCATCCCGGTCATCGAGATGGTGGAGATCGGCGCCGGCGGGGGCTCGATCGCCTCGGTCGACAGCTCTCGCGCGTCAATGTCGGCCCCGAGAGCGCCGGCGCGGAGCCGGGACCGGCCTGCTACGGCCGCGGCGGCAGCGAGCCGACGGTGACCGACGCCGATGTCGTGCTGGGCCGTCTCGATCCCGGCTACTTCGCCGGCGGCACGATCAAGCTCTGACCGAGCAGGCCGGCACCGCGGTCGACAAGGCGGTCGGCCGCCGCTCAGCCTGCAGCGGCTCGAAGCGGCTTTCGGGATCAGCGAGATCGTCGAAGAGAACATGCCAACGCGGCCCGCGTGCATGCCGTCGAGCGCGGCAAGGATCTGGAGGCACGCACGCTGATCGCGTTCGGCGGCGCGGCACCGCTCCACGCCGCGCGGCTCGCCGACAAACTCAGCATCGGTCGCGTCCTGTTCCCTCTCGGCGCCGGTGTAGGTTCGGCATTCGGATTCCTGCGTGCGCCGGTCGCCTAGAAGTCGCGCGCAGCCGCTATGTGCGCCTCGGTGATAGGTTCGACCCGGACTTTGTCAACGCCCTATTCGACGAGATGCGCACGGAAGCGGAGGCCGTGGTGAAAGCCGGCGCCCCCGATGCCACCCTGGTGGAGACGCGCGCCGCTGACATGCGTTACACCGGTCAGGGCCACGAGATCACCGTCGGTCTCCCGCTCGGCCGCTTTGACGCAACCTCGAGTGCAACTGGTGGAGAGGTACGAGCGCGATTATGCGGCCGCCTTCGGGCGGACCATTCCGGGCCTTGAAGTCGAGATCATGAACTGGACGCTGCGGCTCGCGGCGAGGACTCAGCCGTTGCCGCCGTGCCCGCCGGCAACAGAGCAACGGCAGGCAAAAGCCGCGCCTGACACCGCTCTGTCTTTGCGCCGGATGAGCTGGCGATGCAGGATGCTCCAGTCTATCACCGCGACGATCTGAAGCGCGACCAGCCGTACGATTGCGCCGGATCGGTCAAGGTTGAAGCACTCGGCATCGTCGCTGTTCACCCGCGTCGCGAGCGACGATCCGACGGCGCTCATCGGCCTGCCGCTGATCCGCCTGACCGACATGCTGATCGCGAAGGCGTCGCTTCCGCTGTGAATGCAGCGCGCGCTGCCGGCATGCTCTACCTGTGCCCAATCTGCTGGGGCTGGTCGAGCCAGCGTCCGCCCTGCCCGGGCGCACGATCGCGATCGCGCGTCGACTGCGTCATTTTGTCGCCGAAACGCCGAAGCCTGCGCGGGCATTCGTCAAGTCGCTCTCGTCCGAGCATGCGCTGCAGGACATCGCCTTCGCGAACTTAACGAGCACACGCCGCCGAACGCGCCGCGGCATTGCTCGCGCCGCGCTGGCAGGCGAAGATCTGGGGCTCGTTTCGGATGCCGGTTGCCCCGGCGTCGCCGACCCCGGCGCGCTCCTGGTCGCGGCAGCGCACCGCGCCGGGGTGCGGGTCGTGCCGCTGGTCGGGCCCTCGGCGTTGCTGCTGGCGCTGATGGCTTCGGGCATGAACGGCCAGCGCTTCACCTTCCACGGCTACCTGCCGGTCCGCGCCGAAGCGCGTGCCGCGGCGCTGCGGACCCTGGATGACGCGGTGGGCGCGACGGCGCGACGCAACTCTTTATCGAGACACCCTACCGCAATGAGGCCATCGTCGCCGCCGTGCTCGGGGCTTGCGGCCGGGGCAACGCGATTTTGCGTCGCCGCGGACCTGACGTTGCCGACCGAACAGGTTGTCAGCCGCAGCATTGCCGACTGGTGGGCGGCGCCTCCACTGAGATTGTCGCGGCCGGCCCGCGATGTTCCTGCTCGGCCGGGGTTGAACGGCCCCGTGATAGTGCTCCTACTGCTCGTCGGCATCGGGCCAGTTCTTGATGTAGCTCTTGAGCATCCGGTTTTCGAAGCTCTGCTCTTCGTAGACCGCCTTGGCGACATCGTGAAAGGACACCACGCCGAGCAAGGTCGGGCCGTCGATCACCGGCACGTAGCGCGCGTGGCGCTCGAGCATCACCCGGCGCAGCTCCATCACGTCCAGCCCGGTCGTCGCCGTGAGCGGATCGCGCACCTGGATGTCGCTGACCTTGAGGTCGCCGAGCTGCCCCTGTCGCTTCGATAGCGCCTGCAGCACTTCGGCAAAAGTGAGCATCCCGACCATTCGGCCATGGTCCATGACCACCAGCGATCCGATGTCGTGCTGCGCCATGACCTTGACCGCGTCCAGCACCGCGCCCTCGGGGCCTGTCGTGAACAGCGCGTTGCCCTTGATCCGCAGGATTTCACTGACGAGCATGCATCCTTCGCGGCGACCGTTACGCCTTCGCCGTTTCGAGCTTACTCCCGGCGCCCGCACGACGCAACCGAGCGGCGCCCGGCGGCAGCGCCGGCTATCCGAGCGGTCGCGCTCGCCGGCTTCGTCGGCCGGGCTGGCTTCTCCCGAGCGGTTTGCGGGGCTGGCCCGCCGGCGCGCCATCCGATGTAGATGACCCCGAGCGTGACCGCCGCGAACACCAGGGCCGTCGCGACGCGCGAAACCCCCGCCAGCAACGCGAGGGTGCCGCTGGTCAGGCCCGCGAACGCGAGCCCTACGACCGGGATCACCGGAGCGCCGCAGCCCATGACCGTGCATCCGCCGGTCGAGACCCCGAGCGACGCTCGCCAGGGCGCCCGACTGCGCCGCCCTGTCGGCCGAGTCCGGGCTCCAGCCGGCGCGCCGACGACTGGTCGCGGAGATGTACGACGAGGGCGAAATAGAGCGCCGAACAGAAGGGCCAGCAGAACGAACCGCATCAGGTCGCTCACCGTGACGGCGAATCCCCAGTCGACGCCGCCGTAGGGGCTGTCCGCGCTGAACCAGAACAGCGCCAGGTTGGGCAGAAACTCGAGCTTGCGCTGCAGCGGGGCCTCGCTCGCCGAAAAGATATCCGGGGAGCAACGGGGAGCCACGGGTTGAAGGTGAAGTAGTCGAACGGCTTGCGCGCAATCGACAGCACGGCCGGAGGCACCAGGATATCGAGCGCGAGCACGGCCGTCGCTGCCCGCGAAGAACACACCGTAGCGGGACCGCAAGCGCCGCAGCGATGCCCCGCCAAGCTGCGCATCGGCTCGATCACTCCGGCTCCTCCGCCTCGGCCCGGGCCGCCTGCCGGCGCGCCTCGCGGGCACCCTCTGCCGGTGGAACAAGGCGCGCTCCGACGCTGTTTACCTTCCGACGACGTCTCCGCATTGCTCCCGCGACCCTGGGTCAAGATGCCGTCGTGGCGCGCGCTATTCGCTACTATAATACGCTGTAGCAGGCCTGACCTGATCTGGACGCCGGCCGTCGGCCTGGCACGGGTTTTCCCACCGCGGTCCTGAATTTTAGGAGGAGGTCAAATGGATGGACAAGTCGATCGTAGAGACTTTCTTGCGCAGTCTCGGCGTTGGCGTCGGAGCGGCGCTTGGCGCCGGCGCTGCGTCGGTCCCGCTGATCGGGATGGCGCAAGCGCAGGAGCAAGCCCCAAGGGCAACATTCCCGAGCACGCCGTACAAGATCGGTCACATGACCTTCTTCACCGGGCCGGCTGCGCTGCTCGGCGAGCCGATGTACAAGGGGCAGGTCCTCGCCGCCGAGGAAATCAACGCTGCCGGCGGTCTGCTCGGAAAGCGCAAGATCGAGGTGCTGAAGGCCGACGAGGCGGCCGGCGTCGACGGCAACGTCAAAGAACTTCGGCGCCTGAAGCTGCAGGAGAAGATCGATTTCTTCTGCGGCATCACGTCGAGCGGCAACACGCCGGCGCTCGGGCCGGTCGCCGAGGAACTCAAGGTGCTGACGATCTTTATCGACGGTTGCACCGACTTCCTGTTCGACAAGGCGGTGCCGAACCCGCACTACATCTTCCGGATCACCAATATCCAGTCCGCCGACGGGGCGACGACGGCCCTCGCCGTTGCGCAAACCTGGCCGGAGCTGAAGCGGGTCGCGCACATCCACCCGGACTATTCCTACGGGCGCAACGCGTTCGACCACTTCAACATCATCATGAAGAAGATGATGCCGAAGATGGAGACGGTGTCCGAGAACTGGCCAAAGCTCGGCACGACCGACTTCAGCTCGCACATCACCAAGGCGATCGCCTCCAAGCCCGATCTGCTGTTCTCGTCGGTATGGGGCGGCGACTACGTGGCGATGTACAAGCAGGCGCTGCAATACGGCCTGTACGACAAGATGAAGTGCGCCACGACCCTGGCGCTCGGCGTTGCGCCGCACGCTATCGGCAAGGATCATCCGGAGGGTGTCCTGGCCGGCTGCCACGCGAACTACTACTTCACGTACCCGGCGGGCAACCGCTGGCCGCTCAACAAGACATTCGTCGAGAAGTACCACGCGCGCTGGAAGGAATATCCGAACTTCCAGGCCGAGGGCGCGTATACCGCAACGATGATGCTGAAAGGGGCGATCGAAAAGGCCAACCACTTCCTCGGCGGCTGGCCGGACGACGACGCGATCATCAGCCAGCTCGAAGGCATGGGTTACGCGGGACCGGGCGGCTACGTGTACATACGCCCGGACAACCACCAGGGCTACAAGGACACGATCATCGGCTTCACCAAGAACGTGCCCGAATATCCGTTTCCGATCTATGACCCGGAGCGCATCATCACGATCCCGATCCGCAACATCACGGCGCCCCCGGGTTGGCCGAAGGGCGAGCCGACGTCGACCTACACCTGGATCGATCAGACCTGGCCGACCGCCAAGGCGTAAGCGGGGCCGGTGCCCTGCCCGACGCCGAAGCTGCGGCAGCACGTCCTGAGCGGGCGCCCTCCGGGCGCCCGCTTGTTGTCGCCTGTCCGGTCCGTCGGCGCAATCGCCCGCGTGCAGCCGCGGCGGCGCGCGGGTGCGGCCTGATCGCCGCGAGCCTGCTCGGGGCCGCCGTGCTCGCGCCGCCGGACGCGGGCGGGCACGAATCGCCGTTCTATCCCTCGTTCTATCCGCAGGAATTCCGGATCGAGACGCTCGACCCCGCCGCCGCCGCTGCGGGGTGGCCGAAGGCTCGAGTCCACGCCTATGTCGGCGCCGATCCGTTCGCCGGCCGGCCGGTGCCCGCCGATGCACCGCAGGTGGATTCGTCTGCACTCCTATCTGGTCCTCACCTTCGACGCGGCCGCCGGCAGCTACGCCGTCGCGGGCAGCAGCGCCAGTACGCGCTGCGCCGCGGCGGGCCGTCGCGTGCCCACGCTCGCGCCGGGCGGCGCGAGCTACGTACCGCACCCGTATCCCGTCACGCCGTACCACGCCGACTATCTCGAGCAGTTCGACCTCGCGCAGCAGGCGAAAGCGCAGTACGCGACGCGGCCCGCTACCGCGCCGGCAGGCGCTTCGCTGCGCATCCGCGCGATCGGAAGCCTGGCAGCAACGCTGGTTCCTCCGGATTCGAATCGCGGGCGCCAGCGACTGGGACGCCACGCTGGAGGAGGTCGACGTCGATCGCCTCGGCGATCGCGGCGCGCCCGGGCCCGGCGGGCTGGCTCGGTCCGCCGTGGGCCAAGCAGGGCTGGTTTCAGGCGCATGATGCTCTACGCCGGTCACCTGCACGACGCGGCCGCTGCGGCGCTCCTCCGAAGCGGCCTATCGACGCCTCACGACCGGCGATTATCACGGCGTGGCGGAGCGCATCGGCCTGGAGCGAGCGCTGGTCACGACGCTGGTTGCCGGCTGCGAGCGCGTGGTCGTCGGATACACGCTGCGGCGCGAGCATTTCAATTCCGAGTACGCGACGGGTGTCGAGAATGTCGCGTTCGATTCGCAGTCCGGATTGCACGTCGGCGATTTTCCCGCGCACCGTCAAGCTGAAGGATTTTCCGTGGAACGGATGGATCGCGCCTTGGCATCGCGTCGGCGCCGGCTGCGGCGTGGAATCCGATCGGCGGGCTTCGAGCGACGACTTTGGCCGCATGCTCTGGCACATCGTGGGCGACCAGGCGCTGCTGCCCGCACCGTATGGCGGCAGCTGGATCGCCGAACCGGGTGCGCATCGAGTCCCGAGGCAACCGCCGCTGCCGCGGCGATGCCAAGCGACGCGATCCACCCCTGCGCCGGGAACCGGGATGCCGCAGCGCAGTCGGCGCCCACGTTTCGGCGCGGCAGCGCCTACGCTATTCGGCGGTCACCTCGCTATTCCACGACGGCACGCAGACCGGCTTGCCGACCTGATCTATCCGTACCTCTTTGCCGCGCGCTGGGGGGCACAGCGGGCAGGAGCGAGCTTCGATCCCGCCGTCGCGCGCGCCACCGCGCCCGGTCACGCAGTGGCTGGCCGGATTCAAGCTGGTCGCGATCGACGACCGAAATCGCGAGACTTCGGTGACGATCTGCAATTTCACTATCAGCGTGCCCGGTGATCGACGTCTATCTCAACGCGCGCTCCGGCGATCCGTGGGAAACCGCGGCCGCGGCGCCGCCATGGTCGACGCTGCCATGGGAATTGATCGTGCTGATGGAAGAGGCCGTCGAGCGCGGCATCGCCGCATTTTCCGAAAGCGAGAGCGAAGCGCCGCGGCATTCCGTGGCTCGACCTGGTCCGGGACCGGGACACCGGTGCGCGGCTCGCCGCCCTGGTCGAGGAATTCCGGGCGCGAGGCTACCGGCCGGCGGCGCTTCATGGGCTCGTCAGCGTCGAGGAAGCGCGCAGAGCGCTGGACCGCGCTGGCGGAATTCCATGCGCAGCTACGGACATTTCCTCGACACCAACGGTCCGTACCGCCTCGAATCCTGGTCGCCGGCCGGGGTCGTGCTGCAGGCGTTTCCGCGATCCGAGCTACCCCCAGGGCGTCGGTTCGCTCGATCGCTTCGCGTCCCGCTCAGAGCGTACGCCACGACGCATTCGAGGATCGCGGTGACGGCTGGAGATCCTTGCGGACGTCGACCGCGTCTTCCGCTTCCAGCGCAGCTACGAGCATCGAGCGCGGCCCGCTGGAACCCGGGTACGGCGGGGCGGACGACGCCCCGCCGCAATGCCGTTATGTTATCGTCGCGCCCAGCGGCAAGGTCGTGCGCGCGGGCGGGGCGCACCGTAGGAGGCGATGGGCGATACGCTGTATCTCTGGAGGGATTGCCCGGTCCAGGGCACATACAAGATCATGATGGCGCTGTACGTGGGGGAAAATCGCGTGAATCCGGAAGTGAAGGTGGTCGAGCACCGCGTCTCGGGCGCGCCTGCGCGGTCGCCGGACAAGCGCTCCGGCGCCCGCGCGCCGGACGACGCGATAACCACCTGCCAGGAAACGTCGCATGTCGGTGCTGCTGATTCACCTGCTCAACGCGCTGCTGTACAGCTCGGTGCTGTTCCTGATCGCCGGCGGCCTCAGCCTGATCTACGGCGTGATGCGCATCCTCAATCTCGCCCACGGCAACCTCTATGCGCTCGGCGCGTTCGTGACCGCGTGGGCGGTCGGCTGGGCGCTCGAGCGGGCGCGCCGATCGCGGCTGGCGTTTCTCCTCCTGCCGGTCGGGCGCGCTCGCGGCCGGCGCCGCGGGCGCAGTGATCGAGCGCGACGCTGCTGCGGCCTTTCTACAAGCGGCCCGAGGAATACCAGCTGCTGATGACCTTCGGGCTGCTGATGATTCTCGAGGACCTGATACGGCTTATCTGGGGCCCGAACCCGCTGTCGGCGACGGCGCGTCTACGCAGTCGCTCGGAAGCATCTCGATCGGCGGCGACCGCTATCCGACCTACAACCTGGTCGATCATCGCCATCGGCATCATGGCGGCGGTGTTCCTCTGGGCGTTCATCTACCGCACCCGCTTCGGCGTGCTGCTGCGCGCGACCTCGCAGGACAAGCGCATGGCCTCGGCCCTCGGCGTCAATGTCAACCGGATCTACATCCAGGCGTTCACGCTCGGCTGCTTCATGGCCGGGCTCGGCGGCGCTATCGTCGTGCCCAGCCAGTCCGCGGTGCTGGGCATGGGCGTGGACGCGCTGGTCCTCGCCTTCATCGTCGTCGTGATCGGCGGCCTGGGCAGCCTGGAGGGCGCGCTTGCCGGAGCCCTGATCGTGGGCGTCGTGCGGGAAGCCGGCATCACGTTGTTTCCGGAGATCGAGCTGGCCGTGCTCTATCTGATCGCCGCTCGTGGTATCTGCTCGTCCGCCCTGCCGGGCCTCTTCGGGACGCGCATGAGCATGGGCGCCGCCGCCGCCGTCCCCGCCTGCAGCCCGACCTGGCCGATGCTCGCCTGGATCGTCCCGGTCGCGATCGTGCTGCTTGTCGCGCCCCCGCTGTGGTCGACCCGTTTCAGACGCTCACGCTCACCTACGGCCTCATCGCCGCGATCGCGCGCGCTCGGGTTCAACCTGCTGCTGGGTTACACCGGTTTGCTCTCCTTCGGCCACTCGGCGTACTTCGGCGGCGGCGCCTACACGGTGGCGTTCATGGTCAAGTACCTGAAGATCGCGTCGATGGAGGCTGTTCCTCGCCGGCTCGGTGCTCGCTCTCGGCGCTCGCTCTCGCTGCTCTTCGGCTACGTGTGCGTGCGCTACACGCGGATCTTCTTCGGCATCCTCACGCTCGCGCTGTCGCAGGTGCTGTGGAGCCTCGCCTTCAAGTTCTTCTGGGTCACCGGCGGCACCGACGGGCTGCGCGTGCCGACGCCGACGCTGGCTGGGGAGTGGCTCCGACCAGCGACAAGATGGATTTTCTGGCCCACCAGTACTACTACTACGTGCTCGCCGTTTTCGTCATATGCGCGGCGCTCATGTGGGTGATCGTCCACTCGCCGTTCGGCAAGGCGCTGCAGGCGATCCGCGACAACGAGACGCGCGCCGAATTCATCGGCATCCGGATCCGGCGCTATCGGCTGATCGCGTTCGTGATCTCGGGGATCTTCACCGGCGTAGCCGGCGCGCTGTGGGCGCCGCTGAACGGCCTCGCGAGCCCCGACATCCTGCATCTGGACTTTCTCCGGCGAGATCGTGTTCATGACCGTGCTCGGCGGCTTTCCGCACGTTCGTCGGCCCGATCGTCGGGCGCCATCGCCTTCACCTATCTCGAAGACCTACGCGGTCGGATTTACCGTGTACTGGCAGTTGCTGCTCGGCACGGTGCTCGTCGTGCTGGTCCTGGCGCTGCCGACGGGGATCATGGGCGCCGTCGGTCAGCTGGCCTCGGCGGTAAACGCGAACGGCTTGACATGAGCTCTTCTTTCCACGCAGGCGCTTGACCAAGTCGTTCGGCGACAACCGCGCCGTCAACACGGTCGACTTCAAGGTCAGCAGGGCGAAGTGCTCGCGCTGATCGGCTCCAACGGCGCCGGCAAGACCACGCTGGTCAATCTGGTCAGCGGCCTGCTGCCGCCCGACAGCGGCCAGATCATGT
Organism: uncultured beta proteobacterium; assembly: GCA_963713125.1. GTDB lineage: Bacteria > Pseudomonadota > Gammaproteobacteria > Burkholderiales > Casimicrobiaceae > PALSA-1003. The sequence continues at coordinate 55,222 of CAVQKL010000004.1, read as the reverse complement.
TCGAGGGTCGCGACGTCACCGACCAGTCGTCCTACGAGCGGATCAAGGCCGGCATCGCGCGGAGCTTCCAGATCGTCAACCTGTTCGACCAGCTGACCTGCGCGGACAACGTCGCGCTTTCCATCTTTTCGCGCGAGGGCAAGACGCTCAAGCTCACAGCCCTCGCGAGCCGCGATCACGCCGTGTGGGACGAGGCGCACGAGGTGCTGCGCCATTTCGGCCTCGACGCATACGGCGACCATCGTCGCCGGCACGATCTCCCATGGCGAGCGCAAGCTGCTCGACGTCGCGGTAGCCTATGCGCTCAAGCCCAAGCTCCTTTTCCTCGACGAGCCGACCAGCGGCGTATCGACGCGGGAGAAGGCGCCGATCATGGATATCCTGAGCTCGATCGTGCGTGAGGGCGGCATCACCGTCGTCATCATCGAGCACGACATGGACATCGTGTTCCGATACTCCGAGCGCATCGTGGTCATGCACCAGGGAACGATCCTCGCCGACGGAACTCCCGACGAGATCCGGCGCAACGACGCCGTGACGACGACGCTGATCGGAGCGCGCCCGTCCGGCGAGCCCGCCTTCGGAAGCGACCGCAATGCTTGACGTCGATCGCATCGAGACCTTCCGCGGCCGCGTTCAGGTGCTGCGCGGCGTCTCGCTGCGCGTGGCGCGACGGCGAGTCGGTCGTCCTGGCCGGGCGCAACGGCGCCGGCAAAACGACGACCATCGAGACGATCATGGGGCTCCTGCCGGCGCGTGCCGGCACCGTCAGCTTCAAAGGCGACGTGCATCACGCGCCTGCCGACGTACCAGCGCGCATTGCTCGGCATCGGCTATGCGCCGGAGGACGCCGGGATCTTTCCCGATCTCAGCGTCGCCGAGAATTTCCACATCTGCGAATGGCTGGCGCGGGCCGCGTCCGCCGGTGAGCGGCGCGGGCGGACGCAGCGGATGTCGAGGAACGGATATTCGGCGTCTTCCCCGAGGTCAAGGCGTTCATGGACCGGCGCGGCCTGCATCTTTCCGGCGGCCAGAAGAAGATGGTCGCCGTCGCGCGGGCGATGGCGCTGTCGCCGTCGATCCTGCTGCTCGACGAGCCTTTCGAGGGCCTCGCGCCCGTGGTCGTCACCCGCTTCATCGATGCGGTCAAGAAGATCAAGTCGATGGGCATCTCGCTGCTGATCGCCGAGTCCAACCTGATGACCGCGATCCGCATCGCCGACCGCCTCTACGCGATCGACCGCGGCGAAATCATCTTCCAGGGCACGCCCAAGGACGCGCGCAGAACGCGGAGGTGATGCGGACGCTCCGCGGCTGAAGCCGGCAAGCTCCCCGATCCGGAGCTCCTGGTGAAGAGCCGGGCTCGCTCTCGTGGCGCCGATCGCGGCGGCGGGCGCGGTGGACGGTGGCGCGGAGCGGGCACGAATTCCCGATCTATCCCTTCGTACTATCCGCACGCGATCAGCATCGAGACGATGGCTCCCGACCGCGCCGCGGATTGCTCTCCGCAACAGCAAGATCCAGGCGTACGTCGGCGCCGACCGCGCTTCGCCGGCTCGCCGCCGGATTCGGCTCGGGCGATCGAATCGCTGGGCTCGTTTCGTCGTCGTTCGGGTCAACGCCGGATCGCCGCTGGCGACCATCGAATGCTCAGGCTTGCGCGATCGGCCAGGACGTGATGCGCGACGTCGCCGCCAATGGCACGAGCGTCACCTTCCATCCGTATCCGATAACGCCCTTTCAGGGCGACTATCTCTACCATGTCGATCAGGCGGACGCGGCCAAGGCGCAGTTTAGCGAACGACCCCGCCTCACCCTCCCCGCCCGCGCTGCGCGCGCTTGAAAGTTCGCGCCAACACGCACTGCGACGAAGCGTCTGGTCCGCCCGCACTGGTATACGGAGGGCCCGAACTGGGACGCCGCGATCGAGGAAGTAAGCGCCGCCGATCTTGTTGCGCCGCGGCCGCGCGACGAATGGGCGGGTCGGACCGCCGTGGCTGCGCGATCCGGCTGGTTTCATGCCGCCCTGCTTCTCGACGACTCGGCCGACGACGCCGCCACGCGCGAACGTGTGCAGGGCGACGTCCGCCGGCTGGAGAGCGGCCGTCTACGACAGTGCCGTCGAGCGAATCAACCTGGAGCGCGACCTCGTCGCCGGCCTCGCGGCAAGTTGCCACGCCATGGTTGCGGGCTACACGGTCAAGCGCGAATACATCAGTGTCGAGTATTCGGCCGGGATAGAGAATATCGGGTTCGATGCGCTCGAAGGCTTCAATTCCCCGATCTTCCTGCGCACGGTAAAGCTCAAGGATTTCCCCTGGAATGGCTGGCTTTCGCTCGGCATCGACGCGCCCCCTGTGGCGGCATGGAATCCGGTCGCCGGTTTCACCGACAAGTTCGGGCGACTGATGTGGGCGGCCGTCGGCGACTCGGCGCTGATCGCTTCGCCCAACGATGCCGGATGGATGTTCAATCGGATCTCGGACGTTCGCGCGACTCCGAGCGCGCTGAGCGGAAACGCCGCAGCTTCGAGCCTTCATCCCGTCGCTGCGCCGTTCACGGCCTCGTTCCTCGTCGCATGCGCTGGCGGGCATCGGCATGACGCGGGTCGACGCGGCCGAGCTCGCTTTCGACCTGAAGATCGAGCACGGTCGTGTGCCGCAGAACATGCAGCTGATCCGCGTCGAACAGGGAGACGTCGTGACGCTGCGCTGGAGCGTGGATCGAGCCGGTCGTGCTGCATCTCCATGGCTACGATATCGAGAAAGCGGGTCGATCCCGGCACCGTCGGACGATGACGTTTACCGCGCGCGCGACGGGACGGTTCCCGATCCACGTCCATGGCAACGCCGCGCCTCGACCGGCGGCCATGCCGCCGAGGAAGCGCCGCTCGTCGATGTCGAGGTCTATCCGCGATGACGTCCGTCGCCGCGGGCCGGGCCACCAGGGCGCTCAGCTCGGCGGTCCTGGCGACGGCGGTGCTTTACGCCGCCGCATCGCGCGCGCAGGCGCACGGCTTCGGCCAGCGCTACGATTTGCCGCTGCCGCTGTCGCTCTACCTGGCCGGCACCGCGGCGGCCGTCGTCTTCTCGTTCCTCATCGTGGAGTCTTCGTCCGGCACGGCTCACGGACGCAGGCTATCCGCATTTCGGCCTGGCTGCCGCTCCGGCGACGCGGTTCGCATTGCGCGGCGTGCGCCGCCCTGCTGAAGCTGGCGGCGCTGTCGTCCTGCTCGTCACGACTGTCCTGGCCGGGTTCATTCGGCAACCAGGATCCGTATCGCAATATCGCGCCGACGCTGGTGTGGATCATCGCGTGGGTCGGCCTTGTCTACGTGTCGGCTTTCATCGGCAACGTCTGGGCGCTGATCAATCCCTGGCGGACGCTGTTCGCCTCGATCGATAACGGGCACTTCGTCGACGGCAGCGGCACCTCGCGCCTTCGCTATCCGGCGAGCGCTCGGCGTCTGGCCGGCGTTCCTCTTGCTGCTGGGGCTCTCCTGGATCGAGCTCGTGTATCCCAGCCCGGCGCTGCCGCGCACATCGCGTCGATGATCGTCGCCTATTCGATCTTCACCTGGGTCGGCATGGCGCTCTTCGGTCGGGAGGCGTGGCTTCGCCACGGCGAGGTCTTCTGCGGTCATCTTCGGGCTGTTCGCCAGGTTTGCGCCGACCGAGGTGAGGATACGCGACGCCGCGATTTGCGCCCGCTGCGAAGTCGCGTGCCGCAACGAGAGCGGCGAATGCGTCGACTGTTACGAGTGCATCAGCCGCGGCGGCCGGCGCCAGTGCGAGCTGGTGCTTGCGGCCGTTTGGCGCCGGCCTCGTTGCGGGAGCGCCCGCGTCGGCCTCGATGACCGCCCTCGTGCTGCTGATCCTGTCGTGCGTGCTCTATGACGGGGTCCTCGGCACGCCGGAGTGGAGCGCGTTCGAGAACGGACTCAAGGCGCTGGCTCCGATCCCGGGGGACGTCGCAACGCTCGTCATCAGGACCGTTGGTCTCGTGGCCGCCTGGCTTGTCTTCTTCGGCGCGTACGTCGGCGTCAGCGCGATCATCAGTCTTATCGTCTCCGGCCGCCGGTCCGGCCGTGAGATCGCGCAGGCGTTCGCCTTCACGCTCGTTCCGATCGCGATCGCCTATCACGTAGCGCACTACCTGGTCTATCTGCTGGTGCAGGGCCAATACATCGTGCCGTTGCTGTCCGATCCGTTCGGATACGGCTGGAATCTCATCGGCACCGCCGGCTACCGGGTCGATATCGGCATGGTCGGCGCGCGGTTCGCGTGGTATGCGGCAGTCATCGCCATCGTCATCGGACACGTCGTGGCCGTCTTTTTGGCGCACCTGCAGGCGATGCGGGTGTTTGCAACGCGCCGTGCCGCGCTGCGCGCGGAGGCGCCGCTGACTGCGCTTATGGTGCTCTACACGTTCGTCAGCCTGTCGATCCTCGCCGAGCCGATCACCGAACGGCGCGCACCGGCGCAGCCGGCAGCGGCTGCACAGTCGCCGTGAGCGTCCCGGCGGACGCGCGTGCTCCCGCTGCCGGGAGATGGCCGCATTGCAACCGGTCGGAGGAGGCAAGACTGCCCGGCAGAAGCTGACCTACCGCGTGCTCGGCTCGGCGTTTCACGACGGAACGACGATGGGAGCGGCCGACATCCTGTATGCCTATGGGTTCGCGTATCGCTGGGGCGTTCGCAACCCGGCTGAGCCTCTGCACTACGACCCATATGTCGATGCCGCCACCGCATCGATGCGCCAGCACCTCGCCGGCATGAAGTTCACGGGGACCGACTCGACGTCCAAGTCGTTCCGTGTCGCCGAAATCAACGTGGTCCGCGAGCTTTTCATCTTTGACATCTACACCGCCTCGCATCCGGTGATCCCGAGCAGGACGCGGTGATCGCGCCCCCGTGGAGCACGATTCCCTGGCACTTGCTGGCATTGATGGAAGAGGCCGTCACCCGGGGTTGGGCGGCATTTTCCGAAGAAGAGGCCGCGCGCCGCGGCATCGAGTGGCTCGACCTCGCGCGGTCCGACCGCATGAACAAGCGGCTCTTCTCGCTCGTAGAAACATTCGAGCGCGACGGTTACCGACCCGCTGCGCTGCGCTCGCTGGTAGGCGTCGACGAGGCGCGCAAGCGATGGGCGGCGCTTGCCGCGTTCTACCGGACGCACGGCCACTTCCTGGTCACCAATGGGCCGTACGTACTCAAAGCGCTGGGCCAAGGAAAGCGTCAACCTCGATGTTTTCCGGGACTTGAGCTACCCGTTGGGCGTGGGCTCGTATGACGTCTATGCAGTCCCGCGCCGGGGGTTCATCACCAAGGTCGAGCGGAACGAACGACCACCTGCGGGTCTTCGCGGATATCGAGACGATCATGAAATTCCAGCGGAGCTACGACGTCGTCCGCAAGCCGCTGCAATCACTCGATCCGGAAGAGACGAAGCGCGCCGCTCCGGAATGCCGATACGCGGTCACCGATGCGGGCGGACACGTCGTGCTCGCAGGGGTTGCGAGCCTTGCAGACGACGCGACATTCAACGTGGACCTGGGCGGCAAGCTCCCTGACGGCAGCTACACGCTGCGCGCCGAGATCGTCGTCAACGGCAACGCGATGAACGCCGATATCAGCCGCATTCCGGTCGTATTTCATCGGGGCGCTGAGCGACGCGCTGACGGCAGGCCGGGTGCCCGGAGCGGCGTGCTTGGTGCGGGTGCCGCGAAAGCGGGCCCCGGGGCGGTCTTAAGCGTTGAGTGCGCGCCGCTCGCGCAACGCCTGCGCCAGCGTCCCGCTATCGACGTATTCCAGCTCCCCGCCGACCGGAACGCCGCGCGCCAGGCGCGTGACCTTCAAGCCGCGCGCGGCGAGCAATTCGCCGATGTAGTGCGCGGTCGCCTCGCCCTCGTTGGTGAAGTTGGTGGCGAGCACGACCTCGCGCACCGCGCCGTCCGCCGCGCGCTTGAGCAATCGGTCGAGGCGGATTTCCTTCGGTCCGATGCCGTCGAGCGGCGACAGCCTTCCCATCAGCACGAAGTAGAGACCGGCATATGCCTGCGTGTGCTCGATCATCATCAGGTCGGCCGGCGTCTCGACGACGCAGAGCAGCGCCGCGTCGCGCTTCGACGAGCGGCAAAGCGTGCAGATCTCGCCCTCGGTGAACGTGTTGCAGCGCTCGCAGTGCCGGATGGTGCGCGTTGCCGCCTCGAGCGCCAGTGCGAGTCGCTGCCCGCCTTCGCGATCGTGCTGCAGCAGATGCAGCGCCATTCGCTGCGCGGCTTTCGGCCCGACGCCGGGCAGGCAGCGCAGCGCCTGCGTCAGTTCGTCCAGGCTGCTGAGGGGCTCCATGCCGCGATTGCGCCTGGACCGCTCAGAACGGCAGCTTGAGTCCCGGCGGCAGTCCCAATCCTGCCGACAGGCCGGACATTTTCTCCTGCGAAGCCGCGTCGATCTTGCGCACGGCATCGTTGATCGCCGCTGCGACCAGGTCCTCCAGCATGTCCTTGTCTTCGCCCAGCAACGTCGGATCGATCGTCACCCGCTTGACGTCGTGCCGCCCGGTCATCAGCACCTTGACCAGACCCGCGCCGGCCTGACCCTCGACCTCCATGGCGGCGATCGCGTCTTGCGCCTTTTTCATGTTTTCCTGGACGGCCTGGGCCTGCTTCATCAGGCCGGCGAGCTGATTCTTCATCATGGATCGGTTTCCTGAACTACGAATTCGGTTTGATCGATTCGGATTTTATTTTCGGCGTCGAACCGCGACAGCACGTCCTGCACGAACGGGTCGTCGCGGAAAGCCGCCTCGGTCTTCGCCTTGACTTCGGCTCGTTCGCGCTTTTCCTGCGCGGCGAGCGTCGCCGCCGCCGGCTCGCCGCCGACGTCGAAGCGCAGTCGTACGCGGCGTCCGAAGGCGTCGTCGAGCGCCGCCTTCAGTTTGTCGGTGTACGCCTTGTCGGTCAGGTGGCGCGATGCCTCGGGAACCGCCAGCACGATCTCATTGCCATCGACGGCTTTGAGCTCGGTCTGTGCCGCAAGCTGCAACGCGATACCGGAGAGCTTCAATCGCGCGACAAACGCCGGCCAATCGGCAATCTGCAGCGGCGCAACGGCGGCGCGCGGCTCGGTCTTGCCGCCAGGCGGCGACGGCGCCGGCCGTGCTGCCGGCGTGCCGGCGCCGCGCGGGCTCGCGCGCGGTGGCGCGATCGATGGGCTTGGCGACGCCAGGCGCGCCCGCACCCGGCTCGAAGGCGAGCAGGCGCAGCAGCGTCATCGCGAATCCCGTCTGCTCGTCGGGAGCCAGCGCCAGATCGGCCCGTCCCTGCACGCAGATCTGGTAGGCGAGCTGCACCGCCTCGGGCGTGAAGGCCTGGCATAGCCAGCGATCCGCGCCGCGTCGGGCAGCGAGTCGACGGCTCCGGCGACGGTCTGCGCGACGGCGATGCGATGAAACAGGCCGGCCAGTTCGTCGAGCGCCGCCGGCAGGGACAGGCTGCGCTCGGTCAGCGTCTCCGCTTCGGCGAGCAGCGCCCTGCCGTCGCCGGCGAGCAGGGCGTCGACGATGCGATAGCTGTACTCGGCGTCGACCGCACCGAGCATCGTGCGCACGACAGCCTCGCGCACCTCTCCCGCGCTGTAGGCGATCGCCTGGTCCAGCACCGAAAGCGCATCGCGCATCGAGCCGCGCGCACCGTGCGCGATCAAAGCCAGCGCAGCGTCGTCGAAGGCGATGCCTTCCGCACGCAGGATGTCTGCCAGCCGCGCCGCGATCTGGCGCGCGCGGCAGCGCCTTGAGATTGAACTGCAGGCAGCGCGATAGCACCGTGACCGGGATCTTCTGCGGATCGGTCGTCGCCAGGATGAACTTGACGTGCTCCGGAGGCTCCTCGAGCGTTTTCAGCATCGAGTTGAAAGCCGGCTTCGACAGCATGTGCACTTCGTCGATCAGGTAGACCTTGTATCTGCCGACAGTAGGCGCATAGCGCGCGTTGTCGAGAATCTCGCGCATGTTGTCGATGCCCGTGTTCGACGCGGCGTCGAGCTCGAGCAGGTCGACGAAACGGCCGGCGTCGATGTCGGTGCAGGCCGGACAAATGCCGCACGGCGTCGCTGTGACCCCGGTCGCGCAATTGAGGCTCTTCGCCAGAAGTCGCGCGATCGTCGTCTTGCCGACTCCGCGCGTTCCGGTCAGCAGATAGGCATGGTGCAGCCGGCCGCGCTCCAGTGCATTGGTCAACGCGCGCACGACATGCTCCTGTCCAACCAGGTCAGCGAACTTCTTCGGTCGCCATTTGCGGGCGAGCGCTTGGTAACTCATGGGGCTTTCAGCGTTTAGCGTTTAAGCAAAGCATCGCGAACATTTCGCTTCCATGGGGCAGCGAGGCGCGAAGCTATTTCACGTCGCGTTCGGTTTCAGGCAAGGCGCTCGACCGACGCAGGCGCGCCGTGTACCTAAAATGTACACAAGCGTCTGCGGCGGGCGAGCAACGCAGCATGAAGCCGAACTGACGCGAAAGAGGGGGTGGCGAGCCGTACCCCCGGCACTTGCAGAGAATAGCTATGGCTGCTTCCTTCCGGACCTGACCAGGTTCACCACCGTGCAATGCGGGGCGGCCCGCCGTTGATCGTTGCCGCTGCCGTGCCGTCATTATCGGCGAACCGAGCCAGCGCAGCAAGCAATGTCACCGCGAAGCAGCGCGGCCCTCGCACGGCGTCGGCATAGGGCGTTGCGCGCGCCGCTCGGAGGCGGCAGCTATAATGCGATCAAGCGCACCACGCATCGGAGCCGGATTGCGCACACGACGTCTGTTGCGTAGCTGCATCGCGGCCTCGATAGCGCTGGCGGCTTGCGGCCCGTCATCACCGCCGCCCGCGCCGCCATCGAACGAACTGACGGTGCTGCTCCGCACCGGGCCCGCGACCTGGTTTGTCGGCCCCGACGATCAGGGCGCCGGCATCGATTTCGACCTGGCGCAGATGTTCGCGAAGGACGAGGGCGCGACGCTGAAAGTGGTCCCCGCCGCCGACCCGATCGAAAAGCTTGGCGACGGCAGCGGAATGCGCATTGGCGCAGGCAACCTGTATCGCCCCGGCACGACGCCGCCGTCTTCGGCGGCCGGCACGCTGCTGTACTCGTCCGGCTATTACGCCGCGCAACCGGTGCTGATCTACAACACCGATGGCTCGAAGCCGGAATCCTGGCAGGACATTGCCGGCGAGACCGTAGGCATCCTCGAAGGGGGCGGGCTCGCCACTGCATTGACCCGGGTGCGCACCGAACACCAGGATGTGCGTTGGGAAATGATCACCCTGCCATCGACCGAGGCGATGATCAGCCAGGTCTCCGACGGAACCTTGAATTACGCGATCGTTGCTTCGAACGACGCTGAAGCCGCGCGCCATATCTATCTCAATTTCGAGAAAGCGTTCGCGGTCGCGGGCAAGCAGGAGCTGGTCTGGGTATTTCCGCCGGCCGAGCGGCGCTTGCGCGATCGCGTCAACGCGTTCTTCGCCAAACTGCGCCGCGACGGCAGGCTCCAGCGCTTGATCGAGCGCTATTTTTCGTACGGCAATGTTCCGCGCATCGATGCAGGCGTGTTCCAGGAGCGCATCAAGTCGGTGTTGCCGCAGCTTCGCTCCGTATTCCAGCGCGCGCAGGAATCGACCGGCATCGAATGGCGCCTGCTCGCCGCGATCGCCTACCAGGAATCGCAGTGGGACGCGCAGGCGACCAGCGAAACGGGCGTGCGCGGCCTGATGCAACTGACCGAGGAAACGGCGCAAAGGCTCGGCGGCGTCGATCGCCTCGATCCGAAGGCGAGCGTCCTCGCCGCCGCGCGCTATCTGCGCGACCTGAAGGACCGGCTGCCGCAGCGCATACCCGAACCCGACCTCACCTGGCTTGCGCTCGCCGCATACAACATCGGGATCGCGCATCTCGAGGATGCCCGCATCCTGGCGCAGAAGCAGAAGCTCGACCCGGACACGTGGTCGGCGCTGAAGAAGGCGCTGCCGCTGCTGGCGCTGCCCGAGTACTACGAGTCGGCAAAATACGGGTACGCCCGTGGCGCCATGCCGGTGACGTTTGTCGATCGCGTGCGCGCCTACTACGACATCCTGCTGGCGCAGCAGCCGCCGCTGCAGCCGCGACTGCGCATGCTTTCCGGCATCGCCGAAGGGAACGCGACGCCGATGGCCAAGACCCCGGGCACCGCCAAGTGATCAGCCGGCGGCCGGAATCAGGCTTGCGCCGCCCATATACGAACGCAACGCCGGAGGGACGTCGACGCCGCCATCGGCGCGCTGGTAGTTTTCCAGCACGGCGACCAGCGTCCGGCCGACCGCCAGCCCGGACCCGTTCAGCGTGTGCACGTGCTCGGGCTTGCCTTGGGCATTGCGGAATCGCGCCCGCATGCGGCGCGCCTGGAAGGCTTCGCAATTCGAGCACGAGGAGATTTCCCGATATTTGCCCTGCCCCGGCAGCCAGACCTCGATATCGTAGGTCTTCGCCGCGGCGAAACCCATGTCGCCGGTGCACAGCGCCATGACGCGATACGGCAGTGCGAGCTTCTGCAGGATGGCTTCGGCGTGCCTTGTCATCTCCTCGAGCACGTCGTAGGACTTGTCCGGGTGCACGATCTGCACCATCTCCACCTTGTCGAATTGATGGACCCGGATCATGCCCCGCGTGTCCTTGCCGTAACTTCCCGCCTCCGAGCGAAAGCACGGTGTGTGCGCGGTGAGCTTGAGCGGCAGCGATGCGGCAGGAACGATTTCATCGCGCACGAAATTGGTCAGCGGAGCCTCGGCCGTCGGGATCAGATACCAGCGCCCCTCGTCGGGCGCGCCGCCCTTGGCTGCCCAGAAAAGATCGTCCTCGAATTTCGGCAGTTGCCCGGTACCGACCAGCGTCTCGGCATTGACCAGGTAGGGGACATAGCATTCGGTGTAGCCGTGCTCGCCGGTGTGCGCGTCGAGCATGAGCTGCACCAGCGCCCGATGCATGCGCGCAACCGCACCGCACAGCGTGTAGAAGCGCGCGCCGGAAATCTTCGCCGAAACATCGAAGTCGAGGCCACCGACCGCCGCGCCGACGTCGACGTGGTCGCGCGCTGCGAAGTCGAAGACCCGCGGGCTCCCCCAGCGGCGGACTTCGACGCTGTCCGTTTCCGCTTGACCGACAGGAACGCTCGCGTGCGGCAGGTTCGGCAGCGCCAGCAGCCAATCGCGCAATCGCTGCTGCACTCCCTCGAGATGGCGTTCGAGCGAGCTCAATTCATCGCCGATGCCTGCGACTTCGCGCATCGGCGCCGATGCATCCTCGCCCCTGCTTTTTGCGGCACCGATCTGTTTGGACACGCTGTTGCGCTTTGCCTGCAGCTCCTCGGTCCGCGTCTGGATGTGCTTGCGCTCGGCCTCCAGTTGGACGAAGCCGACGGCATCGAGCAGATAGCCGCGCGTTTTCAGGCGGGCAACGACCTTATCCAGGTCGTTGCGCAGGAGCTGAATATCGATCACGCGCGGATTTTACCAGAGGGATCGCACACGGCTCCGTCGCATCGCGGCGGTCAGGACTCGGTGTCGCCGCTGGAGCGTACCTTGGCGTCACGGCTCCTCAACTCGGCAAGCTTTTCGGCGATTCTCACCTCCAGGCCGCGGTCGGTCGGCCTGTACCAGTGCGGCGGCGCCATGCCTTCGGGCAGATAGGTTTCGCCCGCCGCGTACGCGTCTTGCTCGTCGTGCGCGTAGCGATAATCCTTGCCGTAGCCGAGATTCTTCATCAGGCGCGTCGGCGCGTTGCGCAGGTGCAGCGGCACCGGCCGCGACCCGTCGTCGGCGATGAAGGCGCGAGCGGCGCCGTAGGCGACATACACCGCATTGCTCTTGGCGGCGCAGGCGAGGTAGATCACCGCTTGCGCCAGCGCAAGCTCGCCCTCCGGTGTCCCGAGCCGCTCGTAGGTCGCGACGGCGTCCAGCGCGAGCTGCAGTGCACGCGGATCGGCAAGGCCGATATCCTCGCTGGCCATGCGTATCATTCGCCGCCCAACGTACAGCGGATCGGCGCCTCCATCGAGCATGCGGCAGAACCAGTAGAGCGCGGCGTCGGGATCGGACCCGCGCACGGACTTGTGCAGCGCGGATATCTGATCGTAGAACGCCTCGCCGCCCTTGTCGAAACGGCGCAGGCTCCGCGTGATCGCCGTTTCGACGAAATCCGGATCGATTTCGCGCCTGCCCGCCTCCTGCGCGGCGACGGAGAGTTGCTCGACCAGGTTCAGCAGGCGCCGCCCGTCGCCGTCGGCGTATGCGATCACTGCATCGCGCGCCGCCGCCGTCACCACGGCGCCGGGCATCGCCCCCGGCAGCGCCCGATCGAGCAGCGCCGAGAGCTCGTCGGGCGACAGCGCCTCGAGCACGTAGACGGCGGCGCGGCTCAGCAGCGCGCTGTTGACCTCGAACGACGGATTCTCGGTCGTCGCGCCGATGAACGTGACCAGACCCCGCTCGACAAAGGGAAGAAACGCATCCTGCTGCCCCTTGTTGAAGCGATGCACCTCGTCGACGAACAGAATCGTGTGCCGCCCCGATTGCGCGAGCGTCGCCTCCGCCTGCGCGATCGCGTCGCGAATGTCCTTGACGCCGGAGAGCACTGCCGACAGGGCGATGAAGTCGGCGTTGAACGCATCGGCCATCAGCCGCGCGAGCGTCGTCTTGCCGACGCCCGGCGGCCCCCACAGGATCATCGAGTGCGGCTTGCCGGAGGCGAACGCGACCGCCAGCGGCTTGCCAGGGCCGAGCAGATGCCGCTGGCCGATTACCTCGCCGATGCTCCTGGGCCGCAGGCGTTCGGCGAGCGGCGTCGCCGGGTTGACGACGGCGAAAAGGTCATTCGCCGACGACATCGGCGCCCGGCGGCGGCACGAACCGGAACAGCCCGGCATCGACCGCCGCGTTGCGTTCGAAGACCCCGAACGTCAACTGCGTCACCTGGCCGAAGCTGTCGTGCAGTTCCATCGTGCGCGGAAGATTGTCCTTGAGCCCGATGCGAACGCTGTTGAAGCCGCTGTCCGCGGCACGAGGCTTGGCATCGACGTATTCGACGCCTTCGCCGTTGCCCCCGTCGCGCAGCTCGAAGTCCTGGTCGAGCGCGCCGTCGCCGGCGAGCAGCGCCGCCGGCGACGCGCCCAGCGCACGATCGAGCTTCCTTACGATCACCTGATTGAGGTCCGGATCGTAGATCCACAGCTTTTCGCCGTCGCCGACGATGATCTGCGCATGCGGCTTGTCGTAAGTCCAGCGAAACTTGCCCGGTCGCGAGAACGCGAACGTGCCGCTCGATTCCTGCGTTGCCCGTCCTGCCTTGCCGCCGACGACCTGCCGAAACGTCGTCTTGCCGTTTTTCGCGCCGCTTAGGAAAGCCTTTAGCTGCTCCAGACCCGAAGCGGCGGCATGGCCGGCGAGCGCGAGCATGGAAAGCGCAACAGCGGCGGATTGCCAGCATCGCGGAACTGCACGCAATGTCATGCGGTCTCGCCCTTTCCCGCCGGAACCAGCACGTCGCGGTTGCCGTTGGTCTGCATCGCCGACACCAGGCCCGCACGCTCCATCTGCTCGATCAGCCGGGCTGCGCGGTTGTAACCGATGCGCAGGTGACGCTGGACCAGCGAGATCGACGGTCGGCGCGTCTTGAGGACGACGGCCACCGCCTGGTCGTACATCGGGTCGGCTTCCGCATCGCCTGCATCGAGGCTGACGCCTTCGTCGCCATTGCCGTTCACTCCCGCATCCAGGATGCCGTCCAGGTATTGCGGGCCGCCCTGTGCCTTCAGATGCTCGACCACGCGGTGCACCTCGGTGTCGGCAACGAACGCGCCGTGCACGCGCTGCGGGTGTCCGGTGCCCGGCGGCAGATAAAGCATGTCACCCTGGCCGAGCAGCGTTTCCGCGCCCATCTGGTCGAGGATCGTGCGCGAGTCGACCTTGCTCGCGACCTGGAAGGCGATGCGCGATGGAATGTTCGCCTTGATCAGGCCGGTGATCACGTCGACCGACGGCCGCTGCGTCGCAAGGATCAGGTGTATGCCCGCCGCGCGCGCCTTTTGTGCGATGCGCGCGATAAGCTCCTCGATCTTCCTGCCGGTGACCATCATCAGGTCGGCAAGCTCGTCGATGACGACGACGATCAGCGGCATTTCCTCGATCGGCTCGGGGCTTTCCGGCGTCAGCGTGAACGGATTGGTCAGCGGCTTGCCGGTTTTCTTGGCTTCTACGACGCGGGCGTTGTACCCGGCAAGATTACGCACACCCAGGGTCGACATCAGCCGGTAGCGGCGCTCCATTTCGCCGACGCACCAGTTGAGCGCGTTGGCGGCGAGCTTCATGTCGGTGACGACCGGCGCGAGCAGATGCGGAATGCCCTCGTAGACGGACAGTTCCAGCATCTTCGGGTCGATCAGGATCAGTCTGACCTGCCGCGGCTCGGCCTTGTAGAGCAGCGACAGGATCATCGCGTTGACCGCCACCGACTTGCCCGAGCCGGTGGTTCCGGCGACCAGCAGGTGCGGCATGCGCGCCAGGTCGACGATGACCGGCTTGCCCGCGATATCCTTGCCCAGCGCCAGCGACAGCGGGCTTGCCGTATCGTTGTAGGTCGTCGACGACAGGAGCTCGACCAGGCGCACGATCTGGCGCTTGGCGTTGGGCAATTCGAGACCCATGAACGACTTGCCCGGTATGGTCTCGACGACGCGAATGCTGACCACCGACAGCGCGCGCGCCAGGTCCTTCATCAGGTTGACGATCTGCGCGCCCTTGACGCCGATCGCCGGCTCGATCTCGAAGCGCGTGATGACCGGTCCCGGGTAGGCGGCCAGCACCTTGACCGATACGCCGAAATCGGCGAGCTTGCGCTCGATCAGGCGCGAGGTGAACTCCAGCGTCTCGGCGCTGACCTGCTCCTGCGCCGAAGGGGCGTCGTCGAGCAGCGCCAGCGGCGGCAGCGGCGAGTCCGGCATGTCCTGGAACAGCGGCTTCTGCTTTTCCTTGACCACCCGTTCCGACTTCGGCACTTCGACCATTGCCGGCACGACCACGACCGGTTCGCGATCCTCGCTGCTCTCGCGGGCCGCCTCGACGAATTGCTCGCGCTGCTCCAGTGCGACGGCGCCGAGCTCGCGATCGCGTCGCTCGTCGCGCCGCTGCTGCATGCGGGCGATCAGGTGCTCGATGCCGGCGCCGACGCGCTCCATCAGGCGCAGCCACGACATTCCCGTGAACAGCGACCAGCCGATGGCGAACAGGGCGATCAGCAGCAGCGTGCCGCCGTTGAACCCGAGCGCGCGCGAGAACGCCGATCCGATCAACTCGCCCAGCGCCCCGCCCGGCGTGTGCGGAAGCGCCGCGGGCAAATGGTACAGGCGCAGCGCCTCGAGTGCGGCGCTGGAGAGCAGAACCAGCGCGAATCCGGGAATGGCGAGCCAGGGATGATGACGATCGGCGGCATCGATCCTGCGCGTCAGGTGGCGATAGCCGGTGACGACCAGCACGATGCCGGCGAACACCCACCACCACGCAGACACGCCGAAAAGGTAGAGCAGCAGGTCGGCGAGCCACGCGCCGACGGTCCCGCCCTTGTTGTGAATGACCGCACCCGTGCCCGAAAAGGACCAGCCCGGATCGGTCCTTTGATAGGTCGCGAGGATCAGGGCAAGGTAGGCGAAAATCGCCACGACCAGCAGCCACCACGACTCCCGCACCAACGCCGCCAGACGCGGCGAAAGTCGGGGCTCAGGCGCTGCGATCCGGCGGCCGCGCGTTTGCTGTTTTTTACGGAAAATCATCGATTTGTGACGCGCATTTAGCGCAACACATTATACACGGGATGCAGATCGCGAACAGCCCGCCTTGCGCCTCAGGGGGCCACCCCAACATCGGTTAGAATCGGGCGGATGCGTCCCACGCCCGCTTGACCGCGACCGCACGCTCGCCATGTCCGCCAAACACCAACGCCTGCTGATTCTCGGCTCCGGCCCGGCCGGATTTACCGCGGCAGTATACGCCGCGCGCGCCAACCTGAAACCCGTGCTGATCACCGGACTGGCACAGGGCGGGCAGCTGATGACGACGACCGACGTCGACAACTGGCCCGCCGATGCCGATGGCGTGCAGGGACCCGACCTGATGGCGCGTTTCCAGAAGCACGCCGAGCGCTTCGACACCGAGATCATCTTCGATCACATTCATACCGCGATGCTGCATGAGCGGCCGCTGCGGCTGGTCGGGGACATCGGCGAATACACCTGCGATGCGCTGATCGTCGCGACCGGCGCATCGGCGCGCTACCTGGGGCTCCCTTCCGAGCAGGCGTTCATGGGCAAGGGCGTCTCCGCCTGCGCGACCTGCGACGGATTCTTCTACAAGGGGCAGGACGTGGTCGTCATCGGCGGCGGCAATACGGCGGTCGAGGAGGCCTTGTACCTGTCGAACATCGCCCGGCAGGTGACGCTGGTCCACCGCCGCAACAAGCTCCGCGCCGAGGCAATCCTGGTCGACAGGCTGATGGCCCGAACCGGCAACGGCGGCAACGTGCGCATGCTCTGGGATCACACGCTCGACGAGGTCAGCGGCGACAAGTCGGGCGTCACCGGCGTGCGCCTGAAGCACGTGCAGACCGGCGCGACCCGCGAGCTTGCGGTCCAGGGCGTGTTCATCGCGATCGGCCACACGCCGAATACGCAACTGTTCGAAGGCCAGCTGGCGATGGTCGACGGCTACATCACGGTCAAGGGCGGCAGCGCGGGCGAGGCGACCGCCACCAGCATCCCCGGCGTGTTCGCCGCGGGCGACGTGGCCGATCACGTCTATCGGCAGGCGGTCACCAGCGCCGGCACCGGATGCATGGCGGCGCTGGATGCCCAAGCGTATTTCGACAATCCGCTGCCGGTCCGCGAGACGGCCGCGGAATCGGTTGAATAGTCCGACCACTCCGGGTCGACGCCTGACGCGGGCCGCTCGAAAGGCGCCTGCACCGGGTGCGCCGAGGGCAATCGCGCGATGGCCAAGCTTTCCGACCTGAAGACCCTGCTCGGCGATGCCGGCATGAAGGCTGCGCCGGCAGTCAAGCGCGCCGCGCGCAGCCCCGGCAAAGGGGCAATGGCGCGGACGCCGCGCGCCCACCCCGACATTGACATCGACCTCCATCAGGCCTTTGCCGACGTCGCGCCGCTGCCGCCGACCAATCGTGCGCACCTGGATCGTCCGCGGCCGGCGCCAACCGCGGCCAAGCGCATGGCCGACGAAGCCGATGCGCTGGTCGCGAGCAAATTCGGCACCGAGCCCTCTCCGTCGTCGTGGGAAATCGGCCAGGAACAAGAGGCGCTGCAGACCTTCGTGCGCACGGGCCTGGGCAGCGACGTGCTCGTGCGGTTGCGGCGCGGCCATTGGTCGGTGCAGGGCGAGCTCGACCTGCATCGGCTGACCAGCGAACAGGCGCACGATGCACTCGCCGATTTCCTGTTCGATGCGCGTGCCCGCGGCCTGCGCTGCGTGCGCGTCATCCACGGCAAGGGGCTGTCGTCACCGAACCGCGAGCCGGTGCTCAAGAGCAAGGTCCGGCGCTGGCTGTCGCAATGGGACGAAGTGCTGGCGTATTGCGAGGCGCCGCGCCACGGCGGCGGCAGCGGCGCCGTCGTGGTCCTGCTCAAGGCGGCGCCGGCCTGAGCGGCAGGCCGAATCAGCCCAGCCGGCGGTGCGCCAGCGCCGGCAGCTCGCGTCGAACCTGCGCGATCCTGGCGCCGTCGACCTCGCCGACGATGACGCCCGCGCCTTCGGGCAATTCGGCCACGACGACGCCCCACGGATCGATCAGCACGCTGTGCCCGTAGGTGCGCCGCCCGTTGGCGTGCGTGCCGCCCTGCGCTGCCGCGAGCACGTAGCACTGGTTCTCGATGGCGCGCGCCTTGAGCAGCACATGCCAGTGCGCAGCGCCGGTCACCGCGGTAAACGCCGAGGGCACGACGATCAGCGCGACGTCGCGATAGCTGCGGTAGAGCTCGGGAAAGCGCAGGTCGTAGCAGACCGACAGGCCGACGCGGCCGCAGGGCGCATCGAACGCGGCCGGCGCCTGCCCCGCCTCGATCGTCTTGGCCTCGTCGTAGCGCTCGTCGCCCTGGCTGAAGGCGAACAGATGGATCTTGTCGTAGCGCGCAACGCGCTGTCCCTGCGGATCGAACACCAGCGATGCGCTGCGCACGCGTGCCGGATCGTCGGTAGCGATCGGGACGGTGCCGCCGACGAGCCAGATGCGCTGCTCGCGCGCGACCCGCGCCAGGAAATCCTGCTGCGGACCGTTGCCATCGGCTTCGCGCGCCGCCACCTTGTCGGTTGCGCGCGCGCCGAAGATGCCGAAGTATTCCGGCAGGACGACCAATGCCGCGCCCTGCGCTTTCGCCGCGGCGATCAGCGGCTCGACCGCCGCCAGGTTCGCCGCAACGTCTCCGCCGGAAACGGTCTGCACCGCGGCGACGCGCGTGCTGTCAGCGCTGCCCGCGGCGCTCATTGCGGTGCTGTATCCGGCTTGCTTGCCGAGGCTGCCGCCGGCGCGGGGAATCTGCCTTCGCGCTCGACCACCGGGTCTGACCAGCTGCCGGTCACCGCATAGCCGTACGAAAACATCTGCTCGATCGGATCCTGCATTGCCTTTTGCGCGAGCAGCGAACCCGCGTACACGGCGGCGCCGATGACCGGATTGGCGAGCAGCAGCGCGGCCGCCCCGACCGACACGCCGGCCGACAACGTCGGCTGCACGTGCACGCTCAGATGCTGGGTCTCGCGCGCAATGTCGGTCTCACCCTGGATTGCCACCCGCGCCGACGGCCCGACGATCTTGAGATTGTCGCTTTTCATCACGCCGTTCTGAATGCGCACGTCGCCGCTGATGTCGTCGAAGGCAAAGCCCTCGGCGAAGAGGTCGTGGAAATCGAAAGTCAGGCGCCGTTTCAATGCCTGCAGCGAAAGGACTCCCAGCAGCTTGCCCAGCCCGGGGTCGAGCTTGGTGAATTGACCGGGTCCGGTTTCGAGGCGCAGCTTGCCGTTGAGCGTCGGATAGTCGAAATCCTGCGGGCCGCCAGCCCATGAGACCTGGCCACGTATCCTGGTCGCGGCGCCGCGCACCGCGTCCGGCAGCGCGTAGCGGGCCAGATATTTGCCCGCATCGCGCACGTCGAGGTCGGCGTCCAACGTGGTCTGTTCGGCGCGCCCGCCGCTGCGCCACCAGCCGTTGGCGTCGAGCCGGCCGTCGTCGTTGGTGAGCCGCAGGCTGTCGATGCGCCAGTCGGTGCCGCGCGGCTGCGCGCTCAACTCCAGCCTGCCCAGGTCGCGGTCCTTGACGCGCAATGCCTCGGCGGTCAGATCGATGGCTGGCCAGCCGTTGGCTTCCGACGCGGACGCCGTGGCGGATCGCGCCGCGTCCGGGACCGGCTCCGGCGGGGTCAGCCGCTGCAGATGCGCGACGAGGCGTCCGTTCGGGTGCCCCGGCCCCGCCGCCTGCCAGTGCGCCATGCCGTCGAGCTCGCGTCCGCGCAAGTCCAATTGCCAGTCGCTGCCGCCCCGGCTCGCACCGATGCGCAAGTCGTTCAGGCGCCGGCCGAACACGTCGAGCGCGCCGACACTGACCTCGATGCCGGAGAGCGGCAGCGGCCCGGTATCGACGCTCGCACCGACCTTCTCGCGCAGCGCGAGCCAGCCGTCGAGATCGAGTTGATCGACATCACCGCGAACCCAGAGTCCGCGCCGATCGGGCTCGCTGCCGCCCTTGCCCAGCGCCAGCAACGCGCGCTCTGCGACCGGACCGTCCGCAGTCAATCTTCGCTGCACCGCGAGGCGTCCCAGGCGGCCATAGCTGAACTGCAGGATGTCGCCGGCGGGGTCGGTCTGCCGGCGCTCGATCCGCAGCGGCATGGCCTCGCCCGGCTTCTTCGCCGCAGGGACCGGCAGATCCACCGCGACTCCCTTGAGACTGGAGTCGAGCGTCCAGTTCGCCCGGTCCGAGGCGACATTGAGCACCAGCTGCCAATCGGTGGTGCCGGCGAGGCGCGCAGCGAGCGGCTGCTGCGGATATTCGGTGCGCAGCAAGCCCGCGTCGAAGCTGCCCTGCCCGTCCACGCGCACGCGACCGTCGGCGCCCGAAACGGCGAGGCGCGCAGGGCCACCGAGAATTGCCGCAGTCAGCGTCGTACTGTGAATTTCGCGGCGTGAGAACGTCAGCTTGCCGTTGAGCTCACTGAGCACAGGAACGCCGCCCGGGAACTTGAGCCGATCACCGGCGAAAGTGAATTCGCCGCCGATCTGGTCGCCGTCGTGATTGCCGATCGGAAGCTCGAGCTGCAGCGCGAGCTTGCCATCGCCGCTGGCTTCGGCGCCACGGGTCGTATGATCGAGCCACTCGTCGACCGGACTCGCCGCGATGAAGCGCAGGAAATCCGCGGTCGGGCCCGCGGCTTCGCCGTCGATGCGCAGCACGGGATGCGGCACCCGCAGATCGGCGATCTCGACCTTGACGCGATTGAGCGCGGCATTGAATGCGCGGCCGTTGCGGCCGTCCACGCTGATCCGCGCTCCGTCGAACCTGACTTCGCCGTCGAGGCCGGTCAACGCCGGCCAGCGCGCCGCGTAATCGAGCGTGACGCCCTGCGCCTTCACCGTCGCGGTGAACTGCCCCCTTCTGCCATCGGCAAACGGAAACTCGGCCAGATTGCCGGCGAGCTTGACGCGCGCGTCGTTCGAGCTGCCCGCGAGAAGGCTGGTGCGCAGCCACTCGCGCAAGCCAGCCCCGGCAGCGACAGGCACGTAGCGGTAGAGCTGCGACGCATCGAGGCGCGAGAACTGCGCGGTGCCGTCGACCGCGCCGGGCCCGTCGGCCGCCGTGCGATACACGCCATTGATCACGCCTGCCGCATCGGCATTGGCCACGGCGAACTGGTCGACGTTCACGGTGTAGCCATCGGTCGCCTTGCGCCAGCGCACCTGACCCTGCGCACTGTCCAGCGCGAGGGCCTGGGCGAACACCCGCGACCAGTGCAGCACCATGGCGCGGCTGTGCAGCTTGATCGTTCCTTCCCGGTCCGTCGCATCGACGGTGCCGGAAAGGCCGGTGACGCCGGGTGCGGCATCCTGCGCCGCAAATCCCAGCTCGGCGAAGTTGCCCGACGCGGTGAATGCGGTCGGCGCTGCGACATCACCGGTCCAGTGCAGCGCGACCGCGTCCAGCGTACCGCGCGGCGCGAAGCGCGCCAGATCGTCGTGCCACCGTGTCGGCAGCGGCAGGTACGCGCCCAATTGCCGCAACGGAGCGAGGTCGACGCGTGTGAATGTCGCGTTGCCGTCGATCGGGCCGCCGGCGCCGTAGTGGATCGTCAGACGAAAATCGGTCGGGGCGGAGCTCACGTCACCCGCTCCGGTGAACGCCAGCTGGCTGGCAAAGATTTCGCGCCGCGTCGCATCGTCGTGCCAGCCGAGCCGGCCCTCGAGGCGTGCCAGCGCAAGCTGCGGCAAATCGCTCGCGAGCTTGGCCTGCACGTCGTGCAACACCAGATCCGCGACGACGTCGCGAGGCTCGCCACGGGCGAATTCGAGCCATACCCGAAGCGCACCCTTGCCATTGCTGATCGGAACATCCGTGGGGAGCCACTCGCGCCATGCACCGATGTCGGCATAGTCGAGTCGCGCATAGAGGCGCCCCGATGCGCCGCGCCAATCGGCCAGCGAGCCTCCGGTGAAGTCGCCGCGCAGGTCCAGCGGCGAAGCAAGGTTCGCCGGCGGCGCTCCGGTCAGCCCGAAACGATGGCGCCCAAAGCGATTTTCCATGCGCAATGCGACGTGCTCAAGCGTGAGCTGCGGCGCGCCGCGCAGGTCGTCGCGCCAGCCGATCACCGCATCGCGGATGACGATGCGCGGCTGCCGCAGAACCCAGTCCACGATGCCCTGGTCGCCGGACTTTTCCGCCAGATCGATCGTCATGCCCGCGACGTGCAGCACGCCCTGGGGATCGCGGCGGACGACGAGCCGCGGCTGGTCGATGGAAAGCTGCTTCAGCCGCAATTCGAGGAACAGCAGCGAATCCCACGCGACCGTAAGACGCAGGTCCGGCAAGGTGACGGCGGCGGTATCGGCGCCTGGGTCGAGTATGCGCAGGTTGCCGATGTCCAGGCGCGGATTCCAGCCATCCCAGCCGGTGGCGATCGAAGCGATCTCGACCGGTCGCCCGATCTGCGCCGCGAGCAGCCGCGCCACCGCGCCCGTATTGCTTTCGATGCGCGGAAAAACGACAAAGCGCACCGCAAGCAGCAGCAGGCAGAACGCCACCAGCACGACCAGCGTCGTTGCGCGCGCCGCGCGCAGCGTCTTGCGAAACGAAGATGAGAATGCCGCCGGAAAGCTCGAGGGTGCGCGCGCGAAGGGCATAATAGATCGTTCTGGCCCGATTTTAATACGGAAAGGGGCGGTCGCCGCGTTGGATTCAAGGATGGACCTCGCTGCGGCGTACGAGTTCAGCCATTACGCGCAGCGCCTTCACGTCGCCGATCCGGCGCTGTGTGCAGCGGTCGAAAGCGAATTGGACCGGTCGGTGCAGTGGCCGGATCGCGACTTCGCCGCGCTGGCGCACGATTCCAATGCCGCGCAGCTCGCGGCGGCGCTGCGCCGGTTGCGGCAGCGGGTGTTTCTCCGCGTGCTCTTGCGCGATCTCACCGGCCGCGCCGATCTCTACGAAGTCTGTGCGACGATGACGCGGCTTGCCGAGATCGCCATCGGCGCGGCGGTCGACGCCCACCGCCGATGGCTCGCCGCGGTGCACGGTGAGCCGATCGGCGCCGACAGCGGCGCGCCGGAGCAATTGATCGTCGTCGCGATGGGCAAGCTTGGCGGCGGCGAGCTCAACGTCTCCTCCGATGTCGACCTCGTGTTCGTCTATCCCGAGGACGGCAGCACGTCCGGCCCGAAGGTGCTGGCGAACCAGGATTTCTTCGACCGCCTCGGCCGTCGCGTCGCCGGCGCGCTGGCCGAGCCCTCGTCCGAGGGCAGCGTTTTCCGCACTGACCTGCGGCTGCGGCCGTACGGCGACGCCGGCCCGCTGGCATCGTCGTTCGTCGCGCTGGAGCAGTACCTGGTCGCTCAGGGCCGCACCTGGGAGCGCTATGCCTGGCTCAAGGCGCGGACGCTGACCGGCACACGCGGCAGCGAGCTCGAGCAACTCGTCACGCCGTTCGTCTACCGCAAGTATCTCGACTACGACGCCTACGACGGCCTGCGCGACGTGCATCGCCAGATACGTGAGCAGGGGCGCCGCAGGGATTATGCCGGCAACGTCAAGCTGGGACCGGGCGGCATTCGCGAAATCGAGTTCATCGTGCAGGCGTTGCAGCTCGTGCGCGGCGGTCGCGAGCCCGCGTTGCGCCTGCGCGGCACGCTGCCTGCGCTGGCCGCGCTTCGTGGGCGCGGGCTGCTGCCCGCCGCGGCGGCCGACGAGCTGGTCGACGCGTACATTTTTCTGCGCAACCTCGAGCACCGGCTGCAGTACCGCGACGACGCCCAGACGCACGACCTGCCGCAGGACCAGGGCGAACGCGCAGCGCTGGCGCGCACGATGGCATGCGCCGACCCCGCCGCATTCGATCGCCTGCTCGACTACCATCGCAACAACGTCGATCGCCATTTCGACGCGCTCTTTGCCGCCGCTGCCGCGGCCGCCGACCACGACCCGCTGGCCGCGGTGTGGATCGCCCCGGCCCCCGAGGATGAACAGCTCGACGCACTCACCGCCGAAGGCTACGCCGACGCGCGCGCGCTGATCGGAGAGCTCGCGCGCGTCCGGCAAAGCCCGCGCTACCTGCAGCTTCCGACCCAGTCGCGTGCGCGCTTCGATGCGCTGGTGCCGCAACTGCTGCGCGCAGCAGCGGCGACCGCGGCACCGCAGGCGGTGTTCGAGCGACTGCTGGCGCTGCTCGAGGCGATCAGCCGGCGCAGCGCCTACCTGGCGCTGCTGGTCGAGCATCCACCCGTGCTGCCGCGGCTGGCACAGCTCATGGGTGCGAGCTCCTGGGCGGCGGGATACCTGATGCAGCACCCGATGCTGCTCGACGAGCTGCTGGACAGCCGCGCCCTGCTGGCCGAGCCCGACGCGGATGCCTGGCGCAGCGAGCTCGAGGCGCAACTCGCGGCGCATCCGGGCGATGCCGAGCAGCAGATGGATGCGCTGCGGCATTTTCAGCAGACGCAGGTCTTTCGCCTGCTGGCGCAGGACCTGGCTGGCCTGCTCACCGTCGAGCGGCTGGCGGACCACTTGTCGATGCTCGCCGACATCGTGCTCGCCGCCGCGCTCAAGCATTGCTGGATCCAGATGCAGGGGCCGGACGCGGGTCCGCCGCAGTTCGCGATCATCGGCTACGGCAAGCTGGGCGGGAAAGAGCTCGGCTACGCGTCGGATCTCGACCTGGTTTTTCTCTACGATGACCCCGCCGATGCCGCGCCGCAGGCTTACGCGCGCCTTGCGCACCGATTGACGACCTGGCTGACCAGCACCACCGCAGCCGGCCGCCTGTACGACACCGATCTGCGGCTGCGGCCCGACGGCGCGAGCGGACTGCCGGTGTCGAGCCTCGCGGCCTTCAAGAGCTACCAGCGCAACACCGCGTGGACCTGGGAGCACCAGGCGCTGACCCGGGCGCGTCATGTCGCCGGCGACGCGCGGATCGGTGCGGCCTTCGAGGCCGAGCGCGAGGCGGTCCTTCGCCTGCCGCGCGACCCGGTGAAGCTCGGCGCCGACATCGTCGCGATGCGCTCCCGGATGCAGGCCGCGCATCCCAACCGCAGCGCCCTGTTCGACCTGAAGCACGATCCCGGCGGCATGGTCGACGTCGAATTCGCCGTGCAGTTCCTGGTGCTGGCACACAGCAACGCGTATCCGGAACTCACGCGCAATGCCGGCAACATCGCGCTGCTGGCGCTCGGCGCCCGTCTCGGGCTGTTGCCGCCCGATCGTGCCCTCGGTGTCGCCGATGCGTATCGCGAATATCGCCGCTTGCAGCACCAGCTTCGCTTGCAGGGTGCCGCCGAGGCGCGCGTCGAGGCTGGCCAGCAGGCTGCGCGCCGCGCGGCGGTCGTCGCACTCTGGCAACGCGTTTTCGGCGCGGCCCGGTCGGAAATCGACACCGAAATCGGCTAAAATGCTCGTTTTGCCACGCTCGGAGTTGCGCGATGTCGATGTCAGACCGTGACGGGTTCATATGGTACGACGGCAAGCTGGTCCCGTGGCGCGAGGCGACGACGCACGTGCTCACCCACTCGCTGCACTACGGCCTCGCGGTGTTCGAGGGCGTGCGCGCGTACCCCACCGCCGACGGTCCCGCCATCTTCCGTCTCGCCGAGCACACCGAGCGGCTGTTCAACTCGGCCCGCATCTACCTGATGCAGATCCCGTATCCCAAGGACGCACTGATGGCAGCGCAGCGCGAGGTCGTGCGCGCCAACAAGCTCGACTCCTGCTACCTGCGCCCGATCGCCTTCTACGGCTCGGAAAAGATGGGCGTATCGCCGAAGGGCGCCAAGGTCCACGTGGCGATCGCCGCGTGGCCCTGGGGTGCCTATCTCGGCCCCGAGGCGCTGGAAAAAGGCATTCGCGTCAAGACCTCCTCGTTCGCGCGCCACCACATCAACGTGACGATGGCGCGGGCGAAATTTGCCGGCACCTACGCCAACTCGATCCTCGCCAATCAGGAGGCGACGATGGACGGCTACGACGAGGCCCTGCTGCTCGATGTCGACGGCTTCGTCGCCGAAGGCTCGGGCGAGAACGTGTTCGTCGTCAAGAACGGGAAAATGTACGAACCGGAGCTGACCTCGGCCCTGGTCGGCATCACCCGCGATTCGGTGATCACGCTGGCGCGCGATCTCGGCCTCGAGGTGAGCGCCAAGCGCCTGACCCGCGACGACATCTACATCGCCGACGAGGCGTTCTTCACCGGCACCGCCGCCGAGGTGACGCCGATCCGCGAGCTCGACAACCGGGTCATCGGATCGGGTCAGTGCGGCCCGATCACCAAGAAGCTGCAGGGACTCTTCTTCGACGCCGTGCATGGCAAGAGCGCCAAGTACAAATCCTGGCTGACGCCGGTCTGAGCCGGGTCATGGCTGCAATGACCGATCAGACGCAGGCCTTCGTCGACGTGACGGCGGCGGACCTGCCGCTGTATTGTCCGAACCCGGCGATGCCGCTGTGGTCGAGCCATCCGCGCGTCTTTCTCGATCTCGCAGCGACCGGCGAGGCGATGTGCCCGTATTGCGGTACGCGATACCGCCTCAAGGGACGGCCGCCGCCCGGCGGCCACTGAAGACGGTCCCGGCGCGATCGCGCCGGCGGGGCCGACCGAAGCCGAAACCGACGCCATGGCTGAACGCATCCTGATCGTCGCGCCATCCTGGATCGGTGATGCCATCCTGTCCGAACCGCTGCTCGCGGTGCTGCGCGAGCCTCTCGAGGAGCCGATCGTCGACGTGCTGGCGCCGCCCTGGTGCGCCCCGGTCTACGCGCGCATGCGCGGCGTGCGCAATATCATCGAGAATCCGGTCGGGCACCGCGCATTGCGTCTCGGCGATCGCCGGGCGCTGGCGCGCACCTTGCGCGGCCAGGGCTACACGCGGGCGCTGGTGCTGCCCAATTCGTTCAAGTCGGCGCTCATTCCCTGGATGGCGCGCATTCCGCGGCGCATCGGCTACGTCGGCGAAGCGCGCGGGCTGCTGCTCACCGACGCGCGGCGTCTCGATAGCAAGGCGCAGCCGCGGCTGGTCGAGCGGTTTGTCGGGCTCGCGGCGCGACCGGGCGATCTCGCGCCGACACCGGCGGCGCCGGCGCTCGTGCCCGATGCCGCAAATGCGGCCGAGGCGATGCGCGTGCTCGGACTGGCGACGCATCGCCCGGTGGCGATTTTTTGCCCCGGCGCCGAGTATGGCCCGGCCAAACGCTGGCCTACCGAGCATTTCGTCACGCTGGCGCGGCGGTTCATCGATTCGGGATATGCGGTCTGGCTGCTCGGCTCGCCCAACGACCGCCTTGCGGCCGACCCGATCGCCACCGCGGTTCCCGACGTGCGAAATATCTGCGGCAGGACCGACCTCGGCACCGCGATCGATCTGCTGGCCACGGCGAGCGTCGTGGTCAGCAACGATTCCGGCCTGATGCACGCCGCCGCGGCCGTCGGCAGACCACTGGTCGCGCTGTTCGGCTCGTCGAGCCCCGAATACACGCCGCCGCTCTCGCCGCTCGCGCGCGTCGCCCGGATCGATATCGTCTGCAGCCCCTGCTTCCAGCGGGAATGCCCGCTCGGACACTTCAAGTGCATGCGCGAGTTGTCGCCGAATCTTGTGTATGATCTGGCGCGCGCGCAACGCTGAACGATGGCCAAACCACGCACGCCGACGATCTTCACCTCGCCGCAGGATGCGGCGAGCGCGTTCTATCAGGCGTTCGAGGCCAAGGACATCGACGCGATGATGGCGACTTGGGCCGAAGACGAGGAGCTCGTCTGCATTCATCCCGGCGGCCCGCGCCTGGTCGGCTACGAGGCGGTGCGGGCGGGCTGGGAGCAATTGTTCGCCAACGACACCCGGCTTTCTTTTCGGCTGGACGAGATCACTGTCGTCGAAACGGTCGGGCTTGCGATGCAAAGCGCGATCGAGCAGGTCACGGTCGGCAACGACCCCAAGCCGCGTGGCGCGGCCATCGTCACCAATATCTTCCTGCGCACGCCTTCGGGATGGCGCATGGTCATGCACCACTCGTCGCCGGCGCCGACCGTTGCCGCGAGCCAGCCGGCCGGGCCGCTGCACTAGGGCGTCGAGACGCTCGCGGCACGACACGTAGCAGCAGCGGCCGAGCCCGGCAGCGCTGTCCGCCGGACGGCGCCGGCGAATCCGCGCGACCGGGTCAGCCGGTTCCGCCGACCGTCAGGCCGTCGATGCGCAGGGTCGGCTGCCCGACACCCACGGGCACGCTCTGTCCTTCTTTGCCGCAGGTGCCGATGCCCGAATCCAGCGCCATGTCGTTGCCGATCATCGATACGCGCGTCAGCGCATCGGGGCCGTTGCCGATCAGCGTTGCGCCCTTGACCGGATAGGCGAGCTTCCCGTTCTCGATTTTCCACGCCTCGGCTGCCGAGAAGACGAACTTGCCGTTGGTGATATCGACCTGACCGCCGCCGAAGTTGACCGCGTACAGGCCGTTCTGCACCGAGGCGATGATCTCGGCCGGGTCCCTGTCGCCGTTCAGCATGATGGTATTGGTCATCCGCGGCATCGGCATGTGCGCGAATGATTCGCGGCGCCCGTTGCCGGTCGGCGCGACGCCCATCAGCCGCGCGTTCAGCATGTCCTGCATGTACCCCTTGAGAATGCCATCCTCGATCAGCACCGTGCGCTGCGTCGGATTGCCTTCGTCGTCGATGTTGAGCGAACCGCGACGATCGGCGAGCGTTCCGTCGTCGACGACGGTCACGCCCCGCGCGCCGACACGCTGGCCGATCCGGCCGGAAAAGGCCGACGTGCCCTTGCGGTTGAAATCGCCTTCAAGGCCGTGCCCGATCGCCTCGTGCAGCAGAATCCCCGGCCAGCCATGGCCGAGCACGACGGTCATCGTGCCGGCGGGCGCGTCGCGTGCATCGAGATTCATCAGCGCCTGGTCGACGGCCTGCGCCGCGTAGGTTTCGAGCAGCGCATCGGTGAAAAAGCGATAGTCGACGCGACCGCCGCCGCCCGCCATGCCCTGCTCGCGCCGGCCGTTGTGCTCGGCGATGACGTTGAGCGAGAGGCGGACCAGCGGCCGCACGTCGGCAGCGATCGAGCCGTCGCTCCTCGCCACGAGGATCGCTTCGTACTCGCCGGCCAGCGACGCCATCACCTGCGTCACCCGCGGATCGCGTCCGCGCGCGAGCCGCTCCAGCCGCTCGAGCAGCGCGACCTTGTCCTCGTCGGGCAAGGCCAGTACCGGATCGTCGGACGAATAGAGCGATCGCGCGCCGCCGATCCGGTCGAGCGCCGCAACCGCGGACTGGCCCTGCCGGCCGATCGCCCGGGTCGCGGTCGCCGCCTGCGTCAACGCGTCGAGGCTGATGTCGTCGGAATAGGCAAACGCAGTCTTCTCGCCCGAGATCGCGCGCACGCCTACGCCGCGGTCGATCGAGAACGAGCCGGACTTGACGATGCCTTCCTCGAGGCTCCAGCTTTCGACGCGCGAATACTGGAAATAGAGATCGGCGTGGTCGATATGGTGGACGTGGATTCCGGCGAGCACGCTGGACAGCTGGCGAAACTCGAGCGCGGCGGGCGCGAGCAGCAGTTGCGTCGCCTGCTCGAGCAGCGCGGGTCGAACAGGAGGGATGGCGAGGTTGGTCACGAATGGTTGCCGTCTGAATGGCGATACCGACATTGTCGGGGCGCGCGCCTCGCGGCACAAGGCCCGCATGCAGGCGCCGCTAGCGCGACGCCGCGCTCGCAGCCCCCAGGTAGGTCGCCGCGACGCGCGCGTCGCGCGCGAGTGCCTCGCTCGGGCCCTCGATCGCGACCGCCCCGGTTTCGAGCACGTAGCCATGGCTGGCGATCTGGAGGGCGGCGCGTGCATTCTGCTCGACCAGGAGGATCGAAACGCCGCTCGCCTGCAGCGCGGTAATGATGCTGAATATTTCCTTGACGATCAGCGGCGCGAGACCGAGGCTCGGCTCGTCCAGCAACAGCAGCCGCGGCTTAGCCATCAGCGCGCGGCCCAACGCCAGCATCTGCCGTTCGCCGCCCGACAGCGTACCTGCGAGCTGCGCGCTGCGCTCGGCGAGCCTGGGGAAGCGCTGGTAGACCTCGTCGCGAGTCTTCGCGAGAGTCCGGTCCCGCGTCCGATGGCGCTGGAATGCGCCGAGCTCCAGATTGTCCGCCACCGTCATCGCGCCAAACAGTTCGCGCCGCTCCGGAACCAGGCAAAGGCGCTGCGCAACGCGCTGCTCGACCCCGGCCCGGTTCACCCGCGCACCGGCGTAGACGATGTCGCCGCGCGACGGCAGGAGGCCCATGATCGCCGCGAGCAGCGTGGTCTTGCCGGCGCCGTTCGGCCCGATCACGGTCACGATGCTGCCCTCGGCGACGGTCAGCGAAACACCGTGCACGGCTTCGACCTTGCCGTAGGCGACGTGCAGGTCGTGGATTTCGAGCAATGCGCTCATCGCCGTCGCGGTGTCAAACCGCGCCGAGGTAGGCTTCGAGAACGACGGGATTCGCCTGGATCTCAGCAGGCAGGCCTTCGGCCAGTTTCTCGCCGAAGTCCATCACTACCAGACGGTCGGTCAATCCCATCACGAATTCCATGTCGTGCTCGACCAGAAGAATGGTCATGCCCGACTCGCGCAGATTGCGCAGCAGCACCGCGAGCTCCTGCTTTTCCAGCAAGCGCAGCCCCGCTGCCGGCTCGTCGAGCAACAGCAGCAGCGGATCGGCCGCGAGCGCCCGCGCGATTTCGACGATGCGCTGCCGTCCCAGCGCCAGCGAGCCCGCCGGCGCATGCAGCGAATCGGAGAGCCCCACGCGAGCGATCTGTGCCGCGGCCTCCGCGCGCACGCGCGCTTCCTCGCGACGATCGAGCCGCAGCGCGGCCCGGGCGACGCCGGACCGGCCGCGCAGGTAGGCGCCGAGCGCGACGTTGTCGAGCACCGACATGCCGGCGATCAGCTTCACGTGCTGAAACGTGCGGCCGATGCCCAGCTGCGCGATCTCGAACGGCTGCCGGCCGCCGATCTGGCGGCCGTTGAACGCGATCGTGCCGCGGGTCAACGGTAAGGCGCCGCTGATCAGATTGAACATCGTGCTCTTGCCCGCGCCGTTCGGCCCGATCAATCCGAGAATCTCGCCGGGACGGATCTCGAACGAAAGGTCGCTGACCGCGACCAGTCCGCCGAATTCCTTGCGCGCGCGATCGACGCTGAGCAGCGGCGCCGTTCCCCCTGGCCGGCTGCGCACCGGCAGTGCACGCGCGGGGGGCACCGGACGCGCCGCGCTGTCCGGCAGCAGCCGCGCGAGCCAGGGCCAGACGCCGTCCCGCGTGCGTTGCAGCAGCAGGATCATCAGCATGCCGAACACGACGATCTCGAAATTGCCTTCGCGTCCGAGCAGATGCGGCAGCCAGTTCTGCAGCAGTTGCTTCAGCAGCGTGATCAGCGTCGCGCCGACCACCGCGCCCCACACGCTGCCGGCGCCGCCGACGACCGCCATGAAGAGGTACTCGATGCCCTGGTTGATGCCGAACGGCGTCGGATTGACGAAGCGCTGCAGGTGCGCGTACAGCCAGCCGGAGATGCTGGCCAGCAGCGCGGCATAGACGAAGACGACGATCTTCAGGCGCCCGGCGTCGACGCCGAAGGCCTCGGCCATCTCCAGGCCGCCCTTGAGCGCGCGCACCGCGCGCCCGGGCCGCGAATCCAGTAGGTTGTCGGTCGTCCAGAGGCTCGCCAGCGCTATGACCCAGATCAGGTAATAGATGTGCCGTTCGTTGCGCAATTCCCAGCCGAAGAACGACAGCGCCGGAATGCCGCTCATTCCGGTGTGACCGCCGAGGAAGTCGAGATTGCCGAACACGTAGAAGATGCTGATCCCCCAGGCGATCGTCGCCAGCGGCAGATAGTGGCCTTTCATCCGCAGCGTGATGAAGCCCAGCGCGAGGGCCACTACGGCGGTGAGCGCGACGCCGATGACCACATTGACCCAGGGCGACAGCGCCGGAAAATTCAGCGACAGGTACGCGGTCGTATAGGCGCCCAGCCCGACGAATGCCGCCTGGCCGAACGAGGTCTGGCCGGCGACGCCGGTCAGCAGCACAAGCCCCAGCGCGACGATGCTGTACAGCCCGATGTAGTTGAGCAGCGTGATCCAGAACGGCGGCGCGGCGATGGGCGCGACCAGCAGCGCCACGACGAACGCCACGAGCGCCGCGCGGCCCATGACGCTACTCCTCTTCCTCGTGGTGATGCGTGGTCAGCGAGCGCCACAGGAGCACCGGGATGATCAGGGTGAAGACGATCACCTCCTTGAACGCGCTCGCCCAGAACGAGGAATACGACTCGAGCAAGCCGACCAGGAACGCGCCGGCCGCCGCCAGCGGATAGCTCGACATGCCGCCGATGATCGCGCCGACAAAGCCTTTCAGGCTCACCAGGAATCCGGAATCGTAGTAGACGGTCGTGATCGGCCCGATCAGCACGCCGGAAAACGCGCACAGCAGCGCGGCCAGCGTGAAGGTCAGGCTGCCGGCGAGGCTCGGGCTGATCCCGACCAGCCGCGCGCCGACCCGGTTGAGCGCGGTCGCACGGAGCGCCTTGCCGTACAGCGTCCGGTCGAAAAACGCGTACAGCGCGGCGATCGCCAGCAACGAAAACAGCAGCACCAGCAGGCTCTGACCGCTGATGTGCACGTCGCCGACGCGAAACGACATCGTGGTGAACGCGGGCGTGCGCGAGCCCTCGGCGCCGAAGAACCACAGTCCGAGCCCGACCATCGCGAAGTGGACCGCGACCGAGACGATCAGCAGCACCAGCACCGACGCTTCGGCCAGCGGCTGGTAAGCGACGCGGTAGATCAGCGGCCCGAGCGCCGTGACGATCGCGACGGCAAGCAGTATCTGGAACGGAAGCGCCAGTTGCAGCGGCGCGAGCGCATGGACCAGCGCGGCAATCGCCAGCGGCACCGCCACATACATCGCCAGGCGTCGCGGCAGGCGACGCCATTCCCGGTCGCGCGCCGCCGCATGGATCTCCATCGCGCCGGCGAGCGCCGCCAGTCCGACCAGCAGGCTGACGGTACCGGGCGGCTTGCCCAGCTGCAGCGCCGCCAGCGTCAACGTCCCGTACGTCACGAATTCGCCCGCCGGCACGAAGATCACGCGCGTCACTGCGAACACCAGCACCAGCGCCAGCGAAAGCAGCGCGTAGATCGCACCGTTGGTTATGCCATCCTGCGCCAGCAGTGCTGCGATCGAGAAATCCATCGGTGATGTCGGAAGCCTGAGCGGCGCGCAGCAAACAAAAAACCGGCTGCGGGAGTGCCGCAGCCGGCCCGATGGACGTCAGCTCATTTGCTGAGGACCCATTTGCCGTTTTCAATCCTGACGATGACGCGCGCGCGGTTGTCCATGCCGTTGTGATCCCCGCCGCTCATGTTGAAAATTCCATTGGCGCCAGCGACGTCCTTGGCGTTTTCGAGCGCATCGCGTAGCGCCGCGCGAAACGCCCGGGTGCCCGGCTGGCCCGTCTTCAGCGCTTCGGGTATCGCCCGCTGCAGCAGCGCGTACGCGTCCCAGGCGTGGCCGCCGAACGTCGTGCGGCTGCCGGGGCCGTACTTGGCCTCGTAGGCATTCACGTACTCGGCCGCGGATTTCTTCACCGCGTTGCTGTCCGGCAACTGCTCGTAGACCAGCATCGGCCCGGCCGGCAGCACCGCACCGTTCGCCGTCGGCGCCCACGACGCGCAGAAAATCGGCGTTCGCCACGCCGTGCGTCTGGTAGATACGGCCCTTGTAGCCGCGTGCGACCAGTTCCTTGTGCGGCGTCGCGGCGGGCGTCCCCGAGCCGGCGATCAGGACGGCATCCGGATGCGCCGCCAGGATCTTCAATACCTGGCCGGTCACGCTCGGGTCGTTGCGGTTGTATTTCTCCTCCGCGACGATCCTGATGCCCGCGGTCTGGGTTGAGCGCCTCATCTCGGCCAGCCAGCTGTCGCCGTAGGCGTCGGCGAAGCCGATGAATCCCACCGTGTGCACGCCGTTTGCACGCATGTGCACGGCTATCGCGTCGGCCATCAGAGAGTCGTTTTGCGGCGTCTTGAATACCCACTTGGTCCTTGGATCTGCCGGATTGACGATCTGCGCCGAGGCCGCCATCGAGATCATCGGCACTTCGGCTTCGTTGACTACGTCGCGCATGGCCAGTGAATTCGGCGTCACCGTCGAGCCGATGACGACATCGACCTTGTCCTCGCTGATCAGCTTACGCGTGTTTTTCACCGCCTCGGTCGTATCGGACTTGTCGTCCAGCACGATGAAGTGCACCTTCTGGCCGGCAATCGTCGGCGAGCCGAGCATGTCGATGGTGTTCTTTTCCGGGATGCCCAGCGATGCCGCAGGCCCGGTGGCCGACAGCGTGACGCCGACGTTGATGTCGGCGAACGCCACGCCGCAAACCACGAGGGCCGCCAATCCGAGAGCAAGTCTCGCGTTCTTCATCGTGTTCCTCCGTATCGAGCGCGCGGCTCTTGCGGCCGAGGCGCGGTGGATTCTCAGGGCAGGGCCCAGGGGCGACCGGCATCGCTGAGCCGCGATGCCGGTGTGTCATGCGATGCCGTGGATTCTGGCATCAAGCGCGGCGAGGGTCAACGCCGCGGCCGCCTGCCGCCTGCGCCGCGGCTCGGTTACCTACTTCTTCAGCGCGTCGCGAATCTCGCGCAGCAACAGCACGTCTTCGGGCACCGGCGCGGCCACCGCTGCCGGGTCGATCTTCTTCTTGACCGAGGTCATCTGCTTGACCATCCAGAAAATGATGAACGCCAGAATGATGAAATTGATGACGACGGTGATGAAGTTGCCATAGCCCAGAAGCGGCACGCCGGCCTTGGTCAACGCCTCGTAGGTCATCGGCCCGCTGTATCCGGCGGGCGGCGACCCGAGCATGATGAAGTAGTTGGAGAAATCGAGGCCGCCGAAGATCCTCCCGACCACCGGCATGATGACGTCCTTGACCAGGGAATCGACAATCTTGCCGAACGCGGCGCCGATAATGACCGCGACAGCCAGATCGATCACGTTGCCCTTGACCGCGAAATCGCGAAAGTCGCTTAGCATCGACATGCTGTTTGTCTCCTCGAGGTTTGCCATCAGGTTCCGGGTCGCCGGGGTTACACTCAAACAGCCGCTTCCCCCGACTCACCGGTGCGGATCCGCACGACCTGCTCGACTGCGGTAATGAATATCTTGCCGTCGCCGATCTTTCCCGTGTGCGCGGCCTTGACGATCGAATCGATCGCGCGTTCGACCAGATTGTCCGCCACGATGACTTCGACCTTGACCTTGGGCAGGAAATCCACGACATATTCGGCGCCGCGATAGAGCTCGGTGTGTCCCTTTTGCCGGCCGAATCCCTTCACTTCGGTGACCGTCAATCCGCTGACACCGATCTCCGACAGCGCCTCGCGCACTTCGTCGAGCTTGAACGGCTTGATGATCGCTTCGACCTTTTTCATTTCCGGTTCCTAGGGTCTGTTCACGCTCTAATTTGCCGCATTGTTCGTGTCGTTGCGTCATGGCGACGCCCGCCGTTGTAGGTTACACCAGGCCGGCTGCCGCAACCAGCGTGCTGCGACGCGCTCGAAGCTTCCTATCCCCCGCCCCCGCCTTCCAGTCCGCCCACGCCGACGTGATCGGATAGCGCCAGTCCTTGCCGAAGCCGCGTGGCGTGATGCGGATGCCGACGGCCGCCTGGCGGCGCTTGTATTCGGCGAGCTTGATCAGGCGCACGACCTGTGCGCCACCTGCTCGGCGGCGTATCCGCGCGCGACGATCTCGGCGGGGCTCAGGTCTTGCTCGACGTACGCCTCGAGGATCGCGTCGAGCGTCTCATAGGGCGGCAAGCTGTCCTGATCGGTCTGGTTGGCCCTGAGCTCGGCCGATGGCGGGCGCGTGATGATGCGCTTCGGGAATCACGCGGCCGAGGCTGTTGCGATAGCTGCGCCAGCCGGTAGACCAGCGTCTTGCTGATGTCCTTGAGCACGGCAAACCCGCCCGCCATGTCGCCGTACAGGGTCGCGTACGCCGACCGCCATTTCCGACTTGTTGCCGGTGGTCAGCACGATCGAGCCGTGCTTGTTCGACAACGCCATCAGCAGCGTGCCGCGGATGCGTGCCTGGATGTTCTCCTCGGTCGCGTCTTCGGGAAGGCCCTTGAATTCGTCGGCGAGCGCGCGCCGGAACGCCTGCATGACGTCATCGATCGGAATCTCGTCGTAGCGCACGCCGAGAATGCCCGCCATCGTGCGCGCGTCCTCGAGGCTGATCGCGGCATTGTACGGCGAGGGCAGCATCAGCGCTCGCACGCGGTCGCGGCCGAGCGCATCGACGGCGACCGCCAAGGTCAGCGCCGAATCGACGCCACCGGACAAGCCCGAGCAGCACGCCCGGAAAGCGGTTCTTCTCGACATAGTCGCGCACGCCCATCGTCAGCGCGGCGTAAACGTGCGGCTCGAGCCGTGCATCGAGATCGCCGCGCACCGCCTTCGGGACGGCGCCGTCGAATTCGGCCAGGGCGACGGTTTCGTGCCATGCCGGCAATTGCTGCGCCACGTTACCGCTGCCGTCGACGACGAAGGAGGCGCCGTCGAAAACGAGTTCGTCCTGGCCTCCGACCCGGTTGACGTAGACGATTGGAAGCTTGGTCTCGACCGCGCGCGCAACGACGACCTCGCGGCGCATTGCCTGCTGCCGCGTATGGTAGGGCGAGCCGTTGGGCACCACGACCAGTTGCGCGCCTGCGTCGCGCGCCAGGCGAGCGGGCTCGGGAAACCAGATGTCCTCGCAGATCACCACGCCGACACGCACTCCGGCCACGTCGAAGACGCACGGCTCGGTGCCCGGCGTGAAGTAGCGCTGCTCGTCGAATACCGTGTAGTTGGGCAGCGTGCGCTTGCGGCAGACACCGACCACCCTGCCTTCGCGCAGTATGGCGACGGCATTGTGGCGCACGCCGCCGGTGCCGAGCTCCGGGAAACCGACGAGGACGGCCGGACCCGGCGACGCGCGCCGCAAGCCGCGCGAGCTCGTTGCGCGCAGGCATCGAGAAATGCCGGCCGCAGCAGCAGATCTTCGGGGGGTAGCCGCAGAGCGACAATTCGGGCGTGACGACCAGGTCGGCGCCGCCGCGCTTGCCCGCGGCGACGGCGTCGAGGATACGCGCGGCGTTGCCGGGGAGATCGCCGACCATCTGGTTGAGCTGGGCGATCGCAATGCGCATCGAGAAATTTTACCATGCGGCAGCGCGGCGGCATGAGCTCCGCGTCGCCGAGAGGCGACTCATCAGCTTCCGCGCCGATCGCTTGCATCGCAGGACGAACTCACGCACCGGTGACGCGCCGGCGCCGCGAGCTGACGCCGCGAGCTTGCCGGTGGCGCCTCTTCACGCCACAATCGAGATCGCATGGCTTCGTTCTCGCTGCACGTCACCGACACGCTCGCCTCGATCCAGCCGTCTGCCTGGGATGCGCTGGCGGGCGCGTGTCCGCTGCTGTCGCACGCATTCCTGCATGCGTTGCACGAGACCGGATGCGCCTCACCAGAGACCGGTTGGGCGCCCGTTATCTGCTGCTGCGGCGCGGCGACGCGCTGGCTGGCGCGATGCCGCTGTATCTGAAGGCGCATTCCTACGGCGAATACGTGTTCGACTGGTCGTGGGCCGACGCGTATCGGCGGCACGGGCGGCGTTACTATCCGAAGCTGCTGGCGGCGATCCCGTTCACGCCGGCCACCGGGCCGCGGCTCATCGCCGGCACGCGCGAAGCGCGGCGGCGCCTGCTCGACGGCGCGCTGGCGCTTCTGGCCGAGGAACGCCTGTCGTCGCTGCACATCCTTTTCCCGAAGCCGAAGATGCGATCGGAATGCGAAGGGGCAGGAATGATGATGCGCGCCAGCCTGCAATTTCACTGGCAGAACCCCGGTTACCGCGACTTCGCCGACTTCCTGTCGACGCTCAATCACGACAAGCGCAAGAAAATCCGGCAGGAGCGGCGCAGGCTGGCCGAAGCCGGAATATCCTTCCACCGCCTTACGGGCGAAGATATCACCGCAGCGAACTGGGCATTCTTCTTCCGCTGCTATGTCAACACTTATCGCGCGCACGGCTCGACGCCTTACCTCTCGCTACCGTTCTTCCAGCGCATCGGCGCGACCATGGCCGGACAACGTCGTCCTGGTCGTCGGCACGCAGCATGGAACGCCTGTCTGCGCGGCGCTCAACGTGTTCAATCGCGGCACGCTGTGGGGCCGGTACTGGGGTGCCACGGCCCATGTGTCGGGGTTGCACTTCGAAGCCTGCTACTACCAGGCGATCGAGTTCTGCATCGAGCGCGGAATCGGTCTCTTCGAAGGCGGCGCGCAAGGCGTGCACAAGCTCGCGCGCGGCTTCCTGCCGGTGACGACGCACTCGGCGCACGCGATCGCGGACCCGGATTTCGCGCGTGCGATCGAAGCCTTCGTCGCCCG
This sequence comes from uncultured beta proteobacterium, assembly GCA_963713125.1. Classification (GTDB taxonomy): domain Bacteria; phylum Pseudomonadota; class Gammaproteobacteria; order Burkholderiales; family Casimicrobiaceae; genus PALSA-1003. The sequence goes on along the minus strand of CAVQKL010000004.1, from coordinate 16,906 downwards.
CGAGCGCGCCGACGTCGCGCAGACCGTCGACGAGCTCGAGCGCGCGAGCCCGTTCCGCCGAGGCGACGCCGCCGATCCGGACCGCGCCGACGGGGAGCCCGATGGCGCGTTCCGCAACGACGCCGTGCGCGAGGCTTGACAAGCAGGTCCCGATGCACGATATGTTGCCGCCGTGACCGACGACTCGATCCTGCTCGGCCGTGACGGCGCCGTCGCGACCCTGACGCTGAACCGGCCGGATTCGCTCAACGCGCTGGATCTTGCGATGATGGACGCGCTGGCCGCCAACGCGTCGGCGCTCGCCGCCGACGACAGCGTGCGCTGCGTCGTCATCCGTGGTGCGGGCCGGCATTTCATGGCGGGCGGCGACATCCGGACGTTCGCCGCCAGCCTCGACGCGCTGCCCGAAGAACGGCGCCATGATTTTGCGCGCATCGTGCAGCGCGTGCACGCCGCGATCGAAATCATCCACCGGATGCCGCATCCGGTCATCGCCGGGGTGCACGGCGCCGTGGCCGGCTTCGGCTTGTCGCTGATGTGCGCCTGCGACCTGGTCGTTGCCGCCGATTCGAGCTATTTCACTTCGGCCTATCGCCACATCGGACTGACGCCCGACGGCGGCGCGACTTATGCGCTGCCGCGCATCGTCGGCGTCAAGAAAGCGATGGAGATCGTATTGCTGGGCGAGCGCTTCGGCGTCGACGAGGCGCAGCGGATCGGTCTGGTCAACCGCGTCGTGCCCGACGCCGAGCTCGCTGCCGCAGTCGCGGCGCTCGCTGCCGTACTGGCCGCCGGGCCGGCGCTCGCCATGCGTAACGGCAAGCGCCTGGTCAACCAGTCGCTGTCGCAGTCGCTGTCGGCGCAGCTCGATGCCGAAGCCTCGAGCTTCGCCGCGTGCAGCTCGACTCCGGACTTTGTCGAGGGCATCGGCGCGTTTCTAGATAAGCGCGCGCCGCGCTTCGAATAGCGCCGGCCGCCGCGGCATCCGGCGCCCGCGTCATGGTTGGCCGCCGCCGCGCGGACCACGGCGTCCCCGCGGCCCGCCGCGACCGGCGCCGGCTGGTCCGCCCGGCGATGCGGATCCCCCACGCGCACCGGGACCGCCGCGTCCGCCCTGATGGACACGGCCGCCGCGTTGCCTCGGTCCACCGCGCGGGGCGGCAGCGCCTGGTGTTCCCGTCGCGCCGGTCGCCCCGGTGACGCGATGGCCCTGCTGCCGGGCGCGGCCCGGGACTGCACTTGGCGCGGGCTTGCCGGGAGCCGGCGCACGATTGCCGTCGATTTCGCGGGCGTCCACGATTTCGTGCACGCCATAGGTTCCGCGATTGCCGTCTATTTCCTCTTCGTCCTGCGCCTCGTCGTCGGCCGCGTCCGCGTGACGCGGCTGCTCGTCGCCTTCACCGGCGCTCGCATCGTCTCCCATCATCCCCGCCGCGGTCATCAGCGTGGTCAATTCCTCGGGCCCGAGCTCGAGCGTCTGGCCGCGCTTGAGTTGCGGAGGCATGCTGACGACACCGTACCGGGTGCGGATCAGGCGACTTACCATCAATCCCAATGCCTCGAACAACCGGCGGACTTCGCGATTGCGTCCCTCGGGCAGCGTGAGCTTGTACCAGTGATTCGAGCCTTCGCCGCCGCCGTCCGCGAGCGACAGCACCCTGGCGGGCCCGTCCTCGAGCTCGACGCCTTCGAGCAATGTTCGCTCCTGCTCGGGAGTCAGCGCTCCGACGATGCGCACCGCGTATTCGCGCTCGACTTCATAGCGCGGATGCATCAGGCGGTTGGCGAGCTCGCCCAGGGTCGTGAACAGCAGCAGTCCTTCGCTGTTGAAATCCAGCCGGCCCACCGCGATCCACTTGGCGCTGCCGAGCCGCGGCAATTTGTCGAACACCGTCGGACGCCCCTCGGGATCGGCACGACTGACGATTTCGCCTGCCGGCTTGTGATAGAGCAGGACACGCGCGCGCGGCGGCGCGAAGCGGATGCGCACCAGCTCGCCGTTGATCCGAACCTGGTCGCTCGGGCCGACTTTCTGCCCGACTTCTGCCGGCTGCCGATTGACGGTGATGCGACCCGCGAGGATCATCTCCTCAAGGCCGCGGAGCGAGCCGTACCCGCACTGCGCCAGCAGCTTGTGCAGGCGCTGCGGCTCGGTAAAGACCGGCTCAGTGGACCGTCTGGGTTGATTCGGGCGGGACCGATCGTCCGTCCGCCGCGTCTGATGCGTCTCGTCGGATGGGTCGGTCCGTGGGCTGAGGATCGGACTCGCGAGCGCGAGTTCGACCTCGGCGGCCTTTGCTGGGGCATCGGGTAGCTCCATGAGGTGGGATGTGTCCAGTTCCGCCAGAGGCGGCAATTCGGCGAGAGAACGCAGGTTGAGATCGTCGAGGAAGGGCCGGGTCGTCGCATACAGCGCCGGCCGGCCGGGTGTTTCGCGATGGCCGACCGCCTCGATCCACTGCCGGTCTTCCAGCGTCTTGATGATGTGGGTCGATACGGCGACGCCGCGAATCGCTTCGATGTCGCCGCGCGTGACCGGTTGCTGATAGGCGATGATCGCCAGCGTTTCCATCACCGCGCGGGAATAGCGCGGCGGCTTGTCCGGCGCCAAGCGGTCCAGGTAAGGCTGGATCGACGGCTTGGCCTGGAAGCGCCAGCCGCTGGCGACCTGCGCCAGCTCGACGTTGCGCCCGGACCAGCTCTCGCGAATCCGGTCGAGCACCTTGCGGATCACGTCGCCTTCCAGCGGCGGGTCGAACAGCTTCGACAGCTCCGCCACCGGCAGCGGCTCGCCGGCGACCAGCAGCACGGCCTCGAGAATGTCTTCGATGTGTTTCAGGTCCATTTCATTCCAAAATGCGCAGCGGATCGGCTTTCTTCGTCCCGGCGACGAGTTGCCGAAGCGAAGGCGATCAAGCGCCGGCATGCGGCCGCAGCCGCACCAGCTTCAGGATTCGCTTTCCCCTTCCAGCATGAACGCCGGATCGCCCTTCCGTTGCACGTAAATCGGCGCGAACGGCTCGGCTTGCGCCAAGTCGAGCAGGCGTTCGCGCGCCAACTCGAGAATTGCCAGAAACGTCACGACCAGCTGCGGGACCCCGCTGCGCGCTTCAAAGAGTGTCGTGAACTCGACGAAGCGTCCCGGCTCGAGCATTTTCAGCAGGCGGCTCATCTGGCTGCGCACCGACAGCTGCTGGCGCGTCACTAGGTGATGGCGGTTGATCCGCGCCCGCGCTACCAGGCCTGCCCACGCCGTCTTCAGATCGTCGGCGTCGACATCGGGCAAACGCACCGCCGCCACGCGCTCGAACCAGACCCGCGCCAGCGCATAGTCGCGCTCGACCAGCGGCAGATCGTCAAGCGCCTTGGCGCCCGCCTTCATGCGCTCGTACTCGAGCAATCGCTGCACCAGCTCGGCGCGCGGATCCGCGGGCTCATCGCCCTGCTGCGGCGGCTTCGGCAGAAGCAGCCGGGACTTGATCTCGATCAGCACGGCCGCCATCAGCAGGTATTCGGCGGCCAGCTCGAGCTGCGTGCGGCGCATCATTTCGACATAGCCCAGGTACTGGCGCGTCAGCTCCGCCATCGGGATGTCGAGCACGTTGATGTTCTGCTTGCGGATCAAATAAAGCAAGAGGTCGAGCGGGCCCTCGAAGCTCTCGAGGAAGATTTCCAGCGCTTCCGGGGGAATGTACAGGTCCTGCGGCAGCGCCAGCATCGGCTGGCCGTATACCTTCGCGACAGGAGCGCCGGCAGATTGCGCGAGGTCGATCACCGGCGCCTCGGCATCATTCGCGATCACGTGTAGCTCAGTCCCATGGCGTCGCGCACGTCGCGCATCGTTTCCTCGGCCAGCTTGCGCGCCCGCTCGCAGCCGTCGGCGACGATGGCCCGCACCAGCGAAGGGTCGTCCAGATACTTCTGCGCCCGCTCGTGCAGCGGGCGCTGCTCGGCGATGATCGCATCGATCACAGGCTGCTTGCAGTCGAGGCAGCCGATGCCGGCGGTCGTGCATCCCTTGTGCACCCAGTCCCGGGTCGGCTGATCCGAATAGATCCGGTGCAGCGCCCATACCGGGCACTTTTCCGGCGTGCCGGGGTCCGAGCGGTGCACCCGCGCCGGGTCGGTCTGCATCGTACGAACCTTGGTCGTGATCGCTGCCGGATCCTCGCGCAGGAAGATCGCATTGTCGTATGACTTGGACATCTTCTGCCCGTCGGTGCCGGGTACCCTGGGCGTCTCGGTCAGCAGGGAATGCGGTTCGGGCAGGATCACGCGGCGCGATCCCTCGAGGTAACCGAACAGGCGCTCGCGATCGCCCAGGGCGAGATTCTGCGCCTCGTCCAGCATGTCGTGCGCGGTCTCGAGCGCCGCTTGGTCGCCCTGCTCCTGGAAGGCCGTGCGGAGCTGGGCATAGCGCTTGGCTCGCTTCGATCCAAGCTTCTTGATCGCTGCCTTGGCCTTCTCCTCGAAGTCCGCTTCGCGGCCATAGATGTGATTGAAGCGCCGCGCCAGTTCGCGTACCAGCTCGAGATGCGACACCTGGTCCTCACCGACCGGGACCATATTGGCGCGGTAGATCAGGATGTCCGCCGCCTGCATCACCGGATAGCCGAGAAAGCCGAACGTGGTCAGGTCGCGGTCGGCGAGCTTTTGCTGCTGGTCCTTGTAGGTCGGCACGCGCTCGAGCCAGCCCACCGGCGCGATCATGCCGAGCAGCAGCGTCAGTTCCGCATGCTCGATCACGCGCGACTGAATAAAGATCGTCGACCGGGTCGGATTGATCCCTGCCGCGAGCCAGTCGATGAACATCTCCCAGACGCTTTCAGCGATCCGCTCGGGCGTTTCGTAATGCGTCGTCAGCGCGTGCCAGTCGGCGGCGAAATACAGGCACTCGTACTCTTCCTGCAGCCGCAGCCAGTTCTTCAGCGCGCCATGGTAGTGGCCGATGTGCATGCGGCCGGTGGGCCGCATGCCCGACAATACGCGGTCAGAAAACATTGCGGGGCCTTCGTGAGGCTGGCGCGGCTAGAAGCCGACCAGCGCCTGCAGCAGCAGGAGCACCATGGAAATCAACGGCGACATCAGCCGATTCAGGATGTTCGTTGCAAGCAGCACCAGAATGATCATGAAGCCATAGGGTTCAAGCCGCGCGTAACCGGCGGCGAGCGTATGCGGCAGCAGGCTCATCGCGATCCGTCCGCCGTCGAGCGGCGGAATCGGCAACAGATTGAGCACCATCAACACCACGTTGACCAGCACGCCGGCGCGGCTCATCAACTGCATCCCGTCACTGGCCAGCGCGCCATCGCCCGAGCTCATGCGATAGATCACCATCCACACCAGCGCCATCGCGAAGTTGGCCGCCGGCCCGGCGGCGGCGACCCACAGCATGTCGCGCTTCGGATGGCGCAGGTTGCCGAAATTGACCGGCACCGGCTTCGCCCAGCCGAACAGGAAGCCGCCGCCACCGGCAAGCTTGGACAGCAGCAGCAGCGCCAGCGGCACGATCACCGTGCCGACGGGATCGATATGCTTGAGCGGGTTCAGCGTCACCCGCCCCAGCATGTACGCGGTATGGTCGCCGAACATCCGGGCGACGTAGCCGTGGGACGCCTCGTGCAAGGTGATGGCGAAGACCACCGGCACCGCGTAGAGCGCGATGGTCTCGATCAGCGAAAAATCCATGGATACCGCAATTCCACCAGTTGGCACTCGCATCGACGCTTGCCGACCGGCCGGCCGCCGCTACGCAGGAACTCGCGGCCAGACCGAGGCGCGCCGGATCGCCGCGCCCGAGCCGCGTGACCGCCGGCGGCGCAACGGCAAGATCGACGACCGTGGTCGGCTCCAGACGGCATGCGCCGCTGTCGATGATCAGGTCGAGCGAGTGCTGATAGCGCGCGCGGATCTCGGCCGGATCGTTCAACGGATCGCTGGCGCCGGCAGGAATCAGCGTCGACGACAGCAACGGCTCGCCGAGCTCCGCCAGCAGCGCGCTGCACGACCGCGTGGCCAGGGACGCGCACGCCGATCGTACGGCGTCGCGGATGCTTGAGCCGACGCGGCACCTCGCGCGTCGCCGGCAGCACGAATGTGTAGCTGCCCGGCACGCCGAGCTTGACGATCCTGAACTGCTCGTTGTCGAGCTGGGCATAGTGGCCGATCTCGGCGAGGTCGCGGCAGACCAGCGTCAATTGATGCTTGTCGTCGACGTCGCGCATCCGACGGATGCGCTCCGCCGCCGCCGCGTCGCCGATGCGGCAGCCGAACGCGTAGCTCGAGTCGGTCGGATAGGCGATGACGCCGCCCTGCGCGCACGATCGCCGCGGCCTGGCGTATGAGCCGCGGCTGGGGGTCGATCGGATGAATCGAAAAATATTGCGCCATCGACGCGATCCGCTGCTTGCCGGCACCGGGGCCAGGGCCCACAAGCCCCGCAAGCGCTATATAATTTCGGCCTATTCTAACGCAAGGTTATAACGAGGTCGCGGTGAACCTTCAGCAGCTCCGTTATCTGTGCGCGATTGTCGACCATGGTCTCAATGTCTCGGCTGCCGCCGATGCCTTGTTCACGTCGCAGCCAGGCATCAGCAAGCAGATCCGGCAGCTGGAGGATGAGCTCGGGGTGCCGATTTTCATTCGCCAGGGCAAACGACTGGCCGCCCTGACCGCCGGCGGCGAGGTGATCGTGGCAACCGCGCGGCGTGCGCTGCAGGAACTCAACAACCTCAAGCGCGTCGGCGCCGAATTCAAGAGCGAGGACACCGGAACGCTTGCCATCGCGACCACGCACACGCAGGCCCGGTATGTGCTGCCGCCGGTGCTGAAGCGCTTTGCCGAACGCTATCCGAAAGTGCGGCTGCTGCTGCACCAGGGCAATCCCGGCGCAGGTCGCCGAACAGACGCAGCGCGCCGACGTCGACGTCGGCATCGCCACCGAGGCGCTGGCCGATTATCCCGGATTGGTGTCGCTGCCCTGCTACACCTGGAATCGCTGCGTGCTCGTGCCGAAAGGACATCCGCTGGCCAAGGTACGGCCGCTGACGCTCGAGGCGCTGGCGCGCTATCCGATCGTCACCTACGATTTCAGTTTCACCGGCCGCTCGCAGATCAATGCCGCCTTCGCCGCCAAGGGCATCGAGCCCAACGTCGTGCTGACGGCGCTCGATTCCGACGTCATCAAGACCTACGTCGAGCTCGGGCTCGGCGTCGGCATCGTCGCGCAGATGGCGCACGATCCGGCGCGCGACACGCAATTCGACAAGCTTGACGCAGCGCACCTGTTCGCCGCCAGCACGACGCGCCTGGCGCTGCGGCGCGGTGTCTATCCTGCGCGGCTTCGTCTACGAGTTCATCACGCTGTTCGCACCGCAGTTCAATCGGGCCGCCGTCGACGCCGCACTGCAGGGCAAAGCGGAGAGCTATGAACTATGACTCGAGCCGCCAGTCCGGCAGCAAGGCGCATGGCGAGGCAGGGAAAAGTCGGTGACGGCGACGCATGTCCGGACCTGGTCGCTCGCGATCTCTGATCGCCGCGCTGGCAATGCTCGGGCCGTTTTCGATCGACGCCTATCTTCCCGCGTTTCACGACATCGGCCGCGAGTTCGACGTTCCGCCGATCGCCGTGCAGCAGACGCTGTCGGTGTACCTGTTCGCCTACGCGTTCATGATGCTCTGGCACGGCGCGCTGGCCGACGCGCTGGGACGGCGTCCGGTCGTGCTGGCGAGCCTGGCCGTCTATGCGCTCGCCACGCTGGGTTGCGCCATCGCCGGCAACATCGAGACGCTATGGCTTTTCCGCGCGCCTGCAGGGGATCTGCGCCGGTGCGGGGATCGTCATCGGCCGCGCGATCATCCGCGATCGCTTTCATGGCGCCGAAGCGCAGCGCCTGATGTCGCAGATCACGCTGGTGTTCGGCATCGCTCCGGCAATCGCGCCGGTGCTCGGCGGCGTGCTGCTCAACCTGTTCGGGTGGCGTGCGATTTTCTGGGTGCTGCTGGCGCTGGTCGTCGCGCTGCTGACCTGGGCGTCGAAACGGCTCCCGGAAACCCTGCCCGCCAGCGGGCGCCAGTCGCTGCTGCCGCGCCACTTGTGGCGCAACTACGTCAACGTGCTTCGACATCCGGAATTTCTGCTGCTCGGTGCGATTCCCGCGCTGAACTTCGCCGCGTTCTTCCTGTATATCGCCAGTGCGCCGGCGTTCCTGATGGATTTGCTCGGCGTTTCGAGCTACGGCTTCGCGTGGCTTTTCATTCCGATGATCGCCGGGGTGATGATCGGTGCGTTCGTCTCGGGGCGCGTGGCGGGCACGATGACGCCGCGCCGCACGATCGGCCTCGGCTATATCATGATGTTCACAGGTGTCGCAGCCAACCTCGCCACTGCCGCGCTGGTGCCACCCGGCGTGCCGTGGCACGTGATGCCGATCATGGTTTACTCGATGGGCAGCAGCATCGCCATGCCATCTGCAACACTGCTGCTGCTCGACCTTTTTCCGACGATGCGCGGGCTGGCCTCGTCGCTCCAGGGTTTCCTGCAATTCGTCCTCGCCGCGGTCGATGCCGGCACGATCGCCCCCTTGCTCGCCGGTTCATTGCTGACGCTGGCGCTGGGCATGACAGGCTTCACCATTCTCAGCCTGCTGCTATGGCTCACTTATCTGCGCCGCGCCGCCGCCTAGCATCCGGGAGTCGATGACCATGCGTCTGATCGAGCATTGCATTGCTGCTTCTGGCATTGACTCCTGCTTTCGCCGGCCCGGTCGAATCGCTGCCAACGATCGAGCTGACGATCAATGGTCACCGCTTGACCGCGGAGATCGCGGCAACGGAGGCGACGCGGAGTACGGGTCTGATGCGTCGTTTCAGCCTGCGTCCCGGATCACGGCATGCTGTTCGTATTCACCGCACCGCAGCCGCTCGCGTTCTGGATGAAGGACACCTACGTTGCGCTGTCGATCGCGTTCATCGCCGGCGACGGCCGCATCCTGAATATCGACGACATGGCACCACAGACCGAAACAACACACCCTTCGCATGGCCCTGCAATGTTCGCGCTTGAAATGAAAAAGGGCTGGTTCGCCGAGCGTGCCATCAAGTCAGGCGACCTGGTGCAAGGCGCGACCAAGGCACCGAAAGCGAAGGACTAGCGTAGCCGACCGATCGTTTCGCACCGGTAGAGGCTTCAGCGCGCGTGCAAAGCCCCGGTTATCGTGGACGCAAGACTGCGACCCACCGTCGCTCCGAATTTTCTCGCGACTCGTTCGACAACATTTTCCTGCGGCGTGAAATTGACGACGTCGGCGGCCTTGATGACGTCGCGTGCGACATAGTCGACGCTGCCGAGCGCGTCGGCGAGGCCGAGCTCGATACTGCGCTGGCCGTTCCAGATCAGCCCCGAAAACAGCTCGGGCGATTCCTTGAGCCGGGCCCCGCGTCCATCCCTTACCGCGGCGATGAACTGCTCATGGATTTCGCTCAGCATCTGCTGCGCATACGCGCGCTGCTTCGCGGACAGCGGTGAGAACGGATCGAGGAACGTCTTGTTTTCGCCTGCCGTGATGGCCCGTCTCTCTATGCCGAGCTTCTGCATGGCGCCGACAAAGCCGAAGCCGTCGATGATGACGCCGATCGAGCCGATCAGGCTCGCCTTGTCCACATAGATCTTGTCTGTCGCCACCGCGACGTAGTAAGCGCCGGAAGCGCAAATCTCCTCCACGACCGTGTAGATCGGCGTGTCCGGATACTTGGCCCGCAGCCGGTGTATTTCGTCGTTGATTTCGCCCGCCTGCACCGGGCTGCCGCCAGGGCTGTTGATGCGCAACACGACACCCTGTGTCGTCTTGTTCTTGAACGCCGCGCGCAAGCCCTGGATCACGTTCTCGGCGCTGGCGCGACCGTCGCTGTCGAGCTCGCCGTCGATGTCGACGACGGCCGTGCACTTGTCGGAGCAGCTCCGCTCGCCGTTCGCAATCGAGCCCAGTGCGGCGATCAGCCCGATGAACAGGAAGCCGAAGGCCAGCAACTTGAAAAATATGCTCCAGCGCCGGGCGCGCTGCTGCTCGCGCAGGCCTTCGCTCGCGAGCCGCTCGATGACGCCGCGTTCCCAGTTGTCGTCAGCCATTCGATCCTCGATGCAGTCGATTCCGCCGCGACGCCCGGCCACCGTCACCATCTTGAGGCGCGCGCCGCGACGCGGGCCGGCGACGCACAGCCCGCTGTCGGGCTCGTACATCGCGCCGGGCGTGGCGCAGGCCAAGTATAGCTCGGCCGCGTCGAAGAAATCGCCGGACTCCCCGGCAGGGCGTCGTTGCTGAGCAAATCAGGCGTTGCTCGAGAGCCACGAGCGCAGTTCTCCGATCGAATGTACGATCGCCAGAGTCGGCGACCGGCGCCGCGAAGTCGGCAGCCGGATGCGCCCCGTACGCGACGGCGACCGCGCTTACACCCGCATTGCGCGCGAGATCCAGATCGTGCGTCGTGTCGCCTATCATAAGCGTTTCGGCGGGCATGACGCCGGCCAGATCCATCAGCGACAGCAGCATGGCCGGGTGCGGCTTGGCGAAACTTTCGTCCGCGCACCGCGATGCCACGAATCGGTGTGCGATGCCATGCTGCGCCAGCGCACGGGCAAGGCCGGCGCGGGTCTTGCCGGTCGCCACACCCAGCAGAAAGCCGCGGCGATCGAGTTCCTCGAGCATTTCGCGGACGCCCGCGAACAGTGCAATGGCCTCGTCGCCGGCGAGGTAGTGGACGCGATAGCGCTCGGAAAAGCGTGCGGCGTCAGCTTCCTCGAGCCTGGGCGCGACCAGGCTGATCGCGTCCCGGTGGCCAAGGCCGATGACGTGCCGTGCACTGTGCTCGTCCGGCGCCGGCAGGCCCAAGTCCCGACAGCTTTGCTGAATGGCGCCTGCGATCAGCGCGGTCGAATCGGCAAGGGTGCCATCCCAGTCGAAAACGAGAAGCCGGTAGCGCTTTGGCCGCTCACGCATCGCCGGTCCGGCCGCCATCGAGCCGCGCGACGAAATTCGCCAGATCGGACGGCAGCGGCGCTTCGAACGCGAGGTCCCGCGGCTCGGCCGGATGCCGCAGAGCCAGGCGCCAGGCATGGAGAAACATACGCTTGAGACCCTGTCGGGCCAGCAGCTTGTTCCACGCAAAATCGCCGTACTTGTCGTCGCCCGCCAGCGGAAAGTCGAGGTGCGTCAGGTGGACACGGATCTGGTGGGTCCGTCCGGTGTGCAGCTCGGCCTCGAGGAGACTCAGCGGCGGCGCCGCTTCGGGCCACGTCTGCCGGCGATGGAATACGGTGCGCGCCGTCTTTCCGCCGGAATGCTCGACGCGCACACGGCGTTCACCCTCGCCGGTGAGGAACTTGGTCAGCGGCAGATCGACCTGGCGCTTGGCGTCGCGCCACTTGCCGCGTACCAGCACCAGATAGCGCTTGTCGACGCGCCCTTCGCGCAACGCGGCGTGCAACGACACCAGCGCGGCGCGTTTCTTGGCGATGAGTAGCACGCCGGACGTATCCCGGTCGAGGCGGTGCACGAGCTCGAGAAACTTTGCTTGCGGCCGCGCCGCACGCAACTGCTCGATCAGGCCATAGGCCACGCCGCTGCCGCCGTGAACGGCGAGGCCCGCCGGCTTGTTGACCGCGATCAGCGTATCGTCCTCGTACAGGATCGGCGGGTCGATCGGCCGCGGCACCGGGGTCCGCCGGACGGCATTCGGCTCGGCGGTGCGGATCGGCGGGATGCGCAGCTCGTCGCCAGCCGCGAGCCTCGTGTCGGGCTGCACGCGCTTGCGATTGACCCGCACTTCGCCGCTGCGCAGGATGCGATAGATGTGGCTTTTGGGAACGCCTTTGAGCACGCGCAACAGGAAATTGTCGACGCGCTGCCCGGCGCCGGCCTCCCCCACTGCAAGGCGGTTCACAGCATCCTTGCTTAAATCGTTCATTTCATTATAATTGTCGTTGGCAGCGACAAGCGGCCGGCGTGTGGACGTGGCGACATTGGCCCGCACCGCCGGCTTGCGGAACCTCGTATCAGAGGGCCTGCAAGCGCTTGCCGGCCTCGAAAACGGGGCAGGCTGTGGCAGCGAGGTTAAATCGGTTCACCGTCCGGACTCTGCGTCCCGGAAAAGTAACGATGTTAATGGAAGAGCGCGGTCTCCGCACCGGCCCTGTGGCACGATGAAGCGGCAACGACGCGCGGCGCAACGCAATTTATGACGCGACGAATTCTGTACCTGGCTGCACACGGCCGGCGCAATGCGCCGGGACCGGGATTCAGCCACCAGACCGTTTGAGCGATAGCGCGAAGAAAACGATCCACGCTCCCGAGACAGGCAATCCTCAGTGTCCACCGAAGTGACCACTGCCGGGTCCGCCCGATGATGCCCGATACCCGCATCCGCCCCCTCGTAGCAAGGCAGCCAACACTGCCTGCGTGGTCAGTCTCGCCATCGCCCGCCGCCCGCTAGCCTGAAGCGCCCGCAAGGGCGCCGCCTGCTTGGTCCGTCCGCTGGGCCCCTGCCCGAGAATGGCGCCGGGGAAGAATATGAAACGCATGCTGATCAACGCCACCCAGGCGGAAGAACTCCGGCTGGCGATCGTCGACGGCCAGAAGCTGATCGACTTCGAGATCGAATCGGCCGCAAGGAACAACGCAAGGGCAACATCTACAAGGCCGTCGTCACCCGCGTCGAGCCCTGCCTCGAAGCCTGCTTCGTCGACTACGGCGAAGACCGCCACGGCTTCCTGCCGTTCAAGGAAATCTCCCGCAACTACTTCCGCGAAGGCGACGGCGGCAAGACCCGCATCCAGGACCAGCTCAAGGAAGGCCAGGAGCTGATCGTCCAGGTCGAGAAGGAAGAGCGCGGCAACAAGGGCGCGGCGCTGACGACCTTCATCTCGCTGGCCGGCCGCTACCTGGTGCTGATGCCGAACAACCCGCGCGGCGGCGGCGTCTCGCGCCGCATCGAGGGCGAGGACCGCGACGAGCTGAGGGAAACGATCGACCAGCTCGAGTCCCGAGGGGCATGAGCGTGATCGCCCGCACCGCCGGCATCGGCCGCATCGCGCGAAGAGCTGCAGTGGGACCTGAACTACCTGCTCCAGCTCTGGAAGGCCATCGACGGCGCCGCCAAGACGCAATCGGGCGCGTTCCTGATCTACCAGGAATCGAGCCTCGTGATCCGCGCGATCCGCGACTACTTCCACCCCGACATCGGCGAGATCCTGATCGACACCGACGCCATCTACGAGCAGGCGCAGCAGTTCATGAGCCACGTGATGCCGGCCAACGTGCAACGCGTCAAGCGCTACAGCGACGACGTGCCGCTGTTCTCGCGCTTCCAGATCGAGCACCAGATCGAGACCGCGTACGCGCGCAAGGTGCAGCTGCCCTCGGGCGGCGCGATCGTCATCGACCACACCGAGGCGCTGGTCTCGGTCGACGTCAACTCGGCGCGCGCGACCAAGGCCGGCGACATCGAGAAGACCGCGTCCAACACCAACCTCGAGGCCGCCGACGAGATCGCCCGCCAGATGCGGCTGCGCGACCTGGGCGGCCTGATCGTCATCGACTTCATCGACATGGAAGAGCGAAGAACCAGCGCGAGGTCGAGAACCGCCTGCGCGACGCGCTGCGCTACGACCGCGCCCGCGTGCAGTTCGGCAAGATCTCGCGCTTCGGCCTGCTGGAGCTGTCGCGCCAGCGCCTGCGCCCGGCGCTGGCCGAGTCGGCGTACATCCCCTGCCCGCGCTGCCACGGCACCGGCCACATCCGCGACACCGAATCGACCGCGCTGCAGATCCTGCGCATCCTCCAGGAAGAGTCGATGAAGGACAACACGGCGCAGATCGTCGCGCAGGTGCCGGTCGACGTCGCCACGTTCCTGCTCAACGAGAAGCGCGCCGAGATCACAAGATCGAAGCGCGCTTCAAGGTCAACGTGCTGCTGGTGCCGAACAAGAACCTCGAGACGCCGAACTACAAGCTCGAGCGCCTGCGCCACGACGAGCTGAATCAGGGCGAGCCCCTGCCGGCCTCGTTCAACATGGTGGAAAAGCCCGAGGAAGAGGATCCCGTCAAGCAGAAGAAGGACGAGGCGAAGGAGCCACGGCAGGAAGCGATGGTCAAGGGCATCACCGCCGGCGCGCCGGCGCCGATGCCGGTCGAGCGCGCTGCGGTGCCGCTGGCTCAGGTCAACTGGCTGAACAAGGTCCTCGGCTGGTTCCGGTCCAAGCCGGCCGAGCCTGCGCCTGCACCGTTGCGCAGCGAGCCGGTGCGCGAGCCGCGGGGACGCGGTCGCCACGAGCGCGATCGCCGCGGGCAGCGCGACGAGCGCCGTGACGGTCCCGGCGCACATCGTGACGCGCAGCGCGCCACGCCGCGCGCCGGTCAGCGCGACGAGCGGCGTGAACCCTTACCCGACGACCAGTCGCGCGATGGGCAGCGCGAGCCGCAACGCCAGCGCCAGCCTCAGGCGGGTCAGGGCCAACAGGCGCGGCGTGAGCGCGAGGCTGGGCGCGGTGCGCCGCGACACGACGGGCGCGATGGCCCGCGCGATCCGAATCGACAGCGCCCGCCTCGGGAGCCGCGTGAACCTCGTGAACCGAGGGTCCCGCAGGATGCGCGATCCGATGTCGAAACCGGCGCTGCAGCCATTACCCAGGGGCCGCCTGCCGCCCCGCGCGCCGAGCCGGGCGAAGGAAGTCGCCGCCGGCGTGACCGTCATCGTGGCGGTCGCGATCGCGGCGAAGCCGGCGAACGCGCAGAGCCCCGCGAGGCCCGCGCGGCCACCGAGCCCGCCGAACCCGCTTCCGCGCCCGTGCCAAAGCTGGCGCCACCGCCGGCCGCGGAGCCCATTCTGACTGCGCCGGAGCACGTCGCAACCGTGCCGCGGCTGGACGACGACGCGCCACCGACCGTGTGGATGCCGGTCATGCCCGACGTCACGTCCGCACCCGAATCACCCGCGCCTGCATCCGCGTTGGTCACTGCGACGCCGACACCGCCATCGCCGCAGCCACACCGGCCGGTCGGCCTCTCCGAGCCCGATGGGACGAGGCCAACCGAGACGATGATGGCCACGGGCGCCGACCGATCGACGCGGGAGCATGCCCAGGCAGCGCGGCCGACCCGGGCACCGGAGTTGCCGAAGGTGTCGTTGGAACTGCCGCCGGATTCAGGCCTGGTGCTGATCGAGACTTCGCGCCAACCTGCGCCCGCGTCCGAGCCTGGCGCTCAGGCCGAAGCCCCCCGCGCTCACCGCGTGCGGCCGCCGCGCGCCGAAGCACGCGAGGAGCCCTTGCAGCTGGTCGAGACGGCACCCAAGGATCCGACGCCGCCGGTGGCCTAGCGCGAGGACGATGCAGCACGGGAGCGGCGCAACCCGCCCGCGGGCTCGCGCAATATTGATCGACGCGGGCGCCACCTCGAGCCGGTCGCTAGTCGCCGGTTCGTGTTTTTTCCCGCGCCACGATCGCCTGCAACAGCGCCGCCGCGGCGGGGACGGTGAGGTCGAGCACGCGCTCGAAATCCGCCATCTCGCCATAGTACGGGTCGGGCATCTCGTCTTCGGCGCTGTCGGCGACGAGGGAGAGAAAAAGCCCCAGATGGCCCTGGTACCCGGGCGGCCGCAAGGACTCGAGGTAATCCAGATGCCTGCGATCCATCGCAAGTATCCAGTCGAAGCGCTTGAAGTCGTCGGGCTCAACCAGCCGCGCACGCAGCTTGCCCAGCTCGTAGCCGCGCCGCCGCGCCGCAGCCAGGGCTCGCGGGTCCGGCCGTTGCCCGAGTTGATGGTCGTGTGTGCCGGCCGAGTCGATCACGATGCGGCCGCCGAGCCCTGCCTGCGCGACCGCGGCGCGGAACACGCCTTCGGCCGTGGGTGATCGGCAGATGTTGCCGGTGCAGACGAACAGCACGCTGGCGATGCGATCGGGAGTGGCGATCAGGGACCTCATCCAGTTCCACACGGGACCGACACCGCGCTCGGCAGCGACACGGCTCCCCAGGCTCATCGCGGCAAGCGCGCCTGCAATGCACGCAATTGCGACTCCAGGTCGCGTATGCGGTCGAGATAAGCCAGCAGCACGGCAACGCCGTGCGGCTCGAGCTCGAAATCGTCGCGCAAGCGGCGCGCCGTACGCGCAATGGTAACCGAGTGCACCGTAAACATGCGCCGCCCGGCGGCTTCGTCAAACGGCGTCAGCGCGCCGCAATCGACAAGCTGCAGCAACTCGCGCTCGGACAGGCCGGAGAGCTCGGACAAGGCCTGCAACGGCATGCTTTGCCGGTCGTCGGGCCAGAGTGCGTCGCAATAGTCGACAGTCACTTGCGCCTCCTAGTGAAAATGCTGCCGGGGATTGAACGTCGACACCGCGGCCATCTCCTTCAAAAGACCGCGTTCGCGCTCGGATAGTTCAGGCGGCATGGCAAGCTGGGCGATCGCGTACAGGTCGCCGGCGCCGCCTTGCGGCTTGGGCAGGCCGCGGCCGGACAGGCGCAACTGCTGGCCGGCGCGCGTGCCGGCGGGTACGCGCAGGTTCACCGGCCCCGCCAGGGTTGGCACCTCCACCGCCGCGCCGAGCCCGGCCTCCCAGGGTGCCAGGGGCAGATCGAGAAAAAGGTCGTGGCCCGACGGCCGGTACAAGCGGTGCGGCCGGAGGGAGATATTCAGATACACGTCGCCGGCGGGGCCGCCGTTGATCCCCTTGCCGCCCTGGCCGGGCAGCCGCAGGGACTGGCCTTCGGTGGCGCCCTTGGGGACGCGCGCCTTGACGATCCGCGGCACGCGCCGCGGCCTGCCCTGCTCGTCGAATTCGGTGGTCGTGAGGTCGAGGCTCAGATGCGTGCCGTGAAACGCGTCCTCCAGCGAAATGGGCACGGGGATTT
>CAVQKL010000003.1:0-232704 GCA_963713125.1 uncultured beta proteobacterium | reverse complement strand
CGGACCGCCTCGATGCCGAAGTCGCCGCGCTGGCGCAGGTGCTGATGGCCAAGCCGCGCCGCGTAGTGGCCGCCGGCAAGAAATTCTTCTACAGGCAGCTCGAACAGAACCTCGTCGACGCCTATGCGCATGCCAGCGAGGTGATCACGCAGAACATGCTGGGCGACGACGCGCAGGAAGGCGTCGGCGCATTTGTCGAGAAGCGCAAGCCGCGCTGGGACGACTGACGCGTCGATCGGCTTTCCGCGCTGCGGCCTTGTCGCCGCCGGGTTTTCGATTGCCAAGCCCGCTCGCGGCCGGGATAATCGCCCGACACGACGACAGGGGTCCGGCCAGCGAGCGTGTCCGGACGAGCGCATGGCCGACGACATCATTCTCGAGACCCGCGGGCTGACCAAGGAGTTCAAGGGCTTCGTCGCCGTCAACGGCGTCGATCTGCAGGTGCGGCGCGGCACGATCCACGCGCTGATCGGACCCAACGGCGCCGGCAAGACCACCTGCTTCAACCTGCTCACCCACTTCCTGACGCCGACGCGCGGGCAGATCTTCTACAAGGGCGCCGAGATCACCGGCTCGCGCCCGGCGGCGATCGCGCGGATGGGGCTCGTGCGCTCGTTCCAGATCTCGGCGGTGTTTCCGCACCTGACCGTGCTCGAGAACGTGCGGATCGCGCTGCAGCGGAAGCGCGGCCACTCGTTCGATTTCTGGCGCTCGGAGCGCGTGCTGCGCGAGCACGACGCCCGCGCGCGCGAATTGATCGACGCCGTCGGCCTGGAGAAGTTCGAGAGCCAGACCGCGGTCGAGCTGCCCTACGGCCGCAAGCGCGCGCTCGAGATCGCCACGACGCTCGCGCTCGATCCGGAGATGATGCTGCTCGACGAGCCCACCGCCGGCATGACGCACGAGGACGTCGAGCGCATCGCCGCGCTGATCAAGCAAGGTCGCCGCCAACCGCACCGTGCTGATGGTCGAGCACAACCTGTCGGTGGTGTCGACCCTGTCCGATCACATCACGGTGCTCGCGCGCGGCGAGGTGCTCGCCGAGGGCGATTACGCGATCGGTCTCGAAGCATCCGGCGGTCATCGAGGCCTATCTCGGGGGCGTTCATGCCTGAAGCCGCGCAACGGTGCCGGGCGCCCCCGCGGCGCCGCCGCTGCTCGCGGTGCGCGATCTGCACGCCTGGTACGGCGAGTCGCACGTCCTGCACGGCGTCGCCTTCGACGTCGCGCAGGGCGAAGTCGTGACGCTGCTCGGGCGCAACGGCGCCGGCAAGACGACGACGCTGAAATCGATCATGGGCATCGTGCCGAGGCGCGAAGGCTCGATCCTGTTCGAGAATCAGCAGACCGTGCGCCTGCCGTCGAACCGCATCGCGCGCCTGGGCATCGCCTGGTGTCCCGAGGAGCGCGGCATCTTCTCGAGCCTCAACGTCGAGGAGAACCTGCTGCTGCCGCCGAAGGTGCGCGAAGGCGGCCTGGCGGTCGACCAGATCTACGAGCTCTTCCCCAACCTCGCGGAGCGGCGCGCGAGCCAGGGCACGAAGCTCTCCGGCGGCGAGCAGCAGATGCTGGCGATCGGCCGCATCCTGCGCACCGGCGCGCGGCTGCTGCTGCTCGACGAGCCGACCGAGGGCCTGGCGCCGGTGATCGTGCAGCAGATCGGCCGCACGATCGGCCAGCTGAAGGCCAGGGGTTTCACGATCCTGCTGGTCGAGCAGAACTTCCGCTTCGCCGCGACCGTCGCCGACCGGCACTACGTCATGGAGCACGGACGGATCATCGACATGATCGCCAATTCCGAGCTTGATGCGAACATGCCGAAGCTGCACGAGTACCTCGGCGTCTGAACACGCACAAGCGCTGTTGCTGCGCAGTTACTCTTGAGGAGAAGCTCGATGAAGATCGTTGAAACGCACTCTGCTCGCGCTGGCGATCGCCGGCACGTTCGCCGCCGGCGCCGCGCAGGCGCAGATCTCCGACAACGTGATCAAGATCGGCGTGCTGTCCGACATGTCCAGCCTGTACACCGATCTCGCCGGCGCGGGCTCGGTCGTCGCCGCGAAGATGGCGGTCGAGGACTCCGGCATCGAGAAGCGCGGCATCAAGGTCGAGATCGTCTCGGCCGACCACCAGAACAAGCCCGACGTCGGCTCGGCGATCGCGCGCCAGTGGTACGACGCCGACAAGGTCGACGCCATCGTCGACGTGCCGAATTCCGGCGTTGCGCTGGCGGTCGCGCAGATCACCAAGGACAAGAACAAGGCGTTCCTCGCGTCGGGCGCGGCGTCGTCCGATCTGACCGGCAAGGCGTGCTCGCCCAACACCGTCCACTGGACCTACGACACGTGGATGCTCGCCAACGGCACCGGCACCGCGATCACCAAGCACGGCGGCGACACCTGGTTCTTCATCACCGCCGACTACGCGTTCGGCCACGCGCTCGAGCGCGACACCGAGGCCGCGGTGGTGAAGAACGGCGGCAAGGTGCTGGGCAAGGTGAAGGTGCCGCTCAACACGCAGGACTTCTCGTCGTTCCTGCTGCAGGCGCAGGCGTCGAAGGCGAAGATCATCGGCCTCGCCAACGCCGGCGGCGACACGACCAACTCGATCAAGCAGGCGGCCGAGTTCGGCATCGTCAAGGGCGGCCAGAACCTCGCCGGACTGCTGGTGTTCATCACCGACGTGCACGCGCTCGGCCTGCAGACCGCGCAAGGCCTGACCTTCACCAAGACGTTCTACTGGGACATGAACGACCAGACCCGCGCGTTCGCCAAGCGCTTCGCGCCGCAGGACAAGGGCATCCATCCGACGATGGTCCATGCCGGCGTCTACGCGGCGGTGCTGCACTACCTGAAGGCGGTCGAGGCGCTGAAGAGCGACGACGGCACCAAGGTCATCGCCAAGATGAAGGAAATGCCCACCGACGACCCGCTGTTCGGCAAGGGCTCGATCCGCGTCGACGGCCGCAAGATCCATCCGGCGTACCTGGTCGAGGTGAAGAAGCCGTCGGAGTCGAAAGCCGAGTGGGACTACTACAAGATCCGTGGCGACGATTCCGGCCGACCAGGCGTTCCGGCCGCTGAAGGACGGCGGCTGCTCGCTGGTGAAGTAACGGCTGCATTGTCCGAGCGCGCCGCGCATGCGTGGCGATCGGACAGCGCGCATCCGGGCAGCGCGGCGGATCGACTGTGCCGCGTTGAGCGGCGCCACTGGAGGCGCTCGCTCAACGCTGCGGCCTTCGTGCCGATCGTTTTGCGGAATGCTGGCGTCGCGATGCCGGGAAGCATCGATGCAGGCGCTGTTCGGCCAGCTGCTGATCGGGCTCATCAACGGCGTCGTTCTACGCGATGCTGTCGCTCGGCCTCGCGGTGATCTTCGGCCTGCTCAACATCATCAATTTCACGCACGGCGCGCAGTACATGATGGGCGCGTTCTGCGCGTGGTTCCTGCTGAACAAGGCCGGCGTCGGCTACTGGTGGGCGCTGCTGCTCGCGCCGATCGTCGTCGGCGCGATCGGCATCCTGATCGAGCGCACGATGCTGGCGCGGCTGTACAAGCTCGATCACCTGTACGGGCTGCTGCTCACGTTCGGCCTGGCGCTGATCATCCAGGGCCTGTTCCGCAACGAGTTCGGCTCGTCGGGACTGCCGTACCAGATCCCGTCGCAGCTCACCGGCGGCGTCAATCTCGGCTTCATGTTCCTGCCGATCTACCGCGCCTGGGTGATCGTCGCGTCGCTGGTCGTCTGCCTTTCGACCTGGTACGTGATCGAGCGCACCAAGCTCGGCAGCTATCTGCGCGCGGCGACCGAGAATCCGGCGCTGGTGCAGGCGTTCGGCGTCAACGTGCCGCGCATGATCACGCTGACCTACGGCTTCGGCGTCGGGCTGGCGGCGCTGGCCGGCGTCATGGCGGCGCCGATCTACCAGGTCAATCCGCTGATGGGCGCCGACCTGATCATCGTCGTGTTCGCGGTCGTGGTGATCGGCGGCATGGGCTCGATCATGGGCGCGATCCTCACCGGCTTCGGCCTCGGCGTCGTCGAGGGGCTGACCAAGTACTTCTACCCGGAGGCGTCGAACACGGTGATCTTCGTGGTCATGGTGATCGTGCTGCTGTTCCGGCCGGCCGGGCTGTTCGGGCGCGAGCGCTAGCGATGGCGACCGACGCCGCCGGCCGCCGTCGCCCTGCGCGCGGACCGCACGGCGACGATGCTGATCGGCACGGCGCTGATGGCGCGTCGCGCTCGCGATCGCGCCGCTGGTCGGCGTCTATCCGGTGTTCCTGATGAAGGCGCTGTGCTTCGCGCTGTTCGCCTGCGCGTTCAACCTGCTGCTGGGCTTCGGCGGCCTGCTGTCGTTCGGCCACGCGATGTTCCTCGGCACCGCCGGCTACGTGTGCGCGCACGCCGCGAAGGTCTGGGGCTGTCCGCCCGAGCTCGCGATCGCGCTCGGCACGCGGCGGCGGCGGCGCTCGGCGTCGTCGTCGGCGCGCTGGCGATCCGCCGGCAGGGCATCTACTTCGCGATGATCACGCTCGCCGTGGCGCAGATGATGTATTTCTTCTATCTGCAGACGCCGTTCACGCACGGCGAGGACGGCATCCAGGCGGTGCCGCGCGGGCAGCTGTTCGGCATGCTCGACCTGTCGCAGCCGCTGGCGATGTACTACACGGTGCTGGCGATCTTCATCGCTGCGTTCCTGCTCATCTACCGGATCATCCATTCGCCGTTCGGGCAGGTGCTCAAGGCGATCCGCGAGAACGAGCCGCGCGCGATCTCGCTCGGCTACGACGCCGACCGCTACAAGCTGCTCGCGTTCGTGCTGTCGGCGACGCTGGCGGGCCTGGCGGGCGCGACCAAGGCGATCGTCTTCCAGCTCGCGTCGCTGACCGACGTGCACTGGACGATGTCGGGCGAGGTCGTGCTGATGACCCTGCTCGGCGGCATGGGCACGATTTTCGGGCCGGTGGTCGGCGCGTTCGTCATCATCGGGCTGGAGAACTATCTGGCCGGCTTCGGCGAGTGGGTGACGGTCATCACCGGCGCCATCTTCGTCGTCTGCGTGCTCGCGTTCCGCCGCGGCATCGTCGGCGAGATCGCGGCGTGGTGGGCGCGGCGCGCGCGGCTAGCTTGCCGCGGCATGCTGGCCTGGCTGTCGTGCTCGCGCGTTGCCGCCGGCGCCGGCGCGCAGCAGCTCGAGGCCGTCGGCGCCTGCCGCGACGGTGTCCCGAACGGCGCGTACGAGCTGTTTCAGGCCGACGGCCGACTTGCGCGCGGTCGGCGCATTCGCGCAGGGCAGGAAGACCGGGACCTTCATCTTCTGGACCGGCGACGGGGCGCGCATCGGCGTCATACCCTACAACGACGACGTGCGCAGCGGCACGATCGCGCTGTGGTATACGACTCGCGGCAGCGGGCGCGAGCTGCGGCCGAAGTCGGAAGCGCCCTATGTCGATGGCAAGCCGCACGGGATCAAGCGCTCCTGGTACCGGAGCGGCAGGCCGAGCTCGAGGCGCGCTACGAGCGCGGCAGCCTGGGAGCGAAGGCATGGACGGAGGCGGGCTTGCCGCTGGCCGATGCCGACGCCCGGGCAGGCTGGCCGCGCAGGAGCTCGCAGCGGACGAGGCCCGTATACGCGACCCTGGACGCGCTGGTCCGCGACCACCGGCCGCACTGCGACTTGAGGGCGCCCGGGAGGTCTATTGCGAGTTGACCTTCGGGCGCCGGCGCCCCATTATGACGCTGGTATAAGCGTGGCGCGCGGCCCTTCGGCCGCGCGGCACTTGGCCCGGCGCTGTAGCCGCGGACAACGCAGTCCAAGGGAGAACGACATGCGCTCGATCGCCAGGATGGGACTCATCGCCGCAGTCGCGGCACTGGCCGGCTGCCAATCTTGCCGTACGAAGCGGGACCGCTTCTCGACCACCGTTTACGACGAGATTCCGCTGCGTCCGGTGCATTTCCCGACCAAGCTCACCTTACCCCGACTACACGATGTTCGGCTTCCCGATGTACGACGAAGACCTGCGTTCCGACCTGAGGCTCGACTCGATCAGCTGCCGCCGCGGCGACGACGGCAGGCTGGTCGTGCTGGCCAACGTGCAGCAACATGGGCGCCGACGACATCTATCGCGTGCCGTTCTTCACCGGCGACATGGCGGCGTTCCGTGTCGCGGCCACGGTGACCACCGCGGCCGGCGCGCAGGAGCGGGTCGAAGCGATCCGCTACTGGCGTCTCAACGTGGCCTCCGACGCGGTCCTCGCGCTCAACTCCACGCTGACTCCCGCGGCGGATGTCACCAGGATCGACGTCGTCGCGGATCCGGATCGCGTCGTGCCCGATCCGATACGCGACAACAACGTGCTGAGCTGGCGCGGCGCGATCGACGGCGCCAACCCGCAGTGCGACGTCCGGCGCTGAGCCGCGCAGATACCCATCCGCGGGACCGGCCCGCGCCAGTCGATCGCTGGCGCGACAATAAGCGTCCGGCCCGACCGATCGCCGATCGCTCGCTGATGCGGCGGCATCGCGGCCACGCCGCGCGCAGCGCGCCGGCGCGTGCGCGATTCACGCTATAATCGCGCCACCGTGCGACACCGTCGAACGACGGCTTCATTCGCGCAGTCGCGACGCCATCATAAGCAATGAAAATCCTGGTTCCGGTCAAGCGCGTGGTCGATTTCAACGTCAAGGTGCGCGTCAAGCCCGACGGCAGCGGCGTCGACCTCGCCAACGTCAAGATGTCGATGAATCCGTTCGACGAGATCGCCGTCGAGGAAGCGGTGCGGCTGAAGGAGAAGGGCATCGCCACCGAAATCGTCGCGGTGTCCTGCGGGATCGCCGGCGTGCCAGGAAACGCTGCGCACCGCGCTGGCGCTGGGCGCCGACCGCGCGATCCTGGTCGAGACCGACGTCGAGCTGCAGCCGCTCGCGGTGGCCAAGCTGCTGCGCGCGCTCGTCGCGAAGGAGACGCCGCAGCTGGTGATCCTCGGCAAGCAGGCGATCGACGACGACGCCAACCAGACCGGGCAGATGCTCGCGGCGCTGCTCGGCTGGGCGCAGGCGACGTTCGCCTCCAAGGTCGAGATCGCCGGCGACAGCGTCGACGGTCAAGCGCGAGATCGACGGCGGCCTGGAGACGGTGGCGATGAAGCTGCCGGCGGTCATCACCACCGACCTGCGCCTGAACGAGCCGCGCTACGCGACGCTGCCCAACATCATGAAGGCGAAGAAGAAGCCGCTCGAGACGACGACGCCCGACGCGCTCGGCGTCGACGTCGCGCCGCGGCTGAAGACGCTCAAGGTCGTCGAGCCGGCGAAGCGCAAGGGCGGCGGCAAGGTGGCCGACGTCAAGGAGCTGGTCGCGAAGCTGCGCAACGAAGCGAAGGTGATCTGATGAGCGATCCTCGTCATCGCCGAGCACGACAACGCGGCGCTCAAGAGCGCGACGCTCAACACGGTCGCCGCCGCGCAGAAGATCGGCGGCGACGTCCACGTGCTGGTCGCCGGCACGACGCCGCGGGCGCGGCGCAGGCGGCGGCGCAGGTTGCCGGCGTCGCCAAGGTGCTGCACGCCGACGCGCCGCAGCTCGCCGCACAGACGCGCGGAGAATCTCGCCGCGCTGGTCGTCGGCGCTGGCCGCGCCGTATACGCACATCCTGCTGCCGGCGACGGGCTTCGGCAAGAACGTCGGCGCCGCGGATCGCCGCGCTGCTCGACGTCGCGCAGATCTCCGACATCGTCGCCGTCGAAGCGCCCGACACCTTCGTGCGGCCGATCTATGCCGGCAACGCCTTCGCCACGGTGCAGTCGAAGGATCGCGAACAAAGTGATCACCGTGCGGACGACGGGCTTCGATGCCGTCGCCGGCGACCGGCGGCAGCGCGCCGATCGAAAGCGTCGCCGCCCCGGCCGACACGGGCCTCGCGCAGGTGCTGGGTCAGGAGCTGACCAAGTCCGACCGCCCCGAGCTCACCAGCGCGCGCATCGTCATCTCCGGCGGCCGCGGCATGCAGAGCGGCGAGAACTTCAAGATGCTCGAGGCGCTGGCCGACAAGCTGCACGCGGCGATCGGCGCCTCGCGCGCCGCGGTCGATGCGGGCTACGTGCCCAACGACTACCAGGTCGGGCAGACCGGCAAGATCGTCGCGCCCGATCTCTACATCGCGATCGGCATCTCCGGCGCGATCCAGCATCTGGCCGGCATGAAGGACAGCAAGGTGATCGTCGCGATCAACAAGGACGCCGAGGCGCCGATTTTCCAGATCGCCGACTACGGCCTGGTCGGCGACCTGTTCGAGATCGTTCCCGCGCTGACCGCCGAGCTCGGCTGACAACGCCGATGAGCGCCTATCACGCGCCGCTCAGCCGAAATCCGCTTCGTGCTGCACGAGCTCGCCGGGCTCGAGCAGGTCGCGAGCTGCCGGGCTTCGAGGATGCGACGCCCGACACCGTCGACGCGATCCTCGAGGAAGCGGCGAAGTTCGCCACCGAGGTGCTCGATCCGCTCAACGCCGCCGGCGACCGCGAAGGCGCGCAGTGGCAGGAAGGCGGCAAGGTCAGCACGCCGGCCGGATTCAAGGAAGCCTACCGGCGTTCTGCCGAAAACGGCTGGAACGGCCTGACCAAGAATCCCGAGTACGGCGGCCAGGGCTTGCCGCAGCTCGTCGCCACGGCGGTCGAGGAGATGTGGCACGGCGCCAACATGGCGTTCGCGCTGTGCCCGCTGCTGACGCAGGGCGCGATCGAGGCGCTCGAGCTCTGCGGGCTCCGACGCGCTGAAGGCGATGTTCCTGCCGCAAGATGGTCGCCGGCGTGTGGACCGGCACGATGAACCTGACCGAGCCGCAGGCCGGCTCCGACCTCGCGGCCGTGCGCACGCGCGCGGTGCCGCAGGCCGACGGCAGCTTCCGGCTCTACGGCCAGAAGATCTTCATCACCTACGGCGAGCAGGACTACACCGACAACATCGTGCACCTGGTGCTGGCGCGCACGCCGACGGCGCCCGAAGGCGTCAAGGGCATTTCGCTGTTCGTCGTGCCGAAGTTCCTGGTCAACGCCGACGGCAGCCTCGGCGCGCGCAACGACGTGCATTGCGTGTCGATCGAGCACAAGCTCGGCATCCACGCGAGCCCGACGGCGGTGCTCGCCTACGGCGACCACGGCGGCGCGGTCGGCTACCTGGTCGGCGAGGAGAACCGCGGCCTCGAGTACATGTTCATCATGATGAACCTCGCGCGCTTCTCGGTCGGCATCGAGGGCGTCGGCATCGCCGAGCGCGCCTACCAGCGGGCGCGCGCCTACGCGCGCGATCGCGTGCAGGGCAGGGCGCCGGGCCTCGACAAGACGGTGCCGACGGCGACGATCCTGCAGCATCCGGACGTGCGCCGCATGCTGATGACGATGAAGGCGCAGACCGAGGCGATGCGCGCCGTCGCCTACGTCACCGGCGCGGCGATCGACAACGCGCACCGGCATCCGGACGCCGACGCGCGCAAGCAGCCACCAGGCGTTCGTCGATCTGATGATCCCGATCGTCAAGGGCTGGAGCACCGAGCTCGCGCAGGAGGTCACCTACCTCGGCGTCCAGGTGCACGGCGGCATGGGCTTCATCGAGGAGACCGGCGCCGCGCAGCATTATCGCGACGCGCGCATCACCACGATCTACGAAGGCACGACCGGCGATCCAGGCCAACGACCTGATCGGGCGCAAGACGGCGCGCGACGGCGGCGCGGTCGCGCGCGCGGTCGTCGCCGAGATCGGCAAGGTCGCGGCCGAGCTCTCGCGCGTCGGGCGACGCCGACTTGAAGCGCATCGGCGCCGAGCTCGCCGCGGCCAACGGCGCGCTGCAGCAGGCGGTCGACTGGGTCGTTCCGGCGTTCGCCGGCGCGACGCGCGCCGCGCATGCGGCGTCGGTCCCGTATCTGCGCCTGTGGGGCCTGGTCGCCGGCGGATGGCAGCTGGCGCGCGGCGCGCGCGCGGCCGCGACGCAGCTGGCCGAAGGCAGCGGCGACGCCGATTTCTATCGCGGCAAGATCGCCACGGCGCGCTTCTACGCCGATTGCCTGCTGCCGCAGGCGCGCGCATGGTCGCAGGCGATCACGCACGGCAGCGAGGCGGTGCTCGCGCTGGCCGACGCGCAGTTCTGACGCGCGGCGGCGCCAGACTCGCATCCCGCGATGCTGGACGGGTCCGTCCGTCGATGCCGAAGCGGGGAGGAACCCGTGCCACGGCGTGAGGGTCGTAGCCAGTCGACCGGTTCGACCGGAGAGCATCCTCGATGATTCGATTCGATTGCGCGCTCACGCGCGTTCGCCTGTTCTCGCTGTCCTCTGTTTTTCCATGGTCGCCGCGTCCGCGCATGCCGATTCGCTCGCCGTTGTCGATCCGCTGCCGCCGGGGCCGTATGCGGTCGGCTGCAGCAACGTCGCCCAGGACTTCAGCCGCGTGCAGCCGGGCGAAAGCGCGCAGAACTACTGGGAAGGCTATCCCGGACGGGAGCCGCGAGCGCTATGTCACGCAGTTGCTGGCGGACCCGGCCGACTGCGCTGGTCGTCAACGTCTCGGTCCCCGACGATCGCGAGCTCTATACCAATCGCGCCACGCAGCAGGTTCCCTTCGCCCTGCTGGTCTGCTATCCGACGACCGCCGACAACCCCTATCCGGACTATCCGCTGCCCTCGGGCAAGGCGGTGCCGCACATGCAGCAGGGGTCGCAGACCGCCGATATTCGCCGACGCCAATGCGCGCTGGCCGGTGCTGCTGTTTTCGCACGGTCTGGTCGGCAGCCCGATCTCGAGCGACTACATCGCGGCGCTGACAGTGCTGGCGAGCTATGGCTATGTCGTCGTCGCGCCGTTTCACGGCGATCCGCGCTTTACCGACGTCAAGGTCGACGATCTCTCCGACTTGCTTACGCGCTGCTGCACTTCGACACGTTCGTCGAAATGCAGGCGCTTGCGGCCGCTGTCGCTGTCGAGCTCGCTCGATTATCGTTTTCCCATCCGCAGTATCGCGATCACCTCGACGTCAGCCGCATCGGCGGCTTCGGCGCGAGCCAGGGCGGCGAGTCGCTGCTGCTGATGACCGGCGCCAAACTGACGATCACCGTCGGCATGTCGTCGAAGCAGGTACTCGACCGATCCGCGCCTCAAGGCGATCGTCGGCTACGTTCCGTATCTCGGACAGCCGTTCTTCCCCGCGTTCGGCCGCGACCAGAGCGGGCTCGACGGCATCGCGACGCCGTTCCTCGCGATCTCCGGCGGAGCCGACCTGACGGCGCCGCTGGAAACGACGCTCGAAGGCGTCGACCGCCTGGCCGGCTCGCGCGACGTGGTCGTGCTGGCCGGCGTCGACCACGGCTTCGATTATCGCGAGCACCGCCGACATCTTCACCTGGTCGATGACCTTCCTCGCCGCGCACGTCAACGACGATCGCGCGGCGACGGGCGCGCATCGCGCGCATGACGACGGTGCGCGGCGGCGGCGACGACTTCCTGGTGCGCGACTACACCGCGCCGGCGCCGCTCGCTGCCGGGCGAGCTCGACACGATCGAATACTACGGCGCCGCGCTCGGCGACTATTTCCTGACCGCAGCGCCCGAGGAGGCCGCGGTGCTCGACGCCGGCATCCTGCCGGGCTGGGCGCGTACCGGGTTTGCCTTCAAGTCATGGTCGACCGGCGCCGGCCACGGCGTTCCCCGTCGTGTCGCTTCTTCGGCAAGCCGGGTCCCGGCCCGTATGCGCACTTCTACACGATCGATGCCGACGAATGCGCGCTCGTTGCGGCCAGTCCGGGATGGATCTTCGAGGGCTTGCCGTTCTCCGAAGACGCCGCCGGCCGCCGGCGATTGCGCGGCCGACCGCATCCCTGTCATGCGCCTGTACAACAACTTCATGAGCGGCCAGGTCGCGCACCGCTACCTGACGAGCCACAGCGAGACCACTGCGATGGTCGCCGACGGCTGGCTCGTACGAAGGCGCCGTATTCTGCTCGCCGCCCTGAGCGGCCCCTTGACAGTCCTAGTCGGACTCGAGCGCTTCCGCCCAGAGGATTTCGCACGCGCCGTCGCCGGTATCGTCGCGCTCGAGCGACGTGTTCCAGGTGAAGCCGCGCGGCCCGCGGACGTCGACCAGGAATCCGTGCGCCGAAACGACCTGGCCAGGCCGCAACCCCGCGAGCCGCGCCGCGACGTCCGCATTGGCGGGAATGACGTGGATCTGCGCCAGGTGCGTGATCGTCGTCTGCCGCGGCAGCGGAAAATCGGCGCGCTTGGGGTTCCAGTAGAAGAAGCGCCCCATCTGGGTGAATTCGAGCTGGTCGAGGATCGCGCTGTCCGACAACGGCCCCCAGCCGACGCCCAGGTCGAATGGCGCGAGGCCGGCTTCGGCGTCGATTCGATAGCGCTCCTTGCGCAAGCAGTCGCGCGGTGATGTCGAAGCGGGCGCGCTTGATGAACGTATAGCCTTTGGCGTCGAACGTCTGCGGCGGGTCGAGGTCGACCTGCACCGGCTCGTCGGGCGCGACGATGCCCGGCGGACGATGCACCGGCCGCTCGCTCGACCACCAGTGCCAGCCTCCCAGCGCGCCTAGCGCCAGCAGCATCGCGAGTACGCGTCGCACCGTATTCGACGCGCCTGGGTGCGTCAGCCGGCGCGCGCCGGCGCGCTGCAGCAGCCGCGCCAGCACGTCGAAAATGCCCGGCGCGGCGGCGAGCACCGGCCCGCCTGCTGCATCCCGCCGGCGCCCGGGTACGGCAGCGTGCGGCCGCCTGCCTCGTCGACCAGCAACAGGCCGGCGAGCGCATCCCACGCATTCATGTGCGGCTCGACGAACGCGTCGTAGCGGCCGGCGGCGACGTGCGCCAGCATCAGCGCGCCGGCGCCCATGTCCTTCACCGCGGCGCCGGCTTCATGCAGCAGCCGCTTGAGCCTCAGGTGCTCGTCCAGCGAGTGGCGCGGAACGTAACCGACGCAAACCAGCGCGTAATCCAGCCGATCGCGCGGCGCGACATGGATGCGCGTGCCGTCGCACCACGCGCCGCCGCCATTGGCCGCCCAGAAGAGCTCGTCGAGCGAAGGATCGTAGACGAGGCCGATCCGCCGCTCGCCGGCGACGGCGAAAGCGATCGACACGCACCAGTAGCGCACGCCGTGAACGAAATTGATCGTGCCATCGATCGGGTCGACCAGCCAGGCATGCGTACCGATTTCGCCGCCGCCTTCCTCGCCGTACACGGTGTCGCCTGGGAACGCCTGCGCCAGCCGCGCGCCGCATCAGACTCCTCCACCGCGACGATCGGCGGCGCTCACCCAGTCCTGCGGTCCCTTGGTCTCGGCGACGAACGGCGATTTCGCGCAGAAAGTATCGCCGGGCCAGCGCGCCGGCTTCGCGCGCGACGCGGCGCGCGAAATCGACGCGGGCAGCGAGCTCGGCGGCGATCATGCGCCGGCGATCGGAACGACGCCGTGATTGGCGAGCTTGAGCGTGACTTCGGTGCCGGCCGCAAGCGGACGATCGACCGCCATGTTGACGACGAACAGCTCGCCAAGCGCGGTCGCTATCGTGTATTCCATCACGCCGCCGATGTAGGCCGCCTTGCGCACGGTGCCGGCGAGGCCGCGCTCGCCGGCGCGCGGCCAATTCGACCGCTTCGGGCCGGATCGCGACGTCGACTTCGCCGGCGGGAGCCCGCGATGCGGCAGCCTGAGCTTGAGCGGGCCGAGCGAGAGCTCGCCCAGTGTCTGCGTCGAGGTGCGCGAGCGTGCCGCGCACGCGATTGGCGTCGCCCATGAAGCCGGCGACGAACACGTCGCGCGGCTGCTCGTAGAGCTCGCGCGGCGCGCCTTCCTGCGCGATCGCCGCCTTGTTCATCACGATGATGCGGTCCGACACGGCCATCGCCTCGGACTGGTCGTGGGTGACGTAGACGACGGTCAGCGACAGCCGCTGCTGCAGGTCGCGGATTTCCTCGCGCATCTGCCGCCGCAGCCGCGCGTCGAGATTCGACAGCGGCTCGTCGAACAGCAGCACCGCGGGCTCGAGCACCAGCGCGCGGGCGACGGCGACGCGCTGCTGCTGGCCGCCCGACAGCTCGGATGGCAGGCGGGCGTCGAATCCGGTCAGGCCGACGGTCGCCAGCGCGGCTTTGCGCCCTGCTTCGCACCTCGTCCTTCGGCCGCCCGGACACGGCAACGCCGTAGCCGACGTTCTCCATCGACGCTCATGTGCGGGAACAGCGCGTAGCTCTGGAACACCATCGATACGTCGCGCTCGGCCGCCGGAACGCGGGTGACGTCCTGCGCCGCCGATCAGGATGGCTCCCGGTGCTCGGCAACTCGAGCCCGGCGATCATGCGCAAGGTCGTCGTCTTGCCGCAGCCGGAGGGACCGAGCAGCGTGACCAGCGTGCCCGCAGCAATCGTGAACGAGATGTCGCGCACGGCGGCGACCTCGCCGTAGCGCTTGCTGACCCGGCGAAACTCGATCGCTGCTGCTTTCATCGGTCGCGACGTCTCGTCACCCGCGCAGCGGCGGTTCTGCTCCGCCGCAATGCGGCTGTGCCACGCCAATTGGCCATGCCGGCGTCGGTCGCGACCGCGCGGCGGCCGAGCCGTGCGCTCGCCGACCAGACGCTGGATGATCCAGATCACCGCCAGCATCAGCACGATCAGCACCGAGCAGTAGGCGATCGCGACGCCGTAGTCGCCGTTGGTCACCCGGTTGATGATGTAGGTCGTCGCCCATTCGTATTCGGCCGACACCAGGAACATGATCGCCGACAAGCGTCGTCATCGAGCGAACGAAGCTGTAGACCAGCGCCGCGACGATCGCCGGCTTGAGCAACGGCAGGAGCACGCGCCTGAGCGTCGTCGCGCCGCGCGCCCCCAGCGTCGTCGACGCCTCGTCGAGGCTCTTGTCGATCTGCGCCATCGACGCGATGCCGGCGCGTACGCCGACCGGCATGTTGCGGAAGACGTTGCAGACGATCAGCACCAGCGCGGTGCCGGTGATCTCGATCGGCGGCACGTTGAAGGCAAGGATGTATGAGACGCCGATCACCGTGCCGGGAATCGCGAACGACAGCATCGTGCCGAATTCGAAGGCCGCACGGCCGGCGAAGCGATGTCGGGTCAGGATGTACGCGGTCAGGATGCCGAGGACCGCGGTGATCGGGCGCGGCGATCGCCGAGAGCTCGACGGTGGTCCAGAACGAGTTCCATGCGGTGCCCGACCAGAGCAGTCTGTCGTTGACCCACTCGACCGAGAACGCCTTCGACATAGTGCTTCAAGGTCGGGCGTGTAGTTGCGGCCCCATTGCTCGACGAAGCCGCCCGAGCAGCGCCATCGCGTAGATCGACGAGCGTCAGCACCGGCCCACGGCACCGCCACGGCATAGCAGGCGCGGCGCACGCCGGCCGGGCAGCGGCGTCGGCAGGCCGGCATCGCCCTTGCCACCGAGCGCGGTGTACACCTTGCGGCCCAGCAGCGGCGTTGCGCGAAAAATGCGGCCAGCGCGAACAGCAGCAGCAACATGCCCAGCGTCGCGGCGCGGCCCTGGTCGAGCTGGGCGCCGACGACCGAAAAGAAGACTTCGGTCGACAGCACGCCGAAGTTGCCGCCGAGCACGATCGGATTGCCGAAGTCGGCGATCGACTCGATGAAGCTGATCAGGAACGCGTTGGCCAGCCCGGGCGCATCAGCGGCAGCGAAACGTCGACGAAAGTCCGCCAGCGGTTGGCGCGCAAGGTCTGCGCCGCCTCCTCGATGCTCGGCGACACGCCTTCGACCACGCCGATCAGCACCAGAAAGGCGATCGGCGTGAACGAAAAGATCTGCGCCAGCAACAGGCCCGGAAGCCCGTAGATCCAGCGCGACGGCTCGATGCCGAACGCCCACTCGAGCCAATGATTGACCACGCCCGCGCGGCCGAACATCAGGATCAACCCGAGGCCGATGACGAACGGCGGCGTGATGATCGGCAGCACCGACAGCGCGCGCAGCATCCGCTTGTAACGAAAACTCGTGCGCGTGACGATCAGCGCGAACGCAAGCCCCAGCGCGGTGCAGCCCGCCGCGCAGAGCAGGGCGAGCAGCAGCGTGTTCCAGGCGACGCCGCAGCGCCCGCCGCCGGCAAGGCAGCCGACGTTCCAGATCTTCGCGGTGAACAGTCGATTGAAGAATGCCGTCGACGGAAAATGCGCCGTTGCCGTCCTCGAAGGCGCTTATCAGGATCGTGCCGACGGGAAAAAATGTGAAAATCGCGACCGACAGGGCGATCGCAACGACGCTGCTCGCGACGAAAGCGTCGCCATTGAAAGGCCGCGTTCGGCAAGGCCCTGCGCGAACAGCATGGCGAAAGCGGCGCTGGCAAGCGTCGCTCCCCAGCCCATGCCGAACTGGCCGGTCGCGAGCGGCCCGAATAGCCGGGCGAGCGAATCGAAGGTCCAGCCGTGCGGACCGATGGCGAAGCCCTGCGCGGCGAGAATGACAAAGCCGCCGGCGCCGACAAGCAACAGGCCGCGGGCGCGCAGCGCCCGCCGAGTCGCGGCGCGAGCAGCACCGACGCGGCGAGCAGGATCGCACCGATCGCGAGCAGCCAGACGCGGCCGTGACGCAGTCCCTGCAGCAACGCCGGCGCGTTATCCTTCGCCGCGTAGCTGCGGATCCAGCCGGTCGAGATGATCGAATCCTGCAGCGCATACCAGGGCAACGCCAGGAAGCCCGCCGCGCCGACGGCGAGCCAGAACGCGATCGCCTTGCGCTGCGGACTCATCGTCCCAGGCTAAGGTGTCGCCCCGGCCCCCGATTCAAGCATTCGGGGGCAGGCTCCGGCCGGGGGCCAAGCAGCGATGCCCGGCACGG
Organism: uncultured beta proteobacterium; assembly: GCA_963713125.1. GTDB lineage: Bacteria > Pseudomonadota > Gammaproteobacteria > Burkholderiales > Casimicrobiaceae > PALSA-1003. Next base: position 215,838 of record CAVQKL010000003.1, on the reverse strand, counting down.
GAAAACGACACCGCGAAGTACGGTTCCGCGGCGGAGCGCGAGCGCCTGCAACGCAGCTCGCCGCGGACAGCAGCGCGCCGACGGCAACGAGGAGGCGGACGATCACATTGCGCTCGCGGCCCGCGGCGACGTCGAAATCATCGTCATTCCCGCGCAAGCGGGAATGCAGTGGCGTTGCTCAGCCGACACTGAATCCCAGGTCGCGCTGCGCTCGCCCGGGATGACGCGCTGTCTCCAATCGCCGTGACGCTTCGCGTCTTGCTCTTGGACAGCCGCGTCATTTCGGCGTGCTGCCGACTTCGCGCTCCCAGCGCTCGAGCAGGCGCTTGCGCTCGGCGGAGCTGCCGTACTTGGCGAAGTTGTAGTCGATCAACTTGATTTCGGCAGGCTTCGGCGACAGCGGGGAGACCGCCGAGCCCACGTTCGACGGGAGCTGGAACGACTTGGCCTGGGCGGCGAGCTTCTGCGCCGCCGGCGTCAGCGCCCAGTCGTAGAACTTCCTGGCGTTCTCGAGATTGCGCGCTCCCTTGATGATCGACATCGAGCCGATTTCGTACCCGGTGCCCTCGCACGGCGCGACGCTCTTCACGGGGAAGCCCGCCTGCGCCTCGGTGACGACGTCGTGGATGAACGCCACGGCAACCATGTTTTCGCCGCGTGCGGTCGCCTTGATCGGCCCGACGCCCTGGCGCGAATACGAGCTGATGTTCTTGTGCCACGCCTTCAGCAGCTTGAACGCCTCGTCCTCGCCGAAGAGCTGGACCAGGGTCGCGATCGCCGTGTACGCGGTGCCGGAAGCGTTCGGATTGGCCATCTGCACGTCGCCCGCATAGGCGGGGTTGGCGAGATCCTTCCAGCACGCCGGCGGCGGCGCCTTCTTCTTCGCCACCAGCTCGGTGTTGTAACCGATGCCGAGGACGCCGAGATAGAGTCCGACCGCCTTGTATCCGGATTGCTCGGCCTGCTTCTTCGCCCAGGGCTGCAGCTGGTCGAGCAGCGGCGACTTGTACGGCATCGTCAGATCCTGCTCGGCTGCTTGCAGATGCGGGTCGCCGGTGCCGCCGAACCACACGTCGATTTTCGGATTCGCTTTTTCCGCCGCGACCTGGGCGAACGACTCGCCGGAGCCTTTCAAGGTCATCGAGGCCTTGATGCCGGTTTCCTTTTCGAATTCGGTTGCGGCAAGAGTGCACCACTCGGCGGCCATCGGGCAAAGGACGTTGAGCTGCGCCGCGGCGGGGAGCGGAGCGAGCGCGAACGCAAGCGCGCCGACAACGTACAATCTCCTTCGGATATCCATGCCTTTCCTCCTTGTTTTAGGCCGACCCGAATACCGCGACTATCATCAGCGATCCGCCATGGCCGCGTCAACCGAGCACGCCCGCCCCGCGCCTCGCAGCGTCGCGGGGCCGTCACGCCGCGGGACGGCGACGGCGGAACGCGGCGCATGGCGCCGGTGATCCGTCTCGGCATCGACCTGGGCGGTAGCAAGATCGAGATCGTCGCGCTCGCACCGGACGGCCGGGAGCTGTTTCGCCGCCGCGCGCCCACCCCGCAGGACCGCTACGCCGCGGTGCTCGATTCGATCGCGACGCTGGTCGCCGCCGCCGAATCGGCGGTCGGCGCGAAGGCCAGTGTGGGCGTCGGCACGCCGGGGTCGATTTCGCGCGCGACGGGACTGTTGCGCGGATCGAACTCGGTCTGCCTCAACGGCAAGCCGATCGCGGTCGATCTCGCAGCGCGTCTCGGGCGCGAGGTTCGCATCGGCAACGACGCCAATTGCTTCGCGCTGTCGGAGGCGACCGACGGCGCCGCAGCCGGCGCCGAAACGGTCTTCGGCGTCATTCTCGGCACCGGCGTCGGCGCGGGCATCGTCGTGCGCGGCCGCGTGCTGATCGGGCCCAACGCGATCGCCGGCGAATGGGGCCACAACCCGATGCCCTGGCCGGAGGGCGGCGAGCGCCCCGGGCCGCCGTGCTTTTGCGGACTGACGGGTTGCATCGAGACCTTCCTGTCCGGTCCGGGCCTGGAGCGCGAGCATCTGGAGAGCACTGGCGAAACGCTCACTGTGCGCGCTATCGGAGCCGGCGCCGACGCCGGCGACAGAGGTTGCGAGACAAGCCTGCGGCGCTATGAACGACGCCTCGCTCGCGCGCTCGCCCATGTCATCAACATCCTCGATCCGGACGTCATCGTGCTGGGCGGCGGCTTGTCCAACATGCGGCGTCTGTACGATCAGGTGCCGCTCCTGTGGGGCGAGTGGGCTTTTTCCGATCGTGTCGACACGCGGCTCGTCGCGCACCGACACGGCGATTCCAGCGGCGTTCGCGGCGCAGCGTGGCTGTGGGACGACGTTGATCGCGACGCCGGAGCCTAGCGGCGCGAGCCCGTGGCGAGGGGCCCCACGCAACGCGTGGGGATCGCGCGAGGCGAGTCGACGCTGGCGGCCGACGCGAGATGCCAGTCGTTCGCGTTAACCAACGAGGAGGCTGCGCATCGCTCCGGCAGCCCGGATTCGCCGCGGCGCGGCGTTGCGCGCTGTGGTCGGCGGAGCGCGGCCGGTGGCGTCACGCCTGTCGTATAATTGCACTCGTCAGCGTGCACGTCCGTCCTTCATCCGCGAGGTCCCTTCCCGATGAAAAAAGTCCACCCCGACGCAGCGTCGGCGCTTGCCGGACTGTTGCACGACAACATGACGATCGCCGCGGGCGGCTTCGGTCTCTGCGGCATTCCGGAAAACCTGATCCAGGCGGTGGTCGACAGCGGCGTCAAGGGACTGACGATCGTCGGTAACAACGCGGGTGTCGACGACTTCGGCATGGGATTGCTGCTCAAATCGCACCAGGTGAAGAAGGTCATCGCCTCGTACGTCGGCGAGAACAAGGAGTTCGAGCGGCAGGTGCTCGCCGGCGAGCTGGAACTGCAGCTCACGCCGCAAGGCACGCTGGCGGAGAAGGTGCGCGCCGGGGGTGCGGGCATCCCCGGGTTCTATACCCGCACCGCATTCGGCACCAAGCTCGCCGAAGGCAAGAAGACGATGGCGTTCGACGGCCGGGAATACGTGCTCGAGGAGGCGATCCGTGCCGACGTGGCCATCGTGAAGGCATCGAAGGGCGACAAGGCGGGCAACCTCGTCTATCGCATGACCTCGCGCAATTTCAATCCGATGATCGCGACCTGCGGCAAGGTCACGGTGGCCGAAGTCGAAGAGCTCGTGGACATCGGCGAGCTCGACCCGGATCAGATCCATACGCCGGGCATCTACGTCGATCGCCTCGTCGAGGGCAGGCACTACGAGAAGCGGATCGAATTCCGCACCGTGGCCGGCGGCGCGGCATCGAAGAAGGACTCACCGATCCGTGAATTGATGGCCAGGCGCGCCGCGCTCGAGCTGCGCGACGGCTACTACGTCAACCTCGGCATCGGCATCCCGACCATGGTCGCCAATTTCATTCCGAAGAACATCAGCGTGACCCTGCAGTCGGAGAACGGCCTGCTCGGCATCGGGCCCTTTCCCGCCGCGGACAAGGTCGATCCCGATCTGATCAACGCCGGTAAGCAGACGATCACGACCTTGCCGGGGTCGAGTTTCTTCTCCAGCGCGGACTCGTTCGCGATGATTCGCGGCGGGCACATCGACCTGTCGATACTGGGCGCCCTGGAGGTTGCCGACAACGGCGATCTCGCCAACTGGATGGTGCCGGGCAAGATGGTCAAAGGGCCGGGCGGCGCAATGGACCTGGTGTCGGGCGTCAAGCGGGTGATCGTGCTGATGGAGCACACCGCCAAGGATGGCTCGCCCAAGATACTCAAGGCCTGCACCTTGCCGATCACGGGCAAGGGTGTGGTCGGCATGATCATCACCGACCTATGCGTGTTCGACGTCGTGCCCGGGAAGGGCCTGGTGCTCACCGAGCTCCATCCGGGCGCGACGCTCGACGAGGTGCGCGCCAAAACCGACGCCGATTTCACCACAGCCGTGCGCTGAATCGTCGGCGGACGCCGTGCTGCCTCCGCAACGATCGCTCGGGCTCGACCACTGCGAGTCGGCAGCCTGCCCGCCTTCGCGGTCGCATCCCCGCTGCGCGGGGCCCCTGCTCCTCGCTACGGCGTGCTGCCTCCGCAACGATCGCTCGGGCTCGACCACTGCGAGTCGGCAGCCTGCCCGCCTTCGCGGTCGCATCCCCGCTACGCGGGGCCCCTGCTCCTCGCTACGGCGTGCTGCCTCCGCAACGATCGCTCGGGCTCGACCACTGCGAGTCGGCAGCCTGCCCGCCTTCGCGGTCGCATCCCCGCTGCGCGGGGCCCCTGCTCCTCGCTACGGCGTGCTGCCTCCGCAACGATCGCTCGGGCTCGACCACTGCGAGTCGGCAGCCTGCCCGCCTTCGCGGTCGCATCCCCGCTGCGCGGGGCCCCTGCTCCTCGCTACGGCGTGCTACATGCCCGAATAGTTCGGGCCGCCGCCGCCTTCGGGCGGCACCCAGTGGATGTTCTGCAGCGGATCCTTGATGTCGCAGGTCTTGCAGTGCACGCAGTTGGCTGCGTTGATCTGCAGCCGCCTGCCGGACCCGCCTTCGGCCGCAACAAATTCATAGACGCCGGCAGGGCAGTAGCGCTGCTCGGGGCCGTCGTAGCGCGCGAGATTGACGGCGACCGGCACCGAGGCGTCGCGCAGCTTCAAGTGCGAGGGCTGGTCCTCTTCGTGGTTGGTGCTCGAGATGAACACTGAAGAAAGCTTGTCGAACGTCAGCACGCCGTCGTATTTCGGATAATCGACCTTGGGCATGTCCGCCGCCGGCGCCAGCGTCTCGTTGTCCGGCACGCCGTGGCGCAGCGTCCACGGCACCAGCCCGCCGAGTCCGAGATCGTTCAGCCACATGTGCATGCCGCCGTGCACGGTGCCGAGCCAGAGGCCCCATTTGAGACCCGGCTTGACGTTGCGCACCTTGTGAAGGTCTTCGTAAACCCAAGATCGGCGCATCGACTCCGGATAGGTCGCCAGCTCGTCGTGCTCGCGATTCGCGGCCACCGCAGCGAACGCGGCCTCGGCACCGAGCATGCCGGTCTTCATCGCGTTGTGTGAGCCTTTGATGCGCGGGAGGTTGACGAATCCGGCAGCGCAGCCGATCAGCGCCCCGCCGGGAAAGACCAGCCTGGGGATCGATTGCAGGCCACCCTCATTGATCGCGCGCGCGCCATAGCACAGGCGCTTGCCGCCGTCGAACGTCCTGCGGACGGCGGGATGCGTCTTGAAGCGCTGGAATTCGTCGTAAGGGGAGAGGTGCGGATTCCGGTAGTTCAGATGCACGACGAATCCGACGGCGACCTGCTGGTTTTCCAGATGGTAGACAAACGAACCGCCGCCGGTCTCGGTATCGAGCGGCCAACCCTGCGTATGCACGACCAGCCCGGGACGATGCCGGTCGGCGGCGACTTGCCACAGTTCCTTGATGCCGATGCCGTACTTTTGCGGATCGACGCCGTCGCGCAGATTGAACCGCGCCATCAGTTCCTGCGACAGAGAGCCGCGGCAGCCCTCGGCGAACAGCGTGTAGCGGGCATGGAGTTCCATCCCGGGCTGATAGTCGGGCCGGTGCGTGCCGTCCCTGGCGACGCCGACGTCGCCGGTCGCGACGCCGCGCACGGCGCCTGTCTCGGAGTACAGGATTTCAGCGGCAGCGAAACCGGAGTAGATTTCGACGCCGAGCGCCTCGGCCTGCTGCGCCAGCCACCGGCATACGTTGCCCAAGCTCACGATGTAGTTGCCGTGATTGCGCATCAGCGGCGGCAGCAGCCACGCCGGAATGCGGTACGAGTGCCCGGCGGTGAGTACCTCGAAGCGGTCCTCGCTCACCGCCGTGTGAAGCGGCGCGTCCAGCGCCTTCCAGTCGGGGAGGAGCTCGTTCAGCGCCTTTGGGTCGATGACCGCACCCGAAAGGATGTGGGCGCCGACCTCGGAGCCTTTTTCGAGCAGGCAGACGCTTACCTCTCGGCCATGCTCCAGCGCGAGCTGCTTCAGACGTATCGCCGCAGAGAGTCCGGATGGGCCGCCGCCGACGATCACCACATCGTATTCCATCGCTTCGCGTTGCATTTCGCTCCCGGACGGCGATCCGATATGCCAGCCATTATAATTGCCATTTCACCGGCGACTCCGATGCCCGCAGAACGAAAGCTCGTTCACACCACCAGCCTGCCGATACGCTGGGGCGACATGGATGCGCAGGGACACGTGAACAACACCGTCTATTTTCGCTACATGGAGCAGGCGCGCCTCGAATGGCTGACGTGGCTCGGCGAGCGCTGCGGCGGATTCCCCGGCCAAGGTCAGGTCATCGTCAACGCAAGCTGCATGTTTCTGGCGCCGATGACTTATCCGGGCACGGTGGAAGTGCGCATGTACCTGGATCCGCCGGGACGGTCGAGCGTCGGGACACACTACGAACTGCGGATCGGCGGCAAAAAGTACGCCGAAGGCAGTGCCAAGCTGGTATGGATCGACCAGCAGACGCTGCGCTCGGTGCGGCTGCCCGAGCGGGTCGCCGCGCTGGCAGCGCGGGGCGCAACCGTACCGGGGCGAGCATGCTGATCGATGCCGGAACGCCCATGTTCAAGGCGGTGAGCAGGGAATGCCTGAAATGAGCCGGCAATGAACATCATCGCCATCGTCGTCGCGCTCGGCATCGAGCAATGGCGCACGTTCCGCTGGCGAGGCGCGCTCCAGCAGGCGTTCATCCGGTACGCACGATGGCTGGAACGCCGCTTCAACGGGGGCGCGGCGCAGCAGGGCGCGATTGCGGCCGCGCTCGCCCTGGCGCCTGCGGTGCTGGTCGTGGCCTGCGGATTCTGGGCGCTCGACCAGATCAACCCGCTGCTGGGCCTCGCGTGGAATGTGCTGGTCCTCTATCTGCTGGTCGGCTTTCGCCACTTCAGCCATGCGTTCGGCGCGATCACCGCAGCGCTGAAAGCCGGCGACGCGATCACCGCGCGCAAGCGCCTCGCCGCGTGGCGCGGCATCGACGCCAGCGGGGCGAGCGCCGAGGAGATACCGAAGCTCGCGATCGAGCGGGGGCTCGAGGACTCGTATCGCCACGTCTTCGGCACGCTGTTCTGGTTCCTGGTGCTGCCCGGGCCGGCCGGCGCGGTGCTCTACCGCGCCACGGTGATGCTCGCCGGCGCAATGGCACGGCGAGGCGCCGACGCCCGTCGGCCATCAACTGAGCGCGTTCGGCGCGCCGGTGCAGCGCCTGCTGCATTGGCTCGACTGGGTGCCGGTGCGGCTGACCGCCGCAACGTTTGCCGTCGTCGGCGATTTCGAGGACGCGATCTATTGCTGGCGCACGCAGGCCGGCGAGTGGCCGGCCTTGCACGAGGGCATCCTCCTCGCCAGCGGTGCCGGGGCACTCGGCGTGGTCATCGGCGGTGCAGTGACCGGCCCGGCCGGCGAGCCCGAGTTTCGCCCCGAGCTCGGCATCGGCGAACCCGCGGACAGCGACATCCTTCCCGAGTGCCGCCGGGCTGGTCTGGCGCGCGCTGCTGGTATGGCTGGCCGTCCTGCTGGTGCTGACGCTCGCGTACTGGGCGCCGTAGGCGCGCTGCGCGCGCGTCACCAGGTCCGCGCGCGCCGGCCGCTGTCCGCGAGCAACTGCCGCAGCAGCGCGACCCGCCAGGGCTTGACGTCGCCGCGCCCGATCGCGTCCTGGATCGCGCACCCGGGCTCGCTGTCATGGCGGCAATTGCGAAAACGGCACGAGCCCAGCAACGGGCGCAGCTCGACGAAGCCGCGCTCGAGCGCGTCGGCCGCGAGGTGTCCGAGGCCGAACTCCTTCATGCCCGGCGAGTCGACGATCCAGCTCGACCTGTCGAGCGTATACAGGATGGTCTCGGTCGTCGTATGCCGGCCGGTGTGCAAGGCTGCCGAAACTTCGCCGACTCGGGCGGCCGCGGCTGGCAGCAAGCGTTGATCAGCGTCGACTTGCCCATGCCCGATTGCCCGATCAGGACGCTGTGCTGGCCGGCGAGCAGCGGGAGCAGGACGCCGGCGTCCTCGCTCGCGCAGATCTCGGCACACCGCATAGCCGAGCGCGGCGAATTGCGCGAGCCGCGGCCGGATGGCCGCAAACGACGGCAGGTCGCGCTTGTTGGCGACCAGGACGAAGCGGCAGCCGCTGCTTTCCGCGGCGACGATCCAGCGGTGCACCAGCTCGTCGTCGAACGGGGGGTCGGGCGCCACCACGCCCAGCACCTGCGTGACGTTGGCCGCGATCAGCTTCTCGCGCTGCATGTCGGAACGGTAAGAAGAGCGACGTGCGCGGCTCGATCGACTCGATCACGCCTTCGCCCGGCCCCGATGCGCGACCATCGCACGCGGTCGCCGCAGGCGATCGCCAGCGAGCGCCCGAGGAGCACTGCGACGAGACCATGCTGCCGTCGTCCTGGCGGACCGAGATAGCGCCTGCGGTGCGCGGCGGCGACGAGACCTCGCCGCGCCGGTCACGCGCGGCAGCGCGCCGGCAGCCCTGCCGCGTCGCCGGGTCACGGCTCCCGGCAAGCGACTCGACCTTGGCGGCGCAGATGCAGTCGTTCAGCGTCACGCCGCCGGCGTCGTGCGTCGAATAGACGACGTCGACGCGATTGTAGTGGACCGAAAGGTCGGGATGATGGTCCTGCCGGTGCGCGACATAGGCGACCGCGTTGACGAAAGCCATGGTCTCGGTAATAGTCGGCGAAAGCGAAGCTCTTGCCGAGCGCCTTGTCCGGCGTGCTTCCAGCCTGGCAGCACGGCGAGATGCCGCGCCAGCTCGGCGCGTGGCAGCAGCGCGGCGCCTGGCCGGCAATCGAGCGCGGCCAGCGCGCGCAGGCCGCGGCTGCAGGCGGTCGTTTCGGCGCGCTTGTCCCGGCACTCATTCGAAATGATAGTACTGCCTGTTCAGGTATGCCGCGACATGCGCTTCCTCGTCGGGGAAATAGCCGCTCGCCAAGCTGCGGCGTTGCAATAGCGCACCTGCGCGAGCAATTGCTCCGGATTGTCGCACCCGCCGGTTCGGCCGCGCGTGTAGCATCGCTGCCCGCATCGCCGTCGAACTGCGCGCGCATGGCACGCGACGCAGTCCTCTGTCGTTGCAGCATCTTGCCGGCGGCCGCATCGCCGTCGGCAAAGCGAGTGTCGCGGCCGGCGCGGCGCCCGCGCTCAAGGTCAGCATGAAAGCGAGCAGGCAATGCGCGCGGCATTGCTTCCGCTTCAGGCCGATCGCCCGCTTCCAGCCGCGCGATGCGCGCGGCGGCGGGCGGATGCGAATCGTAGAACGCCGAATGCAGCGGGTCCGGGCGTCAGCGTCTCGGCATTGTCCTCGTAGAGCTTGACCAGCGCGGCAACCAGCGCCGGAGCCGAAGCGTGCGCCGCGGCGTAGGCATCCGCCTCGAATTCGTGGCGGCGCGAATACAGCGACGCCAGCGGCGCGCCGAGGAAGGTGAAGACCGGCAGCGCCAGCATGAACAGCACCAGCGCGACGCCGTAGCGAGGCGGCGCGAGCGGCACGCCGAGGCCGGCGTAGAACCACGGCTGATCGACCAGCCAGCCGAGCAGCGCCAGCAGCGCGAGGCTCGCGGCCGCAAGCCAGGCCGTGCGCTTGATCACGTGCCGCAGCTTGAAGTGGCCGAGCTCGTGCGCCAGCACGGCCTCGACTTCCTCGGGTTGCAGCCGCGCCAGCAGCGTGTCGAAGAAGACGATGCGCCGCGCGCGCGCCGAAGCCGGTGAAGTACGCGTTGCCGTGGCTGGAGCGCCGCGATCCGTCCATCACGAACAGGCCCTTGGCGGCGAATCCGCAACGTGCCAGCAGGCGCTCGACGCGCTCGCGCACGCGGCGCATCGGCCAGCGGCTGGAACTTGTTGAACAGCGGCGCGATCACCGTCGGATAAAGCGCCAGCATCAGCAACTGGAAGGCACCCAGGCGAGCCAGGCGTAGAGCCACCACAGCGCGCCGGCTGCGCGCCATCAGCCACAGCACCAGGGTCAGCAGCGGAATGCCCAGCAGCGCGCCGAGCAGCGCACCCTTGGCGAGGTCGGCAAGCCACAGCCGCAGCGTCATCCGGTTGAAGCCGAAGCGCTGCTCGATGACGAAGGTGCGGTACCACGAGAGCGGAAGGCCGATCGAGGCGCGTCAGGACGAGTCACCGCGACGACCAGCGCGACGTCCTGCCACAGCGTGCCGACCGGCAGCGCGCCGGCGCCGGCCGCGAGCGCGCCGACGCCGCCGCCGAGCGTCAGCGCGAGCAGCACGACGGCGTCGAGCATCGTGTCCGACCACGCCCAGGCGCGTGCGGGCGATCGTGTAGTCGGCCGCCTTCTGATGCGCCGGCAGCGTGATCCGGCCGGCGAAAGGCGCCGGCGGCGCGCCGCGGTGGGCGGCAACGTGCTCGCATCTGGCGGCGCGCGAGCCAAAGCTGCATCGCCAGCGATACGCCGAGCGCGAGCAGGAAGAGCCAGGTGAACAGTTGGGCGGAATGCGGCATGCCGACGCTATGCGATCACGCGATATGCGAGAATAAGCGTCCATTTTACGCCAAGTGAAAACAATGGCGCAGGACGCCGGCCTCCTGGTCTGGATCGACATGGAAATGACGGGCTTGCAGCCCGAAACCGACCGCATCATCGAAGTCGCGCTGGTGGTGACCGACGCCGCGCTGTGACGGTCGCCGAGGCACCCGTCCTGGTCCTGCACCAGGACGACGCGACCCTGGCCGGCATGGACTCGTGGAACCAGTCGACGCATGCGCGCTCCGGCCTGATCGACAAGGTCAAGGCGTCGACGCTCGACGAGATGGCGGTCGAGCAGGGGATGCTCGCGTTCCTGCGCGAGCACGTTCCGCCGAAGGCCTCGCCGATGTGCGGCAACTCGATTTGCCAGGATCGCCGCTTCCTCGCGCGCTGGATGCCGGCGCTGGAAGGCTATTTCCATTACCGCAACCTCGACGTGTCGACGCTCAAGGAATTGTGCAAGCGCTGGCTGCCCGACGTGGCGAAAGCCTGGGTCAAGCAGGGCAGGCACGAGGCGCTCGCCGACATCTACGAATCGATCGACGAGCTCAAGTACTATCGCGAGCATTTCATCGGACACGGCTGAGCCGACGTCGATGCCCAGGACGTCCGTCCGATGAAATTCTGCAGCCATTGCGGGTCCGCCGCGCTCGTCCTGCGCGTTCCGGAAGGTGACACCTTGCCGAGGTACGTCTGCGCGACCTGCGGCACCATCCATTACCAGAACCCCAAGGTCGTCGTCGGCTGCCTGCCTGAATGGCAAGGGCAGGTGCTGCTGTGCCGCCGCGCGATCGAGCCGAGGCGCGGGCTGTGGACGCTGCCCGCCGGATTCCTCGAGAACGGCGAGACCCTCGAGGGCGGCGCGCTGCGCGAGACCGCCGAAGAGGCGCGTGCCGGAGTCGAGATCGGTGCGCTGTACACGGTGATCAGCCTGCCCGACATCAATCAGGTCTATGTGATGTTCCGGGCTCGCCTGCTGGATCTCGATTTCGGCCCGGGGCCGGAAAGCCTCGAGGTCCGGCTGTTCACGGAGGATGAGATTCCCTGGAGCGAGATCGCGTTCCGCACCATCGCGCGGACGCTGCGCAATTATTTTCTGGACCGCAAGCTCGGCGCTTTCCCGGTGCACGTCAGCGCCCTCACCAAGCGCTCGCCGCGCGACCCGGCGCTGCAGGCCGCGGCCTGACGCCGGCCCCGGTGCGCCGGCGGCATCGGCGTCACCGAACGGATCGGGGCCGGCGCAGGTCACTTGAGCAGGCCGACTTCCTCGTAATATTGCTGGGCGCCCGGATGCAGCGGTACGGGCATGCCTTCCAACGGATGTCGGCGATCGATCGCTTTTGCCGCCGCGTGCGCCGCAGCCATTTGATCGACGTTCGCCCAGAGCGCCTTGGTAATGTTGTAAACGACGTCGTTGCTCACGCCGGCCTGCGTGACGAGGTAGTTTTCCACCACGGCTGCGGGCAGGTCGGCATTCTGGCCGCGATAGGTGTGCGCGGGAATGATCCCCGGAAGGTACGCCGGGTCGTTGGTTTTCTTGATCATGTCAGGTGGAATCGGCACCACGACGATGTCCATCGCCGCGGCGAGGTCGCGGATGGCCGACATGCCAAGGCTCGCCGACAGCAGCATCGCGTCGATCTGCCGATTCTTCAGCAGCTCGATGCTCTCGCCCAGAGGCAGGTATTCGACCTTGGCGAAGTCCTTGTACGACAGCCCGGCCGCGCCGAAGATCGCGCGGGCGTCGAGCTCGGTCGGGGATTTCGAGCGCGCCGACCGAGACGCGCTTGCCCTGCAGATCGGCCAGGCGCCGGATACCCGAGTCGGCGCGGGCAACGACCTGGATGTAGTTCGGATACAGCGTCGCAATGCCGCGGAGCTTCTTAAGCGGCGTCCTGAAGCCGGCCTCTTCGCTACCCTTCCATGCATCGGACAGCAAGTCGCCGGGCGCAAACGCAATCTCGCCGCGATCCGCCTGCAGCAGGTTCAGGTTTTCCGCTGCGCCCTTGGTCGCCTGGACCGAGGTCTTGACCTGCGGCATTGCCTTGGCCACGGCGTTGGCCAGCGCGACGCCGAGCGGGTAGTACACGCCGCCGGTGGACCCCGGTGAGCACCGTGATGAACTGGTCTGCGGCGATGGCGGGGCTCGCGCCAAGCGTCAGCGCCAACGCGCAACGCACGAAAAGCTTGCTCATCGGCTGCTCCAGCGCCCGGACGGCTGCACGCGTTGCGCAGCCATGTCCCGACGATGCGCTGCATGCCGACCGCGCGCGGAACGAAGCCGCAGGCGGCGTAGAAATCCTGGCGATCGTCGGTGAACAGGTACACGTGCTGCCCGTGCAGCGCCTCGCAAAGCATCTCGATCACGCGTCGGCCGATGCCGCGGCGGCGATACGCGGACTGGGTCCAGACGTCGACGATGTAGGCGTTGCAGACGCCGTCGGACAGCGCGCGGCCGGTGCCGACGATCGCTGCCGCCGTCGCGGGCGATGACGCAACGGTAGCTGTTGCGGAACGATGTCTCCATCTGCTGCGGCGTGCGGCCGTTGTCGAACCGATCGGCGGCCAGCGCTGCGATCAAGGCCACCCAGTCGACGCCGTCGAGCGGCGGTCGAATAGTCGATGCATCATCAGAACGGCAGCGGCCTGCCGGGCATCGCCTGGCTCAGCACGCGGCGGAATTCGCCCTGGATGCGCGCGAGCGCTGCGGCGTCGTCCGCCTCGAAGCGCAGGACGATCACCGGCGTCGTGTTCGACGCGCGGGCGAGTCCGAAGCCGTCGGCGTATTCGACGCGCAGGCCGTCGATGCGAATGATGTCCGATGGCGCCGGGAAAGCGTCGCCGTCGCGGCGAGCTTGTCGATCAGCGCATGCGGCGACGCATCGGCGCAGGCGATGTTGAGCTCCGGCGTGCTGAGGCTGTCGGGCAGCGCGTGCAGCGCGGCCGAGGCATCGGCGTCGCGCGAGAGAATCTCGAGCAGGCGCGCGCCGGCGTACAGCCCGTCGTCGAAGCCGTACCAGCGCTCCTTGAAGAACGTGTGCCCGCTCATTTCGCCGGCGAGCTCGGCGCCGGTTTCCTTCATCTTGGCCTTGATCAGCGAGTGCCCGGTCTTCCACAGCAGCGGCTTGCCGCCGTGGCTGCTCGATCCAGGGCTTGAGCTTGCGCGTCGACTTGACGTCGTAGATGACCGTCGCGCCGGGACGGCGCGTCGAGCATGTCGGCGGCGAACAGCATCAGCTGGCGGTCGGCGTAGATCGTGCGTCCGTCCTTGGCGACGACGCCCAGGCGGTCGCCGTCGCCGTCGAAGGCGATGCCCAGCTCGTTGTCGGTGGTCGCGAGGCAGGCGACCAGATCGCGCAGGTTCTCCGGCTGCGACGGATCCGGATGATGATTCGGGAAATCGGCCGTCGACTTCGCAGAACAGCTCGGTCACCTCGCAGCCCAGGCGGCGGAAAAGCGTCGGCGCGTAGGCGCCCGCGACGCCGTTGCCGCAGTCGACGGCGATTTTCATCGGCCGCGCCAGCCGGATGTCGCCGGCGATGCGGTCGAGGTAGGCCGGCGCGACATCGGCCTCGCGGCGCTCGCCGGCGCCGCGTCGCGAGATCTGCCCGCCTCGATGCGCGCGCGCAGCGCCTGGATCTCGTCGCCGGCGAGCGTGTCGCCGGCGATCACCATCTTGAGCCCGTTGTAGTCGGGCGGATTGTGGCTCCCGGTCACCATCACGCTGCACTGCGTGCTCGAGATGATGCGCGGCGAAGTAGCTCATCGGCGTGGTCACCATGCCGATGTCGATGACGTTCGCGCCGCTCGCCCGGATGCCGGCGGCGAGCGCGCCGGCGAGCTCCGGGCCCGACAGCCGGCCGTCGCGGCCGACGACCAGCGTGTCGCGGCCGCGCTCCTGCGCCAGCGTGCCGAGCGCCTGCCCGATCGCCTGCACGATCGGCGCGGTCAGCGTCTTGCCGACGACGCCGCGAATGTCGTAGGCCTTGAAGATATCTGCGGGAAGAGGTCATCGGGGACGTCGGGACCTGGCTCGGCATGCGCGGCGTTTAGCGCAGCGGCCGCGCCGGGCGGTCGGTTATTGCGCTCGCGCGAAGAATTGTAGCAGGCGGCCCGGCAGCCAATCCAGGCTTCCGGGGAAAGGCGCCATCGCGAAGCCCGCGTGGCCGCCATGCGCAGGCTGCTCCAGCGTCACCGCGTCGGCTGACCTGGCTCGGCGCCGGGCAGCGAGCTCGCCGGAATGAACGGATCGTTTTTCGCGTTGAGCACCAGCGTCGGGACCGCGACGCCGCCGAGCCACGGCTTGCTGCTGGCGCGCCGCCAATAGTCGTCGGACGCCGGCGAAGCCGTGCAGCGGCGCGGTGACGGCGTCGTCGAACGCGTGCATCGAGTCTCGCCCGGCGTATCGCCGCGGTGTCGAGGAGCGCCGGGAAAGCGCTGCGCCATCGCCAGCGCCTTGGGCACCAGCGTCGACAGGAAGTGCCGCGCGTAGATGCGGTTGAAGCCCTGGCCGATCGCGATGCCCGCCGCTGTCAGGTCGAGCGGCGCGGACACGGCCGCCGCGGCGACGAGCGTCGCCAATGCGCTCGCTCCTGCTCGCGCCCGAGCCAGTTGAGCAGCGCGCTGCCGCCCAGCGATACGCCGACCGCGTACAGCGGCGCGGCCGGCACGCGCGCGTGGATCGTCGCGAGCATCCAGCCGATCTCGGCGTAGTCGCCCGAGTGGTAGGCGCGCGGCAGGCGATTCGGCTCGCCGCTGCAACCGCGGAAATGCGGAACGACGCCGCGCCAGCCGATCGCCTGCAAGCGGCGCATCAGCGCGCGCGCGTAGTGCGACGAGGAGTTGCCTTCGAGTCCGTGGAACAGCACGACGGTCGGCGCGTCCGGCGTCGCACCGGCGTCGCCGTCCAGCCAGTCGAAATCGACGAAGTCGCCGTCGGGCGTATCGACGCGCTCGCGCCGGAGACGCGGCTGCGCGCCGGCTTGCGCAGTGCCGGATAGATCGTTTGCGCGTGCGCGCCGGCCAGCCAGCGCGGCGCGCGATACGCGCCGCTCATCGCTCGAGTGCCGCCTCGATGCGCCGCACGATCGTCTTCAGGACCTTGATCCGCGCGTAGTACTTGTCCTCCGCCTCGACCAGCGTCCATGGCGCGAGCATCGTGCTGGTGCGATCGACCATGTCGCATACGGCGATCTCGTAGGCGTCCCATTGCTTGCGGTTGCGCCAGTCTTCGGGCGTGATCTTGAAGCGCTTGAACGGCGTGTGCTCGCGCGCGCGGAAGCGCCTGAGCTGCTCGGCCTTGCTGATCTGCAGCCAGAACTTGACGACGATCACGCCGCCCTGCGTCAACTGCTCCTCGAACTGGTTGATCTCGGCGTACGCGCGCATCCAGTCGCCGGTCGCGGCGCAGATGCTCGACGCGCTCGACCAGCACGCGCCCGTACCAGGAGCGGTCGAACAGCGTGATGCCGCCGCGCGGCGGAATCTGGCGCCAGAAGCGCCACAGGTACGGATGCGCGCGCTCCTCGTCGGTCGGCGCCGCGATCGGGACCGTCACGTACTGCCGCGCATCGAGCGCGCCGGTGACGCGGCGTATCGCGCCGCCCTTGCCGGCGGCGTCGACGCCTTCGAACGCGACGACCAGCGAGCGGTCGGCGGAAGCGCTTGTGCCGCGACAGCCTGGCAAGCGCGCCCTGCCACTTCTCGAGCTCGCGCGGGATAGGCGCGCGCCGACAGCTTCTTCGACAGGTCGAGATCGCGGATCAGCTTGACGTTGTCGATCGCCGATGGCGCGATCGGCGTGACCGGGTGGCCGGGCTCCACGGCGCGAGCGCGAGCGCGCCGGCCGCACCGCCGCGCGCATCGCATCGAGCAGGATGCGGCCGACGGTCAGGTTGCGGTAGCGCTCGTCGGCGCCCTCGACGACGTACCAGGGCGCCGCCGTGGTCGACGTCTCGCGCAGCAGCGTCTCCCACAGCGCGTAGGACTTGCGGTAGGCGCGGTACGCCTGCCAGTCGTCGCGCGGTGACGCGCCAGGAAAGGCGCGGGTCGCGATCGATCGCCTTCAGGCGCTTTTTCTGCTCCGCTTTGGACAGATGGATCCAGAACTTGAGCAGCACGACGCCTTCGTCGGTCAGCATCTGCTCGTGCTCGCGGATCGCCTGCAGATGCGACTCGAGCCGATCGTCGTCGATGCGGCCGCGCATTCGCGCCCGCATCGATTCGTTGTACCAGGCGTGCATGAATATGCCGAGCCGCCCGCTCGGCGGCAGCGCACTGCCAATAGCGCCACGGCGCGGGATGCGCGGCCTCCTCCGGTGTGCGCGCGCCGAAGGCGACGACGCGGATGTGGCGCGGATCCATCCATTCGGTCAGCTTGTTCGCCGTCTCGCCGCGCCCGGCGCCGTCGACGCCCGAGACGATCACGAGCACCGGGCCGCGCGTCGTCCGCGACAGATCGAATTGCGCGATCAGCAGCGCCTCGCGCAGCGCCGGCTCCTCGCGCGCGTACGCTTGCTTGCCGATGCGATGGCCGATTTCCGCCGATTCGAGCATCGGGCGGGGCCTTTCTCTAGTCCCAGAACGGCTTGGCCTTGGCGAATTGCCGCCAGGCTTGGGCCATGCGCGCGAGCTCGTGCGCGCTCGTGGCCGCGATCCAGCCGCGCACGATGCCGGCGGCATGCGCAAGCTCGACACTGCCGCCGGCCGGGGCCGCGAGCTCGTCGAGCAGCCGCGTCGCCGCCGCCATGTCGTTCAGTTGCCCGAGCGAACGCTGCAGCTCCGCCAGCGCGCCGATATACGCCTTGGCGCCGGCATGGCGAAACAGCGGGGCGAAAAATTCGGCGCTGTAGCGCAGTTTTTTCGCCGCGACGCGCACCCGGTGGCGTCCGGCCGCATCCGCGTCGCGCAGGCGCTTGCCGCACTTGCGCAGGCGCCGGTCGCCGCGTTCGAGCGCGGCGCGGGCGAGCGCGCTTGCTTTCGGCGCCTCGGGCGCGGCGAGGCCGAGCCCGGCGCAATACCTGCCCAGCGCGAGCAGCAGGCAGGTGAAGCGCTGCGACCCCGCTGCGGTCTGCGCCGCGACCTGATGCAGCCGCCGCTGACGCGTCGCGCGCGAGCGCAGGCGTCCAAACACACGCCGCAGCTGCGGATCGCTCAGATGCGGCGCGATGGCCGCCAGTGTTCCGGTGGCGAAGACGTCCCAGTCACGCGCCGGGCCGAACACGTCTCCGAGCCCGCGTAGCGCGGCGTCGAGCGAGGCGATCTCCGGCGTCGATTCCTCGCGCGCCGCAAGTTTCAGCAGCGAGCGCAATCGTCGGACGCCGACGCGAAGCTGGTGCAGGAATTCGCCGTCGCGGCCGCCGCGCAGCGGCTCGGCGTTGCCGCCGATTTGCGCCAGGCAGTCGGCGGCGATGGCGGCCAGCGCGCGCGGCGCGGCGATGTCCGGGGCGAGCATGACCCTTCCGGCATGCACCGGTCGCCGCGGTCGCGGCCGCGCCAGCGCATAGCCGCGATCGGCCTTGCTCGCAGTGCGCGAGCGTCAGCGGAATGTCCGCGCACAGCGCGAGCGCCAGCTCGTACAGGCGCCGGGCGTCACCGTCGATCAGCTCGACCTCGATTTCGCATAGCGCCGCGCGCCTGCGGCCGGCGCGTACGATGCCGCGATCGAAGCACAGCGTGGCGCGGGTTCCGTCGTCGAATGCGAGCGGCTGCTCGGTGCGCGAAACCTCGGTCGTGAACACCGGATTGAGCCGGCCTCCCACGGCCGCAAAAAGCGCTGCCCATGGCGTCGTCGCCAGCTTGCCCGGGTCGAGGCGCGCGCGTTGCAGTGGCCACTCATACTCGGCGCGCCTGTGCACGCCGGCGACCGCGATGCCGTCGCCCTTGACCGTCTGCAGCCAGCGCGACCCGCGGTGCCGCAGCCGCAGCGCGACACCGCGGTCGCGCAGATCGTTCGACGGCGTGTCGTAATAGCTGCTGACGATCGCCGTCGTGCGGGCGCGGCCGGCGCTGGCCGCGGCGATCGCCCGATGCCGGCGCGCGGCGGCCAATGCCGCCGGGGTCGCCGCGAGCTTGAGCTCGACTTCGGTGGCCATCATGGCAAGCGACGCGCGCTGCGCGGCGCTAGGCCGCGCGATAGCTTGCCGCCAGCGCCGCCCGCTTCAGGTAGGTTTCGCGCGCCAGCGCGACGTCGGCGAGGAAATGCGACAGCTCCGACAGCAGCAGCGCCTGCGGCCCGTCGACCAGCGCCTTGGCCGGATCCGGGTGAAAGTCGACCAGCACCATGTTGGCGCCCGCGATGACGCCCTGCGCGACGACGTGGAAGATATCGAGAATGCCGTCGGGCGCGGCGGCGCGCGTTCCGACCGAGTGCGACGGGTCGATGCACACCGGCATGCGCGTCAGACGCTTGACCACCGGAACGTGCGAGAAGTCGACGAAATTGCGGTGCGGGTCGCCCATGTTGGTCTTCATGCCGCGCAAGCCGAACACGACCTTGCGATTGCCTTCAGACGCCAGATATTCGGCGGCGTTCAGCGATTCGTCGAGCGTGATGCCGAAGCCGCGCTTGATCAGCACCGGAAACTCCTGCTGCCTGCCGACGAGCTTCAGAAGCTCGAAATTCTGCGTGTTGCGGGTGCCGATCTGCAGCATGACGCCGGTGGGATTGCCGGTCGCCTTCAGCGCGGCGCGAATCTCGTCGACATGCGATTCGTGCGTGACCTCCATCGCGATCACCCGAATGCCGTACTTGCCGGCCAGCTCGAAGACGTAGGGCAGGCACTTGGCGCCGAAGCCCTGGAACGCATACGGATTGGTGCGCGGCTTGTACGCGCCCATGCGCGTGCACACCTGGCCGTGGCGCTGCAGCGCCTGCATCATCGCGCCGGCAGACTCGGGCGAATCGACGGCGCACAGCCCGGCGAAGACATGGAGCGTGTCCTGGCCGAAGCGCACGCCGTTGTAGTCGAACGATGCGGCGCGGTCATCGCCCTGCTGGTGGCGGCCCAGCACGCGGTACGCTTCGGAAACGCGCACCACTTTCTGCACGCAGGGTAGGACCTGCATCTGCTCGACCGTCAGCGCGCCGGTATTCCCGATCAGGTAGATCTCGGTCAGCGTGACCTCGGCACCCACCTCGCGGTGGACGCGGTACTGGATCCCCGGCAGGCGGTCGAGCTGGCCGGTCAGGGTGCGGTAATCGGCGTTTTCGGGGCTGGCGTTGGGTTCGAGTATCAGGATCATAGGAGGGGCCTACGAGATGCTTTTTCCGTTGAAATTCATCCCTTTGGGCCATTTTAGCCCGAAATGGACCCGATACATGCTGCGCTGCGCAATAAAAATGGGCCACCGGCCGACCCGACGGGTCTTCAAAATCGTTGCTTGGTGCGTTAGGGATGCCGTAGACTGGCCGCGAAAGCTGCAGCTACGCTTCCCTAACCTGTACCCAGGAGTATCCGTTCGATGAAAACGATGATCGCGTTGGCCCTGGCGGGCCTGTTTGCCTGCAGTACCGCGTACGCAGCCGATACCAAGGCGGCCGATACCAAGATGACGCCGCAGCAGGAAAAGATGAAATCGTGCAATGCCGACGCCACCGGCAAGACCGGTGACGAGCGCAAGGCGTTCATGAAGACCTGCCTTTCGGCCAAGCCGGCGAAGAAGGAGAGCAAGATGGCGATGTGCAACAAGAAGACCGCCGGCATGAAGGCCGACGAGCGCAAAAAGGCACAGAGCGAGTGCATGAAGGGCTGATATCGAGTTGCCGAACTCGGCCGGGTGACCTCCTGTCCACCCGGCCGCACTGACAAGGCGGCGCCGGAGCGATCCGGTCGCCGCCTTGTTTTATGCCGCGGCCGATCCTGCGACGCCAGGCATCATCCGTTCGTACGACTTACGCGACGCCGCACGGAGCGTTAATGGGGGCGTGGCCGATGGCGGGCCACACACCTTCCAATCCACGCTTCGAGGAGATCGCGATGAAAACACTTTATCTTGCCGCTTTGATCGGTCTGTTCACCTTCCAGACGGCGTACGCGGCCGACGGCGCTCCTGCGGTGCCGAATGCCGCCAAGGCGCAAACCGCGGCGAAGCCATCCGCCGCGGGTGCCGCAGAAGGTCAGGGCATCCCCAGGTCGATACAGATGTCGCAGCAGGACCGGATGCGCATGTGCAGCAAGCAGGCCACCGGCAAAAAGGGCGTCGAACGCAAGGCTTTCATGAAGTCCTGCCTGACCACCCGCAAATCCTAGGGCAGCCCGCGCAGGCAGGGCGGAGAATGGCCGTCTTGCCTGCAGCCTCGCCTCTGCGATGGGTTGCCGCCTTGGCCCGTCAAGGTCTTGTTGCAAGCGAGCAGGGTCTTTCGACTAGGTCCTAATCGCCCTCGGAAAAGTTGAGCGCGACCCATGATCAGCGCCAAAATGTCAATTTGCCTGAGCGTGCCGTAGACGGTAGCATCGTCGCGCGATACTTGGAGCCTCTCTTTGCGGAAGACTAGGGTTCGTCGGCAACGGCGTTGGGTTGCGGGACTGGCGACGTTTGCGCTTATATTCGCTCAGTTCACCACCGTTGCACACGCCTGTGGGTTGTCCACCGATGCACATACAGCCGCGGCGCTCAGTCAGTCAACCGGCGAAATCATGTCCTCGGACTGTGCCGGTATCACAAAGCACGCCTCCGCGGACGCCAAGGTTTGTGAGTCGCACTGTACCTACGGCCAGCAAATCGACGTTCAGCCAGTCACGCCTGTCGCCGCAGTCGCGTTGCTGCCAGGGTTGAATGTCCCACCCGGGCAAGCAAACCCAGAGCCATCGGTGAACCCAGGCGCGCTGCGAGCGCGAAGCACTGCGCCGCCAGCCTCGCTTCTCTTCGGCCGTTTCTTGATCTGACCTGGCATCGCTTGAATGCGGCGCGCACTAAAGGCGCGCGCCGGTCATTTGCGTCGGTGCGTAGTTCAGTGCAAGGCGACTTGCCCGCGAAGGAGGAAGCATGAAGGCGTCGGTAATCATTCTGCTGGGAATCACGTTGAGTGCTTGGCCGGCGTTGGCGGCCGGACAAACATCGTCGATGGGAAACGTCGCTAATGGCGCGCAGGTCTTCCGCGCCTGCGCGGGGTGCCATTCGCTCGAACAAGGCCGCAATCTGTCGGGCCCAAGCTTGGCAGATGTGATTGGCCGGAAGGCGGGCAGCGCGGCAAGCTTTCTCCGCTACTCGGCAGCGTTGAAAGGCTCTGGAATCGTTTGGTCCGCTCAGACTCTCGACGCGTGGCTCGCTAACCCTGCGGCTTTTATACCCGGCAGCGCCATGCCGTTCAAAGGTTTGCCCGACCCGAAGGCGCGCAAGGATGTCATCGCGTTTCTTTCCGCCGCTTCGAGCGGGAACGCGGTCGTGCTTGCTGACGCGCGTCTTCCGCAACTGCCCCGCCTGACCGAGGCGCCGCCTGGTCAACGCGTCACAGCCGTGAGGCATTGCCATGACAGTTATTTTGTCTCGACGGCGGATGGTCTGACCCGGCCGTTCTGGGAGTTCGATCTTCGCTTCAAGACGGATACCTCTGATCGGGGTCCAAACAAGAAGCAGCCCGTGCTGGTTGGACAAGGGATGGGTGGAGACCGCGCGCAAATCGTGTTTGCTGCGCCGGCGGAAATCTCCACACTCATCGTGGATCGTTGCGAGTGATATTCAGGCGTTTTTGCGAACGAGCAGGCCTTTCAGATAGTCGCCTTCGGGGAAGCTGAGCGCGACCGGATGGTCGGCCCCCGGCGCGAAACGGCCGACGATCGCCGCGTCCGCTGCCATGGCATCCAGCGCGGCACCCGCGACGATTTTCTGGAACAACTCGGCGCTGATGCCGCCGGAGCAGGAAAACGTCGCAAGCAGGCCGCCGGGACGCAACAGCTTCAGCGCCAGCAGGTTGATGTCCTTGTACGCGCGCGCTGCCTTGACCATGTGCCGCGCGGTCGGGGCAAACTTCGGCGGATCGAGCACGATCAAGTCGAAGCTTTTGGCGCTGTCGCGGAGCTTGCGCAATTCGGCGAAGACATCGGCCTCGCGCCATTCGCAGCGCTTGTCGTCGAATCCGTTGCTGGCGACGTTTTCGCGCGCGTGTTCTACCGCGCCGGCAGAGCTGTCGATCGAGACAACCGAGCGCGCGCCGCCGGCGAGCGCTGCGACGGTGAAGGCTCCGGTATAGCAAAAGGCGTCGAGCACATCGCACCCCGCTGCGATGGCGCGGACGCGATGGCGATTGGCGCGCTGGTCGAGAAAGAAACCGGTCTTCTGTCCGGCAACGACATCGACGTCGTAGCGCAGGCCATCCTCCGTCAGCGTCACCGCTTCGGGCAGGACGCCGGCCGCGATGCCGGCGCGCGGCGCCAGGCCTTCGAGTGCCCTCACGTCGGCGTCGGAGCGCTCGTAGACCGCCGCGCAGCCGGTCGCATCGACCAGCGCGGCAACGATGACGCCGCGCCAGGTTTCGGCTCCGGCGCTTAGCAGCTGCACGACGACGACGTCGCCATAGCGGTCGGCGATCACGCCGGGCAGCCCGTCCGATTCGGCATGGACCAGCCGGCATCCGGTGTGCGCGGCGTCCAGCATCGGCTTGCGTGCCGCGACCGCGGCGTGCACACGGCCCGCGGTGAACGCATCGTCGATGGTATCGCGCGCGTCGAAGCTCCATACGCGCGCGCGAATCGCTGAGGCGGGACTCCAGGCGGCACTTCCCAGGAACTGACCGTCGGCGGCACAGAGCGCGACGGTCTCGCCGCTGGCCGGCGCGCCTTCCACCGCGGCGATCGCGCCGGAAAACACCCAGGGGTGCCTGAGACGCAGCGACTTTTCGCGCCCCGGCTTGAGCGTTACGCGCAGCACGCCGAATCTGGATCAGCCGGTGCTGACGCCGAACAGGTGGCCGACGGCGAAAGTCACCGCGGCCGCAAGGCCGCCAAGGAGCAGCATGCGGGCGCCGGACGGCAGCGCACCGCGGCCGGTGAACAGCGACAAGGTCGCGCCGACCGCGAACAGCGCCAGCGCCGTGAGCAGGCCGGTGATCACCAGCGCGTGCTCGCGGGCCGCGAAGACGAACGGCAGCAACGGGATTGCGGCGCCGATCGCGAACGACAGGAATGACGACACCGCCGCGCCCGAGGGCGAGCCGAGCTCGTCGGGATTCAAGCCCAGCTCCTCGCGCGCCAAGGTGTCGAGCGCGTGCTCGGGGTCCGCGACCAGCTTCTTGGCGAGTCGGCGCGCCTCGCCCGGGGCCAGGCCTTTCGCCTCATAGATCAGCGCAAGTTCCTGCGCCTCGGCGTCGGGATATTCGGCCAGCTCCTCGCGCTCGAGCCCGATCTGGTATTCGAACAATTCGCGCTGCGAGCGCACCGAGACGAATTCGCCCGCGGCCATCGCGAACGCGCCGGCGGTAAGTCCGGCCACGCCGGTCAGCACGACCAGCGCCGGATCGGAACTCGCGCCGGCGACGCCGAAGATCAGGCTGGCGTTCGATACCAGGCCGTCGTTGACGCCGAACACGGCCGCGCGCAGGAAGCCGCCGCCGCCCAGGCCGCGATGCCGGCGTTCGATGTTGCCGGCCACCGGCGTGACGTGGCCGCCCGGCTCGGCCTTGCTGTAGATCGCCATGCCGCGCACCTTCATCGCGGCCAGAATGCCGCGCAGCGGCCTGGGTCCGAACAGCTTGACCAGCCGCGCCACCAGTCGTGCGCGCAGATCGGGGACAAATGGCGGCGGCGCCGGCTTGCCGCTGGCGGTCAGCTGGGCGCGCCAGATCGCCGCCTGCGCTTCGGCTTCACCGCTCAATCGCATGAACAGGTCGGCGCGGGGCGTGCCGGCTTCGGCGACGGAGCAGGCACGATACAGGTACGCCGAGCGCTGCTCTTCGGTCCAGCTTTCGAGTGGATTGCTCATCGTCGAGTGTTCATGCGACGGTCCGCCTGCCGCGATCGTGATCGGTTGCGGCGCGGTCAGTCCGGCGCGCCGGCGATCACGTCGATCCTGGCCATGACTTCGGCGTCGAGCTTCGGCACGACAGCGAGGGCGCGCATGTTCTCGATGACCTGCGCCGGCCGGCTCGCGCCGGTGATCACCGAGCTGACATGCGGATTCTTCAGGCACCAGGCGAGCGCGAGCTGGGCCAGCGTGCAGCCCAGCTCTGCGGCGACCGGCGCCAGCGCACGGACCTGCGAGAGCTTCGCGGGATCGACGATGCGCTCCGCCAGCCATTCGTAGCCCTTGAGCGTCGCCCGCGAGCCGGGGGGGATGCCATCGTTGTACTTGCCGGACAGGAGCCCCGAGGCCAGCGGGCTCCAGGTCGTCACGCCGATCCCTGGGTCGCGATAAAGGCCTGCGTATTCGCGCTCAACGCGGTCGCGATGCAGCAGATTGTATTGCGGTTGCTCCATCACCGGCTTGGCCAGATGATGCTTGTCGGCGATGTGCCACGCCGCGGTGATCGCCGCTGCGTCCCATTCCGACGTGCCCCAGTACAAGGCCTTGCCGGCGCGGATCATGTCGTGCATCGCCCACACGGTCTCTTCCAGCGGCGTGTCGGGGTCCGGGCGGTGGCAGAACACCAGGTCGACGTGGTCGAGCTGCAGGCGCTCGAGCGAGGCGTCGATCGCCTGCATCAAGTACTTGCGGTTCAGCGTGTTCTTTTCGTTCGGGCCGTCGTTGAGGCCCCAGTAGAACTTGGTCGAGACGAGGTAGGACGAGCGTCGCCACCCGAGCTTGCGCAACGCGCCGCCCATGATGACTTCGGACTGGCCCCTGGCGTAGACCTCGGCGTTGTCGAAAAAATTGACGCCGGCGTCGTACGCCGCGGCCATGCATTCGCGTGCGGTGTCCTCGGCAAGCTGATTGCCGTAGGTCACCCACGAGCCGAACGAGAGCTCGCTGAGCTTGAGACCGGAGCTGCCGAGCCGGCGGTACTGCATTGCAATCCTCTGGGCGGAAACGTTGCGTCGCGAACGCGGCGCCGGAGCGGCCATTCTACCCCAAGAGCTTGCCGCTATTCGGCGCGAGCAGCGTACAATCCGCCGGGGCGCCACGAGCGCGTCAGCCGGCACCGGCCCTTCTCGACACGGAAACGCTCATGCCCAGCAAAAAACGCCCGCTCACCGTCGCCGATCTCTGGTCGATCAAGCGCGTTGGCTCGCCGACCCTGTCGCCCGATGGACGCCACGCGTGCGCGACTGTCACCGCGTTCGACATGCACGACAACGAAGGCCGCACCGAGCTGTGGCTGTTTCCCTGCGACGGCGGCAAGGCGCGCCGGCTAACCGCCGGTGACAAGGACTCCGGCCCGCAGTGGTCGCCCGACGGCAAGTGGATCGCCTTCACCGCCAAGCGCAAGGACGACGACGAAGCGCAGGTCTACCTGATTGCGCCCGACGGCGGCGAGGCGCGGCGGCTGACGTCGCTGTCGACCGGGGCATCGGCCTTGCGCTGGTTTCCCGACAGCCGCCGCATCGCCTTCGTGTCCTGGATCTGGCCGGACCTTGCCACCGACAAGGCGCAGGCGAAGCGCAGGCGCGAGCGCAAGGAGTCGAAAGTCAAGGCGTACGCGACCGAGCGCGCCGAGCCGCGATTCTGGGATCACTGGCTTGCCGATGGCCGCGAGCCGCATGTCTTCGCGGCCGACGTCGGCAGCGGCAGCACCCGCGATCTGCTCGCCGGGACCGGGCTCGCGCTGCAACCCTGGGAGCCGTCGACCGAGCATTACGACGTGAGCCCCGATGGCAAGGAACTCGCGCTGACGGTGGACTTGGGCGACGAGCCGCGGATGATGAACTCCGCCGACATCGTCGTCGTCAGGCTCGCGACCGGTCGGCATCGCGTGCTGACGGCGGGCAGCGGATTTTCCAGCGAGCATCCGCGCTACTCGCCGGACGGCAAGCATCTCGTATGGCATGCGTACAACCTCAAGCGCGCGTTCAACGATCAGGGCCGCCTGATCTTGTCCGAGCGCCCCAGCGGCCGCACGCGGCGGCTTGCCGCGAAACTCGATCGCGCGACCAGCCAGCTCGCCTGGGCGCCGGACGCGGCCGCGCTTTACATGCTGATCGAGGACCGCGGCCGGCAGGGACTCTGGCGACTGGGCCTGGGGGGTGCGATGCCGGCGCTTGTCGCCGCCGGCGGCACCCTTGGCGGCTTTGCCCTGTCGCGCGACGGCAAGCGCATTGCGTTCGATCGGGCGAGCCTTTCGCATCCGGCGGCGCTGTTCGCGATCGGAGCCGACGGCCGCGGCGAGCAGCCGCTGCAATCCCCCAACCGCGCGCTGCTGGAGCGCGCCGCGATCGGCCCCACGCGCGAATACACGGTCAAGGGCTGGGGCGGCGACCCGGTCCAGGTGTGGGTGACCTATCCGCCGAATTTCGATCCGAAGAAGAAATGGCCGCTGCTGCATTCGATCCACGGCGGGCCGCATGCGGCGCACACCGACGGCTGGCACTACCGCTGGAATACGCAGGCGTTCGCCGCGCACGGCTATGTCGTCGTGGGCGTCAACTACCACGGCTCGTCCGGCTTCGGCCAGCATTGGCTGGAGACGATCACCGCCGACTACGGTCGCAGGGAATTCGCCGATACCGAGGCGGCGACCGATTTCATGCTGCGCCGCGGCTACATCGATCGTGACCGGCTGGTCGCGACCGGCGGCAGCTATGGCGGCTACATGGTCGCCTACATGAACGGGCACACCGATCGCTACCGCACATTCGTCTGCCACGCCGGCTGCTACGACTGGGTCAGCATGATGGCGACCGACGGCTACATGTTCTTCGCCAAGGAGCTCGGTGCGTTCCACTGGGACAACCCGGCGAACGTGATGCGGCAGTCGCCGCATCATTACGCCAGGCGCTTCAAGACGCCGACCCTGGTCATCCACGGCGAGCTCGACTATCGGGTGCCCGCGACGCAGGCGCTGCAGTACTACAACACCCTCAAGGCAAGGGACGTGCCGACGCGTCTGGTGTATTTCCCGGACGAGAACCACTGGATCCTGAAGCCGCAGAATTCCCGGCTCTGGTATCGCGAGTTCTTCGACTGGGTCAGGCGCCATGCCGCGCCGGGGCCGACGCGCCGGCGCTAGCGGATGCGCTTGGCCGGGTAGTCTTCCTCGATGTTGTCGCGAAAGAAGCTCCACGGCGACGACGCGCCGGAAAAGTGCCGCCACGTCTCGGCGGTGACGCCGGAATACTCGAAGGTCCCATTGCTCAACTCGACGACCAGAACGCGCTTTCGCTCGTCGTAGCCGGCGGCGCGCAGCTTGCCGCCCGATAGGCGCTTCATTTCCATCTGATCGTGAGACGACTTACGACGCCGGCTTGGGCGGTGCGTAGGGCGCGCAGCCTTCGAGCTTGGTCGGGACGCCGTTGTCGATCAGCACCAGGTCCATGCCCTTGCCGCGCAATTCGAGGCTGGCGTTGCTGTAGCGAATGCCGGAAGCGGTGGGGATCTGGTAGAGCGTGATCCGTTCAGCAGTCGAGGTCAGCAGCCGGACTTCGCCCGGCTCGAAGCGCATGATCAGGAGCTCACCCGCGCGTTGGCACGCAAACGTGGCCTTGGCCGCTTCTTCTTCCTCCTTGGTCGGCTTGTGCTCGCAGCCGGCGATCTGGATGGCGAGCACGAGCGCTGCCGCGAGCAAGGTCGGATGGAAGCGCATCGCATTCTCCTCGAGGGCAGGCGCGGTGCGGCGCGCCTTCATTGCTGCAGTGCCGCCGGTCCCGGCATCGTTGCCGGGGCCCGCACCAAGTCGCACAGGCGTGCCGGCTGTTGCCGGCCGCCGGTCTGCGCGGTCAGGACGACCAGGCACAGGTCGAACTGAGCTTCGGCCAGCGCAGTCGCGGCGCTCTTCAGATCGGCATCGGACAGCGCCGGATCGCGCGCAAGAAGGCGCGCGTAGCGCAGCGACGGATGGCCGACGGTCAGCCAGCGATTGTCCGGGCCGCGCGCGACGACGATCGACTCGCGGCCGAGCGGATACCACCAGATGCCCAGGAAGTGGACCGAGGTGATCTTGAGCACCGACGGCAGCGCGCGGTCGAGCGGACGGGCGCGCGCCTCGGAGCGCTCGATCGACCCGTCGGCGCGAAGGCATCTGCTCTCGAGCATCAGGGCGCCGTTCTCGCCGGCGGAATATTCGGTGCGCGTGTCGCGCGCACAGCGGCTTTGCAGGAAACCTCGGATCGACGCGATCTCGTACCAGGTCGCGAAATAGCTGTCGAGCTTGAAATCGGCGACCGGGGTCAGTGCGAGGGTGGGCATGGCGCCGAAAAGCCCGAGCGCGGCGGCCATACCCCACCGGAACGCCGACCGGACCTGTCCCCTCGGTGAGGCTGCCAGCATCGAGTCCTCTCTGCGACCCCCTCGGAGGCTGGTCGCCGGGACGTAGGATACCGCGATCGGCCGGAGCCTGTATCCGACCCGTGACTCAAGCTGCCCTAGCCTCCGCAGTGGCAGGGGGAAAGCATTCGAACCGCTGGTGTCCGACGTGCGCGACGACAGCGACCTTGCCGATCGTGTCGGTGCCTCTGTCGGCAGCTTTTTCATCGGTCATCAGTTGCTCGGCCGCTGCCGCGCGGCGCGTTTCGCTGCCGGAGCGTGGTCCGCCGCCATGACCTCGCCGTCAAGTTGATCGAATCCGCGTTAGACGTCGTCCCAGGGGTCGTCGCGTGCCGCCAGCCTTGCTTACGCCTTCATTACGCGACTGATTGCCAAATTGACACGTTCTTTTCTTGGTTCGCACTAGAGTGACCCCACCGTTGGAAGCGAACGGAAAAGCTCATGGACCTCGACCTATGGCATCAACGGTTGCTGCTGCGGCCGGCTTGGAACGGTGCGGCGGATCGGACGTGTTTATGGAGAATCCAATGGACTACGTGATGGATGTTGCCTTCCTTGGTTTAATCGTTGTTTTTTTTGCGGTGTCGGCCGGGCTGGTCCGGTTCTGCGCTGCGTTGAGGGGCCGGGGAGGCCGTTCATGAACTGGGTCTACTGGTTGAGCGGCATCGCCGCACTCGGCATTTTCGTCTATCTCGTCATCGTGCTCTTCAAGCCGGAGTATTTCGAATGACCGTGCCGCAGTCGCAAGGCTGGTTGCAGCTTTTGCTCTATGTCGTCGTGCTGCTGTCGCTGGCGAAGCCCCTCGGCGGCTACATGGCGGCCGTGTACGAGGGCCGCGCGTTTCGCGCGCAGCACGTCGGCGGCTGGCTGGAACGGTTGATGTATCGCGGCGCCGGCGTCGACCCGGCGAAGGAAATGGGCTGGGTCGAGTACGCGTTGGCGATGCTGTGGTTCAATCTGCTTGGCGGTATCGTGGTGTACGCAATCCAGAGGCTGCAGGCATGGCTACCGCTCAATCCGCAGGCGATGGCGGCGGTATCGCCCGACTCTGCGTTCAATACCGCGACCAGCTTCATCAGCAACACCAACTGGCAGGGCTACGGCGGCGAGTCGACGATGAGCTATCTCACCCAGATGCTGGCGCTGGCGGTGCAGAATTTCGTCTCGGCGGCCACCGGCATGGCGGTGCTGGTCGCCCTGGTGCGCGGCTTCGTACGCAAGGAGGCCGGCGGCGTCGGAAACTTCTGGACGGACCTCGTGCGCACCACGATCTATATCCTGCTGCCGTTGTCGTTCGTCCTCGCCATCGCGCTGGTTAGCCAGGGGGTGCCGCAGACATTCGATAAATATGCGAGCGCGACGCTGGTGCAACCGGTGAGCTACGACAGTCCGAAGACGGGGCCGGACGGCCAGCCGCTGAAGGACGAGAAGGGCAATGCGATCACCGAGAAGGCGAGCGCCACCGAGCAGACGATTGCGCTCGGCCCGGCCGCGTCGCAGATCGCGATCAAGCAGCTTGGCACCAACGGCGGCGGCTTCTACAACGCCAACTCGGCGCACCCGTTCGAG
The DNA here is from genome assembly GCA_963713125.1 of uncultured beta proteobacterium. GTDB lineage: Bacteria > Pseudomonadota > Gammaproteobacteria > Burkholderiales > Casimicrobiaceae > PALSA-1003. Next base: position 185,380 of record CAVQKL010000003.1, on the reverse strand, counting down.
AATCCCACACCGCTTTCGAATTTCCTCGAGGTCCTTGCGATCCTGCTGATTCCGGCAGCGCTCTGCTACACGTTCGGGAAAATGATCGGGGACACGCGCCAGGGCTGGGCGATTCTCGCGGCGATGACGATCGTCTTTGTCGCGCTGCTCGCCTCCGGCTATACGGGCGAGAGCACGGGCAATCCCGTGCTGACCGAAGCTCGGCGCCGACCCGTCGCGACCGCGACCAACATCGGCGGCAACATGGAGGGCAAGGAGGTTCGCTTCGGCGTCGCCAACTCGGCGCTGTGGGCGGTCGCCACGACGGCGGCATCGAACGGCTCGGTCAATTCGATGCACGATTCGTTCATGCCTCTCTCCGGCATGATTCCGATGTGGCTGCTGCAGCTCGGCGAGGTGATCTACGGCGGCGTGGGTTCCGGGCTGTATGGAATGATCATGTTCGCCATCGTCGCGGTATTCATCGCCGGGCTGATGATCGGCCGGACGCCCGAGTATCTCGGCAAGAAGATCGGCGCGTTCGAAATCAAGATGGCGTCGATCGCGATCCTGTTGCCGCCGCTGCTGGTGCTTGTGCGGCACGGCGCTCGCGGTCATGCTCGATGCCGGCAAGGCCGGCGTCGCCAACCCCGGCGAGCACGGCTTTTCCGAGATCCTGTACGCGTTCTCTTCGGCCGGCAACAACAACGGCAGCGCCTTTGCCGGCTTGTCCGCGAACACGCCGTTCTACAACACCGCTCTCGGGCATCGTGCATGCTGTTCGCCCGCTACTGGCTCGCGATCCCGGTGCTCGCGCTCGCCGGCGCGTTCGCCGCGGCGAAGCATGTACCGCCGTCGGCCGGCACGCTGCCGACGCACACGCCGCTGTTCGTCATCGTGCTGATCAGCATCGTGATCACCGTCGGCGCGCTGACGTTCGTCCCGGCACTGGCGCTCGGGCCGATCGTCGAGCATCTCCTGCTGTATTGCGGGCAACTGATCGCGCATGGCACGACACGGTTACAAGAAGGTTCGACATGACCACTGCATCCGTCCAATCGAGCACGCTCTCCTGGTTCCTGGGGCGCGGCGTGCTGAGAACGCGCTGATCGCCTGCCTCCGCGGCTTGACGCCGCGCTATCAATGGCGCAACCCGGTGATGTTCGTCGTCTATATCGGCAGCATCCTGACGACGATCCTGTGGGTCCAGGCGCTGGGCGGCAAGGGCGAGGCGCCGGCTGGCTTCATCCTCGCGGTGACGCTAGGGCTGTGGGTCGACCGCTGCTGTTTGCGAACTTCGCCGAAGCGATAGCCGAGGGGCGCAGCAAGGCGCAGGCCGCCTCGCCTAAGAGCGCGCGCAAAGACACGACCGCCAGGAAGCTCGCGCAAGCCGCAGGCGGAGCGGCGCAGACTGCCGTACCGTCGGCCAGCCTGCGCAAAGGCGACGTCGTCCTGGTCGTGCAAGGCGACCTCGTGCCGGGTGACGGGGAAGTCATCGAGGGCGTGGCGTCGATCGACGAGTCGGCGATCACCGGGGAAAGCGCCCCGGTGATCCGCGCCGCGGGCAGCGACTTCAACTCCGTGACCGGAGGAACCCGTGTGCTGTCCGACTGGATCATCGTACGGATCAACGTCAATCCTGGCGAAGCCTTTCTCGACCGTATGATCGGCATGGTCGAGGGCGCAAAGCGCCAGAAGACGCCGAACGAGATCGCGCTGACCATTCTGCTCGTCGCGATGACGCTCGTCTTTTTGCTGGCAACCGTCACGTTGCTGCCGTATTCGCTCTACAGCGTCGAGGTCGCGAAGGCCGGCACGCCGGTAACGATCACGGTGCTGGTCGCGCTTCTGGTGTGTTTGATCCCGACGACGATCGGCGGGTTGCTCTCGGCGATCGGCGTGGCCGGCATGGGGCGGATGATGCGCGCCAACGTCGTCGCCACGTCCGGCCGCGCCGTCGAAGCGGCTGGAGACTGCGACGTGCTGCTGCTCGACAAGACCGGCACGATCACGTTCGGCAACCGGCAAGCCTCGGCGATTTATCCGTTGGCTGGCGTCACCGCGCAGCAACTTGCGGAAGCCACGCTGCTGGCTTCTCTCGGCGACGAGACGCCGGAGGGCAGGAGCATCGTCGCCTACGCAAAGCGCGCCTGGGGCATTCGCGCCGCCGGCACTCCAGCCCGGGCAGTTCACGATCATCCCGTTCTCGGCGCAGACCCGCATGAGCGGGGTGACCTATCAGGGACGCGAACTGCGCAAGGGTGCGCTCGATGCCGTACGAGAATGGGTGACGCCGCACGGCGGTCGCATCGACGTCGAAGTCACGACGCGGGTGGAAGAGGTCGCGCGGCGAGGCTCGACTCCGCTGGTCGTCGCCGAGGGAGCGCATGTGCTGGGCGTCGTCGAGCTCAAGGACATCGTCAAGACGCACATCAAGGAGCGGTTCGCCGAGCTGCGCAGGATGGGGATTCGAACCATCATGATCACCGGCGACAACAAGCTGACCGCGGCATCGATCGCGGCCGAAGCGGGCGTGGACGATTTCGTCGCCGAAATCAATCCGGAAGCGAAGCTCAAGCTCATTCGCGACATCCAGGCGCAGGGCAAGCTCGTGGCCATGACCGGCGACGGCACCAACGATGCGCCGGCGTTGGCTCAGGCCGACGTGGCGGTGGTCATGAACAGCGGCACGCAGGCGGCGAAGGAAGCCGGCAACATGGTCGACCTCGATTCAAACCCGACCAAGCTGATCGAGATCGTCGAGATCGGCAAGCAGCTTCTGATGACGCGCGGTGCGCTGACGACGTTCTCGATCGCCAACGACGTGGCCAAGTACTTCGCGATCATTCCGGCCGCCTTCGCAAGCACTTATCCAGTGCTGGAGTCATTGAACGTCATGCATCTCGCGACGCCGAACAGCGCGATCCTGTCGGCGGTCATCTTCAATGCACTGATCATTCCAGCGCTGATTCCGCTGGCGCTGAAAGGCGTCGAATTACCGCCCGGTGGGCGCGGCGGCCATCCTGCGCCGCAACATGCTGATCTACGGTGTTGGCGGAATCATCCTTCCGTTCGTCGGCATCAAGCTGATCGACATGATGCTGGCCGCGCTCAACCTCACCTGATCCGGAGAGCCGCGATGTTTGCATTCAGCCAATGCCTGCCCGCCCTGCGGATGCTTGTCCTCGCTTCGATCCTCACGGGCGCGATCTATCCGCTTGTCGTGACCGGCGTGGCGCAGCTGGCGTTTCACGACGCCGCGAACGGCAGCCTGATCATCGTCGACGGCAAGCCCGTCGGCTCGAGCCTGCTCGGCCAACCCTTCGACGACCCGAAGTATTTCTGGAGCCGTCCTTCCGCCACCGCGCCGCAGCCGTACAACGGCGCGGCCTCCGCGGGTCCAACCAGGGCCCGCGCAACCCCGCGCTGGCCGATGCGGTGACCGCGCGCATCGAACGCGCTTCGCGACTGCCGATCCGGGCAACGCCGCCGCGGTGCCGGTCGATCTCGTCACCGCGTCGGGCAGCGGACTCGACCCGCATATCAGCGTCGCCGCGGCGGCATTCCAGGTCACGACGCGTCGCGCGAGTTCGCAACGTGTCCGATCGGCAAAGTGACGGCGCTGGTGGGCGAATACACGGAAGGACGCACGTTCGGCGTCCTCGGCGAACCGCGCGTCAACGTCGTCGAGCTGAACCGCGCGCTCGACGCCGTGCGCTAACGGCAAGCCGGAAGAGTCCGCGGTACACTACGCGCCGTCGCCATACTGACGGCGCGCGATGGAAGACGAACGCCCCGACCCGGACCAACTGCTTGCCGAGATGAAGGCAGCAGCCGTGCGCGAGCACCGCGGTCGGCTGAAGATCTTCTTCGGCGCTTCGGCCGGCGTCGGCAAGACCTACGCGATGCTCGAGGCCGCGCAGCGCGCTGCAGCGCGCGAAGGCAGCGACGTGGTCGTCGGCTGCGTCGAGACTCACGGCCGCGCCGAGACTGCAGCGCTCTGCTCGAGGGTCTCGAGCAGCTGCCGCCGCAGCTGCTCGATGTACCAGCGGCGTGCAAGCTCAGCGAATTCGACCTCGACGCGCGCGCTAAAGCGCCGGCCGGCACTGATCCTCGTCGACGAGCTCGCGCATACCAACGCGCCCGGTGCACGCCATCCCAAACGCTGGCAGGACGTCGACGAACTTCTCGCCGCCGGCATCGACGTCTACACGACGCTGAACGTCCAGCACCTTGAAAGCCTGAACGATGTCGTCGCGCAGATCACCGGCGTCCGCGTCAGCGAAACGGTGCCCGACTCGGTCTTCGAAGACGGCGGACGAGGTCGAGCTGATCGACCTGCCGCCGGACGAGCTGCTCAAGCGCCTGCGCGAGGGCAAGGTCTACGTCCCGCAGCAGGCCGAGCGCGCGCTGGGCAACTTCTTCAAGAAGGGCAACCTGATCGCGCTGCGCGAGCTGGCGCTGCGGCAGACGGCCGAGCGCGTCGACGCGCAGATGCGAGAGTACCGCGACCAGAAGGCGATCGCGCCCGTATGGGCGGCGGCGGAACGCATTGTCGTCGCGATCGGGCCCGACGCGCGGGGCGAGCGGCTGGTGCGCGCGGCGAAACGATTGGCCGACGCGGCCGACGCTGAATGGCACGCCGTGTACCTGGAGACGCCGCGCCTGCTGCGCCTGCCGCAGGCCGAGCGAAACCGGATCCTGGGCTACCTGCGCCTCGCTGAGCAGCTCGGAGCGAAGACCTCGGTGCTCTCGGGGCCCAACGTGGCCGAGGCGCTGCTCGCGTTCGCGCATGATCAGAACGCCACCCGGCTCATCATGGGCAAGCCAACCCGGACCGGCTGGCGGCGCTGGCTGCTCGGCTCGGTGATCGACGCGGTGACGACGCGGCTTCGCGGCCTCGACCTGCAACTCGTCGGCGATCCGGAAATGGGACAGGGCGTGGGCGCAGGATTCGCCGACCAGCTTGCTCGCACCAAGGCGTATCTCGGCATCGACGAAACCAAGCCTGCGTCGCGAAAAGTGCGGTGGCCGGGCTATGCGGTGGCGGCGGCGATCTGCGGCACGGCGACACTGCTCGCGTGGCTGCTCTTTGGTCGCTTCGAAGCGACCAATCTGGTGATGGTGTACCTGGTCGGAGTGCTCTTTGTCGCCTATCGCTTCGGCCGCGGGCCCGCGATCGTGGCGTCGGTGCTCTCCGTCGCGCTGTTCGACTTCCTGTTCGTCCCGCCTTATTACAGCTTCGCGGTCACCGACACGCAGTACCTGCTGACCTTTGTGGTGATGCTGCTGGTCGGCTTGACGATCAGCAATCTCACCGCGGGCGTCCGCCTGCAGGCGCGCGTTGCTCAGCACCGGCAGGCGCGGACCGAGGCGCTCTACACGATGACCCGCGAGCTTTCACGCGCCAGCGACCTGGACGAGGTGGTGACCAACGCGGTTCAGCACGTGGCGCGAGTGTTCGAGGCGCAGGCCGTGGTCCTGATAGCGAATGCGGCAGGGACCATTGCGTATCCGCAGGCCCGGGCACCTACGGCTCGTATCATGGGGCGGACCTCGGAGTTGCGCGATGGGTGTTCGCGAACCGGGTCCCTGCCGGCCTGGGCACCCACACGCTGCCTGGTGCGGATGCGCTCTACCTGCCGCTAGCGGCCGCGCACAAGATTGTCGGCGTCCTTGCGGCGTTACCGTCGCGGCCGGACCGCCTGATGATCCCCGAGCAGCGGCACCTGGTCGAAACGTTCGCTGGGCAGATCGCGGTCGCGATCGATCGCGTGCAGCTCGCAGCCGAAGCCGCGGCACTGGGCCGCAAGGCGGAAACCGAAAGTCTGCGCAATTCGCTGCTCAATGCGATCTCGCATGATCTGCGCAATCCTCTAGCGGTCCTTGTCGGTGCGTCTTCGAGCCTCGTCGAAGACAGTGACCGGCTGTCCGATGCTGCCAAGCTGGAGCTCGCGACGGCCATTCATGACGAATCGCGACGGATGTCGACGTTGGTACGAAACCTGCTCGATATGGCGCGACTGGAATCGGGTGCGGTCGAGCTCGCAAAGCAATGGACCTCGCTGGAGGAAATCGTGGGATGTGTGTTGTCGCGCTTGGCCGCGACGCTGAAGGAACACCCGGTTGCCGTGACACTGCCGGAGAACCTGCCCCTGCTGAACGTCGATCCGGTCCTGCTCGAGCAGGTCTTCGCCAATTTACTAGAAAATGCAGCCAAGTACACTCCGGCAGGTAGCCCGATCGAAATCTCGGCAAATAGCCTGCCCGGCCGTGTCGTGGTCGAAGTCGCCGACTCGGGGCCGGGCATACCCGCGGGCGAAGAGACGAAGCTTTTCGACAAGTTCTATCGGCTGCAGCGCGAGGCTGCGCAAAGCGGCGTCGGGCTCGGGCTCGCCATCTCCCGCGCGATCATCGCTGCCCATGGCGGCACGATCTCCGCCGCCAATCGCGTACAAGGTGGCGTGCTGTTCCGCTTCGAGTTGCCCGCTGGCGGCGCACCGACGGTCGAGGCCGAGCCGATGGGCGCGGAACCGCCGCGCATCCGACCGTGAGCACGCCAGTGGCAACGACGCTGGTCGTCATCGAGGACGATCCGCAGATTCGACGCTTTCTTCGCACCGGCTTGTCGGCGGAGCCGTTCCGGATCTTCGAAGCGGACAACGGCAAGGAGGGCCTGGTCGAGGCGGCGACACGCAAGCCCGATCTGGTGATCCTCGACCTCGGGTTGCCAGACATCGACGGCGTGGACGTCGTCCTGCGTCTGCGCGAGTGGTACACCCGGCCGATCATCATTCTGTCGGCGCGCAGCAACGAGCAGGAAAAGATCAAGGCCCTGGACGCGGGCGCCGACGACTACCTGACCAAGCCGTTCGGCATCGGCGAGCTGATGGCGCGAATCCGGGTGGCGCTGCGCCGCGGAGCGCGCGACGGCGAATCGGTCGAGACGACGTTTTCATTCGGCGAGGTCAAGCTCGATCTCGCTGCGCGCCGCGTCTTCCGCGGCGCAACCGAGCTACATCTGACACCGAACGAGTACCGGTTGTTGACGACGCTGGTCCGCCATGCCGGGAAGGTCTGCACGCATCGGCAGTTGCTGACCGAGGTGTGGGGTCCGGCGCACGTTGACCGCGGACACTATCTGCGGATCTACATGGGCCAGTTAAGGCACAAGCTCGAAACCGATCCGACCAACCCCCGCTATTTGCGAACCGAAGTCGGTGTCGGGTATCGACTGCTGGTCGAATAGGCCCGAACCGGGCCCGCGCTTTCTCTGCGCTAGCAGTCGACGACGTTGACCGCAAGCCCGCCGAGCGAGGTTTCCTTGTACTTGGCCATCATGTCGCGCCCGGTCTCGTACATGGTCTTGATAACTGCATCGAGCGGGACGCGATGCCCCCCGTCGCCGCGCAGGGCCAGCGACGCGGCATTGATTGCCTTGACCGCGCCCATTGCGTTGCGCTCGATGCAGGGAATCTGCACCAGCCCGCCGATGGGGTCGCAGGTCATGCCAAGATGGTGCTCGATGCCGATTTCGGCGGCGTTCTCGATCTGCGCGTTGCTGCCGCCGAGCGCCGCGGCGAGCCCGGCGGCGGCCATCGAGCAGGCAACGCCCACTTCGCCCTGGCAGCCGACTTCGGCGCCGGACAGCGAGGCGTTGCGCTTGCACAGGCCGCCGATCGCCGCGGCGGTGAGCAGGAACGCGACGATGCCATCTTCATTCGCATCCTCGTAGAATTCGCGATAGTAGCGAATCACGGCGGGAATGATGCCAGCGGCGCCGTTGGTCGGCGCGGTGACGACGCGGCCCCCGGCGGCATTCTCCTCGTTGACTGCGATCGCGTACAGGCTGACCCAATCCATCGTTTCGGTCGGATTCTTTTCGCGTTGCGCGCGCTTGGCGGAGAGCGCCTGGTGCAGTCCCTTGGCCCGGCGACGTACATTCAGGCCACCGGGCAGGACGCCGTCGTTGCGCATTCCCCGCTCGATGCAGTCATTCATCACCGCCCAGCGCTCGAGCAGTCCCGCGCGGACCTGGTCGGGGCTGCGCAAGGCAAGCTCGTTGATTCGCATCATCTCCGGAATGCGCTTGTGCGCGGCGTCGCCCTGCATCAGCAGCTCGCCGGCGCTGCTGAACGGGTAGGGGACGCGCAGACGCTGCGGCGCGTCGGCGAGCTGGCCGATTTCGCTTTCGGCGACGATAAAGCCGCCGCCGACGGAGAAGTACACCTTGCGGGCGATGCGCGCGCCGGTCGCATCGAGCGCCGTGAAGCGCATGCCGTTGCTGTGGAATGCGAGCGCCTTGTCGATGCGAAAGCGCAGGTGCTCGTCCTCGCGGAAGGCGATCGCGTGCAGGCCGTCGAGCGAGAGCATCTGCCGCTCGCGGATTTCCCGCACCTTGCGCTCGACCTGGTCGGGATCGACCCGGTCCGGCGTCTCGCCCGAGAGGCCGAGCAGGATCGCGCGATCGGTGGCGTGGCCGCGGCCGGTCAGCGCGAGTGAACCGTACAGGTCGACGACGAGCTGCGCGACGCGCTCGAGCCTTTGCTCCGAAGCAAGCTCGTGGACGAAGCGATACGCCGCACGCATCGGCCCGACCGTATGCGAGCTCGATGGCCCGAGACCGATCTTGAAAAGATCGAATGCGCTGACAAACAAGGGACGGAACGCGGCGAGTGGTAGACTGGACCGGCCTGATTGTACTCCGGGAGCGCCGATGAAATCCGGGTTCGCGCGGTTCTCGCGGCATGCGGCGATCGTCGTGCTGCTGGCCGTCACGGCGCCGGCATCGCCCACCGGGGCGGCGGATAACGGCTGGCGGGCTTATCAGCGCGGCGACTTTGCGGCGGCTCGCGCGGCTTATGAGGGCGACGCGCGCTCGGGCGACCGGCTCGCGCAATTCAATCTCGCCACGATGTTGCTGCGGGGAGAAGGGGGCGCCGCCGACCCTCCGGCCGGGGTTGAGTGGCTGCGCAAGGCCGCGGACGCCGGCATGCCGCAGGCGCAGTACAGCCTGGGGCTGCTCTACGAAAGCGGCACCAGCGTCTCGCGCTCGCTGACCGCGGCCACCGAATGGTGGGAAAAGGCGGCGCGGCAAGGCCACGTCGAGGCCCAGGTACAACTCGGGACGCAATACTTTCTCGGCCGCGGCGCACCCAAGGACTGGACGCTCGCCGCCAAATGGTACGAAGCGGCCGCCGAAAACGGCGACGCCGGCGCGCAATATCTGATCGGAAGCTTCTACGAGCATGGCGACGGAGTCGCGCCGGATCTGAAGCGGGCGCTGGGCTGGTATCGGCAAGCGGCGCGGCAGGGCGACGCCGGTGCGGCGCTGCAGGCCGACGACGTCGCGCGTCGCCTCGGCGTTTCGTTTTCCGGCCGCTAAGTCGACAGGCGCTAGTCCAGGGGTGGATCGAGCACCCTGACCGGCGCGGCGGTCGTGCGCGGGCGCTGCCCGCACGCAGGCGCGAAGCGCATCGACTCCGGATACGACAGCACCTCGGGAGGCGGGCCACCGGTCCGATGCTGGACCTCCCGCCACCAGCCCGCGTCGAGCAGATCGGCGTTGATGCGGCGAAAATCGGCGCGCGCCGCAGGGTCGGTCAGCAGAAACGTCGCGAACTCCTCGGGAAAAACGTCGTTCGGCCCGACCGGGTACCACACCTCGCTCGACATTTCGTCGTATCCGGGCGGCAGTTGCGGAATCGCCCGGAATTCGCAGGCGCTCATGTACTCGATCTCGTCGTAGTCGTAGAAGACGACGCGGCCGAAGCGCGTGACGCCGAAATTCTTGAACAGCAGGTCGCCGGGAAAGATGTCCACCGCGGCGAGTTGCCTGATCGCCTCGCCGTAGTCGCCGATCGCGTGCTCGCGCTGGCGCGGCGACGCGCTTGCCAGGAACAGGTTGAGCGGGATCATCCGCCGCTCGATGTAGAGGTGCCTGACGACGATCATGGCGCCATCGTCCTCGATCAGCGACGGCGCGACTTCCTGGAGCTCGGCGAGGAGCTCCGGTGTGAAGCGCGCACGCGGAAACGCCACGTCCGAATACTCGAGCGTGTCCGCCATCCGGCCGACGCGGTCATGGTGCTTGACCAGCAGGTATTTCTCCTTGACCTTGTCGCGCGTGGTGTCCTTCGACGGCGCGATCCTGTCGCGGATGACCTTGAACACGTACGGGTACGAGGGCAGCGTGAACACGGTCATCACCAGGCCCCTGATGCCCGGTGCGACGATGAAGCTGTCGGTCGAATGCTTGAGGTGGTGCAGGAAATCACGGAAGAACAGCGTCTTTCCCTGCTTCTGCAGACCCACCATCGTGTACAGCTCGGCCTCGGTGCGCTCGGGGACGATTGCGCGCAGGAACGCGACGTACGCCGAGGGCACCTCCATGTCGACCAGGAAGTAGGCGCGGTTGGCAGAGAAGAGCAGCGCCAGCTGCTCGGCATCCATGAGCAACGCGTCGACGTGGAGGCGGCCGTCGGCATCGTGCTTGATCGGAACGACGAACGGATGCGCGTTGTAGCCGTTGATCACGCGTCCGACGACGTAGGCGGTGCGATTGCGGAAGAACAGGCTCGACAGCACCTGGATCTGATGATTCGCCTCGAGCGCGAAAGGGCGCGGGAAGCGGCGGCGGAACTCCGCGAGAAGGTTGCCGAGGTCGGCGCGGAAATCGGCAAAGCGCGGTTCGAGCCGGAAGTCGAGCACGATGTCGATCAGGGCATGCCGAAGGCCGTGCTGGCGCGGATAGTACGAACGATACGAGGGCGGATCGGCGTCGATGTGTTCGGTCGAAATCGCCGGGCGGACGAACAGGCAGCGATTGTGGAAGTAGGTGCGGTCGAGGATCTTGCACGACACCGTGTTGAAGAATGTTTCGGCGCACTCGGGCTGCTTGTGGTCGATCAGCAGCGCAACGTAGTGCCGCTTGACCTCCTCCCAGCGTGCATCGTCGTCGTGGACGCAGCCGAACTCGCGCCGCAGTTGCGTGACAGTTTCGGCAACGCGGCGTTCGTAGAAGTCGATGCGGTCGCGCGAGACATGGCCGATCGCCAGCCAGTTCCCGGCCTCGAAGTGACCCTTGGCCGCGGCCGCGCAATCGCGGAACAGTGCGTAGTGCCGGTTGAACCCGTCGAGGGTGGCTTGTGCGATCGCCTGCGGGGCCGCGGGTCGGTTCAGCCGCACCTTTAATCCGGCTTTGCTTCGTCGATCTTGGCCTTGAGCTCGGCTTGGAAGGCGTTGTAGTCGTCTATCGCGCTATTGCCGGCGGCGGTCGCGGCGTTGGTGATCGCCCGCAAATCCTCGAGGTATTTCTTGATGCAATCGCCGTAGGCCTTGAGTTCCTTGTTGAACACGCTGGCGCGGGTCGACGAGGCGAGCCTGCCGGGGAATTCCGGCTTGACGCAGGCGTTCGCCGGTAGGGCCGATGTCGCGCCGACGGCGGCCGGTGCCGGGCCGGCTGGCGTCGCGGGCGCGGGCGTTTTCGCCGGCGTTTGAGCCGAAGCGCAGGGTGCGCCGAGCGCCAGCACGGCGATCGATGTCAGGAAAAGCAGGCGGAACGTCATACAAACCTCGCAGCCAGGCGCAAGACCCCGCATTTTATGCCCGCTGCTGCCGGGTGGGAAGGAGCGCCGCCCCTCGCGCTTGCCACGGGCGGGCACCGCCGCTGCCCGCTATTGCAGCAGCGTGGCGATAATGGCGATGCCAGCGCTCACCAGGTCACCCGACAATCGCTCGTCGCCCTCGCGCTCGAAATCCAGGCTGCCGCGAGCGCCTGCGGGCGCGCGCAATAAAGCGTCCGCCAGACGATCGACATCGATGGTCTTGCGCTCGATTTCCGCCGCATTGAGCTCACGCAGTGTGCTGGCAATGGCGTCGGGATCGAGAATCGCCAGGGGCGAACGGCAATACGGACAGACCATGTCGTGCTGGAGGTCGACCGGGGCACCACAGTTGGAGCATTGCACGGTGCGCACGCGGGCTTTCAGCGCAGCCAGTTCGCTGCCGGACAGCGGTCGCACAAAGTTCTTTTCCAGCAGGAACTGGACGAACGGGGTCAACCGGCCGTGCCCCCAGGTGCAGCGGTAGTAGCTGAAGTGCGTGGTGCGCTGCAGATCGTGCGTCAAGGCGAGCCGCGAACCGCAGCGCGGGCAGTCGAGCAACTCGGGCAGCGGATTGCGCGTCGCGGCGCGATTTGCGTCGAACGCCTTGAATACGTCGAGCACGCCGCCTGGCGAGAGCTCTGTGCTCTCGTGCTCATCGAACCAGATGAGCTGGCAGGGAAAGCAGAAATCGAGCGAGACGCGGCCAAGCAGCATCTGCTCGAAATCGAGCAAGCGCATCGCGGCCCCGCAACCGGGGCAATTCACGCGCTACGCGTGCGGAGCAGGGCTCCGCCTTGCGACTCGGCCCGGCTCAGGAAACCGACTTGGCGCGCTCCGGGCTCAACTGTGGGCAATTGACCCAGTGCACTTCGGTCCTCTGCGCCCGCGCGATCCGGTCGACGGCCTCCATTTGCGCGGAATCGCAAACGACGCGCTGGCTGTTTTCGGCTTTCTGCATCGGGAGCGACGAACATCCGCCCAGGACCACGGCGGCAACCAACGTGACGATGAGCTTCATGATGTGACCCTCCGGTGTGACCCTGCTACCATAACAACTATAGTGGCAAACCGGGGCGGCAGCAAGGCCGGTTGACCAACCGAAACCGGCCGTTCGCCTGCACCGCGCCCGCCCGGTCGCGGTGCAGGCCCTTGGTTACGGGGTGCGAGGGGAAAAGGTGTCGCACTGGCGCAGATCCCCGGAGTCGAGGCCCGTCTTGAACCACTTCACCCGTTGTGCGGACGATCCGTGCGTGAACGACTCCGGCACGACGTAGCCGCGCGATTGTTTCTGGATGCGGTCATCGCCGACCGCGGTTGCCGCCGCGATGCCCGATTCGATGTCCTTGGCGTCGATGATGTTGCGCTGGATCGACGAATGTCCCCAGACGCCGGCAAGGCAGTCGGCCTGCAGCTCGAGGCGCATCGACAGATCGTTCCTGACTCGATCCGGCGCATTCGCCATTTTTTGCTGCGCTGCATCCATCAATCCGAGCTGGTTTTGCACGTGATGGCCGATTTCGTGGGCGATCACGTACGCGCGCGCAAAGTCGCCCGGGGCACCGAAGCGCTGCGACAACTCCTGGAAAAAACCGAGGTCGAGATAAACCTTGCGATCGCCCGGGCAATAGAACGGGCCCACTGCGGCGCTGGTGAATCCGCAAGCGGAGGCGATCTGGCCGTGGTACAGGGTCAGCTTCGGCGGCTGGTAGCGGGTGCCGAGCTGCTGGAAGATGCCGCCCCAGACATCCTCGGTGTCGCCCAGCACGCGCGCGACGAACTCCGTTTGCGGATCGCTCGCCACCGGCGCACCGGGTGCCGGCTGCGGCGCCTGCGTTTGCACCGTCGGACTGCCGACGTCGGTGAGCAGCGCCAGCATGTCGAGCGGATTCTTGCCCAGCAGCAGACTGACGACGACCACCAGAATGATCGCCCCGCCCGACAGGCGCAGCCCGCCGCCGAACATGCTCGGCCCGCTGCCTGAATCTTCCTCGACATTGTCGCTGCGCCGGTAATCCTGCCATCGCATGGTTGCCGCTCCTTTGCGTCGTCGTCGCCGCGCGCGCTCCCGACGCGCCCTAGTCTACCCGCCCTGCGTGGCCCGCTCAACCGAGCTCCACTCGGCGAGGACCGCTTCGGCCGCGGCGAGCCGGATGTCCTCGAGCCGCTGCCCGGCGATGCGGCGCTCGAGGGCTTCGACGTAGACCGCGACATCGGGCAGCTCTGGCATCGGCGCGGTCGGCTACACCGCGACCAGCGCGCCGACGGCCGCCCCCGCGACCAGCAACCACAGCGGATGCACCCGCGTCGTCAGCACCAGCGCCGTCGTGGCGCCGGTCAGGCCGAAGGCGATCCACGAATGGTCGACGGTGCGGGCGAGGATGAAGCCGCTGGCCAGCACCAGCCCGACGGTCACCGGTGCGAGCCCGTGCTGGATCGCCTTGCGCAACGGCGCATCGCGAAAGCGGTCCCAGGCGTGCGCGACCGCGAAGGTCAGCGCCGACGACGGCGCGCAGATGGCGATCGTGCACACCAGCGCGCCGAGAAAGCCGTGGACCTTCCAGCCGATCAGGCTGACGATCAGCATGTTGGGGCCGGGCGCCGCCTGCGCGATCGCAAATGCCTGCGCGAAGTCGGCGTCGGTCAGCCAGTGCGCGTTCTCGACGACGCGGCGATGAATCTCCGGGATGAGCGCGTTGACGCCGCCTATCGCCAGAAACGACAGCAGGCCGAATTGCCGTGCGAGATCGAGCAGCATCGGCACGTTCATCGTTGCATCCGCCAGGCGATGGCGATCGAAATCGGCGCGAGCACCGCCAGCGCCCAGAGCAGCGGAATGCGCAGCAACCCGATCGCCGCGAACGCCAGCGCGGCCATCGCGATCTGCCACGCGACATCCTTGAGCGGATGCGCCATTTTTATTCCCATCGCGATCACCAGCCCGGTCGCCGCGGCGGACACGCCGGTGGTCGCGTCGCGCACGGCCTCGATCGCGGCAAAATGCGCGTACAGCGCCGCCAGCGCGAGAACGATCAGGAACGGCATCAGCATCAGGCCGAGGGCTGCCGCCAGCGAACCCGACAGGCCGTGGAACCGGCTGCCGACGATGATCGACACGTTGACGATGTTGGGCCCCGGCAGGAATTGCGACAGCGACAGCACCTCGATGAATTCGCGCTCGCCGAGCCAGCGCCGCTGCTCGACCAGCATGCGGCGGGCGAAAGGCATGACGCCGCCGAATCCCTGCACGCCGACGATCAGGAAGCCCATGAACAGGCCTCGCCGCGACGGCTGCGCTGCCGCGGGGGCGTCGGCGGGGACGGGTTCGGCGCTCATCGCGGCGATCTAGCGGCGAAACGCGCCGACGCAGCGATCAGCTCGCATCGACGGCATGGCGCTTGAGCACCTCGAGCGGAACGATCGCCAGCGTTTCCTCATGGGTGGCGGACAAAACGACCGGCGGCGCGTGGCCGGCCTCGAACGCTTCGCGCCATCGCCCCGCGCACAGGCACCAGCGGTCGCCCGGCCGCAACCCCGCGAAACCGTGTTCGGGCGCCGGCGTCGACAGGTCGTTGCCGTGCGCCCTGGAAAAATCCAGGAACCCGGCGGTCATCTGCGCGCAGATCACGTGCAGGCCCAGATCCTCGGGCCCGGTATTGCAGCAGCCGTCACGATAGAAGCCCGTGCGCGGCGAGTTCGAGCACGGTGCGAGTTCCTGCCCCAGGACGTTCTTGTCATCGGCCATCGCAGCTCCGTTCGGTCGCGGGCGGGTCGCGGCGCCATCATCCGTGCGAGGCGGGCGATCCGCTGTCCACTTCCGGCTACGGCTTCAGTGCCCGGTACAAAAACGGCAGGCTGACGTTCATCCGGTAGTCGACATCGGAGTGATTGTCGTCGTATTCCTCGTAGACGTGCTTGATGCCGGCCTGCGCCAGCCGTGCCGACAGGATCCGCGTACCGTAGTGGATGTGATACTGGTCGCGCCAGCCGCAATCGATATAGATGCCGCGCAGCGACCTGAGGGCGGACTTGTAGCGTGTGACGAGATTGATCGGATCATGCGCCAGCCACTTCTTCCAGCGCTTTTTGATCGGCTCACCGGTCTCCAGGTTGAACGGCAGCCGGAACCCGAGCGGCGCCTTGGGATCGGGGTCGTAGGTCGCCGCCATGCACAGGTTCATGATGGTATGCCCCTCCGCCAGCGACAGCTTCTCGGTCTCCCAGACGTGCTCGAGGAAGCGCTTGACTCGTCCGTCGTCGCAGCCTTCGGCGAGCCGCATGCGGCCGCCCTCGCGCAGCACATCGTAGGCCCCGGGCTTGCGCTTGACCGGCCGGAACCGCGCCAGGTCGTTCAGTGTGTTCGGCCAATCGTGCCAGTAGACGAAATCGAAATACGAATCGCCCGAATGATCGGCGATGGCTCCCCAGTGCTGCGCGTACTTCATGCCGTGCATGATCGCGCCGTAGCCGCCGGACGACTTGCCGAAGCAGCCGCGGTGGTCGCGGCTGCTGAGCGTGCGGAAATCGCGGTCGACGAACGGGATCAGCTCGCGCGTCAGGTAATCGGCATAGTTGCCGATCGCCGACGAGTTGACGTACTGGTTGCCGCCGAGCGCGGTAAAGCAGTCCGGGAAGACGACGATCGCGGGCCCCATCTTGCGCTCGTGGATCAGCCGCGCGACGCGCTCGGGCACGTTGTCGGAAAACGGCTTCCAGTTGACGTGGGCCAGCCCCGATCCGGTGAAGCCGACCATGTCCCAGAGCACGGGAAAGCGCCGGCCGCGGCCATTGCCGGCCCCGGCGTCGTACTGCGGCGGCAGCCAGACGCCGAGCTTGCGCACGTGCGGATCGCCCAACGCGTTGCCGGCGAGGACTTTCGAGGTGTGCTCGACGACGACCAGCGTGCCGTCCGGACCTTTGCGGCGTTTGAGCGCCATGCGCTGCCTCGCGAAGTTGCGGAGGCGAAATTGTAGCGCAGACGCTCGCGCTCAGCGCTCGAGGATCGCGGTGACGCCCATGCCTCCGGCGGTGCAGATCGAGATCAGCCCTCGACCCCCGCCGCGCTGCTGCAGTTGCCTGGCCAGCGTGCCGACGATGCGCGTGCCGGTCGCGGCGAATGGATGGCCGAGCGCGACGCTGCCGCCGCGGGGATTGAGCTTGCCGCGATCGATCGCGCCCAGCGCGGCGCGGCGCTTGAGCCGCGACCGGCAGTAATCGTCGGACTCCCACGCCGCCAGCGTGCACAGCACCTGGGCGGCGAATGCCTCGTGAATCTCGTAGATGTCGAAGTCCTGGAGGCGCAGGCCCGCGCGGTCGAGCATCGCCGGGACCGCATACGTCGGCGCCATAAGCAGGCCTTCGGGCGGCCCGGCGAGGCCAGCGAAGTCGACCGCGGCGACCGCCCAGTGCGTCAGATAGGCTTGTACCGAGTGCCCATGCGCGTCGGCCCACGCGTCGGACGCGAGCAGCACGCACGACGCGCCATCGGTCAGCGGTGTGCTGTTGCCTGCGGTGAGCGTCCCGGTTGCCGTCCGATCGTAAACCGGCTTCAGTGCCGCGAGCTTGGCCGGGCTGGTGTCGGCGCGCACGTTGTTGTCGCTGGCGAGGCCGGCAAAGGGTACCACCAGGTCGTCGTAGAATCCCTCGCGCCACGCCGCCGCCGCCTTCATGTGGCTCTGCCAGGCGAGTTCGTCCTGCTCGGCGCGGCCGATACGCCATTCCTTGGCCATCAGTTCGCAGTGCTCGCCCATCGACATCCCAGTGCGCGGCTCGACGACCCCCGGGGTCGCGGGCTTGAGATCGGACGGGCGCAGGCGCAGCCACGGCTTCAGGCGACCGGCCAGCGTCTTGCCACGCGCGGTGTCGAGGACGATGCGGGTCAGCGCGGAGCCGTAGCCGATCGGCACGTCGCTGGTCGTGTCGACACCGCCGGCGATGCCGACCTCGATTTCGCCCAGTGCGATCCGCTGTGCCATCTGCACCGCCGTCGTCAAGCTGGTGCCGCAGGCGCGCTGGACATCGTAGGCGGGTGTGTGCGGGTGCAGGCCGGCGCCGAGCGCAGCTTCGCGCGTCAGGTTCCAGTCGCGCGAGTGCTTGATCACCGCGCCGGCGGCGACTTCGCCCAACTGCATGCCTTTCAGACCGAAGCGGTCGACCAGCGCCGCCAGCGTGGTCGTGAGCATTGCCGGGTTGCCGGCGTCGACATAGCGGGTATTGCTGCGCGCGAATGGTATCCGCGCGCTGCCGATGACCGCGACTCGGCGCAAGGGTTCGGGCATCGCTGTCTCCAGACAAGGCGTCGCGCCGGGCCGATTATCGCACTCGTGGCCGCTCGACGTGCGTTTCGGCGGTCGCCGGCGCGAGGGCCCGGGGAGGGTCGGACCCGAAGGAGATTCCGGCCGCAGGCCGAAAAGGCCGGGCCGGGACTATTGCAAGTTTCGCGGCCGCGAGGCATGTTGTTGACTGCAGCACGGGAATTTATGGCCAGGAAGCTGTCTTACTCCAAAGGCAGGGAGAAACGCGATGCGTAAAGCACAAACGCCGGAACCGCCTGCGGCGGGCGACCCGGCTCCCGGATGGCGTGCACGCCGCGCCTGGCGCCTGGCCGACATCGACTATGCCGGCGCCGACCGCGCCCGCGCGGCAGACGACAAGACCCTCTTCCAGATGGTGACGATGGCGTCGTTCGTCGAAACCGGATCGGACCTGTATGCGCACAATCTCGTCTCGTACTTCGACGGCGACGACGTCGTGGCCGACTGGCTTGCCGAGTCCTGGGAACATGAAGAAGTACAGCACGGCGCGGCGCTCCGCGCCTACGTCGAGCGCATCTGGCCGGATTTCGACTGGCAGCGCACCTACGACATTTTCTTCGACGAGTACCGCCAGACCTGCACGGTGCCCGCGCTCGAACCGGCCCGGGCGCTCGAGCTCGCCGCGCGCTGCGTCGTCGAAATGGGCACGGCGACACTGTACGGCGCGCTACGCGATTACGCGGAAGAGCCGGTGCTGAAGGATCTGGCTGCGCACATCTACGCCGACGAGGTCCGGCACTACAAGCACTTCTACCGCTATTTCCGGCGCTATCAGGAGCGCGAACGGCACGGGCGCTGGCGCATCGGCCGGACCATGACCCGGCGCCTGCTGCAGACGGCGGACGACGACGGCCGCATCGCGTTCCGGCATCTATGGCAGGCGACGCATCGCGGCGGAGGGTCGGTGGACGATGAATATCGGGCGTTCCGCCGCCGCATTTCGACGGTGGCGCGGCGTTACGCCCCACGCGACCTGCCGGTCGAGATGTTTTTGCGTCCGCTGCGCCTGCCGCCGGTCGCGGCGCGCGGCGCGCGGAGCTTTGCGGGAACGCTCTATCGCTGGTGGCTGGAAGCCTGAACGCGCCGCCTGTCCGGCAGCAAGCGCGACTCAGGTCGCGCGACTGCCGATCAGCGCGAGAAACTCCTCGCGCGTCGCTGTCGAGTCGCGAAAGGTTCCCAGCACCGACGAGGTGATCATCACCGAATTCTGCTTCTCGACACCGCGCATCATCATGCACAGGTGGCGCGCCTCGATCATCACGCCGACGCCCTTGGCACCGACCGAATCCATCACCTCCTGCGAGATCTGCTCGGTCAACCGTTCCTGAAGCTGCAGCCGGCGCGCGTACATGTCGACCAGGCGCGCGAGCTTGGACACGCCGAACACGCGGCCGCTGGGTATGTAGCCGATGTGGCAGCGACCGAAGAAGGGGAGCATGTGGTGCTCGCAAAGGCTGTAGACCTCGATGTTCTTGACGATGACCATGCTGTTGGTCGCTTGCGTGAACACCGCGCCGTTGATGAGCTTCTGCGGATCGGTCCTGTTGCCCGAGGTGAGAAATTCGATCGCGGCGGCGACCCGCTGCGGCGTTTTGATCAGACCTTCCCGCTGCGGGTCCTCGCCGATCTCGACGAGGAGCTCGCCGATCAGGCCCTCGATCTTCTTGGTGTTGAGTTTCATCGCCCGCATCTCCGCCATCGATTGACGCAAGCCCATTATCCCACGCCGTCTGCCAGTGCCGCAGCGTCCATAAGACACGGCGCGGGACCGAGCGGGACAGGGCGCGCGCGGCGGGCCGGTTGGCGATGCGATAATGCCTGCCGCCTGCGGACCAGGAGGAACAAGCGATGGGAACGATGAGTGAACTTTCCGCCAGTGATGGCTATCGCCTGCCGGCATACCTCGCCGAGCCGGTGGGCCCGCCGCGTGGCGGGTTGGTCGTGGTCCAGGAAATTTTCGGCGTCAACAACCACATCCGCAGCGTTTGCGACGGTTACGCGGCCGACGGTTATCGCGTGATTGCGCCGGCACTGTTCGATCGCTACCAAAAGGACGTCGACCTGGGCTACGCCGCGGCCGATATCGCGCGTGGCCGCGAAATCCGGGCCAAAGCCTCGACTGACGCGGCACTGCTCGACGTCGACGCGGCCCGTAGCGCGATCGCCACCGCGGGCAAGGTCGGGGTCGTCGGCTACTGCTGGGGCGGCTTGGTCACCTGGCTGTCGGCGTGCCGGCTGGCCGGATGGGCCTGCGCGGTGCCGTACTACGGCGGAGGCATGCTCGACGCGGTCGCCGAGCAGCCGCAGTGCCCGGTCATCGCCCACTTCGGCGAGCGCGATTCGATGATCCCGGTCGCCGGCGTGCGCGCCTTTGCCGACGCGCACCCCGAAATCCGTGTCTACATCTACGCTGCGGATCACGGCTTCAACTGCGATCAGCGCGGCTCGTACGACGCCGCCGCGGCGACGCTGGCGCGGCGGCGCACGCTCGATTTCCTGCGCCAGCAGATCGGCTGACCGCGCGGCGTCCCGCGTAACTGGTTGACAAAAGCAACTGATTTGCCGACAGTGGCATCGGCGGCCGCACCTGGCCGCAGGATGACCACGATGATCACTTCGGCAATCGCGGCACAGGCGGGCGGCGAGGCGCGCATCGCCGCGCTGCGCCGTTTCAATCGCTTTTACACGCAGCGGATCGGCGTCCTGCAGGAAGGCTTGCTCGACAGCCCGTTCTCGCTGGCGCAGGTGCGCGTGCTCTACGAGCTCGCGCACGCGCGCGCCGCCGCCACGGGCGCGGGCGCGCCGACGGCAAGCGAGCTGGCGGGAAGGCTCGGCCTGGACGAAGGATATTTGAGCCGCATTCTGCGCGGCCTCGAGGCGCAGGGGCTGCTGCACCGCCAGCCGAGCGCCGCCGACGGCCGGCGGCAGTTGCTGGCGCTGACGCGCAAGGGACGCGCGGCATTCGCGCCGCTCGACCGACGCTCGCATGACCAGGCGGGCGCGCTGCTGGGCGAGCTCTCCAACGACGACCAGATGCGGCTGATGGCCGCGACGACGGCGGTCGAGAACCTGCTCGGCGCGCGCGCGGCACGACCGCGGCCGATCAAGCTGCGTGCGCCGTGCGCCGGCGACATCGGCTGGGTCGTGCACAGGCATGGGGCGGTCTATGCGCGTGAATACGGCTACGACGCGCAATTCGAAGCGCTGGTCGCGGCGATCGCCGCGAAATTCGTGCAGAATTTCGACGCCAGGCATGAACGTTGCTGGATCGCCGAGTGCGACGGAGGGATCGTCGGATCGGTGTTCCTGGTCCGGCAGTCGGCGGAAGTGGCCAAGCTGCGCCTGCTTCTGGTCGAGCGGGAGGCGCGCGGCCGCGGGTTGGGCGCACGCCTGGTACACGAGTGCGTCCGCTTTGCCCGCCGCGCCGGATATCGCCGCGTGGTGCTGTGGACGCAGAGCGAACTCGCCGGTGCCCGGCACATTTACGAGCAGGCCGGTTTCCGGCGGGTCCGTCGCAAGGCGCATCACAGCTTCGGCCGCGACCTTGTCGCGGAAACCTGGCAGCTTTCGATCTAGCCGGGGCTCGCCGCGCCGAGTGCAGCGTCACCGGCCGTGCGCGCCGAGGCAGCCGGCGCCGTGGCGACATGGCGGGCGAGGCCGGGGTACACTAACGCCCGCTTGGCGCAAGCCGGCGGCATGGCCGGGTGTCGGATGCGGCGGGCACTGGGCCGGCAGCCAACGGAGGACGGACGATGAAATGCACGAACTGCGGGTACGAGACGCAGCCGGGGGCCAGATTCTGCGTCCAATGCGGCACCACGTTGCCGGCCGAGCCGGCGACCGCGGCCTCCCCCGCCGCGGCGCCTGCGGCCGCGCCTGCAGCCGCCGCCGCGGTGGCGAAACCAGCGACCACGGCCTCGCCGGCTGCGACCATTCCGCCGCGGCCCGCTGGATCCGCTCCGGCATCCGGCGCTGCCGCGCCGGTCGCCGCGGGCCGGGCAACGAGCGGTCCGCCCAAGCTTGGCATGATCGCCGCCATGCTCGCCCTGGTTGCAGTGCTCGGCATCGGCGGCTTCGTCGCCTACCGCGTATCTCAACCTGGGGAATCGAAGGACAGCACCACCGGGGGCGAGGCCGCAAAGGCTACCGACGCCGCACCCGCGGAGGGCGCGAAAGACGCCAACGCCCCGTCCGCGCAACCGTCCACGACCCAGGATGCGACCGCTTCGGAGGCTGGCAAGGACCAGACTGCGACGCCTGGATCCAGCGCCGAGGCGGAGAAGGCCGCGGCCGGACAGTCGTCTTCGGGCGGCCCGTCAAAGCCAAACGCTGCCGCGTCGAAGGCGGCTCGGTCAACGTCGCCCCCGCCGCTGCCTGCCGCGAAGCCAGGTTCCCCCGAGACGCCGCCCGCCCCAGCGCCCGCCGTCGCGCGCACGCCGGCCCCGCCTGCGACCGCGTCGCCGCAGCCCGACCGCTGGCAGCAGATGCGCGAAGCGATGGCGCGATGCAAGCGCGAGGATTTTTTCCGCCGCATCGGGTGCGAGCAAAGCGTCGGACTGCAATATTGCGAAGGTTACTGGGGCAAGGTGCCGCAGTGTCCCGGCGTCTCCAGGGAGACCCGCTAGCGCGAACGACCGCCGGCGCCAGTCGGAATTCGATCAGTTCACCCAATGCTCGTGGCCGCCAATGCAAAAGCCCGTGGCGGTCGTTGGTGCGCGCACAACGCAGGCCACTGCGGCTCCCTCCCCGTTTGGCGCGCGGGGCGGCCGACCCTACTCCGCCCGCCGCGTTTCGGCCTTGCCAAGCTCACCGACGACTCGTTTCAGTCGCTCGCCGGCATGCTGCTCACGCCGGTGCGCGCGCGGCGCCTGCCAACGCTCTAGCGCCGCGACGGGTGCGGGGCGAGGTAGGGATGGCCTGTTTCTTGCTCCCGCCAAGACGTATGCGACAATCCGCCTTTATGACATTATCATAGGAACCAAGCCCGGCGCTCCGGCGTCCGGCCCGGAACGTCCGATGCGGGGGAGACGATGAGCTGCCAGATTTGCGGACGCCGCAGCGCGCCCGGCGCGAGGCTGTGCGACGACTGCTACGCCGCGCGCAAGCGCGCTTACGACGCGACGATCACGCAACCCCTGGTCATGGCCGGGGCGGGCGAGGCTCCGCGCACGCTGTCGCGGCTGCGCCGGTCGGCCGGCTCGCCTGAAACCAAGGCACGGCGCGCCGCCAAGAAGGCCAAGGCTGCCGCTGCCGCGGCCGCCGCGCCGACGGTGAGCGGCATGGCTGCGCCGGCATCTGCGGGACCGGGTCCCGTGCGCTCGCGCTCGACCCTGTGGCTGCTGCTGTCAATCGGCATCGCGCTGGCGGCGATTGCAGGTTGGTATCTGCCGCACCGTACGCAAAGCACCGCGGATCCCGAGACGATGCCCCCGGCAACCGCGTCAGGGCCAAGCCCGGCGACCGCCGCCAACCCCGTGGCCATGGCCGTCAAGCCGCCTGAGGCGAACCCGCTTCCGGCAGCCATTGCCCCGCTGCCGGCCGTGGTCGAGCCCGACCCGACGCCAGCAGTACCGACGGTCGCCAAGCCTGCACCGCCCAAGCGCACCGCCGCGGTGCGTCCAGTCGTGCCGGAAACCGAGACGCCGCCGGCGGTTGAAATCGTACGCATGCCGCCGCGGCCGGCGGTCGTGCCGCCGCCGAAGCCGGTGGCCCGATCTGACATCTGGCAGGAAATGAAGAATGCGATCGGCCGTTGTCCCGCCGACGAATTCCTGGCGCGCGTCGTGTGCGAGCAGCGCGTCCGGCTGGAGTACTGCGACGGCCACTGGGGTCAGGTGCCGCAGTGCCCGGGCGGCCCGAGCGTCGATCACGGCTGACGTGGCGCCGGGCCGGCGCGCCTCCTGGTGGCGAGCGACGGCTTCGTCGCGGGCGAAACGAGGCGCTAACCGCGTCCGACAAAAGGCATCTTGGTCGCCATGACGGTCATGAACTGCACGTTGCGCGTCAGCGGCAATCCCGCCATGTAAAGCACGGCGCTGGCGACGTGCGTCGACGTCCATCAGCGGCTCGACGGCAATCTGCCGTTGGCCTGCGGCACGCCCTTGGCCATCCTCGCCGCCAGATCGGTGGCGGCATTGCCGATGTCGATCTGGCTGCAGGCGATGTCGTACTTCCGGCCGTCGAGCGACGCCGACTTGGTCAGCCCGGTGACCGCGTGCTTGGTCGCGGTGTAGGGGGCGGAGTTCGGCCGCGGCGCGTGCGCGGAGATCGAGCCGTTGTTGATGATGCGCCCGCCGCGCGGGTCCTGGCTCTTCATCAGCCGGAACGCCTCCTGCGTGCACAGGAACACGCCGGTGAGGTTGATGTCGACGACCGTCTTCCACTGCTCGAAGGTGAGGTCCTCGAGGTCGATGCCGCGGCGCGCCGACGCCGGCATTGTTGAACAGCACGTCGAGCCGGCCGAACGTCTCCTTCGTCGCGCGCGAACAGGGCGTGCACCGACGCCGGATCGCTGACATCCGTGGGCACGGCCAGTGCCTGCTTCGCCGCGCCGCCGGCCGCGGCCATCGTCTGGTCCAGCGCGTCCCGACGG
Source organism: uncultured beta proteobacterium (assembly GCA_963713125.1). Taxonomy (GTDB): domain Bacteria; phylum Pseudomonadota; class Gammaproteobacteria; order Burkholderiales; family Casimicrobiaceae; genus PALSA-1003. Next base: position 160,892 of record CAVQKL010000003.1, on the reverse strand, counting down.
CGGCCGGCGAGCGCGACGCGATAGCCGTCGTTCAGCAGCGCGAGCGCGACGGCGCGGCCGATGCCGCTGCCGGCGCCGGTGACGATGGCGGTTTTCGAGGGCGAAGTCATGCAACGGTCTCCTTGCTTGGGTTGGTGGTCGAGGTGGCTAAAGATGGTCGGGCCCGAACGCATCGGGAAGCAGGTCGGCAAGAAGATACTGGCGCTCGCCGGTGTCGTCGTCGGTGCAGCAGACGACGAGCGCCGCGCCGCCGAATTCGGCCAGCACCTGCCGGCACGCGCCGCAAGGCGGCGTTGCCCGGCCGTTCGGCGTGTAGACAACAGCGCATCGATCCGGCGCGCACCGTCGGCGACGGCGCGGAAGATCGCATTGCGCTCGGCGCAGATCGACAGGCCGAACGACGCATTCTCGACGTTGGCGCCGGTGTGTATGCGGCCATCCGAGCACAACACCGCGGCGCCGACGGCGAAGCGCGAGTAGGGCGCGTACGCGCGCCGTGCCGCTTCGAACGCGCCCTGCTTCATCGCCGCGAGCGTTGCCGGCGGCACTTGCCGCGGCGTCGGAGCGCGTTGCTGCGCGGACATGGCCGGCGATCAGTCGAAACTGACCGGCGACTGCCGCTGCCGGTTGACGTGCAGGCGGAAGATGTCGGGACGCGCATAGTGTCCGACGACGTCGATGCGGCGCCGCGCCGCCGCGACCGCGTCGAGGTCGATGTCGGCGTAGAGGATCCCGGTTTCCCGGCGCAACGGCCCCGCGACGATCTTGCCGCCCGGGCGCGACGATCACCGAGTCGCCATCGTTGATCCATTCGTCGGCGTCCGGATAGAGCCTCGGCTTGTCCGGGAAATCGGCCGGCAGGTCGCGCGCGTTGAGAACCGTGCCGCTGCCGACGACCCAGCAGCCGCCTTCGCGCGCGATGTGCTGCATCGTCCCGATCCAGCCGTCGCCGCTGTCGTAGGTCGGCGCGACGTAGACCTCGACGCCCTGCGCGTAGAGCGCGTAGCGCGCGAGCGGCATGTAGCTCTCCCAGCAGATCATCGTCGCCAACGCGCCCGCAGGGCGTGTCGACGACGTTGAGCGTCGAGCGCGTCGCCGAAGCCCCAGACCATGCGCTCCGGATTGGTCGGCATCAGCTTGCGGTGCCTGTTGAGGATGCCGCCGTCGGTGCCGATGACGACGACGGTGTTGTAGATCGTGCTGCGGCTCGAGTCGTCGTCGCGCTCGGTCATGCCGCAGACGATCGTCACCTGGTGCTCTTGCGCCGCCGCGCACAGCGGCGCCAGGTCGCCGCGGCCGATGCTGACCGCGTTGGCCAGCAGACGCGCGTGCAGCTTCGCGGTGAGGCCGCCATCGGGCCGGGCCGCAAGCGCCAGATCCAGGCCGGATAGCAGGGCACGAACGACTTCGGGCAGCACGATCAGCGCGGCGCCGGCTGCGGCCGCCACGCCGACCCATCGCACCGCTTCGCGCAGCGTCGCCGCGCGGTCGAGCACGGCGGGAGCCTGCTGGATGACCGCGACTTTTGGCATCGCCTGCTCCTTGCCGGACGTGTGGATGATCGCGGCGAATGCAACGGTGTCGCCGCTCGCGCGATCGCGCGACCGGTAGCGACGCTGCGGCACCGCTCCGTCGCCGGCAGTTTAGCATTGCGCGCGAGCGCGCGACGGGCCGCGCCGGCAGTCGACGCCGCGAACTCCGGATCCGGCGCTGCGCGGCTCGAATCTCCAGTTCTGGTACGCTCGCAGCAAGCGATATCGCTGGTATCGCGCTGCTCCGCCCGGTGATGCCGCGGGCGCCTCGTTTCGACACATATCCATCATGGCACCTGCAAGCGTACCGACCCGGATCGCGATGACGCGCGCGGCCCGGCCGACGCGTCGCGGCGCCGGCGATGACCAGCAGGCAGGCATTCCTGCGCGTGTTTCCTGGCGTGATGGTCGCGATGTTCCTTGCAGCCGCGGACCAGACGATCCTTGCCAGCGCATTGCCGACGATCGCAAGTGGGCTGGGCGGCTTTGCCGACATTTCCTGGGTGGTCGTCTCGTACCTGCTGGCGGCGACGATCGCCGCACCGCTGTACGGGCACCTCGGCGATCGCTTCGGCCGCAGACGCATGCTGCTCGGCGCGCTGGCCATATTTTCGGCCGCCTCGCTCGCCTGCGCGCTGGCGCCGAGGCTGCTGCTGCTGATCGTGGCGCGGGCCGCGCAGGGGCTGGGCGGCGGCGGCCTGATGACGCTGGCGCAGGCTTTGATCGGCGAACACGTATCGCCGCGCGAGCGCGGCAGGTTTTCCGGCTACTTCGCCACCGTTTTCGCGCTGGCGAGCACGTCGGGCCCGGTGCTCGGCGCGTACCTTACCGAGCACGTGAGCTGGCGCGCGATTTTCGGCATCAACATCCCGCTCGGCATCGTCGCCGCAGTGCTCGCGTGGCGCATCCCCGACGCGCCGCCGGCGCGCGCGGGCCGCTTCCGGCCCGACATCGCCGGTGCGTTGCTGTTTTCGCTCGCGACGCTGTGCGCTGCTTTTTGCGCTTTCGTCGGGAGGTCACCGTTTTGCGTGGGCTTCATGGCCGATGTTCGTGCTGGTGGCCGTCGCCGCTGCGGGTTTCGCGCTGCTGTTGCGATGGGAGCGTCGCGCCGCCGATCCGGTGATCCCGCTGCGCCTGCTCGGCATGCCCGCGATCGCCCGCTCCGACGCGGCTCGTGTTCTGCTTTGGCGCGACGCTATTCTCGACGATCCTGTTCCTGCCGCTGTACCTGCAACTCGGCCGCGGCGTTGCGATCGGTCAATCGGGCCTGCTGCTGCTGCCGATCACCTTGGCGATGGTCGCATCGTCGGCCGTCACCGGCCGACTGGTGACGCGCACCGGCAGGGTGGCGATATTTCCCGCAGCTCGGCATGAGCATGGCGACACTGGCATTCGTCGCGCTCGCGATCGCGGTCGGCCCCGGGCCGACGTTTGTGATGCTGGGCTTGACGCCGTGGTGGGCATCGGCATGGGAATGGTCATGCCGCCGACGCAGGTTACCGTGCAACTGGCGGCGCGGACCGAAGGCGCTCGGCGCCGCGACCGCGTCGATCTCGCTTTCGCGGGCGATCGGCGGCGCCGTCGGCGTCGCGTTGTCGGGGCGTGCTGATCGGCGCGCTGGGCGTTGCCGGCGATTCGCTGCCGGCGCTGCTGGGCGCGTGCTCGACGCGGGGCCGGACGCGATCGCACAGATTCGCAGGCCGAGCGCGCCACCATGGGAGCCCGGTTCGATCATGCCTATGGCATCGTCTTCGGCCGCTGGCCGGGGTGACGCTGGTCGGCGCGTTGCTGGCGCGCACATTCCCGCGCCGGACTGGTCGACGCCTGCGCCATCGAGCAAGCCCGGCGAATGATGGCCCGCGTTGAGCGACCTCGCGCCGATCGATGTGCTGCGCCGCGCATTGACAATGCCGGTGCCGCGGAATAAAAAGAATGGCGATCAACGCAGTCGACCAGGAGGAACGCATGGCAAAGGCAAAGGCAAAGAGAGCAGGAAAATCCGGCGCGGGCGAGAGCGTCTACCGGATCACCGAGCTGGTCGGCACCAGTCAGGTTTCGTGGGAGGACGCGGCCAGGCGCGCCGTCGAAACCGCGGCAGGATCGCTGCGCGATCTGCGTATCGCCGACATCGTCAAGCTGGATATGAGAGTCGAGAACGGCAAAGTCGCGGCCTACCGCGCCCGCGTCGCGCTGTCGTTCAAGTACGAGGCCTAAAGGCTGATGCGCGGCACGGCGGCCGGCGCGCGCCGGCGGTCCGCGCGATGCGGCCTCGCGGCGAACGGAAAATGCGGCGACGATCGCGCCTAGTACGCGCGCGAGGAGCTGCCGCGGGACGTGCTGACCGCCGCAGGCGGCGCCGGCGCGGACGGTGCTGCCGATCGCCACCCGCCGCATGACCGCCGGACGTCGGCCTGGCCGCCGCCGGCCCCAAGTACGGCCGCATGCCGGCGACGATGTCTTCGACGCTGGCCGCGCTGGAGCTTCTGTTCTTGGCACGACCTGCGCGCAGCGGTCGGTGTCGATCACCATCAGATATTCGCCGCGTTGACGCATCGCCGCCCGCGCCCGGCGCCGCCGTCGGAAGTCGACCGGCGGCGTGTGTCCCGATAGATCATCTGATCGTTGCGATCGAACACGATGTTGCAGACCAAGGCCTCGGCGGGAACGGCGGCCGCGCCGACCGCCAGGCCGAAGGCGGCCGCACAGACGGAAATCTTGCGCATGGTTATCCTTGGGCAACCAGAGCCAGCATCCTATGCCGTGGGCAGCAGCGACGCAAGCTGCGCTGCGCCAGCCGTCCAGCTCTCAATCGGCGCGGATCCCGGCGACCTTGGCCACGTCGGACCAGTGCGCAACGGCGGCCTTGAGTTCAGCGCCGAATTGCTCGGGCGTGTTCGACATCGGCTCGCTGCCCATCGCCAGAAATTGCGAGCGCACGTCGGGCTGTTGCACGATCCGGGCGAGCTCGGCGATGCAGCCGAGTCGACGATTTCCGGCGGTGTGCCTGCCGGGGCGAGCACGCAATTCCACGAAGTGACTGCGAAGTCCTTGTAGCCCAGCTCGGCGACGGTCGGCACGTCGGGCCAGTTGGTCGCGCGCCTTGCCGGTCGCCACCGCCAGCGGCTTCAGCTGCCCGCTGCGGAGAAACGTCTCGACCGCCCCGATAAAGCTGAAGTACACCGGCACGATTCCCGAGACGACGTCGTTGAGCGCCTGCCCGCCGTTGGCGTACGGGACATGCAGCAACTCGATGCCGGCGCGTTGCTGCAGCATCGTCGCGGCCAAGTGCTGCGTCGTGCCGACGCCGGGCGTCGAGTAGGCGATTTTGCCCGGCGACTTGCGCGCCAGCGCGATGAGCTCGTCGAGGCTCTTCACGTTCAACGCCGGATTGACGACGATCATCATCGGCGGCTCGCTGATCTTGCTGATCGGAGCGAACGCGGCGATGGGGTCGACCGCGCGCGGCCCCATCGTGCTCGGCAGGCTGGTGATGAACGAGCCGGTAAGCAGCAGCGTGTAGCCGTCGGGCGCGGCTTTCGCGACGGTTTCGCTGCCGATGTTGCCCGAGGCGCCGGGACGATTGTCGACGACCACCGGTTGGCCGACGGCTTCGGCGAGCTTGGCCGCGACGATGCGTCCGGCCAAGTCGAGCTGCGTACCCGCGGCGAATGGAACGACGATCCTGATCGGCCGGCTCGGATAGTCGCCGGCATCGGCGGCGATTCGCGGCGGGCATCGTCGGGCCGACGCTGCAAACCAGCGCAAGCAGCGCCGTCAGCGAGCGCCGCGACAACAGACTAGGGAAGACGAACATGCGGTTCCTTCTGGGTTCTTGCCGAACTGCCTGACGGCGATGGCGGTCAGCGCTCGGCCAGCTCGGGCTCGTCCCAGGGTACATCGACCGGCAGGCGCCTGAGAAGCGGACTGTGCGGATCGCGCATCCACTCGTGCGGAAAATGCGCGCAAAAATGCTCTTCGCCGGGGGCGAGCTGGTCGCGCGGCGCCGCCGTGCCGTGCATCGCGGCATAGAGCGCGGCTCCGGCATCGACGTTTATCCGAGCGCCGCGATGCGTGCCGTGCGAGATACGCCGGTTGATCTCGAGGAGATATGGCTCGCCACCCGCCGGATCGACGATGAATTCGGGAGAAAAGATTCCGGTGATGCCGAATCCTGCGGCGAGCCGCGCCGTGGCCGCATGCATTTGCGGTGAACGAAAATAGCGCACCGCGCTGGTCGGCCCCTTGAGTTCGCCCTCGATTTTTTCCACCGCAACCCCCGACACCAGCGCGCCACGCCAAGCGACGGCGGTATAGAAATGAATCTTACCGGCGATAAACTCCTGAAGCACGATCTCGCCCGGCTGCCAGATCGTCGAGATCGAGCGCGGGCATCGCCATTAGACGCGCGAATTCACGCATCGACCATGCCCTGATCGGCACATATGGCAACCCCTTCGCCTGCCGTCGAATGGCTGCGCTTGATCACGATCGGAAAACCGTGCGCGGCGATGAATCGCTTGGCGTCATCGAGAGCGGTGACGACGATCGATGCGGGCACGCGCACTCCCAGCGCCGCGGCAGCGGGGCCGATCATCGTCTTGTCGATGCTGGTCCGATAGAATGCCGGATCGCCGAGCGAGTCGACGATGAGCGCAGCCAGCTGCAGGTGCAGCGCAGGCGGCATCATCGCGGGCGGCGACAGCGCGAGCAACATCAGCAGCCGCAACGCAGTGTCATCGCACGGCAACACCAGGCGCGGTGAGGTGGATTCCACCATGGACGCAAACGCTTCTACCCAGGCGGCTGGCGTTGCGTTGGCGGGGAGGTGGCCGATATTGACCAGAAATCGGCTCTTTTCCGCCACCGATCCCCGGCGGCACGAGGAGCGACACCGCAAAGCCGGCGTTCGCAAGATTGCGCGGCATGCGCGCTGCCCCGAGCCATTCCGTCGCGGTTGCAACCATCAGCAGTGGGGTCGGCATGGGTGCATCAGATCGAATGACGTCGCGAAGGCGAGATGGTACGCTTATCGGCGTTGCTTTCCGCGATCAGAGGCGGTCATGAAAATCGCACATCTGATGAACGCTTGCATAGTGCTGACTGCCGGTGCGGCTGCGATGCTCGCGACCGATGCCAGTCCAGCTTCGACGGCGCCGGCGTATTTCGACGTTGCGCGCGGCGCGCACCCGCACGATGTCGCCGCGACGCCGGTGGCCGGCGGGCCGGTCTACTACACCGCGCAGTCGACCGGCAAGCTCGGCATACTCGATCCGAAATCGGGCAAGTTCGAGGAGATCGTCCTCGGCGCCCGCTCGTCGCCGCATGGGGTGATCGTCGGGCCGGACGGCGCGGCGTGGATCACCGACGGCGGCCAGAACGCCATCGTGCGCGTCGATCCGAAGTCGCGCGAGGTCAAGGTCTGGCCGCTGCCGCGCGATGCCGGCTATGCCAACCTCAATACGGCGACGTTCGACAAGAGCGGCCGGATATGGTTTACCGGGCAAAGCGGAATCTACGGCCGGCTCGATCCCGCGTCCGGCGACATGCGCGTGTGGAAGGCGCCGCGCGGAAGCGGGCCCTACGGCATCACGACGACGCCGGGCGGCGATGTCTACTTCGCTTCGCTCGCCGGAAACTACATCGCGCGCATCGATACGACGAGCGGCGACGCCACGGTCATCGAGCCACCGACGCCAGCGCAAGGCGCGCGTCGCGTCTGGTCGGATTCGCGCGGCCGGATTTGGGTCAGCTACTGGAATACCGGCCAGGTCGGAATGTACGATCCGGCAGCACGCAACTGGCGCGAATGGAAGCTGCCCGGGCAACGCCCATCCCTATGCGGTCTGGGTCGACGACAAGGACAAGGTCTGGCTGACCGACTGGAGCACCAATGCGATCGTTCGCTTCGACCCGGTCAGCGAAAAATTCGACAGCGTGCCATCCGATCGGTCCGGGGCCAATGTGCGCCAGATGCTGGGCCGACCGGGCGAAGTATGGGGTGCCGAATCGGGCGCTGGATCGTCTGGTGATGGTCCCTGCTCCCTGAAAGCGTGCCGCCGCTTCTCGGGGCCCGCGCACGCAAATTTGTCCGCGCGCAGCGGACGATTTGCAACAATTTACAGCGCCGCGCAGGTCGTGGCATTACCAGGCCGCTGCGAGCCGCGGCGGCGACCGGTGCGGCGAAGCGCACGGGCCGGTTAAGATGCCAGCGGCAAAAGCGTTTTGTCGCCGGGCGCGCGGCGCCTTCCTCCGCCCCTTGTACCATGTGCGGAGGCGCGCCGACAGGCGAGGATTGGCGCGCGAATTGCTGCGGTATTGTCCGGGACGCGCACGGCGCTAGCGCATACCTCGGTTCGTCGCGAACCGCTTGCGCCGCGCTTTGCCGCAGAAGAACCAGGAGAAACCATGAAGAGTTCAATGACAAGAATCGCAGTTGCCGCCGCTTTCGGGCTCGCCGCAACCGCGGCCTGGCCGGCGAAATCATCCTGTTCGAAACCCGGGATTCGAGGGCCGTCGCATTACGTTGCGCGACCATGTTTCCGATTTCGACCGCATCGAACTTCAACGATCGCGCGGAATCGATCATCGTGCGCGACGGCGTGTGGGAAGTCTGCACCGACGCGCAGTTCGGCGGCCGCTGTGTGCGGCTGCAGCCGGGCGAATATCCGAATCTTCAGGGAATCGCTGAACCATCAGCATCTCGTCGGCGCGCGAGGTCGCGCAATATACGCCTCCGCCGCCGCCTCGCCGCCGCCGGTAAGGCTAAGCCCGCCGCGACCGGCGGCCCGGCACGGGCGGTGCTCTATGAGGGCGAGGATTTTCGCGGCCGCTCGTTCGAGATCCAGCGCAATGTCGTTCGCAATCTCGACCGCACGAGCTTCAACGATCGCGCCGCGTCGCTGCGCGTATACGGCGGCTACTGGATCTTCTGCAGCGATGCGAACTTCGAAGGCGATTGCCGGACCTTCGGGCCGGGAGATTATCCGGACCTGCCGGGCGATCTGAATCGGCGGATATCGTCGGGCCGCCAGATATCCGACCGCTATCCTTACGGCGGTGCGCCCAACTGGGGGCGCTGAGCCGTCGCGCCTTGACGCCGGCGCGCCGGCGATTGGGTTAGAATGCCGCATGAACGATTGCCGGAGAACCGAGCGCGATGGATACCTGCCCGCATTTCGCCGACATCCGCGACGTAACGCCGAGCGGCGACGGATGCGAGGAGTGCCTGAAGGCGGGCGATGACTGGGTGCATCTGCGCCTGTGCCTGACCTGCGGCCACGTCGGATGTTGCGACGAGTCCAGGAACAAGCATGCGACCCGGCATTTCCGCGACACCGGGCATCCGATGATCCAGTCCTTCGAGCCCGGCGAAGCATGGGGCTGGTGTTTCGTCGACCGCGCCTTTTTCGATCAGCTGCCGTCCTCCTATTGAGATTGAGCGCGGGCCGGCCACCGCGCCGCTGTTGATCGTGCGATGATGCGCCGATGATTACTGGCGACATGCTGCGCGCCGTGCCGCTGCTTGCCGGCGTTTCCGACGCCGAGCTGAACACGATCGCCGGCGCGCCGCAGACATCGCGCTGCAGCACCAATGAATGGTTGATCCAGGAAGGCGAGCTGCCGGCGTTTTTCATCGTCCTCTCCGGTCGACTTGACCGTCTACAAGTCGGTTGCCGGCGTCGAGCGCGCGATCAATCACTACGGCCCCGGCGACCACGGCGGCGAGCTGCCGCTGCTGCTCGGCTCGCCGGCGATCGCCGGCTTGCGCGCGGACGAGCCTTCGCGCGTCTGCCGGCTCGACGCGGCGGATTTCCGCGAGCTGATCGTCGCCTGCCCCGAGCTCAACGCGCGCCTGCTGCGGACGATGGCGAAGCGGATCGAGGGCCTGCAGCAGCTTGCCACCGAGGCTCCGTTGGCGACGGTGACCATCATCGGCCATCGCTACGACCTCGCGTGTCATGCCCTGCGCAATTTCCTGGCGCGCAACCATGTCGCGTTCCGCTGGTTCGGCCCGCGCGATCCCGAAGCGCGCGTCGGGCTGGCGCCGACGCCGCAGGCGGACGAGATGTATCCCGTGCTCGTCTTCCCCGACGGGGCGCGCCTGGTCACGCCGTCGTTTCGCGATGTCGCGGTGCGGCTGGGCCTGCAGACGGCGCCGTCGCGGCGCGACCTACGACGTTGCGATCATCGGCGCCGGCCCGGCCGGCCTCGCCGCCGCGGTGTACGGCGCGTCGGAAGGCCTGCGCACCGATCCTGATCGAGCGCGAAGCGCCGGGCGGGCAGGCGGGCACGTCGTCGCGAATCGAAAATTACCTTGGCTTTCCCGGCGGCGTCGCGGGCGATGAGCTCGCCGCGCGGGCGCTTCGGCAGGCGAAGCGCTTCGATGCGGAGATCCTGGTTGCCCGCGGCGCGACCGGCATCGACGTGGCATCGGAGCAGCCGTTGCATGCGGTGCAGCTCGAGGACGGCGAGCGCGTCGAGACGCGCAGCGTCGTCATCGCCACCGGCGTCGCCTGGAGAGAGATCGAGCTGCCGAACGCGCCGACGCTGCTCGGGCGCGGCGTCTACTACGGCGCAGCGCCCACCGAGGCGCTGAACACGCGCGGCCTCGATATCTTCCTGATCGGCGGCGGCAACTCGGCGGGGCAGGCGGCGATGTTTTTCGCCAACTACGCCCGCATGGTGACGCTGCTGGTGCGGGGCCCGTCGCTCGAGCGGAGCATGTCGTATTACCTGATCGAGCAGCTCGCCCGCCGGGACAACGTGCGCGTCCAGCCGCGGAGCCTCGTGGTCGCGCTCGAGGGGACCGATCGGCTGGCAGCGATCGTCGTGGAGGATCGCGCGACCGGACGCCGCCGTCGCGAGCCGACCGAGGCGCTGTTCGTATTCATCGGCGCCGATGCGCAGACCGAATGGCTGCCGCAGGCCATCATCCGCGACGGGCGCGATTTCATTTGCACCGGCCGCGACGTCATGGACCTGGTCGCGGACAAGCAGGGCAGCTGGCCGCTGGCGCGCGATCCCTACCTTCTCGAAACCAGCGTGCCCGGAATCTTCGCGGTCGGCGACGTGCGCCACGGCTCGGTCAAGCGCGTGGCGTCGGGCGTCGGCGAAGGCAGCATGGCGATCGCGTTCGTGCACCAATATTTCGCCGATCCGCCGGTCTATGGCGAGCGCGTCGCGGGCGCGCTCGCCGGCGCCGCGCCGGGGACGCCGGCACGCTCCCGCCGGCGCTATTGGGCGCTTAGCCGAGCGGCGTCGCTGCAGCGACGCTCACGCAACGCGTTGTCGCGCCGTGGCGGCGCCGAATGTGCTTTCCATTTCACGCCGGGCGCGATAGGCGACGAGCGACTCGTCGATCGCCACGTCGGACCAGCGCAGCATCTCGCCCTGCCTGACGGCGCGCAGCAGCTTGCACGCCGTGCGCGAGGCCGAGCGGCAGGCCGCCGACGCGAGCGACGTCTGCGCCGGCAAGCAGCTTGCCCCAGACCGTGTAGCCGCCTTCGCCGTCGAGCATCTCGCCGGCCTTGCAGGTCGCGCTTGGCGGTGGCGACGACGTCGGCGTTGAAGCAGGTCGCCGCGCCGGTGGCCTCGCCGCGCAAGCCGACCGACGCCACCGAGATGCCGACCTCCAGGCCGATCAGGTGCCAGCGCTTGTACAGGCAGGCAGTAGCGGCCGCTGTCGTCGGTGCGGACCATGTATTCCTCGAAAGCAGTTGCGGATGTATTCGGTATCGCCTTCGAACACGACGCACACGCCGAAGCGGATGTCGTAGGCGATCGCGCGGCCGTCGCGCTCGAGCGACGAGATCACCTCGACCTGCCCCTTGCCGTGCAGCACGCCGCCTTCGTCGATCGGGCGGCACACCGCACGGAATCCGTCGATCGACGCCGGCGGATAGGTCAGGCCGTCCGGCGGCGCCGACAGCCCGGTCGCGTTGCACACGGCGGTGCATTCGATCGACGGCTTCGAGCCGTCGAGAAACGAGTTGAACATCTTCGGCGTTGAGGCCGCCGATCGCGCGCCTGCTCGGGCGTGAGGCCGTAGTGGCCCCAGACGGTTTCCGGCGTCGACTGCGCGAAATGCGGCAGCCACTTGTGGCCGCGGCCCGCGGCGACGACGCCGAAAGCCCGCGGCGCGCGCCCAGTCGACCAGATCGCAGATCAGCGCCGGCTGATCGCCGAAGGCGAGGCTGTAGACGACGCCGGCCTCGGCGGCCTTGCGCGCGAGCAGCGGCCCGCAGAACGCGTCGGCCTCGACCGTGACGTTGACCACGTGCTTGCGCTGGCGAAACGCCTCGAGGCAGTGCTCGACCGCGGCGATCGGGTTGCCGGTGCATTCGACGACGATGTCGATCTTCGGATGCCGGACGCAGCGCCTGCCAGTCGTCGCCGACATGGGTGCGTCCCCTGCGCAAGCGCGGCGTCGATCGACGGCGCGCGCGCTGCGCTCGGGCTGCCAGCCGACGCGGGCGAGATTGGACGAGCGCGCGCGGCCGGCGACGAGATCGGCGATCGCCGACGAGGTGCACGCCCGGCGTCTTCGGCACCTGCGCCAGGTACATCGCGCCGAACTTGCCGGCGCCGATCAGGCCGACGCGAAGCGGCTTGCCCTGCGCGGCGCGCTCGGTCAGCTTGGCGTAGAGGCTCAAGCGCGGCGCCCGCGTCAGCCGCGCCAGCGCAGGCCTGCAGCGCGGCTTGCCGGCGTGCCGTCGCGCCACGGCAGCGCAACCGGGTAATCGCGAAGCAGGCAATCGTCGGGCAGGCATTCGATCGGCGTGAAATCGCGGTGCGCGATGTATTCGGGACGCTTGAAGCGGCGGATGTGGTTGCGACACCGCGCACAGGCTCAGGTAGACGCTGACGCGGTTCCACGGCGACAGGTTCGACGTCGAGGCGTGCACCAGGCAGGAGTGGAACAGCATCATCGATCCGGCCGGCCCCTTGGGCGCGACGATGCCGCCGCGCTCGACCAGGCTCGCGATCGTCGCATGATCTGATCGTCCACAGCGGATAGCTGGTCGTCGACGTGTCGTGCTCGGCGTCGATGACGCCGAGCTTGTGGCTGCCCGGAATGAACATCAGCGGGCCGTTGAACTCGTTGACCTCGTCGAGGAAGATCGCGATGTTCATCGCCCGCGGCTCGGGCATGTCGTCGTCGTTTTTCCAGGTGCCGAAATCCTGGTGCCACTGCCAGACGTCGCCGTCGAAGGCCATCTTGCCGTTGATCTTGAACTGGTGCATGTAGACCGGCTCGCCGAACAGCTGCGACGACCGGCTCGACCATCCGCGGATGGCGCGCCAGCCGCGCGAACGGCGCGCTGTACAGGTGCGCGGCGAAGTTGGTGCGCACGGCGTCGCTGCCCTTTTCGCGCACGTTCTCGATGCGCCGCTGCGCGTAGAGCCGCGGCACTTCTTCCCGCAGGACGCCGATTTCGCGTGACGTGAACAGCGAATCGAAGAAGAGGTAACCGTCGCGGTCGAAGCGTTCGATCTGCTGCGCAGCCAATTGCATTTTCGTGGCTCCTTCGCCGGCCCGGCCGCGCCGGTCCGGTCTTGCGTGAATGACACAATGCGATCATCGGGCAAGCGCTGTCAACCGGCGGCGTCGTGATGAGCCGCGCAACGGACGACGGAGCGGCTTGGCGGGCGACGTCTTTTGCTCTAATCTCTTACGGCGACGCGGTTTTTGCCAGCCGGCAAAGGCGACAGCAAGCTTCCAGGATGCGTTGGCCCGGGGCCTCAGTCGTCGACGATGCGGCGGCGAGCCGCCTTGATCTCGCCGCGACGCACTTTGCTATCGACCCGCCGGCGCTGCGAGCCCGGCGGTCGGCTTGGTCGGCCTTGCGTGGCCGCGGCGCAACGGCCGCGCCGTCGACCAGCCGCTGCAGGCGCGCCAGAGCGTCGGCGCGATTCTGATCGAGGCTGCGGTATCGCTGCGCCTTGATGATGACGACGCCTTCCGCGGTGATCCGCCGGTCGCTGTGCGCAAGCAGGCGGGCCTTGACGGTTTCGGGCAGCGTCGAGCCCCGCACGTCGAAGCGCAGATGAACGGCGTTCGAAACCTTGTTGACGTTCTGCCCGCCGGCGCCTTGCGCGCGCACGGCCGTCAACTCGACTTCCTCGGGCGCGATGCGCACGCTCACGGCGCTCGGGCGACGGTGGCGAGCCAGGGTTGCTGCTCGCGCGGCAGGCCGGCGGGACGGTAATAGTGCTCGATCTCGGCGAAGCCGGCGGCGGCAAGGAAGTCGCGCCAGGTTTCCTGGCGAAGGTAGGCGCCGTAGCGGCCGCGGTTCCAGCCTTCGCTGTCGTCGCCGCGCGGATTCGAGCTGAACAGCACGCCGCGTGGTCTTGAGCGTCGCGCGAATCTCGCGCAGCACGCGCGGCAGTTCCTGCCTCGGCACGTGAAACAGCACGGCGTTGGCGAACACGCCGTCGAAGCGGCGCGCTGGCAGGTCAAGCGCAGGAAGTCCTGCTCCCAGACCTCGCAGCCGCTGTGCTCGCGCGCCATCGCGGCGAACCGCGCCGATCCTTCCAGGCCGACCGGAACATGACCGAGAGCGCGCAACGTCTTCAGATCCCGCCCGGGCCCGCAGCCCAGGTCGAGAATCGCGAACGGCGGCTCGCCCTCGATGTGCCGCAGCAGCGCCGCGATGTTCTGGCTGACGTCGTGATCGCGCGTGCCCTCCCAGAAGCTTTCCGCGCGCTGCTCGTAATGCTCGAGCGTGCGCGCCGCGATCGCCGCCAGCTCGTCCGGAGCGAGCTTCATCGGGCACGCCGCCGAGTCGAAGCGCGTCAACCGGCCGGCCCGACATATTGCGGCTCCGGCTGAGTGAAATACGCGTGCAGGATGTGATAGGCGATCAGGTAATTCTTCTGCTGGAAGCTCGCGTGCGATATGCCGGCCATGATCGAAAACTGCTTGTCCGGATGCGGCAGGCGCTTGAAGAATTCGATCAGATCGTCGAGCGCGGCGATACCGTCGTACTGGCCGCGCATGATCAGCGTCGGCATCGTCAGCCGGGCCGGATCGACGACCGGAAGCTTCGAGCACATGTCGATATAGGTTCCGTTCGGCATCGAGTCGTCGAGCGCGAGAATCGCGTCGGCGAAGGCATCGACGACGCGCTTGTCGGCGGTGTCCGGATGATCGCGCTCGAAAATCGAATAGACGAACGCGCGATCGATCGGCCGGCGCCTGGCGGCGAGGAATTCCGGCAGCTTCTTCCGTCGCTGCTCGAGCGTCGGCGCGCCGGCGCCGGTCCAGACGAAGGCATCCAGCGCGAGCCGCTCGACCCTTCCCGGATGTCGCTGGGCGAACAATGCCGCGCGCAGCGCGCCCGACGAAATCCCGTAGATCAGCGACCGGCCGACGCTGCGCGTCTTCAGGATGTATTCGGTCGCCGCATCGAGATCGTCGGCGCCGTTGGCGATGTCGGCGTTGGTGTCGCGCCACTTGTCCGAGCGGCCGTAGCCTTCCATGTCGACGCACCAGCAGACAAAGCCGCGGCGCGCGAACCAATCCATCACCGACGAGTCGGGGCGGCCGGGAACGGCAAGGTCGAACGTCGGTTGCGACGCCATCGACGAGCCGTGAACGAACAACAGCAGCGGCTTGTCCTGCGGCGAGTCGACGAATTTTTCCCAGAGAAACAGGCGGACCGGGCCCTTGTGCGCCCAGTGCTCGACGCCTTCGACGCGCGCGTCGGTCGGCCAGGCGCCAAGTTCGAGCGCCCGGCTTCCGGGTCGGCGCCGCCGGTTGCGGCTGACGGTCTAGTCAATTTTCGCTCCGGTCTCGCGAATGATTTCGCCCATTTGTCCTTCTCGGCACGGAAGAATGTCCCGAATTCGGCGGGCGTCGAGCCGACCGGCTCGATGCTGGCCTGCGCCATATAGCGTTTGACCTCCTCCTCGGCGAGCACCTGCACGACCGTCTGATGAAGCTTGTCGACGATATCGGCCGGCGTGCCCTTCGGCGCGAGCAGTCCCAGCCATACATAGGCGACATAGCCCGGAACGCCTGCCTCGGCCACCGTCGGCACGTCAGGCAACTGCGGCGCGCGCTTGCTGCCGGTGACGGCGAGCGCGCGCAGCTTGCCGGCCTGGATGTGGCCGAGCATGCCGGCCATGCCCGGAATCGACAGCGAAACCTGGCCGCCGATAAGATCGCTGGTTGCCTGGCCGCTGCCGCGATACGGAATGTGATTGAGCTTCATGCCGGTCATCGAGCAAAGCATTGCGGCGAACAGGTGCTGGCCGCTGCCGTTGCCGGACGACGCATAGTCGATCTGGCCGGGCCGCGCCTTGGCGTAGGCGATCAACTGCTGCAAGGTCTGCACGGGCAGCGCAGGATTGACGACGACGACGCCTGGTTCGCGACCGATCAGCGAGATCGGCGCGAAGTCATCGATCGGATCGAATCCGAGGTGCGGATACAGAGTCGCACTGATCGCATTGGTCTGCGAAGCCAGCAGCAGCGTATACCCGTCGGGCGGCGCCTTGGCGACGAGCTCGCTGCCGATCGTCGCTCCCGCGCCGGGCTTGTTCTCGACGAAGACCGCTTGCCCGAGACGCTTGGACATTTGCTGCGCGATCAGGCGCATCGGGCCGTCGACCGCACCTCCCGGCGAAAACGGCACGACGACGCGCACCGGCCGAGAAGGGTAGTCCTGCGCATGGACGCGAGCCGTGCCGGGCAAGCCTAGCGCAAACACAAGCGCAGCCATGACCCAAACCTGCGCGTGCGATTGCGGGAACATGGCATTCTCCGGAAGCGTCGGGCTATCGCTCGGCGCCCGATCGTCGATGGCCGCCGAATCGAGCCGGCGTACCGCGATTTTTCCAGTTATTGGCGATCAGAGCTAGTGCCGCCGGCGCCAAGCGCCGAATTGCGCGAACGCGATGCCGGATCGGCCGCCCTCTAAAGATCACGCTCGCTGGCCGGCGCGTTGCCGATGGATGGCTATCGGTCCCGGGTCCCGCTGCGAAACGCCGGCGCCGCCTTCGGCGCGTGGCCGCGCGTCGACGTTCCGTTGCGCGCGCCGTGCCTCGGTGGCGAAGCGACCGGCGCATGCCGGGTCTTCCCGCCGGCGTGCAAACCATGCGCTGCCGGCGCGTTGCGAGGCTGGCCCCGGCCGCCATGGCCCGCGGCGGGCGCGCGTCGCTGCTGGCCCGACGCCGCGCCGTGCCCCTGCGACTGGCCGCGACCCTGTCTTTGCAGGATCGGCTGCGCCCGCGCGCGAGGATCGGGCTCGAAGCCGGCGATGACTTCCTCCGGGATCTGCCGCTTGATCAGTCGCTCGATGTCGCGCAGGAATTCGTGCTCGTCGACGCAGACCAGCGAAATCGCCTCGCCCGTCGCGCCGGCGCGCCCGGTGCGGCCGATCCGGTGCACGTAATCCTCGGGCACGTTCGGCAAGTCGTAGTTGACGACGTGCGGCAACTGGTCGATGTCGATGCCGCGCGCGGCGATGTCGGTGGCGACCAGCACCTGCAGGCCGCCCTCCTTGAATTCGGCCAGCGCGCGCGTGCGCGCACCCTGGCTCTTGTTGCCGTGGATCGCCAGCGCCGTGAATGCCGTCGTGGCCGAGCTGCTCGGCGAGCTTGTTGGCGCCGTGCTTGGTGCGCGTGAACACGAGCACCTGATGCCAGTCGTTGCCGCCTGATCAGGTGTGGCGAGCAGCTCGCGCTTGCGATCGCGGTCGACCGGATGGACCTTCTGCTCGATGATCTCGACGGTCGAGTTGCGCGGCGCGACCTCGATCATCGCCGGCGCGTCGAGCAGCGTGTCGGCGAGCGCCTTGATCTCGTCGGAGAACGTCGCCGAGAACAGCAGGTTCTGCGCGCTTGCGGGGAAGCAGCGCGAGGACGCGCTTGATGTCGCGGATGAAGCCCATGTCGAGCATCCGGTCGGCCTCGTCGAGCACGAGGATCTCGATGCGCGACAAGTCGACGGTTGCCCTGCCCGTGGTGATCGAGCAGGCGGCCCGGCGTGGCGACGAGGATGTCGACGCCGCGCTTGAGTTGCGCGATCTGCGGGTTGATGCCGACGCCGCCGAAGACGACCATCGACGTCAGCTTCGGGTACTTGCCGTAGACGCGAACGGTTTCCTCGACCTGCGCCGCGAGCTCGCGCGTCGGCGTCAGGATCAGCGCGCGCACGGGCTTGCGCGCCGCGCGACGGCCGCCGGAGCGCCTCGCTGCGTCGACAGCCGCTGCAGCATCGGCAGCACGAAGCCGGCGGTCTTGCCGGTGCCGGTCTGCGCGCCGGCCAGCAGGTCGCCGCCGGCGAGCACCGCCGGAATCGCCTGCATCTGGATCGGCGTGGGCGTGGTGTAGCCGTGCGCGGTCACCGCGCGCACGAGCGCCTCGGACAGGCCGAGCGAAGCAAATGACATGACAGCCTTGGAAAAACGCTCGGCATGTCGTCAACTCGCTGACGTCCAGTCACAGCCAAACGATGCGTACTGCGGAAGGGTCGGATTCGACTGCGGCAGGGGACTGGAGCAAATGCCGCGCGCGAATTATAACAGCTTGCGCGCGCGGCCGCTTGCTATTCACCCTTTGTCGACTACATCGCGCGAACCGCTGCGACGCTGCGGCGGGAAAGCGCTGCGCTGGAGGCGGCACGATTGGCCAAAGCACGCTGGTCGAGCAGCACGGCGAAACCCTCGACGACGATCTTGGCTGCAGCGGCGATTCCGCTCGCCGGAAGGCAGAGGAAACGTGGGGCGAAGAAACATGGGACGACGCGGTGACTTCAGACATGCGCACTCCTCGACTGTGGGACGCCTGCGGTTCGTTGATCCAGGCGGCGTCGCTTACCCGGATGCCACGACGATAGTCGCGTGACCGTCCGGCCAGAAACGGATTAATCACCGGCGGGGATCGTGAAAATTCACGAATTGTGGCGGGCCAGGCGCTCTGAGGGGCACCGGCGATATAAGCGACTGTATTTATTGAATGATAGATGAGCCATTCGCGACGCAGGACGTGCGGAATCCTGGCCGCGTCGCGTATAATTCGCGTCTGCGTCCGCCGCCCGCCGTTCCCGGCCGGCGGCTTTTGTTTTTCGAGCGGCGGATCATCGATGAATCAGGCCAGGTACTCGCCCGATCTCGTGCGCGACGTCGCGCAGCGGCGCACGTTCGCGATCATCTCGCACCCGGACGCGGGCAAGACGACGCTGACCGAGAAGCTGCTGCTCTACGGCGGCGCGATCCAGATGGCGGGCACCGTCAAGGCGCGCAAGAGCTCGCGCCACGCGACGTCCGACTGGATGGAGGTCGAGAAGCAGCGCGGCATCTCGGTCACCAGCTCGGTCATGCAGTTCGAGTACGCCGGCCACACGATCAACCTGCTCGACACGCCGGGCCACCAGGACTTCTCCGAGGACACCTATCGCGTGCTGACCGCGGTCGACGCGGCGGTGATGGTGATCGACGCGGCGAAGGGCGTCGAGGAGCAGACGATCAAGCTGCTCGAAGTCTGCCGGCTGCGCGCCACGCCGATCATCACGTTCGTCAACAAGATGGACCGCGAAGTCCGCGAGCCGCTGGCGCTGCTCGAGGAGATCGAGTCGGTGCTCGAAGATCGACTGCGCGCCGGTCACGCTGGCCGATCGGCATGGGCAAGCGCTTTCGCGGCGTGTTCGACCTGCGGCACGACCGCCTGCTGCGCTTCACGCCGGGCGAGGAGCGCGTCGAGCGACGACGACGCGAGCTGATCGAGGGCCTCGCCAACCCGCGGCTCGACGAGCTCTTTCCCGACGAGATCGCCGGCGCTGCGCCACGACGTCGAGCTGATCCGCAGCGCGAGCCACGCCGTTCGACCTGGCCGAATTCCTCGCGGGCCGGCAGACGCCGGTGTTCTTCGGCTCGGGCATCAACAACTTCGGCGTGCAGGAGATCCTGCAGGCGCTGATCGAATGGGCGCCGCCGCCGCAGCCGCGCGACGGCGGCGCGCGCGTCGTGCAGCCGGCGGAGCCCGCGTTCTCCGGCTTCGTGTTCAAGATCCAGGCCAACATGGACCCGAAGCATCGCGACCGGATCGCGTTCTTCCGCGTGTGCTCGGGCCGCTATCGTGCCGGCGATGAAAGTGCAGCACCTGCGCATCGGCCGCGAGATGAAGCTCGGCAACGTGATGACGTTCATGGCCAACGAGCGCGTGGCGAGCGAGGACGCGGTCGCCGGCGACATCATCGGCATCCACAACCACGGGCAGCTGCAGATCGGCGACACGCTGACCGAGGGCGAGGCGCTCGGCTTACAAGGGCATTCCCGTATTTCGCGCCGGAGCTCTTCCGCGTCGCGCGGCCGCGCGATCCGTTCAAGGCGAAGCAGCTGCAGAAGGGCCTGCAGGAGCTGGGCGAGGAAGGCGCGATCCAGGTGTTCGAGTCGCGCGCACGGCAACACGCTGCTGCTGGGCGCCGTCGGCCAGCTGCAGTTCGAGGTCGTCGCGCACCGCCTCGCGACGCGAGTACAAGGTCGACGCGCTCTACGACACGGCGAACATCTCGACGGCGCGCTGGCTCACCTATCCCGACGAGAACGACGCGCCGCAATTTCGAGCGCGAGCACGCGGCCTCGCTGGCGACCGACGTCGACGGCAATCCGGTGTTCCTCGCGACCAACAAGTACAACCTGCAGGTGACGATGGAGCGCTGGCCGAAGGTCGGCTTCCACGCCACCCGCGAGCACGGGCAGCGGCTCGAGCACGCCTGACGGGTGGTGGCTGTCGTGGTCGATTCGGGCCAACTGCATTCGACGCCTCAGTCTGACATAGCGGGGACGAGCATCGTCGCATCCGCGTTGGTGTGGATCGTTGGGCTGGCTTGGCTGGCGGCCCCGCTGCCCGCGGCGGATTCACTTCGCCGACGGCTTCGAGCGTCGAACTGCGTCGCGCGCGGCGAGTCGTGCCCGAGTACAGCCCGCCGCCGGGCACGGAAGCGGTGAACTTCACCGGAAGACGGTCAAGGTCGGTTCGAGCTACCAGATCGTCTGGAACGCGCAGAAGCTCGCCGCGCTGCCGCGCGGTCGATGCACGACTTCCTCTTCTTTCACGAATGCGCGCACGCCAAGGTCCCGACCACCGACGAGGTGCAGGCGAACTGCGCGGGCCTGATCGACATGCGCGCGGCGGGAAGGGCCGGGTTCGCCGTCGAAACCAAACTCGGCCGCCTTCTACGGCGCCACCAACGACTACTGGAAGAATACCTTGCGTTGCGCCGACGCCGCCGGTATGTCGCGCGGCACGGCCGCCGCTCCAGCCCGATAGGCTGCGCCGGCGGCCGCAACGGCGCCAGGCAGCCGCGACGGAACAGCGCAGCGACGGGTACAGCCGAGGGGGTAAGCGAGGCGGCCGGGCGATGCCGGTATGGGGCCGGATGCGGCTATTGCGCGGGCGCGCACATCGCCACCGCACCGGGACCGAATCCCTCGGCCATCCAGCCGGCGGCCATCATTTGCGACTGTATCGCCGCCGACGTGGTGTAACGATGATCGACCGACACGGCGATCGTTGTTGTACAGGCGGTAGACCGGCACGTTGCCCGGGGCGCACGAACCGTCGCGTGCGACTGGCAACGAGACGACGAAGACATTCGCCGACTCAAGCAGCCATTCACTCGACAGCCACGAAGCGACGGCGGCGCACTCGTCGACGTAGGCGCTGAAGAAATGCGAATGCTGTCCGGCTTCGGCTCGGCCGTAGAAGCGGCAAACCGGCGACATGTCCGCCTGCAGAACGCTTTCCGCTGCGTAGGCATGAAACATCTGCCCGGTCCGCACCCAGCCCGCGATGCGGCCCGCAGTCGAGCGCCGCGATTTCGCCGCCGTCGGCGGTGAGGAAATAATCGCCCCCTGTGCCGCGCTGGTATTCGACGCACCTGCACTTCCGCGGCGGCGCGGGGCAGCGCCGCAGGCGTGGTGCCGCCGGAATTCGGGTCGACCATCAGGGACGATTCGTCGACGGCCTCGAAATCGCTGCCGGTCAGGCGTCCGAGCTGATGCAGCTCGTCGTCGTCCCAGCGCGGGTCGGGCGCGCCGCTCAGGAACCAGCTGCTGCCGTTGTCGGCGAGGAACATGCCGTACTTCTTGAGCGCTCGCAGGATCACCTGCACATTCGGACCGAAGCCCGAAATGTCGACGCTCGCCTTCAGACGAAAGCGCTGTCCCATCGGCGGATAGTTGGCGCCGGCGAGGCTCGATGCCTGGTGTCGCGCCGGCCAGACGAAGGCGTTGCGCGTCTGCGGCGCGGTGAAGCGCAGCGCGTGCGGGATCTCGCCGGCAACCACCTCCTCGTAGCGCACCAGGCCGGGCAGGATCGGCAGCCCGGCCGCGTCGGCGGAGGTCCAGGTCGCCGGCCGCAGCGCATTGCTGTTCAGATCGAAGATCGCGCCCGATCCGGCGTGCCAGCCGCCGTCGGGATTCGGGATACGCGGCGAAGAGCTCGTAGAGCTTGCCACCGTCGCGGTCGACGACCAGCACGTGGCGATCGCCACCGCGCCTGCGGCCCGCCTTCGATCGGCGCGTCGGGCGGTATCGGATACGGGCCGGGATCGCTTTCGTCGGCATAGTCGAAGCTCACGGCGACGCGCGGCTGGCGCGCCGGGACGACGACGAACGGAATGCCGTTCGGCGCGCCGTTGTAGACGGTGCCGAAATCGGCGTGCATCGGCTTGGCCGCGCCGATGGTCGTCACGTACGCCGCCGAGTTCGCGTCGACCGGCAGCGAGTCGATCGCGACGTTCCAGACGTTGTCGCGCGGAAACATCGGCCGCACCGTCAATATCGCCGAAGCGGCTCGCCGCGCCGATGCAGGCGAGCGCCAGCGCCGGCGGCGATGATGGTACGGCACGTGCTCATGCGCATGGTCTCACTCCGGCCGGCGATTCAGACTCGCGATTATGCCATTATCATAGGACGGCGTGAGCGCGCTGCCGGTCGAGCCGATGCCCTCCGGGTACCGCGCCGGTTGACTCCGGCCGCCGAGCCCCAAACTACCGCCCATGCCTCCCGTCACGACCGCGCTGATCGTCGCCAACGTCGCGGTCTTCCTGCTGCAGAGCGCCGTCGCCCGGCCTCGTGCCGCTGTTTGCACTGTGGCCGCTGGCGGCCTCGCAGATGCAATGCCGGTGTCGCGTTCGCGCCCTGGCAGCTGCTGACCTATGCGTTCCTGCATGGCAGCCTGATACACCTGGCGTTCAACATGTTCGCGCTGTACATGTTCGGCGGCGCGATCGAGCGCGTTTTCGGCAGCCGCCGCTATCTGACTTTCTATCTGGTCTGCGTGCTCTCGGCGGCCATCGCGCAGCTGATCGTCGCCGGCCGTCAGCGGCAACGTCTATCCGACCGTCGGCGCCTCGGGCGGCGATCTTCGGCCTGCTGCTGGCTTACGGCATGTACTTTCCCAACAACCGGGTCATGCTGCTTTTCCCGCCGATCCCGATGCCGGCTCGCGTGTTCGTGGTCGTCTATGCGCTGATCGAGCTTTTCCTAGGCGTCACCGGCACCCAGGAAGGCGTCGCGCATTTCGCGCACCTGGGCGGGATGGTCGGCGGCTTCATCATGCTGCGCTACTGGCGCGGCAGGCTGGGCCGCTGGGGCGGGCGCTAGGACAGCCACGCTCAGCGTCGCGAGCCAGGCCCGCACGCGGGCGTGGTTCAGGGCCTCGGGATTGACGACGAACTCCGGCTTGCGGCCGCCCAGCGCATCGACGATGCTCTGCAAGTCCGGTCGACGCCATGTTGTGAAAGCATTCGTCGGTCCAGCACAGCGAATGCGGCGTGACGATCACGTTGTCCATCGCCAGCAGCGGATTCGCCGGATCGACCGGTTCCTGCTCGAATACGTCGAGCGCCGCGCCGGCGATGCGCCGCGAGCGCAGCGCTTCGATCAGCGCCGCCTCGTCGACGACCGGCCCGCGCGCGACGTTGATGAGATACGCCTCCGGCCGCATTTGCGCGAGCGCGCCGGCGTCGATCAGGTGGTGCGTGCCCTGGTCGAGCAGGCAGCAGACGACGACGAAATCCGACTCGCGCAGCAGCGTTTCCAGCTCGACCTTGCGCGCGCCGAGATAGCCGAGCTCGATCGCGTTGACGTGCGTATCGGCGGCGAGCAGCTTCAGGTCGAAGGTGCGCGCCATGCGCAGCAGCTCGCTGGCCGATGCGGCCGGCGCCGACGACGCCGAGCGTGCGCCCGGTGAGGCCCAGCCCCATGTTGTCCATCCGCTCGTGCCAGCGGCCGGTGCGGGTCAGCCGGTCCTTGAGGAACAGCTTGCCGGCGAGCGCGAGCAGGAAAGTCAGCGCGGTCGTGGCGACCGGCCGCGGCATCGAGCTCGGCGTGTTGGTGACGACGATCCCGGCGCGCGTCATCGCCGGCACGTCGACCGAGTCGTAGCCGACGCCGTGCCGCGCGACGACGCGCAGCCGGCAGTCGGCGCGCGCGACCGCCGCCGCAGGCACGCGCGCCGTGTTGACATAGATCGCGTCGTAGCGCGCCGCGTGATCGGCATCGATCGCCGGCACCACCGACGGCAGGTATTCCCAGTCGAGGCCGTCGGCGCGGTCGAGTATCTCGAGCGCCGCGCGGCCGAACGCCGGCTCGCCGCGGGCGTCGAGGATGTCGCGGGTGAGACCGACGCGGAATCGTTCGCTCATGGTGTCGCTCCATCGGCGGCCGCCGCTTCGCGCAGCACCTCGAGGCCGCGGCGCAGCGCCTCCTGCAGCAGCAGTTGATCGATGCCGTAGGCCATCAGCCGAAAACCCTTGGCGGCGTAGTCGCGCGCCCAGGCGTCGTCGGTGGCCAGCATCGCCGCCGCCTTGCCGTGCGCCGCGCAGGCGGCGAGCGACGCGATCGACCGCGGCGAGATATTGCGGATGATTGAATTGCGCCGGAATGCCGAGGAAGTTGGTCAGGTCGAACTGGCCGATCCACAGCGCGTCGACGCCGGGCACCGCGGCGATCGCCTCGACGTTGTCGAGACCTTCGTCGGTCTCGATCTGCGCGATCATCATCGTGCGCTGGTGCAGCGCAGCCATCTTGACGGCGACGTCGCCGCCCTGGTAGTCGTCGTGCGCAAATCCGAATGCCGCGCCGCGGCGTCCCTGCGGCGGGTAGCGCGAGCACGAGACGATGTATTCGGCCTCGGCGCGCGTCGCCACCATCGGCACCATGACGCCGAATGCGCCGATGTCGAGGGCGCGGGCGATGAAGTGATATTCGCCGCGCGGAACGCGCGCCATCGGCACGATGTCCAGTCCGCGGCAGAGCGCGAGCTGGGTCTTCAGCGATTCGAAGCCTAAGCCGGTGTGCTCCATGTCGTACAGGACGAACTCGGCACCGGCGTTCCTGCATATCTGCGGCAGACCGGGAGCGAAGCATTCGAACACCATCGCGCCGATGGCGCGCCCGCCCTTTTGCAGTGCGTTCTTGACCGGGTTGTCCCGCATGCGCTCCCCCTTTGCACGCGCACCGGCCGGACCGGCGATGCGCTTGTTGATCGCTGCGATGACCATCGCATGCTGCCGCTCCAGGGCGACTCGGCATTCATGGTGACGGGCCCGGGCGTGTGCGGGAAGACCGCCAGCCGGACGGTTGCTGCCGACGGCGCTTCCACTCGCTGCATGCGCGCCGCGCGACCGCTGCGCGTTCGTGCTGCCTCGGACGCAGTTGTCGGCCTAGTTTAGCAGCCGTCGCGGCGCAATGATCGACGATCGCGTCGCGCGCATGACGGCGGTGGCGCGGCCGGCGGTCAGGCTCGCGACTCGGTGGCGGGCGCGAGCTGCTCGGCGAAAAATCTTGGCCGTCGTCGCCGCTGTCGTGGAAGATGACGGCGAACGGGCGCGGCAGCAGCTGCGGATCGCTGACCATGCGTAGATGGAAAAATGAGCTCAATTCGCGCACCGCGGCGCGGATTTGCCTGGCGCCGTCCTGTTTGCTGGCCATGCGCGTCCACCGCGCCTTGCGCGACCCGGATCGCGGCCGTACCGCGATGCCCAGCGGCAACTCGGCGAGCAGCCGGTCGCGGCTGATGTAGCTGCCGAACGGCGCCAACGCCGAAACTTCCAGCGGATTGGTTTTCCATTCGACGTTGATGCGAGTCGCCAGCAGGCATGCCTTGCCCAGCAGTTGCCGCGCGCGGTCGCGAGGCAGGGGCTCGACGACTCGCGCCGCGGCAAACTCGAGAAAGCGCTCGGTCAGCGCCAAGTCGCCCTGGTGCTCGTCCGGCTGCCGGAGCAGGTGGTCGGCGACGAGCTGGTCGAGCACGGTCTGGGCCTCGGCCGGATCGAGCGCGAAGTCCTGGCACAGATTGCGCCTGCTGACGCGCGCGGACTCGGGCGGCAGGCCCGCGACGCGCGTCAGAACCCGCGCCATCGCCGCGCGCAGGCGGATCGCATCCATCCCGTAGTATTGGCGCTGCGTGACGAGGGTGCGGATTTTCATCGTTCTTCCGTAGGGCCTGTCTATGACAATAGCATAGGCGCTTTTGGCATGCAATAACGTTGGCGGGCGCCACGGCATGGCGTTTCAGGACTGCGGCGCATGCCTTGTGCACTATAATCGACGCGCCGTCCGGCATTGCGCTGCCGCCATGTCCCGCAACCTTCAATCCGGAGTCCGCAATGATCAGGTTACTTATCGTCCTCGCGCTGGGCGCGCTTGCCGCTAACGCCGCGCTGGCCGAGGAATCCCACCTGGACAGCATCCAGAAGGGGGGCGCGTTGCGCGTGTGCACGCCGGGCGACTACAAGCCCTTCAGCCTGGCCAAACCCGATGCCGGCTTCGAAGGCATCGACGTCGACATCGCCCAGGCGATGGCCAAATCGCTCGGTGTCGAGGCGAAGTTCGTCAAGACCAGCTGGCCCAAGCTGATGGACGACTTCATCGATAAATGCGATCTCGGTGTCGGCGGCATTTCGGTGACGCTCGACCGGCAGAAGCGGGCGTTCTTTTCCGATCCCTACATGGTCAACGGCAAGGCGCCGATCACCCGCTGCGAGAACGTCCAGAAATTCCAGACGATCGCCGATATCGACAAGCCGGGCGTGACGGTGATCGAGAATCCGGGCGGCAGCAACGAACGCTTCGCGCGCGCGAACTTCAAGCAGGCGAAGATCGTGATCTACAACGATAATACGACGATCTTCGACGAGATACTGAAGGGCCGCGCCGACGTCATGATCTCCGAGTCGGTCGAGACGGTCGTCCAGCAAAAGCAGAGGCCGGGATTGTGCGCGGTCAATCCGACCAAGCCGCTGCAGTACGGCGAAATGGCGTACCTGCTGCCGCGCGGCGACGTCGTGTTCAAGGCCTGGGTCGACCAGTGGATGCATCTGGCCAAGGCCAACGGCGAATACGACCGCATCGTCGACAACTGGCTCAGGTAAATGCAGTGCTCGACGGCCAATCCGCGCCGCGCGGATTCAGGAGACCCTCATGAATGACGAAACCTTCAATCTCAGCATCCGCAAATTCCTGAAGATGGTCGGCATCAATTCGCAGCGCGAAATCGAGCAGGCGGTCGCGCGGGCGATCGCCGACGGCTCGATCGCCGGTCGCGAAACGTTCCCCGCCGAAGTTGCGCTGGTCATTCCCGGCTTGAACATCGACGTCAGATTCGACGGCGAGATCAAGCTCGAGTAGCGGTCGCCGCGCGCCCGGTGCAGCGCAGGGCGCTGCGATCGCGCTGTGCCGGAGAAGGGCCGGCGCGGCGGTTCGGCGCGCGCCGATAATCGTCGCCTGATTTTTCCACGGACCAATGCCCAAGCACTACACCATGGGTGGACGCGCGGCCGAGGCCGCCACGCCCGGGCCAGCGACGACGCCGGGACCGCGCTCGCTGCGCGAGCGCGTCGGCGCGCTGCGCAACCTGCCGCCGTTCATCCGGCTGGTCTGGCAGACGAGCCCGCCACTCGCCCTCGGCGAGGCCGTTCTCCGGCTGGCCAGGGCGCTGCTGCCGGTCGCCACCCTCTACGTCGGCAAGCTGATCATCGACGAGGTGATTGCGCTGGCGCGAACGCCGAATGCGCCGGACACCCTCGCGCAATGGCTCGCCGGCGGCTTGCTCGATCACATCGGCGGACTGCTGCTGCTGGAGTTCGGGCTCGCCGTCTCGTCGGACATCCTCGGCCGCACGGTGTCGCTGCTCGATTCGCTGCTGTCGGAGCAATTCAGCAACGCCACGAGCCTGCGCCTGATGGAGCACGCCGCCACGCTCGACCTCGAAGACTTCGAGGACAGCGAGTTGCAGGACCGGCTCGAGCGCGCGCGGCGGCAGGCCTCCGGCCGCATGACCCTGATGGGCCAGCTGTTCGGCCAGGCGCAGGACCTGGTGACGATCGTCAGCTTTGCCGCCGGCCTGATCGTCTACGCGCCGTGGCTGATCGTGCTGCTCGCCGTCGCGCTGGTGCCGGCGTTCATCGGCGAAGCGCATTTCAATGCGCAGAGCTATTCGCTCAACTACGCGCGCACGCCGGAGCGGCGCGAGCTCGACTACGTGCGCCAGACCGCCGCGAGCGTCGAGACGGCGAAGGAAGTGAAGATCTTCGGCCTCAACCGCTTCCTGATCGATCGCTATCGCCGGCTGGCCGACGACTTCTACGCGGCCAACCGCAAGCTCGCGCTGCGGCGCGCCGGCTGGGGCGGCCTGCTGACGGCGATCGGCACGATCGCCTACTACGTCGCGTACGCCTACATCGTCTGGCGCACGCTGCACGGCGAGTTCACCATCGGCGACCTGACGTTCCTGGCCGGCTCGTTCCGCCGCCTGCGCACGCTGCTGGAGAACATGCTGATCGGATTCTCGCAAGTGGCCGGCCAGGCGCTGTATCTCGACGACCTGTTTTCCTTCTTCGAGATCATGCCGGAGATCGTGTCGCCGCCGAACCCGCGGCCGTTTCCGGTGCCGATGCGCGACGGCTTCCGCTTCGAGGACGTCGGCTTCCGCTATCCGGGCGCGGAGCGCTGGGCGGTGCGCGACCTGAACTTCACCCTGCATGCCGGCGAGGTCCTGGCGCTGGTCGGCGAGAACGGCGCGGGCAAGACGACGCTGGTCAAGCTGCTGGCGCGGCTGTACGACCCCGACGAAGGACGCATCCTGCTCGACGGCCACGACCTGCGCGAATACGACCTGTCCACCCTGCGGGCGAATGTCGGCGTCATCTTCCAGGACTTCGTCCGCTACCACCTGACCGCGGCGGAAAACATCGCGGTCGGCCGGATCGAAGCGCGCGACGATCGCGCCCGCATCGCCGCCGCGGCGAAGCAGAGCCTCGCCGACGAGGTGATCGCCGGCTGCCGCAGGGCTACGATCAGATCATCGGCAAGCGCTTCCGGACCGGCGTCGACCTGTCGGGCGGCGAATGGCAGAAGATCGCCATCGCGCGCGCCTACATGCGCGATGCGCAGCTCCTGATCCTCGACGAGCCGACGGCCGCCCTCGACGCGCGCGCGGAATTCGAGGTCTTCCAGCGCTTCAAGGAACTGAGCCAGGGCAAGACGGCGGTGCTGATCTCGCATCGCTTTTCCAGCGTGCGCATGGCCGACCGCATCGTCGTGCTGGCCGACGGCAAGGTCGAGGCGATGGGCACGCACGACGAGCTGCTCGCGCGCGGCGGCCGCTATGCGGAGCTGTTCGAGCTGCAGGCCGCCGGCTACCGCTGAGGCCGGTGACGAGTCGCCGCGCCCCGGCTTGCTATGCTCCTGTCTCGATGATTCTCTCCGTCCTCGATCAATCGACCGCGTCCAAGGGATTGCCCGAGGATCAGGCGATCCGCGAGACGCTGGCGCTCGCGCGCCTCTGCGATCGGCTCGGCTATCGGCGCTACTGGGTTTCCGAGCATCACAACAGCCTGAGCATCGTCGGCACCGCGCCGGAAATTCTGATGGCGGCAATCGCGGCAACGACGCAACGTATCCGCGTCGGCAGCGCCGGCGTGATGCTGCCACACTATTCCGCCCTGAAAGTCGCCGAGCAGTTCCGTGTGCTCGAAGCGATCGCGCCGGGTCGCATCGACCTGGGCGTCGGCCGCGCGCCGGGGTCCGACGGACTGACCGCGTTCGCGCTCAATCCCGATGCGGGGGGCGCCGCCGACCGCTTTCCGCAGCAGGTTGTCGAGTTGCAGGCGTGGGTGGGCGGAGCTCCGCTGCCCGACGGTCATCCGTTCAGGCGATCGCCGCGCATCCGCAGGGGCCGACGACGCCGGAACTGTGGATACTGGGCAGCTCGGACTACGGCGCGCAGCTGGCCGCCCATTTCGGCCTGCCGTATTCATTTGCCTATTTCTTCAGCGAGGGACGCGGAGTCGAGGAGGCCCTGCGCCTCTACCGCGACAACTACCGCTCGAGCCTGCGGCATCCGCAGCCGGTCGCGACCGTGTGCATCTGGGCGCTCGCGGCCGATAGCGAAGCCGAAGCGCGGCGCCTGGCGACGACGCGCGAATACTGGCGTGCAGGATTCGAGAAAGGCATCCGCATGCCTCTTGTGCCGCCCGACGAGGCCGTGGCCTACCCGTACGACGACAACGCGCGCGCCCGGATCGCCGCACTGCGCGAGCACGCGTTCGTCGGCACGGGAAGCGAGGTCGTCGAGCGGCTCGATGCCGAAGCGCGGCGCCTGCAACTCGACGAGATCGTTGTCGTAACCTGGGCCTATGACGCCGCGGCGCGCCGCCGCTCGTATGAGCTGATCGCGCAAGCCGCCGGGCTGTCATGAGCCATGCCCGGCCGCTTTCACGGCGCGGGCGCGCGGTCTTCCGGCGCTGATCCCGGGCGGCCTCGCGTGTAGACTCGTGCATCAGCATGGCTGCCAATCCGAAAGCACGCGTCCTGGCCGAAGCGCTGCCGTATATCCGTGCCTATCACGGCAAGACGCTGGTGATCCGCATGGGCGGCAACGCCATGACCGACCCGGTGCTCAAGGCGGGATTCGCGCGCGACGTCGCATTGCTGCGCCTGGTCGGCATGAAGCCGGTCGTCGTCCACGGCGGCGGCTGGCGCATCGACGAGCTGGCGCATCAGCTCGGCATCGAGACCCGGCGGCACCGAGGCTTGCGCATCACCGACGAGCGCACGCTGACGCTCGTCGAGATGGCGCTGGGCGAGCTCAACCAGGAGCTCACCGGGCTCATCAACCGGCACGGCGGCAGGGCGGTGGGCCTCGATGGGCAGGACGGCCGTTTCATCCACGCCCGCCGCATGACGCTGCCGGCGGACGAAGCGGGCGACGCGCCCGATCTGGGTTTCGTCGGCGACGTCGAGAGCATCGATACCGACTTGGTCGAGCTCCTGCTTTCGCGCAAATTCATCCCGGTGATCATGCCCATCGGGGTCGGCGCGGATGGCACCGCCTACCATATCAACTCGGATCTGCTGGCCGGGCGTCTGGCGCGCGCGTTGCAGGCCGAGAAGCTGATCCTGATGACCAACGTACCCGGCATTCTCGACCGCGCCGGCAAGCTCAAGTACATCCTGAAGGCGAGCGAGGCCGATGCGCTGTTGCGCGAGGGCACCGTGGAGGAGGGTATGCGGCCGCGGCTGGTCGCCGCGCTGCAGGCGGTGCGCGAGGACGTGCGCTCGGTCCACATCATCGATGGCGGCGTGCCGAGCGCGCTGTTGCTGGAGGTCCTGACCGCGCAGGGCGTGGGCACGGCGGTGCGCTCCGACGCCGGCCCCGATTTCCTCGAGGACAGCCGCGGCTTCCTGCTGGCGGAATGAGGCGCGACACCTTGGCGCCGGCGGGACGCTCGACGGAAACACGGCACGATGCCGCGAAACCCGTGTCTGACGAGCTCAGTCCAACGGCGGTGATGGGAGGGGGAATGCGACGAACGGGATCGTGGTTGGCGGCGGCCTGCGGTGTGCTGGCGGCGATCGGCACCACGCCGATGCGGGCGTACGGCGCGGGCAGCGAGGGTTCCGGCGACGGCGTGCTGTTCCCGCCGGCGACGGCGGTTTACCCGGGCACGCGCGCATTCAGCTGGACGGTGCGCGTGCCGCTGTTGACCATCGAGCAGCGCCAATTCGTATTCAAGGCCCCGGAAGGCATCGCGCGCCCGCAGCGTTGGGACTACGAAGGCCCGGCGGTGCGCACCGAGCGCCGCAAGATCGGCACCTATCCCGAATTCAGCTGCAAGTATGTCGACTGGACGGTGTCGAACGAGTGCCGCACCGTCTGGCGCGGCGTCTACGCCGATCTGCCCGTCGTCGTCATGCGGCCGCAGCACGTAGTCCTCGACGTGCCCGACTGGCGCTGGAAAACGCAGACGCTGCCGATCGCGGTGCCGCGGTGGACCTGGAAGGAAGAGCGCTGGACGATCAGCGTTCCGGTGGTCATTACCGACCCGATGGACGATCCGCGAGGGCCGCGCCCTGACAGAACGGCGGCCGAGGCCGAAATTGCGCGCGCGCGGTCCATGCTGGACGCGAAGCAGGCGGCCGCGCTCGCCGCGTTCGACGACGGCCTGCGCACGCTGGACCAGAGTGTTGCAGCGGTCGAAGCCCACGACGCCGATCCGCGCCGGCTTGAAGCGAGCAACGGCGGCACGCTCGACCTGGTCGCGACGCGTACCGCGCTAAGCGACGAGCGCGCGGCAACCCTGCTGCACTTTCGCCGGATACGGACCGAGCTGGATGCCGCGATGCAAGCCGACTAGGAACGGTCGCGGGCGGCCGGCATGCGCCGGCGGTCAAAGCAGGAAGTCGCGCCGCGAGTCCGCGCCGGCCGCGGCGAGAGGACGCACCGCCTTCGGTGCGTCCTCGTCTCGCGCGATCGCCGCATGTGCGGGATCGACCGGTCAGCCGCCCTTGATTTGCGCGCGGATTTCGCCGCCGGGATGGGCGGCGCTGTGCACGTTGACGTACAGATTGCCCGCCTTGTAGGCTCGCGTACTGGCTTTCGGTCAGCTTCGCGCCCTCGGGCGCGACAAACGTATTGTCGCCGGTCTTGGTGAACGGCACGATGACCGGCCCGTTGGTGCCCGGCTGCGCCCTCGTGAATATGCGATGCGGTCGCGGTCATCCCCGTCACCGTGATCCTTGCGCTGACGGTGCGATCGGGATTGATCGTAACCGTTCCGGTGCCCGACGCCGACGTCGACACCGGCGGGACTTCGTTGGCTCCCGACAGGGTGAGTTGCTGTTCTTCGACATGCCGTACATCTGCCCCGTCGACGAGCAGGCCGCCACCATCGTCCCCGCCGCCAGCACCGCCATCGTGGCGATCAATTTGCGTCTACTCAACTTCGCACTCATGAATTCCTCCGTCGTAGTGTTCGTCGTCTCCCCGTTGCCGCAGCAGTCGAGGCCGCGTCGGCGTCACTACGATACACCGCATTGGACCGAACGGCGCATCGACGAGCGGTGAAGCGTTAGTCGCCGGCCCGCGATGTGACAACGTTCCCGTTGGCGCGCGCGTCGCGGGAATATCCGACGGGTGACCACTGTTTACAAGCACCCCGCGTCTCCGCAACAATGCGTTCATCCGTTGTGGGCCATGCGGGGCCGGCGCCGGCGAAAACCGGCCGGCTTAAGCGGCGGTCAAACGGCGAGACTGCCGTCCGCGGCGCACGTCGCATGCCCACCCATTGCCTGGAGGAGATATGGACGTTCGTGCCGCAGTTGCGCATCGCGCCGGCGCGCCGCTGACCATCGAGACCGTTCGTCTCGACGGGCCGAAGGCGGGCGAGGTGCTCGTCGAGATCAAGGCCACCGGCGTCTGCCATACCGACGAATTCACGCGCTCGGGCGCGGACCCCGAAGGGCTCTTTCCGGCGATCCTGGGTCACGAAGGCGCCGGCGTCGTCGTCGACGTCGGCGCCGGCGTGACCAGCGTCCGGCGCGGCGATCACGTGATCCCGCTCTACACGCCCGAATGCCGCCAGTGCAAATCCTGCCTGTCGCGCAAGACCAATCTCTGCACGGCGATCCGCGCGACGCAGGGCAAGGGCGTGATGCCCGACGGCACCAGCCGGTTCTCGCTCGCCGGCGAGCCGCTGCACCACTACATGGGATGCTCGACCTTCGCCAACTTCACCGTGCTGCCCGAGATCGCGGTGGCGAAAATCCGCGACGACGCGCCGTTCGACAAGGTCTGCTACATCGGCTGCGGCGTGACGACCGGCATCGGCGCGGTGATCAACACCGCGAAGGTCGAGCCGGGCGCCAACGTCGTCGTGTTCGGACTGGGCGGCATCGGACTCAACGTCGTGCAGGGCGCGCGCATCGCCGGCGCGAACATGATCGTCGGCGTCGACGTGAATCCCGCGCGCGAGGCGCTGGCGCGCAAGCTCGGCCTGACGCATTTCGTCGATCCGCGCGAGCCGGGCGGCGAGCTGGTCGCGCATCTGGTCGAGCTGACCGGCGGCGGCGCCGACTACAGCTTCGAATGCATCGGCAACGTCGAGGTCATGCGCCAGGCGCTCGAGTGCTGCCACCGCGGCTGGGGCGTCGCGGTGATCATCGGCGTCGCGGGCGCCGGGCAGGAGATCAGGACGCGTCCTTTCCAGCTGATCACGGGGCGAACGTGGAAAGGCACCGCATTCGGCGGGGCGCGCGGGCGCACCGACGTGCCGAAAATCGTCGACTGGTACATGGAAGGCAAGATCGACGTCGATGAGCTGATCACGCATCGGCTTCCGCTCGAACGCATCAACGAGGCATTCGATCTGATGCATGCGGGTGCGTCGATCCGCGCCGTGGTGCAGTACTGATTCGCAAGCCGCGCCCGGCCGATCATGGCCCGCAGGTAAGATTTACAAATTGGGGATCCGCCGCGGCGCTGCCACGGCCGTGCGTCCTGCGGATACGGCGCATGGGCGCACCTTTTCCTGCAGGCCGCGGTCTGACCGACGTAGGGACGCTGGAAAGGACTTGCCTTGCATCGTTCACGCCTGCTGCTCCTGCTGGCCGCCCTTGGCATCGCGGCCTGCAGCCACGAAGCGCGCCTGCCGGTCGCGGCCGGCATGGGACCCGAACCGACGCTGCCGGCGCCCGACGAGTCGCTCCTGCCGACCGTCAATGTCGCGGTGGCCACAGGCTGGCCGGCCGGAGGCAAACCGACGGCGGGTTCCGGACTGGCGGTGACGCGCTTCGCCGACGGCCTGCAGCATCCGCGCTGGATTCATGTGCTGCCCAACGGCGACGTGCTCGTCGCCGAAACCAATGCGCCACCGAAGCCCGAGGACGGCAAGGGCATCAGGGCCTGGGCGATGAAGCTGCTGATGAAAAAAGCCGGCGCCGGGACGCCGAGCGCCAATCGCATCACGCTGCTGCGCGACAGCGACGGCGACGGCATCGCGGACCAGCGCTCGACGTTTCTGCAGGGTTTGAATTCGCCGTTCGGCATGGCGCTGGTGGGCAACGACTTCTATGTCGCCGACACCGATGCGGTCCTGCGCTTGCCGTATGCGCCGGGGCAAACGCAGATCACGGCGCCGGCAACGCGCATCATCGACCTGCCCGCGGGGCCGATCAATCATCACTGGACCAAGAACCTGATTGCGAGCGCCGACGGGCGCAAGCTCTATGTCACCGTCGGCTCGAACAGCAACGTCGGCGAGAACGGCATCGACAAGGAGCAGGGGCGCGCCGCTATCTGGGAAGTCGACATCGCCACCGGCGCGCACCGCATTTTCGCGTCCGGCCTGCGCAATCCCAACGGGCTGGCGTGGGAACCCGAGAGCCGCGCGCTGTGGACGGCGGTGAACGAGCGCGACGAGCTCGGCAGCGATCTGGTGCCCGACTACATGACCGCAGTCGCGACGGCGCGTTCTACGGATGGCCGTACAGCTACTACGGCCAGCACGTCGACAGCCGCGTCAAGCCGCCGCGGCCCGATCTCGTTGCGGAGCGCGATAGCGCCGGATTACGCCCTGGGCCCGCATACGGCCTCGCTGGGCCTCGCCTGGGGCAGCGGGCGCACGATCGGCGTCCCGCTGACGCGCCCGCGCACTTGATACGCCTGGCGATCTGTGTCCGGCGGCGAAGTCCCCGCCAGCCGACGCGCGGCACTCCGCGCCTGCGCGTTGCCTTGGCGCGAACGGGCTGCCGGACCTGATGGCAACGAACTTTGCCGCGTGGGCGCTCGTTGCCGGTCTGCTGCTGATCGGCATGGCCTTCGTCGGGACGTGGGTGGAGCGGATGCCGCTAAGCCCGGCGATGCTCTATCTCGGCGCGGGCTTTGCGCTGGGCCCGAACGGCGCCGGCATGCTGCTGGCCGACCCGAAGGCGTATTCGCCGCTGCTCGAGCGCCTGGCGGAAAGTGCCGTGCTGATTTCCGTTTTCGTGACCGCGCTCAAGATCAGCGTGCCACTGCGGGACCGGCGCTGGCGGCTGCCGATCAGCCTGGCGTCGGTTGCGATGCTCGTGACGGTCGTATTGGTCGGCGCCGTCGGCATGGTGTGGCTCGCCCTGCCGCTCGGCGCCGCGATACTGCTGGGCGCAATCCTGGCGCCTACCGACCCGGTCCTCGCTTCAGGCGTGCAGCTCGATCACCCGCGCGATCGCGATATGCTGCGCTTCAGCCTGAGCGGCGAGGCGGGCCTGAACGACGGGGCCGCGCTGCCCCTGGTCCTCCTCGGTATGGGCTTGCTCGGCCTGCACGAGCTGGGACCTGCCGGCAGCGCATGGCTGCTGACGGACTTGCTGTGGGGCGTCTGCGGAGGGCTCGCCATCGGGTGGCTGCTGGCGGCGTCGGTCAGCAAGCTGATCCTGCATTTGCGCACGCGCCATAGGCTGGCGATCGGTCTCAACGAATTTCTTGCGCTGGGGCTCATTGCGCTGGTCTACGGCATTGCGCTTCTGGCGCACGCTTCCGGATTCCTGGCGGTCTTCGCCGCGGGACTGGCCCTGCCGCGCATGAGGGCGGCGCCGGAGGCGGTATCGCCGCCGCCGCTGCCGGTCGCGCTGACGCCGGGCGCCGCGGCCGAAATCGACGTCGAAGAAGCGGCCCTGCCGGCGAACGCGACGCACCCGGTCAAGGCGCCGGCGCACATGACACACGCGGTCCTGAGCTTCGACGAGCAGCTCGAGCGATTTGCCGAAATCGCCATGGTGCTGGTCGTCGGCTCGATGTTCTCGTACGTGACGATTCCGCCGAGCGCGCTCTGGTTCGTCCCGCTGCTCCTGCTGGTAATCCGGCCGGCTAGCATACTGGTCGCCGGCGCCCCGGCAATGACCTCCCGCATGCAGCTTCCGCTGATCGCCTGGTTCGGGATACGCGGCATCGGCTCGGTCTATTATCTGCTGTACGCGGTCAACCGCGGACTGCCCGATGGCGTGGCCGGAACGATTGTGGGCCTGACCCTGGTCACCGTCGTGACGTCGATCGTCGTCCACGGCATCTCGATTCCGCCGCTGATGCGACGCTACCGTCGCAACAGGGCGCGGGGCGAAGGCGGCGGCGGACGTCGCCGGGGCAGGCGTGGGGTGCAATAATGGGCGGTCGCAGGCAGCACGGCGCAGGCGCAGCGGGCAGAACGGAACGAGGATGGCGCGTCGATGAAATATTTTCACAAGATATTTCCCGCAGGGCATCTGGTCATCAGCGCCTTGTTCGTGCTGAGCGCCTGTGCACTGCTGGCGTTTGCGGGATATGATCTCTGGCAGGTCGTCGCGCCGGGCGAGGGCTCGATCGACGCGCGCCTCGGCAGTGTGCTCGACGCGATTGCACTGCTGACCATCGCCGTTGCTTCGCTGCAGCTCGGGCAGACGATCGTCGAGGAGGAAGTTCAGAGGGAGGCGCACATGAGCGCGCCGACCCGCGTACGCCGGTTCCTGTCGCGGTTCATGGTGGTGCTGGTGGTGGCGCTGACGATCGAGGCGCTGGTGGCGGTGTTCCACTACAGTCGCGAGGACCCGTCGAAGCTGCCGTACGCCGCCAGCATCGGGGTGATGGCCGCGGCGCTGCTCGCCGCGTGGGCGCTGTTCCTCAAGCTGAACATAAGCGCCGAGACGCTGGAGCCGGAAGCGATGCGCGAGACCAAAAAGGAGGACGCCAGGATCAACCGGGACCGCGGGAAGGGCGGCACCGGCTGAGCGCCCAGGCCGCGGCGTGCGCGGGGCGAATGCGGTTGTGTTGCGTTCGGGAGGTCAAAGAGGTAATAATGACATTGTCATGATGTTCGATCACGTTAGGAAGGAGAAGCAATGCTTAATTTCACTCGTCGCGACCATCCTGCCGACCCGAAGGATTCGGGGAAGCCTGCGCTGAAGCCCGCGCTTTACGATCCGCCGGCATCGCCGGCCCGCTCGACGGCGGCCGGCGCGCCGCGCCAGCAGGCTCAGGCCACGGCGGCGACGCGCGACGTGCCGCTTGCC
This sequence comes from uncultured beta proteobacterium, assembly GCA_963713125.1. Taxonomy (GTDB): domain Bacteria; phylum Pseudomonadota; class Gammaproteobacteria; order Burkholderiales; family Casimicrobiaceae; genus PALSA-1003. Next base: position 123,046 of record CAVQKL010000003.1, on the reverse strand, counting down.
GCCGCGCCGACCCTGAACGACGCGATCGCCGCGCCCCCGGCCCCCGCGCGCGGCACCGCCGCGCCGGCTGCCGCTGCCGAGACACCCGGCAGCAAGCTTTTCATCGGCATCAACATCAAGCTCAAGGGTGTGGAGATTTCCGATTGCGACGTGCTGGTGATCGAAGGCCACGTCGAGGCGACCGTGCACAGCAAGGCCATGCAGATCGACAAGCCGGGAACGCTCAAGGGAACGGCATTGATCGACGTGGCCGAAGTCCACGGCGATTTTTCCGGCGAGCTGACCGCCCGCACGCGGCTGGTCGTCCACGGCACCGGACGGGTGTCCGGCAAGATCCGCTACGGCAAGCTGATCGTTGCCGAAGGCGGCGAGTTGAGCGGTGACGTCAAGCGCATCGACGAATCCGAAGAGCCGGCCATGCCGGCGCGCACGGCGGGACGCGATCCGCGCGATCTGCTCGGGTCGGCAAACGCGATGGGGTCGGCGTAGCGGGCACCGGCCGGCTGCCCGGCACGGCTGCCCGACGGCGTCAGCGTTCCCGGCGCGGGCGGCGCGGCAACGCGCCAGCTTCGCATCATGGGGTGGCGGCGCTTTGCATCCATGCCGGCGCGACTCCCTCGCACGCGGCGGCGATGCGGGCGCGCAGACCGCCGGCGCTTGCGGCGTCGGCGTGCGTGTAGCGATACAGTTCCGCCCGCGCTGCCGAAAACGCCGCGTCACCCGCCAGCGCGCCTTCGATGATCGGATAGATGTCCGCGTACCGCCCGGGATCGACCCGGGTGCCGCAGCGGAACAGGCGCGAATCGCGCGCGTCGGCGACGGTGCCGGCGGTCTGATTCAGGAAAAACATCGGCCGGTCGAAAATCAGGAAATCGTACGCCAGCGATGACATGTCGCCGACGTAGATATCGGCCATGTCGAGCAGCGGAAACGTCAGCGGGCTGTTGCGGATCACGTGAACGTTCCCGCGGCCATGGCACGATGCGAGCAGTCGATGCATTTCGTCCGCCTCGTATTCCTGGTGCGGATGCATCTTGACGACGAGGCGGCAGTCGTCGGGAAGCTGTTGCGCGAGCGGCGCCAGCGCGCTGACAAAAGACGACGACCCGACGGCGTCGTTCCACGTGGGCGCATAGAGGATCGTGCGCCGTCGCCGGCCGGCGCGCATCCCCAGGGCGTCCAGCTGACGGCGGAAAAACGCCCGATGGCCGAGATAGTAGGCGTGGCGGAGGTTGCCCGTCAGCACCACGCGGCAGGAGGGTGAGGTAACGCCGAGCTCCTTGAGCTGGTCCAGCGCATGCGGCCCGTACAGCAAGGCGACATCCTGTTCGGCGATGCCGCGTGCGTAGCCCTGGCGCTTTTCCGAAAAGCCATGCGGGCAATGCACGACGCGCGGACTGTCGCGGCCGGCGCCGAAGAGCTCGCGCAACGTCGTCCGGTCGAACAGGTGTGAATAGAACACCGCTTGCGGCCGGCGTCCGCGAACGTCGGCGATCATGCACGCCAAGCCGGATTGCGTCGTCACGTCGTGCACGCCGGCGACCTGCAGACCCGGGTAGCACTCGGCGGCGGCGCGCTGGCCCGGACCGTCGCAGACCAGCATCGGCATGCGCATCAGCGCACACAGGGGCGCGAGATGCTCGACGTGGTGCGGATGGAAGGCGACCGCGACGCTCGACGCGCCTAACGCCACGGCGGCCTTCCATGGCGCGATGCCGCTGTCGCGTCTGCGGGGACCGGGCCGGTCATCCGATGTCGCCGCCGGCCAGCATGGCCTGCGCGCGCCGGTAGTCGCGTGGCGTGTCGATTTCACACCACGCGATGCCGTCGAGACTGGCAGCGCGCACGCGCGAGCCCTGGCCGGCGAGCGTCTGCAGCACCTGCTCGGCCACCGCAGTGTCGCCCACGCGCTCGCGCGTGCGATCGACGGCGGCGAGATAGTCCGGCAACCGGGCTTGCGGGACGTGGGTGAGACCGCTGTAAGCGCCGTCGAAGTCGGCAAGCGTCTTGGCGATGTCGCGGACGCGGCCATGGGCATCGAGGGCCACCTTCATTTCGTCCGCATCGGGCACACGAGCGAATTCGCAGAACGCCGTGACGTCGTCGCCGATATGCGACAGTATGCGCGGCGCCGCCGCGGCGGAAAAAACGTGGTCGACGTTGGTCAGGTAGAACGGGCCGCGCACGAGCGGGAGCGCGGCCAGCAGCGAGAGCAGGTTGCCGGCATCGTAGCGGCGGTTTTCAACGAGGCGGATTCGCGGCGCGTGCAGCGCGGCAACAACCGCGCGCAACTGCTCGATGCGGTACCCACCGACGACGACGATGTCGCGCGCGCCGAGCGCAGCGGCGAAATCGACCGCGCGCTGCAGCAGCGAGCGTCCGCCGAGATCGAGCAAGGCCTTGGACCGTTCGGCGGTAAAGCTGCCGAGGCGCGATCCCAGGCCGGCGGCGAGAACAATTGCCTGTACGGGAGACTCGTCCATTGAACGGGCTTATCGCTATCGGGGCGACCGCGACTGACGCGCGGTGCGGACCGTGCACGGCGGACAACCATGGCCAGTCAAGCCCGGGGTCGCAGATCGATCGCGGCGGCCTGCAGCGCCTTGCGGATGCGCACAGTGTGCGTGCCGGGGCCATGCGGCGTTGCTCGGCCTCACCGTAGCCCGAGCTACGGTTTCGGCCTCGCGTCTTGCCTGGCGGCCAAATCCATCCGCTCCTTTATCGTCGGAACTTCTGACTCGGCACACTAGGCGCGCGCTCCGAATGCATTCTCGAGCAGGCCGCGGTCGATGCCCCCCGTCGCCGGATCGCCGGTGGCAAAGCGATAGAGCGCGGCCGCGTAGATGCCCTGCAATGTCGCCTGCGCCAATCCGAGCAGGCTGACTGCCAGCGCCAGCGCCGCTGCGAGCACGACACCCAGTACCCGTTCGCGGTTGCTGAACGCGGCGATGACCAGCACGCCGCCGGTGATCGCCACCAGGACGATGACCGCACCGAAGACCAGGCCGATGCCGGTAGCGCCGATGATGTCCTCTCCCCACGATTTCTTGATCAGCTCGGCGCTGCGCCCGATCGCTTCCACCGGGCCCACGTTTTCGGCGGCAAGCACCGGCACGACCAGCGCCGTCGCGACGGTCCAGCCGACGCCGATCAGGCCGACGACGATCCTGCCCAGAATGCCCACGCGCTCGGCCACCGCGCGCAGCAGCGTGCCGACGGTCGCGGCGATCAGCGCGTAGGCGAGGATGACAGGCAGCAGCGCCGCCGCGCGCCGCAGCCCGTCGGCCACGCCGGCTTGCTCGTCGTCGAACCGGCGCATCGCGACTTCGACCAGTGCGGTATTGAAAAATATGACGATCGAATACTGTACCCAATAGAAGAGGAACAGCCCCAGGTAGCCGAGCGACGAAAGCGCATGCGGGGCGGTCTTGCCGGCGGCGAAGCCGAATGCCGGGAGCAGCGGCAGGGCGAAGCTGCCCACGATCAGCACCATGGCGATCGATGACATCAGCGGGAAGACGAGCAAGGTCTTGTCCTCCATCAGCAGGCGCCAGCATTCGGCGGCAAGGTCCCAGCTTCTTTGCAATCGATCGAACATGACGCGCTCCCCTGTGGCGTGGTCCCAGCGGCGGTGCGCAGGGCTTCGTTGCCGGCTCGTTGCGTGCGGGCCAGCACGCGGCCTCGCCGGGTGCTGGCCCTGTGCCCCGCTTGAGCCAAACGTGGGCATGCATTTAGCGTGAACAGGCCCTAAGCAATCCGTGGCGGCATTGCACTAGCGCCGGCACCGGGTCCAGCCCCGCTGGCGCGCGCTTGCTTGCTATTGATCCGCGGTCGACCGACAACATGGCGCCGCTCACGCAGCCCTTGCCTGACAAGGCGATCGCGGGCCCGTCGGCTTCTTGCCCGAGCGCCGCGCGTCACGACGACGCGCGGCTCGCGACGAGCTCGACCAGCGCCGGACCGTAGCGCTCCAGTTTTTTCGCGCCGATGCCGGTAATCCCCGCGAAGGCCGCAATCTTCTGCGGCCGCTGCCTGGCGATCTCCGCCAGCGTCCGGTCGTGCAGGATGACAAAGGCCGGCACCGCCTGCGCCCGCGCCTCGGCAAGCCGCCAGGCCTTCAGTCGATCGAGCAACGCGTCGTCCGCCATCGTCAATGCGATCTCCGGTGTGCCGCTCGCGCGCCGCGGACCGCGCCGGTTGCGCGCCAGCACCGGCGCGCGGCGCAGCGCGACTTGTTGCTCTCCCTTGAGCACCGGGCGGCTCGCGGCGGTGAGCCGCAGCGCGCCGTGCGCGGCGTGGTCGACGCTTGCCAGGCCGAGCGCGACCAGCTGGCGGAACACGCTGCGCCAGGCGCCTTCGTCGATATCGGCGCCGACGCCGAACACCGAAAGCTTGTCGTGGCCCCAGCGCGACACGCGCTCGCCCGCCTTGCCGCGCAGCACGTCGATCAAGTGCAGCGCGCCGAAGCGCTGGCCGGTGCGGTACATCGCCGACAGCGCCTTTTGCGCGGCCGCGGTGGCATCGTAGGTTTCCGGCGGCGCGAGACAGGTGTCGCAATTGCCGCAGGGTGCGCTGGCTTCGCCGAAATAGTCGAGCAGCCGCACGCGGCGGCAGCCGGCGGTCTCGCATAGTCCGAGCAGCGCGTCGAGCTTGGCAGCGCTGATCCGCTTGTGCTCGTCGCCGGCGTCCGACGCATCGATCAGGCGGCGCTGCTGCACGACGTCGCCCAGGCCGTACGCCATCCAGGCGTCGGCGGGCGCGCCGTCGCGCCCGGCGCGGCCGGTTTCCTGATAGTAACCTTCGACGCTCTTCGGCAGGTCGAGGTGCGCGACAAAGCGCACGTCCGGCTTGTCGATGCCCATGCCGAACGCGATGGTCGCGACCATCACCAGGCCGTCTTCGCGCTGAAAGCGCGCCTGGTGCGCGGCGCGGGTCGCGGTGTCCATGCCGGCGTGGTAGGGCAGGGCACGCACCCCCTTGCCGGCGAGCCACGCGGCGGTCTCGTCGACCTTGCGCCGCGACAGGCAGTAGACGATGCCTGCGTCCCCACGGTGCTCGTCGGTGATGAAGCGCAGCAATTGCGCGCGCCCGTCGTCCTTGTCGACGATTGCGTAGCGGATGTTCGGCCGATCGAAGCTGGAGACGAATATGCGCGCGTCACCAAGGTCCAGCCGCGTGATGATCTCGGCCCGGGTTTGCGGATCGGCGGTCGCGGTCAGCGCGATCCGCGGCACCTGCGGATAGCGCTCGTGCAATACCGAGAGCGCGAGGTACTCGGGCCGGAAATCATGCCCCCACTGCGACACGCAGTGCGCCTCGTCGATCGCGAACAGTGCGACGCTTGTCCGGTCCAGCAGGTCGAGGCAACGCTGCGTGGTCAGGCGCTCGGGCGAGACGTACAGCAGGTCGAGCTCGCCGCCCAGCAGGGCGCGCTCGGTTGCACGGGCGGTATCGGCGTTCTGCGTCGAGTTGAGGAAGGCCGCGCGCACGCCGAGCTGGAGCAGGCCGGCGACCTGGTCCTGCATCAGCGCGATCAGCGGCGAGACGACGATGCCGGTGCCCGTCCGCACGATCGACGGAATCTGGTAGCACAGCGACTTGCCGCCGCCGGTCGGCATCAGCACCAGCGCGTCCCTGCCGGCCACGACGTGGTCGACGACTTCGCCCTGTCCTTCGCGGAAGCCCGGGTAGCCGAACGTCTCGCGCAGTACGTTGCGCGCCTGCGCCGGATCGGCGGGGGATGCCGCCGTCAGTGGCGGAGGCATGGCGTAAAGGCGTGCCTCGCGAGCACGGAGAAGCGCGCAGCGCCGGCGCAACGGGTCGCGGTGGCTCCAGTGTGCATCGAACTGGCTGAAAGTGATGTCGCCCGGACTGCGGCGTACGGTCAGGATCCAGCGCGATTCTAGCCGATCGATCGGCCATCGACGCATCCTGCCGTCGGCCGAATGCTTACACAGACCGGCGCCGGCTCCGGCGGGTGAGTCCGGCAAGCAGGTGACCAGCCGCAGGCAGGCGGTCGCGATCGGCCTGTACGAGGCGCGTCGTGCCGGTGCGAGGGTGCCGCGCAGGGATCGTCGTCCGGCAAGTCCTGACGGTGGCGGCCCGCGGGCCGGGCAGGCCGGACGCGATCACGGCGGCCGGAACGGTCGACTGGGCCGTGCGTTCAGACGATGTCGCACCCGGCTTGATCCCATCGCGCCCGTTCCGCAGCGGCGGCGTAGGTGCGCTGCAGAAAATCGAGCAGCGTCGCGTCGGGCGAGGACGCTTCGCGCACCTTGTCGTAGGGCAGGATGAATTCGTGCAAGTCCGGATGGTAGTACGCCGCTGCCGGGCCAGCCGGCGCAGTGCTGAAGCCGGCAGGCTCGGGATACGCGTAGGCGTAGAACGCGGGCTCGGGCAAGGCCTCGCTGCCCGGCCAGAAGCCGCAGCTGCTGACCTCGTGCGAGTAAGCTTCGCGCGCGACACGGTCCGGCAGGTGCGGCACGCCGCCCGGGTGCTCCGGCGCCGGGCGGCCGGAAAAGCGCGTCACCGCGAGGTCGAAGCTGCCCCAGAAAAAATGCACCGGGCTGCACTTGCCGTGGAACCGGGCGCGGAACTCCTTGAGCACGCGATCGGCCTGCAGCAGCGCCCCGAAGAATCGGCGGACGGCGTCCCGGTCGTAGGAGCGGTGCTGGTCGTCCAGCTCGAACGGGATCGCCTGCATCAGCTCGTTGGGCGTCGTGTTGATCGCGACACGCAGTCCCAGCTCGTCCAGTTGGGCGAAGACGGCCCGGTAGAAGTCCGCCACCGAGCGCGGCTGCAGCGTTACCGTGCGCACCTCGCCCTCGCCGGTCTGAACGAGCAGCCGATGATCGATGAAGTCGAAGTCGATCTGGAACACTCGCTCGCCGTAGCGGATCGGCGAGGTGGTGAGGCCGCGCGCCGTGACGTAATACGCGACGTGCCAGGAATGATTGACCCACGGCGACTGCACCAGGCGGATCTTGCCGACGACCTGGGTCCACAGGTGCAGCGTCGCGCAGGTGTCCTGCCACTCGGGGAAGGGCAGGTTCGGCCAGGTATTCACAGACACGCCGTCCGACGCAGCGCTAGCGCTGCGTCGCGTGCGCGGCGACGACGAACGCAACGCACGCGGTCAGCTTGCTCGCGTAGGGCACGTCCAGGAATTCGTTGGGCCCATGGGCGTTGGAATGTGGTCCCAGTACGCCGGTGATCAGAAACTGCGCTTCGGGAAAATGCTTGCCGAGCATCGCCATGAACGGAATCGTGCCGCCTTCCCCCATCGCGGCCGAGGGCTTGCCATAAAAGTGCGATGACGCCTGGTCGACTGCCTGCGCGAGCCAGGCGGCCGTCGGCGGCGCATTCCATCCGGTCGCGCCGGATTCGCCGGCAAAGCGCACCGCGGCGCCGTACGGCGGGTCGGCTTCGAGCAGACCCTGCAGTCCGCGCAGCGCCGACGCGCCGTCGACGGTAGGCGGCAGGCGGAGCGACAGCTTCAGCGAAGTTTGCGGCCGCAGCACGTTGCCCGCGTTGCCGATCGCCGGCAAGCCGTCGGCGCCGGTGACCGACAACGCGGGCCGCCAGGTGCGATTGAGCAGGGCCTCGGTGCGGTCGGTGGTCATCGGCTGCGTGGATCCGGCGAACGGATACTTGTCGATCACGATGCCGCCCAGGATTTCGGCGGCGCGCTTCGCCTGCTCGGCGCGCTCCGCCGGAATGGGAGCATGAAATTCCGGTGGCAGCACGCGACCGGTCGAGGCGTCCTCGATCCGGTCGAGAAGCCCGCGCGCAATGCGGAACGACGAAGGCACGATGCCGCTGGCATCGCCCGAATGCACGCCTTCGGTCAGGACGTCGATGGTCAGGCTTCCGCCGACGAGGCCGCGCAACGAGGTCGTCGCCCACAGCCGCTCGTAGTCGCCGCAACCGGAGTCGAGCCCGATGACGAAATCGACCTGTCCCATCCGCGGCGCCAGGGCCTCGAGATACGCCGGCAAATCGTAGCTGCCGCTTTCCTCGCAGGTTTCGATCATGCCGACGCAGCGCGCGTGGGCGATGCCCTGCGCCTGCAGTGCGCCGATCGCGGACAGCGCTGCGAATACCGCGTAGCCGTCGTCCGCGCCGCCGCGGCCGTAGAGCTTGCCGTCCTCGTAGAGGGGATCCCACGGGCCGTAGCCATCGCGCCAGCCGGTCATTTCCGGTTGCTTGTCCAGGTGGCCGTACAGGAGCACGGTGCGCTCGCCGGTTCCCGGAACATCGAAATGCAGCAGCGGCGTGCGCCCGGGCAGGCGGACGATTTCCACGCTCAGACCGCGGACCGGCTGCCTGCTCACCCATGCCTGCGCCAGCCGGGTCACGCGCTCGATGTGACCGTGGGCTTCCCATTGCGGATCGAAGTGCGGCGACTTCGCCGGAATGCGAATGTAGTCGGTGAGCTGCGGGACGATGTCCTTGTCCCATTGCGCGCGAACGGCGGAAAGAAGGGTCGAGTGATTCACCGCTTGACTCTCCGATCGCCAGGTTGCGTTCGCCGCCGCAGCGCGATCATCGTGGCTTGACGAAGCGCAGCGCGAATTTGTCGGTGGGAATGGGCGAGCCGGACGACGTCCGGTCGCGGGGGTCGGCGGGGTTGCGCAGGAAGTCGCTCTCGGCCTCGAGCACGAATCCCGCCTGGCGCACTTCGGTCAGGACGACGGCTTCGTCGATGCGATGCAGCGTCTTCCCTTCCGAGATGCCGGTGCCGCCGCGCGCCGAATGATCGATGACGACGTAGTGCCCGCCCGGTTTCAGCGCCGCGAACAGCTTGCGGTTCATCTGCGCGCGATCGACGGGCAGGTAACTGATGTCGTGGTAGTTGAGGATCAGCGTGATCAGGTCGAGCTTCGGCGCCTGCTCGGGCACCGGATCGTCGAACGGTCGCGCCACGACGAGCACGTTCGCCTGCGGATGGTCGCTCAGCCGCTTGGTGAGCGCGGCACCCGGCCGCGGCGCCTGGGCCCATACCATCCCCGTCGGGCCGACGGCGAGCGCGAGCAACTGCGACGTATAGCCGCCTCCCGCCGATACGTCGAGCACTTGCATCCCGGGCCGGACCTGCGTGAACGGCAGGAATTGCGCCGGATGTCGCTCGGCGTCGTTGTGCCGGTCCGAGTCGGTCCGGACGGGACTCACGATCGCAAGCTCGTAGCGCTCAGCGGCGGCGCGGGCTTCCGCCGGCGCCAGCGTCGAGCAGGCCTGCAACGCCGGCATCAGGCCAAGCACGGCGATCGCGCCTGCCCCGCGCGCCAACGTGCCAGTGAAGTCGCGGATGATGGCAAAGCGGTGCGGCAGCGGGCTCATCAGGGGCCTTGACGTTGTCTTGCGAATGGAACGGGCTCATAGTTTACCGAGTTTCTGCGCATGTCTGCGCATCGCTCGAACCGGGATCGCCTGCGTGGCGGACGCAGCGCGATGCACCGTGCGCGCCTTTATCCCAACCGGAGATGCCGATGAACGAGAAGCCGCACCCGACGGCCAGGGTGCAAGTTACCAGGAACGGTCCCTACCGGGTCTCGGGAAGCCTCCAGCTCGGCGAGGAGGTCATCGGCGCCAACCGCGACGGCGAATCGGTGCGCTGGGAGCCGGGACGAAAATTTCCGCTGCAGCAACAATACGCGCTGTGCCGCTGCGGGCATAGCTCGCACAAGCCGTTCTGCGACGGGACGCACGCGAAAGTCGGCTTCGACGGCACCGAAACCGCGACTCGCGCGCCGTATCGCGATGAGGCCAAGGTTATCGAGGGTCCGGCGATGACCCTGACCGACGTCGAAAGCCTGTGCGCGTTCGGGCGCTTCTGCGATCCGAACGGGTCGGTGTGGAACCTGGTCAATGCCACGGACCAGGCGGCGGCCCGCAACGACTTCGTGCGGCAGGCATGCAACTGTCCGTCGGGACGGCTGGTCGCCTGGGACAATGCCACCGGCAAGCCGCTGGAACCGGACTACGAGCCGTCGATCAGCCTGGTCCAGGATCCGGCCAAGGATTGCTCCGGGCCGCTATGGCTGCGCGGCGGCGTGCAGCTCGTTGCCGCCGACGGATTCGCCTACGAAGTTCGCAATCGCATGACCTTGTGCCGCTGCGGCGCGTCGAAGAACAAGCCCTTCTGCGACGGCTCGCATGCATCGATCGGGTTCAGCGACAAGCGCTGAATCGGGTGGTCGCGGATCACTGCGCGACAGAAAACGCAACGCGCCGCGTGTCAGGCCGCGAACCGCTGCGGCGCGGAGGAATGTGTTCGCGAGAGTGAATCGCCCTGAACGCCGTACCGCGATCGGTCGGCGAATGGGACCGACATGCGGGCGCCTGTCTGGCGCCGCGTCTGCTACCCCGGCGTTGCCGTCAGGTCGACCGTGGGCGTCGATGTTTCCGGCAGACCACCGACCAGTTGCATCAACACCATGACCAGCATGCCGGCCGACCCGCCGAGCATGAACGCCGCTACCACCCACCATATCGAAACCATCGCGCTACCTCCAGTGCTCAAGCTACGTCGGTTCCGTCGACACCGGGTAAGGTTCGCGTCCCGGCTACGCTAGCCGCTCCATGCGTCGCCCGCTGGATCGGCGTTGTTGTTGACAATGTGCTTCAGCCGAAGATGCTCGTTGTTCCTTCGATTCCAATCGGGGCAAAAGTTCTCGTTGCTGCGGATCGAGCTGTGCCGCGGCGAAATCAAGCGCAGCGGTTTTCATCGGGTAGCTCGCAGCGTACGCATTGCGTCGGCTTCGTCCTAATCCCAGGAGAGCGCGCCACCGGTCTGATACTCGATGACGCGGGTTTCGAAAAAGTTTTTTTCCTTCTTCAGGTCGATCATTTCGGCCATCCATGGGAACGGATTGTCAGCCTTGTCGAACAGCGGATCGACGCCGATCTGCTGGCAGCGGCGGTTGGCGATGAAGCGCAGGTATTCCTTGAACATCGGCGCGTTGAGCCCCAGCACGCCGCGCGGCATCGTATCCTCGGCGTAGGCATACTCGAGATCGACGCCCTTTTTCATCAGCACGCGGATTTCCTCGCGAAACTCCGGCGTCCACAGGTGCGGGTTCTCCATCTTGACCGTGTTGACGAGATCGATGCCGAAGTTGCAGTGCATACTCTCGTCGCGCAGGATGTACTGGTACTGCTCGGAGGCGCCGGTCATCTTGTTCTGCCGTCCCATCGCCAGGATCTGCACGAAGCCGACGTAGAAGAACAGGCCCTCCATGATGCAGGAGAACACGATCAGGCTCTTCAAGAGCTTCTGATCGGCTTCGATCGTGCCGGTCTTGAAGGCCGGATCGGTCAGCACCTCGATGAACGGGATCAGGAACTCGTCCTTGTCCCGGATCGACTTGATCTCGTGGTAGGCGTTGAATATCTCCGCTTCGTTGAGGCCCAGGCTCTCGACGATGTACTGGTAGGCGTGCGTGTGGATCGCTTCCTCGAATGCCTGCCGCAGCAGGTATTGCCGGCATTCGGGCGCGGTGATGTGGCGATAGGTTCCCAGCACGATGTTATTGGCGGCCAAGCTGTCGGCGGTGACGAAGAATCCCAGGTTGCGCTTGACGATCAGCCGCTCGTCGTCGGTCAATCCTTGCGGGTTCTTCCACAGCTCGATGTCGCGCTGCATGTTGATCTCCTGCGGCATCCAGTGATTGGCGCACGCGGAGAGATACTTGTCCCACGCCCATTTGTACTTGAACGGGACGAGTTGATTGACGTCTGACTGCGCGTTGATCACGCGCTTGTCTTCCGCGCGGACGCGGCGGAAGCCGTTGGCCGTCGCCTGCGATTCGACGTCGAGGTCGTGCACCGGCTCAGTTGGCCACTGAGGCGAAAGTATCCCGCCGGCGATGTTGCCAACTGCGTGGGCGCGGATCGTGTCGGGCGCCGCGGGCAGCACGCGCGGCTGCGGCGAGGGTGTCACGAAATCGTCTTCGAAGGTGAGCATGCTGTCCTCGGTTCCTGTCCTGGCGCGTTGTCTTTTTCCTCGTTCCGGCACTATCGTTCGGCGCGGGGGCTTCTTTTCAATATAGTATCTTTTGCTGATATTTCAAGGCCTTGCCACCGGCTTCACCGCCCTCCCGCCTGTTGCCCGACCCCGTCGCTGCGGCCCCTTGCAAAGGAAGCGAGCTGCCCCGGACACCGTCATCGATGTGGATCCGCGCCTCCCGCCCACGGGACGGCGGGCAGCCGGCAGCCCCCCGCTAATGCACTGCGTTCAACCTTTCGTAGAGGTAGTCGGGCGAGAAATCGACGCCGTTCTCCCAGGCGATGGTCGCCAGCCCGTAATCGAGGACGAATGCGGCGAAGCGATCCCGATCGCGCAACGACTCGAATTCCTCGCCGTACAACTCGTCGGCGAGGTCGACCACGCCTTTCCGTCCATCGTTGAATTCCAGCCAAACCTTGTAGTCACCGAGATACCGCGCATCCACCACATGACATGGGACATGCTCGTACTGGGCCATCTACCGGTCCTCCACGTTGGTTGCCAGAGCTTGCCATTGCTGTGCCGCTCATTGCGCCGTATTGCGTCGTACGACGTGCGGATGAACTCGCCCGCACATCCCGCGGCGCTGCAGCCAGCGCGTGCGGATGGATTCGCATCCGCGCGGGCTGCGTCCGCGACATCCGGCCATCGTTCAGCCGCCCCGCTACGCTCGGCACTCTCGCAACCTCCTGTCTGGGTGCGCGCCGACAGCGTCCTTCCCGGTCCCGCTCGTCTTGCCGCTACTGCGGCGGGATCCGCAACATCTGCCCCGGGTAGATCAGGTCGGGGCTCTTGAGCATCGGCTTGTTCGCTTCGAATATCACCGGGTACTTGTTCGCATCGCCGTAGTACTGCTTGGCGATCTTCGACAGCGTGTCGCCGCGAACCACGGTATAGAACTTCGCCTCGGGCGTGCTCTGATCGACGCTCATCTTGTCGTTGACCGCGGTGACGCCAGCGACATTGCCGCAACAGAGGATGATTTTTTCCTTGGTCTCCTGATCCGGCGCCACGCCGAACACGGATGCCGTTGCCGTCGCGCCGTCGAACGTCACCGTCAGGCCTGTCGCTTCCAGGCCCTGCTTGTTGATGTACGCGAGGATCGCGTCGGCGGCCGCATCGTTGGCGGCCTTGACCTGGTCAGGCGACGCTCCAGGCGTTTGCGCCTGCGCCTCGCCCTTGCCGAACAGCTTTTCCCCCGCTTCCTTGATAAAGCTCAACAGGCCCATGATGCTTCCTTACGTTGCGCCCTAGTTAGCGCTTGATTGACGAAAAACGTACGGCGGGCCCCGTCCCGGCCTCGTACACGCTGCAGCGAGCCAGGCTCGCCTTGCTGCTACGAACCGCGGGCGCCCGCCGCCCCGAGCCGCGCGCGATCCGGGCGCGGTACCGGCGTCGTGTTGCGTGGTCACTGACAGGACTCGCAATCGGGATTGTCGATCGTGCAGAACGTCGGCGGCTCCGGCTCCTGCATCGTGTGCGCCGCCGCTTTCGGCGCCGCTCTGGCCGCGGCGCGGCCGGCGGCGCCGCCGGATTCCGGCACCGCGTTCAGCTCGCCGCCCTGGCCGGTCGATTTCTCGGCCGAGGTCGCAGCCAGCGTGCGCAGGTAATAGGTCGTCTTCAAGCCGCGCATCCACGCCAGCTTGTAGGTTTCGTCGAGCTTCTTGCCCGACGCGCCGGCCATGTAGATGTTCAGCGACTGCGCCTGGTCGATCCACTTCTGCCGCCTTGCGCCGGCTTCGACGATCCACGTCGCGTCGACTTCGAACGCGGTCGCATAGAGCTTGCGCAGTCCGGCTGGGACGCGGTCGATCCTGGCGAGCGAGCCGTCGAAATACTTGAGGTCCGAGACCATGACGTCGTCCCACAGGTCGAGGCGCTTCAATTCGGTGACCAGATGCTCGTTGATGACGGTGAATTCGCCGGACAGGTTCGACTTGACGTAGATGTTCTGATACTCCGGCTCGATCGACGCGGCGACGCCGATGATGTTGGAGATCGTGGCGGTCGGAGCGATGGCGATGCAATTGGAATTGCGCATGCCATGCTGCTTCACCCGCGCGCGCAGCGCGTCCCAATCCATTACGACCGAGTCGTCGAGCTCGACATAGCCGCCGCGCTCGTCGCGCAGCAGCTTGATCGAATCCTGCGGCATGATGCCGCGGTCCCAGAGGCTGCCCTTGTACGAGCTGTAGCGGCCGCGCTCCTCGGCCAGCTCGGTCGACGCCCAGTAGGCGTAGTAGCAGACCGCCTCCATCGAGCGATCGGCGAATTCCATCGCGTCATCCGACGCATACGGCGTCTTGAGCAGGTGCAGGCAATCCTGGAAGCCCATGATGCCGAGGCCGACCGGACGGTGCTTGAGGTTGGAATTGCGCGCCTTTGCCACCGCGTAGTAATTGATGTCGATGACATTGTCCAGCATCCGCATCGCGGTCTTGATCGTCACCTTCAGCTTTTCGTGATCGAACTCGTAGACGGCATCGTCGCCCTTGCCGACCTTCTTCATGTGCGCGAGCAGGTTCACCGAGCCCAGGTTGCACACGGCGATCTCGGTTTCGCTGGTGTTCAGCGTGATCTCGGTGCACAGGTTCGAGCTGTGCACCGCGCCGACGTGCGACTGCGGCGAGCGCACGTTGCAGGCATCCTTGAACGTGATCCAGGGATGCCCGGTCTCGAACAGCATCGACAGCATCTTGCGCCATAGCTGCAGCGCCGGCAGCTTCCTGAACAGCTTCAGTTCGCCGCGCGCCGCTTTCTCCTCGTAGCGCGCGTACGCCTCCTCGAACCTGCGGCCCCATTTGTCGTGCAGGTCGGGCACGTCGGCCGGCGAGAACAGCGTCCAGTCGCCGCCTTCCATCACGCGCTTCATGAACAGGTCCGGAATCCAGTTCGCCGTGTTCATGTCGTGGGTGCGCCGGCGGTCGTCGCCGGTGTTCTTGCGCAGCTCGAGGAACTCCTCGATGTCGAGATGCCAGGTTTCGAGGTACGAGCAGACCGCGCCCTTGCGCTTGCCGCCCTGATTGACCGCCACCGCGGTGTCGTTGACGACCTTGAGGAACGGCACGACGCCCTGCGACTTGCCGTTGGTGCCCTTGATGTGGCTGCCCAGCGCGCGTACGTTGGTCCAGTCGTTGCCCAGGCCGCCGGCGAACTTGGACAGGAGCGCGTTCTCCTTGATCGCCTCGTAGATGCCGTCGAGGTCGTCGGAGACCGTCGTCAGATAGCACGACGAGAGCTGCGAGCGATGCGTGCCCGAATTGAACAGGGTCGGCGTCGAGCTCATGAAGTCGAACGTGGAGAGCACGTTGTAGAACTCGATCGCGCGCGCCTCGCGGTTGACTTCGTTCAGCGCCAGGCCCATCGCGACGCGCATGAAGAATGCCTGCGGCAGCTCGAAGCGCCGGCCCGCGCCGGCAAACTGCGCGTACTGGTCGATCAGGAAATAGCGGTCGTACAGCGTCTGCAGGCCGAGATAGCCGAACTGCAGATCGCGCGAGGGAACCAGCGCCGTACCGAGCGTCTTCAGGTCGTAGTGCGCGAGGCCCTCGTTCAGCAGGCCGATCTTGATGCCATGCTTGACGAAGCGCGGAAAATACTCGGCATACTTGGTCGCCATGTCGGCTTGGGTCGCTTCTTCACCCAGCGCCTCGAAGCGCAGCGCGTCGAGCAGCAGGCGCGCGGTGACGAAGCTGTACGCCGGGTCCTTCTCGATCAGCGTCCGTGCCGCGAGCACGACGCACTTGCGCACCTCGTCCATCGGCACGCCTTCGTACAGGTCCTTCAGCGTCGCCTTGAGCACGCGCTCCGGTTCGACGTCGGGCAGGCCCTGGCACGAGGTCCGCACCAGATCGGTAAGCCGGCCCATGTCGAGCGGACGCGTGACGCCGTTATCGATGACGTTGATCGCCACGCCCCCGGTCCCCGCGCCTTTTTCCTTCTTCTCGTGCGCGCGTTCCTGCGAGCGCTTTTCGCGGTAGAGCACGTACGCGCGGGCGACCTCGTGTTCGCCGCCGCGCATCAGGGCAAGCTCGACCTGGTCCTGGATCTCCTCGATGTGGATCGCGCCGCCGTCGGGCTTGCGTTTCATCAACGCAGCCACGACGACGTCGGTGAGCTTTGCCGTGAGCTCGCGCACGCGAGCCGACGCCGCGCTCTGGCCGCCGTTGACGGCAAGGAAGGCCTTGGTCACCGCAATCGCGATTTTCGAAGGCTCGAAGGCGACGACCGCGCCGTTGCGGCGGATCACCTTGTACTGCGTCAGTCGCGGATCGGTGTTCGCCGCGAGCGTCGAGCTCGTCTCTCCGGCCATCAGTTTGTGCTGCGCAGGGGAAGATGGAGCGGCGGAAGAGCTGGCGACTTGCATTGATCGTTCTCCTGTCGAAATCTTGTGATTCTTGGCTCCCGCGTGTCGCTTGGGCCGCGTTGGGCAATTCCAGCGTTGACGCGGGTTTCCGGCGGCCGGCCCATGCGACGTGACCTTCGCCGCAGGGGCGCTTTAGCGGGGCTTCCGGAAATCCCTTATGAATCAAAACCTACTATATCTTGTGTTCAAGTGCCGAATCAACACCAATCATAGTAGCTAGACCCAGCCGGCGCAAGCGCTTTTTAATGCACAAGCCAGGGACCTGAAAAGAGTCGGAAAATCAGCGTCCTAACCCGGGGATTTGTTACGATGCACCGACGATCCACTGCCGATCCACCGTGTTTTCCACCGTCGCGGTGGACAACCCATCGGTGCACGAGCGGCGGGGCGCTTCCCTGCCCGAACCGCCCGTGCCTTGTCGGAGGCAGACCTACGCACGAATCGGATCGCCTCCGATTGCCGCGGTATCGCAAACGGCGCACCCTCGGTATCATCGGTGCAAGTCGCGTTCTCGCGTCGCCGCGATACCGATCGCGGCGACGGCCGGCGGGGCTCACCCGTCGACCCCTAAAGAAAAACATCGCCACAGCATGGCTGATCCGAACACAAGCCACCGCCGCAAACGGGCTGGCATCGCCCGCATCGGGGGCCGTATCACCGCCGACGGCATGACGCATGGCGATCGGTCGCCCGCCGCTACGGGGACCAGCGCATCCGCAACGGAACACTCCCCGGGCACGCGGACGCCGGGGCGGGTCGGCGGCTTGGTCGGCCGCAAGCTCGCCAGCATCGGCGCCGCGACCGCGGTCCGTTTCCGCGCGGTTTTTGCCGACGGCTCGGTCTACACCAATTGCGCCGACGGCGAGGCGCCGGAGTTCACCGTGACATTCCGGACTGCGCGCGCGGAATTGCGCGTGCTCGCTTTCGGGCCCGCCGGACTGCTCGAATCGTATTTCGACGGCAACCTCGACCTCGAAGGCAACTTCGCGCACGCGTTTCGCGCCGCGATCGACGCCGGTTTCGACAACTCGGACAATGCGCTGGTCGCGGTGCGCAATCGCTGGCACGAATTCCGTTTCTCCAACAAGTCGATCGCGCAGGCCAAGGCGAACGCGCGCTTTCACTACGGCTTGGGCGAATCGTTCTACAAGCTGTGGCTCGATCGCGTCGGCATGATGTACACCTGCGCGTACTGGAAGGAGGGAACGAAGACGCTCGAGGAAGCGCAGCAGAACAAGATGGATCATGTTTGCCGCAAGGTACAGCTCAAGCGCGGCGAAACCTTCGTCGACGTCGGCTGCGGCTGGGGTGGATTGCTGTTCCATGCCTGGGAGCGCTACGGCGCGCTCGGCACCGGCATCAACACGACGACCGAGCAGGTCGCCGAGCTTCGCGCCGAACTCGCACGTCGCGGCCTGGAAAAGCAGCTGGGGCTGGTCGAATGCGACTTTCGCCAGATACCCGGGCAGTACGACAAGCTGCTGTCGATCGGAACGCTCGAGCACGCCGGCCCCGATCAGCTTCTCCCCGTCATTCGCGCCCACGCCGATGCCATGAAGCCGGGCGCGCTAGGCGTCATCCACTTCATCGGCCACGTCGGCGATTTCGCCACCGAGTTCTACATTCGCAAGCACATCTTTCCCGGCGGCTGGATACCGAGCCTGTCGCTGGCGATCGACGCGATGGAAAAGTGCGGGCTCGAGGTTCTCGACGTGGAAAATCTGCGCCGCCACTATGCGTTGACGCTGGACGCGTGGGCCTCGCGCTTCGACCAGAATTGGCCGGCGATCCAGGCGCTCGACCCGCGGCGGTTCGACGAGCGCTTTCGCCGCACCTGGCGCACGTATCTCTGGTCCTGCGCGGAGATGTTCCGCTCGAAGAACAGCCGCACGCACCTGTTCCAGGTGCTGGTCAGCAAGGGCAACATCGCCGGCAACTATCCGATGAGCCGTGCCTCCCTGTACGACGCGGCCGCGCGCCCTTCCTGAACCTGGCGCCGGTCGCTCCGCTTGACGATTTCGTGGCGCGCGGCTCGCCAGCGTAGGCGAGGCGGCGCGGCGGGGCGAACGCCGGCGCCTCGGCCGTTTTTTTCCTGCCGCCTGACCGCATCCGTCCCGGACGCCATGGCCTCCTACGTCGAAAAGATCGCGCGCCTGCAGGAGGAGCTTGCGACCGCGCCTGCCGGCGCGCCGGCGCGTGTCGGCCTCGCCAAGTCGACGTCGAACCTGTTTCGCGACCGGACCAGGCGCGCCGCGCCGCGCATCGATCTCAGGCATTTCAATCGGGTAGTGCGTGTCGACGATGCCGAAGGAACGGTCGAGGCCGAGGGGATGACGACCTACGCGGAGCTGGCGGCCGCGACCCTGGCGCAGGACGCGATGCCGTGCGTCGTGCCGCAGTTGAGGTCGATCACCGTCGGCGGCGCGGTGGCCGGCGTCGGCATCGAAGCGACCTCGTTCCGGCACGGCCTCGTGCACGATACTGCCGCCGCCCTGGAAGTGCTGACCGGCGACGGCCGCGTCGTCACCTGCACAAGGGACAACGAGCATCGCGACCTGTTCTTCGGCTTTCCCAATTCGTACGGAACGCTGGGTTACGCGCTGAAGCTGACGATGCGAACGCGGGCGGTGGGGAAGTTCGTGCACGTCGAGCATGTCCGATTTTCCGGCGCGGCTGAATGTTTTGCGGCGGCCGGTCGCCTGGCGGCGCAAGGCGATGTCGACTTTCTCGACGGCGTCGTGTTCGCGGTCGACGAGATGTATCTGTCGGTCGGCCGCTTCGTCGACGATGCGCCGCATATCAGCGACTACGGCTTCGAGCGGATCTACTATCGCTCGCTGCGCGAGCGCTCGTCCGATTTTCTGACGACGGCCGGCTACCTGTGGCGCTGGGACACCGACTGGTTCTGGTGCTCGAAGAACGTCGGCGCGCAGCATCCGCTGTTGCGCCGCCTGTACGGGCGCAAGCGGCTGAACTCGGTGACCTACCAGCGCATCATGCGCTGGAACAGCCGCTGGGGACTCACCCGCGCGCTGAACCGGCTACGGGGAGTCGCACGCGGAATCGGTGATCCAGGACGTCGACATTCCGCTGGCCAGGGCCGCGGAGTTCCTGGCCTTCTTGCAAGCCGAAATCGGCATCCTGCCCATCTGGCTGTGCCCGATCCGCGCGCCGGACCCCGACGCGACGTTCACGCTCTATCCGCTCGCGCCGGGCACGATGTACGTCAATTTCGGCTTCTGGGATGTCGTGGCCACGCACGAATCGCGGCCGGCGGGGTTCTGCAATCGCCTGATCGAGCACAAGGTGCGCGAACTCGGCGGGATCAAGTCGCTCTATTCGGACTCGTACTTCTCCGAGGACGAGTTCTGGGCGATCTACAATCGTCCGGCCTACGCGGCGCTCAAGGAAAGATACGATCCCGCCGGCACGCTGGGCGATCTGTACGCGAAAACGGTGTTGCGCGCCTGAACGTCCTGGCCCGGATCAAAGCGCGACCTGTGCCGGCGCCAAGTCGGCTCGGCTTCGCTTTTCACGCCGTCCCTGCCTGTATGATTCGATCACCGCCAGCGGACGGCGTGCGCTGTCGCGCCCCGCCGTGCCCGTCCCGGCAACGTGTGCCGGCGCCCGTTGCGAGCCTGACATGCCGCGTTTCGCCGCCAACCTGTCGTTTCTTTTCCACGAGGTCGCGTTCGTCGATCGCTTCGCCGCGGCGGCGCAGGCCGGTTTCCGCGCCGTCGAATTCGCGTTTGGTTACGATTACCCGGCGCAGGAGCTTGCGGCGCGAGCCCGCGCCAACGGCCTCGCGCAAGTCCTGATCAACGCGCCGCCGGGAGACTGGGCCGCCGGCGATCGCGGGCTCGCCGCCTTGCCCGGCCGCGAGCACGAGTTCGCAGCCGCCGTCGTCACGGCGCTGCGCTATGCGCAGACGCTGTCCTGCCCTCGAGTGCACGTCATGGCCGGCGTCGTGGCCGCAACGCGATCCCGAGCGCCGCGCGCGCCACCGCTCGACCTTCGTGCGCAACCTGCGCTTCGCGGCGCGCGAGGCGGCCGGGCAGGGCGTCGAACTGACCGATCGAGCCGATCAATC
Organism: uncultured beta proteobacterium; assembly: GCA_963713125.1. Classification (GTDB taxonomy): domain Bacteria; phylum Pseudomonadota; class Gammaproteobacteria; order Burkholderiales; family Casimicrobiaceae; genus PALSA-1003. Next base: position 102,583 of record CAVQKL010000003.1, on the reverse strand, counting down.
ACCGCGACATTCCGGCGTACTTTCTGACGACGCAGGCCGAGGCGCATGCAATACGCGAGGAAGTCGGTGCGGCGAATCTCAAGGTGCAGATGGATCTCTATCACGCACAGATCGTCGAGGGCGACCTTTCCGACAAGCTGCGCCACTGGCTGCCGCAGATCGGCCACATCCAGATCGCCGGCGTGCCCGGACGCCACGAGCCCGACGTCGGCGAGGTCAACTACTACGCGCTGTTCGCGCTTCTCGACGAGCTCGGGTATGGCGGTTGGGTCGGCTGCGAATACCGGCCGCTGCGCGATACCCTGACCGGGCTGCGATGGATGGAAAAGGTGGCGTCTCCCCCAGGCACGCGTAGCGCGCGTCAAAGCGATACGCTCATCCCCCCGTCGACCATCAGCATCTGGCCGGTCATGTAGTTCGATGCGCTCGATGCGAGAAAGACCGCGAGCCCCGCCAACTCGTCGGGCTGCCCCCAGCGACCGGCGGGAGTGCGCTTGCACACCCAGGCGTTGAACTCTTCGTTGTCGATCAGCGAGCGATTCATTTCGGTCGCGAAATAGCCGGGAGCGATCGCATTGACCTGGATGTTGTGCGGCGCCAGCTCGACGGCCATGCCGCGCGTAAGCTGGCGCACGCCGCCCTTGGCTGCCGTGTAGGGCACGACGGTGGGGCGCGCCAGCTCGCTCATCAGCGACGCGATGTGCACGATCTTGCCGCTCGTGCGCGCGATCATGCCCGGGAGCACCGCCTGCGAGACGATAAACGGCGCGGTCAGGTTGGTCGCGATGATGTCGTTCCAGTCCTGTTGCGCGAAGTCGGTCAATGCGCCGCGGCGCTGGATGCCCGCATTGTTGAACAGTATGTCGATGCGGCCGTGCTCGCTTTCGATCGCCGTCACGGCGGCGTGGATCGCGTCGCGGTCGGTGACGTCGAACACGGTGCTCGACGCCTTCAATCCCTGCGCGGCAAGCGCCTGCACCGCCGGTTCGAGGACCTCGACTCTGCGGCCGTTCAGTACGACGGTCGCACCGGCGCGCGCCAGGCCCTGGGCGATCGCGAAGCCCAGGCCGCGATACGCACCGGTCACCAGCGCGACTTTGCCTGACAGGTTGAAGACGGCATTCATCGGTTCGGCTCCTGCGCCGCGCGCGCCATGGACAGCGGCGGCGCTTTGGGATTATATGGCGGCTCGACACACCTGCGGAGTTCCTGCGGCGAAGTGTTCGCTGGATGCGAGGCGATGGACAAGACGATAGCGGTTATCGGCGCCGGCCTGATCGGCCGCGCCTGGGCAATGGTGTTCGCGCGTGCGGGCTGGCGCGTCCGGTTGACCGACAGCGACCCGGGGCAGGTCGAGCGCGCCCGGGCGTTTATCGCGACCAGCCTCGACGAACAGGTGAAATTCGGGCTCGTCACCGACGCGCCCGCGGCGCTCGCCCGCATCGAAGGCGTAGCGAGCATCGAGGCGGCCGTCGCGGCGGCTGACTGGGTACAGGAAAATCTGCCGGAGGCGGTGGAGCTCAAGCGCGATGTCTTCGCGATGCTGGATCGATACGCGCCGCCCGGGGCCGTGCTCGCGAGCTCGACGTCGACGATTCCCGCGTCGCGTTTCACCGAAGGACTGGCGGGGCGCGCGCGCTGCCTGATCGCGCATCCGGTCAATCCGCCGCACCTGGTTCCCATCGTCGAACTTTGCGGCGCACCGTGGACCGCGCCGGCGACCATCGATCAGGCCAAGCAGGTATTCGAGTCGGTCGGGCAGGTGCCGATCGTCGTGCGGCGCGAGCTCGACGGCTTCATCCTCAACCGCCTTCAGGGTGCGCTCCTGTCGGAGGCGATGCGCCTGGTCGGGGAGGGCTACGTCTCGGCCGACGATCTCGACAAGACGATTCGGGACGGACTGGGCCTGCGCTGGGCGTTCCTCGGTCCGCTGGCGACGATCGAGCTGAACGCCCCCGGTGGCGTGGCCGATTATTGCGCCCGCTATGGCGATTTCTACCGGCGGCTTGCCGCCGACCCGGCGGGCTCCGGGGTATGGGAGGGCGACAATGCAGCGCGCGTCGGTGATGCGATCGGCGCACGTCGGTCCTCCCGCGACAGGGAAGCCAGGACGCGCTGGCGCGATCGTCGTCTGATGGCGCTGGTCGCGCACAAGCGCGAGCAACCGGATTTCGAATAAAGGAGACAGCATGGCAGCAGGCCAAGGCCGCAGCGTGATCATCACCTGCGCGATCACCGGCTCGATCCACACGCCTTCGATGTCGCCCTACCTGCCGGTGACCCCGCAGGAGATCGCCGACGCGGCGGTGGGCGCAGCGGAAGCCGGCGCCGCAATCGTCCATCTGCACGCGCGCGATCCGGTCGACGGACATCCGACGCAGGATCCGCGATACTTCCGGACTTTTGCCGCCGACATCGCCCGTCGCAGCGATGTCGTCATCAATTTCACGACCGGCGGCGCTGCAACGATGACCATCGAGGAACGGCTGCAGCCGGCGCTGCAGCTCAAGCCCGAGGTCGCTTCGCTCAACATGGGATCGATGAACTTCGGGCTCTTTCCGATGCTGAAGCGCTTTTCCACGTTCAAATTCGACTGGGAACGCACTTATCTGGCGACGTCCGACGAACGTGTCTTCAGGAACACTTTCAAGGACATCGAATACATCCTGACCTCGTGCGCCAGCAACGGCACGCGGTTCGAGATCGAGTGCTACGACATCGGGCACCTGTATACGGCGGCGCATTTCTTCGATCGCGGCATCGTCAAGCCGCCGCTCTTCATCCAGAGCGTGTTCGGCATCCTCGGCGGCATCGGCGCGCACCCCGACGATGTCGCGCACATGAAGCGCACGGCCGACCGGCTGTTCGGCGATCAGTATCGCTGGAGCGTGCTCGGCGCCGGACGGAACCAATTGCCGGTCGCTGCGATGTCGGCGGCGATGGGCGGCAACGTCCGCGTCGGGCTCGAGGACAGCCTGTGGCTCGGGCCGGGCAAGCTCGCCGAATCGAATGCGGCGCAGGTACGCGCGGCGCGCGCGATGATCGAAGCGATGGGGCTGCGCAGCGCGAGCCCCGACGAAGCGCGGGAGATCCTGAAGCTCAAGGGCCGGGCGGCGGTGGCGTTCTGAGTGCGCCGCCAGGTGCCCGGCGTGGTCATGCGGCCATCAAAAAAACGCGGCCCGGCATGACCTGATGACCGCGCTGCAGGTGCAAAAACCTTGCGGTGTCAGGCGGCGACCTTGATCGCGGCGAGCGCAGCGGCCGCGCCCGGCGCCGCGGCACGGAAAGCCGCCACCAGCTCCGCTTCCTTCGCCTTCGCGGCCTTCAGGTGGCGCTCCTTGACGCGGCCGTAGCCGCGGATGTGCTCGGGGATGCTGGCGAGCGCGACCGCGGTCGCGTGGTTGTGCGCGGCGAGCCGGGGCAGCAGCTCGTCGAGCAGCGCCTCGTAGTCGGTGATCAGCTGACGCTCGGTTCGTCGCTCCCGCGTCCTCGCGAAGACGTCGAGCGCGGTCCCGCGCAGCCATTTCATCTTGGCCAGCACGCGGAACGCCGTCATCATCCACGGCCCGTACGTGCTTTTTTTCGCTTCGCCGGTGACCGCGTCGGGCTTGGTCGACAGCGGCGGCGCGAGGTGGAAGGTCAGCTTGTAGTCGCCCTCGAACTGCGCGGCGACGCGCTTCGCGAAATCGCCGTCGGCATACAATCGCGCCACCTCGTACTCGTCCTTGACCGCGAGCAGCTTGAAATAGTATCGCGCCACCGCTTCGGTAAGCGTCGTCCTGCCCGCCAGTCGCGTAGACTCGGCAGCGCGGACCTTGGCCACGAAATCGGTGTAACGCTTCGCATACGCGGCGTCCTGGTAGGCGGTCAGGAACTGGACGCGACGCGCGATCATCTCGTCGACCGATTCCGACAGGCGCTGCGAATCCGGCGCCGCCGCCTTGGGCACCGCGGCGGCGGCGACACGCGCCGGATCGACCGCGGCGAGGCGGCCCCAGCGGAAGCTCTGCTTGTTCGACTCGACGGCCGCGCCGTTCAACTCGATCGCCCGCAGGATCGCGGCCTCGCCGAGGGGAATGAGGCCGCGCTGATAGGCGAATCCCACCATGAACAGATTGGTTGCGATCGAGTCGCCCATCAGGCCGGTGGCGAGCCTGGTCGCGTCGAGGAACTCGGCGTCGCCCGGCGCGACCGCATCGCGGATCTCCTGCTCCATCGAGCCGAGGGGGAACCGGAGGTCGGCATTGCGCGTGAATTCGGCCGGCATCACCAGCGCGGTGTTGACCAGCGCCCGGGTGACGCCCTTCTGCATCTTGGCGACGGCCTCGTCGCCGACCCCGGTCAGGATGTCGCAGGCCAGCACCAGCCTCGCCTCGCCGGCGGCGATGCGCGTCGCATAGAGCTGCTCGGGCGCATCGGCGATGCGCACGTGCGATACCACCGCGCCGTTTTTTTGCGCGAGGCCCGTCATGTCGAGCACGCTGCAGCCCTTGCCGGCGAGATGCGCGGCCATGCCCAGCAGCGCGCCGATGGTCACGACGCCCGTACCGCCGATGCCGGTGACCAGAATGCCGTACGGCTCGGCCGTCGCCGGAATCGTCGGTTCGGGCAGCCCCGAGAAATCGAGCGCGTCGGCCCGTTTCGGTTTGCGCAGCGTGCCTCCCTCGACAGTGACGAAGCTGGGGCAAAAACCGTTGACGCAGGAGTAATCCTTGTTGCACGAGCTCTGGTCGATCGTGCGCTTGCGGCCGAACTCGGTCTCGACGGGCGCCACCGAAACGCAATTCGACTTGACGCCGCAGTCGCCGCAGCCTTCGCAGACGAGCTCGTTGATGAATACGCGCCTGGCCGGATCGGGGTACTTGCCGCGCTTGCGGCGGCGGCGTTTTTCCGCCGCGCAGGTCTGGTCGTAGAGCAGCACCGTGCAACCGGGCGTGTCGCGCAGTTCGCGCTGCACGCGATCGAGCTCGTCGCGGTGATGGATCGCGATGTCCCGGGCGAAATAGCCGGACGGATACTTGTCCGGGCTCGTCGCTGACGACGACGATCTTGTTCACGCCTTCGGCGGCGACCTGCTGCGCGATGATCGCCGGCGAGATCGGGCCGTCGACCGGCTGGCCGCCGGTCATCGCAACCGCGTCGTTGTACAGGATCTTGTAGGTGATGTTGACTCTGGCCGCGACGGCGGCGCGGATTGCCAGCACGCCGGAGTGGTAGTAGGTTCCGTCGCCCAGGTTGGCGAAAATGTGCTTCTCGTCGGTGAACGGCGCCTGGCCGATCCATGGCACGCCTTCGCCGCCCATGTGGGTGAACGTCGATGTCGAGCGGTCCATCCAGATCGCCATCACGTGGCAACCGATGCCCGCGGTGGCGCGGCTGCCTTCCGGCACCCTGGTCGAGGTGTTGTGCGGACACCCCGAGCAGAAGTAGGGGATGCGCAGCAGGCTGATCTTCGGTTTCGCCAGCGCCGCCTCCTTGGCATTGATGAACGCGACGCGGCTCTCGATCTTCTCCTTGTGCCGCGGCTGCAGATCGAGCCGCGCGATGCGCTGCGCAATCACCCGCGCGATCATGGCCGGAGTGAGCTCGCTCGCCGCGGGCAGCAGCCAGTCGCCGTGCGGGCGCACCCATTCGCCCTTTTCGTCGAACTTTCCGACCACACGCGGGCGCACGTCGCCGCGCCAGTTGTAGAGCTGCTCCTTGACCTGGTATTCGACGATCTGGCGCTTTTCCTCGACCACCAGGATCTCCTCCAGGCCCTCGGCGAAATGGCGCACGCCCTCGGGCTCGAGTGGCCAGGGCATCGCCACCTTGAACACGCGGATGCCGATCTCGGCGGCGTCGGCCTCGCTGATGCCCCAGGTCGTCCAGCGCCTGGCGCACGTCGACGTAGCTCTTGCCCGAGGTGATGATGCCGAGCCGCGGCTTTGGACTGTCGATGACGATCCGGTTGAGCTGGTTGGCGCGGCAGTAGTGCAGCGCCGCATAGATCTTGTAATCCTGCATCCGCGCTTCGGTCGCGAGGAATCCGTCGGGCCAGCGGATGTGGACGCCTTCCGGCGGAAACGGAAAGTCATCGGGCATGACCAGCTTGACGCGCTCGGGATCGATCGTGACCGACGCCGAGCTCTCGACGGTGTCGGACACGCATTTGAAGCCGACCCAGAGTCCCGAATAGCGGCTCATCGCCCAGCCGTGCAGGCCGAGATCGATGATCTCCTGGACCGACGACGGGTAGAGCACCGGCATCATCGCCGCGGAAAACTGGTGGTCGGATTGGTGCGGCAGCGTCGACGACTTGGCCGCGTGGTCGTCGCCGGCGAGCACCAGGACGCCGCCGTGCTTCGACGTGCCGGCGAAGTTGGCGTGCTTGAACACGTCGCCGCAGCGGTCGACGCCCGGGCCCTTCCCGTACCACATCGAGAAGACACCGTCGTATTTCGCACCCGGGTACATGTTGACCTGCTGGCTGCCCCAGATCGACGTCGCCGCCAGGTCCTCGTTCAAACCCGGCTGGAATTTGATGTGCGCGCGGGACGAGGAATTTCTCCGCGGCCCACAGCGACTGGTCGAGGCCGCCCAGCGGCGAGCCGCGATAGCCGGACACGAAGCCGGCGGTGTTGAGCCCGGCCGCCGCGTCGCGCTGGCGCTGCAGTATCAGCAGCCGGACCAGCGCCTGGACGCCGGTCAGATAGACGCGGCCCGACTCGAGCTCGTACTTGTCGTCTAAGGAGACGTCGCGCAGCGCGGTCGCGCCGCTTGAGGCAGGGGGCATCGAACAAGCTCCAAAAATCGTGTCTCTGGATCGCGCGGTCACCGGTAAGGGCCGCCACCACGGTGGGCGATCGTGTCATCTCACCGTTTCGAGGCGCGGATTGTACGCCCGTTTGCCCCTGTTAGACAGGCCCGGGTGCGATACGTTGTGCGAGGCGCGGGCGCGGCCCGGCGCCACTCCGGTAGAATGCCGCGGTCTGCTCCAACCCCGCCTGCAATGCCAGACCTGCTGACATCAGTCGAACTCCAGACGGCGCCAAATCCGTCGGCCAGCGTCATCTGGCTGCATGGCCTCGGCGCCGACGGCAACGATTTCGTCCCGGTCGTGCCCGAGCTCGGCTTGCCGGCGGCGCTGGCGTTGCGCTTCGTCTTTCCGCACGCGCCGGTGCGCGCCGTGACGATCAACAACGGCATGCGCATGCGAGCCTGGTACGACATTTCGGCCGCCGATCTCAACAATCGCGCCGACATCGCCGGCGTGCGCCAGTCGCAAGGCGAAGTCGAGGGGCTGATCGCCAGGGAAATCGCGCGCGGCGTGCCGGCCGGCCGGATCGTGCTCGCGGGCTTTTCCCAGGGCGGGGCGGTCGCGCTGTACACCGGTGTGCGGCATCCCGAACGGCTCGCCGGCATCCTCGCCCTGTCCACCTACCTGATCCAGGCCGACAAGCTTGGGGCCGACGCTGCAGCGGCCAATCGCGACGTGCCGATTTTCATGGCGCATGGCACCGCCGATCCAGTCGTGCGATTCGAGTGGGCCGTCGCGTCGCGCCGCGCGCTGGAGGCGAACGGCCATCACGTCGCGTGGCACGAGTACCCGATGGAGCATTCGCTGTGCCTCGACGAGGTGCGTGCGATCGGCGCCTGGCTCGCTAAGGTTCTGTAACCCACGGGCTTGCGCCGCGGCCTCCTCGTCGGTTACCGCGAACGACGGGCATCTCGCATCGGTCGCCAGCGTCGACTCGCCTCGCGCGATCCCCACGCGTTGCGTGGGGCCCCTCGCCACGGGCTCGCGCCGCGGCCTCCTCGTCGGTTAACGCGAACGACGGGCGTCTCGCGTCGGCCGCCAGCGTCGACTCGCCTCGCGCGATCCCCACGCGTTGCGTGGGGCCCCTCGCCACGGGCTCCCGCCGCTAGGTCCGCATCCGCAGCCGCGCGCCGTCGTCGCGAACGACGCGAAAGCCGAGCCGGGCGTACAGGTGCCGTGCAGGATTGCAGGCCAGCACGTTCAGCTCGACGCGCCGCTCGCTCGTCGACGCCAGCCCGACGACCGCGCTGACGATCGCGGTGCCGATGCCGCGGCCGCGCTCTGCTGCGGAGAGCTCGATGTCGCGCAGAAAAAACCAACGCCAGTGCCGCGTCAGGCTGATGCGGCCGATGTCGGCGGCGGCCGCACCGGCGCGCACGATCACCACGTTGTGCAGCGGCGCGTAATGCGCCGCGAAATGCGCACGCTGCCAGTTCTCGTTCCAGCCCCAGGTGGCCTCGACATATTCGCGCATCGCTTCGCGATGCAGCGAATACAGGAAGCCTTCGTCGGCGCGGATCGCCGCCCGCAGCGCGCAGCCGCGAAACGCGTCGGCGCGCGCCAGCGCCTCACCGAGCGGTTCAATCCACCTTGCCACGTCTGCCGGGTCCGCCTGGAGCTGCCACACGGGGCAGCGGCGCTGCCGACTTCGGCCGTTGCCCCGGCGCAATGCCGCGTCGTGACAACGCGTCGCGGAGCAGAAACTCGATTTGGGCGTTGACGCTGCGCAGGTCGCTCTGCGCAATGCGCTCGAGCGCCGTCCAGACCGCCAGATCGAGACGGAGCAGGAAGGCCTTTTTTTCAGCCACGGCGGGTGCGCCTGCCACGATGCGCATGCTCAGCGCCTGTTACGGAAGCGGACATAGAGCGCGCCGGTCCAAGGGTGGGCGAGCGCGGCACAGCACGCCCTCGGCGCTATTTGAGGCGCTTGTTCGGCCGGCCTCCGCGAAAGCTGAGCACGGCGAACATCAGTCCCAGGCCGGCGCCGACGGCCAGGCCGACGGGGCTGTTGCCCAAGGCGGTTCCCGCCGCGGTGCCGATGCCGGCGCCGACGGCGGACCACAGCCCCGGATTGCTCGCTCGCACGAATATCATGGCGCACTCCTCGCTGGCTAGGGATCAGTTGTACAGCGTTCCGGTATTGATCACCGGCTGGACTTCGCTCTCCGCGCAAAGCACGGTCATCAGGTTGCTGACCATCGCCGCCTTGCGCTCGTCGTCGAGAGCGACGACCTGTTTCTCGGAGAGCTCGCGCAGCGCCATCTCGACCATCGAGACCGCCCCGTGCACGATCTTGGTCCGGGCGGCGATGATCGCCTCGGCCTGCTGCCGGCGCAGCATCACCTGCGCGATCTCCGGCGCGTACGCGAGGTGCATCAGCCGCGCTTCTTCGACCGCGACGCCGGCCTTGTCGAGGCGCTGCTGCAGCTCGACCACCAGCGCGCGCGAGACGCTGTCGGCGCTCGCCAGCAGCGTCGGCTCCGGCTGTCCAGCCGCGGGGCTGTCGCCGTGATCGTAGGCGAACGACGAGGCGAGGTGACGGACCGCTGCCTCGCTCTGGAGCTTCACGTAGTTTTCGTAGTTGTCGACGTCGAAACTGGCGCTGGCGGTGTCGTCGACGCGCCACACGACGACCGCGGCGATCTCGATCGGGTTGCCGCGCTTGTCGTTGACCTTCAGCCGCTCGCCGTTGAGATTGCGCGCCCGGAGCGATATCTTGCGCCGGCTGTAGAACGGGTTGGTGCCGCGCAGCCCCGGCACGCGCGACGTGCCGCGATAGCTGCCGAAGAGCTGCAGGATCGCCGCCTCGTTCGGCTGCAGCGTATAGAGCCCAGCCAGGATCAGCGCGCCGAGCACGAACAGCACGACGAACGTCAGGATCGCCGCGACCAGCCCCGATACCGACGCCCCTCCGCTGTACGGGATGCCGTGCACCAGCCGCCAGATGCCGGCCGCCATCAGCGCGAGGCCGATCGCCAGCGCGGCGAACCCGTTCCAGGTGGTGATCTCGCGTTCCTGGTGCGCATTCCTGTGCTCGCCGATCCGTTCCATTCCCAGCCTCCCGGAGTAGACGCCGCGGTTTGGCTGCGGCCGATATGTAAATGATATCACAACAATATCGACCGCTGTCAAGCATTCCCGCTGGCGGGCAGGAGCGGCGCATAAAAAAAGCGGACGGGGCCGCCGTCCGCTCGAGGGACCGGGGCCGGACTGGAGTGCCGGCCCCGGAGGGGAACGCTTCGCTTTAGCCCAGGGTCACCGGAATGAAGATCTGCGCGTTGTCGCGCTGCACCAGCAGCGCCACGGTCTTGCCCGATTTGGCGACCAGGGATTTGAGCTGATCGACACTCCTGACCGGCGTCGTGTTGACCGCGACGATCACGTCGCCCGGCCGCACGCCCGCGCGTTCGGCCGCGCCGGCGACATCCTGCACCACCAGTCCGCCGGCGATGTCGCTGTCTTGCCGCTCTTCGGGGGTCAGTGGACGCACGGCGATGCCCAGCCGCGCGTTACCCAGGTCCTGGCCGCCGGCCGAGGCAACGACGCTCTTGTCATCCATCGCACCCAGGGTTGCCGTCAGTTTCTTTGTCGCGCCGTCGCGCCAGACGTCGAGCGTGACGGTCGAACCGGGCTTCAGCGAGGCGATTTTCGGCGGCAGATCGGACGAGCCGGCGATGTCCTCGCCGTTGAGCTTGAGGATCACGTCGCCCGGCTTCACGCCGGCCTTGGCGCCCGCGCTCTCCTTCTGCACCGAGCTGACCAGCGCGCCCTTGGGCGAGGCGAGGCCGAAGTTCGTCGCCAGCGCCTGATTGACGTCCTGGATCATCACGCCCAGCCTGCCGTGCGTGACTTTGCCGTGCTGCACGATCTGCTGCTCGACCTGCATCGCGACGTCGATCGGTATCGCGAAGGCGAGGCCCTGCGAGCCGCCCGACCGGCTGAATATCTGCGAGTTGATGCCGATGACCTCGCCCTTCAGGTTGAACAGCGGGCCGCCCGAGTTGCCCGGGTTCACCGCCGCATCCGTCTGGATGAAGCGCACGTAGGAATCCTCGGGCAAGGCGCGTGACTTGGCGCTGACGATGCCCGAAGTCACCGTATTCTCGAAGCCGAACGGCTGGCCGATCGCGACGACCCACGAGCCCACCTTGGTCTGCGCGGGATCCCCGGTCTTCACCGCGGGCAGGTCCTTCGCATCGATTTTCAGCACCGCGATGTCGGTAGTCTTGTCCACACCGAGCACCTTGGCGTTGAACTCCCGCTTGTCGGTCAGCTTGACGCTGACGTGGTCGGCACCGTCGACGACGTGTGCATTGGTCAGCACGATGCCGTTGGAATCGATGATGAAACCGGAACCCACGCCACGCGTCGGACCGCGCCGCGGTGTCTGGAAATTGTGGAAAAACTGGCGGAATTCCGGCGGCAGCGCCTGCAGGTCCGGTGCGTTGTCGCTCTCGTCCCGGCCGAGTACTTTATGGTCGTCCGAGGTCACGCTGATGTTGACGACGGCGGGGCCGTAGCGCTCGACCAGCGTGCTGAAATCGGGCAGCGCCGAGACGGGGACACTGGCCGCGACGGCCGCAGCTGCGGGGACCGCGGTCGGCACGACGGCGGCAAACGCCGCGGACGGCGCCAGCCGGTCGGCGGCGATGCCGCCGAGCGCGAACGCACCGGCAATGGCGATCGCGACCGCGCTGCGTTTGAACATTTTCGCTTGCATCGCATTCTCCTTGGGAAGGTAGCCGGGCATGCGCTCCGGCTTGCTCAGGAGAATAGGAACAAATACTTAAGCGAGGCTTAAGACCGGGGCGCAAGTCGCACGTGTAGCCCGTCGGGCGCGTGGAGCCGGCTACTGCCGGTCGATTTTCGGGTCGAGCGCATCGCGCAGTCCGTCGCCAAGCAGATTGAACGCCAGCACGGTAAGGAAAATCGCCAGACTCGGAAAGATGGCGACATGCGGCGAGGTCATCATGTCGGCGCGCGCCTCGTTGAGCATCGCGCCCCACTCCGGCGTCGGCGGTTGTGCGCCCATGCCGATGAATGACAGGCTTGCCGCGGTGATGATCGACGTGCCGACGCGCAGCGAAAAATAGACGACGACCGCGGCGATCGTGCCGGGGAAGATGTGGCGCGCGATGATCGTCCGGTCGGGGGCGCCGATGCTCCTTGCCGCTTCGATGAACGTCAGGTGCTTGAGCGCGAGCGTGTTGCCGCGGACCAGGCGGGCGAAAGTAGGGATGCTGAAGATCGACACCGCGATGATCACGTTCGCCATGCCGCCGCCGAGGATCGCGACGATGCCGATTGCGAGGAGGATGCCGGGGAACGCGAACAGGACGTCGCAGATGCGCATGATGATGCGTTCGGCCCATCCTTCGTAGTATCCGGCGATCAGGCCCAGCACGGTGCCGATGACGGCGCCGACGGCCACGGAAACGAAGCCGGCGGTGAGCGATATGCGTGCGCCCATCAGGATGCGGCTGAAGATGTCGCGACCGAGCGGATCGACGCCGAACCAGTGCTGCAAGGAGGGCAGGGCGTTCAGACTGTCGTAGTCGAAAAAGTTCTCGGCATCGTATGGCACGATCCACGGTGCGATGATCGCGACGACGACCAGCAGCAGCACGAACACGGCGGCGGCAACCGCGACGCGCTGCTTCCTGAACTTGCGCCAGAACTCCGTCCACGGCGTGCGCACCGCCGCGCCTTCGATCTCTGCTGCGACGGCGGTCGTCATCGATAGCGTATCGCCGGATTGATCACCGCGTAGAGCACGTCGACGATCAGGTTGATCAGGATGAACTCCAAGGAGAACAGCAGGATTTCGGCCTGGATGACCGGATAGTCGCGCATGTCGACGGCATCGACCAGCAACCGGCCCATGCCCGGCCAGTTGAAGACGACCTCGACGACGATCGAGCCGCCGAGCAGGAAGCCGAATTGCAGGCCCATCATGGTGACGACGGGAATCAACGCGTTGCGCAGCGCGTGCTTGACGACGACCGCCGTCTCGCTCAGTCCCTTCGCGCGCGCCGTGCGCACGTAGTCTTCCTGCAGGATGTCGACGAATGAAGAGCGCGTGAAGCGCGCCATGATCGCCGCGACCGCCGCGCCGAGCGTCAGCGACGGCAGAATGTAGTGCCGCCAGGTGTCGGCGCCGACGGTCGGGAGCCAGTTGAGCTGCACGGCGAATATCTGCATCAGCACCATGCCCAGCGCGAACGAGGGAAAGGAGATGCCGGACACGGCGAGCGCCATGCCTACCCTGTCCGGCCAGCGGTTGCGCCAGACCGCCGAGACGACGCCGATGATCATCCCGAAGAGCACCGACCAGGACATTGCGCCAACCGTCAGCCAGAACGTGGGCATGAAGCGCTCGCCGATTTCGACGCCGACCGCGCGCTTGGTGCGCACCGAGCGGCCGAAATCGCCGTGCAGCACGCCCGAGACGAAACGGACGAATTGCTCCGGCAGCGGCTTGTCCAGGCCGAGATCCTGCCGCACCAGCGCGATCGTTTCCGGCGTTGCGTCCGGGCCCGCGGCGAGGCGCGCCGGGTCGCCGGGCAGCAGGTGCACGAACAGGAACGCCAGCGCACCGACGAGCAGCAGGGTCGGGATCAGCCCGAGGAGGCGCTTGACGATGTATTGCAGCATCGGTTCGCGGCGCGCGGGCTGCGGCGGGGCGTGCGCGGACGCGGCGATGGCGGCGCGTCGCGCGCCGCCGGCGCCGGGTTCAGGGCTTCAGGTCGATGTCGGTGAAATTGAACGATGCGTCCGGCATCACATAGACGCCGGTGAGCTTCTTGCTGTGCGCCGACAGCAGCTTCTCGGTCACCAGCGGCGCCCAGGGCGCATCCTTCCAGATCGTCTGCTGCGCATCCTCGTAGAACGCGGCCTTCTTGGTCTTGTCGCTGGTCGCGAGCGCGGACTGAATGTCCTGGTCGACCCGGGTGCTCTTGTAGTAGGCGGTGTTGAACAGCTTCGGGGGCCAGGATTCGGACGCCAGCAGCGGCCGCAGCGCCCAATCGGCCTCGCCGGTCGACGCCGACCAGCCGACGTAATAGAGCCGGACCGGCGCCGTGGCGGGATCGGGCCAGCTTTCGACCTTTTCGACCCGCTGGCCGGCCTCGAGCAGCGTGATCTTCGCCTTGATGCCGATCTGCGCGAGCTGCTGCTGCAGGAACTGCGTGACCTTTTGCGCGATCGTGTGGTTGTACGCCGACCACAGCTCGGTCTCGAAGCCTTTCGGATAGCCGGCCTCGGCCATCAGTTTCTTCGCCTTGGCGACGTCGTACGGCCAGGGACCGAGCTTGACGCTGTATTCGACGCCCGGGGGCACGACACCCTCGGCCGGCGCGGCGTAGCCGTTGAACGCGACCTTGGCCAGCGCCTGCTTGTTGATCGCGTAGGCGATCGCCTCGCGCACCTTGACGTTGTCGAACGGCTTCTGCTGCGTGTTCATTGACAGGTAGCGCAGCACGATCGACGGCGCGGCGACCAGCTCGAGCTGCGGCTTGGCACGCAGCACGGCGTCGAGCTCGTACGGCACCGGGAAAGTGAACTGCGCTTCGCCGGTCTGCATCACCGCCGCGCGCGAATTGCTGTCGATCACCGGTTTCCAGGTGATCGTGTCGACCTTCGGATAGCCCTTGCGCCAGTAGCCGTCGAATTTGGCGACTTTCAGGAAGTCGGTCCGGTTCCACTCGACGAACTTGAACGGACCGGTTCCGACCGGGTGCGCCGCGATGTCCTTGCCGTACTTCGCGAGCGCCGTCGGGCTGATCATCACGCCCGACGGGTGCGCGAGGTTGTTGATGAACGCCGAGAACGCCGTCTTCAGCGTGATCCGCGCCGTGTAGTCGTCGACGACCTCGGTCTTGGCGATGTTGTTGTACAGCCCGTAGCGCTTGAGCTTGTTGTCGGGATTGGTCACGCGGTCGAAGTTGGCCTTGACCGCGTCGGCCTTGAAGTCGGTGCCGTCGTGAAACTTGACCCCCTTGCGAAGCTTCACCGTGTAGACCAGGCCGTCCTTGCTGACGGTGTAGCTCTCGGCCAGCACCGGGATCATCCGCATGTCCTTGTCGAATCCGTACAGGCCTTCGTAGAACGACTTGGCCATCGCCTGCGACAGCGTGTCGTTGGCGTCGTAAGGGTCGGTCGTGGTGAACGTCGACGCGACCGCGAACACGACGTCCTTCGAGGCGAGCGATGGAGCGGCAACCAGGATGCCGAGCGCCAGGACGGCGACGGCGAGCGGGCGGGGCAGCGATTTCATGGGGTTCTCCGGATGTTGCGAACAGGCGAGAGGCAAGGTGTCAGTAAGCACCGGCGATGCGGTGCGTGGCGACGAAATGTCCTGGTCCGACTTGGACCAGCGGCGCGACGACCGGCTCGTCGCCGATCGCGCGAATGGGGCTCGGTATTTCCTCGGATGATAGCTCGGTTTTGCGCCGGCGTCGCGCCGGGTCGGCAACCGGCACGGCGGCCATCAGCTTGCGCGTGTAGGGATGCTGCGGGTTGTCGAACACCGCCCGGCGCGGACCGATCTCGACGATCTGTCCCAGGTACATCACCGCGACCCGGTGGCTGATCCGCTCGACCACGGCCATGTCGTGCGAGATGAACAGGTACGACAGGCCGAGCGCGGTCTGCAGGTCGAGCATCAGGTTGACGATCTGCGCGCGGATGGAGACGTCGAGCGCCGAGACCGCCTCGTCGGCGACGATGATCCTCGGCCGCAACGCCAGCGCGCGCGCCAGCGCGATCCGCTGCCGCTGCCCGCCGGAAAATTCGTGGGGATAGCGCTGCGCGTGCTCGCGCGCGAGCCCGACGTGCTCGAGCAGCGAAGCGACCCTCTCTTCGGCGGCGCGGCCGGATGCGACCCGGTGGATGTACAGCGGCTCGGCGACCGAAAAGCCGACGGTCAGGCGCGGATCGAGCGAGGCGAACGGATCCTGAAATACCATCTGGATGTCGCGCCGCAGCGGCCGGAACTGATCGGCAGGCAAGCGCGTAATGTCGCGGCCGTCCAGCTCGATGCTGCCCCCTTCGATGTCCACCAGGCGCAGCAGCGAGCGGCCGGTGGTGGATTTGCCGCATCCGGATTCGCCGACGAGTCCGAGGGTCTCGCCCGGATAGAGATCGAAGCTGACCTGCTCGACTGCGTGCACGCGCCGGCGCACACGGCCGAACATGCCTGCCCGCACCGGAAAGCGCGTCTTGAGGCCGCGCACGCGAAGCAGCGGCGCGCCGGTGTGGACCGGCACCGCGGCGCCATCGCCATGCGCGGACGCCGAGCGCACTCGGCCGTCCTGGCGCAGGGGGAAGCGTGCCGGAACATCGGTGCCCCGCATCGCGCCCAGCGTGGGCACGGCGGCGAGCAGCGCCTGCGTATACGGATGCCGGGGCGCGTGGAACACCTGCGCGGCGTCGCCGTCCTCGACCTTTTCGCCGCCGACCATGACGACGACGCGATCGGCGACCTCGGCGACGACGCCCATGTCGTGCGTGATGAACAGCACCGCCATGCGCATCTCGTTCTGCAGCAGCCGGATCAACGCGAGGATCTGCGCCTGGATGGTCACGTCGAGCGCGGTCGTCGGCTCGTCGGCGATCAGAAGCCGGGGTTTGCACGACAGCGCCATCGCGATCATCACCCGCTGCCGCATGCCGCCGGAAAGCTGGTGCGGGTGGCGCGCCAGCACGTTCGCGGCGTCGGGAATGCGGACCTGCTCGAGCATGCGCAAGGCCTCACGCCGTGCCGCGGCATGGTCCATGCGCTGATGCAGCCGGATCGATTCCGCGATCTGCTCGCCGACGGTGAACACCGGATTGAGCGAGGTCATCGGCTCCTGGAAGATCATCGCGATCTCGGCGCCGCGGATCGCGCGCATCGTGCCGGCCGCGGCTTGCGCGAGGTCGACCCGGCTGCCGTCGGGGCGGGCGAACTCGAGCTTGCCGGAAACGATGCGGCCGCCGCCGTGCTCGACCAGGCGCATCAGCGACAGCGCGGTCACCGATTTGCCCGAGCCCGATTCGCCGACGATGGCGACCGTTTCGCCGCGGCCCACGGTGAATGACAGGTCGCGAACCGCCTGCACGATCCGCTCGGACGTGCGAAATTCGACCGACAGACCGGCGACGGCGAGCGTGGGCGGGGCAGACGCCGATGCCATCACCGCGGACCGGAGCGCGTCTTCAAGTCGATGCCTGTGCGCGCAATTCGTCTATGGTCGCGTTCATCGTGATCGCCTGCGGATCGAGCCGCAGATGCAGCAACGACGAGCCGTCGTGCGCCAGCGCACGCTCGAATGCCGGCGCGAATTCCGCGGTGCGACGCACCGTCTCGCCCTGCGCGCCGTAGGCGCGCGCCAGCGCCGCGAAATCCGGGTTGGCGAGGTCCGTGCCGTAGACGCGCGCCGGGTATTGTTTTTCCTGATGCATGCGGATGGTTCCGTACATGCCGTTGTCGACGACGATGAAGACAATGTTCAGGCGATGCTGGGCCGCGGTCGCGAGCTCCTGCCCGTTCATCAGGAAGCAGCCGTCGCCGTTCCACGATACGACGATGCGTTCCGGATGGACCGCCTTGGCCGCGATCGCAGCCGGCACGCCGTAACCCATCGAGCCGCTGTAGGGCGCGAGCTGGGTGCGATAGCGCGGATAGCGGTAGAGGCGATGTATCCACGTGGCATAGTTGCCCGCTCCGTTGGCGAGGATGGCATCCTCGGGCAGGCGATCGCGCAGGTACCCGACGATGCGCCAGAGGTCGAGCTCGCCGGGCATCGGCCGTGGCGACTGCCAGGCGAGATACGCGGCATGCGCCTCTTGCGCGCTGCCGGTCCACGCCGGAGCAGCGATCGGCGGCAGCGCGGCCAGCGTCGCACAGAACGCCGGCAGCGATGCCGCGATCGCCAACGACGGCTGATAGACCTTGCCCAGCTCGTCCGCGCCTGGATGCACGTGGATCAGCGCCTGCTTCGGGTTGGGCACGCTGAGCAGCGTGTAACCCGACGTCACCATTTCGCCCAGGCGCTCGCCGATGACCAGCAGCAGGTCGGCATCGCGCACGCGCGCCGCGAGCTTCGGATTGGGGCCTATCCCCACCTCGCCGGCGTAGTTGGCGCTGCGGTTGTCGACCAGGTCCTGGTTGCGGAAGGCGCAGGCGACCGGCAGCGCATTGGCCGCGACGAAGCGCGCGAGATCCGCACAGGCGCGCTCGCTCCATCCACTGCCCCCGGCGATCAGCAGCGGCCGGCGCGCCTGCTCCAGCCGCGCGCGCAGCGCGGCAATCTCGCCCGGAGCGGCGTGCACAAGGGTCGGCTCGATGCGCGGGGCGTCATTGACGGCGGCGCTCGCCGAGAGCGTGTCCTCCGGCAGCGCCAGCACGACCGGCCCCGGCCGGCCGGATTGCGCGACCCGGAACGCGCGGGCGACATACTCCGGAATGCGATCGGCGCGGTCGATCTGCGCCACCCACTTGACGCTGCTGCCGTACATCCGGCGATAGTCGATTTCCTGAAACGCCTCGCGATCGGCGAAGTTACCGCCGACCTGCCCCACGAGCACGATCATCGGCGACGAGTCCTGCGCGGCGGTGTGGATGCCGATGGCGGCATTCGATGCGCCCGGGCCGCGGGTGACCAGCGCGATGCCGGGCCGGCCGGTTAGCTTGCCGTAGGCCTCGGCCATGTACGAGGCGCCGCCTTCGTGCCGGCAGACGATCAGGCGCAGCCGGTCGCGGACATCGTACAGGGCATCGAGCACCGGCAGATAGCTTTCGCCCGGAACGCAAAAGGCGATCTCGGCGCCTTGCGCGAGAAGGTTGGCGACCAGGATCCGGCCTCCGGTGCGTGGCGCAGTCATTGCGGCGCCATTCTAGTGCACCGCCTCCGCGCTTGGCCATCCGAACCTCGAAGGCGCGAGACGGCGCAACGCGCGCGAACTCTCGCAGGCTCTATAATCACGCGACGCCCGGGCGCCCCGGGGCAAGAACCGATTGCCGAAATGGACATTGCCACGACGCTGCACGACGCGCTGAGCTTCGCCGCTGCCGGCGGCTTGCTCGCACTGGTCATGATGCGCTGGAAGCCGGAGACCCGGCCGGGGCTGCTGCCGATGGTCGCTCTGCTGGCGATCGGCGTCGGCGGCCTTGCCGGGCTGGCGCGCTTTGGTGTCGCTCTGATCGGCACCGGCGCGGGCACGGCGGCCCGCGAGACCCTGCTGGTCCTCACCACCATCGGGTTCATCCGCATCCTGCTGACGTTCGTTTTTCAGGGACTGCTCTCGCGCATGGCCTTGCCGCGCATCCTCGGCGACGTCACGTTCGCGCTGTTGCTGGTCGTCTACGCGATCTTCCGCATGGACGCCCTCGGCGTCAATCCGTTCGGCATCGTCACGACCTCGACCGTTGCCGTCGGCGGCATCGCGCTGTCGCTGCGCACGACGCTGGCCAACCTCTGGGGCGGACTCGCGCTGCAACTCGATAATACTTATCGCATTGGCGACTGGGTTCGTGTCGAGGGCGCGATGGGCCAGGTAGTCGGCATACGATGGCGCTATACGTCGCTTGCCACCAACAACGGCGAGACGCTGATCATCCCGAACTCGACCCTGGTCACGAACCGGGTGCACGTGCTGGCGCGGCGCGGCGACCTGCGCATTCCCTGGCGGCGCCCGGTCGAGATCAACGTCGGCTACGAGTGGCCGCCGAGCCGGGTGATCGAGGTCGTCGAGGCGGGACTCGCTCGTGCCGACATGCCCAACGTGGCGCGCGCGCCGGCGCCGTCGTGCATCTGCGCCGACTTCGAGGCGAGCTCGATCAAGTACGTCGTGCGCTACTGGCTCACTGATCTCAGCCAGGACGATTTCACCGATTCCATCGTCCGGCAGCATGCGTTCGCGGCGCTGACCCGCGAGGGCATCGACATTCCGATCACGCGCATCGAGAATTTCTGGAACGCCGCGGCCGACGTTCGCGCCGAGGCAGCGGGCCGTGAGCGTCAATCGCAGGTCGCGCTGCTGGGATCACTGGAGCTGTTCAGGCCGCTGACCGATCCCGAGCACCGGGCGCTGGCGGCGGAGCTCAAGCCCGCGCCCTTCGTCACCGGCGACATCGTGACGCGCGAAGGCGAGCCGGCCGATTCGCTGTACATCCTCGCGCGCGGGCAGGTCGGCATCTTTCGCGACGCGGCACCCGGAACGGAACCGTCGCGGCAGCGCCTGGCGACCCTGTCGGCGCCGGCCTATTTCGGGGAGATGGGGCTGCTCACCGGCCAGGCGCGCACCGCGACGGTCATCGCCTCGGGCGAAGTCCTTTGCTATCGGCTCGACAAGCCCGGCTTCGAGGCGATCCTCAAGGCGCGTCCCGAACTGGCCGAGAGCCTGTCGCAAACGCTGGCCGCGCGGCAGGCCGCGAACGATGCGACGCTCGCTTCGCTCTCCGCCGAGGCGCGCGCCCGTGCCACGGGCTCACGTGCCTCCGACCTGGTGCAAAAAATCCGCCAGTTCTTCGGGATGTAGCCCGTCACCGCGCGGCGACCAGGTCGTCGCGCCGCAACATGAACACGCTGTCGTCGCTGCCCTCGGTCGCCAGCCAGGTGAACGGCAGGCGCGGAAACGCGTTTTCGGTCGTGGCGCGATTGTGGCCGACTTCGACGACCAGCAGCCCCTCGGCCGCGAGAAACTGCGGCGCGTCGGCGAGGACGGTGCGCACAGCGTCGAGGCCGTCGTCGCCGCCGGCCAGTGCGATGCCGGGCTCGTGCCGGTATTCGGCAGGCAATTCCTCCATCGCCATCGCCGTGACGTAGGGCGGATTGCAGATGATCAGGTCGTAGGTCTTTTCGGTCAGGTTCGACAACAGGTCGGAGCGGATCAGGTTGATGCGGTCCTGCAGGCCGTGCTCGGCGACGTTGCGCTGCGCGACCGTCAACGCGTCCGGCGAGATGTCGGTGGCGTCGACGTCGGCGTTCGGGTAGTGGTGGGCAAGCAGCACCGCCAGGCAGCCGGAGCCGGTGCAGAGATCGAGCGCGTTCTGCACCGTGCCCGCATCCGGGATCCAGGGCGCAAGGCCGTCCGGCAGCAGCTCGGCGATGTACGAGCGGGGAATGATCACGCGCTCGTCGACATGGAAGCGAAAGCCGCCGAGCCACGCCTCGTGCGTCAGGTACGCAGCAGGCATGCGCTCGTCGACGCGGCGCTCGAGGACCTGCAGCAGTTGCGCGCGCCTCGGCCTGCGTCACGCGGGCGTCGAGGAACGTCTCGATGCGATCGGGCGGCAGCGACAGCGTGTGCAGCACCAGGTACGTCGCCTCGTCGTACGCGTCGGCGAGCCCGTGGCCGAAGAAGATGCCGGCGGCGTTGAAGCGCGATACGGCATAGCGTATCCAGTCGCGGACGGTTTCGAGGTCCTGCGTGACCGTGCTCATCGGCGCTCGCTGCGGCGGCGTGCCAGCTTCATGTCAACAAGCGCTCGAGTATGCCACGGTAGATCGCCGCCAAGGGCTCGAGATCGGCGACCGCGACGCGCTCGTTGAGCTTGTGGATCGATGCATTGACCGGACCGAGCTCGACGACCTCGCGGCAGATGTCGGCGATGAAGCGCCCGTCGGACGTGCCGCCGGTGCAGGAAAGCTCGGGCGCGATGCCGCAGACGTTGCGCACGACGTCCCCGGCGATGTCGACCAGCCGGCCGCGCGGCGTCAGGAACGGCTTGCCCCAGCCGGTCCACCGGATCTCGTGGTCGAGGCGATGCTCGCGCAGCACCGCCGTCGAGCGCGCGCTCGAGGTCGTCGCGCGTGCTGACCGGCGCGTAGCGGAAATTGAAGTCGAGCTCCAGCGTGCCGGGAATCACGTTGGTGGCTCCGGTGCCGGCGTGGATGTTCGAGCACCTGCCACGTCGTCGGCAGGAAAGTAGTCGTTGCCTTCGTCCCAGCGCATCGCCGCCAGTTCGGCGATCGCCGGCGCCGCGAGGTGGATCGGATTCCTGGCCAGGTGCGGATAGGCGATGTGGCCCTGCACGCCGCGCACGATCAATTTCCCCGACAGCGTGCCGCGGCGGCCGTTCTTGATCATGTCGCCCAGGCGCTCGACCGACGATGGCTCGCCGACGACGCAGTAGTCGAGCGTCTCGCCGCGCTCGCGCAGCCGCTCGACGACGCGGACCGTGCCGTCGAGCGCCGGGCCTTCCTCGTCGGACGTGATCAGCAGCGCGATCGAGCCGGCGTGATCCGGGCGCGCGGCGACGAATCGCTCGATCGCGACGACGAACGCGGCGAGCGAGGACTTCATGTCCGCCGCGCCGCGGCCGTACAGCTAGCCGTCGCGCAACGTCGGCTCGAACGGGTCGGAATGCCAGGCCTCGAGCGGCCCGTCGGCACGACGTCGGTGTGCCCGGCGAAGCAGACGATCGGGGGCGCTTCGCCGCGCCGCGCCCAGAGGTTGCTGACGCCGTTGCCAACGATGCTCTCGCAGCGGAATCCGAGGCGGGCGAGGCGGGCGGCGAGGATCTCCTGGCAGCCCGCGTCGTCCGGCGTCTGCGAGCGGCGCGCGATCAGCTCGCGCGCCAGGTCCAGCGTTGGCGTGGTGGACGAACCCGTCGCCACGCTCATCGGCCGTGCGTCACTGCGGGCGGTTGAGGAATTCGGGATCGATTTCCAGCTTGACGAAATCGCGTGAAGTGCCGGCTGCCGCGACATCATCGTCGCCTCCGATGTCGACCTGCGTTGTCGCCGAGTTCTGGTTGACCAGCCACGCCAGGTTGGTCGGCGAGTCGGCCGCCGCCAGCGCTTCGTCGTAGGACACGATGCCGTCGAGGTAAAGGCGGCATAGCGCCTGCTCGAAGGTCTGCGATCCCGGATAGAGGCTTTGCTCCATCGCTTCCTTGATCTGCGTGATCTCGCCGTTCTTGATCAGCTCGGCGATCAGCGACGTGTTGAGCAGGATCTCGACCGCGGGCTGCTGCTCGCCGTTCTTGTTGCGCACCAGCCGCTGCGAAATGATCGCGCGCAGGCCGATCGACAGGTCGGACAGCAGCCCCGAGCGGGCGTCGTACGGAAACATGTTGATGATCCGCGACAGCGCGTGATAGCTGTTGTTCGCGTGCAGCGTCGACAGGCAAAGGTGGCCGGTCAGCGTGTGCAGCAGGGCATGCTGCATCGTCTCGCGGTCGCGCACCTCGCCGATCATGATCAGGTCCGGCGCTTCGCGGAGCGCGTTCGGCAGCGCCTTGTGATAGCCCTGCGTGTCGATGCCGATCTCGCGCTGGTTGACGATCGACTCTGCTTGTGCTCGAACAGGTACTCGATCGGGTCCTCGAGCGTCAGGATGTGGCCCGACCGGTTGCTGTTGCGGTAGTCGATCATCGCCGCCAGCGTCGTCGACTTGCCGGAGCCGGTGGCGCCGGCGACCAGCACCAGCCCGCGCTTCTCCATCACCAGATTGAGCAGCACCGACGGCAGCTTCAGCTCCTCGAACGGCGGCACGCGGCTGCGGACGTAGCGGATCACCATCGATATCGTTCCGCGCTGCCGGAAGATGTTGATCCGGAAGTTGCCGACGGCGCGATCGAGGTACGAGAGGTTCATCTCCAGCTCGTTCTCGAATTCGCGCGCCTGCTCCTTGCTCATCAGCTCGTAGGCGATGCGGCGGACCGTCTCGACGTCCATCGGCTGCGTCGAGATCGGCCGAGACGACGCCGTTGATCTTGATGTTTATCGGCGCGCCGCAGGAGATGAACAGGTCGGAGGCCTGTTTCTCCGCCATCAGCTTGAACAATCGGTCGAGGTACATGGTTCGGTCCCGGTAGCAGCGAAAGGGTGACCAGAAGCGTGCTCTTACCTGTCGACGACAATCTTGACAATGTCATTAATTGACAAGAATAACCAAGGTCGAGCAAAGTAACAACTGGCACGCGCTCCGCCGGCAGTTCGACCGATGCGGCGGCCGCCGGCCGCTTTTCGACCGCCAATCCATGCTCGCCATCATCGGTGGCAGCGGGCTTACCCGCCTGTCCACGCTCGCCGTCGCCCACCGCGAGGTCGTTCGCACGCCCTACGGCGAACCGTCGTCGGCGCTGCTGTTCGGCCAGATCGCCGGCCGCGACGTCGTCTTCCTGGCGCGGCACGGCCACGGGCATACGATTCCGCCGCACCGCGTCAATTACCGCGCCAACCTCTGGGCGTTGAAGGAGCGCGGCGTGACCGCGTTCCTGGCCGTGGCCTCGGTCGGCGGGATTGCGCCGGCGCACGGCCCGGCGATCTGGTGCTGCCGCACCAGCTGATCGATTACACCAGCGGCCGCGAAAGCACGTTTTTCGACGGCGGCGACCGGACGGTGGTCCACGTCGACTTCACCCAGCCCTACGCGCCGGCGCTGCGCGCCCATTGCCTCGCCGCGGCCGCGGCCGCGGCGCATCGCGCTGCACGACGGCGGCGTCTACGCCGCCGTGTCCGGGCCGCGGCTCGAGACCGCGGCCGAGATCGACCGCCTGGAGCGCGACGGCGCCACGCTGGTCGGGATGACCGGCATGCCGGAAGCCGCGCTGGCGCGCGAGCTCGGCATCGACTACGCGGCGATCGCCGTCGTCGTCAATCACGCCGCCGGCCGCGGCGACAGCGCGCAGCCGTGTCGATGGCGAGGATCGCCGATGTGCTGGAGACCGCGATGGACAAGGTCAGCGCGTTGATCGACCAGGTCGTGGAGCGCGTCGCGTGATCCGCGACATCCTGCGCATGGGCGACCCGCGGCTGCTGCAGCGCTCGAGCGCGTCGAGCGCTTCGGGACGCCCGAGCTCGATGCGCTGCTCGCCGACATGCGCGAGACCATGATCGCCGCCACCGGCGCCGGACTCGCCGCGCCGCAGATCGGCGTGCGGCCTGCGCGTGGTCATCTTCGGATTCGAGCACAACGAGCGCTATCCCGATGCCGAGCCGGTGCCCTACACCGAGCTGGTCAATCCGGTGCTGACGCCGCTGTCCGACGAGACCGAGGAGGGCTGGGAAGGATGCCTGTCGGTGCCCGGGCTTGCGCGGTCGCGTGCCGCGCTTACGCGCGCCTGCGCTACGAAGGCTTCGACCCGCAGGGGCGGCCGATCGAACGCGAGGCTCGGGCTTCCATGCGCGCGTCGTCCAGCACGAATGCGACCATCTGGACGGCATTCTCTACCCGATGCGCATGCGCGACATGCGCATGTTCGGCTTCACCGACATCCTGTTTCCCGATGTCGACGTTCGCGACGATTGACTGCGGCGGCACACTAGACGCGAAGCTGCTCGTAGAGCGCCGTCTCGAGCCTCAGCAGCGCCGCCTCGTCGTGCAGCCGCGCGCCGTCGAGCAGGAAGACGTCCTCGGCGCGCTCGCCCAGCGTGTTGATCTTGGCGCTGGCGACGTTGACGTTGGCCTTGGCCAGCGTGTAGGCGATCCGCGCCAGCAGCCCGGGCCGGTCGCCGGCGACGATCTCGAGGATGTAGTGCGTGCCCTTGTCGTCGGGGAAGATGCTGACTTCGGGCGACAGCGGGAAATGCCTCAGGTGGCGGCTGACGCGCCCTCGGCGGGCAGCTCGAGCGGCGGCCGCTCGGTCAGCACGCGCTGCAGCTCGAACTCGATGTAGCTGATCGCGTCGCGGTAGCCGGCGTTCGGGTTCGCCGGATCGTGCACGCGAACGTGTCGAGCGCGTAGCCGTGCCGCGTCGTGTGGATCTTCGCTTCGAGAATCGACAGCTGCGCGCGGCCGAAAAAGCCGCAGATGCGCGCGAACAGGTCCTTCTGGTCGGGCAGGTAGACCATCACCTGCAGCCCGGCGCCGTCGCGCGCCAGCCGCGCCTTGACCACCGGCTCGCGGCCGTCGACGCGGAAGTACAGCTGGCGCGCGTGCCAGGCGATCTCGTCCGGCGCTGTGGCGCTGGAAATAGACGCTGTCGAGGCGCTGCCACAGCTCGTGCTCCGCGCCGTCGGGCACCGCGTACAGGCGCAGCAGCCGCTGCGCCTCGGCGCTGCCGCTCTTCGAGGCTGTCCGGCGCGCGCGCGTCGCCGCCGCCGTCGAGCGCGCGCGCTGGCGGCGTGGAACAGGTCCTCGAGCAGCTTCGCCTTCCAGGCGTTCCAGACCTTGCGGGCTGGTGCCGCGGATGTCGGCGACCGTCAGCAGGTACAGCGCGGCGAGGCGCCGCTCGGTCGCCGACCCGTGCGGCGAACGCGGCGACGACCGTCGGGATCGGCGATGTCCTGCTTCTGCGCGGTCGCCGACATCGTCAGGTGCTGCTCGACCAGCCAGGCGACCAGCTCGCGTGTCCTCGCGCGACAGCCCGTGCGCGCGGCAGAAGCGCCGCGCGTCGCGCTGCCCAGCGTCGAATGGTCGCCGCCGCGGCCCTTGGCGATGTCGTGGAACAGCGCCGGCGAGGTAGAGCACCTCCGGGCCGCGCGAAGTCGGCGATCAGCCGCGAGCACAGCGGATATTCGTGCGCATGCTGCGGCTCGGTGAAGCGGCGCAGGTTGCGGATCACCATCAGGATGTGCTCGTCGACGGTGTAGACGTGGAACAGGTCGTGCTGCATCTGGCCGACGATGCGGCCGAACGCCGGCAGGTAGCGGCCCGAGGATGCCGTACTGGTTCATCCGGCGCAGCTCGTGCGTGACGCCGCGCGGCTGGCGCAGGATCTGCGATGAAGCGCGCGCGGTTGGCCGGATCGCGGCGGAACGTCGCATCGATCGCGATTGCGGTTGCGCCACAGCGCGCGCAGCGTGCGCGCCGACATGCCCTTGAGCTCGGGATGCTGCTGCAGCGTCAGGAAGCTCTCGAGGATCGCCGCCGGGCGCCGCGCGAACAGTCGCTCGTCGACGACGTCGAGCAGCTCGTCGACGGCCTGGAAATCGTCGTCGATCGGCCGCGCGCGTCGAGCTCGACCGGGAACAGCCGCGCATGCAGGTTCTGCAGCAGGATCGACGTTGATCTGGCGGATCGACTTCGCCGCGCGGTAGTAGCGCTGCATCAGCTGCTCGCTCGCGCGCCGGTCGCGGCGTGTCGGCGCAGCCCGAACTCGCGCGCGAGCGCGGTCTGCACGTCGAACACCAGGCGGTCCTCGCGCCGACCGGCGAGATAGTGCAGGCGGATGCGCAGATCGCTGACAGCAGCCGCTCCTGGCGGGCGACCTCGCGCGCCTCGAGCGGCGTGATCAGCCCGCGCGCGGCGAAGTCGCGCCAGGAGCGGCCGAGGCCAGCGGCGCGGGCGATCCACAGCGATCGTCTGCAGATCGCGCAGCCCGCCCGGGCTTTCCTTGACGTTGGGCTCGAGGTTGTAGGCCGTGTCCTGGTAGCGCAGATGGCGCTGCTGCTGCTCGAGCGCCTTGGCCTCGTAGAAGGCGCGGACGTCGATCGCCGCCGCGAATGCGCTGCCGAAAGCGCCGATAAAGCGCGCGCGATCCCGGCGACAGCCGATGCTCGAGCAGGCTGGTGCGGATGGTGATGTCGTCCGGCCATCTCGGTTTCGCACTCGGCGATCGTGCGCACGCGTGCGCGATCTCGAGCCCGGTGTCCCAGAGCAGGCCGATGAAGCGCTCGATCGACGGCGCGCCGCCGGCGGACTCGCAAGCGGCCGCGGCAGCAGGATCAGCACGTCGACGTCGGAATGCGGGAAGAGCTGGCCGCGTCCGTAGCCGCCGACGGCGACCAGCGCGCAGCCGGCCGGCGCTCCGATGTCGGTCCACAGGCCGCGGAGCACCCGGTCGACCAGCCGCGATTGCGCGCGCAGCAGCCGGTGCGGAGCTGTGATCCGGCGCGAACGCCGGCGCGCGATCGCCGTCGCGGCCCGCGCGCCAGCTCGCGCTTCCAGCGGCGCCGCAGTCGCGGCTGGCGGCGCGCTCGGCGACGCGTGGCGAGCGGCGCAGCCACGGCGCCGGCGCTCAGCTGCCGCTGAACGCAGGCGGAGGCGGGGCGCCGCGCGAGACAGCGTCAGCACCTCGTAGCCCTGCGTCGGTGACCAGCACCGTGTGCTCCCATTGCGCGGACAGGCTGTGGTCGGCGGTGACGATCGTCCAGCCGTCGGCGAGGCCGCGGATGCCGGCGCGGCCGGCATTGATCATCGGCTCGATGGTGAAGATCATGCCCGGCTGGAGCTTCGAGTCCGGTGCCGCGCCGCGCCGTAGTGCAGGACCTGCGGCTCCTCGTGGAACTGGCGGCCGATGCCGTGGCCGCAGAATTCGCGCACGACCGAAAAGCCGTGGCCTTCGGCGTAGCGCTGGATCGTCGCGCCGATGTCGCCGAGGCTCGCGCCGGCCTTCACCGCGCGGATGCCCCGCCACATCGCTTCGTAGGTGATTTCGCACAGCCGCTTCGCCTGGATCGACGGCGTGCCGACGTAGAACATCCGGCTGGTGTCGCCGTGGAAGCCGTCCTTGATCACGGTGACGTCGATGTTGACGATGTCGCCGGCCTTGAGCACCTTGTCGCCGGGTATGCCGTGGCAGACGACGTGGTTGACCGACGTGCAGATCGACGCCGGATACGGGCGGTGTCCGGGCGGCGCGTAGTTGAGCGTCGCCGGCACGACGTGCTGCACGTTGACCTGGTAGTCGTGCGCGATGCGATCGAGCTCGCCGGTCGTGACGCCCGGCCTGACGTGCGGCGTGAGGAAGTCGAGGAGCTCCGAGGCGAGCCTGCCGGCGACGCGCATCTTGTCGATTTCTTCGGCGGTCTTGATCGAAACGGACATCATCTCGTTCCGGTATGCGGTTGACGGCTGCGCGGCGCCGCAGGCGGGGGCTGCGACTCATGCGCGCAGCAGCTCGTTGATGCTGGTCTTCGCCCGCGTCCGCGCATCGACCTGCTTGACGATGACCGCGCAATACAGGCTGCAATTGCCTTCGGACGACGGCAGCGTGCCCGGCGACGACGACCGAGCCCGCCGGCACGCGGCCATAGCTGACCTCGCCGGTCGCCCGGTCGTAGATCTTGGTGCTCTGGCCGATGAATACGCCCATGCCCGAGCACCGAGTTCTCTTCGACGATCACGCCTTCGACGACTTCGGAGCGCGCACCGATGAAGCAGTTGTCCTCGATGATCGTGGGGTTGGCCTGCAGCGGTTCCAAGACCCCGCCGATGCCGACGCCGCCCGAAAGATGGACGTTCGCGCCCGATTTGCGCGCACGAGCCCACGGTCGCCCAGGTATCGACCATGGTTCCGCTGTCGACATAGGCGCCGATGTTGACGTAGCTCGGCATCAGCACGACGTTCGGGCGCGATGTACGCGCCGCGGCGGGCTACCGCGGGCGGCACCACGCGCACGCCGGCTGCGGCGAAGCGCCCGGTCGTCGAACTGCGCGAACTTGGTCGGCACCTTGTCGTAGAAGCGGAACGGCGCGCCGGCCGCGGCGAGGCCGATCGGTGCGTTCTCGGCCAGCCGGAACGACAGCAGCACCGCTTTCTTCAGCCATTGGTGCGTGACCCACGCGCCATCGCGCTTTTCGGCGACGCGGACGCCGCCCCGCGTCCAGGTCGGCGATGACCGCGGCGACCGCGTCGCGGATCGCGGCAGGAGCCGTCAGCGGCGCGAGCTCGGCGCGCCGCTCCCACGCGGATTCGATTGTTTGCTGCAGGCGTGTCCATCGCCGGGCGCACGAGCGCCCAGGGGGCGCGGGCAAAAAGATTATTTTACCCGCTGCGATGGCAGGCCGGCCAGACGGCGTGCCAGGTGCGGGCCACCTGCCGAAGCCGGACAGAAGGCGAGGTAGACTTGCAGACCACGGCCTACAAGGAGACTCGTCCCGGAAAATGGGCGCAAGGGACCTGAAGACAGTGGGACAGATCGATTGAATGAAGAATCGCGCGCTCCTTCGACTTCGGTCGCGACGACTGCTGGCAGCGATTTCCGGCCGATGAACAGGCAGAGCGCGTCTCGATGGCGCCGGATTCGCGCATCTTTGTCGCCGGCCATCGTGGCCTCGTCGGCAGTTCGATCTCGCGTCAGTTGCTCGCCGATGGCTATCGCCGTCAGATTGCGCGGTCGCGCGACCGAGCTCGACCTGGAAAATCAGGCGGTCGTCGAGACATTTTTCGAAACGCAACGCCCGGAGTACGTATTTCTGGCCGCCGGGATGGTGGGCGGCATCGATGCCAACGATCGCCATCCGGCGCAGTTCATCTACAGCAATCTCATGGTCGAGGCCAATGTCATCCACGCGGCGTGGAAATATGGCGCCAGGAAGCTCTGCTTTCTCGGCTCGTCATGCATCTACCCCAAGCTTGCGGCGCAGCCGATGAAGGAGGACGTCCCTGCTCACCGGCGCGCTGGAGCCGACCAACGAGTAGTATGCGGTGGCCAAGATCGCCGGGATCAAGCTGTGCCAGGCGTATCGACGGCAATACGGGTTCGATGCGATCAGCGTAATGCCGACCAACCTCTACGGTCCTGGCGATAATTTCCACCTCGAGAATTCTCATGTGCTGCCAGGCATGATGCGTCGCTTTCACGAGGCCAAGCTGCGCGGCGATGCCGAAGTCAGCATCTGGGGCACCGGAACGGCGCGGCGCGAGTTTTTGCATGTGGACGATCTTGCCGCCGCCGTGATTTATCTGATGCGGACTTACTCGGCCGCCGCTATCGTCAATATCGGCTTCGGCGAGGACATGACGATCCGCGAGCTGGCGGAAATCGTCGCGGCTGCAGTAGGCTATTCCGGTCGCATCGTCACCGATCCGTCCAAACCCGACGGCACTCCGCGGAAGCTTCTCGATAGCTCCCGTGTCCGCGCACTCGGTTGGCAGCCACGCGTCGCATTGGCCGACGGAGTACGCGAAACCTACCGCTGGTTCACTGCCAATCAGGGCTCGCTGCGAAGGTGACACGACGCGTGCGCCATTTGGCACGGGCCCGCAGCGAGGGGTGCGCCGCGAAAATCATGGTCAGGCGCCCGTGGCAAAGGTCCAGTCTTTTCAAAGCAAACGTGAAGATAGACTGCCGCGAAACCGATGAAAGCAATCGTGCTGACCTGCGATAGATTTCGCGCCGTGACAGACCATATGATAGGCAGGTATGCGAAATTGTGGCCCGACCATCCATTTCGTTTCCGCGTGCCTTATCAGGAATTGGGTCCAACAGCCGCAGCCGAGACGGTCGACTACAAGAAATCCCCGCTGCGCATCAAGGCGACGGTCCTTACGCTTCTGGAAGACCTTGATGGTGAAGAGATGGTGTACTGGTGCATCGACGACAAGTACCCGATCAAGCTTGACGTGCCAAGAATAGGAGGCATGCTGCGCTGGCTTGCAGGAGAAAGCGCGTCAACGGTCAGCGGCATATTGTTCTGCCGATGCAGAAAGATGTTGGATAGCCGATTCCTGACCGAGCAGACGGTTGTCGATGACGCTGAAAAATGTCTACCTGGAAAGAAAAGGATATGCCCAGATATGGCTGCATCAGTTTCTGCGGGTCAAAGTATTGCGTATCTCTTTGAGTCGTTTCCTGATTCCATTCCCGCTGCCAGAGCGATGGACGAGCTCAAGAAGCGCGTCAAAAAACCTTCTTCACACCGAGTCTTTGTCAGCCGCGAGAATGCCGCGGTTTTCGGCGAGAGCACGTCTCACGGCGTATTGACGCAGAATTGCCATCGAAGCATCCTGGAAAACGGCCTCGCCTTGCCCGATTGGTGCTCGTCATCGACGAACGAAGAGATCGTCATGGGAGAACTGGACGATTAGGCGTGGCCTCTTCCCTCGCCGCGGGCTCGCGTCGCGGCCTCCTCGATCGTTTCGCTGAAACTGGGATGGCGTGTCGGCCGCAGCGCCGACTCGCCACGCGCGATCCCCAATCCCCGCTTACGCGGGCCCCCTCGCCGCGGCTCGCGTCGCTACATCGCCTTGAACAGATGTGCGAACGTGCGGCTGACGGTCAGCGGCTCCTTGCGGCTCTTGAGCACGATCAGCGGCTGGTCGCGGTGGTCGCGCTCGACGCGCGCGATCGCCCGCAGATTGACGATCGTGCCGCGATGCACCTGCCAGAAGAACTCCGGATCGAGCTCCTCGAACAGTTCCTTGATGGTCTTGCGGATCAGCGCGTCGCCTTCGGCGGTGACGACGCGGGTGTACTTGTCTTCGGCGCGGAAATAGCAGATTTCGTCGACCGGGATCAGGCGCATCGTCGCGCCGAGCGAGGCCTTGATCCAGCGCAACGGGCCGCTGCTCGCCGCGCGAGGCGAGTTGCTGCAGGACCTGCGACAGGTCGGCCGGAGGCGCGGCAAGCCGCTGCTTGCAGCCGGTCGACCAGCTTGGCGACGCGCTCCGCCGTGACCGGCTTCAGCACATAGTCGACTGCGCCATGCTCGAACGCGTTAACCGCGTACTCGTCGTAGGCGGTGACGAACACCACGTGGCAGGCGTCGCCGATGGCGGCGGCGACTTCCAGTCCGTCCTTGACCGGCATGCGGATGTCCAGGAAGGCGATTTCGCGGCTCGAGCTCGGCCGCCAGCGCGAGCGCCTGCTCGCCGTTCTCGGCCTCGCCGATGATGGCGAGCTCCGGCCACGCCTGCACCAGCCGCGCGCGCAGCTGCGCGCGCAGCAGTCGGCTCGTCCTCGGCGATCAAGGCGGTGACGCGCCTAGATTGCAGGTTCATGTGGCACTTCGATCGTGCGCCTGCACGCCCTCGACGCGGCCCCGCCTCGAGGACAAACCGCGCCCGCGGGCCGTAGAGCGCCTGCAGGCGCTGGCGCAGGTTGGTGAGTCCCACGCCCTGGCCGATCTCGTCGGCGAGACCGTTTCCGCTGTCGATGACCGAGACGGTCATCATGGCATCGCCTGCTGACGTGCTTCGATGCCGATCGTGCCGCCGCCGGCCTTGGGCTCGATGCCGTGCTTGACCGCGTTCTCGACGATCGACATCAGCAGCATCGGCGGAAACGGCGCCGCGCGCAAGGGCTCGGGCACCGCGACGGTAAATGCCAGCCGCGGCCCCATGCGCATCTGCATGATCGACAGGTAGGCTCGCGCCAGTTCGACCTCCTGGCCCAGGGTCGAGCTGCCGGACCGATCTGCGGCAGCGCGGCGCGAAGGTAGGCCAGCAGGTGGCCGAGCATCTGCCCGGCCTTTGGCGGATCGGTCTCGGTCAGAAATTGCACCGAAGCGAGCGTGTTGAACAGGAAATGCGGCTCGACCTGGGCCTGCATCAGCTTCAGCTGCGCCTCGATTGCCTGCCTGGAGAGCAGGTTCCGGTCGGCTTCGGTCTGCAGGATCTTCGCTTGCGCCCGCGCTTCGCGGAACTTGAGCAGAAAAAAGAGGCTGACGAAAACGCCGTTGGTGAATCCGCTGAAAGCCGTCCAGGCGAATTGGCTCGTGTCCGCGACACGAGCTCGTCCCATGTGTACAGCGTGCAGCAGGGGTATCTTGACCGGCCGAGCAATAGCGCGAAGCCGACCAGTGTTCCGATCGCGACTGCGCCGACCAGCCGCCAGATCGGATGGCCGCGCTCCCACGGGCGGGCGGCGTTGACGGCCCAGGCGATCGACAGGCCGAAACACTGCGCCGTGATCAGCGGATGCCAGAAGGGCCGCGGAATCGTCGACCCAGAGAATCGCGGCAAAGCCGAAATTGATGGCCAGGATCAGGGCGACCGATTGCCACGAGACGCCGCGGAGCCCGGCAAGAGCCCGGAAGGGTGCGCCTAGGGTTGAGTGCTCGACATGGCCGCAGATTGTACCGTCGGCGCGGCCCGCGCCCCGTGATGCGATGGAAAGCCGCTACCGGCCGGACAAAACGCGCGCCCCGGCGCGAAGCGCTCATTGCGCTGCCGGCGAACCGGACCAGTCGGTCGATCCCTTCGGCGCACTCGTCGAATTCGGCGACCAGGGCGATCCGGATGTAGCCCGCGCCTGGATTGACGCCGCCGACGGTGCGGCCGAGATAGCTGCCGGGCAGCACGCTCACCGCTTGCTCGGCGTAGAGCCGGCGGGCGAAGTCGGCGTCGTCGTCGCCGACGCGGGCCCACAGGTAGAAAGCCGCCTCGGGCCGCGGCGCGGCGAGCACGGCATCGACCGCCGGCGCAAGCTCGGCGAATTTCTGCGCGTACAGCACACGGTTGGCCCGCACGTGAGCTTCGTCGTTCCAGGCTGCGATGCTGGCCGCGGCGACGGCGGGCGACATCGCCGAGCCGTGGTAAGTGCGATAGAGGAGAAACGCCTTGATCAGCGCGGCGTCGCCGGCAACGTAGCCCGAGCGCAGCCCCGGGCAGTTCGAGCGCTTCGACAGGCTGCCGAAGGCGACCAGCCGCGGAAAGCCGTCGCGGCCCATCGCGGCTGCCGCCGCGAGGGCGCCGAGCGGAGGCTTCGCCTCGTCGCAATAGACCTCCGAATAGCATTCGTCGGAGGCGATCACGAAGCCGTGGCGATCGGACAGATCGAACAGCGTTTGCCATTCGTCCTGCGTCGTCACGCGGCCGGTGGGATTGTCCGGCGAGCAGACGTACACGAGTTGCGTGCGCGCCCATACGGCGCCGCCGACTTCGCGCCATTGCGGCGCAAAGCCGTTGGCGGCAACGCGGTTCACGTAGTGCGGCGTCGCGCCCGCGAGCAGGGCCGCGCCTTCGTAGATCTGATAGAACGGATTCGGCACGATCACCGTCGCGCCGACGCGGCTCGGCATCGACGACCGTTTGGGCGAAGGCGAACAGCGCTTCGCGGCTGCCGAGCACCGGCAGGACCTGCGTCGCCGGGTCGAGCGCCGCCAGCCGATGCCGGCGCGCGAGCCACGCGGCGATCGCCTCGCGCAGCGCGGGAGCGCCGGCCGTTGTGGGATAATTCGCGAGCCCGCCGCTGCCCGCGGCCAATGCATCGCGTATGAACTGCGGTGTCGGATGCCTGGGCTCGCCGATCGACAGGCTGATCGGCGTCGCTTCGCCGCGCTCGGCGTGACGCCAGCGAACAACTCGCGCAGCCGCTCGAACGGATAAGGCTGCAACAGCGCGAGCTGCGGGTTCAACGGCTTGACACTCGAAGACAGGCGGGATCGTGGCGAGCGAATCGGGATTATACGTGACGACGGCAGCGCCGCCGCTGCGCTGGCGCATCGGCGCTGCGCTCGCGTTGTCGCCGCCCTGGCGCTGCTTGCGCTGAGCCTGGCGCATTGGGGCTGGACCTGGTTCGGGCCGCCACCGGTGCTCATTGTCGTGCCGGTGCCGGAATCCGATCTCGCGCGCCGCGCCGCGACGCGCATCTGTTCGGCACGTCCGGCGCGGCCCCGGGCGCTGCCGCACAGGCCGGAGCCGATCTCGGCGACTTGCGCCTGCTCGGCGTATTCGCCGAGCGGGACGGCAAGGGTTACGCGCTGTTTCGCGCCGGCAACCGCGGCGCGGCCCTGGTTGCGGCCGGTCAGGAGATCGCACCGGGCGTTCGCGTTGAAAGTGTCCAGCCCGACGGCGTCAGCCTTCTGGATGGCGGCGCACGGCGGGCGCTGGCCTTGCGCGCGCAGCCGACCGACGCCAGGAAGCGCGTCGCCGCGGCGACGCCGGCCGCCAAGGCTGCCGCTTGTGCGAGTCCACCCGGGTTCAAAGGGCAGGTCGTGCGCCTGAACGCGGAATTGCTCGGTGGCATGATCGATTCGCCGGACGCGTGGAAGGCGCTGGTCGGGCCGGCATCGGGCGCGCTGGTCGTGCGCGATCAAAGCGGCTTTGCCGGCATGCTGGGCCTGAAGAACGGCGACCGCGTGGAGCGCGCGAACGGCATCGCGCTGGCGATTCCCGACGACATCGCGGCCACGATATTGCAGCCGCTGACGCGGAGCCAGCCGGTATGGCTTGCCGGCTCGCGCGACGGCAAGCCGCAGCAATGGCTCTACCTCAACGCGGGGTCGTGCCCGGGCTGACGCCTTACTATCGCCGGGCGCGGCGCTGGCGGCAGGCAGCCAGTCGAGCAGCGCCGGCAGCGAGTCGATTTCACCGTCGGCGTTCCACGCTGCGGGAACCTCGTCGGCGCCGACGTAACCGTACGCCGCGATCAGCGTGTGCATGCCCGCTGCGCGCCCGGCGATGATGTCGCGCTCGGCGTCGCCGACGTACACGCACTCCGCCGGCGCGGTCGACAAGGCCGCTGCGCCGGCGAGCAGCGGCGCCGGATGCGGCTTGCTCTCTCCGTGGTGTCGCCGCAGATCACCGCGCCCGCGAGCGGGGTCAGCGCCAGCCGCTCGATCACCGGCATGGTGAAGCGGGAGGCCTTGTTGGTGACGATGCCCCAGCGCAAGCCCCTGCGCTCGATCTCGGCGAGGACGCGCACAGCTTCCGGGAAAAGCCGCGTCTGTTCGCACAGCGCGTCGGCGTAGTAGGCGAGAAACGCGTCGCGCAACGTCGCGAACTCGGCGTGGTCACGGTCGATGCCGAATCCCGCCGCGAGCAGGCCGCGCGCGCCGTGCGAGGCCTGCGGGCGCAGCATCGCCAGCGGCAGGGCCGGCAATGCGCGGTCGGCGCGCACGCGGTTCAACGCGGCGGCCAGGTCCGACGCCGTATCCGCCAGCGTCCCGTCGAGATCGAAGAGCACCGCGCGCACCGGCAGGCGACGCGGCCGCCTGCGTCCGATGCCGGCGGAAGTGTCCTGCGACGGCCGGTCAGGCATCGCGGCGAAAGGTCGCGATATAGTTCACCGACGTGTCCGGCCCGAGGCGATAGGTCCGGGTCAGCGGGTTGTAGCTCATGCCGGTCAGGTCGACCGGTTCGAGGCCCGTCTTGCGCGCAAAGGCGACGATTTCAGCCGGCTGCCGGAAGCGCGCGTAGTCATGCGTGCCGCGCGGCAGCAGCCTGAGCACGTATTCGGCACCGATAATGGCGAACAGGTAAGACTTGGGATTGCGGTTGATCGTCGAGCAGACGACGATGCCTCCGGGCCGCACCAGACGCGCGCAGGCGGCGATCATCGACGCCGGGTCCGGCACATGCTCGAGCAGCTCCATGCAGGTGACGAGGTCGAACGCCGCCGGCTGCTCCCGGCGAGAGTCTTCAGCCGTGACCATGCGGTACGCGACCGACGACTTCGACTCGAGCTGGTGCAACCGCGCCACGGCGAGCGCCGGCTCGGACAGGTCGATGCCGACCACGGTGGCGCCCGCGGCCGCCATCGCTTCGGCGAGGAGGCCGCCGCCGCAGCCGACGTCGAGCGCCGACTTGCCGGCGAGGCCGTCGCACTGCGCGGCAACATGCGCGAGTCGCAGCGGATTGATGTCGTGCAGCGGCTTGAAGTCGCTGGTCGGATCCCACCAGCGGTGTGCCAGCGCGCCGAACTTGGCAAGCTCGGCCGGATCGGCGTTGTCGATGATGTGAGCCATGGGAAAGTTGCCGAAGCGCGATGCACCAAGACGCGGCGCAAGCGCGTCCAAACGATGATTCTACCCGCTGGACGCGTCGTTCACTGCGGCTGCAGGCGATCCTGCCAATAACGGGCGCGCGCGCCGAGTTCCTCGGGTCGAGCCGGGTCAGCCGGCCCTGGTCGACCACCCTCTCGCCGGCGACCCAGGCGTCGGTGACCTGATCGCGTCCGGTGACATGAATCAGATGCGAAACCGGATCGTAGCAGGGGGCGTGCTCGACCGCGCCGAGATCGACCGCGATCACGTCCCCCAGCTTGCCTGGCTCGAGCGATCCGATGTCGCGCTCGAGTCCGAGCGCTCGCGCCCCGTTCAGTGTGGCCATCTGCAGTGCGTCGGCGGCCGGGATTGCGGCGGCATCGCCGCTGCTCCCTTGGCCAGCAGCGCCGCGAGGCGGGCTTCGCCGAACACGTCGAGACGGTTGTTGCTGGCCGCGCTATCGGTGCCCAGCGCGACATTGATGCCCCTAGCGCGAGCGCGGCGACGGGGGCGATGCCGCTGGCGAGCTTCAGGTTGGAGGCGGGGCAATGCACGACATGGCAGCCTTGCGTCTCGAGCAACGCCATGTCGGACGCATCGAGGTACGTGCCGTGCACCGCGATAAAGCCGGGACCGGTCACGCCCAGGCGGTGCAGCCGTCGCAACGGGTCGAGGCCGAATTCGGATTCGCTTCGCGCCCGCTCGTCGCGCGTTTCCAGCAGGTGCGTCTGGATCGGCAGGTCGAGCTGCCTGGCATAGACGACGATCTTCCTCCAGGTCGCGTCGCCGACGGTGTACGGCGCATGCGGCGCCAGCGAGAACGTGAGCAACGGTTCGTGCTTCCAGGCGTCCCGCGCCGCGAGACCCGCCCGCAGGTAGCCTTCGGCGTCGGCGGCATACGCCGTCGGAAAATCGAGCACCGCCAGGCCGAGCATCGCCCGCATGCCGCCGGCGCGGTAGGCGCGCGCAGCCGCATCGGCAAAAAAATACTGGTCATTGCAGCAGGTGATGCCACCGAGGAGCATTTCGGCGACGGCGAGCAAGGTGCCGTCGTGGACGAACTCGTCGGACAGGAAGGCTCGTTCGCGCGGCCAGATGTGGTCTTCGAGCCACGGCTTGAGTGGAATGTCGTCGGCGCTGCCGCGCAGCAGCGTCATCGCCGCGTGCGTGTGCGCATTGACCAGCCCGGGCAACAGAGCGTGCGTCGCCAGCGTCACGCGCACGCGTGCATCATAGGCGCGTTCGGCGTCCGCGGTCGGGGCGACGGCGAGGATCCGGCCCGCGTCGACGATGACCGAGTGCGCGGCGAGCGCGCCGCGCGGAACCACGGGGACGACCCAGCGGGCATCGAGTCGCAGATCGACGATTTGCATCGGAGGCGCGGGGCGGCCGGTATGGCGCGGCAAAGAGTATGGCGCGGCAAAGAAAAAGCCCCGCACGCGGCGGGGCTCTTTCCGCAGACAGCGTCGCCTCAGCGCTTGATGGCTTCGCCCTTGACTTCGACTTCGACGCGGCGATTGGGCGCGAGGCAGGCAATCAGTTCCCTCAGGTTCTTCTGATCGCAGACCACGCCGGGGATCGGCTGCGTCTTGCCCATGCCGAGCGTTTCGATCTTGTCGCGCGCGACGCCGCGGCTGACCAGGTAGTCGCGCACGGTGTTGGCGCGGCGCTCCGACAGCCGCTGGTTGTACGCCTGCGTTCCGATGCGATCGGTGTGTCCTGTCACCAGGACCAGCTCGAGCTTGGTGACGTCCGCCAGCTTGTTGATGACTTCGCTGTCGAGCGCCGCCTTGCCTTCAGGCTTCAGCACCGACTTGTCGAAATCGAACAATGCCTTGCTGGCGAGCGTGATCTTCTGCACTTGCGCGGATGGCGCAGGCGCCGGGGCGGGTGCGGGGGCCGGAGCAGGCGGCGTGTAGGCCGGGGCGGGCGCCGGAGCCGGGGCCGCGGCCGTCACCAGGTCGGGATCGCACTCCTTGATCGCCATCGCGGGCGTCCAGTATCCGGCACGCCAGCAAAGGCCGGTGCCGCTGCGCCAGACGTTGTTGTCGGGGGTGCCGTACTGTTCGAGCCAGTAGCCGGTACTCTGCGGGTTGGCTTGGCCGAAGGCCGCACCCGCCAGCATGGCGGCGGCGGCACCGGTCACGATGGTTGCGATCAGACGATTATTCATCAGTTGTGCCTCTCTGCCTTGAGTTGT
The DNA here is from genome assembly GCA_963713125.1 of uncultured beta proteobacterium. GTDB lineage: Bacteria > Pseudomonadota > Gammaproteobacteria > Burkholderiales > Casimicrobiaceae > PALSA-1003. Next base: position 63,281 of record CAVQKL010000003.1, on the reverse strand, counting down.
TGAGTTTTACCCGTTCATTTCGGTGCGTAACGGCAACTTTTTTTCGTGTTCGTCTGCGAACGCCGACTTCCTCCTGACTATAGCATAGGGATTTTTGGCCTGCCAAGCGAAATTGATGCTCCGCAACAGGTTATTGGAAGGTGTCGCGGCATTACAACGGTCATGGTAAAATTCGCTGTTTCACGCTATGAACCGGCGCATTGCGCCGAGCGTCGCTGCACGAGCGAATTCCAGCCCTGCGTCGCGGTGATTTGGGATGCTCCGATTGTAAACATTTCAATGGATAAAGAGCCCGGTCCACGATGGAGCAGTTCGCCAAAGAAACCCTCCCGGTAAGCCTCGAAGCGGAAATGCGGCATTCCTACCTCGATTACGCCATGAGCGTAATCGTCGGCCGCGCTCTGCCCGATGTCCGCGACGGCCTGAAACCGGTGCACCGGCGCGTGCTGTTCGCGATGCACGAGTCCAACACGGTCTGGAACCGGCCGTACGTCAAATGCGCGCGCGTCGTCGGCGACGTCCTCGGCAAGTATCACCCGCACGGCGACAGCGCGACGTACGAAGCGCTGGTGCGGATGGTGCAGGACTTTTCGCTGCGCTATCCGCTGATCGACGGCCAGGGCAATTTCGGCTCGGTGGACGGCGACGCGCCGGCCGCCTACCGCTACACCGAATGCCGGCTGGAGAAGATCACCGCGGAGATGCTGGCCGACATCGACAAGGAAACCGTCGATTTCGTGGCCAATTACGACGGCAAGGAACTCGAGCCCGCGGTCCTGCCGACCAGGATCCCGAACCTGCTGGTCAACGGCTCCTCGGGCATCGCCGTCGGCATGGCGACCAACATCCCGCCGCACAACCTGGGCGAGATCATCACGGCGTGCCTGGTGCTGCTCGACAATCCCGAAAGCACCGTCGACGAGCTGATCGAGCACGTTCCGGCGCCCGATTTTCCGACCGCGGGCATCATCTTCGGCACCGAGGGCGTGCGCGAAGGCTATCGCACCGGGCGCGGTCGCGTGGTCATCCGCGCCCGCACCCATGTCGAGGATCTGGAAAAGGGCGGGCGCCAGGCAATCATCGTCGACGAGCTCCCGTACCAGGTCAACAAGGCGACCTTGCTCACGCGCATCGGCGAGCTGGTGCGGGAGAAGAAGTTCGACGGAATTTCGGATCTGCGCGACGAATCCGACAAGTCGGGCATGCGCGTGGTGATCGAGCTCAAGCGCGGCGAGATCGCCGATATCGTCCTCAACAACCTGTTCAAGCAGACGCAGCTGCAGGACAGCTTCGGCATGAACATGGTGGCGCTGGTCGACGGCCAGCCGCGTCTGCTCAATCTGAGGCAGTTCCTGGAATTCTTCCTGCAGCACCGGCGCGAGATCATCGTGCGCCGGACGCGGTTCGAGCTGCGGAAGGCGCGCGACCGCGGGCACATCCTCGAAGGGCTGGCGGTCGCGCTGTCGAACGTCGACGAGATCATCGCGCTGATCAAGGCCGCCGCGACTCCGGCCGAAGCCAAGACGGCGCTGATGGGCAGGATGTGGCGTTCGTCGCTGGTCGAGGAGATGCTTGCCCGATCCGCCGCGGACGCGGCCCGCCCGGAAGGGCTCGCGCCGGCGTACGGCTGGCAGCCGCTGGGGACGCCGCCGGGCTACCGGCTGTCCGAGGCGCAGGCGCAGGCCATCCTCGAGCTGCGGCTGCAGCGGCTGACCGGGCTCGAGCAGGAAAAGATCACCGGCGAATACCGTGAGGTGATGCTGCAGATCGTCGACCTCCTCGACATACTCGCCAAGCCTTCGCGCGTCACCACCATCGTCGGCGACGAGCTGAAAGCGATGCGCGACCAGTTCGGCGACAAGCGCCGCTCCGAGATCGTCGCGCAGGGCATCGATCTGTCGATCGAGGACCTGATCGCGCCCGAGGACATGGTCGTCACCCTCTCGCACGGCGGCTACATGAAGGCGCAGCCGGTCGCCGAGTACCGCGCGCAGCGCCGCGGCGGCCGCGGCAAGCAGGCGACCGGCACCAAGGAAGACGATTTCATCGACCACCTGTTCATTGCCAACACGCACGATTTCATCCTGTGCTTTTCGAACCGGGGACGCGTCTACTGGCTCAAGGTGTACAACGTTCCGCAGGGCGGGCGCATCTCGCGCGGCAAGCCCATCGTCAATCTGGTGCCCCTGCTCGAGCACGAAAAGATCACCGCGATCCTGCCGGTCAAGGAGTTCGTCGATGATCGCTTCGTCTTCATGGCGACCGCCAAGGGGACCGTCAAAAAGACCCCGCTGTCCGATTTTTCGCGCCCGCGCCCGTCCGGCATCATCGCCGTCGATCTGGACGACGGCGACCATCTGATCGGCGCGGCGCTGACCGACGGCAAGCACGACGTGATGCTGTTCAGCTCCGGCGGCAAGGCGGTCCGCTTCGAGGAGGGCGACGTGCGGTCGATGGGCCGTACCGCGCACGGTGTTCGCGGCATGATGCTGGACAAGTCGCAGCGCGTCATCTCGATGCTCGTCGCCGAGGACGAGCAGCAGTCGGTGCTGACCGCGACCGAGAACGGCTACGGCAAACGCACGCCGATCGTCGAATACACGCGGCACGGCCGGGGCACCAAGGGCATGATCGCGATCCAGCAGACGGCGCGCAACGGCAAGGTCGTCGCCGCCGCGCTGGTGCTGCCGGACGACGAGGTGATGCTGATTTCGACCGGGGGTGTGCTGATCCGGACCAAGGTATCGTCGATCCGCGAAATGGGCCGCTCGACGCAGGGGGTGACGCTGATCAACCTGGGCGAGGGCGAGAAGCTCGCCGGCCTCGAACGGGTCGTCGAAAGCGAGGACGTAGGCGACGAGCAGGAGTAGATCGGCCGCCGAATGCCGGCGGCGGCAGACGGCACGCTGCCCGTTACCCGGGGACGGCGATCCGAGCGAGCGACGATGAACAACGACAACAGCGAACACGAGCTCCGGCGTCGCCGCGCGGCGATCGACACGCTCGACCACGAGATCCTGCGCGCGCTCAACGAGCGCGCGGCGCATGCGCAGGCGATCGGCAAGCTCAAGGGCGACAACGCGGCGTATCGGCCCGAGCGCGAGGCGCAGGTGCTGCGGGCGATGCGGGACGCGAACCCGGGGCCGCTGCCGGGCGACGCGGTCGCGGGAATATTCCGCCAGGTGATGTCGGCCTGCCTCGCGCTGGAACGGCGACTGCGCATCGCCTATCTCGGCCCGGCAGGAACATTCAGCCACAGCGCAGTCGGCCGGCATTTCGGCGAGTTCGTCGACGCCGAGCCGTGCGCGTCGATCGACGAAGTGTTCCGTGCCGCCGAATCCGGACGGACCGACTACGCCGTGGTGCCGGTCGAGAACTCCACCGAGGGCGCGGTGGGCCGCACGCTGGACCTGATGTGCCAGACCGAGCTGACGATCGTCGGCGAGATCCGCCTGCGCATTCAGCAGAACCTGCTCTCGAAGGCGGATTCACTCGATGCGGTCACCCGTATCTATTCGCACGCGCAATCGCTGTCGCAATGCCTGCTGTGGCTGGCGCGCCATCTGCCGGCGGTGCCGAGGATTCCCGTGGCGAGCAACGCCGAGGCGGCGCGCCTTGCCGCGGGCGAGCCCGGCGCTGCGGCGATCGCCGGCGAGGCCGCGGCGGCAATCTATGCGCTCGCCGTGCTGGCGCCGCACATCGAGGACGACCCGAACAACACGACGCGTTTCTGGGTGCTGGGCCGGCACACCGTCGCCCGCTCCGGCGACGACGAAACTTCGCTGGTGATGTCGGCCCAGAACCGGCCCGGCGCCGTCCATACGCTGCTCGAGCCGCTGGCGAGGCACGGCGTCAGCATGAGCCGGCTGGAATCCCGTCCGGCGCGGACCGGGCTGTGGGAATACCTGTTCTTCGTCGACCTCGAAGGCCATCGCGACGACGTGCCGGTGGCGGCCGCCCTGGCGGAGCTCGGCGCGCGGGCGCCGTTTCTCAAGCTGCTGGGGTCGTACCCCGCGGCGCACTACTGAACGGCGTCGCGACGATGAGCGCAAAGGCTGGCGGATTGGCGGCTCTGTCGCCCGACTATGTCCGGGGCATCAGCCCCTATGTGCCGGGCAAGCCGATCGAGGAGCTGGCGCGCGAATACGGGCTGGCGGAAAGCCAGATCGTCAAACTGGCGTCGAACGAGAACCCGCGCGGGCCGAGCCCGAAAGTGCACGAGGCGATCGCCGCCGCCGCCTCGGGCGTCACGCGCTATCCCGACGGCAACGGTTTCGCGCTGAAGCAGGCGCTGGCGGTGCGATTCGGCGTAAGCCTCGAGCAGATCGTGCTGGGCAACGGCTCGAACGACGTCCTCGAGCTCGCGACGCAGGCATTTCTCCGCCCCGGCGACCATACCGTCTACTCGCAGCATGCGTTCGCCGTCTATCCGCTGGCGACGCAGGCGCGCGGCGCACGCGGCATCGAAGTGGCGGCGCGCGACCTCGGCCACGACCTCGGCGCGATGCGTGCGGCGCTGACGCCGCAGACCCGGATCGTGTTCGTCGCGAACCCGAACAATCCGACCGGCACCTGGCTGCCTCCGGCCGAGGTCGAGAGGTTCGTGGCGTCGCTGCCGCGCGACGTGCTCGTCATCCTGGACGAGGCGTACAACGAATACCTGCAGGAGGAGCAGCAGGCGAAAAGTGCGGCGTGGATCGCGAGCCATCCGAACCTGATTGTGTCGCGCACCTTTTCCAAGGCGTACGGCCTGGCCGGCCTGCGCGTCGGCTACGGCATTGCCGATGTCGCGGTCGCCGACATGCTGAACCGCGTGCGCCAGCCGTTCAACGTCAACTCCATCGCGCAGGCTGCTGCGCTCGCGGCGCTCGCCGACAGTGCTTATGTCGCGGAGAGCGCGCGCCTGAACTTCGCCGGGCTTGCGCAACTGATGCACGGACTCGACGCGATCGGCGTCGCCTACGTGCGCTCGCACGGAAACTTCCTGCTGGTTCGCGTCGCCGACCCCGGCGCGGGCGCGGGACCCGTCTACGAGGCGCTGCTGCGCGCCGGCGTGATCGTGCGGCCGGTCGCCAACTATGGCCTGCCCGATCACGTCCGCGTCACCGTCGGCCTGCCGGAAGAGAATGCGCGCTTCCTGACGGCGCTGGCCGCGGCGCTCGGCCGCTAGTCGTGTCCTCGCGCACGCCCGACAAGCTCGTCGTCGTCGGCACCGGGTTGATCGGCGGCTCGTTTGCGCTGGCGCAGAAGGAGGCCGGCGCGGTCGGCACCGTCGTCGGCGTCGGGCGCGGACGCGCCAATCTCGAGCTGGCGCAACGCCGCGCCGTCGTCGATCGCGCGTACACGCTCGACGATGACTGGGCCGCGGAGCTCGCCGATGCGGACCTGGTGCTGGTGGCGACACCGGTCGGCGAGATGCCGACCTTGTTTGCCGCGATGGCGCCGCATCTCGGCGCCGCCACCATCGTCACCGATGCCGGCAGCACCAAGCAGGACGTGATCGCCGCGGCGCGCTCGGCGCTCGGCCGCGCGTTTCCGCGCTTCGTGCCGGCGCACCCGATCGCGGGCAGCGAGCGCTCGGGCGCCGCGGCGGCATCGTCGACGCTGTTTCGCGACCGGCCGGTCGTGCTGACGCCGGTGTCCGAAACCGATGCCGCCGCGGTCGAACGGGTGCGCGAATGGTGGACACGGTGCGGCGGCGTCGTCAGCCTGCTGGACGCCGGGCGGCACGATGCGATTCTGTCGGCGGTCAGCCATCTGCCGCATGTGCTGGCGTTCGCGCTGATCGCGGAGCTCGGCGCGCGGGGCGACGCGGGCGACTGCTGGCGGCTCGCCGGAACGGGCCTTCGCGACTTCACGCGGCTGGCAGGCAGCCACCCCGACATGTGGCGCGACATCTGCATGGCCAACGGTGCCCGGCTGCGCGCGGATCTGGCCGCGTACCGCGAGCAGCTCGACCGGATCGATGCGATGCTCGCCGCGGAAGATGCTGCCGCGCTCGGCGGACTGTTTGCGCGCGCCCGCGAGGTTCGCGAAGCCTGGCTCGCGAACCTTCCGGGGAACGACGGTGGCCAATAGCGCGCGCGGCCCCGGCTTCCTCGACATCCCGCCGATCGCGCGCATGGCCGGCACGGTGCGCCTGCCTGGCTCCAAGAGCATTTCCAACCGCAGCCTGTTGCTCGCGGCGCTCGCACGCGGCCCAACGGAGCTCACCGGATTGCTCGACGCGGACGACGTCGACCGCATGCGCGCGGCCCTGGACGCGTTGGGCGTGCGGATCGACCCGGGCGGCGCGAAGGACGCTGGCGTGGTGCACGGCGTTGCGCGGCGTGTTTCCGGTGCGCCGCGCCGCGCTGTCGCTGGGCAATGCGGGCACGGCGTTCCGGCCGCTGACCGCGGTGCTGGCGCTCTCGCGCGGCGACTACACGCTGTCAGGCGCGCCGCGCATGCACGAGCGGCCGATCGGCGATCTGGTCGATGCATTGCGCGCGCTCGGCGCCGACGTCCGATACGCCGCCGCCGCCGGATTCCCGCCGCTGTCGATCGGCCCGGGCGAGGTCCGCGCCGGCGGCAAGGTCGCGATACGGGGCAACGTGTCCAGCCAGTTTCTGACCGCGCTCCTGATCGCGCTGCCGCTCGCCGGCGGCGGGACGACCGTGGAGTTGAGCGGCGAGTTGATCTCGCGTCCTTATGCGGAGATGACCCTGGCGCTGATGCGCCGCTTCGGAGTCGCCGTTGAACGCAGAGGGGACGATGCGTTTCACGTGCCCGCGCAGGCGGCGTACGCCAGCCCGGGAACGCTGGCGGTCGAAGGCGATGCCTCGTCGGCCTCGTACTTTCTCGCTGCCGGGGCCATCGGCGGCGGCCCTGTGCGCATCCTCGGCGTTGGCCGCGACAGCATCCAGGGCGACGCCGACTTTGCCGCGACCCTGGCGGCGATGGGCGCTGATGTCCGCAGCGGCGACGATTGGATCGAAGTGCGTCGCGGCGGGAAGCTCCGGGGAATCGATGCCGACTTCAACCGCATTCCCGACGCCGCGATGACCGCGGCGGTGGTCGCGCTTTTTGCCGAAGGTCCCACGACACTGCGCAACATCGGCAGCTGGCGCGTCAAGGAAACCGATCGCATCGCGGCGATGGCCAGTGAACTGCGCAAGCTCGGCGCCGTCGTGGACGAAGGCCCGGACTGGATGCGGGTGACAGCGCCGGCGACATGGCAGGAGGCGACGATCGACACCTATGACGACCATCGCATCGCGATGTGCTTTTCGCTGGCCGCGCTGGGCGGCGTGCCGGTGCGCATCAACGACCCGCAGTGCGTGCGCAAGACCTTCCCCGGCTATTTCGCCGAATTCGAGCGGCTTGCGCAGCGACCTTGACTCCGTGCCGCCCGATGCGGGATGAGTCCGCCGGCGCTCGGCCGCCGGTGATTGCGATCGACGGCCCGGCGGCGTCGGGCAAGGGCACGCTCGCCCAGGGCGTGGCGACGGCGCTGGGCTACCGCTGCCTGGACAGCGGCTCGCTCTACCGCATGGTGGCCCTGCAGGCGGTGCGACAGAACGTCGCCCTCGATGACGAGCCCCGCCTGGCAGCGTTGGCGGACGGGCTCGAAACCAGCTTCGGCGAAGGACGGATTTTCGTTTCCGGCCAGGATGTTACCGAGGCCATCCGGGCCGAGCCTGTCAGTGCCGCAGCGTCCCGAGTCGCGGTGCTGCCGCGCGTGCGGACCGCATTGCTTACCCGCCAGCGCGCATTCCGTGCGCCGCCGGGGCTGGTGGCAGAGGGGCGCGACATGGGGACGATCGTCTTCCCCGATGCGCGTCTCAAGATCTACCTGACCGCCAGCGCCGCGGCCCGGGCGAGGCGCCGTTATAAGCAGTTGATCGACAAAGGAAACCCGATTACAATCGAGGGTCTTTTGCGCGATATCGAGGAACGGGACGCGCGCGACAGCGCGCGGCCGGAAGCGCCGCTCAAGGCGGCGGCCGACGCGATCGTCCTGGATACGACCGACATGGCCGTCGACGCGGCCATCGCTTATGTATTGCAGCAGTATCAGGCGCTTACCGCCGGCGGCCCGACGGGACGCCATTGACGGCGGCGAGCACGCACGACAGACGCAGCAGCGGGCCGCGAGCAGCGTGCGAGCGCGCTGCTGCGGCAGCAAGGTCCGCCACCCGGGCGCAACGAGGGCAGTCCGGGCGGCGGGATGACCAACGGACCCGGAGCCACGCCCGTGGCAACGGACGAGACGACAGGACATAACCATTCATGGCAACTGCAACCACCAATTCCACCGCTCCTGCCCAGGAAAACTTTGCCGCCTTGTTCGAGGAATCGCTCGCACGGCAGGAAATGCGCCAGGGCGAACTGATCACCGCCGAAGTGACGCGCGTCGATTACAACATCGTCGTCGTCAACGCCGGGCTCAAGTCCGAGAGTTTCATCCCGATCGAGGAATTCAAGAACGACAAGGGTGAAGTGGAAGTCAAGCCCGGGGATTTTGTCACCGTCGCGATCGAAAGCCTGGAGGACGGCTACGGTGAAACGCGCCTGTCGCGCGACAAGGCCAAGCGCCTCAAGGCCTGGCACGATCTCGAGGCCGCGATGGAGCAGGGGACGATCGTCTCCGGCGTCGTCAGCGGCAAGGTCAAGGGCGGCCTGACCGTGATGGTCAACGGCATCCGCGCCTTCCTGCCGGGTTCGCTGGTCGACATCCGCCCGGTCAAGGACACTTGCCCGTACGAATTCAAGACGCTCGAATTCAAGGTCATCAAGCTCGACCGCAAGCGCAACAACGTCGTCGTCTCGCGTCGCGCCGTGCTCGAGGCCAGCCTCGGCGCCGAGCGCGAGGAGCTGCTGAAGACGCTGCAGGAAGGCGCGATCGTCAAGGGCATCGTCAAGAACATCACCGACTACGGCGCGTTCGTCGATCTGGGCGGCATCGACGGCCTGCTGCACATCACCGACCTCGCCTGGCGACGGGTCAAGCATCCATCGGAAGTCCTGGCCGTCGGCGACGAGGTCACCGCCAAGGTGCTCAAGTTCGACCAGGAAAAGAACCGCGTGTCGCTCGGCATGAAGCAGCTCGGCGAGGACCCGTGGGTCGGGCTGTCGCGCCGCTATCCGCCGGGTACGCGCCTGTTCGGCAAGGTCACCAACCTCACCGACTACGGCGCGTTCGTCGAGATCGAGCAGGGCATCGAAGGCCTGGTGCACGTTTCCGAGATGGACTGGACCAACAAGAACATCCATCCGACCAAGGTCGTGCAGCTCGGCGACGAGGTCGAAGTGATGATCCTGGAGATCGACGAGGAGCGTCGCCGCATCTCGCTCGGCATGAAGCAGTGCATGCCGAACCCGTGGGAGGAGTTCTCGATCAATCACAAGAAGGGCGACAGGGTAAAGGGGCTGATCAAGTCGATCACCGACTTCGGGGTCTTCATCGGGCTGCCCGGCGGCATCGACGGGCTGGTGCATCTGTCCGACCTGTCGTGGTCGGCGACCGGCGAAGCCGCGGTGCGCGACTACAAGAAGGGACAGGAAGTCGAGGCGGTGGTGCTGGCGATCGACGTCGAGCGCGAGCGCATTTCGCTCGGCATCAAGCAGCTCGACGGCGATCCGTTCTCCAACTACGTCGCGACGCACGACAAGGGCAGCCTCGTCACCGGGACGGTCAAGTCGCTCGACGGCAAGGGAGCGGTCATCGCGCTCGACGGCGACGTCGAAGGCTACCTGCGCGCATCGGAAGTCGCGCGCGACAGAGTCGAGGACATCCGCTCGCACCTGAAGGAGGGTGACTCGGTCAACGCGATGATCATCAACATCGATCGCAAGAATCGCTCGATCAATCTTTCGATCAAGGCGAAGGACAGCGCGGACGAGTCGGAGGCGCTGCAGCGCATGACCGCCGAGAATTCCGGCACCAGCGCCGGCACGACCAACCTGGGGGCGCTGCTCAAGGCCAAGCTCGACAACAAGAACCAGGCTTAGGCGGCTTTCGTGATGACCAAATCGGAGCTGATCGACCGCTTGGCGGCGCAGTTCCCGCAGCTGGTGGCCAAGGATGCCGAGCTTGCGGTCAAGATGATTCTCGACGCCATGGCGGAAAGCCTGGCCAAGGGCGAGCGCATCGAGATTCGTGGCTTCGGCAGCTTCGGCCTCAACTACCGGCCGCCGCGAACCGGCAGGAACCCGAAGTCCGGCGAGCGCGTCCAGGTGCCGGAGAAGCACGTTCCGCATTTCAAGGCCGGCAAGGAATTGCGCGAGCGCGTCGACTTCAAGGAAATGAAAAAGGGTTGATGATGACCCGGCCCGGGCGGCGTTATCGGTTACGATAATGCCGCCTTTTTCATTGGACCCGCAGCATGAGTTTCGTCCGCTGGATCGTCGGACTTGCCGTATTTGCGAGCCTGCTCCTGGTTGCGCTGCAGAACTCCGAGCCGGTCACGCTTCATCTGTATGACGGCGTCGGCTGGCAGACGCCGCTGATCTTCCTGCTGCTCGTCGTGTTCGCCGCGGGAGCGATCGCCGGCTTGCTGACGGGTGCCATGCGTTCGGCGCGACTCAAGCGACAGCTGACCCGCTTGCGCCATCAGCAGCGCCGGGCGCCGGCGACGCATCCGGCGGATGGAGCCTGACGCGTGCCGACCATTGAAATCGAGATCTGGTGGCTGCTGGCGCTCACGGTGCTCTTTTTCGCGCTCGGCTGGATTGCCGCCCGCATCGACATCAAGCATCTGCTGCGCGAATCGCGGGCCCTGCCGTTGTCGTACTTCCGCGGACTCAATTTTCTGCTGAACGAACAGCCGGACAAGGCGATCGAGTCGTTCATCGAAGTGGTCAAGGTCGACCCGCAGACGATCGACCTGCACTTCGCGCTGGGCAACTTGTTCCGCCGCCAGGGCGAGATCGACCGCGCGATCCGCATGCACCAGAACCTGCTCGATCGCCCCGACCTTCCGGCGGACAAGCGCCAGACCGCGGTCTTCGAGCTGGCCCAGGATTTCCATCGCGCAGGCCTCCTCGATCGCGCCGAGGACCTGTTCACCCGGCTCGATGGCAGCGCGTTCGAGCACCAGGCGCTGGGCTCGCTGTTGCAGATTTACGAGCAGGAGAAGGACTGGCCGAAGGCGATCAGCGCGACCCGGCGCATGGAAACGCTCGCCAAGCGCCCGTACTTCAAGGAAATTGCGCACTATCACTGCGAGCTGGCGCAGGGTGCCTTGCTGCGCTCGCACCCGGACGAGGCGCGCCGCTTCATCGACCAGGCGCTCGCCGAATACAAGCTTTGCACGCGCGCGACTATGCTGCTGGGCGATGTCGAGGCGCAGCAGGGCGACGACGCCGCGGCGATCGCGGCGTGGCAGCACATCGAGTCGCAGAATCCGGCGTTCCTCGGCCTGGCGGCCGACCGGCTGGCCGACGCGTACCGCAGGACCGGCGACGTTGCGCAGGGCATACGCGTGCTCCGCAGCTACGAGGACCAGTATCCTTCGCTCGACTTGCTGACCACGCTGTTCAATCAGATCATGGCGCACGACGGCGCGGAAGCCGGCACGCAGCTCATCAAGGACGAGCTGGTGCGCAATCCGACCTTGCTCGGCCTCGACAAGCTGCTGGAAGCGCAGCTCATGGAAGCGCCGGCGGAACGCCGCCACGATCTGGAGCTGGTGAAGACGCTCGTCAGCCAGCACATCAAGCGCCTGGGCATGTATCGCTGCGAGCAGTGCGGCTTTCGCGCCAAGCAGTACTACTGGCGCTGTCCGGGTTGCGGCAAATGGGAGACGTATTCGCCGCGGCGGACCGAGACGCCGGATGGATTCGCTTGAGGCAGGGGCTTGCAGCCTGGCCCCCGGCGTGCGCCGCGGCGACGTCATGGGGCAGATGATGTACCCGAATCAACGTCACCTATCGAGCTCGCCTCAATCTCAGTCAAGGATGCCGACAGGTGAATGCCGCTGATCCCCGCGTCATCGTCGCGCTCGATTTTCCCGACATGATGAGCGCCTTCGGTCTGGCCGCGAGGCTCGATCCGGCGCTTTGCGCGGTCAAGGTGGGCAAGGAACTGTTCACCGTCGCGGAAGCCGGCCTGGTGCGCGAGCTCGTCCGCCGCGGCTTTCGCGTATTTCTGGATCTCAAGTTTCACGACATCCCGAACACCGTGGCGCAGGCCTGCGCGGCTGCGACGCGCCTGGGCGTGTGGATGATCGACGTGCATGCCGCAGGCGGCCGCGCGATGCTCGCCGCGGCGCGCGAGGCGGTCGCCAGGACCGCGGCCGAGGAACGCCGGCCGCGCCCGCTGCTGATCGCGATCACCGTCCTCACCAGCCTCGACGCGTCCGATCTGGTCGCGATCGGCGTCACGGGCACGCCGGAGGCGCAAGTGCTGCGGCTGGCGCAGCTGGCGAAGGCGAACGGTCTGGACGGCGTCGTGTGCTCGGCGTTGGAAGCAGCGATGCTGCGCTCGGCCTGCGGGCCGGACTTCAAGCTGGTTACGCCGGGCATCCGGCCGGCGGGGACCGCGGCGCACGATCAGGCGCGGGTGATGACGCCGGAGGCCGCGATCGCGGCCGGGGCCGACTACCTGGTCATCGGCCGCGCCATCACCGGCGCGGCCGACCCGGTGCACGCCTTGCGCGAGATCAACATGTCGCTGGGGTTGGCGGCGTGAAGATCACCATGATCGGAGCCGGGTACGTCGGCCTGGTCTCCGGTGCCTGCCTGGCCGAGGTCGGCAACGACGTGTTGTGCCTGGACGTCGACGCGCGCAAGATCGACATGCTCAAGGCCGGCGGCGTGCCGATCCACGAGCCGGGGCTGCAGGACATGATCCATCGCAACGTCGACGCCGGCCGCCTGCGGTTCACGACCGATGTCGATGCCGCGGTCGCGCACGGCAGCCTGCAATTCATCGCCGTCGGCACCCCGCCCGACGAGGACGGGTCGGCCGACATGCGCCACGTGCTCGCCGCCGCAACCGACATCGGCCGCCGCATGACCGACTACAAGGTCGTCGTCGACAAGTCCACCGTTCCCGTCGGCACCGCCGATCGCGTGCGCGAGACGATCGCCGCCGAGCTCGGCGCCCGCGGCGCGGCCATTCCGTTCGCGGTCGTGTCGAACCCCGAATTCCTCAAGGAAGGCGCGGCGGTCGAGGACTTCATGAAGCCCGACCGCGTCGTGATCGGCGCCGACGACGAGCACGCGATCACGCTGCTGCGCGCGGTCTACGCGCCGTTCCAGCGCAATCGCGAGCGCCTGCTGGTGATGGATGTCCGCTCGGCCGAGCTGACCAAGTACGCAGCCAACGCGATGCTGGCGACGCGGATCTCGTTCATGAACGAAATGGCGAATCTCGCCGACGCGCTGGGCGCCGACATCGAGCACGTGCGCCAGGGCATCGGATCGGACCCGCGCATCGGCTATCACTTCCTCTATCCCGGGGCCGGCTACGGCGGGTCGTGCTTCCCGAAGGACGTGAAGGCGCTGCAGCACACCGCCGCGCAGCACGGGCGGCCGCTGCGCATCCTCGCGGCAGTGGAAGCGGTCAACGACGCGCAAAAGTCGCGCCTGCTGGAGAAAATCGTGGCCCGCATGGGCGGCGACCTCGCCGGCAAGGCCTTCGCGCTGTGGGGCCTCGCCTTCAAACCCGACACGGATGACATGCGGGAGGCGCCGGCGCGCTCGATCATCGCCGGATTGCTCGAGCGCGGCGCGACCGTCGCTGCCTACGATCCGGTGGCGATCGACCAGGCCAGGCGCATCTTCGGCGAGACCGGGGGGCTGTCGTACGCGGCGTCTCCGATGGCCGCCGTCGCCGGCGCCGACGCCCTGGTCGTCGTCACCGAGTGGAAGGAATTCCGCAGCCCCGAGTTCACTGAAATCAGGCGGCAATTGAGGCAGCCGCTGCTGTTCGACGGCCGCAATCTTTTCGACCCGGCGCAGGTGCGCGCGGCGGGCATCGAATATTTCGGCATCGGCCGCCACTAGGCCCTAATGCCAACCGGCGCGCGACGCTTTGCCGATTTCCGCGACGCGGTGCGCCGCACGCGCGTGCTCGTCGTCGGCGACGCGATGCTCGATCGCTACTGGTTCGGCGAGGTCGACCGGATTTCCCCGGAGGCGCCGGTCCCGGTCGTGAAGATCGCGCGCACCGAAGAGCGGCCCGGCGGCGCGGCGAATGTCGCGCGCAACGCGGCCGCGCTCGGCGCGCAGGTCACGCTGATCAGCGTCATCGGCGACGACGAACCGGGCCGCATGCTCGAACGACTGCTGCGCGGCGAAAGCGTGCGCACCTCGCTGCACCGCGACGCGGCGCTGCCGACGACGGTGAAGCTCCGCGTGATCGGCCGCCAGCAGCAGCTCTTGCGCATCGACTTCGAAACCACGCCGTCGCAGCAGGCGCTCGCCGCCAAGCTGGCCGACTATGAACGCGCGCTGCCGGATTTCGACGTCGTCGTGCTGTCGGACTACGGCAAGGGCGGGTTGTCGCAGATCGAGCGCATGATCGCGCTGGCGCGGGCCGGCGGCACGCCGGTCCTGGTCGATCCGAAGGGGGAAGCCTTCCTGCGCTATCGCGGGGCGACGATGCTGACGCCCAATCGCACGGAGTTTCGCCAGGTCGTCGGGCCGTGGCGCAACGAGGCCGAGCTCGCCGAGAAAGCCCAGGTGCTGCGCGGCGAGCTCGCGCTCGACGCGCTGCTGATCACGCGCTCCGAAGAGGGGATGTCGCTGTACACCGATGCCGGCGCGCAGCACATCCCGGCGCAGGCGCGCGAGGTGTTCGACGTATCCGGCGCGGGCGACACGGTGATCGCGACCCTGGGCACGCTGCTCGGTGCGCATGCCGACGTCGGCAGCGCGGTGAGAATCGCCAACAAGGCCGCCGGCATCGTCGTCGGGAAGCTTGGCACCGCGGTCGTGCACGCGGATGAGCTGGGCTAGCGTGCGCGGCCGGCGCGCGCGGTCGGTGCGGTCGCCTCGCCGCCGCGCGGGAGCGCTTTCCTGATGGCCAAGGCAAAGACCGCCTACGCCTGCACCGAGTGCGGGGGCACAAGCAGCAAGTGGCAGGGCCAGTGCCCGCAGTGCGGCGCGTGGAACACGCTGGTCGAGACCATCGCCGCGACCCCGTCGTCGCGATTCCTGGCGCTGGCCGGCGCGCCGAGCGCGGTTCGCGCCGCTGGCGACCGTCGAGACCCGGGACAACGCGCGCACGGCGACCGGCATCGAGGAATTCGACCGCGTGCTCGGCGGCGGGCTGGTGTCCGGCGGCGTGGTGCTGCTGGGCGGCGATCCGGGCATCGGCAAGTCGACCCTGCTGCTGCAGGCGATGGCGGCGCTCGGGACGTCGGGCAGGCTCGGCCGCGCGCTCTACGTCACCGGCGAGGAATCGGTCGAGCAGGTGGCGCTCCGCGCGCAGCGCCTCGGGCTGGTCAACGCCGCGGTCGAGCTGCTGGCCGAGGTGCAGCTTCAGGCGATCGTCGGCGCGATCCGCGACGCTGCAGCCCGGCGTCGTCGTCATCGATTCGATCCAGACGGTCTATACCGAAGCGCTGGAGTCCGCGCCGGGCAGCGTCGCGCAGGTGCGCGAGTGCGCCGCGCAGTTGACGCGGCTCGCCAAGCAGAACGCGATCACGATCATCCTGGTCGGCCACGTGACCAAGGAGGGCGCGATCGCCGGGCCGCGCGTCCTCGAGCACATCGTCGACACCGTGCTGTATTTCGAAGGCGACACGCACTCGAGCTTTCGCCTGGTGCGGGCGATCAAGAACCGCTTTGGCGCGGCCAACGAGCTCGGCGTCTTCGCGATGACCGAGCGCGGGCTGAAGGGCGTCGCCAATCCCTCGGCGCTGTTCCTGTCGCAGCATGCCGATCCGGTGGCCGGAAGCTGCGTGCTGGCCACGATCGAAGGCTCGCGGCCGTTGCTGGTCGAGGTGCAGGCGCTGGTCGATCCGGTGCAGGGCGGACTCGCGCGGCGCCTCGCCGTCGGCCTCGATCCGCAGCGACTCGCGCTGCTGCTGGCGGTGCTGCACCGTCACGGCGGGGTGGAGACCGGACTGTTCGACGTGTTCGTCAACGCCGTGGGCGGCGTTCGCATCGGCGAGCCAGCCGCCGATCTTGCGGTGCTGATGGCTATTTATTCATCATTTAAAAACAAGCCATTGGGAATTAAATCTCTTGTGTTTGGCGAGGTTGGCCTGGCGGGAGAAATCCGCCCGGTGCAGCGTGGCCAGGAGCGGCTGCGCGAAGCCGCCAAGCTTGGCTTCCGTCGAGCGCTGATTCCGGCGGCCAACAAGCCGCGGCAGGCGATCGACGGCATCGAGGTGGTCGCCGTGCAGCGGATCGGCGAAGCGCTGCAACATCTGCAGGCTTGAGCCGGCGCGCGGGCCGGGCCTTCACAGCAGCTAGGCTAGTGGACTTTTGCGGCGAGGTCTGCCGGGCCGAGATACTTCGCCAGGAAGCGCTCGACGCGATGCCAGAAGTCGAACAGGTTCTCGTCGCGGTTGAACCCGTGGCCCTCCTCGGCGTAAACGACCCATTCGTAAGGCTTGTTGTACTTGTCGAGCGCGGCGCGGAAAGCGGTGCCGTGCACAGGAGGCACGCGTACGTCCAGCGCGCCATACGCGAGCAGGATCGGCACGCCGACCTTGTCCGCGTTGTCTAGCGGGTTGACGCGCTTGAAGCGGGCGCGCTCGGTGTTCGGATCGCCGATGCGCTCTGCCATCCAGGTCGACTTCTCGGCAAACTCCGACATATCGGTCTGGGCGTTGTCAAACATATAGTCGATCGACGAGACGCCGACGTAGTCCACCGCGCACTTGATCAGCTTCGCGTTCTTGATCGCGCCCCACAGCGCCGCATACCCGCCATAGCTCGCGCCGAAGAAGCAGACACGGTCGGGATCGGCGATGCCTTGCGCCACCGCCCACTTGACGCCGTCCTCGAGGTCGTCCTGCATTTCGTCTCCCCATTTGCGAAAGCCGGCGAACTCGAATTTCCAGCCGAAGCCCTCGGTGCCGCGGAATTGCGGCTGCAGGACGGCGTAACCGCGGGAGGCGAGAAACTGGACCTCCCGGTCGTATCCCCAACGGTTGGCCGGGACGTTCGGGCCGCCGTGGATGTGGACGATCAGCGGGACCTTCTTGCCTTCGCCGCCGGGGGGACGGTCAGCAGCGCGGGGATCGTCAGGCCGTCGCGCGCCTTGTAGCGGACCCACCGGGTCGGAGCCATCTCGGCCGGATTGATCCAGGGCTCGTATGACAGTAACTTCTGCATTTTCATCGTCTTGCCGTCGAGCAGATAGACCTCGCCCGGATCGCGGTCCGAGTACGCCGTGACGATCCAGCGATCCGCGCGTCGCTGCAGGACGTTGACGGTATCCGGCAACGCGGCGTCGATACTCTTCTGCATCCGCGCCCAGTCGACGTCGAACCAGACGCTTCCCGGCTTGTCGTCGGTGTACCACAATCCAAAGAGCTTGCGCTGCCTGAGGTCCTTGACGAACACCGCGTTGATATCGCGCTCGGGATGCTTGGCGATGGGGCCGTTCCACTGGCGTGATCCAATGTCGTATTCGTAGAGCACCACCCGGTCGCCGTCGCGGCGCGACTCGATGTACAGGGTCTTCCCGTCCGGGCTGAAGGCGAGCGGGCTGGAATGGAGCCGACCGTATCCGGTTTCCTCGATCTTCTGCCAGCCGGCAGCGGCACTGTCGCGAACGTAAATCGTGGACTTGTCGTGATCTAGGTCGTCGCTCACCGCAGCCCGCGGGACGCCGTCGAAGTCGACGACCCAGCGGCTGACGTTGCCCGGGGAGTCGAACGACAGCAGCTTCTTCTCGCCGGTGAGTGTGTCGAACCGGTACAGGTCGAGGCTGTCGCGCGTGCGATAGTAGCTCGCGACCAGGATGTCGTCGGTCCCGGGGATCTCCCGAACGAAACTCACACCGACTCCGCGTGCGAACGCAACGTCGGCACCAGACGCCCGTTCGAAGTGCTTGGAGATCGCCATCGGGTGCGACGCGTCGCGGTTGACCGCGAACAGGCCCAGGTATTGCGGCGGCTCGCCGGTGCCTCGCCGCAGGTCGCCGGCAGTGACGACCATCCGTTCGTCGTTTTGCCAGGTGATGTCGATCACGTCCGCCGCGGTGAACGACGTGATCGGAGTAACTTTCCGGTCGTCGAGGTCCAGCACGCCGACGTTGCGCCGGCCATTGACTACTGTCGTCACCGCCAGGAAGCGGCCGCTCGGCGACAGGATGGGGTTGCCGTACAAGGGCTTCTTGAAGAACGTCTCGACCGGCAGCGGATCAGCGGCGGCGCGCAGGGTCGCCAGCGCCAACACGAATGCCATGCACGAGAGCAGGCACAGACGCGGATTCTTGGCGGATCGACGCATGAGGAAGGCTCCAGGGCGTCCGGACCGGATGGGGCTTCCGGGCATTCGCAATGCTGCCGGAACAGGTCGCGCCATGCTATGCGATCGGCGCAGCGGGCGCAATCGCGACCGCCGCCGCGATCAGGGCTTCCCGCGCTGCTCGACCTGGAGGAATGTGACCCGTTTCGCCGCGATCATCGGTTCCGTCGTCGCCAGGTAGGTCTTGAAATGCGGCATTTCGCGATGGCGCAGGAACGCGGCTTCGTCGTCGTACACTTCGTAGAAGCAGACGCGGTTCGGCAGCGCCGGGTCCTGCAACACGTCGAAGCGACGGCATCCGGGTTCGTTGCCGACCGAGCCTTCGGCGTCGAGCCTCGCGGCCTCGAGGAACGCGGCCATGCGGCCCGGCAGGATGTCGAGCTCGACCCATAGCGCGTAGCGCTGCATGTGCTCTCCGGTTGGACGGCGCGGGGCTCAGACCGCGATCGCGCTGCCCAGCGGCCAGCGCGGCGGCACCACGAATATGCGGACGGTCTCCTGCCACACGCCGTCGGCGCGCTCGAGGCCGGCGACCAGTTGCGCTTGCGACGAGGTCGCGAAATGCGCGTCGATGCGGGCGCGGCACGCGGCCGCCGAGTCGACTGCGGCGGGGTCGTGAATGACCGCAGGCGCGATCCACGCGCGCCGCGGCAGGACCGCCCACGCCGCGGCAAGGTCGGTCCACGGTGCGCCGTGGCTGCGCCAGTCGTCGCTGCGGCACCACCAGCCGCGCCAATGCGCCGGCGACACGCCGGGGATCTGCGCCGCGGGCCCCGCGGCGAGCGGATAGAACAGCCAACCCTGCAGGCAGGCCCGGGGAACGACCCGGTCGACGTGCAGGGGTAGCGCCGCGCGGCCGAGCGCGGTCTGCGACAGCGGCAACTGCACGTCGAGCATGTGCTGCCACTTGCGATCGAGGCGATCGCCGGCGCCGGGTCCGACAAAGCACGAAAAGTCGGCACCGGGCGGGCAGTACAGGTAGAACTTGTAGCCCATCTCCAGGTGCTGCACGCCGGGTAGCCCCGGCAGCGAGACGATAAAGTCGAATTCTCCGCGCACCGCAAGCGCATCCTTGACCTCAAGGCCCGCCGCATGCAGCCGCGCCCCCGGCAGATCCGCGAACCAGAACCGCCATAGCGCTTCGGCGTAGCGGCCGAGTTGGCGCGCGTTGGACCTCGCGAGGTGATCGCGCAGTCGCTGCGGCGAGCGGTCGAGATCGGCCAGCCACCGGTGACGAGCCGCAACGAATCCATGCGCCACGCATCGGTCAGGGTCGCGATCGGCGCCGCATGGTCGGCGATCAGCAGCGGTGATGCCACCAGCGCGGCCAGCGCCCGCACGTCGGAGTCGCCGAGACCGTTCCACGGTGCCTCGGCGCGCCGGTCGGCGGGCGCACTGTCGGCGAGCATGGCTTGCGGGTTTTGCATTGGAACCATGAATGGAAGACCGATTCTAACCTGCGCGCGCGCTGCGCCGGTGTCGTGGCCCGTCGTCCGGTTGACCGGCGTGGCGCGAAAGCGTGCAATAAGGGTGCATCACGACGCACCGGGACCCGCAGACGGGGCTGGAGCAGGTTCCCGTGGTTTGCCGTTCAGCCTCGAAGGAGCCTGGATCATGCCTGCCAAACAGGCTGTCAAATCGTCGTCACCATCGGCGCGCCGGAACACGGCTGCGAAACGCAAGCCCCGCGACCAGGACCCGGGCCAAGCGGTCGTCGCCCTTCAAAGCGCCGCATGAGGGCGCCTTCGGCGATCTGTCGAAAATGGCCAAGCTGATGACGCCCGAGCAGGCGTTCGAGCTTTATCGGGCGAACGCGAAAATTGCGCTCGACGTCATCAATGCGGCGCTGGAAAGCACGGCCAAGCTGCGCCGGCTCCAGTTCGAAGGCGAGGAGCAAGCCCGCTCGATGCAGAAAAAAGCAGTGCGGCACGCCGCGGAGGCGGGCGACGCGCAGGCGCTGGTTGCCGCCGGGCAGAGCGTCACGCAGGAAGCCGTCGAAAAGGCGATGCACTACTGGGGGCAGATGTTCGAGATGATCGTCGAAATGCAAAAGCGGCTGTTCGCGTTGATGCAGGAGCAGATGAACGGCATGCCGGGCGCCAGGGAAGCGAAGACGATGCTAGCGCTGATGCCGGACTTGAAGCACGCGCAGAACCTCGTCGACGCGATGCAGGGCGTGATGGCGTCGGGCGGTCCGGCGTTTGCGTCGATGCAGCGCGTGATCGCCGATTTGGCGCGGAGGGGGCAGTCGTCGATGTCCGGCGGCAAGCGCTAAGCGCGCCGGCGTTCAGGCACGACACGGCGCGGATCGTGCGGCCTGGGGGAGAGCATCGATATCGGTGCGCCTGCCGGCGGGGCGGCGCCGGGACGGTGCGTGCCGGCATCGACCACCGACGTGCCGCGCACGCCGATCGGGATGCAGCCGCTCAACAGCGCGATCAAGGCGAGACAGATCGTGGTTCTCACGCACGCTCCCGTCAGGGTGGATGCGCAGCATACGCACAAACGGGTCCGCCGCGATCGCGACCAAGCGCAGTCCCCGCGCGACGATCCGAATGCGGGGCAGCCTAATGCCGCAGCCGCGCCCTCAGGTATTCAAACGCCAGCGGCGCGATCGAGAGCACGACAATCGCAACGATCACCAATCCAAAGTTCTCCTGCACTGCCGGAATTTTGCCGAACAGGTAGCCGCAGGACACCAGCAGTCCGACCCATAGCAGCGCACCCGCGACGCTGAAAGCGAGAAAGCGGATGTAGATCATGCGCCCGACGCCGGCAACAAAGGGCGCGAACGTGCGCACGATCGGAACGAATCGCGCCATGATGAGCGTCTTGCCGCCGTGGCGGGCATAGAACTCGTGGGTGCGATCGAGCGCCCGCTGGTTCAGGAATCGCGGATGATTTTTCCCGGCAATCCTGCGGCCGAGCAATCTGCCGATCCAGTAGTTGCAATTGTCGCCGCAGAACGCGGCGACGATCAGTGTCAGCGCGAGGACCTCGACCCGCATGCCGGACGACGCCCACAGCGCGCCGGACGCGAACAGCAGCGAATCACCGGGCAGGAACGGCGCGACGACGAGCCCGGTCTCGCAGAACACGATGAGGAACAGGATCAGATAGATCCAGGGTCCGTAGTTCTGCAGCAGCAGGCCGAGCTCGTCGTCGAGATGCCCGATGAACTGCCATGCGGTAGCCAGAGTTTCCACGCGGCCAGGATCATCGCACGGTTTGCCCGCGACCGGTAAAGCGCGCGGGCCGCGCCTAGCCCGGCGCAAGCCGCGCAGCCCGTCGTTCGCTGCGGCGGAGAATCTCCGCCCTGATCTCGCCGAACTGCTTGCGCGTTTCGGCCTCGATAATCGCCGGGCCGATCAACGGAGGAACCCACAGGTTCGGCGTGTAGCGTCCGCTGTTGACGACGTGCACCAGCCCGTCGACGGCGACGATGCGGGTCGTGAAGGCCGAAGCCTTGAGATTGCCGCTGACGAGGCGCGAGCGGACCTCGGTGAAAGGCACGAGTTGCACTTCGCGGATATTGTCGAACGAAAAGCTCAACGGGCCCCGGGTCGCCTTGCCTTTTTGCCGCACCACGAGCACGTCGTCGACGCGACCCTGCACGCTGCTGTATTGAAGATTGGAAATGAAGCTGCTCATGTTGTCGTAATCGGTCAGCACGCTCCAGACCACCGGCAGCGGCGCGCGCACCGGACAATCGACGTCGACGATGATCTCCGGACCTTCCTTCTTCACGTGCACGATGATGTCGTCGTCGGCCGCGGCCGACCAGGCGGGGAACGCAATCGCCGCCAGCAACAGCATGGCCAGCCAACGCCATTGCCGGCCGATCGGTCGGACCATGCTCACAATAGTTCGTCGAGCGGAAGCATCGACAGCATGTCGACTTTCATCCGGCGCCAGAAGGATGCGGCGGGCTCCTGATGGTATTCGACCGGCTTGCCGTCTTCGAGCGTCCGCCATACCAGCGCGGGCCGGCCGCCAGAGTTCGTGTCGTCGAGACCGAGCACATAGCTGTTGGAAGGCCGCGCGATCGCGCCGAAGCGGGTGGCGATCTGCCGCGCCAGCTCGGGGCTGTCGATGATCACGCCGATTTCGGTGTTGACGTGCAACGACCGGCGATCGAGATTCATCGATCCGACGAACACCCGCTGGCGGTCGAACACGAAGACCTTGGCATGCAACGCGAATTGCCCGGCACTCGGCGATTTCAATTTGTCGCCGCGCACCACCGGCTGCCCGAGCACCGGCCGCACCTCGTACAGCTCGACACCCATTTCAAGCAGCGGTATCCGATAGGCCTGGTAACCGGAGTGGACGACCGGCATGTCGGTCGACGCGAGTGAATTGGTGAGGATTTGCACCTGAAGGCCGCGCTGGCGGAGCTTCTCGAGGAACCGCAGGCCGGAATCCCCGGGCACGACGTACGGCGACACGATGATCAGATCGGACCGGGTGGCCTCGACCGCCTTGCCCAGCCGGTGGCGGAGCAGGCGTCCCGGTGCGTCGCCGTCCTCCACTTTCGCCTTGTCCGGGCTGTCGTAGATGACTTCGGCGTGCGCCCAGGTCCACGGGGAATTGCCGCCGAGCATCGCGCGAAGCGGTGCGCCGGTGGACAGCTTTTGCATGTAGTCCTTGTCGGCGACCTGCGCATGATGCAGCGCCAGCGCGTTGCGATAGTCCTCCAGCGCCTGGGATGATGGCTGACCGCCGAACAGCGCCTGGATCGGAATCGCCAGCGGGCTGTTCCAGTAGGCGTCGAAGCTCGCGGACATCTTCTTGACGATCGCGCCGGCAGCGATGACGTCGTAGTCGCCGAATTCGAAGTCGCGGCCCTCCTGGAAATAGGCGTCGCCGATGTTGCGACCGCCGATGATGCCTACCTCGTTGTCGACGACGAAAAGCTTGTTGTGCATCCTGTAGTTCAACCGGGTCGCGTCGCAGACGAGCTCGATGTCATGCAGCAATTCGATCGGGCCGCGATACAGCGAGGGATTGAACACGCGGAGCTCGACATTGGGGTGCGCAGCGAGGGGCTTCATCTGCGCTTCGCGGCCGAGCGAGCCCTCGTCGTCGATCAGCACCCGCACACGCACGCCGCGATCGGCCGCCTGCAACAAGGCCTCGAGCAGCAGCCTGCCGGTGTCGTCGTTCTCGATGACGAAGTACTGGACGTCCAGCGTGCGCTCGGCGCGTTGCGCCATTTCCATCCGCAGCAAGAAGCTGTCGATGCCGACCGGAAGCAGGCGGAACCCGGAAAGTCCGGCGTGCGCGGCCGACTGCGGCGCGAGCTCGCGACCCAGGCGCGTTTCCTCGGGGTGCGTCAGCGCGTTGGTCGCCGGCCTGGGGAAGTCGGAGCCCGGAGGCAGCGTCGCGCATCCCGCCAGCAAGGCGCCGCCATCGCCAGCAGGGCGAGCCAATGCCGCAATACGCAATCGGCGCGGATCATGGTGCCGACTTCCGGTGTTTGACGCGGATCGCTCGCATCCGGGGATTTTCCGTGGGCCGCAATGCGGCGCAGTGATTCTGGCTCGCCTGCGTCGGACTGGCCATCGGTGAATGGATGAAACGGTTGTAGGACAGGCGGAGACAAATATGTCCGGACCGCCCGAAGGCGCCGACTTAGGCGACAAGGCTTCGACCCAAGCTCTCGCTACGCTGCCGATGCTGTGCGCTACAGCGGCGCTCCCGTACGCCGTCGACGCAGCAGGAATAGCCGGAACGATCTGTCCGCGCGCCGACGCTGCACCTCATGCCGAATCGGCGTCCTGCGGCGACACTAAAGCCGTCGGGCTAGTGTCGCCACCGCGGGCAATGACCTTTGCAGCGTTCGGGAAGTTGTTCCTATAAGCTGGAGGCCAGATAACCTCGCTCATCCCTCACGGCGGCCTGTAAATCCGCGACGCGGTTCACTGGCTATCCAACTGGGGAGATCTGCCATGCGCGTACTTCGCCTATTGATTGCTTCGTCGTTGCTCGCCTTGTCGCTGCTCGCAGCGGCAGCTTCCGCAACATCCGATGCAGCTGATCAATGGACTTTGGCTCTTCCTACTAGTCAGGAGGGTATGGTCTGTTGGCGGGCATTGTCGATCTGCTGACCATGTTTGTGATGACGCGGCGGGCAGTCCGATATGGTATGTCGCAACCATGTCCCCGATTGGAGACGATCACGTTGATGGAAGACTTTCGTGGCCAAGGCCTATGATTGTCGGATTCCCGAATAGTCGGCGCCGTCATCGGCAGAAAGGTGGGCACGAGGACCTGGTTCGAACTAATTGCCGAACGCAACTGTCCTGAGATATACCGTCGACGGAATCGCGGTGACAAGAACATCATTCGTGAACCTTGGATAACGAGACTACAGCGGCAAATTACGGTTTCGGCCAGACTCGACTCGCACTGGCTGCTTTAATACAAACGATAACATAATCCGGTCGAAGGGGCTCACGACTATCTGTCAGATCGTGTACCGCTGTGAGTGAGCTGGCGTTGAATCCTTGAAGAACTGAAGCCTATTGGGCACCGCAACAATCGCGGATCACATGGTCGTCATTGCTGCAGCTACAGCTGCACTTCGGGAGACCTTGGCTCAATCCTTCTGTTCGAGATGCAGGTAACTCCTTCCGCTATCAGCGGACGATTCAGTGCCGACAGCACCTCAGCAGGATGTCACAGCACCGCGGTTCGTGAAGCCGTCAAGAAAAAGTTGTAAATTCGTTTGACCGCACGCCGCGCCGGAGCGCCAGCTAGTGGCGACGGTGTTTGGTGCCCAGGGCCGGACTCGAACCGGCACAACGCGTTTCGGCGTCGGCGGATTTTAAGTCCGCTGTGTCTACCAGTTTCACCACCCGGGCCGGCGGTCGTGCAGGATGCTGCGGCGTCTATTGTACCGGCATCCTCGCCGGGCCGGCGCGGCTGCCGCCGTGTCATGCCGGGCGAAGCTGCCGGGAAGCGCGTTGGCTCCGATGGTAAGCGCAAAAAGAACGATAAGCAGCGCGTACATGCGCGGCATGTCGAAGGTCGAATACGTGCTGCGGCCCAGGTCTCGCAAGCGGCGCGCACCAGGAGGAAGCGACAGAGCGCGGCGCCAAGGGCGATCCCGGTCACGGCCAGCACCAGCCTCGCTCTGCGGAGCGACATGGGCGACGCTGCGCTATCACCACGAGCAGGGCCTGTCGCAGCGCAGGCTGCAGCCCGAGAAGCCGTTTGCACCTGAAACGCTGTCGGCGATCCGGATCTAGCCGGACGCCCGTTGTCGGATGCTCCTGTCCGTGGGTAGCTCTTTCGGCGTCGACCCGCTGCACTTCGGTATGATCATGCTATTGAACTCCGGGATCGGCGTCCTGACGCCGCCCGCACGGTCTCAAGCGGCGTGTCTTTTTACGCGGGAGCGCGTCGGCGCGGACGAACGTACGGAGCGACAGTCATGACGATCAAGGCCATCAACCCGGCAACCGGGGAGGTGTTCGAATCCTACGAGGAAGCCGCCCCCGACGCCGTCAGGAAGATCATCGGCGAGGTGGACGCAGCATTTGTCGAATGGCGGCGGACGCCGATCGCAGAGCGTGCCGCGCCGATGCGCAAGGCGGCCGAGATCCTGCGCGCCGAGGCGCACGATCACGCGCGTCTGATGGCGCGGGAAATGGGCAAGCCGATGCGCGACGGCATCGCCGAAGCGCAGAAGTGCGCGCTGGGCTGCGACTTCTACGCCGACAACGCCGCGACGCTTCCTTGCGCGAGAGACGATCGCGACCGAGGCACGGAACAGTTTCGTCACGTTCAATCCGCTGGGCGTCATTCTCGCGGTGATGCCCTGGAATTTTCCGTTCTGGCAGGTCTTCCGATTCGCCGCCCCGGGGCTGATGGCGGGCAATGCGGCGGTGCTCAAGCACGCCTCCAACGTTCCCGGCTGCGCGCTCGCGATCGAGGACATATTCCGGCGAGCGGGTTTCCCGAGAAACCTGTTTCGGACCTTGATGATCGGCAGCAAACAGGTCGAAGCGGTCATCACGAATCCGCTGATCCGCGCCGTGACCGTGACCGGCAGTGGGGCGGCGGGACGTGCCATCGCCCGCAAGGCGGGAGAGATGCTGAAGAAGACGGTTCTCGAGCTCGGCGGGAGCGATCCCTACCTGGTCCTGGAGGACGCCGACCTCGAGCTGGCGGCAAGGGTCTGCGCCAAGGGGCGGCTGGTCAACTCCGGGCAGAGCTGCATCGCCGCCAAGCGCTTCATCGTCGTCGAGCCGGTTCGCGCGAAGTTCGAGGCGCTGTTTGTCGAGCGCATGGCGGCCGCGAGGATGGGCGACCCGTTCGACGACGCGACCGAGATCGGCCCGCAGGCACGCGCGCGACTTGCGCGACGCCCTGCACGCCCAGGTCGAAGCCAGCATCGCCAAGGGCGCACGCTGCCTGCTCGGCGGCGCGATTCCACGACGGGCCGCGGCGCCTACTATCCTGCGACAGTGCTGACCGACGTCCGGCGCGGGATGCCCGCGTACGACGAGGAGCTTTTCGGACCGGTCGCGGCGATCATTCCCGTCAAGGACGAGGCCGAGGCGATCGCCGTGGCCAACGACTCGACGTTCGGCCTCGGCGGCGCGGTGATCACGCGCGACGTCGCGCGCGGCGAGCGCATCGCCGCCGAGTTGATCGACAGCGGTTGCGTGTTCGTCAACGAATCGGTGCGATCGGACGTCCGACTGCCCTTCGGCGGCGTCAAGGAGAGCGGCTACGGCCGCGAGCTGTCGTCGTATGGGATCCGGGAGTTCGTCAATATCAAGACGGTGTACGTGGCATGAGTCGGACAGCGCTCGAGCGCGTCCGCTCATGGGTCGCGGGGGCGCCGGCCTCGGCGCGGCGTGCCGCTCAGCCCGCGACCATGAAAAGATCGATGTCCGCCGCTTCGTTGCGCAGTGGAATCAGCGCTCGATAGGCAGCCGAATCGTGCCAGCCGCGCGCCGCCTCCTCATTGGGAAACACGAGGACCACCGAATCGGTATGGCGGTGGTCACCGCTCAACACCGCGGTCACCTTGCCGCGCAGCAGCACCTTCCCGCCGAAGGGGCCGAGGGTCGCCGGCACGGCGCGACGATAGCTGTCCCATCGAGCCGGGTCCTTCACGCTCAAGTGGCCGATCACCCAGGCCGGCTTCGGTTCGCTCAATGCAGGCCCTCAGACTTGCGGTAGGATCGGCGGACATTCCCACGGCGTGCGCAGGCAATACGCTCTTCGCTGGCGGTATTCACACGCCCAGATAGCGCTGCAAAAGCTCCGGTTTCGCGCGGATCTCCTGCGCCGGCCCTTCGTGCACGATGTGCCCGTTGTTGATGATGTAGACGCGCTGCGCCAGCGCCAGCGTCGCGGCGAGATTCTGCTCCACCAGCACGATGGTCTGCCCTGCCGCTGCGAGCTCGCGGCAGGCAGCCATCAAATCGCGTACGATCACCGGCGCCAGGCCCTCGAACGGCTCGTCGAGCAGGACGATCTTCGGCGAGCGGACTAGGGCGCGGGCGATCGCCAGCATCTGCTGCTCGCCGCCGGAAAGATCGGTGCCGCGGTTGGTGCGCCGCTGCTTGAGGCGCGGGAACATCTCGTACACGCGGTCCAGCGGCCAGCGCGATTTGGCGTTCAGCCCGGCAAGGAAGATGTTCTCCTCGACGCTGAGGGTGCCGAAGATGCGCCGCTCCTCGTGCACGAGCTGCATCCCCGCACGCGCGATCATGTGGCTCTTCAGGCCGGCGATCTCGGCGCCGTCGAACCGCACCGAACCCGAGCGCGGCGTGACGACGCCCATCAGGCTCTTCAGTGTCGTGCTCTTGCCGGCGCCGTTGCGACCGAGCAGCGCCACCACCTCGCTCTTCTCGACGCGCAGCGAGACGTCGAACAGGATGTGCGAATCCCCATAGTAGCTGTTGAGTCCGCTGACTTCGAGCAGGCTCATGGCTGTCCCACGGCATGCATGCCGCCCAGGTAAGCCTCCTGCACGGCGGCATTGTTTCTGATCTCGTCGGGTGTGCCTTCGGCCAAGAGACGACCCTCTTGCAGGACCGTGACGCGCTCGCACAGCTCGAACAGCAGATCCATGTCGTGGTCGATGACGATCAACGTCCGTCCCTGCGCGATGAAGCGCAACAGCTTGACCGTCTCCACGCGCTCGGCAGGGCTCATGCCCGCGAGCGGCTCGTCGAGCAGCAGCAGGCTGGGCGACGACGCCAGCGCCAGCCCCACCTCCAGTCGCCGTTTCTCGCCGTAGGCAAGCTCGGACACGCGTGCTCCCGCCCGCTGCGTCAGGTTGACCAACTCCAGCGTATGCGCTACCTGCGCCTGAATCCCCTCGACGCGATCCACGCGCGACAGCAGGTCGAGCCGGAACCTGCCGCGGCGCTCGGCCAGGGCCGAAATGGTCACGTTCTCTGCCACCGTGAGCTTGTCGAACAACTGGTTGACCTGGTAGCTCTTGGTCAGCCCGAGCTGGCAGACATCCGTGACGTCCAAGCCGGTGATGTCGCGGCCCTCGAACACGATCTGCCCCGAGGTCGGTGTGACTTCGCAGGTCAGCATCTTGAAGAACGTCGTCTTGCCGGCGCCGTTGGGGCCGATGATGGCGCGCAGTTCCCCGCGCCTGACGCTGAAGTCGATGTCGGTGTTGGCGTGCACGCCCCCGTAATGCTTGGTCAGACCCTTGACCTGCAGGACCGGGCCCTCGGCGGTGGCCGCAGGCCCTCGCCGCGGCGGCACGGGCGAGGTCGATGGCGCCGCGGGCCGCGATTCGACCTGAACCACGGGCACCTCGCCCGATGCCTTGGCGGGTTTCTTGCGGAACACGATCGCGTACAAATCTTCCATGCCGCCGATGATGCCGCGGCGCAGGAAGCACACCAGCAGGAGGAAGACCACCCCGAGCGCCAACTTCCAGGTCGTTCCCATGTGGAGCGTGCCCTGCAGGAAGTCCTGCAGGAACAGCCAGAAGGCAGCGCCGACCAGCGGGCCGAACAGCGTGCCGATACCGCCGATGGCAGTCTGGATCACCAACTGGCCCGAGGTGTCGAAGTGGAAGGCGTCAGGCGGCATGAATCCCTGCATGACCCCCAGCAGGCCGCCGGCCAGGCCCGCATAGGCCGCAGCGATGATGAACGAGACCAGCTTGTAGGCCTTGATTCCGTGGCCGACGGCGGCGGCGCGCAACGGGTTCTCGCGGATGGCGCGGAACACGACGCCGACCGGCGAGCGGACGATCCGCAGCGCGATGACGATGCCGATGAAGAACCACAACGCAATGAACGGGTACATTGCCCAGCCGGTCTTGAAGGCATGGGTGTAGCCGAACAGGCTGAACACCGGCACCGGCACGCCGGTCACGCCGTTCTCGCCGCCCGTCCATGCGGACAGCGGGTTGAACTCCAGGTAGAAGAAAACTTCGGCGATCGCGACCGTGATCATCGCGAAATAGATGCCGGTGCGCCTGAGCGCGATCAGCCCCACCAGGTAGCCGACGACTCCGGCCACCACGGTGCCGATCAGCAGCGCCAGCACCACGGACGGGAACCCGGCCGTTACCAGCAGATAGGCCGCGACCATGCCGCCGGTGCCGTACAGCGCCGACTGTCCGAACGAAAGTAGCCCGGTGTAGCCGAACAGGATGTCGAACCCGATGCCGAACAGGCCCCACACCAGGACCCGGTTCACGGTATTGGGCGCCGCCCCCAGGAAGTCCAGCACGAACGGCGCGACGACCAGCGCCACTGCCGTCAGCAACTCCGCTTTCAGCGGGTGCTGAATCGGCTGGCCAGGGGTCATTCGCGCCCCTTGACGCCCATCAGGCCGGCAGGTCGGAACATCAGCACCAGCGTCATCGCCACAAACAGCATGATCTGGGACCAGGCGGGGTCGAACATGGACGTGAGGCTGACGATCTCGCCGCAGATCAGCCCGCCCAGCACGGCGCCGGGGAACGATCCGACGCCGCCGATCACGACGACGACGAAGGTCTGCACCAGGATCGCCTCGCCCATGTCAGGCGCCAGCGACACCACCGGCGCGTTGACGATGCCCGCGAATCCTGCCGCCATGGCGCCGATGCCGAACACCGTCATGAACACCCGGTCGACGTTGAGGCCGAGTGAACTGACCATCACCGAGTCTTCGATCCCGGCGCGAACGATAAGCCCGAGCTGGCTCCTGTACAGCAGCAGGAACAGCACGCCGAGTGCCAGCGCCACGATGCCGACGAGCGCAAGGCGGTAGGTCGGGTAGATCATGAAGCCCAGGTTGGTGATGCCGGACAAGATGGCTGGCGCGGGCACCGACTTGGACAGGCTGCCGAAGAAAAAGCGCACCACCTCGACGATGACGATGCCGAGGCCGAAGGTCACGAGGAGCTGATCCTCGGGCGGGCGCTTGTAGAAGAAACGGATGATCCCGCGCTCCGTGATCATGCCGAAAATCGCCAGGAACACCGTCCCCGTCGCGACCGCAATCAGGTACGAGCCGGTGTGCTCGTAGGCGACCCAGCCGGCGTACCCCCCCAGCATGAACATCGCGCCGTGCGCGAGGATCAGGACCCCGAGGGCGCCATAGATGATGGTCAGCCCGGAGCTGATGAGCGCCAGCAGCGCCCCCAGCGCCAGCCCGTTGAAGAGCTGGGAAGCTAGGTTACCCCAGGAAAGCATAGGATGAGCGCGTTCCGGCTGAACCAAGATCGCGGCGCGCCCGCGGCGCGCCGCGTGCTACGCCGACTTATTGCCTCAGGTGTAGTCGCCCAGCTTGCAGCCGAAGGCGTCGGGTGCTTGCATCAGCCCTGCGCCCGGGACGATCTCCAGCACATCCCACAAGTCTTCCTTGTTCCGCATGGCCGAGGGCTTCTTGCCGCGCACGATGACCACCGGGCGCACGCACTGGTGGTCCTGCGGCCGGTAATGCACCGGGCCGACGAGCGACTCGATGGTTTCGCCCTTCTCGTAAGTCTTGATGACGTCCGGCGGGTAGAAGGTGCCGGCCTCCTCGACCATGTGCGCCCAGTGCGCGAAGCTGACGTAGCTGTTCTCCGCGCCCCACTCGGGCGGGTAGCCGTACTTCTTCTGGAACGCCTCGACGAACATCTTGGCGTTCGGGTACTGGTCCTCGAGCGTCCACCAGAATTCGGTCGCAGCAAGGACACCCTGCATGATCTCGGCGCCGACCTGTTGCGCGAGGAACGGGGTCTGGTACGGGATCACCAGCGTCATCTTCGACAAGAGGCCAAACTTGTGCGCCTGCTCGGTCGAGAGCACGGCGTCGCGGCCCCAGTTCACGTTGATGAGGAATTCGGCGCCCGAGTTGGCAAGGTTGGTAAGGTACTGGCTGAAGTCCTGGGTGCCCAGCGGCGACACCTGATCGGTCACCTGCGTCCAGCCGGCATTCTGGGTCAGGTAGTCGTTCACCGACTTCGTGACGGTGTGGCCGTAGGTGTAGTCGGGCGTCATGAACGCGGCTTTCTTGTTCTTGCCGAACTGCTTGACCATCACCGGTCCGATCGCCGCCGCCGCAGTCTGGCCGAAGAAGTCCTGCCGGACGCCGTAGCGCACGCAGTCCTTGCCGGTGGTGTCGTTCGAGCCGGAGATGCCCGCGAAGTAGAGCACCTTCTCGCGCTGCGCCAGCTTGTTCGTCGCCACCGCCACCGCGCTCGAGGTCGAGCCGGTCATCACAATGATCTTGTTCTCGGTCATGAACCGCTGCTGGATCTGGACGGCGTCGTTCGGCTTCGCGCCCGAGTCGGCGTACAGCAGCTCGAGCTTCTTGCCGAGCACGCCTTTCGTGGTCTTCGGGGAAATCTTCCTGATCAGCGGGTGCCCCTCGTTGATGTGCTCGACGGCAAGTTGCATGCCCTTGAGTTCGTCCGCGCCCTGCGCGGCGTAGGTCCCGGTAAGCGGCACGGCCGCGCCGGCGTACACGGTGCTGCCGGAGGCGCCCGCCGGCCAGGTGCCGATCGGCGGTTGATCCGCCGCCCAGGCCCGAGTGGTGAGACCGAGCGGCAGCGCGAGCCCGCCTGCGACACCGAGGCTCGTGCGAATAAAGTTACGGCGGCCGTGTCTGTACGAATTTGACTCGCGATCCTGCATGACATCCTCCTCCATATAGATTGCCGGTTCGATATATCGCGAAACGATATTCTCGACGTATATCGGAGTGCGATATTACCTCCATTTGGACGTCTTGTGGTAAAACGGCAATCTCGGGGGAAACGCGATGCAATTGAAGCGGGCCGAGAGGCGGTTCAAGCTGGCTACGCGCGATTATGCGCAGCTCGCTGCGTTTCGCCATGCCCTGCGCGGGTTCCTGCGCTTCGGCGAAACGGCCGCCTCCGAACTGGGGCTCACCTCTCAGCACTACCAGGCCATGCTGGTCCTGCGCGGATGCCCGGAAGACCGGCGCGTCACGATCAACGATCTGGCGCAGGAGCTCTTCATCAAGCACAACAGCGCGGTCGGACTGGTCGACCGGCTGGCGCAGGAAAAGCTGATCGTTCGCGAGCCTTCGAGCGCCGACCGGCGCAAGGTCGAGCTGCTCCTCACGGGGCGCGGCCGCCAGGTGCTGGCGAAGCTCGCCGCGATGCATCGCCGCGAGCTTCAACGGATAGGGCCAATCCTCAAGCGTTTCTTCGCCGAGCTGTCCCGGCCGCCGCGCGCCGGCGAGCGCTGATCCGCCGCGCGCATGGACAATCAGGCGCGCCCGCCTGCTGGAGCCGATATTGTCAATAATATTATTGACAATCAAAATCGCGCTCTTTAGAGTGGATCGCGTTCAGCCGCACCCGGCGCCAATCTCGTGGCTGCAGGATGAGCGCCGACGGCAGACCATCAAAGGAGGGATTGCCATGGGTCGTGCTTGTGCGTTTGCCTACGTCACTGCGGCGGCGCTCGCGCTGTTCGCGCTTGCCGCCGCTTCGCCGGTGGCGGCCCAGACCAAGCTCACGTTGTGGAGTCACTGGGCCGACCAGGAGTCGAAGGTCGCCTTTGTCAACGATGCGGTCAAGCGTTTCGAGGCCAAGAATCCCGGCGTGAAGGTCGAAGTGACGTGGTACCAGAAGCCGCAGCTCTATGCGGCGCTGAAGACCGCGCTGCGCGCGCATCAGGCACCGGACGTCTTCTATGCGGAAAACGATCAGACCGAGTACATCGACAACGGCTTCCTGTACGACCTGTCGAAGGAGCTGAACTGGAGCGCCATCGAGCCGTGGGCCAAGCAGGCCTGGACCTTCGGCACGGGAACTTACGGTTTTCCGCTGGAGGCTTGGACGGTCGAACTGTATTACAACCGCGAATTGATGAAGAAGATCGGCGTGACTCTTCCCGCCAACGGCGTCCAGACGCAGCAGCAGTTCCTCGACATGATCAAGAAGGCCGCCGCCGCCGGGATTACGCCGATGGTGCAAGGCGTCGGCGATCGGCCGTACCCGGGCGCCTTCCTGGTCCACGAGCCGCTGCTGCGCAAGCTCGGCAAGGACGACTACATGAAGCTGCTCAAGGGCCAGCTCTCATGGAAGGATCCGCGGGTGATCGAGACGCTCACCTACGTCAAGCAGATCGTCGACGCAGGTGCGTTGCCCAAGAGTTACACCAGCATCAAGATGGGCGAGGCGCACTACTATTTTCATACCCGTCCCGGCGGGCTCACTTTCCCGATGGGCAGCTTCTATCCCAGCCGTGCGTTCAATCCCACCGGACAAGGGCGGCGAGCCGGCGAACTTCCCGCTCGGGATCATGAGCTTTCCGGCGATGGATGGCGGCAAGTGCGACCACTGCAAGACGCTGGCCGCCGGCGGCAGCTATGTGGTCAATGCCGCGAGCAAGAACCCCAAGCTCGCGGTTGCGCTGCTCAATGAAATGGCGACGCCGGAGATGGGCGCGCCGCTGGGTCAAGGAAACGCTGGTGCAGACCGGCATCAAGACCGACATGAGCTCGATCCAGGGAGAGCATGCGGATTATTTCAAGATGCTGGCGGACGCTTCGCGCGGCATCGACTACTTCGTCGGCCTGCCGAGCCAGATCCTGCAGGGTCAGCCCAAGGAAGTTTTCGCCCAGGTGATGAACACCGCGTTTCCGGCCGGGCTGCTGAGCGTCAAGGACGCGACGGACCAGATGGACGCCGCGATGAAAGCAGGCAAGCAGTAGCCGCGGGCCAGACCTTGCTCCGATGCTGACCGCGAGGCGGGTCGCGCCGAGCGACAACGCATTGCGTACGCCGTGGGCGGCGATCTCGGGCTTCCTGCTGCCGGCGCTGGTCATATACGCGGCGTTCACCGCGTACCCGGTCCTGCGCACGTTCTGGAATGCCCTGCACAAGGTCCTTCCGAACGGCAATGAGGCATGGGTCGGGCTCGCCAATCTGCACGCCATCCTGACCCGCGATCCGACGTTCTGGAAGGCGGTGGGCAACACGATGACCTGGGCGCTCGTTGCGCCGCTGATCGAAGTATCGATCGGTCTGCTGCTGGCGCTGGCGCTCTACGCCCGCGTGCCATTCGCGCGCTTCTTCCGCGTCGCATGGTTTACGCCGGTGCTGATCTCCTACGTCGTCGTCGGCATCCTCTGGGTGTGGATCTACAACTACGACTGGGGCGCGGCGAACGCGCTGCTTCGCTTCGCTGGGCCTCGAGGCCTGGGTGCGTCCCTGGCTCGGCGATCCAGCCACCGCGCTGCCGGCGCTGATCTTCATCACCACGTGGATGTGGACCGGCTTCAACATGGTCGTGCTGCTCGCGGCGCTCTCGTCATTGCCTTCGGAGGTCCTCGAGGCGGCCGAGCTGGACAACTGCGGCTGGGGCGGCAAGCTCGTGCTTCGTCATCATCCCGCTGATCCGGCCGACGATCCTCAACCTCCTCGTCCTGTCGTTCATCGGCAAGATGAAGATCTTCGACCTGGTCTGGATCACCACGCAGGGGCGGGCCGCTGTGGTCGACCGAAACGGTGTCCACCTATGTGTACAAGCGGGCATTCGAGTGGAGCACGTTCGATCTGGGCTATCCATCGGCGATTGCGTCGATCTGGTTCGTGTTCGTCCTCGCCGGGGTGCTGATTCTCACATGGCTCTTCCGCAGCCGCGAGCGACTGGAATATTGAACTTGACTCCAGGCCCCGACCTCGCGTTGACCGGTTACCGTCGGCCGCCAAAGCACTTCGCGTTGCCGGGTTGGCTCGCGCGATCGCTGCTGCTGGTCCTGCTTGCCGGCTACACCGCGTTCTCGGCGGGACCGTTCGTGTGGCTGGCTTCGATGTCGCTGCGTACCACCTCGGAGATCAGCGCCAGTCACTACGCGCTGCCTTCCGTCCTGCACTGGGAGAAGTATCCCGCGGCATGGTTCGGCTCGTCGTACGGGACCTACTTCGCCAACAGTGTCGAGGTCGTGACGACGGCCGTCGTCTTCCTGACGCTGATCGGCGCGATGGCGGCCTATGCGTTCGCGCGCTACCGCTTCCGGCTGAACCGCGTGCTGTACTTCGTGATCTTCTCGACGATCATCTTCCCGCCGCAGATCACGATCATCGCGCTGTTCCAGGTTCTGGTCGACTACGGATTGTTCAACAGCCTGATCGGGCTGACGCTGGTCTACATCGCGTTCCAGCTTCCGCTCACCGTCTATATCCTCGAGTCGTTCTTCGCCCGCATTCCGCAAGACCTGTTCGACGCTGCGCGCATGGACGGGTACTCCGACTGGGCGATCTTCTGGCGCGTCATGCTGCCGATCGGCATGCCCGCCATCGCCACCACCGTCATCCTCAATTTCATCCTGCTGTGGAACGAGTTCCTGTACGCGGTGGTGCTGATCTCCGACGACGCCAAGCGCACGCTGCCGCTCGGCATCCAGAAGTTCATGGGCGACCAGCTCGAGGACATCGGCATGATCTCGACCGGCATGATGATATCGATCATTCCGGTGGTGATCCTGTATGTGTTCTTTTCCGAAAAGCTGATTCAGGGCATGACCGCTGGCGCGGTGAAGTAGGAGCCGAGATGGCGGTCGTCGATCTGCAGAACATCACCAAGCGCTACGAAGGTGGCACGGAGGCGGCCGTGCGCGATATGAGCCTCGAGGTCGCCGACGGCGAGTTCATGGTGCTGCTCGGGCCTTCGGGCTGCGGGAAGTCGACCGCGCTGCGCATGATCGCCGGACTCGAGTCGATCAGTGAGGGCGGCGTGTCGATCGACGGCGTGCGCATGAACGGCGTGCCGGCGAAGGACCGCGACATCGCGATGGTGTTCCAGTCGTACGCGCTCTATCCGCACATGAACGTGCGCGACAACATGGCGTTCGGGCTGCGGCGGCGGGGCTTGCCGCGCGCCGACGTGGACCGCGCGGTGAATGACGCGGCGGCGCTGCTCGGCCTGACGCCGTATCTGGAACGCAAACCTTACGCGCTGTCCGGTGGGCAGCGGCAGCGGGTCGCGCTTGGCCGCGCGATCGTGCGCAAGCCCAAGGTCTTCCTGTTCGACGAGCCGCTGTCGAACCTCGACGCGGCGCTGCGCGTGAGCATGCGCGGCGAGCTTATCAAGCTGCACCAGCGATTGTCGGCCACGATGATCTACGTGACCCACGATCAGGTCGAAGCGATGACCATGGGGACGCGCATCTGCATCATGCAAGCAGGCCGCGTCGTGCAGATCGGCGCGCCGCTCGAGATCTATCGCCACCCCGTCAATACCTTCGTCGCCGCTTTTCTTGGCAACCCGCCGATGAACCTGCTGCCGGCGCGGCTGGAGGCCGACGGCGCCGCGCTGGCGGTAAGAATCGGCGACACGCGCCTCGAACTGCCCCGCGGTTGCATCGATGCCTATCGGCGGCACACCGGGCGCAATCTGATCCTCGGCTTGCGGCCTGAAGAGATTACGGAAAGCGATGGCGCCTCTGACGCCGTCTCGCTCCCGACCCGGGTGGTCGCGGTCGAGCCGCTCGGCGCGGAGACGCTGCTCGTGCTTGCGCCCGAAGGCAGCGAGATCGAATTGGTCGCCCGGGTAAATCGCGACAGCCGTGCGCGCGCAGGCGACTCGACCCGCGTGCGCCTGAATCTGGCGGCCATGCATCTGTTCGACCCCGCAACCACCGAAGTCATCCCAACCCAGTAGGAGCCTTTCATGGCCATCCAGCCACCCGCGCTTACCATGCGCAAGGCGTTCCCGCGCCCCGATCCCGTCCACGTTGCCGCGCTCCACGGCGTGCAGAGCGGCTACATCGTCGATGCGCGCGGCCGCAAAGGAGCGCTCGACCATCACATTCGCCCGCTGACCGTCAACACGGCGTTCTGCGGCCTGGCGGTGACGGTGCAAACCCGCCCGCGCGACAACCTCGCATGCTGGGCCGCGCTCGAAGCGTGCAAGCCCGGGGACGTGCTGGTGATCGCCTGCAGCAACTACGAGGAAGCCTCGGTCATCGGCGACGTCTTCGTGGCCATGGCCGTGAACAACGGCGTCGTCGCCTGCGTGACCGACGGCATGGTGCGCGACATCGCCGGCATCAACCAGGCCGGCATCCCGGTATTTGCCCGGGGGCTCACGCCCAACTCGCCGTTCAAGGACGGCCCGGGTGAAATCGGCCTCGCGGTGGTGATCGGCGGCGTGACGGTGTGCTCCGGAGACGTCATTGTCGGCGATCGCGACGGCGTCGTCGTGGTGCCCCAGCGCGACATCGTCGCCGTGCTGAACGAGCTCGTTGCCGTGCGCGACAAGGAGGCAAAGATGGAATCGGGCGTCAAGAGCGGGCAAAAGGCGCCGCCATGGCTTGCCGAGGCATTGCTGCAAAAAGGCATCCGTTACGTCGACTAGGCGGCAATCGTGCCCAAGATCTTCTATAACAGCCACGCGAGCGAGGACGTCTACGCCGTCATTCGCGAAGTCATGCCGCCCGGGTACGAGCTGGTGACGCTGGAACGTGACGACGACGGCGAGCGCAAAGCCAAGATCGCCGACTGCGAGGTCGTCATCTGTGCGGCGTACCGGCTCACCGCCCCGCTGATCGCAGCGGCGGCCAAGCTGAGGCTGATCCACCATCAGGGCGTTGGCTATCACGACACGCTCGACGTCGAAGCGGTGAAGCGGCGGGCGATTCCGCTCGCGCTCACGCCCGAAGGCACCGACATCAGCGTCGCCGAGCACACGGTCATGCTGATGCTGGCGGCCTGCCGGCGCATGGCCTTCGCGGACGCCGAGCTTCGCGCCGGGCGCTTCCACATCAACGCGCTGCGTCCGGTATCGCGCGAGCTCAACGGCATGACCATCGGCTACGTCGGCATGGGTCGGATTGCGCAAGCGGCGGCGGAGCGGCTGAAGGCTTTCGCCACGAAGGGAATTTACTTCGACAAGTTCGTGGTGCTTGGCGACGAGACGGCCGCAAGCCTCGGCGTACGTCGCGTGAGCACGCTGGATATGCTGCTTCGCGAAGCGGATATCGTCACGCTGCACGTGCCGCTGACCGAACTGACCCGTCACCTGATCAACGAAAAGACCATCGCCGCGATGAAGACCGGCGCCATCCTGATCAACACGGCTCGAGGACCGATCGTCGACGAGGCCGCGTTGGCCGACGCGCTGCAACTCGGCCATCTCGCGGCGGCCGGCCTCGACGTGTTTGAAACTGAACCGTTGCCGGTGACCAGCCCGCTTGCCCGGTTGCCGAATGTCGTCCTCACGCCGCATATCTCGGCCGGCACGCGCGACGCGCTCAAGACCAAGATGACCGCGATCTTCTCCAACATCCAGCGCTTTTATGCAGGCGAGCCGCTGAAAAACCAGGTGGCGCTTTGAGCGACGCCGCGTGGCGCCGGATGGCGCGCGATACGGCGGTGCGGGACGATCGCGAGACCTTGGCGCTGGTCGAGACGGCGTACGCCGTTATCGGGGAGACCAGGTGAGGCCATCGGCCGGCGGCGCGGCACGCGATCGACACGGCCGCGAGGGAACGGAGGCGACGGTAAGCGGACCGAATGGCGCATTGCGTGTCGTCGTCGACGAGCTCGAGACCGACATCGTGTTTGGTCGCTTGCTGCCCCGCGAGCGGCTGGTCGAGGACGAGCTGGTGACGCGGTTCGGAGTCAAACGGCACGTCGTCCGCCAGGCTCTGGTCGAGCTCGAGCGCATGGGGCTGGTCGATCGCGCGCGCAACCGCGGGGCTGCGGTGGCCGATTTCAGCCCCGATCAGGTCGAGCAGATTTACGGCGTGCGCCGCCTGCTCGAGACCGGAGCAGCCGGTCAAATCCCGTTACCGCTCGATGCCGTCGGGCTCCGATCGCTTCGCAGCCTCCAGCGCGTCCACGACCTGGCGGTGAAGAATGGCGATACGCTGCGCGCCTTCCGCGCCAACAACGATTTCCATCGAGCTCTCTTTTCCGCATGCGGCAATGTGTATCTGACCGAGGCAATCGGCTATTTTGCGCAAAAGACACATGTCATCCGCTCATTTTCCGTCGCCAGGCCGGAGTATTTGCGCAGGGCGCGCGACGAGCACTGGGCCATGATCGAAGCGCTTAGAAGCGGTGACCGCAAGGAGCTCGTGAAACTCTGCAGCAACCATCTCGATATTTCCAAATTGCCGTACATCGAGGCGTATCGCGCGAGACTCGCCACCTAGCACAGCCGCACCGAGTGCCTTGGCGACGTCGAGCTGCAGGACATCGCCGTTTGAACGGCTTCACGAATATCGCCGCACTTTCAGGAGCCCAATATCCTATGCCGACCACGCGCGATATGCAGCGCAAGCCAGCACGGCAAAAGGATGCCGGCCGCGACGTGGGTCCAGCGCAGGAACGGGATCATGCTCTCCGTCGCGACGTAATAGAACCCCAGGCCGGTGAGCGCGAGCACGGCAATGGCGGCTGCAAGCCGGAAGCCTGCGCTGCGCAACCCCGGCATGCGCCATCCTGTCCGCATATGGCCATGTCCGACCAGCGCGTAAGCAATCAGCGCGGCGTATCCGGCAATGCCGTGCGCGGCCAGCAGGGGGCCGGCGAGCGGATGAGGCGCGGGCGTGACCTCACCCGCCGGTGCAAGCAGGTAGACCACCGCCAGCCACCCGAGCCCGGAGACGATCAACAGCAGAGTCAATGCGTAAATGGCGCGCCGGTGCCAGCGGGGAAGGCGGTTGTGCAGGCGGTGGCGCATTTCAGCTCACGCGGCCAGTGCGGGCGGCAGGCGCAGGTGCGCCGTCGAGCCGGTGCACGTCGTGCTCCCCGCGCAGCCCGTCATCTCCTGCCTCAAGATGAAATGCATGCGCGCCATGTCGGGCCAGAATTGCGGCGGCTTGCGCAGGCTCCAGTGCAACCACCTTCGTCAAAGCGTCGGCGAGGATGCAAGTTGGCGCGATGACGGTCGCACTGCCACCGAACGGGCGTGTGTCGTGAGCACGCGGGTCGACCAGCGCGCTGGCGGTGCCGCGGAAATAATCGGCCGAGGTAGCGACCGCAGCTTCCTGCACGTCGAACAATGTACAGCGCAACGGAGGGAGGCAGCGGATGCCGTACGCGCACGGGCAGCCACGCGCCGGAACCGAAAACCCGCAAATCGCCACCCGCATTGACGTGCCCTGTGCTCGCGCCGAAACCGCGCAAGACCGCAACCGCCCGATCCACCGCGTGGCCTTTGGCGATGCCGCCGAGATCCAGCGCGACAGGGGCGTCGGCGCGCACGCGAAAGCCCGGCTCCAGCCGCAGCGCGGCCATACAGCCGCAACGCGTAGCGTGGGGGGCCGCGCGTGCAGGCAGCAAGCGGCGGCGCGCCAGAACCGGGGCCACGCTGACGTCGAACAAGCCGCAGCTCTCGCCTGCCAACGCTTGAGCGGAGTTCGAGCACGGCGTAGGTCTCCGGATCGACGACTAGGGCACGGCGATGTGCGTCACGGGCGATACGCGCAAGATCGCTTTTCGGATCGTGCGCGCTCATCTTGCGGTGGATGTGTGCGATCGCCGCGAACGCCGCTGCGAATCGCGCCTCGGTCGCCTCGGCGGAGGCAGCGCGATCTCGACCAGCGTGCCCAGCCATACCTGGGCGCGCGCGGCCCAGCGCTCAGCGACGGGCGAGGAGGGCATTGAGCGCGAGCAGACGGCGCACGCCATCGGTCACGTGGCGGCAGGATAGCGTCGCGCCCGAGATATTGCGCGATGTCGCGGCTGACCTCGACCGGGTCCGCGGCGGTCTTGCCGGCGAACTGCGCGCGCCAACGCTCGTTGCGGATCTCCCAGCCGTGCGTTTCCCGATACCGAGGATGTCGAGCCGCAGCACGCGCCCGGCCGCGATCGAGCGCCAGCGCGTAGCCGATGTACTCCTGCTTGCCGATGACTGCGTCGGCGTAGAACGTGCCCAGCAGTCTTGCCTTCGGCCATCGCCGCCACACGCGCGGATCGCGCGCCCCGGGTGGGTGTGCGACCGCCGCGAGCCGGGCGCGCGTGCGGCGGCATCGAGCGCGAGCGGCACGGGAACGAACGCGGTCGCTTCGGGAAATGCGCTGCGCTGCGCGGACTTCGACCCTCAGATACTCGATGGCGTAGGCAGCCGGCGACGAACACCAGCGCGGCGAGCGGCAGCTTCGCGCCAGCCACTGTGCATGGGGTTCAGTAGTTGAGGCCGAGGCCGAGCTGAAGCCGATTGCTCCTGGCTGTCGACGTGAACCATTGGTAGTCCGCCTTGAACACGATGTTCGGCGTGAGATAAAAGCTGGCGCCCACGGTCGTGACGCCCTCGGTCGGCAATGCGGCGGGCGTGAGGCCTTCGCGCCAGCGTCGCGTATTTCCACCCGGTGTTGTAGCGCTCGTACCGCACGAACGGCGCCAGGCGGTAATCGCCATGTTGCCACGCATACCAGGCGGCCTGAGCGTACCAGCCGTAGAAATGCCTGCGGCACGAGGGTCGGATTGCCGACCACCGTCAGGTTGTAGGGAGCCGTATCGCTGATGTGGCCCTCGCGCATAGAGCGCCGACAAGTCGAACGGTCCCGGCGTCCAGCGCGCATGTGCTTCGGCCAGCGTGACCATCGCATTGCCGGATGGGAAGTCCGGTTGCTTCTGACCCGCCTTGCCCGTAGAAGATGCTGCCACCGAGCAGCAAACCCGGATAGCCCCGCCAGTTGAGCGCCCCGTAGGCGGAGAGGTTCGCCGCCTTCGCGAGCTGCAATTCCTGATGAATGCTCCCGAGCGGCGACTCCTTGCCGTCGTCGCTGGTCGGTCCCATTTCGCGAGATTGAAACCGGTCGTGAGGCCGACATCCCAGTTGAGGTCGAAGTCGGTGACGCCCGTGAGGGCGATGCCGCCTTCGCGCCACGTCGTCGGGATGATCGCCGTCTCGACGAAATTGCGCGTGACGCCGAAATACTGGTCGGCTCGTGAGCGGTGTTGAGCAAGCCCGACGGTATGAGGAACAGTCCCGCGCGCCCGGCAACTGGGGCGTGAACGAGTGCTCGACGTAGAACTGCTCGACCTCGGCTTCACCCTGGTCGTCGGCCGACGTGACGGCGTGCTCCCACTCGAACTCGGCGACGAAGCGGGTCTTGTCGTCGAAGCGGTAGCCGATTCCGATGACCGCACGCGCGAGGTCGGCCTGCGTTCTCGACGTGATCGCGCGGGTAGTTCTGATAGTTGATTTCGCCGTAGCCGAAGAAGGTCGTGGCCGGCTCTTCCGCACCGGCCGCGGCGGATGGCGACCCGGGCTGTCGGCGCCGGTGCGCCGTTGTCGTTCGCTGCGATGGGCTTGGCCATTGCAGTGGGCGTCGGCGCGGGCCGCGGATGCCGCGGGTGCGGGCATCGGCGCACTTGCAGCGGCCGTACCGCGCTGTGCTTTCAATTCCCGCAGCTCGGCCTTGACGGTTTCGAGCTCCGCTGCGAGCTTCTCGATTCGGGCTGCAAGCACCGCGTCGTCGGCATATGTGGGAGCGGCGAAGGTCAGTGCAAGGGTCGCGAGTAGCACGGCGAAGATCGCGCGCATCATGGGGTCTCCGGTCAGGGTTGGTAGCCGTCAGTCAGCGTGTTGAGAAACTCGACGACGAGGTCGATCTCATCGGGGCTGAGGGCGGGATGCTCCCCCGGCTTGCGGTTGTACGGCCCCTCGGTCGCGTTGACGTTGGCGCGTATTGCGGCGGCAGGTCGTCGAACTTGTTCACGCCGCCGTTCGGATTGAGCGGGTACCACTCCTCGGGGTTGGTATCGCGGCGCACGTAGAACGCGACCAGGTCCGGCAGCGTCTTGAACCGCGCACGACATCCGACCGGATGCCGAAAGGCTCGCATCGCTGAATATCTTTTCGCCGAGCGCAGCCGCCGCACTGCGTGCGGGTCCGGGCGCATCGGCGGCGACTTCCCCTCTGCCGCCACCGCAGCCCGTGAGCGCTGCCGCAATGCAAACGGCGAGCCAGCGCAACGGCTGGCGCGTCGAGCGTGTCGGTTCGGAATCGGGCTTCATCATTCGCCTGTCCATGCCGTAACATCGATTAAGCGCCGGAGCGGGTCCGGCGATTCAACGACGCTGGCTGGCTGGCGAACGAGGCTCGATCAGGCGATCGAG
Source organism: uncultured beta proteobacterium (assembly GCA_963713125.1). Classification (GTDB taxonomy): domain Bacteria; phylum Pseudomonadota; class Gammaproteobacteria; order Burkholderiales; family Casimicrobiaceae; genus PALSA-1003. The sequence continues at coordinate 19,339 of CAVQKL010000003.1, read as the reverse complement.
CGGCACCGGCTGGCTTGCGGTGGTGCGCTTACTTGGTGAGTATCAACTTGCCCAAACGCGTCTGACGCAGGAAGTACACCGTCTGGTGGTGCAGAATTGCGAGCTGCATGGCCCCGGCGAGCAAGGAATCGCTGCTGACGACACGCTGCCGTATGCAGCTGTCTTGGCGGTCCGCCTGCCGGCCCGCAGGAACGGCCGCTTCGACCGGATCATGCGGTGGCGGATGCTCAGTCATCGGTGCGACCCCGCGATCGGTGGCAGGAGCGCACGCCGCGGCAAAACGCGCTGTCGGTTTCCCGGGGCTTGGGGCGGTACGGAGTCGCAGGCGATCATTCGGGGGAAATCGCTTGTGTATCGGACGGCGATCGTACCAGCGGCTGAACATAAATGCAAATCATTCCTATTTACTGGTGCCCGAATTCGTGCTACTTTTGTCCCATTGCGCGGGGTTGTGCGCGCTGCTTCGAGGCTTGCGAGGAGACTATGTTTAACACCTTAGGCCTGCGCCGCGGTCAATCCGGAGCCGGGGGGGCGCTCGTCGCCCTGTTCCTAGCTGCGCCGGCGGCCTTCGCGCTCGAGTACCCGATCGGCAAGCCGCAGCTCCAGGCGGGGATGGAGATCGCAGCGGTGTATCTGCAGCCGGTTCCGATGGAGCCGGCCGGCATGATGCGGGGCGTGGCGGAGTCGGACATTCACCTCGAAGCTGACATCCACGCGCAGCACGACAACGCCAATGGGTTTCCGGATGGCGCCTGGATGCCTTATCTTGGTGTCAGTTACGAGATCACCAAGCAGGGCAGCGCGCAGAAGCTCACCGGCGAGCTGATGCCGATGGTCGCCAATGACGGACCCCACTACGGCGACAACGTCAAGCTGCTGGGACCGGGCAAGTATCGACTCAGGTTCTCGATCGAGCCTCCCGGCTCGTCGGCCCATGTCCACTTCGGGCGGCACACCGACAAGGAGACTGGCGTAGCGCCCTGGTTCAAGCCGTTCGCGCTGGAATACGAATTCACCTACGCGGGCATCGGCAAGAAAGGCGGCTACTGACATGGCCGCCTATGCCCCGACCGCGGCGCCAGTCCGTGCGCATCATCCTGCCCGATGCTCTTCGCCGCACTCACGCTGTTCGCGCCCCGCGCGCCGGCGGAGGAACTGCCCGTCTATCGGCTGATCGCGCGAGACGGCGGCTTCGAGCCGAAGACGATTGAAGTGGCCGCGGGCAAGCGGTTCAAGATCGAGATCAGCAACGAGGGCAAAGGGCCGATCGAATTCGAAAGCCGCGAGCTCAAGCAGGAGAAGGTGCTCGCGGCGGGCGCCAAGTCCTATGTCGTCATCAACGGGCTGAAACCTGGAACGTATGCGTTCTTCGACGACTTTCACCCCGACGCGGCCAAGGGCCAGATCGTCGCAAAATAGACGTGATTGACGCCGCGGCGGCCACGGCAACCCCAGCCTTTTCACGATCCGCCGCCGCGCAACTCGTCGCGGTGGGCGAGTCGCTGCGCCGGCATCCGCGCACGATCCAGGCACTGCAGTGGGGTATCGTCGTCGCTTACGCGTTGCTCGTAGCGGTACCGGCGTTCCTGCCGCTACCACCCGAAGACGCGCATTGGCATAACAGTCTGGTAGTCCTCGCGCAATGGCTGTTCTGGGGGCTGTGGTGGCCCTTGGTGATTGCTTCGATGTTCGTCTTCGGGCGCGCCTGGTGCGGCCTGTTCTGCCCCGAGGGGACGCTGACCGAGGCGGCGAGCCGCGCAGGGCTCGGGCGGGCGGTGCCGCGCTGGATGAAATGGGGCGGCTGGCCGTTCGTGGCGTTCGCATTGACCACCGTATTCGGCCAGCTCGTCAGCGTCTATCAATACGCGACGGCGACACTGATCGTCCTCGGCGGATCGACGGTCGCGGCGATCGGTGTCGGGCTGGTCTATGGCCGCGGCAAGCGCGTCTGGTGTCGCCACTTGTGTCCCGTCAACGGCGTATTCGCGGTGCTGTCGCGGCTCTCTCCGTTGCACTTTGCCGTCGACACGGAGTCCTGGGCGACCAACGCTCGACGTATACCCGTGCACCCGGTCAACTGCGCCCCCATGGTTCGTATCCGGCGCATGACCGGCCCGTCGGAGTGCCACATGTGCGGTCGCTGCAGCAACCTTCGGGGTGCGATCGCGCTGGCGGCGCGCCCCCCTAACCGGGAGCTGGTCCGGTTGGATCCGGAAGCGGCCCGGGGCTGGGACGCGCTGCTCATCGTGTTCGGCATGATCGGTCTTGCGGTCGGCGCGTTCGAGTGGAGCGCGACACCGTTATTCGTCACACTGCGCACTGCGTCGGCGAGCCTCATCATCGATCACGGTCCCGCCTGGCTCCTTGCCGAAAATGCGCCATGGTGGCTGTTGACGCACTACCCCGAGGCGCACGATGTCTTCACCTGGCTTGATGGGATATTGATCGTCGGCTGGATCGTCGCAACGGCGCTGCTGGTCGGTGGCTGGGTCAGCTTGTGGCTCGCGCTGGCGGCGCGGCCGCTGCCCGGGCCATGGCGGGCGAACGCGTTTGCACTGGCTTACACGCTTACACCGATCGCCGGCGTCGGACTTTTCGTCGGCTTGACGAGCCTCACGGCAACCCTTGCGCACGGGGAAGGGTGGCGCGTCACGTGGCTACCGATGGCGCGGGCCCTGCTGCTGGCGCTCGGCGGGGCATGGAGCCTGTGGCTCGGGCATCGACAGCTCAGCCGGCGCGTGAAAGGATTCCGGAGAGTCCAGTCGTTGTGCGGATTCGCAATCGCGGTTGCGGGGGTGCTCGCCGCCTGGGTCCCGTTCGTTTTCCACGCGGCGTGAACGGGTGCAAGCGCGGATGATCAACGTCGCAGTGCAATCTGCCGCTTGCGGCGCCGTATGGATTATTTTCGAGCAAATGACGCGCCGAGCGGACGAGAAGACACCTGGTTGCGGACCCCGGTAAGCGCCGAACAATGTCGCTCAGAGGCGAAGCGCGGAGGTCGGCGTATCCGAAGGGCAATGCTCTGCGGCGGGCGCTGACGACTTTGCGTGTCGAAGGCGTGGGAAGCGTCTGGTTCAAGGTCCTCGGTCAATTGGGCTATCGCCGGCTGATGCTGCTGGAGCGGACGCTGGATCAGGCGGTGGCTGACTTTTCGCCAAACCTGCCGGTTGAGGTTACGCAGCTCGCCGAACGCGAGCTCGACGACTATGTCGCGTTCCGTCCGGAGACGAGGCGTCGAGATGCGATCGACCGTCTGCGCTCGGGTCAAATGTGCTTTGTCGCGCGCCGCGACGGCCGTATTGTCGCCGCGGGCTGGATCGCCGTGCAGCCGACTTGGCTGCCCTACGTCGGATGCGCGATCGACATGGCTCCGGGCGACGTGCACAGCTATGACAAGTTCGCGCTTCCCGCGTTTCGCGGTTACGGCATCTCCAACGCGTTGCGCATGCATCAACTGCGTCATCTGCGGCGAGCAGGCTATCGACGCGTGATCGCCACCGTCGTTCCCGAGAACGCATCGTCGCTGCGCGACATCCTGAAGGGCGGCTACCGCCCGTGCGGCATGATCGGCAGAATCAAGATCGGCCCATGGCAGCGGCACTTCCGGACGCGGCCGCGCGCATAGCCGGGGAAGAAGTCAGTCGACGTGCGGGCGTAGCGCGCCGGGAATGCGCTGCTGCGTCATGCCCCCTCCCTGCAGCCATCGGCGCGTGTTGTCCGCTGCGCGCTCGATCAATTCCTGGGCGCGCGAGAAATCGTACGGAGACACAGCGAGCGGACACAGCGGCGGTACCGTCAGTACCTCGACTTGGCCAGCCAGTTGCTCCAGATCGCGAACGAGTTGGTGGGCCACGAGCAGATTCAGCGCGTGCAAGGCGTTGGCGATGGCCGTCGCAGGTGGCGCCTTGAGCGCGCACGCGAATCCTGTGGGAAGCACAATGAGCCTTTTTGCACCGAGCTGGACGGCGGTCATGATGGGCGTATTGCTGGCGATCGCTCCGTCGATGAGATAGTCTTGCCCGACACGAACCGATGGAAATGCCGCCGGTATCGCGCAACTGGCAAGGATCGCCTCGACTGCCGGGCCGGAGGAAAGCTGCACCGAAGCGCCGCTAAGCAGCTCCGTTGCCGCGATGTGGATGGGTATTGCCGCGTTCTCCAGGTCCCGGTAGGGAAGATGGCGCTCGATGAGATGGCGTAGTCCACGCGAGTCGACCAGAGAAGACGATTCGAAGAACAAGCCGGCGAGACGACGCAATGTCACCGGGAAAACGTCCTGTCGCCTGAGCCCGCGCCAAATGCCCTCCAGCCGCGTCACGCCTGCCGCGGTGGGATCCGCAGCGAAATACGCGCCGTTGAGCGCCCCCACCGACGCGCCGACCACGAAATCCGGCTGAACGCCGTGAGCGATGAGCTCACGCAGCATCCCAACCTGGATGGCGCCGAAACTGCCGCCGCCCGCCAGCACAAACGCGGTCTTTCCTGTGGTGTTCGCCATTCGGACTTTGTCCGGACATCAATCGAGAGAGTCGGCCGGCAGGATTGCGCTGCCTCATGGTGGGCGCAGGCCTTCGCGTGAGGCGGTTGCGAGGTTACCGCGAGTTCAGGTATTCGACAACGTAGGTTTGTTTTGAGATTGCGCCGGGAGCCCTCCTTGTTGGAAATCAAACGACTCCTTGACGGCCGCGCGGCTGTGGCGGAACGGCTGCCGAGACCACTGATGTTCGCCTTGTAGTCCGGGCAAGTTTAGACTTGAATCGAGGAAGGAGCGACTCGCAAGCGTTGACCGCCGAGGATTGATTGTTGAGTCCGCAATGAGACTCAGCCTTCGCGAACAATGCGTGAGAGGCGCCGTTTCTCCCCGGCATCGATCGGCAAGGAGCACGAGATGAAGATCGCGCTATTGGGCGCAACAGCAGTGCTCGGCCGAGCGTCCCTTCGTGGGCGGTTCGCCGTGCTGACTTAGACTTTGGAAGACGCGATGACGACCGCCGTCGTTGAAGTTGGAGGGCTCCTCTCCGTTCTGAGCGCGGAAGGCGTGCAGAGGCAGTTGCAGCAGCTCTCGGGCGTGAATCATGCCGAGGTCAACTACGTTGCGCAAAGCGCCACTGTTCAGTACGACGATGAGCAGATCACGCTGGACGATATACGCAAGCGCATCGTGGAGTGCGGCTACCATTGCCACGGCGAAATGGTGCCCAACCATCTTTGCGCGATTCCCGGTGGAACTGCGTCGGCAACCGTTCCCGTCGCAGCCGGCCACGAGCGTCATGGTCACGATCACGAGGGGGCATCAGGAGCGATGACCGCAACCGGTGGTGCGGCGGCACCAAGCGCGGCTGTCAACCACGCGGCCCATGCGGCCCCCGGTGCGGTCGCAAAAGACGCAGCCCACGCCGAGCACGAGATGGGCGACATGATGCACGACATGGGCCATGGCACCGGCATGTCGATGCAGGACATGGTCCGCGACATGCGCAACCGCTTCTTCGTGGCGCTGATTTTCTCGATCCCCGTATTCCTGTACTCGCCGATGGGCAAGATGTTTGGCGATCTCTCGACGCCATTCGGCATGGATCGCAAGGTCTTCCTGTTCGTGGTCGCTGCGGCCGCGATCGCCTATCCCGCATGGCCCTTCTTCGTCGCGGCGTGGCGCGCCGCCAGAAATGGCGTGCTGAACATGGCCACGCTGGTCCTGTTGAGCGTCGGGACGGGTTATCTGTACAGCGTCGGTGCCACGTTCTTTTTTGAGGGCGACGTTTTCTACGAGGCTGTGGCCGTGCTGCTGGTGTTCATCCTGCTGGGACACTGGCTGGAGATGCGCGCCCGCGCTGGTGCCTCGGACGCGATCCGTGCGCTGATGGATCTGGCGCCGCCCAAGGCAACGGTCTTGCGCGATGGCCGGGAAGTCGAGATCGCGACGGCCGAGGCGCGGGTCGGCGACACCGTGATCATCCGGCCGGGCAACAAGATTCCCGTCGACGGCGAGGTCATCGAGGGCTCGTCGCAGGTCGACGAATCGATGCTGACCGGCGAGTCGATGCCGGTGAAAAAGGTGGTCGGCGACAAGGTCATCGGCGCGACGATCAACAAGAGTGGCAGTTTTCGCTACCGCGCGACCAGGATCGGCACCGATACGGCGCTGGCGCAGATCGTCAAGCTGGTGCAGGAAGCACAGAACTCGAAGGCGCCCGGCCAATTGCTGGCGGACCGCGCAGCGCAGTGGCTCGTCGTTGCCGCCATTGTGATCGGCGTGGCCACGTTCGCAGTGTGGTACTGGTGGCTGGGTCAACCGCTGCTGTTCGCTCTCGCGCTGACGATTACCGTATTCGTCATCGCCTGCCCGGATGCGCTTGGCCTCGCGACACCGATGGCGGTGATGGTGGGGACGGGTCTGGGCGCGATGAACGGGATCCTCTTCAAGAACGCGGCGGCCTTGGAGAACGCCACCAAGCTCAACGTGATCGTCTTCGACAAGACCGGAACGCTGACGCTGGGCCAGCCCGAGGTCGTCGAAATCGTGACTGCGACCGGCGTCGCCGAGTCCGAGCTGCTGGGGCTTGCCGGAGCGGTGGAACGAAATTCCGAGCACCCGCTCGCGCAGGCGATCCTCGCCAGGGCCGGTGCCGCGGTGACGGAGGCGACCACCCAGTTCACCAATATCGACGGCCAGGGCGCGAAGGGTGTGGTCGGTGGCAAGGAGGTGTTGCTCGGCAATCGGAAGCTGATGGACGCGTCCGTTGTCGCGCTCGGCAGGCTCGTGCAGGACGCCGAGCGCCTGCAGGGCAGCGGCCGAACCGTTGTCCATGTCGCGTCGGAGCGGAAGTTGATCGGGTTGATCGCCATCGCCGATGCTTCCCGGCCGACGTCCAAGGCCACCGTAGGGAAACTGCAGGAGCGCGGCGTCAAGGTCGCGATGATGACAGGGGACAACCGCGCGACCGCCGAACGCATCGCGGGCGAACTTGGCATCGACATTGTGCTCGCCGACGTGCTGCCTGGCCAGAAGGCGGCGAAGATCAAGGAGCTGCAGAACCAGGGTCACAAAGTCGGGATGGTCGGCGACGGTATCAACGATGCCCCGGCGCTGACCCAGGCTGATGTTGGGTTCGCCATTGGTGCGGGGACCGACGTGGCGATGGAGAGCGCGCAAGTCGTGCTGATGAAGAGCGACCCGTTCGACGTAGTGGGAGCGATCGAGCTGTCGCACGCGACCCTGCGCAAGATGCACCAGAATCTGTGGTGGGCCGTCGGCTACAACACCATCGCTTTTCCGCTGGCAGCCGGCGTGTTCTACCCGTTCACGCTGTCGCCGGAGATCGCGGCGCTCTCAATGTCTGGCAGTTCAGCGATCGTGGCGATCAACGCGCTCATGCTGAAGCGAACTCGGCTGACCGGAATCAAGTCTCCATCAACGCGCCCGCCGGATGCCGGCATCGTTAGCGCGACGGCGCAGGCGAACTGAAAGTGGCTTCATGCCAAGCGCCGGTTCCGGGCTCATCGGTTGGTGTCCCTGGGAGGGTCCCGCCCATGCTCGGCGGCAACGAGATGCGTGACCTTCGAAGGGCTCAACAGGAATCGCTGAACGCGCTTCTGCAGCATGCTGTCCGCCTTTGTGACACGTTCATGCTGGCGCAAGTGCTCCAGCCAGGATTCGACGAGGAACGTCTCCACGAACCGACCTGCCTCCGCCGCATCTTCGAAGACGCCCCACGCATACGCGCCATCCCGGCGACGTTCCAAGGCGACGCGCTCGAGGGCAGCGAGAAAGGCGTCGCGGTCCTTCACGGCGACGATATATTCAACCGCGATCATCACCGGACCCGCGCGCTCTTCGAGATCCCCGGCGACGATCGGTGCCGGCCACGCCATGGAAGGCGTCAGGTCTAGGCCGGCGCCGGTCTGCAACTTGAAGTGCCACGTCAGAGGAATGGCGAGCAGCGCGCCCAGAGCTGCGAGGAAATGCGCCACCGGGAGCCCAGCTGCGCCGGCGATCGCTCCCCACGCCACACTGCCGAGCGTCATCGCGCCGAACAGCACGGTGACGTAGATCGCGAGCCCGCGCCCGCGAACCCACTCGGGCAAGGCCAGTTGCGCCGATACGTTCAGGCTCGACAACGTGGCAATCCAGGAAGCGCCGGCAATCACGCTCGCTGCCAGCGCCGTTGCCGCGTCGTGCGCGACGCCAAACAGGATCAGCGCGATGGCGGTGCTGACCGTTCCGGCAGCGACCAGCCGATCGGGCCCCAGCTTCGCCTTGACGCGCGGCAGGGCGAATGCGCCACCAATGGCACCCAGTCCGATGGCCCCCAGAAGAATCCCGTAAAGTTCCGCGCCGCCCGCGAGCTGCGTGCGCGCGACGAGCGGCAGTAGCGCCCAGTAAGCGCTGGCAAAAAGGAAGAATGTGACGGCGCGAAACAGTGTTGCGCGCAAAGGTGGATTGTTCCGTGCATAGCGGACTCCCGTACGGATCGCGCTGGCGAAACGCTCGGCGGGCAGGCGGCTTGTCGTGGCCTTGGGCGGACGCCACCAGGCCAGCGCGCCGATGGTGCCCAGATTGCTGACGGCATCAAGCCAGAATGGTGCGGCGATCCCGATGCCGGCCGTGATCACCCCGCTGAGCGCCGGGCCGATCGCACGGCTGATGTTGACGCCGACGCTGTTGGCAGCCACTGCGGCAGAGAGGTCCTTCCGCGGCACGAGCGATGGCACGATCGACTGCCATGCGGGCGCGTCCAGCGCACTTCCGATCGAGATCACGAACATGAACGCAAGCAAGGATATCGGCGTGACCAGATCGAGCATGACCAGTGCTGCGAACACAGCCGACACCACCGTGATTCCGATCTCAACCGCGATCAGGAAGCGCCGCTTGTCGATGGTGTCAGCCAGGGCTCCGGCCGGGAGCGCGAACAGGAACATCGGCAGGCTGGTCGCGACCTGGACCAGGGATACCAGCAACGGATCGGGATCCAGGCTCGTCATCAGCCATGCAGCCGCTGCGCTGTACATCCAGCCGCCGATGTTGGCGACGACCGTCGCGGACCAGATCACCGCATAGGTGCGGTGGCGGAATGGACTCCAGGGAGATTGCACCGCTTCCGACGACAGCCCTGCGGTCATTTCAACAGCCTCGTGCAATTCTCCCCTGTTCCACGGCTGCCCGGGGTTCGCAGGGCAATTGCGCCCGGTGTCATCATCGTTCGATTCAACGGCGGCCGCGGTCAACCCCGCGTCGCCGGCCTCGATGCAGAAAAAATATCCCAAACGGCGATGAACATGGCCGCGATGACGGGGCCGATCACGAAACCGCTGAGACCGAAAATCGCTATTCCGCCCAGTGTGGAGATCAGCACGACATAGTCGGGCATCCGAGCGTCCTTGCCCACCAGGAGCGGACGCAGGACGTTGTCAATCAGGCCGATCACAAGCACGCCGTACGCGACCAAAACGATGCCCTGCCACGTGGCACCGGTCACCAGAAAATAAACGGCAACCGGAAGCCACACCAGAGCGGCTCCTACCGCAGGCAGCAGCGAAAGAAAGGCCATCAACGCTCCCCACAACGCGGGCGCGTGGATACCCAGGAACCAGAAAATCAGGCCACCCAGCGCTCCCTGCACGACGGCCACGACGATGTTTCCCCTGATCGTGGCGCGAATGACGATAGTGAACCTGTTGATGAGATTGCGTTGCAGCTCCGCCTGAAGCGGGAGCGCGGCCTTGATGCGCTCGGAAAGGACGGCACCGTCACGAAGCAGAAAGAACAGGGGATACAACATGATAAAAAAGCTGACGACGAAGTCGAATGCATTCTGGCCGATGTTGAAAGCCTGGCCGGCAATGAACTGACTGCCCTTGGTCAAGCTGGCAGTCAGTCTTTCCTGCACCACGCCAAGGTTTGTCAGCCCAAACCGGTCCAGCAGATGGGTCATCCACGCCGGAAGGGCGGAAAAAAACTGATGGAAATACCCACCCAAGTTCAGTTTCCCCGAGCGCATTCTTGCGACCAGGCTCGACCCCTCCTGCAGTAACAACGCAGTGATCAGCGTCAACGGCAGGATCACCATCACCAGGATAACCGTCACGGTTGCGAGCGCAGCAAGCGTACGCCTGTGCCGCATGGACCTTGACATGCGCCGATACAGTGGTGCAAATATGATGGCCAAGGCCGCGGCCCAGAAAACCGCTTCGTAGAACGGGGAAAGAATCCACGCGAATGCCAGTGAAATCGCAATCATCAGCGCCAGGAAAGCCCTGTCCTCGAAAGCGTTCCGGTTGGCTGAGTTTGGAGACTTCATGGTGTCGAGGCACAGCTGCGATTCGAGAATATAGATACTACGGTCAATAAATAGCAAGACGTACGGAACCGGCAACGGCAATTGCGGCGAACATGCCGGGCAACTGACGGGTAGATAAATGCGCGACGCATCGTCAACTTGTTAGGCACCTTCTACTCATGTAAACGAGACGGTCGAACGATGCGTGGCGCGACGAACGTGCGCACTGCCGGCGCACGGCGCATCTTGGTTCTTTCCTGGACGCCGGCGCTATATAGGGATGTACCGCTTTGCCTTCGCTTGAAAAGCGTAGCACGTCGACCGCGATCTTCGACACCGGCAGCACCATGCTCGGGAAAGCGATTTCGCCGATGGTCGAGGCGCACCCGGGAGTCTCGGGGATTTACCCGCTGCCCGATGCGCGCGATGCGTTTGCTGCGCGGGTGTTGCTGGCGCAGGCCGCCGAGCATACCCTCGATGTCCGCTATTACATCTGGCGCAACGACATTTCCGGTACCTTGCTGTTGGATGCTTTGGAGGCGGAGGTCGGAATCGAACCGGCGTAGACGGCTTTGCAGGCCGCTGCATGACCACTCTGCCACCCCGCCCGGGCGGACACGCGGCGCCTGATGCCGGCGCGCCGCGCAGAAACGGAACAGCAGAGCGCCGGCTCTCGCTAGCGAAATCTGGAGCGGGAAACGAGTCTCGAACTCGCGACCTCAACCTTGGCAAGGTTGCGCTCTACCAACTGAGCTATTCCCGCGACTGGCAATCGGTAAGTATAGCCGGAAACCGCGTTTTATTTCAAGGGATTGCGCGCCAGGTGCTGGTTCTCGACCACTACCCGCGGCCAGGTGGTGCATCACTGATGCAGAACCCGCGGCCGACCGCCTCCTACCCAATCACCTTGACGATGGCGTCCGCGACGTAGTCGACGTTGCGTGAATTGAGCGCGGCCACGCAGATGCGTCCGGTATCGATCGCGTAGATCCCAAACTCGCTGCGCAGCCTCCCGACCTGCGCTGCGCTCAGTCCGGAGTAGGAGAACATTCCGCGCTGCTGCAGCACGAAGCCGAAGTCAACGCCCGCTGCGCGGGCCGCGAGCCGCTCGACCAGCGCCCGACGATTGGCACGGATGCGCTCGCGCATCGCGCCGAGCTCGCGCTCCCAGAGCGAACGCAATTCCGGCGTCTCGAGAATTGTCGCCGCGACCTGGCTGCCGAACGTCGGCGGGCTCGAGTAGTTGCCGCGGACCACGCGCTTGACCTGTGACAAGACGCGCGCGGCCTCGTCGCGATCGGCGGCGACGATCGACAGCGCACCGACGCGCTCGCCATACAAGGAAAACGATTTCGAGAACGAGCTCGCGACGAACAGCGGTCCGGGAGTTGCCGCGAAACGGCGAACGATCGCACCGTCAGCGTCGATGCCGGCGCCGAATCCCTGGTAGGCGAGATCGAGAAACGGCAGCAGGGCGTGCGTACGCACGACTTCGATCACACGAGCCCATTCGTCGTCGCTCGGATCGACGCCGGTCGGATTGTGGCAGCAGGCATGGAGGACCACGATCGCGCCGGCCGGCATGCGCTGCAGCGCGTCGATCATGCCGAGGAAGTCGAGCCCGTGCGTGCGCGGGTCGTAATATGGATAGGCATTGACGACGAATCCGGCTCCCTCGAACAGGGCGCGATGGTTCTCCCACGACGGGTCGCTGATCCACACTTGCGTGCCGGGCGCGAAGCGGCGCAGAAAATCGGCGCCGATCTTGAGCGATCCGGTGCCCCCGAGCGCTTGCACGGTGACGGCCCGGCCCGACCGCACGATCTCGCTTTCCGCTCCGAACAGCAGGTTGCGCACGGCGCGATCGAAGGCGGCAATGCCGTCGATCGGCAGGTAGACGTGGGGCGCAGCCTTGTCGGTCAACGCGCGCTCGGCGCGGCTCACGCATTCGAGCAGGGGCACCTTGCCGTCATCGTCGCAGTAGACGCCGACGCCCAGGTTGACCTTATGAGGACGTGTATCGGCGTTGAACGCTTCGGTGACACCGAGAATCGGGTCACGCGGCGCCATTTCGATGGTGGCGAGAAGGGGAGGGGCGAGCGGTGCGTTCATCTCGATACCAAGGCTCGAAGAAACGGCATTTTACCACGCAGGCTCGGCCTTCCCGGCCCCGCGGCCGTGTCGCCGTCGGTTGAAATCGTGGCGGCAGTCGCCATATGGGAGTGCACCGGGCGCGCCGCCGCCGGCACGCGACGCCGAAGGCTGGGCGCCATGCAAATAACTGCGTACACCCACAGCGCAAAAGCGGGCGCGATCGCGAACAGGGTGCGGCCAGGCGCGCGGATCGGCTAGAATATTCGATTGTCCGGTGCCCGGCCGCTCGGCACACCCCATGATCCTCAAGTTTCCCGACAGCCCCTACGAGCTGCACCAGCCGTTTCCCCCTGCGGGCGACCAGCCCGAGGCGATCGACAAGCTGATCGAAGGTCTCACCGACGGGCTCGCGTTCCAGACCTTGCTCGGCGTGACCGGGTCGGGCAAGACCTACACCATGGCCAACGTCATCGCGCGCACCGGCCGGCCGGCGCTGGTGCTGGCGCCGAACAAGACGCTCGCCGCGCAGCTCTATGCCGAGTTCCGCGAGTTCCTTCCCAACAACGCGATCGAGTATTTCGTCTCCTACTACGACTACTACCAGCCGGAAGCGTACGTGCCGTCGCGGGACCTCTACATCGAGAAGGACTCGTCGATCAACGAGCACATCGAGCAGATGCGACTTTCCGCAACCAAGTCGATCCTGCAGAGGCCGGATTGCATCGTCGTTGCCACCGTCTCGGCGATTTACGGCATCGGCGATCCCTCCGAATATCACAGCATGATCCTGCACCTGCGGCAGGGCGACCACCTGACGCAGCGCGACGCGATCAAGCGCCTGACCGAGATGCAGTATCAGCGCAACGACACCGAATTCCGCCGCGGAACGTTCCGCGTCCACGGCGACGTGCTCGACATTTTTCCGGCGGAAAGCGCGGACAACGCGGTCCGCCTGTCGCTGTTCGACGACGAGGTCGAGTCGCTGCAGTTGTTCGACCCGCTGACCGGCCATATCCGCCAGAAGCTGGGACGCTTCACGGTGTTTCCGTCGAGCCATTATGTGACCGGTCGGCACAAGGTTCTCGAAGCGGTAGAAAAGATCAAGGTCGAGCTGGCGCAGCAGAAGGAGGCGTTCGTACGAGAGACGAAGCTGATCGAGGCGCAGCGCATCGAGCAGCGCACGCGCTTCGATGTCGAGATGATGCTGGAGATCGGCTTCTGCAAGGGCATCGAGAACTATTCGCGCCACCTGTCCGGGCGTGCGCCGGGCGAGCCGCCACCGACGCTGATCGATTACCTGCCGCGCAACTCGCTGGTGGTCGTCGACGAATCGCATGTCACCATCCCGCAAGTCGGCGGCATGTACCGCGGTGACCGCGCGCGCAAGGAGAATCTGGTCAATTACGGGTTCCGCCTGCCCAGCGCGCTGGACAACCGGCCGCTGCGCTTCGACGAATTCGAAAAACTGCTGCCGCAGACGATCTTCGTCTCAGCCACGCCCGCCGAGTACGAGCGCGACGCACGCCGGACAGGTCGTCGAGCAGGTCGTGCGCCCGACCGGGCTGGTCGATCCTGTCCTCGACGTGCGCCCGGCGCGGACTCAGGTCGACGATCTCCTGTCGGAGATCAATCTGCGGGTGGAAAAGAGCGAGCGCGTGCTGGTCACGACGCTGACCAAGCGCATGGCCGAGGACCTGACCGACTACCTGAACGAGCACGGCGTCAAGGTGCGCTACCTGCACTCGGATATCGACACGGTCGAGCGGGTCGAGATCATCCGCGACCTGCGCCTGGGCGAGTTCGACGTGCTGGTCGGCATCAACCTGCTGCGCGAAGGTCTCGACATTCCGGAGGTGTCGCTGGTCGCTGTGCTGGATGCCGACAAGGAAGGATTCCTGCGCGCCGAGCGCTCGCTGATCCAGACCATCGGACGCGCCGCCCGCCACATCAACGGGACCGCGATCCTTTACGCCGACAAGATGACCAATTCGATGCGAGCGGCGATCGGCGAGACGACGCGGCGGCGGGACAAGCAGCTCGCGTGGAACGAGAAGATGGGAATCACCCCGAAGGGCGTGACCAAGCGCATCAAGGACATCATCGACGGTGTCTACGACATCGACGAGGAGCGCAAGCGGCTCAAGGCGGCACAGGCGCACAGCAAGTACGAGGCGATGCCGGAAAAGGATCTGGAGAAGGAACTGAAGCGCATCGAGCGTGACATGCTCGACGCCGCGAAGAACCTGGAGTTCGAGAAGGCCGCGGAATTGCGCGACCGGCTTTACCAGCTCAAGGAAAAGCTGTTCGGCGTCGCGGTGGGTTGACGCGCCTCGGGAATACGGACGACATCGCCCGATGAAATTCAAGGATTACTACGCGATTCTAGGGGTCCAGCGCGGCGCGAGCGAGGAGGAGATCAAGAAGGCGTACCGCAAGCTCGCGCGCAAGTATCATCCCGACGTGTCGAAGGAGCCCGACGCGGAAGCGCGCTTCAAGGAAATGGGCGAGGCGTATGCGACACTGAAGGATCCCGAAAAGCGCGCGGCATACGACCAGCTCGGCCAGCAACGCCCGGGCGAGGAGTTCCGGCCTCCGCCGGAATGGTCGACCCAGTTCGGCGACGCGGCGAGCGCCTTCGACGAGATGGATCTGGCCGACCTGTTTGCCGGCTTGACCGGACGCCACGGCCACACCGGCCGTCGCGGCGCGACGTCGGCGATGCGCGGTCAGGACTACGAAAGTTAACCGTAACGGTCTTCGGAGTTTGCCTGAAGTCGGTAACCTGGTAGGGCCCCTAATCCAAACAGTGCTCTACGGCCGCAACGCAATCACTCGAGGCTATACCTAAATATATTTCGGAGAGAACCAGATATCTCTGAGCTTGATTAGCCTTTCACTCCGATCCACAGGTCATCCGCCCAGTTTTCAACCTAGGTCGGTTCGGCCCTCCACGAGGTCTTACCCCCGCTTCAGCCTGCCCATGGATAGCTCGCTCAGTTTCGGGTCTACCGCCAGTGACTGTGTCGCCCTATTCAGACTCGCTTTCGCTACGGCTCCGCTCATCGCTTAACCTTGCCACTGACGAGTAACTCGCCGGCTCGTGATGCAAAAAGCACGCCGTCACACCCGAAGGTGCTCCGACCACTTGTAAGTCTACGGTTTCAGGTACTATTTCACTCCCCTTCAGGGGTGCTTTTCACCTTTCCCTCACGGTACTAGTTCACTATCGGTCACCAGGTAGTACTTAGCCTTGGAGGGTGGTCCCCCCAGGTTCAGACCACGTTTCACGGGTGTGGTCTTACTCAGGAACATCAATCAACAGATCAGTGCGTTTTCACCTACGGGACGATTGCCCTCTATGGTGCGAGGTTCCACTCGCTTCGGCTAACACCTGATTTGGTAACTGTCGCCGAGCCAGGCACGGCTCGGGCATGACGTCCTACAACCCCCGACAGACAACGCGTGCCCGCTTACACCTGTCAGGTTTGGGCTGATCCCCTTTCGCTCGCCACTACTAAGGGAGTCTCGGTTGATTTCTTTTCCTCGGGCTACTTAGATGTTTCAGTTCGCCCGGTTGCCTTCCAACGACTATGTATTCATCGCTGGATGACGCCGCATTACCGGCGCCGGGTTTCCCCATTCGGAAATCCGCGGGTCAAAGGCTGTTCAGCGCCTCACCGCGGCTTATCGCAGCCGTCCACGTCCTTCATCGACTCCTGGTGCCAAGGCATCCACCGTAAACTCTTACTATCTTGACGGTGATACGACCCGCACACCGAAGTGTACGGGTCGAAATTAAATACCCATCTTTGCCTTGTGCAGTTTTCAAGGTCCACCGAGGCACACCACGGAGTTCTTCCGTGGTGGTCTCTCAAAACTGAGCAGCGTTCCCACCGACACGACAGGTGCCAGCGGGGAGCCCGGTCGACGTTCTAGAGAAATCTCCCTAGAAAGGAGGTGATCCAGCCGCAGCTTCCGCTACGGCTACCTTGTTACGACTTCACCCCAATCACGGGCCCCACCTTCGACGGCTCCCTCCTTGCGGTTAGGCCACCGGCTTCGGGTGTTACTCGCTTTCGTGGTGTGACGGGCGGTGTGTACAAGGCCCGGGAACGTATTCACCGCGGCATTGCTGATCCGCGATTACTAGCAACTCCACCTTCATGGAGGCGAGTTTCAGCCTCCAATCCGAACCGAGACGCACTTTATGGGATTTGCTCCACCTCGCGGTATTGCTGCCCTTTGTATGCGCCAATGTAGCACGTGTGTAGCCCTGGACATAAGGGGCATGATGACTTGACGTCATCCCCACCTTCCTCCGGTTTGTCACCGGCAGTCTCCCATGAGTCCCCAACTTAATGCTGGCAACATGGAACGGGGGTTGCGCTCGTTGCGGGACTTAACCCAACATCTCACGACACGAGCTGACGACAGCCATGCACCACCTGTGATGGTGTCCCGAAGGAAAACCGTGTTTCCACGGCGGTCACCAACATGTCAAGCCCAGGTAAGGTTCTTCGCGTTGCGTCGAATTAAACCACATGCTCCGCTGCTTGTGCGGGCCCCCGTCAATTCCTTTGAGTTTTAGCCTTGCGGCCGTACTCCCCAGGCGGGGCACTTAGTGCGTTAGCGACGGCACGGGAGGAGTCGACACCTCCCACACCTAGTGCCCATCGTTTACGGCGTGGACTACCAGGGTATCTAATCCTGTTCGCTCCCCACGCTTTCGCGCCTTAGTGTCAGTCACGTCCCAGCGAGCTGCCTTCGCTATTGGTGTTCCTCCTGATATCTGCGCATTCCACCGCTACACCAGGAATTCCACTCGCCTCTTCCGGACTCTAGCTCTACAGTATCCATCGGCTTTCAAAGGTTGAGCCTTTGACTTTCACAACGGACTTATAGAGCCACCTACGCGCGCTTTACGCCCAATGATTCCGGACAACGCTTGCTCCCTACGTATTACCGCGGCTGCTGGCACGTAGTTAGCCGGAGCTTCTTGTGGAGGTACCGTCAATCCACACGGCTATTCACCGGTGAACCTTCGTCCCTCCTGAAAGGGGTTTACAACCCGAAGGCCGTCTTCCCCCACGCGGCGTTGCTGCGTCACGCTTTCGCGCATTGCGCAAGATTCCCCACTGCTGCCTCCCGTAGGAGTCTGGGCCGTGTCTCAGTCCCAGTGTGGCTGATCGTCCTCTCAGACCAGCTACCCATCGTTGCCTTGGTAGGCCGTTACCCCACCAACAAGCTAATGGGCCGCGAGCTCCTCCCAATGCGGAGGCCGAAGCTTCCTTTAGTACACAGGCTTATACCCGTGCACCACATCCGGTATTAGCCCGAGTTTCCTCGGGTTGTCCCGGTCATCGGGGCAGATTACTCACGTGTTACTCACCCGTTCGCGGCTTAGCCCCAGGGCAAGCCCTGGTTCGTCGCACCACTTGCATGTGTTAAGCACGCCGCCAGCGTTCGTCCTGAGCCAGGATCAAACTCTCCGTGAAAGGTACTCTTACAAAGAGCTGCCATGCCTGGCGGGCCACCGGGTACACAAACTCGGCGACCGGCATGACGGGTAAATCAGACCACCCGGCGCGCTGGCGCGCCGAGTGGATCGGGCTCAAACATTCCGCAGACCTGTTGATGGGTCCACGGAGTGCACGCTGCTCAGTTTTCAAAGACCGCTGCGCCTCTGCGCCGGGACTCGCCGCTCTTCACGCATGGGACTGCACAGGCCAGCCCCAGAAGGACGCGGGAGTATAGCGCCGCGGCGGACGTTTGCCTAGCGCCGCCGGGCGCGCAGGCGCGCGGAAGCGCCGCTTGCCGACCTGCAGGACCTTGCCGTCCAGGGCCTGCGCGGGCAGGTCGAGGCGTCCGGCGGCGAGCGTCTCGCCGTCGAGCTTGACGCCCCCCTGCTTGATCAGGCGCCGCGCCTCGCTGGAGCTGATCTCGAAGGCGCCGGCCGATCAGCTGCGGCAGGTGGATCGCGCCCGCCGTCGTCGCCGACGTAGGGGCCGAGTCGACGTCCTCGATCTCCTCCGGCACGCCGCGGTCGACGAAGACGCGGTTGAAGTGCTCCTCGGCCGCCGCCGCCGCGCCCTCGCCGTGGAAGCGGTCGACGAGCCGCCGCGCCAGCTCGCGCTTGGCCTCGTTCGGCGGCGCCCGGCGGGCGCTCGTCGCCGAGCAGCAGCCGGTAGTACTCGGCCATCGCCTCGTCGGGGATGCTCATCAGCCGGCCGAACATCTCCTCCGGGGCGTCGGTGACGCCGACGTAGTTGCCGAGCGACTTGCTCATCTTCTGGACGCCGTCGGTCCCGACCAGGATCGGCATCGTCAGGATCGACTGCGGCGGCTGGCCGTAGGCGGCCTGGATGTCGCGGCCGAAGAGCAGGTTGAACTTCTGGTCGGTCCCCCCCAGCTCGACGTCGGCCTCGACCGCGACCGAGTCATAGCCCTGCAGCAGCGGGTAGAGCAGCTCCAGGGCGGCGATCGGCTGCCCCGCCGCGAGCCGCTTCTGGAAGTCGTCGCGCTCGAGCAGCCGGGCGACGGTCGTCTGCGCCAGCAGGCCGAGCAGCGCCTCGGGCTCCATCCGCAGCCACTCGCTGTTGAAGCGGACCTCGGTCCGCTCGCGGTCGAGCACCTTGAAGGCCTGCTCCTGGTAGGTCGCGGCGTTGGCCTCGATCTCCTCGGCGGAGGGCAGCGGCCGCTGGCGCTCGAGCGGCCGCTGGGTCGCCGACCCGGGCGGTGAAGTCGCCGATGATGAGGACGACCGTGTGGCCCGCGTCCTGGAACTCGCGCAGCTTCCCCAGCACGACCGTGTGGCCGAGGTGGATGTCGGCCGTGGTCGGGTCGATCCCGAGCTTCACCCGCAGCGGCCGGCCCGCGGCGAGCTGCTCCGCGAGCCTCCCCTCCGGCAGCACGTCGACCGCGTTACGCGTCAGATCCCCCATTGGCGAATGCTAGACTGCCGCCTC
>CAVQKL010000002.1:0-205194 GCA_963713125.1 uncultured beta proteobacterium | reverse complement strand
ATTTCACGTTCCTGCGCGGCGCCTCGCATCCGGAGGAGCTGGTCGCGCGCGCGCAGCGAGCTGGGTTACGCGGCGCTGGCGCTCACCGATGAATGCTCGCTGGCCGGCGTGGTGCGGGCGCATGTCGAAGCGAAAGAGACGGGGCTGACGCTGATCATCGGCAGCGAATTCCGCCTCGATGACGGCTTGCGCCTGGTCCTGCTGCGCCACCGACCGCGAGAGCTACGGCAATCTGTCGGCGCTGATCACGCGCGGCCGGCGCAGCGCGGCCAAGGGCAGCTATCGCCTGCTCGCGCGCCGATCTCGCCGACGGCGTCGCCGGCTGCCTCGCGCTGTGGCTGCCGGCGCGGAGTCCGCCGATGCGGACGAAGCGCGCTGGCTGCAAGCCGCGGTTTCCGCAGGCGCTGTGGATCGCCGTCGAGCGCCTGCTCGACGCCGACGACGCGGCGCGCTGCGCCGAGCTCGCCGCGATCGCCGCGGCGACTCGGACTGCCGCTGGTTGCCGCCGGCGACGTGCACATGCACGTGCGCGAGCGCGCGCGCGCTGCAGGACACGCTGACCGCCATCCGGCTGAAGACCACGGTCGCGCAAGCCGGCCACGCGCTGCATCCGAACGGCGAGCGCCATCTGCGGCCGCTCGCGACGCTCGAGCGCATCTATCCTGCCGGCGTGGCTGGCCGAGACGCTGGCGATCGCCGACGCGCTGCCGATTCTCGCTGGACGAGCTGCGCTACGAATATCCCGAGGAGATCGTTCCCGCGGGCGAAACGCCGGCCGCCTATCTGCGCCGGCTGACCGAACAAGGCTTCGCGCGGCGGTTCCCCGCTGCGGCACGCCGCCGAAGGATCGCGCCAAGGTGCGCACGCTGATCGAGCGCGAGCTCGCGCTTGATCGCCGAGAAGCGCTATGAAGCCGTTCTTCCTCACCGTCTACGACATCGTCAAATTCGCGCGCGACGCAGGACATCCTGTGCCAGGGCCGCGGCTCGGCGGCCAACTCGGCGGTCTGCTATTGCCTGGGCGTCACCGAAGTCGATCCCGTCGCGCATCGAGGTGCTGTTCGAGCGCTTCATCTCCCGCGAGCGCGACGAGCCGCCCGATATCGACGTCGATTTCGAGCACCAGCGCCGCGAAGAGGTGATCCAGTACATCTATCGAAAATACGGCCGCGACCGCGCCGCGCTGACGGCGACGGTGATCTGCTACCGCCCGCGCTCGGCGCTGCGCGACGTCGGCAAGGCGCTGGGCCTCGATCTCGCGCAGGTCGACAGGCTGGCGAAGTCGGTCGGCGTGGTGGGACGGCCGCCAGGCGCTGCCGCAAGAATCGGCGAAGCCGGTCTCGACGCGACGAGCCCGGTGATGCGGCACTTGTCGGCGCTGGTCGACGAGCCTGCTCGGTTTTCCGCGCCACCTGTCGCAGCACGCCGGCGGCTTCGTGATCTCGCGAGGGCCCCTGTCGCATCTGGTGCCGATCGAAAACGCGGCGATGCCCGAGCGCACGGTCATCGAATGGGACAAGGACGATCTCGACGCGCTGGGCCTGCTCAAGGTCGACGTGCTGGCGCTGGGCATGCTGACGGCGATCCGCCGTGCGCTGGATCTGTTGTCGGCGCGCTACGGCCGGCGGCTCACGCTGGCCGACATCGATCCGGGCATGAGCGACGACGCGCGTCTACGACATGATCGGCCACGCCGACACGGTCGGCGTGTTCCAGATCGAATCGCGCGCGCAGATGGCGATGCTGCCGCGGCTGCAGCCGCAGATGCTATTACGACCTGGTGATCGAGGTCGCCATCGTGCGGCCCGGCCCGATCCAGGGCGGCATGGTGCATCCGTACCTGAAGCGCCGGCAGAATCCGGCGCTGGTCGATCTATCCGAAGCCGGAAGTCAGGGGCGTGCTGGAGCGCACGCTGGGCGTGCCGATTTTCCAGGAGCAGGTGATGCAGCTCGCCGTCGTCGCCGCCGGGTTCACGCCCGGCGAGAGCCGATCAGCTGCGGCGCGCGATGGCCGCGTGGAAGCGCAAGGGCGGCCTCGAGCATCTCGAGCAGCGACTGCTCGACGGCATGCGCGCCAACGGCTACGACGATCAGTTCGCCGGCAGATCTATCAGCAGATCCTCGGCTTCGGCGAATACGGCTTTCCCGAATCGCACGCGGCGAGCTTTGCGCTGCTGGTCTACGTGTCGGCGTGGCTCAAATGCTACGAGCCGGCGGCCTTCACCTGCGCGCTGCTCAATTCGCAGCCGATGGGTTTTTATTCGCCGTCGCAACTGACGCAGGACCTGCGCCGGCACGGCGTCACGATCCTGCCGGCCGATGCCTGCGTCAGCGACTGGGAATGCACGCTGGAGGCGACCGTGAAGCTGCAGGCGCCGGCCGACAACGGGGTCGGCAACGGTCACGCTGCCTCGATCCGCCCAGCCGGCGCTTCGCCTCGGATTGTGCCTGGTGAAAGGCTTTTCGGAAGCTGCCGGCAAGCGGACTAGCCACTGCGCGAGCCGTATCGCGTCCGTTCGACGGTGTCGCCGATCTCGCCAGGCGCGCGGAACTCAACCGGCACGACATCGAAGCGCTGGCTGCGGCCGGAGCGCTGGCGCGACTCACCGGCCATCGCCGGCGCGCGCTGTGGGACGTCAGCGGCATCGAGCGCATGCCGCCGCTCCTTGCCGATGCGCCGATCGGCGAGCCGGCGCCGATGCTGACGCCCCCGGCGAGGGCGAAAACATCGTCGCCGACTATGCGAGCCTGGGCTTGACGCTCGGCCGGCATCCGCTGGCGCTGCTGCGCCACCGGCTGCAGCGCCAGCGCATGCTGACCGCGGCCGAATTGCGCACGATGCCGCACGGCCGCGTCACCCGCGTCACCGGCCTGGTCACCGGGCGCCAGCGGCCCGGCACCGCCAGTGGCGTCACCTTCGTCACGCTGGAGGACGAGACCGGAATGATCAATGTCATCGTCTGGCGCGATCTTGCCGAGCGGCAGCGCAAGGAGTTGTTGCGCTCGAATCTGCTGACGGTATACGGCACGCTCGAGCGCGAAGGCGAAGTCGTGCACCTGATCGCGGCGCGCTTGCAGGACCAGACGGCGCTGCTCGGCAAGCTGACCGCGCGCTCGCGCGACTTTCACTGAAGGCACGCGAATGCGCAGTGACGGCGCTTGGCGGTCGCGGCAGGGCCCGCGCGAAGCGATCGTGGCGCTCATCGACAAGCACGTATCGGTCACGATCGCTGGAAGCATCGGCCGTCGAGAGGCTTCGCGCCGCGGGGAGCCGGTGCACGCATCGCCGTAGCGCGGGATCCCGCTGCGTCCGTCGGATTGATGACGCTATAATCGGCTTTCGCCATTCGTTGCCATTCACGCCATGACGACCAACGCTGCCCGCCAACGTCGACGCCGTTGCCGCCCTGCTCGAGCAGCACGACTATTTCGCCGATCGGCGCCTCGCGACCAGCGTGTTTCTCGCGCTCAGGATGCACCGCCCGCTGTTTCTCGAAGGCGAGGCCGGCGTCGGCAAGACCGAAATCGCCAAGGTGCTGGCGACCGCGCTCGGCCGCACGCTCGTCCGCCTGCAGTGCTACGAGGGCCTCGACACCGCGTCGGCGGTCTACGAATGGAACTATCCGCGGCAGATGATCGAGATCCGGCTCGCCGAGGCAGCCGGCGACGGTCGACCGCGAGTCGCTCGGCACCGACATTTTCGCCGAGCGCTTCCTGATCCGGCGCCCGCTCCTGCAGGCGCTCGAGCCGCACGACGGCGTCGCGCCGGTGCTGCTGATCGACGAGCTCGATCGCACCGACGAGCCGTTCGAGGCCTACCTGCTCGAAGTGCTCGCCGAGTACCAGGTGACGATTCCGGAGCTCGGCGCCGATCAAGGCGGCAGAGCCGCCGATCGTCGTCATCACGTCGAACCGCACGCGCGAAATCCACGACGCGATCAAGCGGCGCTGCCTCTACCACTGGGTCGACTATCCCGAATGCGGAGCGCGAGCTCGCGATCGTGCGGCGCAAGGTGCCCGGCGTCGCCGCGAGCGCTTGTCGCGCGAGGTCGTCGCGTTCACGCAGCGCCTGCGCGCGATGGACCTGTTCAAGGCGCCGGGCATCGCCGAGACGCTCGACTGGGCCGAGGCGCTGGTCGCGCTCGATCGCGTCGCGCTCGATCCCGAGACGGTCGCCAACACGCTGGGCGCGCTGCTCAAGTACCAGGACGACATCGGCGCGATCACGCCCGAGGTCGCGGCGCGGCTGGTCGCCGAAGCGCACGCGGAGGATCCGGTCGCGATTGCCGGCATGACGCGCGCCGGCGCGAGCCGCCTGTTCGGGCGCGAGAAGCTTGCCGACAACGTCCTGCATTTCGCGCGCGTGCTGCGCGCCGCCGGGCTGCCGGTCGGGCCCGGCGAAGGTGATCGCCGCGCTCGAGGCGGTCGAAGCGGTCGGCATCGACAACCGCGAGGACTTTCGCGCGGCGCTGGCGTCCGTGCTGATCGAGCGGCACGAGCAACAGTCGCTGTTCGACCAGGCGTTCGACCTGTTCTGGCGCAACCCGCAGCTGCTCGAGCGCATGATGGCGTTGCTGCTGCCGAAGGTGCTGCGGCGCGCGGCGAGCGCCGACGCCGGCGCCGCTGCCGGCGCGGCTCGCGCGAGGCGATGCCGCCGCCGGCGCGACCACGATCACCGGAGCCGACGAGCGACGAAATCGAGCTCGACGCGGCGTTCACGTTCTCGCCGCGCGAGGTCCTGCAGACGCAAGGATTTCGAGATCGATGACGGCCGCCGAGCTGGCCGCGGTCAAGGCGATGCTCGCGCGACCTGCGGCTGCCGCTGCCGGAGCTGCCGACGCGGCGCACGGTGGCTGCGCCGCGCGGACATCGCGGTCGATCTGCGCGCGACGCTGCGCGCGCATGACCGGCGCGCGGCGTCGCTCGTGCCGCTCGCGTGGCGCGCAGCGCGCGCGCCGCACGCCCGCCGCTGGTCGTGCTGTGCGATATCTCGGGCTCGATGGATCGCTATGCGCGCATGCTGCTGCATTTCCTGCACGCGATCACCAACGACCGCGATCGCGTGCACGTGCTGCTGTTCGGCACGCGGCTCACCAACATCACGCGGCACCTGAAGCACCGCGATGTCGATGTCGCGCTCGCGCGCGTCAGCGCGGCGGTGGCCGACTGGGCCGGCGGCACGCGCATCGGCGCTGCCTCGACGAATTCAACCGCCGCTGGTCGCGGCGGCTGCTCGGCCAGAACGCGATCGTGCTGCTGATCAGCGACGGCCTCGACGCCGACGTCGGCGACGGCCTCGCGCGCAGGAATGGAGCGGCTGCACAAGTCCTGCCGGCGGCTGATCTGGCTCAATCCGCTGCTGCGCTACGAGGGCTTCGAGGCGCGGCCCGCGGGCATCCGGGCGATGCTGCCGCACGTCGACGATTTCCTGCCGGTGCACAATCTGGAAAGCCTGACGGAGCTCGGCGCGGCGCTCGCGCGCCGGCCGGCCGGCCGCGGCACGCGCGGCGGACGCTTCGCGCAGCGTGACGCACGAACGCGAGGGCCGGACCATGGAAATGACCAGGCAGCCGCGATCGTGCCGGCCGATGTCGAGACGGTGTGGGCAGGCGCTGAACGATCCGGAAGTGCTGCAAGCGCTGCATTCCGGGCTGCGAATCGATCGACCGCGATCGGCGACGACCGAGTACCGGATCGCGCTGACCGCGCGCGTCGGACCGGTGGCGGCGAAATTCGCCGGCCGGCTGCAGCTTGCCGACGTCGATCCGCCGCACGGCTACACGCTGTCGTTCGACGGGCAGGGCGGCGCGGCCGGCTTCGCCAAGGGCGAGGCGCAGGTCGCGCTGACGCCGGCCGGACGGTGCCGGCACGCGCTCGACTACACGGTGAAGGCGCAGGTCGGCGGCAAGATCGCGCAGATCGGCTCGCGCCTGGTCGACGGCGCCGCGCGCAAGCTCGCCGACGATTTCTTCGCGCGCTTCGTCGACGCGTCGGCGGCCGGACGCCGGCGACGGCGGAGGCGCCTCGGTCCGCGCCCGCCGGCTCGCGGCGGCGCTGCGCACGCTGCGCTCGTCCGCGTGCTGTCTCGCTGGCGCTGATCATCGCCGCGATCGCGATCTACTGGCTGGCTTCAGGCGCGGTAGAATAGCGCTTGTCGGATTGCCCGGAGGCAGCGCGCATGGACAGCGTCGATCTCGAAGTGCTGAAGCAGGAGCGCCGAATGGCTGGACGCCGGCCGGCGCGTGCTGCTCGTCACGGTCGTCAAGACCTGGGGCAGCTCGCCGCGGCCGCCGGGCGCGATGCTCGCGGTGCGCGACGACGGCCAGGTCGTCGGCTCGGTATCGGGCGGCTGCATCGAGGACGACATCGTCGAGCGTTCGCGCCGCGAAGGCGCCTGACGCGACCCGGCTGCGAGGCCGTCACCTACGGCGTGTCCGCCGACGAGGCGCGCCGCTTCGGGCTTGCCCTGCGGCGGCACGATCCAGCTCGTGCTCGAGCCGCTGACGCCGCGACAGCCGGCATCGCCGCGCTGCTGGCGACGGTCGAGCAAGGTGGCAACTGGTCGCGCGCACGCTCGATCTCGACGACGGGCGCTGCCGACGCTCGCGCCGGCGCGCGCGACCGACGGCCTCGCGTTCGACGGCGAGGTCGCTGACGACGGTCCACGGCCCGCGCTACCGGATGCTGGTGATCGGCGCCGTCGCAGCTGTCGAAATACCTGGCGCAGATCGCGGTCGGCCTCGACTACCAGGTCACCGTCTGCGATCCGCGCGAGGAATACACCGAGACGTGGGACATTGCCGGCGTCACCGCTCGTCAAGACGATGCCCGACGACACGGTGCGTCGCCATGAGCCTCGACGAGCGCTGCGCGGTCGTCGCGCTGACGCACGATCCCAAGCTCGACGACCTGGCGCTGATGGAGGCGCTCAAATCGCCGGCGTTCTATGTCGGCGCGCTGGGTTCGCGCGCCAACAACGCCAAGCGGCGCGGCGCCTCGAGGAGTTCGATCTGACGCCGGGAGAGATCGCGACGACTGCACGGACCGATCGGGCTCTACATCGGCAGCCGTACGCCGCCCGAGATCGCGGTTTCGATACTGGCCGAGATCACCGCGATAAAAAACGGCGTCGCGCCCTCCGACATCGCCGACGTCGCCGCCGCGAAGGAACGCCTCGGCCCGTCGATCGCCTGCCCGGCCTAGCAGTGGGTCGCATCGCACGCGGCGGCCGCGACCCATGTTTGCGTTTCTATCCCGGACATTATCGACACGGCATCCGTTGCCGCACTGCGCGACGACGCCCACCCTGACGAGTGCACCTGCCACGTTCTAGCAAATCTTCGCGGCGAACCTGCGTCTTCCTCCTCGTGGTCCTGATCTCGCTGGCTGGCGCCGGGATGGCGACGGCGCAGGCGACTGGGGCGGAGCCGGCGCGGCCGGAACCATCCGACGCCGCGCCGATGGCGGCGCCGGCCGAGCCCTGGCGGACCGACCGTTTCTATTTCCAGACCAGCCTGTACAACCTGCACTTTCACTATGATCCGGGGCACGTAAAGTATCCGAAGCTTCTTTACGGCGAATACCATTTCACCGATCAATGGCTGGCGGGCGCCGCCGTGTTCGACAATTCCTTCGGCCAGTCGACGCAGGCGGTGTTCGGCGGCTGGCGCGTTCGCCCATTCGCGGACCTGCAGCCGCTGTATTTCAAAGTCCTCGGTGGGGTGATTCATGGCTATCACGGTCAGTATCGGGACAAGATCCCGTTCAACCATTCCGGTGTCGCGCCGGTGATCATCCCTTCGGTCGGATACTGCTATTCGCGTGTCTGCTCGGAAGTCGTCATCGTCGGGGGCGCCGGGTTGATGCTGACATTGGGCGTCACCATTCCCTGACGCCGGTCCGCCCGCGGACCGCGTCCGGCGCCAAAGCGTAGGCAATCGCTGCTTGGGCCCCGGCCTGCGCCGGGGCGGCATCATGCCGGACCGGACGTTCTCTCGCTCGTTGTCCCGGCGAAGCCTGAGACGTTGTTTGGCGGGGTGGGCACGGGAGAATGACTCAGCTCGAGACGCGTTGCGAAAAAAGCGTCGCCGCAACTCGCGCCCCGATATTATCGAACGATTGTTCGCCGCGCTGACAGGGGCGCGCTAACCGAGCGGCATTGGCCCTACAATGCAAACCTTTGCGCCAGGCCACCCGGCCGATTGTCTCGGGGAGGGGAAACGATGGCAATGCAGACGCTACTGGTGGCCAATCCCAAGGGCGGCAGCGGCAAGACGACGCTGGCGACCAACATCGCCGGCTGGCTCGCCGCGCGCAAGC
This sequence comes from uncultured beta proteobacterium, assembly GCA_963713125.1. GTDB lineage: Bacteria > Pseudomonadota > Gammaproteobacteria > Burkholderiales > Casimicrobiaceae > PALSA-1003. The sequence continues at coordinate 196,876 of CAVQKL010000002.1, read as the reverse complement.
AGCGGGTCGTGCTGGCCGATTTCGACCCGCTTCGCTCCGCGACCGAATGGCTCGCGCGCCGCCCGCCGCTTTTTCCGCTGATCGCCGGCTGGACGCCGAACGCCGGCAAGGATGACCTGAAGGAACACCATCCGCACTGGCTGGTGCTCGACACGCCGGCGGGCCTGCACGGAGAAGGATTGCGCGACGCGATGCGCCGCGCCGACATCCTGCTGGTGCCGGTGTCGCCCAGTGCGTTCGACACCGCCGCGACCAAGCACTTCCTCGATCAGATCGGCGAATACAAGGCGATCAAGAAAGGCGATATCGCCGTGGGCCTGGTCGCGATGCGGGTCGACCCGCGCACGAACAGCGCCGCCGAGCTCGAGGAATTCCTGAAGTCGTTCGAGTTTCCGCTGGTCGCGCATTTGCGCGCCACCCAGGTCTACGTGCATTGCGCGCGCGACGGGTTGACGATCGCCGACCTGCCGCGCTCGCGCTCGGAGCAGGACCTCGCGCAGTGGCGGCCGCTCACCCGCTGGATCGCCCGCAACAGCAAGGGCAACACCGGTTGACGTGCTTAGCGCAGCCGCTCGCGCAGCGCGAGAAGCGGGCCGCTGGCGACGATCACCGTCATGCCGACCACGGACCATCGGTCGGGTAGGAACTGACCCACTACCCGGCGGCGGCGAAGAGTCCGAGCAACACGACCCGGGCTACGCGGCCAGCAGTTCGCGCAGGACGTAGGGCAGGATGCCGCCGTGCAGGTAGTAGTCGACTTCGATCGGCGTGTCGATGCGCAGCAGCAGCGGTACACGCTCGCGTCGGAGCCGTCCTTGCGGCGGATCACCAGCGTGACATCCTGCTGCGGCCGGATGCCCGATTCCAGGCCGAGGATGTCGAACTCCTCGCCGCCGTCGATGCCGAGCGACGCCGCGCTGTCGCCGCCCTTGAACTGGCAGGGCAGCACGCCCATGCCGACCAGGTTGGATGCGGTGGATGCGCTCGAAGCTCCGGGCGATCACCGCCTTGACGCCGAGCAGCAGCGTGCCCTTCGCCGCCCAGTCGCGCGAGCTGCCGGTGCCGTATTCCTCGCCGCCGAACACGACGGTCGGCGTGCCGTCGCGCGATGTACTCCATCGCCGCGTCGTAGATCGGCATCGGCTCGCCGCTCGGGCTGGTGATAGGCCTGACGCCGCCTTCGACGCGCGTGCCGTCGGCCTTCGGCGGCAGCATCAGGTTCTTGATGCGCACGTTGGCGAAGGTGCCGCGCATCATCACCTCGTGGTTGCCGCGGCGCGCGCCGTAGCTGTTGAAGTCGGCGACGCCGACGTCGTGCTCGAGCAGGTAGATGCCGGCGGGCGAGGTCGGCTTGATCGAGCCGGCCGGGCTGATGTGGTCGGTGGTGACCGAGTCGCCGAAGATGCCCAGCGCGCGCGCGCCGCGGATCGCGCGGTCGACCTGCCGGGCTGCATCGTGAAGTCCGTGAAGAACGGCGGCTCGGCGATGTAGGTCGACTTCGGCCAGTTGTAGACCTGGCCCGACGCCGTCGGGATCGCGTTCCACAGCGGGTTGTCCTTGGCGAAATCGCCGTACAGCGCGGCGGTACGTCGCCGGGTCGGTCGCGTACTTCATCACCGCGCCGATTTCCTCGCGCGTCGGCCAGATGTCGCGCAGATAAGACGGGCTTGCCGTCCTTGCCGTTGCCGAGCGGCTCGGTGCATGAGGTCGATGTTGGCACCGTGCCGGCGATCGCATAGGCGACGACCAGCGGCGGCGAGGCGAGGAAATTGGCCCTGATGTTCGGGTGGATGCGCGCCTCGAAGTTGCGATTGCCCGACAGCACCGCGGCGCACACCAGGTCGTTCTGGGTGACCGCCTCCTCGATCGTCGGATCCAGCGGGCCGGAGTTGCCGATGCACGTCGTGCAGCCGTAGCCGACGAGGTAGAAGCCGAGCTTCTCGAGATAGGGCAGCAAGCCCGGTCTTGGTCAGATATTCGGTGACCACGCGCGACCCGGGCGCGAGCGAGGTCTTGATGTGCCGCCTGACCGTCAGCCCCGTCGACCGCCTTCTTGGCCAGCAGCCCCGCGGCGAGCAGCACGCTGGGGTTCGAGGTGTTGGTGCACGAGGTGATCGCCGCGATCAGCACGTCGCCGTGGCCGATGTCGAGCGGCTTCGGCCCGGCGGAACTGATGTGATTGGGCGTCGGCCGGTTGTCGACCATTTCGACCAGGTTGCGCGGCTGGCCGTTGCTGGGCAGGCGCTGCGCGGCGACATTGGAGCGGTCCTGTTGGGTCGCCGCGGCGTTGACCGGATAGCGGCGGGCGAGCTTGTCCGGGCCTGGGCGAATCCGTTCTCGGCGACCGGCTTGGAAAACAAAGTATCGAACGAGGCCTTCATGTCCGGCAGCCCGATGCGATCCTGCGGGCGCTTCGGGCCGGCGAGGCTCGCCGTCACGCTCGCCAGGTCGAGCTCGACCGTTTGCGAGTAGTCGATCGAACCCGCCGCCGGCATGCCGAACAGGCCTTGCGCGCGGAAGTACGCCTCGACCGCTTCGATTTCGCTGGCCGTGCGTCCGGTGCTTGGTCAGGTATTCGAGCGTCTTGTCGTCGACCGGGAAAAAGCCCATGGTCGCGCCGTACTCGGGGACATGTTGGCGATGCGTCGCGCGATCCGGGACCGCCAGCGACGCCGCGCCCTCGCCGAAGAACTCGACGAACTTGCCGACGACCTTGGCCTTGCGCAGCAGCTCGGTGACGGTGAGCACCAGGTCGGTCGCGGTGACGCCTTCGCGCAGCCGCCCCTTGAAGTGCACGCCGACGACGTCCGGCGTCAGGAAGTACACCGGCTGGCCGAGCATGCCGGCCTCGGCTTCGATGCCGCCGACGCCCCAGCCGACGACGCCGATGCCGTTGATCATCGTGGTGTGCGAGTCGGTGCCGACCAGCGTGTCCGGATAGTAGACGCCGTCCTTCCGATGGACGCCGCGCGCCAGGTATTCGAGATTGACCTGGTGCACGATGCCGATGCCGGGCGGCACGACCTTGAAGGTGTCGAACGCCTGCATGCCCCACTTCATGAACTTGTAGCGCTCGGCGTTGCGCTGGAACTCGATCTTCATGTTGAGGTCGAGCGCGTTCTTCGTGCCGTAGTTGTCGACCTGCACCGAATGGTCGACCACCAGGTCGACCGGCACCAGCGGCTCGATGACCTTGGGATTCTTGCCCACGCGCTGCGCGACCCCGCGCATCGCGGCGAGATCGCACAGCAGCGGCACGCCGGTGAAGTCCTGCAGCACGATGCGGGCGACGACGAACGGGATCTCCTCGGTGCGCGGCGCGTTCGGCGGCCCAGCTGGCGAGCTGGCGCACGTGCTCCTCGGTGACCTTCTTGCCGTCGCAGTTGCGCAGCACGCTTTCGAGCACGATGCGGATCGACACCGGCAGGCGCGAGATCTTGCCGACGCCGGCGTTCTCGAGCGCGGGCAGCGAATAGTAGCTTCCCGGTTGCGCCGGAAGCGGTGGTGAGCGTCTTGCAGCGTGTCGTGCAGATCGTGTTTCATGGACTGCCTTTCCGGGTCTGGGTCGGGCGCCAGCCGAACGAGCGAGGCGGCCGGCGCCAATGCATCGTCTGCGGCGCTGTATTTCCTGATCATGCTCTTCACGTTGATCGTCTGCCCCGATTCCAGCGTGATGTCGCCCGGCTGCTGGCCAGGCTTGCACGCGCCGGCCCACTCGGCCGTCGATCGACGATTTCGCTTCGGTCATGTTCATGAACGGCGGATCGTAGGTGGCGCTGCCATCGGTGTGGTACGCGGTGTCGCCGGCGAAGGTCATCACCGAATGTGTGGTCATCGTCGTCTCGCCGAGCTTGCAGGTGGCGTCGATGATGACCCGGTTGCCCTCGACGCGAGATCGCTCTTCGAGCACAGTTCCTTGGCGACGCCCAATCCGACTCGTGCATCTGCGGCCTGCACCGATCGTCCAGGCACATCGTCGTCAGGTGTTTGGCCTCCGGCTGCTGCGCGGTGCTGCGCGATCAGCTCCCACAGGCCGGACTTGAGGATCGGCGGCTCGGCCGCCAGCGCGCCGACGGTGAGGCCGAGCAGACGAGCGCCAGCGAGAACCTGGCGCGGTTGCCGAACGCGGCGAGGCAGCGTGTTGCGCGGTCTTGGATCGCATGGCACTGTCCATTCGGGCTGACGGTCGTCAGATCACGAACAGGTCGACGAACTCGTGGACCGGCGTCGCCTCCAGCCGCTGCGCGTCGCGCGCAAGATCGAGGATCGCGCGCTGCTGCTTCGGCGGAAAGCGCCGCGCCAGGTTGGTCCGGAACTTCGCTACCAGCAACGGGATGCCTTCGTGCGCGGCGGCGGCGGTGGCCGATCGGGTATTCGACCACGACCTTGTCGGTCGTCGTGCCGTCCTTGAAGAAGACCTGATGCGCATTGGCGATCGAGCGCTTCTCGGGGTCGAGGTAGTCGCGGCGAGAACTGCTTGTCCTCGACGCATTCATCTTCGCGCGCAGCGCGTCGATGCGCGGGTCGGCGGCGACGTCGTCCTCGTAGTCGGCGGCGGTCAGCCTGCCGTTGATCAGCGCCATCGCGACCATGTACTGGATGCAGTGGTCGCGGTCGGCGGGATTGTTCAGCGGGCCCTTCTTGTCGATGATGCGGATCGCCGACTCGTGGGTGCGGATCACGATCTTCTCGATCTCGTCGAGGCGGTCCTTGCACCTGCGGGTGCAGCTGCATCGCGCACTCGACCGCGGTCTGGGCGTGGAACTCCGCCGGGAAGCGAGATCTTGAACAGCACGTTCTCCATCACGTAGGAGCCGTAGGGCCGCTGGAACTTGAACGGCTTGCCCTTGAACAGCACGTCGTAGAAGCCCCAGGTCTTCGCGGTCAGCACCGACGGATAGCCCATCTCGCCCTTGGCGCGATCAGCGCGAGGCGCACGCGCGCGGCTGGTGGCGTCGCCGGCCGCCCAGCTCTTGCGCGAGCCGGTGTTGGGCGCGTGGCGGTAGGTGCGCAGGCGCTGGCCGTCGACCCAGGCGTGCGACACGCGCGTTGATGATCTCGTCGTCGCGTGCAGCCCGAGCATCTGCGCGACCACGGCGGTGGACGCGACCTTGACCAGCACCACGTGATCGAGGCCGACGCGGTTGAAGCTGTTCTCGAGCGCGATCACGCCCTGGATCTCGTGCGCCTTGATCATCGCGGTCAGCACGTCGCGCATCGTCAGCGGCGGCTTGCCGCCGCGACGGCGGTGCGCGACAGCCAGTCGGCGGTGGCGAGGATGCCGCCGAGATTGTCCGACGGATGGCCCCACTCGGCCGCGAGCCAGGTGTCGTTGAAATCGAGCCAGCGGATCATGTGCCGATGTTGAACGCGGCCTGCACCGGGTCGAGCTGGAACTGCGTGCCGGGCACGCGTGCGCCGTTCGGCACGACGGTGCCGGGAACGATCGGGCCCGAGCAGCTTGGTGCAGGCGGGATAGGCGAGCGCTTCGAGCCCGCAGCCCAGCGTGTCCATCAGGCACAGGCGCGCGGTGTCGTAGGCTTCGGCGCTCTCGATCTCGTAGCTCGACGACGTAGTCGGCGATGTCGACGAGGACCTTGTCGGGCTTCGGGCGGACGTTGGAGATCGGGCGGACATGGGTGCTTCCGGCAGACCTTTGCGGTAGGAGTTCGCTTCTGCGCCGTCGTCAGGCGCCACGCGTCGAGCGCGGCATCACTGCGCCTTGGTCGGGGCAAGCGCGATGTCGTAGCCCGCAACGTGCCATTGCCCGAACGCATCCTTGGCCAATGCCAGCGTTTCGTCGGCCGAGCGGCGCCTTTTCGAACTTTGTCAGGTAGATCACCGTAACGTAGTCGCCGGTCGGCGCGCCGCGAATGACTTTCGAATAGCTTGCGGTCTTGCGCTCGCGCATGATCAGCCGCCCGAGCTTCGCGTGGCGCGCCGTCAGATCGTCGACCCAGGCCTGTTGCGGACGGCTTCCTGCAGCACGGACGGCCGCCTCGACCCAGCTCTCGGTAAATTTGGCGTGGGCGATCATGATCAGCCAGCGATCGCTCTCCTCGGTGGCGGCGGCGATCGCGCCCGCGGCATTGCCGTCCGCCACGGCATCGGTCGCCGCCGGAGGCGGGGAGCCTGCAGCGGGCTCGGCCGCGGCAGGCGGGTGCCGGTGATCGCGGCGCAGGCCAGCGCTGCAATCGGCAGCGCAAGGGTCAAGCCACGCTGCAGCCACGTCACGTGCGCCTCGCCAGCGGGACGAAGACCTGATCCTCGGGCCCGATGTAATTCGCGGACGGACGGATGATCTTGCCGTCGATGCGCTGCTCGATCACGTGCGCCGACCAGCCGGTGGTGCGCGAGATGACGAATATCGGCGTGAACATCGCGGTCGGCACGCCCATCATGTGATAGCTGACCGCGCTAGTACCAGTCCAGGTTCGGCGAACATCTTCTTCGCGTCCCACATCACCTGCTCCAGCGCGCTCGGCGATGTCGAACATGCTTCATGTCGCCGGCGTCCTGCCGACAGGCGCTGCGCGACCTCCTTGATCACCCGGTTGCGCGGATCGGCGACGGTGTACACCGGATGGCCGAAGCCGATGATGACCTCCTTGTCGGCGACGCGCCGCCGGATGTCGGCCTCCGCCTCGTCGGGCGTCGCGTAGCGCTGCTGGACTTCGAACGCGAATTCGTTGGCGCCGCCGTGCTTGGGCCCGCGCAGCGCGCCGATCGCGCCGGTGATGGCCGAATACATGTCCGAGCCGGTGCCGGCGATGACGCGCGCGGTGAAGGTCGACGCGTTGAACTCGTGCTCGGCGTAGAGGATCAGCGAGGTGTGCATGGCGCGCACCCACTCGGCGGCGGTGCCTTGCCGTGCAGCAGGTGCAGGAAGTGCGCCGCCGATCGAATCGTCGTCGGTCTCGACGTCGATCCGCCTGCCGGTTGTGCGTCAGTGGTACCAGTACAGCAGCATCGAGCCGAGCGATGCCATCAGCCGGTCGGCGATGTCGCGCGCGCCGTCGGGATCGCGTGGTCTCGCGCTCCGGCAGCATCGCGCCCAGCGCCGAGACCGCCGGTGCGCATCACGTCCATCGGGTGCGCACTCGCCGGCAAGCGCTCGAGGATCGTCGCTGGACCGGATCCGGCAGGCCGCGCAGGCCCCTGAGCTTGGCCTTGTACGCGACGAGCTCGGCGCGCGTCGGCAGCTTCTCGTGGACCAGCAGATAGGCGATTTCCTCGAACTCGCAGGCATCGGCGATGTCCAGGATGTCGTAGCCGCGGTAGTGCAGGTCGTTGCCGGTGCGGCCGACCGTGCACAGCGCGGTGTTGCCGGCGACGACGCCGGACAACGCAACCGATTTCTTGGGCTTGGGTGTCGTGGCCACCGGTGCGACGGATTCGCTCATGAGTTCTCCGCGATGCATGGCTCGCGCATCACTGCGGCTGCCGTGCAAACAGCGCGTCGAGCTTCTGCTCGTAGGCGTGATAGCCGAGGAATTCGTACAGCTCCTCGCGCGTCTGCATCGCGGCGACGACGCTCTTCTGCGTGCCGTCGCGGCGGACCGCGCGGTAGACGCCCAGCGCCGCCTGGTTCATCGCGCGGAACGCCGACAGCGGGTAGAGGACGATCGCGACGCCGGCGCCGCGCAGCTCGTCGACGGTGAACAGCGGGGTCGAGCCGAACTCGGTGATGTTGGCCAGGACCGGGCACGTCGACTGCATCGGCGAAGCGCCGGTACATCGCGAGCTCGGTGATCGCTTCGGGAAAGATCATGTCGGCACCGGCTTCGACACAGGCTCGGGCGCGGTCGATCGCCGCGTCCAGGCCTTCGACCGCGAGCGCGTCGGTGCGCGCCATGATCACGAAGTCGGGATCGGTCCGCGCGTCGACCGCGGCCTTGATCCGGTCGACCATCTCCGCCTGCGCCACCAATTCCTTGCCCGGCCGGTGGCCGCAGCGCTTGGCGCCGACCTGGTCTTCGATGTGCATTGCCGCGGCGCCCGCCTTGATCAGCGAGCGACCGTGCGCGCGATGTTGAACGCGGAGGCCCCGAACCCGGTGTCGGCATCGACCAGCAGCGGCAGCGAGCAGGCGTCGGTGATGCGCCGGACGTCGGTAAGCACGTCGTCGAGAGTGATATGCCGAGGTCGGGCAGGCCGAGCGAGCCCGCCGCGACGCCACCGCCGGACAGGTAGAGCGCCTGGTACCCGGACTCTCGGCAAGGATCGCGTGGTAGGCGCTGATCGCACCGGGCACCTGCAGCGGCTTTTCGCGCGCAATCGCCGCACGGAATGTCGCGCCGGCGGAATTCGACGCGTTCATCCGAGCAGCGCAGCGACACCGGCGCGCTCTTCTTCCAGTTCCTTGAGCGTCGCGTCCATCTTTTCGCGCGAGAAAGGGTCGATGTCGAGGCCGGTGACGCGCTGGTACTCGCCGGCTGCCGTCGTCACCGGCACGCCGTACATCACCTCCTTCGGGGATGCCGTAGCTGCCGTCCGAAGCGACGCCCATCGTGACCCATTTGCCGCCGCTGCCGAGGATCCAGTCGCGCATATGGTCGATCGCGGCATTGGCGGCCGAAGCGGCCGATGACAATCCGCGCGCCTCGATGATCGCGGCGCCGCGCTTGCCGACCGTCGGCAGGAAGACCGTGCGATTCCAGTTCTCGTCGTTGATCAGCGCCTTGAGCGACTGGCCGTCGGCGGTGGCGAAGCGATAGTCGGGATACATCGTCGGCGAATGATTGCCCCAGACGATGAGCTTGTCGATCGAGGCGACCGGCTTGCCCGACTTGGCCGCGAGTTGCGACAGCGCGCGGTTGTGATCGAGGCGCAGCATCGCGGTAAAGTTCTTCTGCGGCAGCCCCGGAGCGGACTTCATCGCGATATACCCATTCGTATTGGCGGGATTGCCGACGACCAGCACTTTGATGCTGCGGCTCGCCACCGCGTCCATCGCCTTGCCCTGCTCGATGAAAATCCTTGCGTTCTCCAGCAGCAAGTCCTTGCGCTCCATGCCCGGTCCGCGCGGCCGCGCGCCTACCAGCAGCGCGAACTCGGCTTCCTTGAACGCGGCTCGCGGGTCGCCGGTGCCGGTCATGCCGGCGAGCAGCGGAAACGCGCAATCCTCGAGCTCCATCATCACGCCCTTGAGCGCCGCTTGCGCCTTGTCGATGGGCAGCTCGAGCAATTGCAGGATCACCGGCTGGTCCTTGCCGAGCATGTCGCCGTTGGCGATGCGGAACAACAGGCTGTAGCCGATCTGGCCGGCGGCGCCGGTCACCGCGATGCGGACGGGCTTTTTCATCGAGAGCTCCAGGACGACGATCGGGTCGGGAAGCCAAGGCGCCCCGGCACGCAGCGGGCGCGGAGAAGGGCGCCGCGCGTGCTTCCACCAGCTAAAAATTCTACGGGGTCCACCCGGCGGTGTCAATTGACTCTTATGTAAGATATAAGATATAAAGGTCGTCACGATGCCGGGTCGCCGGGCGTCCCCGGTCGCGAACAAGCGCCCGATGTCATGCCTTGCGAATGCCGCCGATGCCCGCCACCGCCGCTCAACAATCCCCCGCGTTCCGGCCGCTGTACCTCCAGCTCAGAGACCTGCTGCTGCGAAATATGGAAGCCCGGCACTGGCGGCCGGGCGAAGCGCTGCCAAGCGAGCTCGAGCTCGCGGCGCGCTTCGGCGTCTCGCAGGGCACGGTGCGCAAGGCGATCGACGCGCTGGCCTCCGACAACATGGTGGTCCGCCGCCAGGGCAAGGGCACGTACGTCGCCACGCACACCGAGGAGAAGGCCTCGCTGTTCCGGTTCCTGCGCATCCGGCGCAGCGATGGCAAGGACGAATACCCGGCGAGCCGACTCCTCGATGTGCGTCGCGGCAAGGCATCTGCCGACGTGGTGCGCCTGCTCGAGCTCAAGCCGGGGGATGCCGTCCTGCTCGTGCGCAGGGTGCTCGAGTACGCGGGCGAACCCGCCGTGCTCGATGACATCACGCTGCCCGCGATGCTGTTCAAGGGCTTGACGCGCGCCAGGCTGGACGCGTATCGCGGCTCGATGTACGGCTTTTTCGAGACGCAGTTCGGCGTACGCATGCTGCGGGCGCAGGAAAGGGTCAAGGCGATCGCCGCCGACGCAGCCAGCGCCGCCATTCTGAAGGTTCGCACCGGCGAACCGCTGCTTGCCGTCGAGCGTCTGACCCGCACCTACGGCGACCGGCCGGTCGAGTGGCGGCGAGGCTTGTGCAGCACGCGCCGCCACTACTACTTGAACGAGCTCGGCTGACGGTCGCCGCGGCGCCGGCGCTGGTGAGCGTCGGTCGAAACACGGTATAATTTGCGTAGTGCACCATCGTGCACGGCCCTGCGATCGCGTCGGGGGCAGGGGCCCACCACGAAAGAACAGAACAACCATGCCGTTGCCGAGGGATCCGTGCTACGCGGGCGCCGTCCGTGCGGTCTGGTGCACTTACCCGGGAATGGATAGTGGCGGCGGCCGCCGCGTCATCTGTGGCCGCCGAGGCACCGATGTCCGCTAGCAGGCTGCCAGGAGAAACGCCGCGGGCGCCGCGACGCCCGGTTTATCTCGACCTGACCAGGATACGGGAACCGGTCCCCGCGATCGTCTCCATCCTGCACCGCATCAGCGGCGCGGCGCTGTTCCTGGTCGGCATCCCGCTGCTGCTGTACGCGGTCCAGCGGAGCCTCGCCTCGCCGGAGGCCTACGCTTCGCTGCTGGGGCTGCTCGACCAGCCGATGGTCAAGCTGCTGCTGCTCGGGCTGATCTGGGCCTATCTGCATCATTTCTGCGCCGGCATCCGCCACCTGCTGCTCGACATGCACATCGGCACCGAGCTCAAGCCGGCGCGCCAGTCCGGCTTTGCCGTCATGATCATCAGCCTGGCGTTGACCGCGATCGTCGGAGCCCGCCTGTGGTAGCGCGCATCGTCGTCGGCGCGCATTACGGCTGGAAAGGCTGGCTGGTGCAGCGCGTCACCGCCGTCGTCATGGCGATCTACACGCTGCTCATTCTCGGCATCGCGCTGTACAGCGGCGGCTTCGCGTATGGATTGTGGACCGCGCTCTTCGCGCATCCGGCGTTTCGCATCGCCACGCTGCTGTTCGGCCTGGCGCTTTTCTGGCATGCCTGGGTCGGCGTGCGCGACCTCTGGATGGACTACGTCAAACCGGCGGGCTTGCGCCTCGCGCTGGAAGCGCTGACGGCGGTCGTGCTGGTCGCGTACGCGGCGTGGCTGGCGGCGGTCCTGTGGGGGCGCGCGGCATGAGCCTGGCCGTCCGCAAGTTCGACGCCATCGTCGTCGGCGCCGGCGGCGCCGGGATGCGCGCTTCGCTGCAGCTCGCCGAGTCGGGAATGTCGGTCGCGGTGCTGTCGAAGGTCTTTCCAACGCGCTCGCATACCGTCGCGGCGCAGGGCGGCATCGGCGCCAGCCTCGGCAACATGGGCGAAGACAGCTGGCTCTGGCACATGTACGACACCATCAAGGGCTCCGACTGGCTCGGCGACCAGGACGCGATCGAGTACATGTGCAGGATGGCGCCGCAGGTCGTCTACGAGCTCGAGCATTTCGGCATGCCCTTCGATCGCAACGACGACGGCACGCTGTATCAACGGCCTTTCGGCGGGCACTCGGCCAACTTCGGCGAAAAATCGGTGCAGCGCGCGGTCGCGGCGGCGGACCGGACCGGGCACGCGATGCTGCACACGCTGTACCAGCGCAACGTCCGCGCCCGCACGCAGTTCTTCGTCGAATGGATGGCCCTGGACCTGATCCGCGACGCCGAAGGCGAGGTGCTCGGCGTCAGCGCGCTGGAAATGGAAACGGGCGAAGTGATGGTCCTGCAGGCGAAGGCGACGCTGTTCGCGACCGGCGGTGCCGGCCGCATCTTCGCGGCGAGCACCAATGCGTTCATCAACACCGGCGACGGCCTCGGCATGGCCGCGCGGGCCGGCATGCCTCTGGAGGACATGGAGTTCTGGCAATTCCATCCGACCGGCGTCGCCGGCGCAGGCGTCCTGATCACCGAGGCGGTGCGTGGCGAGGGCGGCATACTGCTCAACGCCAACGGCGAGCGCTTCATGGAGCGCTATGCTCCGAACCTGAAGGACCTCGCCTCGCGCGACGTCGTCTCGCGCTCGATGGATCAGGAGATCAAGGAGGGCCGCGGCTGCGGGCCGCACAAGGACTACGTGCTGCTGAAGCTCGATCACCTGGGACGCGAGGTGATCATGAAGCGATTGCCGTCGATCCGGGAAATCGCGATCAAGTTCGCCAACGTCGATCCGGTCCGGGAGCCGATCCCGGTCGTGCCGACGATTCACTACATGATGGGCGGCATTCCGACCAACGTGCACGGCCAGGTCGTCGCCCCCGCCGGCGGCGATCCGAACACGGTCGTGCCGGGATTTTATGCGATCGGTGAATGCGCCTGCGTGTCGGTCCACGGCGCCAACCGACTCGGCACCAACTCGCTGCTCGACCTTCTCGTTTTCGGACGCGCCGCCGGCAATTTCATCGCCGGCCAGAATTTGCAGCGACAGCCGCACAAGCCGCTTCCGCAGCACGCGGCCGACCAGGCGCTTGCCCGGCTGGCCCGCCTCGACGCTGCGACCTCGGGCGAGCGGGTCGCCGACGTGGCCAGCGCGCTGCGCCGAACCGTGCAGTCGCATTGCGGCGTATTCCGCAACGAGGCCTTGCTCACCGAAGGCGTCGCCAAGGTTCTCGAGCTGGAACAGCGGGTGCAACGGGTCGCGGTCACCGACAAGAGCCGGACGTTCAACACCGCGCGCGTCGAGGCCCTTGAGCTCGACAACCTGATCGAGGTCGCCAAGGCGACGGTCGTTTCCGCGGAGGCACGCAGGGAGAGCCGCGGCGCGCAGGCGCGCAGCGACTATCCGAATCGCGACGACGCGAACTGGCTCAAGCACACGCTGTGGTACCGCGACGGCAACCGGCTCGAGTACAAGCCGGTCAACCTGAAGCCGCTGACGGTGGATGCTTTTCCCCCCAAGACGCGCACCTACTGACCGACCTTCGCACATGACCGGCATACTGCGTTGCTCCTCGCTCGCGATCCTCACGTACCGCGTTGTACGTTGCGCTCGCGAACTGCTGCGGCGCGAGCCCGGAAGCAGGGGCCCCGCGCAGCGGGGATGCGACGAGGCGAGTCGACGCTTCTGGCCGACGCGTGCCGGTTCCGTCTTTGTGCCGGTTGAAAGAGGCCGGGGCGCCTTGTCTGTCGCCCATCTGCTCGGTCGGGGCGATAGCGAGCTGGTGATTCAATGAAGTTCCGCATCTATCGCTACGATCCGGCCAAGGATGCCGCGCCGTACATGCAGGATTACGACGTCGCGCTCGATCCGCACGACCGGATGCTGCTGGACGCGATCATCCGTCTCAAGGCGACCGACGACACGCTGGCGTTCCGGCGCTCGTGCCGTGAGGGCGTATGCGGCTCCGACGCGATGAACATCAACGGCAAGAACGGACTCGCCTGCATCACCAATCTGCGTGAGCTCAAGGAGCCGGTCGAGCTGCGGCCGCTGCCGGGTCTTCCGGTCATCCGGGACCTGATCGTCGACATGAGCCAGTTCTTCAAGCAATACCATTCGATCAGGCCCTACGTAGTCGACGATACGCCGCCGCCGGAGAAGGAGCGGCTGCAGTCGCCGCAGGAGCGCGAGGAGCTCGACGGCCTGTACGAATGCATCCTGTGTGCCTGCTGCACGACCGCGTGCCCGTCGTTCTGGTGGAATCCCGACAAGTTCGTCGGACCGGCCGGCCTGCTCGCCGCGTACCGCTTCATCGCCGATTCGCGTGACCAGGCGACCAGCGAGCGGCTCGACGATCTGGACGATCCGTACCGGTTGTTCCGCTGCCGGACGATCATGAATTGCGTCGACGTCTGTCCGAAGGGCCTCAATCCGTCCGCCGCAATAGGCAGGATCCGCAGCCTCCTCGTCAAGAGAGCGGTCTGAGGTCGCATGAGCATTCCGGCCACGGCCGCCGAGTCGTCCTGTGCCCCGCCGGGACAAAATCGCCGCGATCCGGCAGCGGAAGCCGGCATGGATGCGCGCAGTCTTGCGCGGCTGCGCTGGCGCTGCCGGCGCGGCATGCTGGAGAACGACCTGATCCTCGCCCGGTTTCTCGACGCGCGCGCTGCGACCCTGAGCGCTGCGGACGTTGCCGCGCTGGGCGCCTTGCTGGACTACACCGACAACGATCTGTGGTCGCTGCTGTCGGGCCGCGAAGAGCCCGCCGACGCGGCATTGGCGCCACTGCTGGGATGCTTGAGATCGATATGAAACGCCGCAGGACGCCCGCTCGGCCCCGCATGTGACCGCCGTCTGGAGCAAAACGCCATGAACGACCGCAACGCGACACTGAATTTCGGCGACGGCACGGCGCCGATCAGCTTCCCCGTGCTGCCGGGGACGATCGGCCCGGAGGTGGTCGACATCCGCGCGCTGTACGGCAAGACCGGCAAGTTCACCTACGACCCCGGTTTCCTCTCGACCGCGGCCTGCGCGTCGACGATCACCTACATCGACGGCGACAAGGGCGAGTTGCTCTATCGCGGCTATCCGATCGAGCAACTAGCGGTTCACTGCGACTTTCTCGAGGTCTGCTATCTGCTGCTGAAGGGCGAATTGCCGAACGCGTCGGAAAAGAACGCCTTCGTCCAGATGGTGACCATGCATACCATGGTCCACGAGCAGATGAGCCAGTTCTTCCGGGGCTTCCGGCGCGATTCGCATCCGATGGCGATGCTGGTCGGCGTCACCGGTTCGCTGTCGGCGTTCTACCACGACTCACTCGACATCACCGATGCGCATCACCGCGAAGTCTCGGCGATCCGCCTGATCGCCAAGCTGCCGACCTTGGTGGCGATGTGCTACAAGTACACGATGGGGCAGCCGTTCGTGTACCCGCGCAACGAGCTTTCGTACGCCGCCAACTTCATGCGCATGATGTTCTCGGTGCCCTGCGAGGAGTACAAGGTCAACGACGTGCTGGTGCGCGCGCTGGATCGCATCTTCACGCTGCACGCCGACCACGAGCAGAACGCTTCGACGTCGACGGTGCGCCTGGCGGGCTCGTCGGGGGCGAACCCGTTCGCCTGCATCGCCGCGGGCATCGCCTGCCTGTGGGGGCCGGCGCACGGCGGCGCCAACGAGGCGGCGCTCAACATGCTCGAGCAGATCGGCGACGTCTCCAAGATCGGCGAATTCATCAAGCGCGCCAAGGACAAGAACTCGGGCGTCAAGCTGATGGGCTTCGGCCACCGGGTCTACAAGAACTACGATCCACGCGCCAAGCTGATGCGCGAGACCTGCCACGAGGTCCTGGAGGAGTTGGGATTGCACGACGACCGCCTGTTCAAGCTGGCGATGGCGCTGGAAAAGATCGCGCTCGAGGACGACTATTTCGTGTCGCGCAAGCTCTATCCGAACGTCGACTTCTATTCCGGTATCGTGCAGCGCGCCATCGGCATTCCGGTGAGCCTGTTCACCGCGATCTTTGCGCTGGCGCGCACGGTCGGCTGGATCGCGCAATGGAACGAGATGATCTCCGATCCCGACCAGAAGATCGGTCGTCCGAGGCAGCTCTACACCGGCGCGGCGCGGCGCGACGTCGTGCCGGTCGCGCAGCGCTGAAGTCAGGAGCTTGCGCCGCGGCCGCCGCGCCCCGATATAGGTGAAGCCATGAGCACGATGAGCGAACTGGAACAGACCAGCACGCTGTTCGGCGGCAACGCGCCGTTCATCGAGGACCAGTACGAAATCTACCTGGGCAATCCGGGCGCGGTCAGCCCCGATTGGCGCACGTACTTCGATACGCTGCGCGATGGCGCGCAGGACGTGCCGCACGCGCCGATTGTGGAGTCGTTCATCCAGCTCGCGAAAAACCGCAGGCTTGCCGCGCCGATGGTCGATGCGGCGGCGATGCACAAGCAGGTGCTGGTCCTGCGGCTGATCAGCAAGTATCGGACCGTCGGCGTGTTCCAGGCCGATCTCGATCCCCTGCAGCGCGCCGAGCGTCCGTACATCGCCGACCTGGACGTCAAGACCTACGGCTTCACCGTCGCCGATATGGACACCGAATTCGACGTCGGCTCGTACAAGGGAGCGCCGCAGGGAGCGAGCCGCATGCGGCTGCGCGACCTGATCGCGGCGCTGCAGGACACCTATTGCCGGACCTTCGGCGCCGAGTACATGTATATCGGCGACACCGCGCAGAAGCGGTTCATCCAGGACCGGCTGGAGCCGCTTCGCTCGCGGCCGAGCTATGCGCCGGAGTTTCGCCGCCACATCCTCGAGCGGTTGACCGCCGCGGAGACGCTCGAGCGGTACCTGGGAACGAAGTACGTCGGCCAGAAACGCTTTTCCGCCGAAGGCGGCGACACGATGATCCCGATGCTCGATCATCTGATCCAGAAAGCCGGCGCCGGCGGCGTGCAGGAAATGGTGATCGGCATGGCGCATCGCGGCCGGCTGAACGTCCTGGTCAATACGCTGGGCAAGATTCCGAAGGACCTGTTCGCCGAATTCGAGGGCAAGCACGAGGGCGACCTGCCCGCGGGCGACGTCAAATATCACCAGGGCTTCTCGTCCGACGTCGTCACGCCGGGCGGACCGATGCACCTGACGCTGGCGTTCAATCCCTCGCACCTCGAGATCGTCGACCCGGTCGTCGAAGGCTCGGTGCGCGCGCGCCAGGATCGGCGCAAGGATCCGACGTTCGACCAGGTGATGGCCTTGCTGATCCACGGCGACGCGGCGATCGCCGGCCAGGGTGTCGTGCAGGAGACGCTCAA
Source organism: uncultured beta proteobacterium (assembly GCA_963713125.1). Classification (GTDB taxonomy): domain Bacteria; phylum Pseudomonadota; class Gammaproteobacteria; order Burkholderiales; family Casimicrobiaceae; genus PALSA-1003. The sequence continues at coordinate 180,044 of CAVQKL010000002.1, read as the reverse complement.
CCTGTCGCAGACCCGCGGCTACCGCACCGGCGGCACGATCCACCTGGTCGTCAACAACCAGATCGGCTTCACCACGTCCGACCCGCGCGACACCCGCGGCACGCTGTACTGCACCGACGTCGCCAAGATGGTCGAGGCGCCGATTTTCCACGTCAACGGCGACGACCCCGAGGCCTGCCTGCTGGCGATCGAGGCCGCGATCGAGTTCCGGCAGAAATTCGACAAGGACGTGTTCATCGACCTCGTCTGCTTCCGCAAGCAGGGGCACAACGAAGCCGACGAGCCGATGATCACGCAGCCGCTCATGTACAAGCGCATCCGCGAGCATCCGGGCACGCGCGCGCGGTACGCCGAAAGGCTGGTGAAGGAAGGCGTAATCACGGCCGAAGGCGCCGAGGCGATGATCGAGACTTATCGCCAGGCGATGGACAAGGGTTACCACACCAACACCACGGTCCTGTCCAATTACAAGCCGCCGTTCGCCGTCGACTGGGCGCGGTTCGTCGGGCGGCACTGGGCCGACGAGGCCGATACGACGGTGCCGCGGCCAAGGTTGAACGAGCTCGCGGCGCGCGTGACCGCGGTGCCGGCGGACTTCAAGCTGCACCCGCGGGTGGAAAAGGTGATCGCCGATCGGCGGGCGATGGGCGACGGGACGCTGCCGCTCGACTGGGGCATGGCCGAGACGCTGGCGTATGCGACCTTGCTCGACCAGGGCTACGGCGTCCGGCTGTCGGGCCAGGACACCGCCCGCGGCACGTTCTCGCACCGGCACGCGGTGCTGCATGACCAGAATCGCGAAAAGTGGGATGCCGGCATCTGGGTGCCGTTGCAGCACATCAAGGAGGGCCAGCCCGATTTCGTGGTCATCGATTCGGTGCTGTCCGAGGCGGCGGTGCTAGGCTTCGAATACGGCTACGCGACGTCCGAGCCCAACAAGCTGGTCGTGTGGGAAGCCCAGTTCGGTGACTTCGCCAATGGCGGGCAGGTCGTCATCGACCAGTTCATCGCCGCCGGCGAAGTCAAATGGGGCCGCGTCTGCGGGCTCACCTTGCTGCTGCCGCACGGCTACGAGGGCCAGGGGCCCGAGCATTCGTCGGCGCGGCCGGAGCGCTTCCTGCAGCTCTGTGCCGAGCACAACATGCAGGTCTGCGTGCCGACGACGCCGGCGCAGATTTTCCACCTGCTGCGCCGGCAGATGGTGCGCAACTTCAGGAAGCCGCTGATCGTGATGAGCCCGAAGAGCCTGTTGCGGCACAAGGAAGCGGTGTCGACGATGGACGAGCTCGCCGACGGCAAGTTTCAGACGGTGATCGGCGACGTCGACAAGCCGGCCGCGAATAAGGTCCGGAGGGTCATCGCCTGCAGCGGCAAGGTCTATTACGATCTCTCCGCGCATCGGCGCGAGCAGAAGATCGCCGACATCGCGCTCATCCGCCTCGAGCAGCAATACCCGTTTCCGCACACGGATTTCAAGCGTGAGATCGACAGGTATCCCGGCGCCGAGGAAGTGGTCTGGTGCCAGGAGGAGCCGCAGAACCAGAGCGCCTGGTATCGCTTGCGCGCGTACATGCGCGCGGACATCGGGGAAAAGCAGGTGCTCGCGTACGCGGGCCGCCCGATCTCTGCCTCCCCCGCGGTCGGCTACATGTCCAAGCACCTGGAACAGCAGAAGCAGGTCATCGACGATGCGTTCGCTGCCAAGCTCCGCTCCGGAGAAATGGTGACCGCGCATTGAGTGCAGGCAGGCAACGGGAAGCGCAGTGCGCAGACGCGGACCAGCGGGATCGCGCGGGCTTTCCCTTGCCCGCCCGCATGACAGGAATGGACGATGCTCACTGAAGTAAAAGTGCCGGTGCTGCCGGAGTCGATCACCGAGGCGACGCTGGTCAACTGGCACAAGAAGGCCGGCGACGCGGTCAAGCGCGACGAGAACCTGGTCGACGTCGAAACCGACAAGGTCGTGCTCGAGCTGCCCGCGCCGGAATCCGGCGTGCTCGCCGAAATACGGCGCGGCGACGGGTCGACGGTCGCCGCGCAGGAGGTCATTGCCGTGATCGACACCGGCGCCCAGGCGGCCGCCGCGCCCGTTGCTGCCACGACGCGCGCGGCAATGCCGACACCGGGGGCACGTGCGCCGCAATCCACCGCTGCGGCGCCGACGGCGACGCAGGCCGTGCCGCCGTCCGCCGCCTTGCCCGCGGCGCGCAAGATGATGGCCGAGCAGGACCTGCGCGCCGCCGATGTCGCCGGATCCGGCCGCGGCGGCCGGATCACCAAGGGCGACGTCGCAGCCGCTGTCGAGGCGAGGTCGACCGGCGCCGCCAGGGTCGAGCCGGTCGCGACGCCGTCGCCGGCGATGAAACCACCGGCGATCGCATTGCCGGCGGATCCGGGGACGAGGCCCGAGCAGCGCGTGCCGATGTCGAGGCTCCGCCAGCGTGTTGCCGAGCGGCTGGTGCAGTCGCAATCGACCGCGGCGATCCTGACCACGTTCAACGAAGTCAACATGGCGCCGGTGATCGAGCTGCGCAACCGCTACAAGGACCGCTTCGAAAAGGAGTACGGCGTCAAGCTGGGATTCATGGGCTTCTTCGTCAAGGCCGCGGTGCATGCGCTCAAAAAATTCCCGGCGGTCAACGCGTCGATCGACGGCACCGACATCATCTATCACGGCTATTTCGACATCGGCATCGCGGTCGGCAGCCCGCGCGGGCTGGTGGTGCCGATCCTGCGCGACGCCGACCAGATGTCGATCGCAGACATCGAGAAGCAGATCGCCGACTACGGCAAGCGCGCGCAGGAGGGCAAGTTGACGGTGCAGGAGCTCACCGGCGGCACCTACACGATTTCCAACGGTGGCGTGTTCGGCTCGATGCTGTCGACCCCGATCATCAATCCGCCGCAGGCGGCGATCCTCGGCGTGCATGCCACGCGCGAGCGCCCGGTCGTCGAGAACGGCCAGGTCGTCATCCGGCCGATCAACTACCTCGCGCAATCGTACGACCACCGGATCATCGACGGCCGCGAGGCGGTGCTGTCGCTGGTGGCGATCAAGGAAGCGCTGGAGGATCCGGCGCGGATGCTGCTCGACTTGTGACCCGCGATGACCGAACGGACAAGCGCGGGCAATCGAGGCGCGCCGTGACGAGGCCGGACAGCGGCGTGCACGGCGCGTGCGCAGCGAGCGCGGGAGCCCATGGCAGATCCGTTTGACGTTGTCGTGATCGGCGCCGGCCCGGGCGGCTACATCGCCGCGATCCGCGCCGCGCAGCTCGGGCTCAAGGTCGCGTGCATCGACGACTGGAAGACCGCCGACGGCAAGCCGGCGCCGGGTGGCACGTGCACCAACGTCGGATGCATCCCATCGAAGGCGCTTCTGCAATCGTCGGAAAACTACGATCACGCGGGGCATGCGTTTGCCGAGCACGGCATCGAGGTCAAGGGCCTTCGGCTCGACCTCGCGCGGATGTTGGCGCGCAAGGACAAGGTGGTCCGCCAGAACAACGACGGCATCGTCTACCTGTTCAAGAAGAACAGGGTCGCATTTTTCAACGGCACCGGCAGCTTCATCGCGGCGGACGCCGCGCGCGGCGCGGGCGGCTGGCAGATCGGCGTGTCCGGCGCCGGCAATCAGACGCTTGCCGCGAAACACGTCGTCATCGCCACCGGTTCGAAGCCGCGCGCGCTGCCGGGTGCGCCGTTCGACAATCGCCTGATCCTGGACAACGAAGGAGCGCTGGCGATACCCGAAGTGCCGAAGACGCTTGGCGTCATCGGCGCCGGCGTCATCGGCCTCGAAATGGGCAGTGTCTGGCGGCGCCTCGGTGCGCAGGTCACAGTGCTCGAAGCCCTGCCCGATTTCCTCGGCGCCGCCGACGACCAGGTCGCGAAGGAAGCCTGGAGACTCTTCGCCAGGCAGGGCCTGGCGATCCGGCTGGGCGTCAGGATCGGCAAGGTCGCAGCGGGGAAGAGCGTCGAGGTCGAGTACACCGATGCCGAGGGCAAGGCGCAGTGGATCGGCTTCGACAAGCTGATCGTGTCGATCGGAAGGACGCCCCACACCGCGGGCCTCAACGCCGAAGGGGTGGGATTGAGGCTCGACGAGCGCGGCTTCGTGGCAGTCGACGGCGAGTGCAGGACCAACCTCGCCGATGTCTGGGCGATAGGCGACGTCGTGCGGGGCCCGATGCTGGCGCACAAGGCGGAGGAGGAGGGCGTCGCCGTCGCCGAGCGCATAGTCGGCCAGCATGGCCACGTCGATTTCAATACCGTGCCCTGGGTCATCTACACCTCCCCCGAGATCGCGTGGGTCGGCCAGAACGAGCAGCAGCTGAAAGCCGCGGGGGTCGCCTACCGCGCCGGGACGTTCCCGTTCGCGGCCAACGGCCGTGCCCGGGCGTTGGGCGACACCAACGGATTCGTCAAGCTCCTGGCCGACGCCAGGACCGATCGCGTGCTGGGCATGCATGCGATCGGCCCGCTCGTCTCCGAGTTGATCGCCGAGGGAGTCGTGGCGATGGAATTCGGCGCCGCCAGCGAGGACATTGCGCGCATCTGTCACGCTCATCCGTCGCTGTCCGAGGCAACCAAGGAGGCGGCGCTCGCGGTCGACAAGCGCTCGCTCAACTACTAGATCCACGCCTGCCCCGTTCATGATCGCCAACCCCTTTTCATGAACGAAGCCGTCGCCGAGGCGTATTTCCCGGCCGCGCGGCCGGGCGCGCTGTTCGCGCATCTGCGGCCGGAGCTCGACCGGCGCCATATCGTTCTCGACGCCGCGCAGCTTGCCGCGCTCGATCGCCTGCAGCGCCTGCACGACGAGTTGGCCGCGTTTCGCAAGGCGCGCCTGTCGCTGCTGCGGCGCTGGTTCAATCCGCCGCTGCCGCCGCGCGGTGTCTACCTGTGGGGAGGCGTCGGCCGCGGCAAGAGCTTCCTGATGGACGCGTTCTACGCCGCGGCACCGCTGCGGCGCAAGACCCGCATCCATTTCCACGCGTTCATGAAGAGCGTGCACGACGAGCTCCGGACGCTCCATCGCGAGGAGGATCCGCTGGCGACGGTCGCGGCACGGATCGCCCGCCGCCATCGCCTGATCTGCTTCGACGAATTTCACGTCGCCGATGTCGCCGATGCGATGATCCTGGGGCGACTGCTGACCGCGCTGTTCAGCCGCGGCGTGGTGTTCGTGCTGACCTCGAACTACCAGCCCGAAGAACTGTATCCGAACGGCCTGCAGCGGCAGAACCTGCTGCCGACGATCGCACTGCTCAAACAGAGGCTGGACATCGTCGAGGTCGACGCCGGCACCGACTATCGCCTGCGCGAGCTCGAGCACGCCGCCACCTATTGCGTCGCGCCGGCGGGCGCGGCGGACGCAACGCTCGCGGCGCTGTTCGAGCGGATGCGGCCCGGGCCGGACGAGGATACGCGGCTCGTGGTCGATTCGCGCGCGCTGAGGGCCAGAAGGCGTGCCGGCAGCATCGTCTGGTTCGATTTTTCCAACCTGTGCGAGGGACCCCGCTCGCAGATCGACTACCTGGAGCTGGCGCGGCGGTTCGCGGTCATCATCGTGTCCGACGTGCCCGCGGCTCTCGCCCGACATGAGCAACGCCACCCGCCGCTTTACCTGGCTCGTCGACGTGCTCTACGATCATCGGGTAAAGTTGCTGCTGTCCGCGGCAGTTTCCGCCGGCGAGCTCTATCGCGAAGGCGCCAACAGCCGTGACTTCGCGCGCACGGTCAGCCGGCTGATCGAGATGCGCTCGCGCGAATACATGGCGCTGCCGCACCTCGCCGGAGACGCGCCGGCGCCCGTGCCGCAGGGGCCGAGCTGATCGAGACTTCCAATGCGATGCGGCAAGCGCTGCATCGGCACAGACGCTTTCAGGAGGAGACACCCGTGCAGAAATTCAAGGCCTACCGGACATTCCAGGAGGACGGCGTCGTGTCCAGCCGATTCGTCGAAATGGCGCTCGACGAGCTCGACCCGGGCGATGTCGTGGTCAAGACCAAGTATTCGACGATCAACTACAAGGATGCACTGTCGTACAACGGCGCCGGCAAAATCATGCGCAAGTATCCGACCGTCGCCGGCATCGACATGGCCGGCACAGTCGAGACCTCGGCCGATCCGCGCTTCAAGCACGGCGACAAGGTGATCGTGCACTCTTACGACGTGGGTGTCGCGCACGACGGCGGCTACGCGGAATACGTTCGCGTGCCCGCCGACTGGGTGGTGCGCCGTTCGCCGAACATGACGGCGTTCGAGGCGATGACCCTGGGCACCGCCGGTTTCACCGCGGCGCAGGCGATCGAGCTCATGCAGCACAACGGCCTGACGCCGCGCAGCGGGCCGGTGATCGTCGACGGCGCCACCGGCGGCGTCGGCAGCGTCGCGATCGACATCCTGGCCAAGCTCGGCTACCACGTGGTCGCGCTGACCGGCAAGGAGAGGGAAAGCGACTACCTGCGCTCGGTCGGCGCATCCGAGGTGGTGCTCCGGTCGAGCCTCGATTTCTCGAAGATCCGCCCGCTGGACAAGTCGACGTGGGCCGGCGCGATCGACAACCTCGGCGGCGACGTGCTGGCCTGGATGCTGTCGACGATGAAGCAGGGCGGCACGGTGGCGAGCGTCGGGCTTTCCGCGGACTTCAAGCTCAATACCACGGTCATGCCGTTCATCCTGCGCGGCGTGCACCTGCTCGGCATCAACAGCGCCGAATGCCCGATGCCGCTGCGGCAGAAGCTGTGGGACCGGCTGGCCAACGAGTGGCGGCCGTCGCGCGTCCAGGCCAAGGTCGTGACGATCGATTTCTCCGACCTGCCGACGCATTTCGACGCCTTCCTCAAGGGGACGGTTCGCGGCCGCACCGTCGTGCGCGTCGGCGCCGACATCGCCGGCCTCTGAACGCCACGGCACGCCATGCCGACCTACCCCGACGAGCACCGACGCTCGCTCACCGACCGCGACTCGTTCTGGCGCGAGCGTGCGGCGCTGATCGACTGGCAGACGCCGTTCGAAGAGGTGCTCGATTACAGCCGGCCGCCGTTCGCGCGCTGGTTCGTCGGTGGCCGCACCAACCTGTGCCACAACGCGATCGACCGGCACCTGGCCGAGCGCGCCGGGCAGGCGGCGCTGGTCTACATCTCGACCGAAACCGAGGTGCGCCGCAGCTACACCTATCGCCAGCTCTCCGAAGAGGTGAACGGCTTTGCCGCGATCCTGCAGGCGCAGGGTGTCGGACGGGGCGACCGGGTGCTGATCTACATGCCCATGATCCCGGAGGCGGTGTTCGCGATGCTGGCGACGGTGCGCATCGGCGCGATTCATTCGGTCGTGTTCGGCGGCTTCGCTGCGGCCAGCCTCGCGACGCGGATCGACGATGCCCAGCCGAAGGTGCTGATCACCGCGGACGCCGGCATGCGCGCCGGCAAGCCGGTGCCGTACAAGCCGCTGGTCGACGAAGCGATGCGCCTCGCGCGGCATCCGCCATCCAGAGTGATTATCGTAGATCGCGGCATCGACGCCACGATGAGCCGCACACCCGGCCGCGATCTCGATTACGCCGGCCTGGCGGCGCAGCACGCCGGCGCCACCGTCCCGTGTGCGTGGCTCGAGTCATCGGAACCTTCGTACATCCTGTACACGTCGGGCACGACCGGCAACCCGAAAGGCGTGCAGCGCGACACCGGCGGCCATGCGGTGGCGCTGACCGCGTCGATGCGCGACATATTCTGCGTCGCGCCGGGCGAGGCGATGTTCACCACCAGCGACATCGGCTGGGTCGTCGGCCATTCGTACATCGTCTACGCGCCCCTGCTGAACGGGTCGACGACCATCATGTACGAAGGCCTGCCGATCCGCCCCGACCCCGCCGTCTGGTGGCAGATCGTCGCCGAGCACAAGGTTCGCTCGATGTTCAGCTCGCCGACCGCTATACGCGTACTGAAAAAGCAGGATCCGGCATTCATGAAAAGGCACGACCTCTCGTCGCTGCGCTATCTGTTCCTGGCCGGAGAGCCCCTGGACGAGCCGACCGCGCGCTGGGCCGCGGATTCGCTGGGGGTCGCGATCGTCGACAACTACTGGCAGACCGAGAGCGGCTGGCCGATCCTGTCGGCGCAACTGGGGATCGCCGAGACGCCGCGCAAGTTCGGCAGTCCGTCGTTTCCGGTGTGCGGCTACGACGTGCGCCTGGTCGACGAGCTGACCGGCGCCGAGGTCGGCACCGGACAGAAAGGCGTGCTGGCGATCGTCCCGCCGTTGCCGCCCGGGTGCATGACGACGGTCTGGGGCGACGACAAGCGTTTCGTCCAGACCTATTTCGAGACGCTGCCCGGCGGCAACGTGTATTCGACGTTCGACTGGGCCACGCGCGACGGCGACGGCTACTACTTCGTCCTCGGCCGCACCGATGACGTGATCAACGTTGCCGGACATCGGCTCGGCACCCGGGAAATCGAGGAAGCGGTGCAGGCGCATCCGGGAATTGCCGAGGTCGCGGTCGTCGGCGTGGCGGACCCGGTCAAGGGGCAGGTCCCGGTGGCATTTGCCGTGGTCAAGGATCCGTCGCTGGTTGCCACGCCGGACGGTGCGCGAAGGATGCGCAACGAGGTGATGAGCACCGTCGATCGCAAGCTCGGCGCGATCGCGCGCCCGGGGACCGTGCATTTCGTCGCGCTGCTGCCCAAGACGCGCTCGGGCAAGCTATTGCGCCGCGCGATCCAGGCACTGGCCGAAGGCCGCGATCCGGGCGATTTGACGACGATCGAGGATCCGGCGGCCCTCGAGCAGATTCGCGGCGCGCTGACTCCGTAGCCTCGGCACGCCTCGGCAGGGCGCGATCCGTCGAGTCGCGGCGCCTCGATCATCGTTCGCGCTCGGAAAGAGGCTCAATCCGGCGTAAAATGGACGGTTTTTCAGCCGGCCCGTGTCCAACGCCTCCTCCCGCGCCCCGGCTCCCGCACCGCCGCACGTCCCACTCGCGCGAGTGACGCGCGGCGACGCGACCGACAGCATCCACTACGGATCGGTCGCGGTGGTCGACCGTGACGGCCGCCTCCTGTTCGCGGCCGGTGACCCGATGTTCGTCACGATGACGCGCAGCGCGCTCAAGCCACTGCAAGCGGTGCCGCTGGTCGCCGCAGGAGGCGCCGAGCGCTTCGGGTTTTCGATCGAGCAGGTGGCGCTGCTTTGTGCCAGCCACTCCGGCGAGCCGCGCCATGTCACCGCCGTCGCCGACATGCTGCGCCGCGCCGATTGCGTGCCCGATCAGCTCCAGTGCGGCGTGCACCCGCCATTGTTCTATGCGGCGCACGACGAGTTGCCGCCGTCGGGCGTCGCCTTCACGGTGCTGCAGCACAATTGCTCGGGCAAGCACAGCGGCATGCTCGCCTACTGTCGTCATTGTGGCCTACCAACTGAATCCTACCTCGCGTTCGACCATCCGTTGCAACGGGCGATACGGCAGGCGGTCGCGCATCTGACCGGCGTTGCCGAATCAAGCCTGATCGCGGGCATCGATGGATGCTCGGCGCCCAACTACGCGGTTCCCCTGTCCGCGCTCGCCTTCGCCTACGCGCGCCTCGCCGGCGACGAAGATTCCCGTTACGGGACTGCGCCGTCGGCTCTCGCCAGCGCGATGAGCGCGCATCCGGAAATGGTTTCCGGCGACAGGCGGAACGACCTCGTCTTGATGCGCGCCGGTCGCGGCGACTGGGTCAGCAAGGTCGGTGCCGAAGGCGTCCAAGCCATCGGCGTGCGCAGCAAGGGCTGGGGAATCGCGGTCAAGGTGGTCGACGGCAACGCGCGCGGCCTGCACCCGGCGACCGTCGCCGTGCTCGAACAGCTCGGCCTCCTCGATGACGAGCAACGAAGCGATCTCTCGGCCTGGCGCGAACCGGCAATCCGCAACTATCGCGGCATCGTAACCGGCAGGGTCGAGCCGGTTGTTGCGCTGGAGCAACGCGGTTGACCGGGCGACGCGCCGGAACAGGCGGGGAACTGAACTTCCCGCAGCGCGAACGGTCTAGGATGCAAGCTGCCTGCCTGAGTCGATCGCGTGGCGCGCCGGACGGCTCGGCTATACTGCCGGCGGGTATCGCGCCCACCGGATCCGGTGTGGCGACAATAACGATTGACTCAGGGACAGGCCGCGGATGGCTGACCGCGAAGTAGATCAGCAGCTGGTCGAGCGCGCGCAGCGCGGTGACAAGCGCGCATTCGAGCTGCTGGTGCTGAAGTACCAGCGCAAGCTCGGGCGGTTGCTGTCGCGGCTGGTGCGCGACCCGGGCGAAGTCGAGGACGTGACGCAGGAGGCGTTCATCAAGGCCTATCGCGCACTGCCTTCTTTTCGCGGGGACAGCGCGTTTTATACGTGGCTTTATCGCATCGCGATCAACACGGCCAAGAACTATCTGGTCGCGATGGGCCGGCGGGCGCCGACATCGACCGGCTTCGACAACGAGGAGGCGGAGAATTTCGAGGATGCCGAGCAGCTTCGCGATTCGGCGACGCCGGAAGACGAATTGCACGGCAAGCAGATAGCGGCCACCGTCAACAAGGCGATGGAGGCGCTGCCCGAGGATCTGCGCACTGCGATAACGCTGCGCGAGATCGAAGGCATGAGCTACGAAGAGATTGCCAACGCGATGAACTGTCCGATTGGCACGGTGCGCTCCCGGATTTTCCGGGCGCGTGAAGCGATCGCGGAGCAATTGCGACCGCTCTTGGGGACTGACAAGGACCGGAGATGGTGATGGGCAACTTCAAGGCAGGATCCGGCGCCAATGGCGGCGGGCCGACGGTGCCGACACCGGAGGAAATTTCGCTCCTGATCGACGGGGAGCTCGACGCCGCGCGCGCCGACGCCGTCATTACGAGCCTGTGCCAATCCGAAGGTGTGGCGAACTGGGTGTGTTATCACGTGGGCGGCGACGCGGTGCGCGGAATCACCGCGTCGGCCTCGATGAGCTGGCCGGGATTCGTCGCCCGGCTCGCGGCCGAACCGACAGTCCTGGCGCCGCCGCGGCGTGCGCCCGCGCCGCATGCGATCGCACTGGCACTGGCGGCGACGGTGGCGGCCGTCAGCGTCGTCGGCTGGGTCGCGCTGACGACGATGCCGGCACCCGTCGCGGCGATCGCCAGCGCCAGGCAGGCCGCGGGCGTGCGCGCGGCCGACGCGCGGCCGGCGGTCGACAACGAGTATCTGCTGGTACACCAGGAATACTCGCCGACCAACGTGATCCAGGGCATGCGCCCCTTCATGCGCGCGGTCGCGGCCAGCGAGCCGGATGCGCGTCCGTAGTCCCAGCGCAAGCGAGCGACAAGGTTGGCCCGCCCGGCTGCGCCGGGGCGCCGGGCTCGCGGTCGTCACGCTGCTCGCCGTCCCCACGGCGTTCGGGCAGGATGCCGCTGACTGGCTGCAGCGCGCGGCCGCTGCGGCGCGCCAGCTCAACTATGTCGGGACCATCGTCTATCAGCACGGCGGCCGCATCGAGACCTCGCGGCTCTATCACCTGCAGGACGCCCACGGCGAGTCGGAAAAGCTGTCCAATCTCGACGGGCCGGCGCGCGAAATCATCCGCAACGACGATCAGGTGCGCTGCTACTATCCGGACGCCAAGGTCGTGCGCGTCGAGTTGCGAAGCATGCACAACGCCTTTCCGTCGCTGCTGCCGCAGCAGCTTGCGACGCTCGCCACGTACTACTATTTCCGCAAGGCCGAGACCACGCGCATCGCGGGTCTGGAGACGCAGGCGTATGTGTTCGAGCCCAAGGACGCGGCACGCTACGGCCACAAGCTGTGGGCCGACATCGCGACCGGCCTGCTGCTGAAGGCGCGACTGCTCAACGAAAAGAACGAGCCAGTTGAGCAGTTCGCCTTCAGCGACATACAGATTGGCGCCACGCTCGACCGCGACGCCACCAAGCCGCCTTTCGCCAGCGTACCGTCCGACTGGCAGGTGCGCGAATCGCCCGGTCCGGACATCTCGCCCAGGGAGACGGGCTGGGTGGTAAGTGACATGCCGCCGGGATTCATCAAGATCGTCGAAGGCTATCGCACCTTGCGCGGCAAAGCGGCGCAAGTCGCGCACATCGTGTACTCGGACGGCCTGGTCGCGATCTCGGTCTTCGTCGAGCCGACGCCGGCAACGCCGCAGCCGGTGGGGCTGTCGCAGCAGGGCGGGATCAATGTCTACAGCCGTCAGCTGGACGACTACCTGGTGACCGTGCTGGGCGAAGCGCCCGGCGCGACCGTCCGCCGGATCGCCTACTCGGTCGGTCGTCGCCAATGAAGGGCCGCAGCCGTTAGAATCGATACTTTGGACCGGCTTTCCCGACTGACGACCAGGACACGACAGCAATGAAACTCAGCGTTTGGACCGTATTCGGCGCGTTTGCCAGCGCTTTCTCGCTCGTGCCTGTGGCGCTCGCCCAGTCCGGCCACCTGCCGGACTTCACCGAGCTCTATGAGCAGCAGGGTCCCACGGTGGTCAGCATCGACGTCACGCAGACCGCGCGCCGGCAGCAGACGCCCGACCTCTCCGAGGACGATCCGTTCTACGAATTCTTCCGCCGCTTCGGACAGATTCCGCGCGGACAGCAACCGCGCCCGCGTGAGTTCGAGCAGCAGTCGACCGGGTCGGGGTTCATCCTGGCGTCAGACGGTTACGTGCTCACCAATGCCCACGTCGTCGACGACGCCAGCGAAGTCACGGTCAAGCTGACCGACAAGCGCGAATTCCGCGCCAAGGTCGTCGGCACCGACAAGCGCACCGATGTCGCGTTGCTCAAGATCGATGCCACGGGCCTGCCGAAGGTGACGATCGGGGATCCGGACAAGCTGAAGGTCGGCGAGTGGGTCGCCGCGATCGGCAAGCCGTTCGGCCTGGAGAACACGATCACTGCCGGTATCGTCAGCGCCAAGGGGCGCGAGCTGCCGAACGAAAATCTCGTTCCGTTCATTCAGACCGACGTGCCGATCAACCCGGGCAATTCGGGCGGTCCGCTGTTCAACCTGAAAGGCGAGGTCGTCGGCATCAACTCGCTGATCTTCAGCCGGACCGGCGGCTACATGGGGCTGGCGTTTGCCATCCCGATCGATGTCGCGATGAACGTCGTCAAGCAGATCCAGGACAAGGGCCGCGTCACCCGCGGCAGGATCGGGGTGCAGATCCAGGAAGTAAGCCGCGAGACCGCCGATGCGTTCGGCCTCGCCAAAGCGAGCGGCGCCCTGGTCAATTCTGTCGAGAAGGGCGGCCCCGCAGACAAGGCCGGCATCGAGGCGGGCGACATCATCGTCAAGGTCGACGGCCGGCCGGTCAACACTTCGTCCGAGCTGCCCCGTATCATCACGCAGGTCAAGCCTGGGACGAAGATCATGCTGCAATTGTGGCGCAAGGGCGCGACCAAGGATGTCGGCGTGACGGTTGCCGAGCTCAAGGAAGACGAGGCGCCCCGTCCCAACCGCCGCGCCGCGCCGGGCAAGGAAAAAGCCAAGCCGAATCGCATGGGCCTGGTGCTGTCGGACCTGACCGACGAGCAAAAGAAGGAGCTCGAGATCAGAAACGGGGTCGTCGTCGAAGACATCCGCGGCACCGCTCGCGGCGACATTCAACCGGGCGATGTCATCCTGGCGGTGATCAGCCGCGGCGCGACGATCGAGGCCAAGAATGTCGAGCAGGTCAACACGCTGATCGGCAAGCTGGAAAAAGGCAGTTCGGTGACCTTTCAGCTGCGCCGCGGCGAGCAGCAGTTCTTTTCGACGATCAGGCTCGGCAACGGCAGTGCCGAGTAGCTGCGGCGCGCAACACTTGCTTAGCATCGGGCGCCGGCGATGGCTGTCCGGCTGACGCTGCTGGTCCGCGCCTATTGCCACCTGTGCGACGACATGCGTGCAGCGCTTGCCGTGCACGCCGCCGGGGCGCCGGTCGACGAGCTCGACGTCGATGCCGACCCGGCGCTCGAATCGCGCTGGGGGGCCCTGGTCCCGGTGCTGCTCGCCGACGGGCGCGAGGTCTGCCACTACCGCCTGAACACCGGCGCGCTGCGCGAGGTCCTGGCGCAGCCGGTCGCCGCCGATTCGCGCTGGCGGTGAAAATCGGCTAAAATTCAAGGTATTCCGACGCCACAGCCGAGCCGAGGCAATAGTGATGGAGGGGCACTTCGCGGTGCCCCTTTCTTTTGAATCCCCGATGCAGCACATCCGCAACTTCTCGATCATCGCGCACATCGACCACGGTAAGTCGACGCTCGCGGACCGCTTCATCCAGCGCTGCGGCGGCCTGGCCGAGCGGGAGATGGAAGCGCAGGTGCTCGATTCGATGGATCTCGAGCGCGAGCGGGGCATCACGATCAAGGCGCAGACGGCGGCGCTCCGCTACGCGGCGCGCGACGGCTCGACTTACAACCTGAACCTGATCGACACGCCCGGGCACGTCGACTTCGCCTACGAGGTGTCGCGCTCGCTGGCCGCGTGCGAAGGCGCGTTGCTGGTCGTCGACGCCTCGCAGGGCGTCGAGGCGCAGACGGTCGCCAACTGCTATGCGGCGACCGAGCAGGGCGTCACCGTCGTGCCGGTGCTGAACAAGATCGACCTGCCTTCGGCCGAGCCGGAGCGGGTGATCGAGGAAATCGAGGACATCATCGGCATCGCGGCCCAGGATGCGATCCTCGCCAGCGCCAAGACCGGCGAAGGCGTCGACGACATTCTCGAGGCGGTGATCGCGCGCATTCCGCCGCCGACCGGCGATCCCGCGGCCCCGCTGCAGGCGCTGATCATCGATTCCTGGTTCGACAACTACGTCGGCGTCGTCATGCTGGTTCGCGTGATGGAGGGGTCGCTGAAGCCGCGCGACAAGATCCTGCTGATGGCGACCGGCGCGACCTACAACTGCGAGCAGGTCGGCGTTTTCACGCCCAAGTCGGTGGCACGCGACGTGCTCGCGGCCGGCCAGGTCGGATTCATCATCGCCGGCATCAAGGAGCTGAAGGCGGCCAGAGTCGGCGACACCGTGACGCTTGCGACGCGCGCCGCGGCCAAGCCGCTGCCCGGCTTCAAGGACGTCAAGCCGCAGGTGTTCGCCGGGCTGTACCCGGTCGAGGCCAACCAGTACGAGGCCTTGCGCGACGCGCTGGAGAAGCTGAAGCTCAACGATGCGTCGCTGCACTACGAGCCCGAGGTGTCGCAGGCGCTGGGCTTCGGCTTCCGCTGCGGCTTCCTCGGACTTCTGCACATGGACATCGTGCAGGAGCGCCTCGAGCGTGAATACGACATGGCGCTGATCACGACGGCGCCGACGGTCGTCTACCAGGTGCTGCTGCGCGACGGCGCGCTGCTCGAGATCGAAAACCCGTCGAAGCTCCCCGATCTCTCGCACGTCGAGGAAATCCGTGAGCCGATCATCACGACGACGATCCTGACGCCGCAGGAATACGTCGGCCCGGTGTTGACGCTGTGCACCGAAAAACGCGGCGTGCAGAAGAACATGCAATACGTCGGCCGTCAGGTGATGCTGACCTATGAGCTGCCGCTGGCCGAAGTCGTGATGGATTTCTTCGACAAGCTTAAGTCGGTGTCGCGCGGCTACGCGTCGCTCGACTACGATTTCAAGGAGTTCCGCTCCGCCGACGTCGTCAAGCTCGACATCCTGATCAACGGCGACCGCGTCGATGCGCTGTCGGTGATGGTGCACCGGGCGCACGCGCAGTACCGCGGGCGCGAGGTGGTGTCGAAGATGCGCTCATTGATTCCGCGCCAGATGTTCGACGTGGCGATCCAGGCGGCGATCGGCGCGCAGATCATCGCCAGGGAGAGCGTCAAGGCGCTGCGCAAGAACGTGCTGGCAAAATGCTACGGCGGCGACGTCACGCGCAAGCGCAAGCTGCTGGAGAAGCAGAAGGCGGGCAAGAAGCGGATGAAGGCGGTGGGCAGCGTGGAGATTCCGCAGGAGGCGTTCCTGGCTATTCTTCAGGTCGGCGAGAAGTGATCCGCCGCCGCAACAAAACCTTGATACGGCTGATGACACGATGAACTTTGCACTGATCCTGTTTCTGCTCACCGTGCTGACGGGAGCGATGACGCTGGCCGACCGGCTGGTCTTCGCGCGCGGACGGCGCCCGGGTGCGCACGAGCCTTGGTGGATCGAGTATCCGAAGAGCTTCTTTCCGGTCCTGCTGATCGTATTCCTGCTGCGCTCGTTCGTCGCCGAGCCGTTCAAGATCCCGAGCTCCTCGATGCGTCCGACGCTCGAGGTCGGCGATTTCATCCTGGTCAACAAATTCGCCTACGGGATAAGGCTGCCGATCATCGAGAAGAAGATCATCGAGACCAGCCAGCCGCAGCGGGGCGACGTCATCGTGTTTCGCTACCCCGTCAATCCGTCGCAGGATTTCATCAAGCGCCTGGTCGGCCTGCCGGGCGACGAAGTGGTCTATCGCGACAAGACGGTCACCGTCAACGGCCAGCCCTGGCCGCAGACGCCGGACGGCACCTACAGCTACCTCGAGGGGCTGACCTACGCGACGACGCAGCGGGTGATCGAGCGGATCGGGGACCGCCCGCACTCGATCGCCATCAACCCGGCGGCGCCGCCGGTCAACGTCAATGGCGTGCGGTCTTTCCCGGGAAGGGAGAACTGCGTCTACAATGACCGCGGGTTCACCTGCAGGGTCCCCGCGGGCAGCTATCTGATGATGGGCGACAACCGCGACAACAGCGACGACAGCCGATACTGGGGCTTCGTCCCGGATGATCACATTCGCGGCAAGGCGTTCTTCATCTGGTTCAACTGGGATGATCTCAGCAGCTTCGCGTTCAAGCGGATCGGCACCAGCATCCGCTGAAGGGAGGGAAGATGAACAATCGCGCTGCGCAGTGCGGGCTGTCGATGCTCGGGTTTCTCTTTGTCGCCGTGGTGGTGGTGGCGGTGGTGATGATCGGCTTCCGCACGGTGCCGTCGTACATCGAATATTTCACCGTGCAGAAGGTGATGGCTAAGACGCTGCAGGATTCGCCGGACCAGTTTTCGTTGGCTAAATTCCGCAGCGACTTCGATCTGAAAGCCAGCGCCGACTATATCGACTCGGTGCGTGGCACCGACATCGACGTGGTCAAGGAAGGCAATTCACTGGTGGCGACCGCGACTTGGAGCAACAAGCTGCACATGGTCGGCAACGTGAGCCTGGTGCTGGACTTCGAGGCCACGGCCACGAAGTAGCTCCGGGGCTGATGCCGCCCTTCTCGCAGAGCGAACCGCTCGGCCACGCGTTTCGCCATCCGGAACTGCTGCGCCAGGCGCTGACGCATCGAAGCTTCGGTGCGGAGCACAACGAGCGGCTGGAATTCATCGGCGATTCGATCCTCAATTGCGCGATCGCGCTGACGCTGTACCGGCGCTTCCCGCAGATCCCGGAGGGTGAGCTGTCGCGCGTCCGGGCCAACCTGGTCAACAAAGACACGCTGCACCGCCTGGCGGCGGGGCTCGACTTGGGCAGCGTCCTGAGGCTCGGCGAGGGCGAGTTGAAAAGCGGCGGCGCCGCGCGGCCATCGATCCTGGCCGACGCGCTCGAGGCGGTGTTCGGCGCGATCTTTCTCGACGGTGGCTTCGACGCCGCCGATGCGGCCATCGGCCGCGCCTATGCCGGCGAGCTGGCCGGCATCGATCCGTCCGGACTCGCCAAGGATCCGAAGACGCGGTTGCAGGAATGGCTGCAGGGCCGGAGGCTGCCGGTGCCCGACTACACGGTTGCCGCGATCCGGGGCGAGGCGCATCTGCAGACATTCGACGTCGTCTGCAGCATTCCCGCACTCTCGATCGCCGCGACGGGATCGGGCTCCAGCCGGCGTGCCGCGGAGCAGGCGGCTGCCGCGGACGCCTACCAGCAGGCAACGCGTGACTGATCCGGCGGACGGGTTTCGCTGCGGCTACGTCGCGATCGTCGGGCGGCCCAATGTCGGCAAGTCGACGTTGGTGAATGCGCTGGTCGGGGCGCGCGTCACGATCACCTCGAAGAAGCCGCAGACGACGCGACACCGGATTCTCGGCATCATGTCATCGGCCACGGCGCAGTTCATCCTCGTCGATACCCCGGGATTCCAGAGTGCGTACCGCTCGCGCCTGAACGAGCGGATGAACCGCACCGTTCGCGACAGCCTTGCCGGCGTCGACGCGATCGTCGTCGTGCTGGAGGCGGTCAAGTTTACCGAGGCCGATCGCGCGGTGCTGACCCTGCTGCCGGCAGGCGTGCCGGTGATCGCCGCGATCAACAAGGTCGATCGCCTGGCCGACAAGTCGCGCTTGCTGCCGTACCTGTCGATGCTGGACAAGGCGCATCCTTTCGCGGCCATGGTACCGATCAGCGCGGAGAAGCGCATGCAGCTC
The DNA here is from genome assembly GCA_963713125.1 of uncultured beta proteobacterium. Classification (GTDB taxonomy): domain Bacteria; phylum Pseudomonadota; class Gammaproteobacteria; order Burkholderiales; family Casimicrobiaceae; genus PALSA-1003. Next base: position 161,657 of record CAVQKL010000002.1, on the reverse strand, counting down.
GATCTGTTCACGGCCGAAGTCGCGCGCCATCTGCCGATCGGCGAATCGATGTTCGCGCCGGACGATCTGACCGACCGGGACGAGCGCTTCCTCGCCGCCGAGTATGTCCGAGAAAAGATTTTTCGCCGACTCGGCGAGGAGATTCCGTACACGACGACGGTGGCGATCGACAGCTTCGAGCACGACGGTGCGCTGCGCCGGATCCATGCCACCGTCTACGCCGACAAGGCGAGCCATCGCGCCATCCTGCTCGGTGAGGGCGGATCCACGATGAAGGCCATCGCCGGCGCCGCGCGCCGGGACATGGAACGTCTGTTCGGGGGCAAGGTATACCTCGAGGTCTGGGTCAAGGTGAAGTCCGGCTGGGCGGACGACGAAGTCCTCCTCAAGCGCCTGGGTTACTGAGCAGACGTGCAACGCTCGCCGTCGGAAGCTGCCCGATGAAACAGCTGCGCGACCGTCGCGACGAGCAGCATGGCTACGTCCTGCACGCTTACGCGTACCGGGAGACGAGCCTCATCGTCGAGACGCTGACCGCCGGTCACGGCCGGGTTGCGATGGTCGCCCGCGGCGCCAGGCGCCCGCGCTCCGAATTGCGCGGCGTCCTGCAGGCATTTCAACCGCTGAGCCTGTCGTGGGCCGGTGCCGGAGAGCTCCGGACCCTGCTCCGGGCCGAGTGGCGCGGCGGCCTGCCGCTGGTCGCCGGGTCGGCGCTGCTGTGCGGCTTTTACCTCAACGAGCTCCTGCTGAAGCTCTTGCCGCGCGAGGATGCGCATCCGCAGCTGTTCCGCGACTATGAAACGGCGCTGGCACGGCTGGCAGCGGGCGCGCCGCAGGCGCCGGTATTGCGGGAATTCGAAGTGCGGCTGCTATGCGAGCTGGGCTACGCGCTGCCGTTGACGCACGAGGCGGACACCGGCCGGCCGGTCGATCCGGCGACGCGGTACTATTACGCGTTCGATCGCGGCCCGCGCAGCACCGCGGCGGAACCGGGGCGGCACTATCCGCTGGTGCGCGGCGCGACCTTGCTCGCACTGGCGAAGCATGATTACAGCGCAGCCGACGCAGCCGTCGAAGCGAAGCGGCTGATGCGCGAGGTGCTCGACCATTATCTCGAGCAGCGGGCGATCTTCAGCCGGCGCGTGGTGCGCGACCTGCAGGCGCTCGACGAGGAAAACAACGGAGCCGATGAACGGCAGTCATGATCGAGCTCGGCGTCAACATCGACCACGTCGCGACGCTGCGCCAGGCGCGGCGGACCTACGAGCCGGATCCGGTGTGGGCGGCGGCTGAAGCGCATCTGGGCGGCGCCGATGGCATTACGGTGCACTTGCGCGAAGACCGCCGGCACATCCAGGACGAGGATGTGAAGAGGCTCCGTGCCCTGGTGCAGATCAAGCTCAATCTCGAAATGGCGGCGACCGACGAGATGATCGGCATCGCGTGTGTGCTCAAGCCGGAGATGGCGATGCTGGTGCCGGAGGGGCGCGAAGAGGTCACGACCGAGGGTGGGCTCGACGTGGCTGCCCAGGAGCAGCGGCTCAAGACCACCGTCGCACGGCTGGCCGACGCCGGCATCATCAGCAGCGTATTCATCGACGCCGACGTCCGTCAGGTCGACGCGGCGGCGCGGATCGGTGCGCGAGTCTGCGAGATACACACCGGCCCGTACGCGCACGCCTTCCACGCCAGGGGCCGCGACCCGCAAAGCCCGGCCGTCGTGGCCGAGCTGGCGAAAATTCGCGACGCCGGCGCGGCGATCCGCGCGCTGGGCATGCGCTTCAACGCCGGCCACGCGCTCAACTACTTCAACGTGCAGTCGGTCGCGTCGCTGCCCGGCGTGCGCGAGCTGCATATCGGCCACGCCATCGTCAGCCGCTCGGTGTTCGTCGGCTTGCGCGAGGCGGTGCGGCAGATGAAGGCGCTGATACGCGAGGCCGCCGCCGGCTGAAGATCGGCGCAGCGCCGCGTCAATAGGGATGCGGCCACTTGCCGCCGAGCTTTCTGGTCAGTTCCTCGGCCGTGTGCGCGACCAGCGGACCCAGTTGCCGGATGCGTTCGTCGGACAGGCGCGAAGACGGCCCGGCCAGCGAAATAGCGCCGAGCGGCTCGGTGTGCTCGTCGTAGATCGTCGCCGCGACGCAGCGTGTCGACCGTGCATGCTCCTCGTCGTCGAACGAGTAGCCGCGCTGGCGGATGACCCGCAGCGCAGCCCACATCGTCTCCGGTGCGACGATCGTGTTTTCGGTGATGCGCGGCAGGCCGCGGACCTTCAGGATCGCGTCGATCTGCTCGTCCGGCAGCGCCGCGAAGATCGTCTTGCCGACGCCGGACGCATGCAGCGGCACGCGGCTGCCGAGCCTGACCAGCGTGCGCATCGTCTCGTGGCATTGCACCTGGGCGATGAACACCGCTTCGATGCCGTCGAGAATGGCTAGGTTCGCCGTCTCGCCGGACTGCTCCATCAGGCGGCGCATGTAGGCGTGGCTGCTGCCGACGAAGTCGCGGTTGGCGAGAAAGGTGCTGCCGACGGTGAAGGCCTGCAGGCCCACGCGCCACAGTCCGAGGTCGCCGGCCTGGTACACGTAACCCATTTTTTCCAGCGTCGCCAGCAGCCGGTGCGCGGTCGACATCGGCAATTGCACGCGGTGGCCAACCTCGGTCAGGGAGAGGCCCCCGTCAGCATGGGCAAGCGCTTCGAGGATCGACAGGCCTCGAGTCAGGCTCTGCACCTGGCCGGTCGGTGCGCCGGGCTTGTGCGGCGTGCGGCCGCGGCGCGGCGGGGTAGGGGAGCGGGAGGGCATCAGATGTCAGATGTCGGATGTCAGGCGTCAGGATAGCTTATTGCCCGGCCGGTGCGCCCGCGGTCGGTGATTAGGTCGGCTTGAGATGCGGCGTGACGGCGAAGAACTCGCCGGCGATGTCGACCTGGTAGCGCGCGGCAAGCAGCGCGGCGTCGCTCAACACCCGGTCGCTCCGCGCATAACCCATCGCGACAGCGCGCCCGTGCCTGCGGCTGTAGCCGGCCGAGGTCAGCTCGCCGACGCTCTGCCCGTCCATCAGTATCGGCTCGCCGCTCCAGGGAAACGCCGCGGAATCGTCGAACGTGAACAGCAGCAGCCGCTTTTTAACGCCGGTGGCCTGTTGCCGGACGAGCGCCTCGCGGCCGATGAACGATGACGGCTTGTCCAGCTTGACCGCGAATGCGAGGCCGGCTTCGAGCGGGGTCTCGTCGGGGCCGAGCTCGGCGCCCCAGGCGCGCCGGCCCGCTTCGATGCGCAGGGCATCGATCGTGTAATAGCCCGCATCGCGCAAGGCCAGCGCCGCGCCCGCCTCGTGCAGCGCGTCGTACAGCGTGACGCACTGGTCGGTCGTCACGACCAGCTCATATCCGGGGCCGCCTATGTAGCTCAGCCGCGCGGCGCGCACCCGCGCGTAGCCGACGTCGATTTCGCGCGTCGTCGAGAAGGGCAGCCCTTCCCTGGAGACGTCGTCCGGTGACAGGCGGCCCAGCAGCTCGGCCGACTTCGGCCCCATCACCGAAATGACCGAGTATGCCGACGTCACGTCGACCAGCGCGGCGAACGTGTCGTCGCCGATATGCCTGCCGATCCAGTCGGCGTCGCGCGTCGCCTGTGCCGAGCCGGTGAGGATGAAAAACGCGTCGGCGGCGGTGCGGGTCAGGGTCAGGTCGCTTTCGATGCCGCCGCGTTCGTTGAGCATCGCCGTGTAGACGATGCGGCCTACGGGAACATCGATTTCGTTCGCGCATAGCCGTTGCAGGACCTGCAGGGCATCGCGCCCCTTGAGGACGAACTTGGCGAACGAGGTCTGATCGAATACGACAACGCCCTCGCGTGCGGCGCGCTGCTCTTCCAGCACTGCCGGCAGCCATCCGGGCGTATCCAGCGTCGGCGCAGGCGGGTCGACGCCTCCCGGCAGGAAATAGTTTGCGCGCTCCCAGTTGAGCTTGCTGCCGAACACGGCGCCGCGAACCTTCAGCCGGTCGTACAGCGGCGAGCGGCGAAGCGGCCGCACGGTCGCGAGCTCTTCGCGCGGCCAGCGCATCGCGTAGTGAAGGCCCAGCGTTTCGGCGGTGCGGTCGAACAGGTGCCGTCGATTGGCGTGGAACGGTGCGAAGCGGCGGATGTCGACGTCCCAGAGGTCGAGCGGCGCTACGCCGCCCGTCACCCATTCGGCGATCAGCTTGCCGGCGCCGCCGGCGTTGGCAATGCCGGCCGAGTTGAATCCGGCGCAGACGAAATAGCGCCTGAGCTCGGGCGCTTCACCGAGAATGAAGTTGCCGTCGAGGGTGAAGCTCTCCGGTCCGTTCAGCAGCATTTTCACTTCCGCGGTTTCGAGGCAGGGCATGCGATGGATCGCATTGGTCATCAGCACCTCGAATTGATCCCAATCCTCGGGCAGCAGCTGGAACTCGAACCGGTCCGGAACCTTCGGCACGTCCCACGGCTTGGCGACGGGCTCGAAGCCGCCCATTACCAGGCCGCCGACTTCCTCCTTGCAGTAGATGTAACCGTCCGGATCGCGCATCACCGGCAAATCGGGATGAACGCCAGCGATCGGCTTGGTGACGATGTAGAAGTGCTCGGCCGCGAACAGCGGCACGTTGACGCCGGCCATGCGGCCGAATTCCCGGGCCCATTGACCGGCGCAGTTGACGAGGCATTCGCAGCGGATCTCGCCTTCGCCATCCTCGCCGCGGTAGCGCACGCCGGCGACGCCGCCACGCTCGACGATGATGCCGGTGACCGCAACGCCCTCGAGAATGCGCGCACCGCGCATGCGGGCGCCCTTGGCCAGCGATTGGGTCAGGTCGGTCGGATTGGCCTTGCCGTCGCCTGGAATCCAGACCGCGCCGCAGAGGTCGTCGGTGCGAAGCAGCGGATAGATTGTCCCCGCCTCGCCCGGGGTGATGAATTCGAACTCGATGCCGAAGCTCTTCGCGCGCGCCATCTGGCGCTTCAGCAATTTCAGCCGCTCCGGCGTCCTGGCGACATTCAGGCTGCCGCACTGCTTCCATCCGGTCGCAAGGCCGGTTTCCTGCTCCAGCGACGCGTAGAGCTCGATGCCGTAGCGGCTCATCCGGGTGGCATTGCGCGTCGCGCGCAACTGGCCGACCAGCCCGGCGGCGTGCCAGGTCGTGCCGCAGGTCAGCCTGCCCTGCTCGAGCAGCACGACGTCGCTGCAGCCCAGCTTGGTCAGGTGATAGGCCACCGACGCGCCGGCAATGCCGCCGCCGACGACGACGACGCGCGCATGCACGGGAATCGTCGGGTTCACCGGCTCAATCCTGCGGCAAGGTCGCGGCGGGCCTGCGGCCGAGTGTCATGCGCGAGGTCAAAGCTTCAGGGCTGCGATGCCGGCGACCACGCTGGCGGCGCCGGCGACGCGGCGCCAGCCGAATCCTTCCTTGAGCCAGAGCGAGCCGATCAGCGCGGCGAACAGCACCGAGGTCTCACGCAGCGCCGCCACCGCCGCGATCGGCGCGCGCGTCATCGCCCAGAGCACGATGCCGTAGGCGGCGAGGCTGCACGCGCCCCCGCCCAGGCCGGTGCGCCAGCCGCGACGCAGATAGGCCAGCGCAGGCGCGCCGCGCCGCGCCAGCACCCAGGCGACGAACGGGATGCCTTCGAGGAAGATCAGCCAGCAGACGTACGCCAGCGCGTTGCCGGATGTGCGGGCGCCGGCGCCGTCGACCAGCGTGTACGCGGCGATGATCGCCGCATTGCCCAACGCCCAGTACGCGGCAGCCGGTGGATGCCGGCGGCGGCTGCCCCCGCTTTGCACGAAGGCGATGCTGACGATGCCGAGCGAGATCAGCAGGATGCCGGCCATGATCTGCACGCTCGGCAGCTCGCGCAGAAAGATGCTGCCCAGGACCGCGACGATCAGCGGCGCCGTGCCGCGCATCAGCGGATAGGCGAACGATAGGTCGCCCGTGCGATAGGCCTGTACCAGCGTCAGGTAGTAGCCGAAATGGATCGTCGCCGACGCCGCGATGAACGGCCAGGCGGCCGGATCGGGCCGCGGCACGAATGCCAGCAGCGCGAGGCCGCACACCGACGAGCCGGCGACGACCGCTGCCGTGTCCAGCAGCACGTCGCCGCCGGACGATGCCTTGAGCAGCGCGTTCCAGCCGGCGTGCAGCAAACCGGCGGCGAGCACCGCCAGCGTGACGCCCAGCGATAGCTCCATCAGGCGGTATGCGGCTTGCGCTTCTGCCAGCCGGGCTTGCCGTCGCTGGCATCGGCTGGCGCGTCAGGCATCGGCGCCGGCTCCTTCAGCCGGGTCTTGGCCAGCACGCCGGCTTGCTCGAGGATCGGATACGCGATCGAGCAGATATGCGAATTGATGCGCTTCAGGTCGCTGATCAGGTCGAGGTGCAGCGACGAGGTCTCGATGCTTTGCGCGGTGTTGCTGGTCAGGCGTTCGATGTGCGAATCGGAATAGGCGCGCTCGAGGTCGCGGAACATCACTTTTTCGGCCAGCAGTTGCTGCGCACTGGTCAGGTCGCCGTGCAGGAAGACGCTCATGCCCAGCCGCAGGTTGGCGACCAGCCGGCCATGCAGGTCGCAGATCTCCTGCATCCCGGCGGCCGAGAAATTGCGTCCCTTCTCGATCTTCTTCTCCTCGAGGTCGGTGATGATCCGCTCGATGATGTCGCCGACCTGCTCCATGTTGATCGTGAACGATACGATGTCGGTCCAGCGCCTGCCTTCCCTTTCCTCCAGCGCCTCGCGGCTGATCTGGGTCAGGTAGAGCTTGATCGCCGTGTACAGCTCGTCGACGATGTCGTCCATCTTGCGCAGGCGCTCGGCCAGCGCGCGGTCGTTGGTCTTGAGCACGACCAGCATGCCGGTCAGCATCTGCTCGATGACATCGCCGATGCGCAGCGCCTCGCGGGCGGCGCATCCGATCGCCAAGGCCGGCGTGGTCAGCGCCGACGGATCGAGATAGCGCGGTTTCGCGGGGTCGTCCGCATCGGGTTTAGCCGGCATCAGTCTTTCGGCGACCAGTGCGATCTTCTCGGTAAAGAAGAGAAAGGCGACCGCGATCGAGACATTGAACAGCAGGTGGAAATGCACGACCATCCGGTTCTCCGCCGGCCCGAGTGACGCCAGCAGCGGCTCGACATAGGCGAGCAGCGGGGCGATCGCGAGGCAGCCGATCAGCTTGAACAGGAAGTTGCCCAGGGTCACGCGCCGCGCCTCCGGCGCCGAGCGCAGCGTGTTGAGCATCGCCAGCAGGCCGCTGCCCAGATTGGCGCCGAGCACCAGCGCCATCGCGACATGGATGCCGATCACCTTTGACGCGGCTAGCGTCGCGGTCAATAGCACGACGGCCAGGCTCGAATAGGCGAGGATCGAGAAAAACGCACCGACCAGCATGTCCAGCAGGACGTCGCCGGTCAACGAGGCGAAGATCACCTGGACGCCGGCGGCCTGCGTCAACGGCCTCGCCGCCAGCACGATCAGCTGCAGCGCCATGATGATCAGCCCCAGGCCGATCAGGATGTGTCCGAAGCGGCCCGCCTTGGAGTTTTCGCGGGTCAGGTACAGGAGCACGCCGGTGAAGATCAGCAGCGGCGAAAGCCACGACAGATCGAACGAGAACACCAGCACCATCAGGCTGGTTCCGACGTCGGCCCCCAGCATGACCGCCAGTGCAGGCGCCGTGGCGATCAAGCCCTGGCCGACAAAGGCGGCGACGATCAGCGCGGTCGCGGTGCTGCTCTGGATCAGTGCGGTGACGCCGAGGCCCGCGGCGAACGCGGCGAAACGGCTGGACACGCTCTGCCGCAGCACGCGCCGCAGGTCGCCGCCGTAAAGGCGCAGGATGCTGGCGCGCACGATGTGCGTCCCCCAGACGAGGAGGGCGACGCCGGCGAGCAGGTTCAGCAGGATCTGCATCAGGCGCGGCGCATGGCTGCCTGCATGATTGCAGCAAAATGCGTAAGCGGTGGCGTCTGCCGGCCCGCGGCCTTGGCAGCGTCATCCCATCGCCGCAGCGCGACCGCCCGCATGGCGCCCGGGCGTGCGGCGAATTCGGCCGCGGCCTGCGCCGTGTAGATGCCGCCCTGCAGCGCGAGGCTCCGCTTCGAGTCGGCCGAAAGCGCTTCGTAATACTCGGGCTCGGTTGCGCAAAGAAAACGCTTGGCGTCGACGTGCAGCCGGATCGGCTCGAGGACGTCGTCGCCGAACAACGGGCGCAGGAAAGGCAGCGCCGCGTACTGGTGCACGTCGTCGATGCCACGCGCGGTCGGCGTGTCTCCCTGATCGTTGAGCAGGTGGCCCAGGTCGTGCAGCAGTGCGGCGGTCACCAGCGCCGCGTCGGCACCGGCGCATTCGGCCGCATGCGCGGTCTGCAGCGCGTGCTCGAGCTGCGTCACGGGCTCGCCCGCGTACATGCGGTCGCCGCCGCGGTCGAACAGCGCACCGATGTCGGGCAGGGTCAGCGCCACGGCCCGGTCCGTCCCGGTGCGTGTCGCCGCCTCACCATGGCAACGAGTATGTCTTTACGTTGGTGAAGCTCTTCATCGCTTCCTGCACGCCTTCCTTGTGCCCGAGCCCCGAATCTTTGATGCCCCCGAAGGGCGTAAGTTCGAGACGGTAGCCGGGCACCTCACGGACATTGACGCTGCCGACGTTGAGCTCGGAGACAAAGCGCGTGATGTAGTCGAGCCGATTGGTGCACACCGCCGACGACAGGCCGTAGTCGGTCGAATTGGCGATGCCGATGGCTTCGTCGATCGTGCCGAAGCGGATCACCGGCGATACCGGGCCGAAAGTCTCGTATTGCACCACCGGCATGTGCGGGGTCACGCGATCGAGCACGGTCGGCGAATACAGCGCACCGCGACGAACGTTGCCGTAAAGCAGCTGCGCGCCGCGCGTCACCGCGTCGTTGACCTTGTCTTCGATCGACTTTGCCGCCGGCTCGTCGATCACCGTGCCCACGTCGGTGGACGGGTCCATCGGGTCGCCGTACTTCAGGGCGCGCGTCTTGTCCAGCAGCAGCGCGACAAACCGCTCCGCGACCGACTCGTGCACGAGCATGCGCTTGATCGCGGTGCAGCGCTGGCCCGAGTTCTTGTACGAGCCCGCGGCGGCGAGCGTCGCGGCCTCCTCGATGTCGGCGTCTTCCATGACGATCAGCGGGTCGTTGCCGCCGAGCTCCAGCACCTGACGCTTGTAGATTGCCTTCGCGGCGATGTACTTGCCGACCGCGATGCCGCCGGTGAAGCTGACCAGGTCGACGTCGGGATTGGTCAGCATCTCGTCGGCGATTTCCCCGGGGGCGCCGGTCACCACCGAAAACATCGGCGGCGGCAGCCCGGCTTCGTACAGGATGTCCGCGAGCACGAGCGCGGAGAGCGGCGTCTTCTCGGTGGGCTTCAGCACCATGCGGTTGTTCGTCGCGATCGCCGGGGCGACCTTGTGCGCGACCTGGTTCAACGGGTGATTGAACGGCGTGATCGCCGAGATCACGCCTTGCAGCGGCTCGCGCAGCGTGTACACCTTGCGCCGCTTGCCGTGCGGGGTCAGGTCGCAGGAGAATATCTGGCCGTCGTCGGACAGCGCCGCGCTGCCGGCGAACACGAACACGTCGCACGCGCGGCCGACCTCGTACAGCGAGTCCTTCTTGCAGATGCCGCACTCGGCGGTGATCAGGTCGGAGAGCTCGTCGGCCCGGCCGCGGATGATCTCGGCGGCGCGCTGCAGGATGCGCGAGCGCTCGAACCGGGTCAGCGTCGGCTTGTAGGCGCGCGCAAGCGAAAAGGCGCGGCGCACGTCGTCGACCGTGGCTTTCGGGACGGTGCCGACGACCGCTTCGGTGAACGGATTCAATACTTCGATGACACGCGCGCCTCCGACCAGCTCGCCGGCGACACGCATTTTTTGATGCAACACGCGGCCGCTGCGGACGTGTGCCAGGTCGGTCATCATGTTCATCGCGCGGCTCCGGACAGCTCGGCAGCGGGACGAACCTTGGCGCCACCGTCGTCGGCGTCCTGATCCAGATGATTGAGCGCGAGATCGAACGCGTCGAAATTGCGCCAGCGGCGTCCTGCCGGCAGCGCTGAAGCGCGTCGGTTGGCGATCAGCGGAACGCGCTGCTCGGAAATGCCGCCGTGCGAACGCAGCGGGGCGTCGAGGCCCGAAAGGTCATGCCTGGCGACGCTCGTGCCCAGCACGGTCAGCCGCTCGGCCAGGATCACGAGGTCGCCGACGCGGTCCGGAGGCAGGTCGAACCGTGCGCAGGCTTCGCCGCGCGACAGGACCAGATCGACGCCGGGCAATGCCGCGATTCGATGTCTTGCGTCGACAATGCGTTCGCCCGGCAGGTACGCGGTCGCAAACGAGCCGAGCGCGCCGTGGTGCACGACGTAGGGATCGGTGATCGGCAGAATCACCCGTGCGACGTCGCGCCCGTACCAGGCATCCAGCCGATCCTGCAGATAGACGATGTTCGGGCGGCCGAAGGCGTCGGTCTTGGCATTCATCCCGTGGTCCGCCGTCACCACGATCGTGGCGCCGAGGGTATCGAGCGTGCCGAGATAACGATCCATCATCGCGTAGAAGGCGTTCGCCGATGGCGTTCCCGGCGCCGCCTTGTGCTGCACGTAGTCGGTCGTCGACAGGTACATGAGATCGGGCCGTTCACGCTCGAGAAGCCGGATGCCGGCGGCAAAAACGAATTCCGACAGCGCAGCGCTGTAGACCGAGGGCACGGGCATCCCGACCATTGACACGGCGTCGTCGATGCCATGCGCCGCGCGCGTCGTCATGTCGGCCTTTTCCGCGGAAAAGCAGATGCCTTGCAGCTTGTGCCCCAGCAGCGCGCGCAGCTTGTCCTTGGCAGTGACGACCGCAACCTTCGCGCCGGCCGCCGCGAACGCCGCGAGGATCGTTCCGACGCGAAGATACTTGGCGTCGTTCATCATGACCTCGGCGCCGGCGTCAGTGTCCCAGAAGTAGTTCCCGCAGATGCCGTGCACCGACGGCGGCACGCCGGTGACAATCGACAGATTGTTAGGATTGGTGAACGAGGGTACGACGCAGTCGGCGGTGAGGCAGGTGCCGCTTCGGACGAGGCCGGCAAGAAACGGTGCGGCGCCCGCGCCGATCGCCTGGGTGATGTAGTCGGGCTCGCATCCGTCGACGCAGACGACGATCACAGGCCACTCCGGCCACCGGTATTCCCGACCGTTTATCGTGACCGGTATGTTCGGCATTGCTCTAAGCGCCTCTCGTCGACGTTGATCTCGGCTTGCGCTGGGCGATGACCGCAAGATGATGCGGGGCCGTTGCCACGCCCTCGCGGCTGCGATGCATGCGGGCGCGGCTGGCCGCCGCGTGCTCGTACAGGGCCTTGCCCGCGCCCGCGACGTTGCGCGCTGCGATCTTGTCGACGATGTCCCGGTGTTCGCGGGTCGACAGCGGCAGCATGCCGCCCTGGGCCAGCGATTGCCGGCGGAACAGGTTGAGCTCGTTGACCAGGCGCCGATACGTGCCGAGGAGCTTGGCGTTGCCGGCAAAGGCAACCAGCTTGTCGTGGAACTCGAGGTTGAGCGGATAGTAGGCGTCGACGTCGTTCCTTGCGCTCGCGCGTTCCATCCGGTCCACGGTCGCCTTGAGCTGCCTGATCTGCTCGGCGGTCGCCTGCTGCGCAACGCGGCGGCCGACCCATTCGTCGAGGGCCGCGCGCAGCTCGTAGATCTCGTCGGCTTCCTGCACGCTGACCTGGCGCACGAACACGCCGCGATTCTTCTCCAGCCGCACCAGGCCCGATTCCTCCAGCGCGCGAAAGGCTTCACGGACGGGACCGCGCGAGACGCCGAGCAGCTCGGCGACCGCCGCCTCGTTGAGCTTGCCGCCGGCGGGCAGATCGCCGGCGAGGATCATCCGCTCCAGCTCCTTCTGCACCAGCGTCGGCAGCGAGTTCGACCGCACGAGCGCGATGGTCGCCTTGGGTGCAGAGGCGATTTTTGGCTGCAGCGAGGATTTGACGGCGGTCTTGGCCACCTTGCGATTAGACGCTTCGAGGTGTAGATTGTCAACAATCTGCAATCGCGGCGACCGCGACATCTGCCGCTGCGAAAGCGGATCGTCATCGATCGGCAACGCGTCGGTGCGAGAATACCAATTTGCGCAGCGCGTGCTGCACGCGTAGGATTTTCAGGTCGTCGTCTCACTCTATGGGAGGAAACAATGCAATTCGCGGCGTGCAAGTCATTGTGGTACCGCATTGCGGCAGTCGCCATCGCCGGCGCGGTGGCCTGGTCGGCCCCGGCGCTGGCGCAAAAGACCGAATTGCTGGTCTACACGGCGCTCGAAACCGACCAGATCAAGGCCTACGAGGAAGCATTCGCCAAGGCCGATCCCGACATCGCGCTCAAGTGGGTTCGCGATTCGACCGGCGTCATCACCGCGAAGCTGCTTGCCGAAAAAGCCAATCCGCAGGCCGACTTGGTCGTCGGCGTGTCGGCGTCGAGCATGGCGGTGTTCGCCAACGAGGGCATGCTGCAGGGTTACGCGCCGAAGGGGCTTGACCGGATCGTTCCCGCCTATCGCGATCCGAGGAACCCGCCGGACTGGGTCGGCATGGACGTTTACGGCGCTGCCTTGTGCTTCAACACCGTCGAGGCGGCGAAACTCGGCCTGCCGAAGCCCGAGAGTTGGAAGGACCTGACCAAGCCGGTCTACAAGGGCAAGATCGTGATGCCCAATCCGGCGTCCTCGGGCACCGGCTTCCTCGACGTCGCCGGCTGGCTGCAGATGTGGGGCGACGCCGACGCCTACAAGTTCATGGACGCCCTGCATGAGAACATCGCGCACTACACCCATTCGGGCTCGAAGCCCTGCCGCGAAGCCGGTGCGGGCGAGTTCCCGATCGGCGTGTCGTTCGAGTATCGCGCGGTGACGACCAAGAAGTCGGGCGCACCGATCGACATCATCTTTCCTACCGAGGGCCTGGGCTGGGACCTCGAAGCGTCCGGCATCATGAAGACGACCAAGAAGGTCGCGGCGGCGCGCAAGCTGATGGACTGGCTGGCGACGCCGGGCGCGATGGAGTTGTTCTCCAAGAACTTCGCCGTCGTCGCGATACCCGGGATCGCCAAGCCCCTGGACTTTGTCCCGGCCGACTACGAGAAGCGCCTGGTGAAGAACGACTTCGCCTGGGAGGCCAAGAATCGCGACAAGATTCTCGCCGAATGGACCAAGCGCTACGACGGCAAGTCGGAACCGAAATAAGGGTCTGAAGCACGCGTCCTTCGCGGGGCGCGTTTTGTTCGCGTGCCGGGCGGGCGGCGGAGGCCCGCCCGGGCGCGAGCGGGATGGAGACGAGCGCCGTGCCGGAATCTGCTGCAGCGAAGGATCCCTACCTCAAGCTCGAAGGTATCCGCAAGACATTCGGTTCGTTCGCGGCGCTCAAGGACGTTGCCCTCGCGGTCGACAACGGGGAGCTGATCACGTTCCTCGGGCCTTCCGGGTGCGGCAAGACCACGCTGCTGCGCATCATCGCCGGGCTCGAGACGCAGGATGCCGGCACGATCGTCCAGGGCAGCGCGCAACATCTCCCGCCTGCCGGCGATGAAGCGCGACTACGGCATCGTGTTCCAGTCGTATGCGCTGTTCCCGAATCTGACGATCTTCGACAATGTCGCGTACGGGCTGGTCAACCGGCGCAAGGGCCGGGGCGAGATCAAGCGCCGGGTCGGCGAGCTTTTGACGCTGGTCGGCCTGTCGGACGCGGGTGCCAAGTATCCGGGCCAGCTCTCCGGCGGCCAGCAGCAGCGGATCGCGCTTGCCCGTGCGCTGGCAACTTCGCCCGGGCTCCTCCTGCTCGACGAGCCGCTGTCGGCGCTGGATGCGCTCGAGCGACTGCGGCTGCGCGGCGAAATCCGGGCGCTGCAGCGGCGCCTGGGCGTGACCACGATCATGGTCACGCATGACCAGGAGGAGGCGCTGTCGATGGCCGACCGCGTGGTGGTGATGAACCATGGTGCGATCGAGCAGATCGGGACGCCGCAGCAGATCTACCGCGAGCCCGCGTCGGCATTCGTCGCCGATTTCGTCGGCAAGGTCAACGTCATCAGCGCGGTGGCCGAAGGGGGCGGGCGCTTCCGGGTCGGCGGCCTGACGCTCAACGGCGCGGTCGGCGGCGCCGCGATCGCACCGGGCACGCAGGTCAGGCTCTACCTGCGCCCGGAGGACGTCGTCATCAACGGGGCCGCCGCGGTGCACGCCAATGCCGCGCAAGCCAGAGTGACCAAGATCGAGTTTCTCGGCGCGTTCTGCCATGTCACCGTGCTGATCGCGGGCGCCGAGGACCAGCCGCTGCTGATCAACATCTCCCGGCACAGCATCGACCGGATGAACCTTGCGGAAGGTTCGCCGCTGCACGTCGGCCTGCCGGCTGACTGCATGAGGCTCCTGAGTTGAGCCTGCGTGCATGAGCACGGCCGCCGCTGCGACGGGGCCTTTGGCCGCATTACCGCGCGTCAAGCCGCTCGCGCACTGGCAGGACCGCATCGCGCAGGGGCTGCTGCTCGCCGTCTGCCTTTTCCTGGTCGTCTTCCTGCTGGCGCCGCTGGCGATGCTGCTGGTCAAGAGCGTGCAGGACAAGGACGGGTTGTTTGTGGGGCTGCGCCAGTTCGAGGAATATTTCCAGACGCCGGCGCTGCGACAGTCGATCCTGCATACGCTCGCGGTCGCCGGCACCGTCACCGCTGTCACCATTCCGTTGGCGTTCACCTTCGCATACGCCTTGACGCGGAGCTGCATGCCGGCGAAGGGAACGTTCCGCATGATCGCCCTGACGCCGATCCTTGCGCCGTCGCTGCTGGCCGCAATCTCGTTCGTCCAGTGGTTCGGCACGCAGGGCCTGCTCAAGTGGGTGCTGGGCGGCGCATCGGTGTACGGACCGATCGGCATCATCCTCAGCTCGATTTACGCCGTCTTCCCGCACGCGCTGATGATCATACTGACCGCGCTCCTGCTGTCCGACGGCCGCCTGTACGAGGCGGCCGAGTCGCTCGGCACGCCAACCCTGCGCAAGTTCCTGACGATCACCCTGCCGGGCGCGAAATACGGGCTGGTCAGCGCCGCGATGGTCGTTTTCTCGTACACGGTCAGCGATTTCGGCATCCCGAAGGTGATCGGCGGCAACTTCAACGTGCTGGCGCTGGACATCTTCAAGCAGGTGATCGGCCAGCAGAACTTCAACAAGGGCGCGGTCGTGAGCCTGATATTGCTGGTGCCCGTGCTCGTCGCGTTCATCGTCGACTGGATCATGCAGGGCCGGCAGCAGGCCCAGTTCTCGTCACGCGCCGTCGCGTATGCGCCGAAGCCGAAGCCCTGGTTCGACGCCGTGATGCTCGCCTACTGCCTGCTCGTGTGCGCGCTTTTGCTTGCCGTGCTCGGCATGGCGGTCTATACCTCGTTCATCAAGTTGTGGCCGTACGACAAATCGTTCAGCCTGCGCCACTACACGTTCGGGCTGGTCGATGCGCGGCGTCATTTCGACGTTCTTCAACAGCCTGCGGATGGCGGTGCTGACGGCGGTCTTCGGCACGATGCTGATCTTCGGCGGCGCCTACCTGCTGGAAAAGACGCGTGGAGTGCGCGGCCTGCGCGCCGTGCATCCGCATGCTCGCCGCGATCCCCATGGGCGTTCCGGGCATGGTGCTGGGCCTCGGGTACATCTTTTTCTTCAATCATCCGGACAATCCGCTCAACGGCCTCTATCACGGCATGACCATCCTGGTCGTCGTCACGATCATCCACTACTACACCTCGAGCCACCTGACCGCGGTGACGGCGCTCAAGGCGCTGGACAACGAGTTCGAGGCGGTGTCGGCATCGCTGAAGGTGCCGTTCTACAAGACCTTCTTCCGCGTCACGGTGCCGGTATGCCTGCCCGCGATACTCGACATCGGCCGCTATCTGTTCGTCAACGCGATGGTGACGATCTCCGCGGTCGTCTTTCTGTACGCGCCGGACACCCAGCTCGCGTCGGTGACGATACTCACGCTCGACGATGCCGGCGAGATCGGAGCCGGCCGCGGCGATGGCGACGCTGATTGTCGCTGCGTCGAGCACCGTATGCATTCTCTATGCGGTCGTCACCCGCCTGCTGCTGGCGCGAACGCAGGCCTGGCGCAGGCCGGCAAAGATATGAAACTTCCATTCGAGGACGAGACCATGAGCAACGCCGAGCGTGACCCGATTCTGCTGACGCCGGGGCCGCTGACTACTTCGCTTGCCACCAAGGTCGCGATGCTGCGCGACTGGGGCTCGTGGGATGCGAGCTTCAACGCCGTGACCGCGCGCGTGCGCGAGCGGCTGACGGCGATCGTCAACGGCGCCGGACGCATGTCTGCGTGCCGCTGCAGGGAAGCGGCACGTTCTCGGTCGAAGCCGCGGTCAACACGCTGGTGCCGCGGGACGGTCACCTGCTGGTGTTGATCAACGGGGCGTATGGCAAAAGGCTCGCCCGGCTGACCGGGATGATGGGGCGCAAGCTCTCGGTGTTCGAGACCGCCGAAGACGTGCCAACGACCGCCGCCGACGTCGCCAGGAAGCTCGACGCCGATCCATCGATTACCCACGTCGGCGTCATTCACTGCGAGACCTCGACCGGGATCCTCAATCCGCTGCCCGAGATTGCCGACGCGGTCGCGCAGCGCGGCCGGCACCTGATCGTCGACGCGATGAGCTCGTTCGGCGCGATTCCGATCGACGCGCAAGCGGTTCCGTTCGACGCGCTGGTCGCCGCGTCGGGCAAATGCATCGAAGGTCCGCCGGGCATGGGATTCGTCTTCGTGCGAAGGAGCGTGCTCGAGCAATGCGCGGGCAATTCGACGTCGCTTTCGCTGGATCTTTACGATCAGTGGGCGTACATGGAGAAGACGACGCAGTGGCGGTACACGCCGCCGACGCACGTCGTCGTCGCTCTCGACGCGGCGCTCGAGCAGTACCTCGCCGCCGGCGGCCAGCCGGCGCGACTCGCGCGCTATACGGCCAACTGCGAAACGCTGGTCGCGAGGCATGAAGGAAATGGGCTTCCGGCCGTTTCTCGATCCGCGGATCCAGGCGCCGATCATCGTGACGTTTCACGCGCCGGCGGACACGCGCTATGCGTTCAAGGCGTTCTACGACAAGGTGCGCGACAAGGGATTCATCCTCTATCCCGGGCAAGCTGACGCAGCTCGAGACGTTTCGCGTCGGCTGCATCGGCGCCATCGGCCCGGGCGAGATGCGCCACGCGGTCAACGCGGTACGCGACGCATTGTCGGAGCTCGGCATCCGCCAGATCGCCCCGGCGGCGGTCAAGGCGGCGTAAGCGGTCGCGCGCCGACCAGCTACCAGGCGCCGAGGCCGTCGCTGCGGACCGCGGGTTCCAGCGGCGCGCGCCGGAGCGCCGACAGCGCGCGATTATCTGGCGCGCCCGGTGCGATCATCTCGTGGCGCAACAGGCAGTCCACGATCACCAGGCTCGCGTCCGCCGTGACGGCGTCGGCGCCGGCTTCGGCGGCGATCAGTCGCGCCGCGGCAGGCAGGCTCACCAGCCGGTGCTCCACGGCCTCGCCGTCCTGGTTCGCAGGAACGAAATCGGCGTCGAGCACGAGTTCGTAGACGAAGACGGTTTCGCGCTGCAAACCCTGCCGCTGCGGGCGGCAGACGTCGAGGCTGCCTTCCGCGCGCGCCGACGCGGCGACGCTGGCTGGAATGCCGGCTTCCTCCCACGCTTCCTTGCATCAGCGTGTCGACGACGCCGAAGCCGGTGGCGATGCCGCCGCCGACGAGATTGTCGAGCAGGCCAGGATCGATCGCCTTGGCCGGGCTGCGGCGCGCGAGCCACATCGCCACGCCGATCGTTGCCGTGCACCAGGCCGTTGACGTGGACCGCGAAGGTGCGAATGCCGAAATACCGTGCCGCCGCGCGTTCGATGTCGACCAGCGGCGCAGTGCCGAATTGCGGCGCGACGGCGTAGCGCTCGTCGCGCCACGCGGAGAGCAGGCCCGCGGCGGCCAGCGCGCGCGTGACGCGCTCGAGGGCGGCGGTGCGCGCGCGGCAATCGGCCAGGCTTGCGACGAGACTCGACCTCCGGGCCCGCGTCGTCGAAGATGCCGGGAAACGCGCGCAGCCGCGCCGCCCGCCCGGCATCGAGCCAGCCGACCGTCCTGCCGTCGACACGGAAGGGGACATAGTCGCCTTGCGGCGGGGCGAGCTCCGCCGCAAGGCGTGCGCGGATCGCGGGTACAATGCCGTCGGCCCTCATCCGACGATTGTATCTTTCGTCCACGTTCCGTGCCCTCCGATGCACTCGCTTTGTTCGATCTCGATCACACGCTGCTCGCGCTCGACAGCGACGAGGCTTGGGTGGAATTCCTGATCGGCGAAGGCGCCCTCGAGCGCGCCACGTTCGAGCGCGGCAACCGCGCGATCGCCGAGCGCTATCGGCTCGGCGAAGTCGGCGTGGTCGAGTTCACCGAGTTCTATTTGTCGACGCTCAAGGAACGCGATCCGGCGGAATTGCATTCCTGGCGCGCGCGATTATCTGGCGCAGGTGATACGGCCCGCGATTCCGCCGGCGGCGCGGGCGCTGGTCCAGCGCCATCGCGGCGCCGGCGACCTGCTGGTGCTGACGACGGCGACCAGTCGCTTCCTTACCGCGCCGATCGCGGACGAGCTCGGCTTCGAGAACCTGATCGCGACCGAGCCTGAAATCATCGGCGGCCGCTATACGGGCAAGGTTGCGGGAACGCCGAACATGCGCGAGGGCAAGATCGCTCGCCTCGAGGCATGGCTGGCCGCAGCGCCGGCAGCAGCTCGAGCGATTTCCGCGAAAGCTGGTTCTACAGCGACTCGCGCAACGACATTCCGCTTGCTCTCGCGGGTCACGCGGCCGGTCGCGGTGAATCCCGACCCGACGCTTGGCCGCGCTGGCGCGAGCCAGGGCCTGGCCGGTGCTCGAAATCCGTTAACATTCGCAAGCTTTGCACCGATTGCATGCACACTCCGATGAGCGCACGCATCCTCGACGGCAAGGCGCTGGCGGCGCGCCTGAACGCGGAGCTCGGCGAGCGTGTCGCGGCGCGCGCTGCCGCAGGCGGGTCGCGTCCCGGCCTCGCGGTGGTGCTGGTCGGCGAAAACGCGGCTTCGCAGATCTACGTGCGCAACAAGCGCAAATTCACCGAGGCGGCGGGCATGCTGTCGTTTTCGCACGACCTGCCCGCCGGCACGTCCGAGGCCGAGCTGCTGGCGCTGATCGACCGCCTGAACGCGGATCCCACCGTGCACGGCATACTGGTACAGCTACCGCTGCCGAAGCACATCGATCCGGAGCGCGTGACCGAGCGCATCGATCCGCGCAAGGACGTCGATGGTTTTCACCCGTACAACATCGGCAGGCTGGTGCTGAAGCGTCCGATATTGCGGCCGTGCACGCCGTACGGCTGCATGCGCCTGCTCGCCGAGACCGGCGAAGACCTGGCCGGCAAGCACGCGGTCGTCATCGGCCAGTCGAACATCGTCGGCCGGCCGATGGCGCTGGAGCTGCTGATGGCGCGGTGCACGGTGACCGTCTGCCACTCGGCGACGCGCGACCTGCCGGGCATCGTCCGCCAGGCCGACGTGCTGGTCGCGGCGGTCGGCAAACCCTATTTCGTCGGCGGCCGACTGGATCAAGCCCGGCGCGATCGTCATCGACGTCGGCATGAACCGGAACGCGGACGGCAAGCTGTGCGGCGACGTCGATTTCGCCGCGGCCGCCGAGCGCGCGGCGTGGATTACGCCGGTGCCCGGCGGTGTCGGCCCGATGACCATCGCGATGCTGCTCGCGAATACGCTGCAGGCGGCGGAGCTGCAGGAACCATGAGGATACGGCTAGGACCGGTTCAGAGAGCGCCAAACCCGGCATCATCCCGATTCAGAGATCGCGAAACCCCGCCTCACGCTGGTGCCTGACGGCCAGGACCAGCACCCTGTCCGCCGCAGCGTCGTATTGATACAGCGCGACGTAACCCGTCCGTCCGCGAGAGATCAGCAGCTCGCGCAGTCCGTGCTCTGTCGGTCGACCCAGCAGCGGATGCAATCGCAAGGCCTCCAGGCCGCTGGCGATGAGCGCAGCGCTCGCCTTCGCTGATTTGAGCGACTGCGCGACCAGGAAATCCACTAATCGATCGAGGTCGTCCAGCGCTCGTGGCGCGAAGACGAGCCGCGGCACGCTAGAGCTTTCGCTTCCGGGGTCGTGCGCGTTTTCGACCTTCGAGCCGCGCCTTGAGATAGCTCAACACCTCGTCGCCGTCGTAGACCAGTCCGTACTGGACGACCTCCTCGCGGGCAGCCTGCGCTGCCCCGAAGAATTCGCGCCGACGTTCGCAAAGCGCAGTCTGCAATTCGATGGCTTCGACCATGAACGCGTGTGGGGTCTTGCCCGCCGTGGCGGCCGCGTCGGCGACGCGCGACTTCAGCGTCTCCGGGAGCTTCAATGTCGTCGAAATTGCCATTACGATCGCCGTGATACGCTGGAGGTATCACCAAAGTAACACCGACGGGGTCAGCGGTCAAGCTTGGTCTCCTTGCGCGGCTCGTCGATGTGCTCGAGCGACTGGAAGGGCAGGACGGTGGTGCAGACCTCTCGCGTCTTGCCGTTCCAGACCAGCTCGACCTCGCGCTTGTCCTCGAACAGGATGAAGCGGTATTTCTCGGAAAGCGACTTGTTCTGCTGGATGAGCTGGACGAGGTCGCGCTTCTCGGCGTCCGTCAGGTCGTAGGCAGGCTTCGCTGCCGCGTGCGCGCGGCTGCTGCGGTCGCTCATGCGGCCAGCGCCTGAGCGATGGACTGCGTGAGCGGCGGTGCGGCCTTGCGCAACTTGACATCTTCGGTCACGAGCGGAACGCCCAGCGCCCTGGCGACGGCGAGGAAGCGTGCGTCGTAGGCAGAGACCTTGAATTCGATTGCCAGCGACAGTACGTCTGCGTGCCGAGCCCGGTAAAACCCGGGCTCAATGACAACTTGCGCATGCGTGAGCGCAAGCATCGCATCCCTGAGCGAAGCGCGCCGAACGCGGATCTCGGTTGCGAAGACGTTGGTCAGCTCGACGAGAATGAACGGTTCGCTGTGCCAGTCGGAGTCATGCTCGAGGAGCGCCCGCGCGTTCCGGGAAAAATCACCCTCGATGAACAGGTAACCGAGTACGTTGGTATCGACGACGAGCACGGCGAGCCGGCTTAATCGCGGCCTTCGGCAATCGCGGCTTCCATCTCGTCGATGGTGAGCGGACCGCCCTTGAGCTTGATGGGCGGCGGAAGCTTGGGTGCAACGCGCGGCACGGTCAGGCCGCGCTCGAGCAGCGTCACGGCCTCCATCGTCACGGATCGCCGGTTGCGCTCGGCTTGCTCGCGCAGCCGCGCGTGAAGCGCATCGGGCAGGTTCTTGATGACTAGTGTGCTCATGTTGCCTCCTGAAAGGTAGCGCTGCTCACGCAAGCATACACGAAGGGCTACCGTTTTGCTTCCTTTTCGCCACCTTGATACTCCCGGAAGGCGGTCGCAAGGCCCGCAAACGTCGTTGGCGAATCGCGCTCGAAGCCCTTCTGATCGACATAGACGAAGCCGTACCTCGGTCCCGCTGCTTCGGCGCTCGCGGAAGTCGCATCGGTACACCACTGCGCCAGCCGCGCCATCTTCGATGGCAGCTCCAATTCGGCAAGGCCCTTGGTCTCAACGATCCAGATCGAGCCGTCGGTCGTCTTGACGATGAAATCCAGAATGTTCATAGGCCGTGCTGCGAAGCTCTTCCGCGGCAGGAAACCAGCGCTGGTCCGGCTCCAGGACAGCGTAAGGGGAGGTCGGAAGATCCGGATGGAGCGCCATGGGGGGCGGCAGGCGTTGTCAGGCGCCGCGCAGGTGCCACGCTTTCGGCCGCGTGAACGTCTGGATGCCGTAGGTCGACAAGCGTCAGGCCGATGCCCGAATGGCCGACGCCCGACCACGGCAGCCGGGGACTCACCCGGTCGCAGCAGTTCCAGTACACCGAGCCCGACCTGACCTTCGACAGGATCCTGCGCGCCCGCTTTTCGTCCGGCGTGTAGACGCCGGCCGTGAGGCCGTACTCGCTGTCGTTCATCATCAGCACCGCTTCCGAGTCGTCCCTCACCTTCTGGATGCCGATGACCGGGCCGAAGCTCTCGTCCCGCATCAGGCTCATCCGGTGGTCGACCTCGGTGAGCACCGTGGGCTCGAACCAGTTGCCCGCGCGCTTGATGACGTTGCCGCCGGTCAGCAGATTCGCGCCGCGCCGCTTGGCGTCGGTCACCTGCTTTTGCAGCACTTCGAGCTGCGGCCGGCGGGTGATCGGCCCGATGTAGGTCTTTTCGTCGAGCGGATCGCCGACGCGGAAGCCCTCGACCTCGGCGACGAAGGCGTCGACGAAGTCGTCGTGGATGCTTTCGTGCACGTAGATCCGCTCGACCGAGCAGCACGACTGCCCGGTATTGTAGAACGCGCCGTCGGCGATGCCGGCGGCGGCGCTCTTCACGTCGACGTCGTCGCAGACGTAGACGGGATCCTTGCCGCCGAGCTCGAGCTGCACCTTGATCATCCGCCGGCCGGCGGCCGCGCCGATCCGGGCGCCGGTCGCGTACGAGCCGGTAAAGAAGACGCCGTCGACCGGCTGCCGCAGCAGCGCCGCGCCGGTGGCGCCGCCGCCGATCACCGGGACGAAGACGTCCTCCGGCACGCCGGATTCGTGCATCAGTCGGCGATGTGCCTGCCGGTCAGCGTGGCGAATTCCGACGGCTTGTACAGCACCGCATTGCCGGCGAGCAGCGCCGGCACGAACACGTTGCCGCCGACGAAGTACGGATAGTTCCACGCCGAGATGTTGGCGATGACGCCGAGCGGCTCGTGCGAGATGCGCTCCTCGAGGTTCTGCTTGACGTCGGCGAAGACCTTTTCCTCGCGCAGCACGCGCGGCGGCCTCGGCGAGGAAGAAGTCGAGTGCGCGGCAGCAGGCCGTTCAGCTCGTTCCTCGACTGACGGATCGGCTTGCCGACTTCCAGGGTCAGCGTACGGGCCAGCGTTTCCTGCATGGCGACGACGCGCTCGCGGAAGGCACGGATCGCGTCGAGCCGCTTTTTCAGCGGCAGCGCCGCCCAGTCCGCCTGCGCGGCGCGGGCGCGCTCGTATTTCCTGCGCACGGCGCGTGCTGCGGTCTTCGTCGATTTCGGCGATCAGCTCGCCGGTGGCGGGATTGATGATTTTCATCGGTGGCTTTCGATCAGCGCCGGGCGCGCGCCAGGAAATCGTCGAGGATCGGCGTGTCGTCGAGCGAGCGCTGCGTCGCCCGGATCGTGGAACTCCGGATGCCACTGCACGCCGAACACATACGAGGGTCCCGACCAGCGCAGCGCCTCGACGATGCGGTCGGGCTCGGACCAGGCTTCGACGACGAGGTCGCGGCCGAGATCCTTGGCCGCCTGATGGTGGACCGAATTGGTCTTGGCGAGCGTGCGCTCCGGGATACAGCGCCGCGAGCCCGCTGCCCGGAACGATCGCGGTCGTATGGGCATTGGCGGCGTAGATATCCCAGTTGCGATGCTCGAGCGCGCCGGGACGCTGCGTCGCGATGTCCTGGTACAGCGTGCCGCCATGCGCAACGTTGATGATCTGTGCGCCGCGGCAGACGCCGAGCACCGGCTTGCCTGCGGCGACGAACGCGCTTGCAGCAGCGCGATCTCGTAGTCGTCGCGCACGCGGTCGCCGTTCCATTCGGGACGCAGCGCGGCTTCGCCGTAGGTCTCGGGGCAGACGTCGGAGCCGCCCATCAGCAGCAGGCCGTCGAGCTCGCGCGCGTAGTCGCCGACCGTCACGGCGCTGCCGGCGCGCCGCGTCGCGCCGTCGGGCGAGGGGATCATCAACGCGAGCGCGTCGCGCTGCATCACCCAGTGCGCCATGTTCTGCTCGATGTACTGCAGCGTCATGCCCTTGAACATGCGCGCGCTTCGGGTCCGGCGTGGAAAAAGCAGGCGGAAATGCCGATCTTCAGCATGGGTGTCACGCCGCAGCGCGCAGGTCCGCGCATCGTCATCGGCGCCACGCTCACATCGCCTCGGCAAAAATCCGCTCGAAGTCCTCGCGCGTGCACGGGCGCGGATTGGTCTGGTGGCAGATGTCGTTGATCGCTACCTCGAGCCAGCGCCGGGATGTCGGCCCGGGTCACCGGACGCCTCGCCGCAGTGCCCGGACAGCGTCGCCGGAATGCCGAGATCGCGCTTGAGCGCCGCCAGCCAGTCGATGAACGCTTCGGCGCTGGCCTCGGGCAGCGCGCCGCCGACACCGGCGCCGACGACGTGCGCGAGCTCGGCCATCTTGGCGGCGGCGCTCTTCGAGATTGAAGCGCATCACGTGGTCGATCATGATGCCGTTGGCGAGCCCATGGTGCAGATCGGCGACGGTCGACAGTGCGTGCGCGCACGAATGCACGGCGCCGAGATCCTTCTGGAACGCGATCGCACCCATCATCGAGCTCATCAGCATGTCGGAGCGCGCCTGCAGGTTGTGCGGCTCGCGCACCGCCGTGCGCAGCGACCGGGCGGCGATGCGCACGCCTTCGAGCGCAATGCCGTCGCACAGCGGGTGGTACGCCGGCGACAGGTACGATTCGACGTTGTGGGTCAGCGCGTCCATCCCGGTTGCCGCGGTGATCGCCGGCGGCAGGTCGAGCGTCAGCTCGGGATCGGCGAACACCGCCTTGGCGAGGAGCTTCGGGGAGAAGATGATCTTCTTGATGTGCGTCGCATCGTCGGATATCACGCTCGAGCGGCCGACTTCGGAGCCCGGTGCCGGCGGTCGTCGGCAGCGCGACGAAGTAGGGCAGCTCACGCTCGATCGGGCGCACGCTGGGGTGATCCCAGGCATATTCGAGCACGTCGCCGGATGCACCGCCATCAGCGCGATCGCCTTGGCGACGTCGAGCGCAGCGCCGCCGCCGAGCCCGATCACCGCATCGGCGCGATGCTGCCTTGAATGCGTCGACGCCATTTTCGACCTGGCTCCTGACCGGATTGCCCCAGATGTCCGAATACACGGCGACATCGAGACCGGTCAGGTCGGCGACGAACTGCACCAAGCATCGGCAGCGGCGCGATGCCGCGGTCGGTGACGAGCAGTGGCCGCTTGATGCCCAGCGTCGTCAGGTGATCGGCGACCAGCCCGCGCGCGCCGGCGCCGAAGTGGATGGTGGTGGGGAAGGCAAATCGAGTCGACAGTCATCGGAAGATCGCGCCTTTATTGCGGAGGTTGCCCGATCTGGACGAAGCGAAGCTCGAGCACGTCGTTCGGCCATTGGGCGACATGGATGTCCGGGCGCATCGCCCAGGTCAGCGTGCGCCGGTAGAGCGGTATCAGCGGCAGGTCGGCATGCATGATCCGAAGCGCGTCGGCGACCAGTTGACGGCGGTGGCGCAGATCGGGCTCGACGCGGATCGCTTCGATCGAGTCGATCCAGTTGCGGATTGGCGTAGCGTCCGCCGTTGAATGTGCCCGAGCCGTCATCGCTGTAGCTGTGCACGATGGCGTTCAGCATCGGCCAGGGGTCGGTGCCGGGCGACCAGCCGAATTCGAAAAAGCTCGTCGTCGCCTGCGTGAGCTTGGGAAAGAACGTCGCGGTCGGCCAGGGCTGGAAGCGTGTCCGGATGCCCACTTGCGCCAGCATGCCGGCGATCGCCTGGCACACGGCCGCGCGGAACGCGACGTTGACGCAGTCGAGCGTCTACCGAAGCCGTCCGGGTAACCCGCTTCCCCGAGCAGCTGCCGCGCCGCCGCAGGATCGTAGGGCAGCCGGCGATCGAGCGCCGGCACGTAGCCGTCGACCCGCCGCGACAAGTACGAGCCGCGTCGCCGTCGCCTGCCCGCGCAACACCTTGGCAACGATCGAGTCGATGTCGATCGCCTGATAGACGGCGCGCCGCACGCGCAGATCCTTGAACGGATTGCGTCCCTTGACCTCGCTCGAACTGCAGTTCGTCGCGGCTCTGATCGAAGCCGAGATACTGGGTCCCGATATCGGCCGATCGGCACCAGCTTGAATCGCCCCTCCTGCTTGAGCCGCGCGACGTCCTGGAACGGCGGGTCGATGACGAAGTCCACCTGCCCGGAGATCAGCGCGGCGAGTCGGGTCGCATCCGACTGGATCACCGTGAAGATCGCCTCGTCGACGTTGCCGCGCGAGCCCCACCAGTGCGAATTGGCGACGAGCACGGATGCGCGCATCGGATTCGTAGGCCTTGAGATCGATACGGCCCGGTCCCGTTCGCGTGCCGGACGGCATAGGTCTCCTGCCGGGCATTGTAGTTCTGCGGTTCGACGACGCCGTGCGCCGTCGCCCAGGCTTGCTCATGATGCCGACATAGACCAGCTTTTCAGGCAGGACGGCGTCGGGCGCGGCGAGCAGCAGGTCGACCGTCAAGGCGTCGACCTTCTGCGCGCTTCGACAAGACGCCACGCAACTGGAAGCTTCGCTGCGAATTCTTCGCCAGCGCGCGCTTGATCGAAAACACGACGTCGTCCGCGGTAAAGGCCGTTCCGTCGTGAAACCTGACGTCCGGACGAAGCCTGAAGCGCCAGCGCCTGGGATCGATTGGCTGCCAGGACAGCGCGAGTGCCGGCTCGAGCTCGAAGTTGCGGTCGCGTCCGACCAGGGAATCGTAGATCTGGCTCACGACGCGCGTCTGGTATTGCAGCGCCAGGCCGTGCGGGTCCATCGACTGAGGATCGAACGCGCTGGCAAAGTGCAAGGTCTCCGCCTGCGCAGCGACGCGCGAGCAGGCACGCGGCCAACAGCACGATGGCCATCCATCGGCGCCGGCGACCGTGTACCGTTGCCGTGCCTTCGGGCAGGCGGCGGCGCGGCATCAGATGATTTCGAAGTACCGCTTCAATTCCCAGTCGGTGACCGCGTCCAGCCATTGCCGCCATTCCCACTCGCGCGTCGCCGCGAAATGATCGACGAAATCGTCGCCGAACCAGTCGCGCGCCAGGGCGGACTTGCGGAAGATCCGCGTCGTTTCGATCAGCGTGCGCGGGCGCGCGGGCAATGTCCTCGGCGCCCTCGTTGGTGCCATGGATCGGCGGCGTGGTCAGCTTCAGCTTCTTCTCGACGCCGGCCAGTCCGGCCGCGAGCACCGCCGCCGCGGCGAGGTAGGGATTCATGTCGGCGCCCGGACAGCGCGTTTCCAGCCGGGTCGACTTCGGCGAACCCGCGATCACGCGAAAGCTCGCGGTGCGATTGTCGATGCCCCAGGTCGGCTTGACCGGCGCCCAGAAGCCGTCGACCAGCCGCTTGTAGCTGTTGATCGTCGGCCAGTACATCGGCGCCAATTCCATCAGCCCGGCCACCTGCCCGGCGAGGTAGCTTTCGAACAGCCTGCTCATGCCGTTGCGGCCCTTGGCGTCGTAGAAGAGATTCTTCTTGCCGTCGGACAGGCTCTGGTGAATGTGTCCCGAACATCCCGGATACTGTGCGTTC
Source organism: uncultured beta proteobacterium (assembly GCA_963713125.1). Taxonomy (GTDB): domain Bacteria; phylum Pseudomonadota; class Gammaproteobacteria; order Burkholderiales; family Casimicrobiaceae; genus PALSA-1003. Next base: position 134,096 of record CAVQKL010000002.1, on the reverse strand, counting down.
CATTTGGCCATGAAGCTCGGCATGATGCCGAAGCGCGAGCCTATCTCCTTGGCGCCGGTCTTGAACAGGATGGCGCGATCGGCCGCTTCGAGCGCTTCCGAAAAAGTAATCGCCACCTCGTAGACGCCGGGGCCGGTCTCGGTGTGCAAGCCTTCGATCGGGATGCTCGAACGCCCCCATTTCGACCATCAGCGCCTTGAAGAATTCGCGGTTCTCGTTGGCGCGCAGCAGCGAATAGCCGAACATGCCCGGCGTGATCGTCTGCGGCCGCACGTAGCCCTTGTCGGCCCAGGACTGCGGCGTCTCGGCGAAGTTGAACCATTCGAATTCCATGCCGCACATCGGCAGCACGCCGAGCTTTTCGGCGCGCTTGAGCACTCGCTTGAGCAGCTGCCGCGGGCAGGCCGGATGCGGCACCTCCTTGCCGTTCTTCTGCGTGACGAAGTCGCCGAGGAAGAACGGCACGCCGTCGTCCCAGGGAACGTGGCGCAGCGTGCCCAGGTCGATCCTGGCCAGCGCGTCGGGAAAGCCCTTGTGCCAGCCGGTCAGCGTGGTGTTGTCGTAGCATTGGTCGGCCATGTCCCAGCCGAACACGACGTCGCAGAAGCCGAATCCGCTGTCGGCCGCAGCAAAGAACTTGTCCTTGTGCAGGTATTTTCCGCGCAGCACGCCGTCGATGTCGGACACCGCGACCTTGACGCGGTTGCCGGGCGTCGCGCGCACGGCGTCCAGGATCCTGTTCGGGGCGACGTTTTGCGGCATCGTGTTCCTCGTCGTGTCGCGCCGGCGCGGCGGGCCGGGGCGGAGCCGATTGTAACCTGCCGTCGGGTGCGCGCCTACGCGACGGAGCGCGGCCGGCACCGGCGGCTGCTAGAGTGATGCCGAGGCACCCGACGAATCGCCGCCATGATCGACCAGCCCGCCAGAGTCGAGTCCGATGCCGGGCGCCGTTCCGCGCTGGCGTCGCTGCACGCGGCTGTCCTGTTGTTCGGCCTCGCGGGCTTGTTCGGCAAATGGATCGCGTTGCCGGCGACGACGATCGTCTTCGGTCGCACCGCGGTCGCCGCCGCAACGCTCGGCATCCTGCTCTGGCTGGCGCCGGCGAGGCGCGGCTTCGAGTGGCGGATGGCGGTGAACGGTGCGGTGCTCGCCGTGCACTGGTTCGCGTTTTTCAAGGCGATACAGATCGCCAGCGTCGCCATCGGATTGCTGGGCTATGCGAGCTTCCCGCTGTTCGTGCTGTTGCTGGAGCTCGCGTTCCTGCGGGCGCGGATCCGCCGCTTCGATTGGGCGATCGCCGGGCCTGGTGGTCGCCGGACTGCTGGTTCTGTTGCCCGGTCTTGCCCTCGACACCCACATCGCGCAGGGACTGGCGTGGGGCGTCCTTTCCGGGTTTTCCTTCGCCCTGCTCGCGGTGAGCAACCGGGCGCTCGCGGCGCGCCGGGCGCCGGACGGGATCGCGTTCTGGCAGAATGCCTGCGCCGCCGCGTGCCTGTCGCCGGCGCTGGTCTTGGCGCCCGCGCTGCCGTCCGCGCGCGACATCGCGCTGCTGCTCGTGCTGGGCGTGGTCTGCACGGCGCTCGCGCACACCCTGTTCATCCGAAGCATGCGCGTGCTGAGCGCGCACACGGCGAGCGTGGTCGCGGCGCTCGAGCCCGTGTATGGCATCGCGCTCGCTGCCGTGCTGCTGGACGAAGTGCCGGACGCGCGCACGATCCTCGGCGCGCTGCTGATCGTCGGCGCCGCACTGGCGGCTACCGCGAGGGCCACCCGGACGCCGCGATAGCGCGGGCCGGCGCGCTTGTGTATTGTGCGGATTCGCGCTTAGGCGCCGGGAACGGCAACATGTCTTTGCATATCGGAATGGTCGGGCTGGGCCGCATGGGCGCCAACATGGCGCGCCGGCTCGCCGCGGGCGGCGTTACCGTGGCGGGTTTCGATCCGGCGCCGGAGGCGCGCGCCGCCTTTGCCGCAATCGCCCAATGCAGCGCCGCCGACAGCCTCGAAGCGCTGGTGCATGCGCTGCCGCCACCGCGCATCGTGTGGCTGATGGTGCCGGCGGGCAAGGTCACCGAGACCGTGCTCGCCGAGCTCGCGCCGCGGCTTCACTCCGAAGACATCATCGTCGACGGCGGCAATGCGTTCTACAAGGATTCGGTCCGGCGCGCGGTCGAGCTCGCAAGCTACGGCATCCGCTTCATCGATTGCGGCGTGTCGGGCGGCGTGTGGGGCCTCGACAACGGCTACGCGCTGATGTTCGGCGGGTCGCCCGCGGCGGCGCGGGAAATCGAGCCAATGGTGAAAATTCTCGCGCCTGCTCCCGATCGCGGCTGGCTGCACTGCGGCCCCAGCGGTTCGGGCCACTTCGTCAAGATGATTCACAACGGCATCGAATACGGGATGATGCAGGCGCTGGCCGAGGGATTCTCGCTTTTGAAGGGCAAGCCGGACTTCGAGCTCGACGTCGCGGCGATCGCCGAGATGTGGCGGCACGGCAGTGTCGTGCGCTCGTGGCTGCTCGATCTCACGGCCGACCTCCTGCGCGACGACGCCGAGCTAGACGATGTGGCCCCCGTGGTCGCCGATTCCGGCGAAGGTCGCTGGGCCGCGCTGGAGGCGATCGAGCAGGGCGTGCCGGCACCGGTGCTGTCGATCGCGCTGATGATGCGGCTGGCGAGTCAGGGGAAAGGCGACTATGGTGACAAGTTGCTGGCGATGCTGCGCAAGGGTTTCGGCGGCCACAAGGTAACTGCCGGGTGACGGCCAGCGATTGACGGCGAGGCAAGCGCGCGATGATGGTGATCGTGATGGGCGTGTGCGGCTGCGGCAAGACCACGGTGGGGCGCGCGCTGGCGCACGAGCTGGGTGTCGAATTTCTCGACGCCGACGATTTCCATCCCGAAGCGAACGTCGCCAGGATGGCAGACGGCATCGCGTTGACCGACGATGATCGCTGGCCGTGGCTCGACCGCCTGGCCGCCGCGATGCGCGATCGCGCATCGCGTGGACGCGGCGCGGTCATTGCCTGTTCTGCGCTCAAGGAAACGCTACCGCGAAAGGCTGCGGCGGGGCCGGCAGCACCGCCGGCGACGTCCGCTTCGTCTATCTGAAAGGCGATGCCGCGACGATCGCGCCGCGGCTCGCCGCGCGCAACGGGCATTACATGCCGGCTTCGCTTCTGGCGAGCCAGTTCGCGGCGCTCGAGGAGCCGGCCGACGCCATCGTCGTCGACATCCGGCAGCCCGCCGAGGCGCAGGCGGGGCAGATCGCTGCGGTGTTGCGATCGACGCTCGATTCGGCCGCATGAGCGATCAACCCAAGCCCGGGCGCAAGCCCGCGTCCGCGACCGAGGTCGCGCATCTCGGCCGCGACCCGCGCCAGCATCTCGGCGCCGTCAACACGCCGGTGTATCGGGCGTCGACGATCCTGTTCGATGCGGTCGCCGACTACGAAGCCGCGCAGCGGGGCGACTACAAGGGGCTGGTGTACGGGCTGCACGGCCTGCCGACGGTCACCGACCTGCAGGCGGCGATCGCCGCGCTCGAGGGCGGATTCGGCGCACTCGCGGTGCCGTCGGGCCTCGCGGCGACGACCCTGCCTTTGCTTGCCTTGACGAGCGCCGGCGATCACGTCCTGGTCACCGATTCGGTCTACGGCCCGACGCGGCGCTTTTGCGACAACCAGCTCTCGCGATTCGGGGTCGAGGTGAGCTACTACGACCCGCTTATCGGCGGTGGCATCGAGCGCGAAATGCGGGCCAATACCCGCATCGTCTTCGTCGAGTCCCCGGGCTCGCTCACGTTCGAGGTGCAGGACGTGCCGGCGATCGCCGCCGCCGCGCACGCCCGCGGCGCGCTGGTGCTGATGGACAACACCTGGGCGACGCCGCTGTACTTCCGCGCCTTCGACCACGGCATCGACGTGTCGGTGCAAGCCGGCACCAAGTATCTGGGCGGCCATTCGGACGTCCTGCTCGGGCTGATCGTCGGCAACGAGACGACGTTCCCGCGGCTGCACCGGCTATGGACCGATATGGGCGTCACCGCGAGCAGCGACGACTGCTTTCTGGTGCTGCGCGGATTGCGCACCCTGGCGGTGCGCCTCGAGCGGCACCAGGCCAATGCGCTGCGCGTCGCCATGTGGCTGCGCGGGCAGCCGGAGGTCGCCGAGGTCGTCTATCCCGCGTTGCCGGGCGCGCGCGGGCACGAGTTGTGGAAGCGCGATTGCACCGGCGCCTGCGGGCTTTTCGGCGTCATCATGCGACCGGCCGCCAGGGCGGCCGTTGCCGCGATGCTCGACGGACTCCGCTGGTTCAAGCTGGGCGTGAGCTGGGGCGGCTTCGAAAGCCTGATCCTGCCGGTCAACCTGGGCAATGCACGGACGGTGACGCGCTGGGAGCCGGGCGGGCCGTATCTGCGCCTGCACGTCGGACTCGAGGATCCCGACGACCTGATCGCCGATCTCGCCGAGGGCCTGGCGCGGCTCCGCGCCTGACGTTGACTTGGCGCGCGCCGGACTGCGCTCCGGCGGATCGCTTTGTCGCGCGGTCCTTCCGAGCGATGACCGTTTGACCCTGGTTTGGGAATCGTGGACACTCTGCCCGCCCAGTTTCGATTGGCAAGCTCCGGATGAGCACGCTGCTGCCCATGCATTCCCCACTGGCCACGCTCGATGACGATGCATGGGAGGATCTTCTCAACTTCATCGAGGAGCGGCGCGTCATCCCGATCATCGGGCCGGAGCTGCTGAAGGTGGAGACCGAGACCGGACCGCGCCTCCTTTACGACTGGATTGCGGAAAAACTCGCCGCCAGGCTGAACGTCGATGCCTCCCAACTGCCGCAGCCCTACACGCTCAATGACGTCGTCTGCTGGTTCCTGTCGTCTCACGGCCGCCGCGAGGAAGCCTACACGCGCGTGCGCAGCATTCTGCGCGACGCGAACTTCACGCCGCCGCTGGCACTTCGCCAGCTCGCGCAAATCACCGATTTCGATCTGTTCGTCACGACGACGTTCGATCCCGCTGCTCGAGCAGGCGATCAACAGCGAGCGTTTCGGGGGCGCGCAGTCGACCGAGGTCATCGCCTACACGCCCAACCGGGTCACCGACCTGCCGTCCGAACGCGAGAAGCTCCAGCGTCCGGTCATCTATCACCTGCTCGGCCGCCTGTCTGCGTCTCCGTCCTACGTCATTTCCGACGAGGACACCCTCGAGTTCATCTGCGCGCTGCAAAGCGAGCATCTGACGCCGGAGAAGCTCTTCCACGAGCTCGAGCACAATCACCTGCTGTTCATCGGCAGCAATTTCACCAATTGGCTCGCCCGCCTGTTTCTGCGCATGGCCAAGCGCCATCGCCTGTCGGATCCGCGCGACGTCGGCGAGGTCCTGGCCGACAACCACTCCGAAAGCGACGGACGCCTGATGGCGTTTCTTCAGCAGGTCAGCGTGCGCACCCGCGTCTACAGCGGGGCGGGAAAGTTCGTCGATGAGCTGCATCGCCGCTGGATGACCCGCCACAAACCCGGCGACGTCATCGCGTTCGGCGCGGCGCCGCAGCGCTTTCTCCCGCCGGAGCGCGAGATGCCGGACAACGCGATCTTCATCAGCTACGCGCGGGAGGATCTCGCGGCCGTCCAGAGACTCAAGGCGGGACTCGACGCCGCGGGTGTCAAGACCTGGTTCGATCTGGAACGCCTCGAGGGTGGCGACGACTACGACCGCAAGATCCAGCGCAACATCGCCCGCTGTTCGTATTTCATTCCCATCGTCTCGGCCACGACGCAGCGCCGGCTCGAAGGCTACTTCCGCCGCGAGTGGAGCTACGCGATCGATCGTGCGCGCAACATTGCCGAAGGGGCGCTTTTCATCATGCCGGTCACGATCGACGACACGAATGGCGGTGACGCCGAAGTGCCGGAAAAATTCAAGACCGTGCACTTCACGCGGCTGCCCGGCGGAGAGATCACGCCCGAGTTCGCCCTCCGCTTGCAGGATCTCCTTTCGTCGCGGAAATGACCGTGGATCGAAGGCGGCGGTTCCGCCTGCCGAAACGTCTGCCATGCGATTGAACCGCCGCACGTCCACTCGATGAGCAACGACGCTTCTCCTTCGCCGGACTACGGGCGATCGCAGTCGTCGGTCGACGCGGAACATCCGTGGCTCGGCCTCGCTTCGTTCACCGAGGAGACACGGGCCTACTTTTACGGCCGCGAGGAGGAAATCGCCGAACTTGGCCGCCGCGTGCAGCGGAAGCTCCTGACAATCCTGTTCGGCCAGTCGGGACTGGGCAAGACTTCGATCCTGCGCGCGGGCATCGTGCCGCGGCTGCGGCCGGAAGGCTACTGCCCGGTCTACGTGCGGATCGACTATTCGCCGGAGGCGCCCGAGCCGTCCGAGCAGATCAAGGAGGCGATTTTCCGGGCGACGCAGTCGCTGGGCCAGTGGACGCAGACCGGCGTCGCCGTCAGCGGCGAATCGCTCTGGGAATTCCTTCATCACCGCGATGACGTCCTGCGGGACGAGCGACGGAAAAACGCTGATCCCGCTGCTGATATTCGACCAGTTCGAGGAAATCTTCACGCTCGCGCAGAGCGACGACTTCGGCCGCAAGCGCGCCGCGCAGTTCCTGGAGGATCTCGCCGACCTGGTCGAGAACCGCGCGCCCAAAGGCGCTGGAAGCCAAAATCGAGCAGGACGAATCGGCCGCCGAGCGTTTCGACTTTACCCGCAGCGACTACCGGATCCTGATCGCGCTGCGCGAAGACTATCTCGCGCACCTCGAAGGCGTGAAAGGGCATCATGCCCTCGATCACGCAGAACCGGATGCGGCTGGCCCGCATGACGGGCGCGCAGGCGCTTTCGGCGGTGCTGAAGCCCGGCGGAAAGCTCGTCTCCGAGGAAGTGGCCGAGTCGATCGTGCGCTTCATCGCTGGCGGCTCCGAGCTGCCCAACGCCGAGGTCGAGCCTTCGCTGCTGAGCCTGATCTGCCGCGAGCTCAATAACGCCCGTCTCGCGCAGGGCCGGACCGAGATCTCCGCGGACCTGCTTGCCGGCTCGCGCGACACGATCCTGACCGAATTCTACGAGCGGGCTCTCGCCGACCAGCCGCCCGGCGTGCGCCAATTCATCGAGGACGAGATGCTCACCGAGTCGGGCTTTCGCGAGAGCATGGCGGAGGAGCGCGTGCGAAAGGCATTTGCCGGCGGTCGGCGCGCCTCCGGACACGCTGGCGAAGCTGGTCGACCGCCGCCTGTTGCGCATCGAGGAGCGGCTCGACCTGCGGCGCGTCGAGCTGACCCATGACGTTCTTTGCAGCGTCGTGCGTGCCAGCCGCGACTTGCGCCACGAGCGCGAGGCGCGGGACGAGGCCGAGCGGCAGCTCGCCGCCCAGCGCGCGCGGGAGCTCGCCACCCGCAAAGCGCTGGTGCGTGCGCGACAAATCGCTGCGATTTGCGGCCGTGCTGGCGATCGGCGCTGCCGGCAGCGCTGGTTTCGGCTACCTCAGCATGAAGCGCGCCCAGGACGCCGAGTTGAAAGCGCAGCAGACGCGCCAGATGGCGAAGCCGCGCGCGGCGAAGCGGAAAAGCTCATCGTCTATCTGCTCGACGATTTCTACCTCGAGCTCGAGCCGGTCGGCCGGCTCGACATCGTCGCCGCATTGTCGAAGCGCGCCATCGATTATTACGCGGCGCTCCCGCCGGAGCTGCGCACTGCCGAGACCGACCGTAACCGCGCGCTGGCGCTGGTGCGCTACGGGGCCGCGCTTCGCACCCAGTCGAAGCTCGACGAAAGCGGCAAGGCGCTGTCGGAGGCTGTCGCCGTCTTGAGCAAGCTGCGCAAGGAGGGCGACCAGTCGGAGGCGACAGCCGATCGGGCTGGGCATGGGCTTGCTGTCGGAGGCACGGGTCGCGAGCAGCCAGAACAGGCGGCCCGACGAGCGCGCTTTCGCAGTACAAGCCGTCGACGTGCTGAAACCGCTGATGGCGGCGCCGAACCCTTCGATCCCACTGCGGCGAGCCTATGGTCTCGCGATGACCTACCTCGGCTTCACCCAAGCCAATACCGACGAGGAAGAGTCGGCGGTCGCGACGCTGGAGGAAGCGAGGAAAGCCTATCGCAGCATCGATAACCTCAAGCTCGACGACATGCCTTCGGCGGTCGCGTACGCCGAGGCCTCCGCCTGGCAGATGAGTGCGCTGCAGACTTTGGGTCGTTTCGACAAGGTCAGGGAAGTGGGCGCCGACGCCATGAAGGTGACGGGTCAGGTGCTGCGAAAAACGTCCGGGAAATATGTCGGCGCTCCGCGCCCGCGCTTTGATGGGCGAAGCCCTGTCCGCGCACCGAAGGGTTCGATCTGCACGTTCGCAAGGCCCTGGCATTGAATGAGCAGGAAGTGCGCGACTGGCAAGCGATCGTCGCGCTCGACCCGAGCAACCAGATTGGCTGGAACAACCTGGTCAATGCCCGGCTGGGGGCCGGATTCTTCTCGTTGGCCTCGGGCGATGTTCGCGGAGCGCAGGAACAATGGCGTGCGGGACTGGCTGCGGAGCGACAGGTGAACGAATCTGCGATGATCGGCAACACGTTGGCCCTTGCGGCGGGGTATCTCACGATGCTCGAAGCCGACTCGGGCGACGCGCAGGCGGTGGCTACGCTCGCGGCCAACCGCCGGTTCATCGACATGGCTATTCGCGGTCTTCCGCCGGATTCATTCGGTCGAGGCTATTTGCCGGAGTTCCTGGGCTACTACGGATTCCCGACCACAGGCTTGGGCTACGGCGGGTATGCGCTACCGCTGGCGACCCGCGACTACGAAACGCTGCGCAAGGATGCTCGCGCGTCGGCGCGCCGCCTCGAGCAGATCAAGATTGCCAATCCCCAGCAAGAGCTGGGCAAGAACCGGTCGCTCGAGGTCGCCTATCGAACTGCGGCCGAAGCTTCGTATCGGATGAACGACTACGCGGCAGCGGACGCGGAGATCAAAAAAGCGCTGGAGATCCGCCGCGCCATCCCGACGCGGACACCGTTCGAGGAGCGCGACGCAGACGACCAGCTGATGCTCGCCGCGACGATTGCCGCGAGGCTGCAGAGATATGCCGAAGCGCAACAGATCATCGAGCCGGTGCTGAAAATGCATCGAGGACTTTACGCACGAGGAAAGACAACGACGACCTCACGCAACGTGTCCAATTCGCTCACGCGCTCTATGTGTCCGCACTCGCCGCTCCGGGACAAAAAACGGCGCAATTGACCCAAGCCGCCAGCGTCATCGACGGCCTGCCGCCGTTGATGCGCCGCCAGCTCAGCATCGCGTACCTGCGCGGTCAGATCGCAGAGGAACAGAAGGCGCGGCGCTAGCGGTTCGCCACGGTGCGCGAAACGCCCGCATGGAGACCGATCGTCCCGGTCCAATCGCGACGCCATCCAACGATGCCCCCGTCGGGGTTTGCGCGCGCATACGCAGACACCTCGAGCAGGGGGCGCCGTGGGATGCGTGCGACGTCTTTCGCGAGGACAGGCGACTTTCCCGGAAGACCCGGACCTGCTCTACCTGGGCGCTCTCGCTCATGCGCGCGCCGGAGCAAGCGCTCGGGCGCGTGCGCTGCTCGATCGAGGCCCATGCGCTCGGCGGCGAAGCGGCCGACCGCCTTGCCGATATTCTGAGCCTGCGCGGCCGGCTGGCGAAAGACGAAATCCATCGCGCGCCCGACGCGGCGGGTGCACGAGCGCTTGCCGAGCGCGCCCGCCAGGATTACCTCGCGGCATACGCGCTGGGGGGCGACCCTTATCCCGGCATCAACGCAGCCACGCTGTCGCTTCTGCCGGAGACCGCTCTGCGGCGCGAAGCGCTGGCGCAGGAGATCGTCGCAATGCTCGCCAAGCGGCAGCGCCGCCACCTGCTGGGATCATGCGACGCTGGGCGAGGCGCTCCTGGTGCTCGGCGAGTTCGATCGGGCGACACAAAGTTATGCTTCCGCCTACGCGCAGATCCCGGGGGACGCAGGCAGCGTTGCGACCATGCGCCGACAGCTCCGCCTGCTCGCGCGAGCCGATTCCGCAAGCGGCCGACGCATTGCGGCAACTGCCAGCCCCGGATGTCGTGGCCTTCGCCGGACACCTGATCGATGCGCCCGGCCGAGCGCGCCGCGGTTCCCGGCGGCGCTGGTCCCGTCGGTTCATGCCGCGATCCGCGACCATACTCGCGGGTCTTCATGCGCCGATCATCTATGCGTCGGCAGCGTGCGGTGCCGACCTGATGTTCATCGAGGTTGCGCTCGAGGCCGGCGCGGAAGTCAACGTGGTGCTTCCGTTCGACCGCGAGGATTTCGTCGCACCAGTGTTGCCGTCGGCGGCGAGGGTGGACAGACGTTTCGACGCCGCGCTCTCGCGCGCCACGCGCGTGATCATGGCCACCGATGAAGGTTATCTCGGCGATGACGTGCTGTTCGAGCACGCTGCGATGCTGCTCGAAGGGTTCGCGATGCTTCGTGCGGGCAACTGCAGACGACGCCGTCGCTGTATTGCGTGATCGACCCGGCGTCGGCTGGCGGGGTTGGCGGCACCCAGGCGTCGTTCGAGCGGTGGAAGAGCCGCGTCGGTCCGCCAAAAGTGCTCGATCTGCGGGAGCTGCGAACGAAATCGGCGCCCGGCGCGGCGGACGACGCAAGCGACGCGCACCGTCCGACGATGGTCGCGGCTGCGCCCAGCTTGCCACAATCACGCGCGGGGCTTGCCGCGCCGATCGTGCCCGCGCGGCCGCAGCGCTCGCTCAAGACCTTGCTGTTCGCCGACTTTACCGGGTTCAGCCGGGTGCACGACGCCGTGGCGCCGCTTTTCCAGCAGAGCTTCTGGAAGATCGCGGCGGATCAGATCGAGGCTTCGCCGGTCAAGCCGCTGATGGCCAGCACGTGGGGTGACGCGTTGTACGTGGTGTTCGATGCGCCGCGCGACGGCGCCGGGTTCGCGCTTTCCTTCCTGGAGAGCATGCTCCTAGTCGACTGGACGGCGATGGGCTTATCCGATGGCAGCCCGATCCGCATCGCCCTCCACGCCGGCCCGGTATTCTGTGGCTTCGATCCGGTCATGGGGCGCGACAATTATTTCGGCGTCGAGCGTCACCAAAGCCGCGCGCATCGAACCGGTGACGCCGCCGGGCATCGTGTATGCCAGCGAGGCCTTCGCCGCTACGCTGGCCGCCTCGGGGCGCGATGACTACACGCTCGAATACATAGGACGGTTGGCGCTCGCCAAGGGTTACGGCGAGTCGCGCATCTATCGGCTGGATCGGCGTTGACGAGGCATGGCGCGCGCCGACCCGGCGGTTCCGACCCTAGGCATCGCTGTATTCCTCCTGGATCTGCCGGACTCGCTCCGCGGCGCTCATGAATGCCTCGATGCACCGAGGATCGAAGTGCTTCCCCTTCTGCGTTTGCAGGTAGGCGAAACTGTCGTCGACGGTCCAGGCGTGCTTGTAGGGTCGCTCGCTGACCAGGGCATCGAACACGTCGGCGACCGCGACGATGCGGGCAACGATCGGAATGTCTTCGCCGTGCAGGCCGTTCGGATATCCGGTGCCGTCGTATTTCTCGTGATGTCCGAGCGCGATGATCGCGCCCATGCTGAGATACTTCGAGGGGCTGCCCTTCAGGATGTCGTAGCCGATGCGCGGATGGGTCTCGCATCGTCTCATCTCGGCGGCGGTAAGCGGGCCCTTCCTTGAGCAGGATCGAGTCGGGGATGCCGATCTTGCCGATGTCGTGCATCGGCGCGGCGACTTCCAGCACGTGCACCGTCTCGGCGCCGAGGCCGAGATGCTGCGCCGACCAGCCCCGAATACCTCGCCATGCGGGCATAGATGATTGCCGGTCGTCTTGTCGCGGAATTCGCCGGCCTTGGCCAGCTTCGGCGAGCGTTTCCAGCTCGCGCTCGTGAATCTCGGCGACCGACTTGTCGACCTGGTATTGCAGAACGCGCGCCTGATCCGACAGCACGATCTTGTGCCGGCGCAGCTCGAGGAGATTGGCGCAGCGGGCGCGAGTCTCGTGCTCGTCCAGCGGCTTGATCAGGAAATCGGTCGCGCCGGCCTCGAGCGCTTCGTACCGCACGCGCCGGTCGTCGACCACGGTGATGACGACGATCGGGACATCGACACAATGCGGCAGCGCGCGGATCTGGCTTGACCAGCTGATGCCGTCGAATTCAGGCAGCTTGTAGTCGGTCAGCACCATGTCGACGCGGTTGTTGCGCGCGAACTCGAGCGCGCGGCTCAGGCGTGTCGAACAACTCGAGGTTGAGCTTGCCGTCGATCTGACGGACGATTTCCGCGAGCAACAGACGGCTGCTGAACAGGTCGTCGATGATGAGCACGGTGTTGCGCTGCGCGCGCGCCAGCGCCAGCTCGGAGACGACCGGGCTCTTGTTCGCGGTACGTTGTTGCGCGGAGCTCATGATCATCAGCTTACAGGAGGAGTGGACCCAGTGGCTAAGCAATTGTTATGCCGGGTTTGCGCATGGGTCGCGCTCCAAGCGTCGGGCCAGCGTGCGCTGAATGGCGGCGTTCGTGGCAACCGGCCACCGAGCTTGGGCGGACCAGAGCCGAGCGGCGCGAGGAGGGCCGACGCGCTGGTCCAGCCAATGGATTGATGGTCGGGGCGAAGGATTCGAACCTTCGACCCCCTGCACCCCATGCAGGTGCGCTACCAGGCTGCGCTACGCCCCGACGCGATAAGCATGAATTATAGCGCCTTCATCCTGTCGGGCCCAGAAGCTGGCGGATTTCCTCGAGTTACCTGCCGTATTTCGGCGCAGATCGACAGCGTCCGTCATCCGGATGCGCGCGCGTTGGCGGCGCGCGTGCCGCGTCGTGATGGCCGCGGAGCGGGCGTGCGGCGGCCCGGCGCCTCCGATTCGAGGCGATGGCGCGCGCCGTTGATCGTGAATCCCTGCTCGTAGAGCAGATCGCGGATGCGCCGGATCAGCAGCACTTCGTGGTGCTGGTAATAGCGCCGGTTGCCGCGGCGCTTGACCGGCTTGAGCTGCGTGAACTCCTGCTCCCAATAGCGCAGCACGTGCGGCTTGACCGCACAAAGGTCGCTGACCTCGCCGATGGTGAAATAGCGCTTGGCGGGGATCGGCGGAAGCTCGGCCTTAGCTCGGCCTCCGTTCCGGCCATGGTTCGCGGCTTCGACCATGGCCTTCAGTTTTTGGCTGGCGTGGAACGTGACGACGCGGCGCGCCGTGATCGGAATCTCTTCGCCGGTCTTCGGATTGCGGCCCGGGACGCTGCGGCTTTTCGCGCAGCTGGAAATTGCCGAAGCCGGACAGCTTGACGCTGTCGCCGCGCTTCCAGCGCGATCCGGATTTCCTCGAAGAAATGCTCGACCATGTCCTTGGCCTCGCGCTTGTTGAGGCCGAGCTGCTCGAATAGCAGATCGGCGAGTTCGGCTTTGGTGAGCGTCATCGGAGTCCCTACTGGCGGAGCGTCGCGCCGAATCGATCTTTTAGTACCCGCAGCAGATCGGCCACGGTTGCGTCGATTTCGGCGTCCGTCAAAGTACGTTCAGTATCCTGCATAAGCACCAGAATCGCAAGGCTTTTTTTGCCCGGGTCGACACCCGGGCCCGCGATAGACGTCGAACAGCCCGACGGTCACGACGTGCGCAGGACTGCGCGGCGTCGAGCGCGTCGAGCAGTGCCTGCGCCGGGACGCCTTCGTCGACGACCACTGCCATGTCGCGGCGGACCGACCGGCAAGCGGGACACGGGTTGCGCGGCCGGCAGCCCGATGCGCTGGAGCAGCGTCGGCTGAGTCGAGCTCGAATACGACCGGCGCCTTGGGCAACTCGAAGTCGCTTGGACCAGCCGGGGATGCAGCTCGCCCAGCCAGCCTGACGCTGCACCGCCGACGAGGACGCGCGCCGCGCGGCCCGGATGCAGCGCCGGATGCGTGGCGCGCTTCGGTCGACACCGTGCAGCGGCGCGAGCCAGCGCCTCGAGGTCGCCCTTGACGTCGAAGAAATCGACGTCGTGCTGGCCGCCGTCCCCATTGCTCCGGGCAGCGCCGGTCCGTAGGCCAGGCCGCCGATGCGCAGCGGCTGGTCGTAGCGCTGCGCCGTCGCGCAACGAAGCAGCGGCCCGGCTTCGAACACGCGGACTCGTTCCTGCCTGCGGGCGAGATTGGTGCGCAGCACGTCGAGCAGGCCGCCCAGCGAGCGTCGTGCGCATCACGTCGAGGTGGCTGGCGATCGGGTTCTGCACCGCTGATCGGAGCTGGCGCATCCGGTCGCGGAACAGCAGCCGCCTCCGACGCGGAGCTGACGAAACTGAACGTGATGACCTCCTGCCAGTCGCGCGCGACCAGCCGGCGCTCGCAGCGCCATCGCGGGACGAACGCGTCTCGGGCGCCGGCAGCATCGCCTGCCCGTGCGCAGCAGGCGCCGCGGGAATCGTGTCGTAGCCGTGGAGGCGCGCGACCTCCTCGACGAAATCTTCCTCGATCGCGAGGTCGAAGCGATACGACGGCGGCGTGACGACGAAAGTCGTCGCCCTCGCGCGTGGTGCGGGAAACCGAGGCGGGCGAAGATCGCGGCGATGGTCTCGCGGCGAATCGCGACGCCGAGGATGCGCGCGACGCGCGCGCGGCCGCACGCGCACCGGATCGCGCGCGCGGCAGCGCACCGCTGCACGTCGTCAGCGGGCCGGCGTGCCCGCCGCAGATCTCGATGATGAGCTGCGTCGCGCGCTCGACCGCGCGGCGCGCATGCCGCCGAAATCGACGCCGCGCTCGAAGCGGTAGCCGGCGTCGCTGGCGAAGCCCAGCCGTCGCGACCTTGCCCTGGATCACCGCCGGATTCCAGAACGCGCCTTCGAGGAACACGTGTCGTGGTGCGTCGCCGATGCCGGAGTGCTCGCCGCCCATGATGCCGGCGAGGCCCAGCGGGTTTCTTCTCGTCGGCGACGAGCAGCAGGTCGGGCTCGAGGTCGAGCACCTGCCCGTTCAGCAGCGTCAGCTGTCTCGCCGGCGTCGCGCGAAACGCACGACGATCGCGCCGTCGAGCAAGCGATCGTCGTAGGCGTGCAGCGGCTGGCCGAGCTCGAGCATCACGTAATTGGTGACGTCGACCACGGCGGAGATCGAGCGGATGCCGCTGCGCTCGAGGCGCTGCTTCATCCACGCCGGCGTCGGCGCGCTGGCGTCGATCCCTTCGATGCACGCGGCCGCAGAAGCGCGGGCACGCCACCGCGTCCTCGACGCGCACGTCGCGCGCGGCGCGCCGTCGCCAGGCGCGCGGCGAGCGCGGCGGCGCCGCGAGCGGCGACCCCGGTGATGGCGGCGACTTCGCGCGCGATGCCGAGCATCGACAGGCAGTCGGCGCGGTTGGGCGTGAGCTTGAGCGTGATCAGCGTGTCGTCGAGGTCGAGCGCATGCGCGCACGTCGGCGCCGATCGGCGCGTCCGGTCGAGCAGCGAGCAGCCCCGACGCGTCGTCGGACAATCCCGAGCTCCCTCGCCGAGCACAGCATGCCGTGCGACTCGACGCCGCGCATCGCCGCCTTGCGTATCGCGAGGCCGCCGGGCAGCCGGCGCCGACGCGCGCGAACGGCGCCTTCATGCCCGGCGCGCGTTGGGCGCGCCGCAGACGATCGATACGGCGCGCGCCCTGGCCGACATCGACGCGTGCACACGCGCAGTCGATCGGCGTCCGGATGCGGCTCGACGGCAGCGATCTTGCCGACGACGACGCCGGAGAACGGCGGCGCGGCCGGCAGCGGCCTCTCGACTTCGAGCCCGGCCATCGTCAGTGCGTCGCAGAGCGCGTCCGCGCCGAGCGGCGGGTCGGCCAGCGTGCGCAGCCAGTGTTCGGAGAATTTCACGGCGTGATCGGACGATCGTTCCGGCGATCCGTGCTACGCGAACTGGCGCAGGAAGCGCAGATCGTTTTCGAAGAACAGGCGCAGATCGTTGACGCCGTAGCGCAGCATCGCCAGGCGGTCCGGGCCCATGCCGAACGCGAAGCCCTGGTACCGCTCGGGATCGATGCCGACCGCGCGCAGCACGTTCGGATGCACCTGGCCGGCGCCGGAGATCTCGAGCCAGCCGTCGCCGAAGCTCATGTCGATCTCGGCGGAAGGCTCGGTGAACGGGAAGAACGACGGCCGGAAGCGCACCTTGAGGTCGTCGCGCTCGAAGAAGTTGCGCAGGAATTCGGTGAACACGCCCTTCAGGTCGGCGAAGGTCACGTCCTCGTCGATCCACAGGCCCTCGACCTGGTGGAACATCGGCGAATGCGTCGCGTCGCTGTCGACGCGATAGACGCGGCCCGGCGCGATGATCTTGATCGGCGGCGCGTGCGTTTCCATGTAGCGCACCTGGATCGGCGAGGTATGCGTGCGCAGCACGATGCCGCCCTCGACATAGAACGTGTCGTGCATCGAGCGCGCCGGATGGTCCTCCGGCATGTTGAGCGCGGTGAAGTTGTGGAAGTCGTCCTCGATCTCGGGCCCGTCGGCGACCGCGAAGCCGAGCGAGCGGAACAGCGTCTCGATGCGCTCCAGCGTGCGCGTGATCGGATGCAGCGTCCCGACGCCGATGCCGCGTCCCGGGCAGCGAGACGTCGAGCGCCTCGGCGGCGAGCTGCTGCGCGAGCTTCGCATCGGCGAGCGCTTCGCGCCGCTCGGCAAGCGCCTCCTCGATGCGCGCCTTGGTGTCGTTGATGTGCGCGCCGGCCGCGGGGCGCTCGGCAGCGCCCAACTTTGCCGAGCGCCTTCACATGCTCGGTAAGCGCGCCGGTCTTGCCGAGGTACTTCGCCTTGCGTTCTCCAGCGCGGCCGGGTCGGCGCATGCCGCGAACTCGGCTACGCGCGGCGGCGACGATGCGGTCGAGGTCGTTCATCGGATTCGTCATGCGGCAGTCGCGAGTCGAAAAAAAAGGGAGGCGGTGTCGCGCCTCCCTCGTGGTTTGCGCGATTCGATCAGGCCAGAGAGGCTTTGGCCTGCTCCGCGATCTTGCGTAAACGCCGCCTTGTCGTGCACGGCGAGGTCGGCCAGCACCTTGCGGTCGATGTCGATCGACGCCTTCTTCAAGCCGTTCATGAACACGCTGTAGCTCATGCCCAGCTCGCGCACCGCGGCGTTGATGCGCGCGATCCACAGCGCGCGGAACTCGCGCTTCTTCGTGCGGCGGTCGCGGTACGCGTACTGCCCCGCCTTCATCACCGCTTCCTTGGCGATGCGATAGACGGTGTTGCGGCGGCCGCGATAACCCTTGGCCTGCGTCAGGACCTTCTTGTGCCGCGCGCGGGCGGTCACGCCACGTTTGACTCTTGGCATGGTGGCGCTCCTTACGCGTAGGGCAGCATGGCCGCGACCGAATCCGCGTTGGTGCTGTGGACGCGCGGTCGTGCCGCGCAGCTGCCGCTTGTTCTTGGTGGTCCTCTTGGTGAGGATGTGGCGCTTGAACGCCTGCGCGCGCTTGACGCTGCCGCTTCCGCGCACGCGGAAGCGCTTCTTCGCGCCGCTCTTCGTCTTCATCTTGGGCATGACTGCTCCCTTATTTGCTGCCCACCGCGGTGCTCTCCGGCGGAGAGACTTTTTGGCTCGGCCTTACCGGCTTCGGGCTTCGTCGGGTGATGCCTTCGGTGCCTTCGGCACACCTTCTTCGGGGCCAGCAGCATCACCATCTGCCGGCCTTCGAGTCTGCGGCCACTGCTCGACCACGCTGTGCGGCTCGAGATCGTCGCGAATCCGCTCCAGCAGGCGCATGCCGAACTCCTGGTGCGCCATCTCGCGGCCGCGGAACCGCAAGCGTGATCTTCGCCTTGTCGCCTTCGCCCAGGAACCGGATCAGGTTGCGCAGCTTGATCTTGTAATCGCCTTCGTCGGTGCCGGGCCGGAACTTCACTTCCTTGACCTGGATCTGCTTCAGCTTGAGCTTCGCCTCGTGCTGCTTCTTCGCCTCGCGGTACTTGAACTTGCCGTAATCCATGATGCGGCAAACCGGCGGCTTCGGCCGTGGGCGCGATCTCGACCAGATCGAGCTCCGCCGCTTCCGCCTTGCGCCATGGCTTCCGCGATCGGAACGATGCCGAGCTGCTCGCCTTCCTCACCAACCAAACGGATCTCGGGAGCAGTTGATCTCGCCGTTGATCCGCTGTGCTTTGTCCTGGGCTATTGCGTGCTCCTCCAGATAAGAAAAAGATAGGCCGTGCCCGCCCGCGCGCTGCTTATTCGCCGATGCTTCAGCGACGCGCCGCCACCTCGCTCGCGAGGCGTCGCATCAAGGCATCCAGGGGCATCGCCCCCAGATCCTCGCCGCGCGGGTTCGCACGGCCACCTGTTCAGCCTGCATTTCCTTGTCGCCGACGATCAGTCTGGTACGGCAACTTTTGCAGGCTATGTTCCCGAATTTTATAGGTTATTTTCTCATTACGCAAATCGGCCGCACCCGGAAGCCGGCCGCCTTTAGCCGGGCCTCGACGACGCCCGGGCGTAGGCCGCCTGGCGGTCGGTGATCGTCAGCACGACCGCCTGGACCGGCGCGAGCCACAGCGGCAGCGCGCCGGCATAGTGCTCGATCAGGATCCCGATGAAACGCTCCAGCGAGCCGACGATCGCCCGGTGCAGCATCACCGGCACCTTGCGCGTGTTGTCCTCGGCGACGTACTCGGCGCCGAGGCGCCCCGGCATCGAGAAATCGACCTGCATCGTGCCGCACTGCCACGACCGGCCGATCGAGTCCTTGAGGTGGTACTCGATCTTCGGCCCGTAGAAGGCGCCCTCGCCCGGCAGCTCGGTCCATTCGACGCCGCAGGCGCGCAAGCGCCGTCGCGCAGCGCCTTCTCGGCGCGGTCCCAGTCTCGTCGGTGCCGAGGCGCTTGTCGGGCCGCAGCGCGAGCTTGATCGCGACGTCGTGAAGCCGAAATCCCGGTAGACCGCCAGCGCCAGCCGGTTGAACGCGGTCACTTCGGGCTGGATCTGCTCCTCGCGTGCAGAAGATGTGGCCGTCGTCCTGCGTGAAGCCGCGCACGCGCATGATGCCGTGCAGCGCGCCGGAGGGCTCGTTGCGATGGCACGAGCCGAACTCGCCGTAGCGCAGCGGCAGGTCGCGGTAGCTGCGCAGGCCCGAGTTGAAGATCTGCACGTGGCCCGGGCAGTTCATCGGCTTGATCGCGAAGTCGCGCTTCTCCGACTCGGTCGTGAACATGTTGCTCCTTGTAGTTCTCCCAGTGGCCGGATCTTCTCCCACAGCGAGCGGTCGAGGATCTGCGGGCGCGCACCTCCTGGTAGCCGTTGTCCTGGTAGACGCGGCGCATGTACTGCTCGACCTGCTGCCAGATCGTCCAGCCCTTCGGATGCCAGAACACCATGCCCGGCGCCTCGTCCTGCAGGTGGAAGAGGTCGAGCTGCCGGCCGAGCTTGCGGATGGTCGCGCTTCTCCGCTTCCTCGAGCGATGCAGGTAGGCGTCCTGGTCCTCCTTCTTCGCCCACGCCGTGCCGTAGATCCGCTGCAGCATCTCGTTCTTCGAGTCGCCGCGCCAGTACGCGCCGGCGACCTTCATCAGCTTGAAGACCTTGAGCTTGCCGGTCGACGGCACGTGCGGGCCGCGGCACAGGTCGATGAACTCGCCTTCGCGGTAGAGCGAGATGTCCTCGTTCGGCGGGAATCGACGCGATGATCTCGGCCTTGTAGTGCTCGCCGATCGACTTGAAGTACGCGACCGCGTCGTCGCGCGGCATCAGCTTGCGCGCGACCGGCTCGTCCTTTTTCGCGAGCTCGGCCATCTTCTTCTCGATCGCCGCCAGATCCTCGGGCGTGAACGGCCGCTTGTACGAGAAATCGTAGTAGAAGCCGTCCTCGATCACCGGGCCGATCGTCACCTGCGCGTCGGGGAACAGCTCCTTCACCGCGTAGGCGAGCAGGTGCGCCGTCGAGTGGCGGATGACCTCGAGGCCGTCGGCATCCTTGTCGGTGACGATGGCGACCGCCGCGTCGCGGTCGATCGCGATGCGACGTGTCGACCAGCTTGCCGTCGACCTTGCCGGCCAGCGCGGCCTTGGCGAGGCCGGGGCCGATCGACGGCGCGACCTCGGCGACCGTGACCGGCGCGTCGAAATGCTTGACGGACGCCGTCGGGCAGACGTGATATCGGGCATGGAGGACTCCAAGAAACAAAAAGTGCGGACGAGCCGCACTTTTTCGTCTGACCACGACGTGCGAACTCGCGGTCGGTCTAACCGGGCTCCATACGCGTTCGCGGTGTCATAACCATGCCTTTCTCGTGCTGCGTCGACCGTGCCGGGAACTGGTAGGCGCGATTGGACTCGAACCAACGACCCCCACCATGTCAAGGTGGTGCTCTAACCAGCTGAGCTACGCGCCTGGCCTGCAAAACCGGGAGTATAGCCGAGCCGCCTTTCCGCCGCCAAGCGCGCCGCACAGGTCAGTCGTGCAGGACGCGCAGCAGACCGATCAGCATCGGCTGGTGAACCAGGTAGACCAGCAGGCTGTGGCGTCCGAGCCATGTGAGCCAGCCCGGCACTGCCTGCGACAGTGGCCGCAATGGCCGGTACTGCCGATCCGAGAGCCACGCGCCAAGTGCAATGCCTATCAGCACGACGCCGAGCCAGGGCAGCAGCGGCACGTAGTCCTCGGTCGCCGGCTTGTGCGTCATCAGGCCGATCCAGTTGAGCCAGGGCCTGTCGAACAGCGCCAGCCCGACCACGTTGCCGAGGACGACGATGGCCGCTCCCGTCACGAGCGCCACGCGAGGGAAGCGCGTCGCCGGCCACGTCAGCACCGAGGCCACCACGATGAAATGGAGAATGCCGAAGGTGATGAACGTCTGCGGAAACGTCACGTAGCTGGCGATGCTGACCAGGATCGCGCACAACGCGATCAGGGCGATGCGCCGCCAGAAATGCCGCCGCGTGATTCCGGCGCGCCGCGCGAGAAGCAGGCTCAAGCCCACCAGCAGCAGGAACGACGTGACGATGAGGCCGCGAAAGCCCAGCCAGAACGGATCGTGGTTGAAATCGGCCTGCACGAAGCCAAACCAGTTCAGGTCGAACGCAAGGTGATAGACGATCATCAGGCAGATCGCGGCGCCGCGCAGGCCGTCGAGCGCGGGAACGCGCCGCGGGGCAGGCCCGGCCGCTACCGCCCCGGCGCCTTTCGGCGGCGATCGTGGCCCGGCGCGTGGCGCACGCCGGGCGTGGCGAGCGCTCATCGTCCGAGCCACGGCCACACGATGCGGTAACCGCCTGCGCCGTCGCTCCTGCCCACGGTCGACAGCAGGGCGCCGATGGCGTCACTGCGATCGGCGCCGATGCCCGCGCGGGGCTTCGCATGCAGATCGACTTGCGGCATGCCGCGTGTCGTCAACACGAGGTTGCCGGCGATGTCGACGTCGCCACCGCGGTTGGCAAGCGTCGCCGGCATCTGCGGGCCGGCACCCGCGGCATCGAGACGCACGTCGCCGAGAGCGACGCGCGTGCCGGCGCGCGGACCGGCCCATGTGGCGTCCTGCCAAAGAAGCTTGACTCGGCCGTCGAGTCGATCGCCGCGGCGGGCGAAGCTGGCGACGTCGAGCGCAAGCGTGCCGCCGGCCGCGACCAGCAGGGGGGGAATGCCGGCCGTGCGCAGCGCGACGGCGGCAGGCAGCGTCAACGCGAGGTCCTGCACGGCAAAGTCCCCTTGTCCACCGACGGTGAATTGCGCCGGTCGGCTGGAGCCGGCAACGGAGAGCGATCCGCCGAGCTCGCCTCGCAGCAGCGGCATCGGATCGATGCGCCACGAAATCGGAATGCGCGCTCCGTCGGGCAACAGCGTGAGCTCGGCTGAGCCATGCCAGACGCTGCCGGTCGCCGCGGCGATGCGGACTCTTCCATCAGTCAGCGCCTCGACGCGGCGGTCGAGGAGCGTGGCCGGCGCTTCGATGGCCAGCGCGGCGGCCAGCAACACCGCACCGATGCCAATGGCGAGCCAGCCGCGCACGATTACCGCACCAGCGTGAGCTCGGCGCGAACCATCCCGGGTTCGACGCGCGCGGCAACGGTGAGATCGGCCACGTGCAGTGCGGCGTCGCGCTGCAGCGCCTCGAGCAGCACCGTCAAGGCGTCGAACGAAACCGCGTCGACGGTGACTCGCAGGCGGTCGGCGTCGACGCGGTCGATCGCGCTTGCCTGGATGCCGAGCTGGGCGAGCGTCGCGTCCAGGCCTGCCCGCGGGTCGCGCTCAGGCGGAAGCGCCCTGCGTTCGAGCCCGGCCATCGCGTCGGCCTGTCGCCTCGTGTCGCCCAGCGCCGCGCGCTGGGCGGAGAGATCCCGCTCGAGGCGTGCGATGTCGCGCTGCAGCGGTGCCCAGAGCAGCAGCCACGCGAGCGCGACCGCAGCGAGCGCCGTGCCGGCGACAGCGCTGGAGCGCTCGTTGCGCGTGCGCAGCCGCCACCACTGTGTCAGGCGGTCGCGGGTGTCGAGCTGCGCCGCGGTGGCCATCAATCGAGGCCGAGGCGCAGGCGCGCGCCGGTCGAAGTCGGAGCGGCGATCGCCGTCAGCCCCAGTCCTTGCAGATCGCGCTGGACTCGTTCGATGCGCGCGGGATCGAATTTCTGCAGCTCGAACACGATGTGGCCGTCGGCGTAGCGCAGCGAGCGCATCGTCCCTGCCGGAAGCGCAGCCAATGCGGGCGCCGCGCGCGCGAGTAAGGGCAGCACGTCGTCGCGCGCGGCCAATCCGGCGCGATGGCGCAGCTCGGCGTCGCGCCGGGCGATCGCCTGCAGTGGTGGGACGCCCGCTGCGGCGTCGGGCACCGCAGCGTGCGCGATGGCGGCCAGCTCGCGTTGTACGGCATGCGCCTCCCATTGCAGCCAGAGCCATTGTCCGAGCGTCGCGGTAACGTGAATGGCCAAAGCGAGCGCCGCGATCGCCAGCGCCGGGCGGAACAGGCGCAGCGCCCCGGATCGCGCCGACCCGGTTCCGGCATCGTCGCGCGCGGCCTGCAGATCGATCGCGGACGCGAATGCGGCAGAGTCCGCATCGAACCACCGCCACGGCACGCCGGCGTTGAACGCGACGCCGGTCTGCGCGCGAGCCTGCGCAAGCCGTTCCGGCCCGATGCCGCCGATGTCGACCCGGACGGCGCGCGGCGCGTGCGCGGCGGCCGCGGCCAGCGCCAGCGCGAGCTCCGCCGGCAGGCCCGCCTCGCGCGCTGCACCGATGCCGATGCTGGCGCCGCGATCGGTGCGCACAAAGCCGGCGTGCGTGGTCGACGGCGCGCACCAGCACCAGCCGGACGCCGGCGGGCGCGCCAGGTCGCTTTCCAGGATCATCCGGTCCCAGTGGATGTCCGCACGCCGGGACCCGTTGGCGAAGGCACGCATCCAGGATGCGGCGACGATCGCGCCGCGCACGGTGCCGTCGCCGGCCTGCGCGCCGAACACGGCGTGGCTGTCTTCGGGGGCGCCGGCGAGCTGATCCTCGAGCGCGAAACCCGCCGCAGCGGCCACCCGCGGGACCGGCAGGGGTGGCAGCGCCAGCGCGACCAGCCTGCCGCAGGCAGCGGCGACGACCGCCTCGCTGCGATCTCGCGCGGGCCAGTCGACGGGACGCCCGCGTCCGGACCGGACCAGCCGCCCGGTCGCGCCGAACAGCGCCCAACCGGCATCGCGGTCGGCGGCGGGCGCGGCATCGAGCAACACGCGCAGCGTGGTCATCGGCGAGTCAGCGGGAGGTCGGAACCAATGCGCGCCGATTGTACGCGTCCCGCGAACCTGATCCGGCAACCGATCGAGGGCTCATTCGACGACCTGCCAGACCACGAGCGGCCATGTATTCGCCAGGGGCGAGCGCCGGAGCAGCGCCCGCGCCCGCGCCACCGTGTCGCCCTGACGCGCTTCGATCGATACCTCGAACCAGTCGCTCTTGACGTCGAGCAGCCGTTCATCGACGGTGAGATCGGGCCGCGGCAGGTGTCCGCGAAAATCGGCGATGCTGCTGAAAGGCGCGTGGGCGCGCGCTGCCACCAGCGCGGCAGCGCCGGCGGCGTCGAGACCGTTGACGACCGCGGCCAGCACCTCCGGGGGCGCGGTGTTGACGTTGATCGCGGTCGGCGCGTCGAGCGCGGAGAGAAACGGTAATAAGCGCGCAAGCAAGGCCGGATCGGCGCCGCGCACGCCGAGCAGCTCATCCACGCGTCGCACCGGCGCGTCGGCAGCGAGCCCGGGCGGTGCTTGGCTCAGGTACCAGGCATCCTCCGCGCCGCCCGGCTCGCCGACGCGATCGTCGGCATCGACCCAGTCGGCGATCGCATTGAGCAGCGACGGCGGCAGCGCGAGCGCCGCGAACAGGCGCTGCAGCGCGGCGTACGTCGGTGCCGGCGCCGCCGGAACGCCGGCGATGTTGTTGATGTTGATCCGGCTTTGCGCATCGACGATGTAGCCGCCGATCGAGCCGTTCTCGAGCGGCAACGCGGGGAGCTTCAGCGCCCAGGGCTGCCCTAGGTGCACGATGCCGCCTGCCGCGTTGTCGTGGACGATCTGGCGGGCCCACTGCACGCCTGCCATGGCGAGAGCCTGGGCCTGCACCTGGTCGCGTCGATGCGCGTGCTCGCTGATCCAGCGCTGCTGCTGCCACAACAAGGTCGCCGCGATCGTCGCGGCCAGCGCCGCGAGCAGCATCGCCATGACGATGGCCACGCCTTGGCCGGCGCGACGGCGCGGCACGCGCAAGGTCAGCGCAGCGCCAGCCATCGCTCGATCGCCTCGCCCGAGGCGAGCGTCACCGCGACCCGGACCGCGCGCGGCAGATCGGCATCGCCGGCAAGCGGCCAGCTCTCGACCCAGCGCCCGTCCGCGGTCAGGTACGACAACCGGAATTGCGCGACGCCGGAGAGTAGCGCGTACGCGATCGGCTCGCTGTCGCGCGGCCGATCGTAGCCTGCCCAGTAGAGCACTTCGACGGTGCCGTTGCGCAGGCGATACCCCAGCCTTTGCCCGGCGCTTCCCGGATCGACGGCGAATTCCGGACCGGCGCGCGAAAATGCCAGCGTGGCGTCGCCGCTTGCGTCGGCGACCGCGAGCCACGCCGGCTCACGCCCGGCACCGCTGCGCGCCGGACGCGGAACCGCCTGGCGCAGGTCCGCCTCAAGGCGCGCAAAAAAAAGGTCGAGCGTCCGCCAGCGGGCGGCCTCGGCCGACAGCCGGACCTCGCTGTCGGACAGCGCTGCCAGCGCGCGATAACCCATGAGCGCCAGCAGCGCCACGATCGCAATCGCGATCAGCACCTCGAGCAGCGTGAAGCCGGATCGCAGCGGGGCGCGAAGCCTGCTCACCGCCCGCCCGGCTGGCCGAGATAGCCTACGAGTCGCGCCAGCGTGTAATCCGGCCGCGCCGCGTCGCCGACATCGATTTCGATCTTGCGAAAGGCCGGATTCGGCGTGCCGCTGATGGTTTCACGCCAGACGAACGCCGCGCCGGCCTGCGTCTCGGTGCCGCTGCGCTCGCCGATCGTCGGCGCCGGCGTGTCGAGTTGCGCCGTCGCCAGGCGATTCTGCGCGACCCAGAGCGCGAGCGTGCGCGCCTTGAGCGTCGTCGCGCTCTCGGCACTCTGCGCGACGCTGCGAAATCCCGCGGCAAGCGCCACCGCGACGATCGCCAGCGCGACCAGGACCTCGACCAGCGTGAAGCCGCGCGCGCTTCAGCGTGCGGCGAGGGGCCGGTCAGCGCGACGCGGTTAAGCGGGTCGGCGGCGAGCAGCACAAACCACTCGGGCGATGCGATCTGGATGACGTACGGCTCGTTGCGGCCGCTGGCACGGAGTGGGAGGATCGCGTCCGCGGCCACCGGCACGCCCGCGTATTGGCGCACGGTCGACCATGAGCGGCGCGGGCAAGCCGCGCGGCAGCAGAACATCGTCGCCGGACATCGCCTTCCACGTCGTGGCGTCGGCCGGCCGGCGCCAGAACCGGTACACGCTGCCGCCGGCCGATACGCCCGAGGGTCTCGTCCTGCCATTGCGCGAGCAGCGCCGCGTGCTCGAGCGCGCCCCAGGCGCCGGCTTTCGCGCTCGACCGCCAGCCGCGGGTCGCCGTCGAAATGCGCATAGGCCAAGCCTGCGGCGAGGCCGATGACGATCAGCACGACCAGCATTTCCGTCAGCGTGAATCCAGCGTGCCGCGCGACGGACGATGCCGCCGTCCGCCGCGCTGTCGGCTAAAGGTCCCACGAGCCGATGTCGGCGTCGAAGCCGGTGCCGCCAGGCGGCGCCGTCGGCGCCGAAGCTGAACACGTCGAATCTCGCCGCGCAGACCGGGATTGATGTACTGGTAGCTGTTGCCCCAGGGATCCTTCGGCAGGCGCTCCAGATAGCCGTTCGGCTTCCAGTTCGGCGGCACCGGGGCTGCGCCGGTTTGCTCACCAGTGCGGCGAGCCCTGCTCGCCGGTCGGATAGCGGCCGTTGTCGAGACGATAGAGCTTGAGTGCCTGGCTGATCGCGGCGATGTCGTTTTTCGCCGCGATGACGCGCGCTTCGTCCGGACGTTCGAGCACGCGCGGCACGACCAGCGCCGCGAGTATGCCGAGGATGACGATGACGACGAGAACCTCGACCAGCGTGAAGCCGCGCAACGATCGGAACCTGCGCCGGACGCAGCGGCCGGTGCAACGGTGGATCGCATGCAACCATTATAATCGCTCGCGGATTCGCCTTTCGCGGCTGCATCGCCCAATGCGCTTCGTCGTCGCGTGATTGCTGCTGCTCGCGCTCGCCGTCGTGCGGCGGCGGCGTACTGGTGGGCGGTCGCGCAGCCGCTGCCGCTGCCGCCGCCGGCTATGCGCTTCGCGGTGAAGCCGGGCGCGACCTTGCGTTCGGTCGCGCGCGATCTCGCCGCCGCCGGGTGTGTGCCCGCGGACTGGACGCTGGTCGCGCTGGGCCGCTTGGTCGCGTGCCGACCGCACGATCAAGGCCGGCAACTACGAGATCGCCACGGGCACGACGCTCGCCGCGGCTGCTGGCCAAGCTGACGCAAGGCGACGTCACGCAGTCGTCGCATTCACGATCGTCGAAGGCTGGACCTTTCGCGACTTGAAGGCCGCGCTGCGGAACGATGCCAAGGTCGACGAAGACGCGTGCTCGATCTGCCCGATGCCGAGTTGATGCAGCAGCATCGGCGCGACCGAGGCGCGCGCCGGAAGGCTGGTTCTTTCCCGACACGTATTATTTTGCCGGCGGATCGACCGATGCGTCGCTGCTCGCGCGCGCCTATCACACTGATGCACGAGCGGCTGGCCGCGGCGTGGGCGTCGCGCGCGCCCGATTTGCCGTTGGCGAGCCCTACGAGGCGCTGACCCTGGCGTCGATCGTCGAAAAGGAAACCGGCCGCGCGGCCGACCGGCCGCTGGTCGCGGCGGTGTTCATCAATCGGCTGCAAGCTCGGGCATGCGCCTGCAGACCGATCCGACGGTGATCTACGGCATCGGCGAGCGCTTCGACGGCAATCTGAAGCAAGCGCGATCTGGAAGCGATCACGCCTTCAATACCTACATCCGCGATGGCCTGCCGCCGACGCCGATCGCGCTGCCGGGCCAGGCTTCGCTCGACGCGGTGATGCATCCGCCGGCAGCGCCCTATCTGTATTTCGTCGCGCGCGGCGACGGCATCGAGCGAATTCTCGACCAACCTCGCCGACCACAATCGCGCCGTGGCAAAATACCAGCGCGGCGGCCGCTGACGCGTCGCTCGCATCGGCGCGTCGCCTGTCGCGCCGAATCTCCCGCGCCTCCCTTGACGACCGACCGCCCGCGGCCGCTTCATCACGCTCGAAGGCATCGATGGTGCCGGCAAGAGCACGCACGTGCCGTGGCTCGAGGAGATCGCTCGAAGGCCGCGGCCACGCGCGTCTGGCTGACGCGCGAGCCGGGCGGCACGCCGCTCGGCGAGCGCCTGCGCGATCTCCTGCTGCACGAGCCGATGACGCACGTCACCGAGACGCTGCTCATGTTCGCTGCGCGGCGCGAGCATTGCGACCGCGTGATCTGGCCGCGCCTCGACGCAGGGGACTGGGTCCTCTGCGACCGCTTCACCGACGCGACCTACGCCTACCAGGGCGGCGGCCACGGCGTCGCCGGCGAACGCATTGCCGCAGCTCGAGCAGTTGATGCAGGGCGACTTCCAGCCGGATCTCACGCTGCTGTTCGACGTTCCGGTCGAGCGTGGCGCGCGAGCGGCTCGGCCGACGGGCGCGACGCTCGACAAGTTCGAGCGCGAGAAGCCGGATTTTTCGAGCGCGTGCGCGCCGCCTACCTCGCGCGCGCGGCTGCCGAGCCCGCGCGCTTTCGCGTGATCGACAGCACGCGCCCGCTGGCGGCGGTGCGCGCGCGAGCTCGGCCGGTGATCGTGCGCAGCGCCGATGAGCGAACCGCGCGCCGCCGCAGCCGCGCTGCGCCGGGCAGCCGCTGCTGCCGTGGCAGCAGCGATCTGCGCGCGGCGAGTCGCTGCGGCAGCGCGCGCGCTGGCCGCATGCGCTGCTGATCCCCGGCCGGCGCGGCATCGGCAAGCACGCGCTGGCGCTGCACTTTGCGCGCGCGCTGCTGTGCGAGTCGCCGCTGCCCGACGGCCTCGCGTGCGGCGCCTGCGCCGAGCTGCCGCTATGTCGCGGCCGGCGCAGCATCCGGACCTGCGCGTGATCGAGCCGGTCGCTAGTCGACGAGGAGGGCAACGCGACGCCGGTCGACGCGATCACCGTCGATCGCATCCGCGAGCTGACCGACGTTCACCCAGCTTACGACGCACCGGCAGCGCGCCAAGGTGGCGGTGATCGCGCCGGCCGAGGCGATGAATCGCGGCGGCGGCCAATGCCCTGCTCGAAGACGCTCGAGGAGCCGCCGGCCGGACACCTATCTGATGCTCGTCAGCCATCAGCCGGCGCGCTTGCCGGCGACGATCGTCAGCCGCTGCCGGCGCCTGCCGGTGCCGCAACCCGACGCCGGCGACCGCAGCGGCGTGGCTCGCGAGCGCAGGGCGTCGCCGAAGCCGAGCGCGTGCTGGCGCAGGCAGGCGGCGCGCCGCTGCTGGCGCTGGCGCTGGCCGACCCGGCGCTGCAGCGCGAGCGCGAGACGCTGGCTCGCCGCGCTGGCGCGGCCGGAGCGCCTGTCGCCGGTCGCGGTCGGCGCGCGGATCGACGCGGCGGCGAAGGATGAGCGCAAGGCGCGGCTCGCTGCGCCGTCTACTGGCTGCTCGCGTGGACCGCCGATCTCGCGCGTGTCGTGCCGGCGGCGGCGCCGCAGCTTCAACCCGGAGCATCGGCGACGCGCTGGCGGCTCTGGCGGCGCGGGTGGCGCCGGTGGCGCTGTTCCGCTATTATCGATCGCTGTTGCGGCAGCGCGCGCTGCTCGCGCATCCGCTTGCAGCCGCGGCTGGTCGCCGAGGCGCTGCTGATCGAATACCGGAGCCTGTTCCCGACGAGTGGCACGACTGAGCATGGCAGCAGATCGCTCCAACGGCAAGCTCGGCCAGCCGCCGGGTTGCGCAGGCCCGGGCGTGCTGTCGCTCAACATCCGCGAAAAGGCGGCGCTGTACGCCGCCTACATGCCGTTCCTCAAGGGCGGCGGCATCTTCATTCCGACCATCGCGGCATACCAGCTCGGCGAGGAAGTCTTCATGCTGCTGTCGCTGATGGACGATCCGAACCGCATCGCGGTGCAGGGCAAGGTCGTCTGGATCACGCCGGAAGGCGTGCAGGGCAATCGCACGCAAGGCATCGGCGTCCAGTTCACCCAGGACGAAACCGGCGCAGCGGCGCGCGCGACCATCGAAAAGATCCTCGGCGAGTCGCTGGCGTCGACGCGTCCCGACCCACACGATGTAGCTTTCGCGAGCGGAGGTCAGGGATCGAGCGCAGCGGCGATGACTCGCGCGACGCGCGCTGATCTTGGCTCCTGAGTCCGCTGCTCGCCGATCCTGATCCACTATGTTCGTCGATTCCCATTGCCATCTCGACTTTCCCGAGCTTGCCGGCGCAGCTGCCGCGCGTGCTCGACGCGATGGCGGCAGCATCGCGTCACGCATGCGCTGTGCATCGGCGTCAACCTGCCCGACTGGCCGCGGCGTGCTGGCGCTGGCCGAGGCGCATCGCCAACCTCTACGCGAGCGTCGGCGTGCATCCCGACTACGAGGACACGCCGGAGCCGTCGGTCGACGAGCTGGTCGCGCTGCGCCGCGCGGCCGAAGGTCGTCGCGATCGGCGAAACCGGGCTCGACTACTACCGCGCTGACCGGCGACCTCGAGTGGCAGCGCGAGCGCTTTCGCACGCATATCCGCGCTGCGCGCGCGCTGCGGCAAGCCGCTGGTGATCCACACGCGCTCGGCGGCCGCCGACACGCTCGCGATCATGCGCGAGGAGCGCGCCGGCGAGGCGGGCGGCGTCATGCATTGCTTCACCGAAACCTGGGACGTCGCGCAGGGCGCGCTCGACCTCGGCTTCCACATCTCGTTTTCCGGCATCGTCACGTTCAAGAATGCGCGCGCTCGAAGGACGTCGCGCGGCGCGTGCCGCTCGATCGCATGCTGATCGAGACCGACTCGCCCTATCTCGCGCCGGTGCCGTATCGCGGCAAGCGCAACCAGCCCGCGTACGTACCGCTACGTCGCCGAGGAGATCGCGCGCCTGCGCGACGTGCCGCTCGAGGACGATCGCGCGACGCGACGTCCGCCAATTTCTTCCGCCTGTTCGGAGTTGCCGACCATGCTACGCATAGCCGCCGGCGTTCGCCGCAGCGCGCAGCCGGCCGCGGCTGCTCGCGCTTGCTCGCTGCGCGGCGTTTGCGGCGGCGCGCCGCGGCGCAGCAGCTCTACGAGCGCTTCATCGACGCCGTGACCAACGATCGCGCCGACGAGGTTGCGGCGCTGCTCGCGCGCGGCATCGATCCGAACACCGTCGACCCGAACGGCGATCCGGCGCTGTCGATCGCCGCGCGCGCGGGATTCGAGCCGACGCTCGACGCGCTGCTCGCGGCAGGCGCCAAGGTCAACGCCGGAACCGCTACGGCGACACGCGCGATCATGGTGGCGGCGCTCGCGCGGCCACCTGGCGATCGTCAAGAAGCTCTTCGCGCGCGGCGCCGCAAATCAACCGCGCCGGGCTGGACGCCGCTGATCTATGCGGCGACCGACGGCCACGACGACGTCGCGCGCTACCTGCTCGACGTGGGCGCGACGTCAATGCGGCGTCGCCGAACGGCACGACGGCGCTGATGATGGCGGTGCGCGGCGGGCAGGCGCAATGGTCGACCTGCTGCTCGCCAGCGGCGCCGATGTCGATCATCGTCAACGACAGCCGGCGCGACGGCGCTGACCTGGGCGCGAGCGCGGCGGATTCGACGCGATCGAGACGCGCGCTCCTGCGAGCACGGCGCGAAATACTGAGCGCCCGCGGCCGGGCCACGTAGCGCGATCAGCCGTCCGCTCGCCGTACGGGTTCGTGCCTGGCGGCTGCTTCGGCTGCGTGCGGCTCGGCGCTGCGCCGTCGGCACGATCAGTCCGGCAGCACGCCGATCAGGCGGCGCGCGCCGTTGAACGCGTCCTGCCAATACGCTTGCGTCATGCGCCACGATCTCCACCTCGCCGCCGCGCTGCGGCGCGTGGATGAAGCGGTTGTCGCCGAGATAGATGCCGACATGCGAAAACGGCGAACTTCCGGGTGTTGAAGAACACCAGATCGCCGGGCTGCAGGTCGGCCGCGGCGACGCTGTCGCCGAGCCGCGCCATCTCCTTGGAGGTGCGCGGCAGCGTGACGCCGGTCACCTGCTGGAACACATAGCGGACCAGGCCGCTGCAGTCGAGGCCGCGCTCCGGGCGTGTCGCCGCCGTACTTGTAGTCGACGCCGATCAGGCCGAGGGCGTAGATGCGCGAGGTCCTGGGCGCTTTGCAGTGCGATAGATCGCGGCATCCGTCGTGCGCTGCGGGCGACGTCCGTCCGCAGCCTCGGGCGGCGCCCGCCAGCGACCAGCGGTGGCTGGGCAGCACGGCGAGTCGCGGCGCAGCGCGACGCCGCCGCGCGCATCGCACGCGCGGAGGCGCGTTCGCGACCGCAGCAGCGGCAGTGGTGCATTGCATCGCTATTTCACTCATATAATTCATCGAGTTGCACACAGTATTTCTACGAGCGATGTCGCAACATTCAGCAGCGGCCTGCGAGGCGCGGCGGCGCCGCGGCCTCCTTGGGATCGGCGAGCAGCGGCCGGTAGATTTCGACCCGGTCGCCGTCGGCGAGCACGGTGTCCGGCGCCATCGCGGATGCCGTAGACCCCGACCGCCAGTGCCGTCGTGCGTCGATGTCCGGAATGACCGCGCGCGCCGAGGCCGGAGCGCGCCAGCGCCTCGGCTGACCGTCGCGCCCGGCGCGGCAAGTCGACCTCGATCTCAGTTCGCGCCGCGGGCAGTGCCTAGACGACGGTCGACGCGGATGCGCTTCATGCGCCGTCCCGTAGACGCTTGCCGCGCGCTGCACGAAGGCGTCGATGAAGCTGTCGGCGATGTGGCCGAACACCGGACCGACCAAGGTTTCCAGCAGCCGGCGTGGCAAATTCGTAGTCGAGCTCGAATTCCACCTTGCAGGCCGTCTCGCGCCAGCGGCTTGAAACTGCCAGTTGCCATCCAGATGCCGGAACGGGCCGTCGCGCAAGTTCGACGACGATGCGATCCGGCGGCGCGTTGCGGTTGGCGGTGGTGAAATGCGCGCGCACGCCGTGATAGTCGATGTCGATGCGCGCCAGCGTGCCGTCTGCGGTGCGCTCCAGGACCGTAGCGCTCGCGCACCATGGCAGGAACTTCGGGATAGTCCTCGATCGCGGTCGACGAGATCGAACATCTGCTCGGCGCTGTATGGCACGAGCACCGACTTGTTCACGCTTGGCATTGTTACAATACGACGCGAAGATTGACGAGCACGCCGGCAATGAGCATCGTTGAGAATAAAAAAGCCTATCACGACTACTTCGTCGAGGAGAAATTCGAGGCGGGGCTCGCGCTCGAAGGGTGGGAGGTGAAGGCGATCCGCGCCGGTCGCGCGCAGCTCAAGGAAGCCTACGTCGTCGTCAAGAACGGCGAGATCGTGCTGCTCGGCGCGCACATCACGCCGCTTGCCGACCGCATCGACGCACATCCAGCCCGACCCACGCGCACGCGCAAGCTCCTGCTGCATCGCAGCGAGATCAACCGGCTGGTCGGCAAGGTCGAGCGCGCCGGCTACACGCTGACGCCGCTCAACCTGCATTTCAGCAAGGGCGCATCAAGCTCGAGGTCGGCCTTGCGCGCGGCAAGAAGCAATACGACAAGCGCGAGACCGAGAAGCTCCGCGACTGGAACCGCGAAAAGCAGCGGCTGCTGCGCAATCGTTCCGGCAGCGGCTAGAGACGCGTGCCGGTGCGCGCATCGAGCGCCGATGCGCCGCTCGCTGTTCGCGCTGCCGCCGAGCGACCTCGCCGCGATCACCGCGATCTACGCACACCATGTGCGGAACGGCACGGCGTCATTCGAACTCGACCGCACCCGACCTCGAGGAGATGCGCCGACGCTGGCGCGAGCATCGTCGAGCGCGGGCTGCCCTATCTTCGTGGCGAGGCTTTCCGCGACAGATCGGCACCGTCGCGGGATACGCCTATGCGAGTCCGTATCGCCCGCGGCCGGCTATCGCTTCACCGTCGAAGATTCGGTCTACGTCGCGCCGCAGTGCGCGGGTCGCGGTATCGGCCGCGGCCTTGCTGCCGCATGTCATCGCTGCCTGCGAAGCCGCTCGGCTACCGGCAGATGCTGGCGGTCATCGGCGGCTGCCGACAACGCTGCTTCGATCGCGCTGCACGCGCGCGCTGGGGTTCGAGCGACGTCGGACTGTCTGCGGCGGTCGGACGGAAATTTGACCGCTGGCTCGATTCGGTATTGATGCAGCGGCGCGACTCGGCGCCGCGGCGACGACCGCGCCGCGCTGAACGTGAGTCGCGAGGTCACACGGCGACCGCAGGTCATGCGCGCGTCGCGAGCTGAGCTCGCCGCTGCGGCGCGCGACGCCGCTGCGCGTGGCCGCTTCCAGGGTCGCCGGAAAATCCGGCGTTGGTGTAGTCGCCTGCGAGATAGATGCCGCGGCGCGATGCATTCCGGCCAGCGGACGGGCGAGGCCCGCGCGGCACGCATAGGTCGCGCGCCGCTCGGCAATGACCTTGATCCACGCTCGGCGGCGGCAGCGTCGGGCATGAGCCGCCGCAGCTGCGCATCGATGGCGCGCGGCAGCGTGTCCTGATCCGGCGTTCGCGTCGCCGGGCATGTCGGTGCTGATGACGACCGCCGCGAGGCCCGCGGGCCGTCGAGCTGTCCGCGGTCGAACATCCATTGTCCCGGGCGCGCCGTCGAGCTTGATGCATCGGCTGCGGCAGGCCCAGCGGCCTTCGTACTTCAGATACGCGGTCACGATCGGTTCGTAGGTGAACTCGCGACGCTGGCGAGCGCCTGCGCGCCGTCTCGGTCGATTCGCGGTGTCGCCGCCAGCAGATGCGTCAAGCTGGTGCGGGCCGACGGCGATCACGGCGGCGGCGAAGTGCTCTTCGGTGTATCCGCTGCGCAGCGACGCACGCCGTCGTCCGCGGGACGCGATGCCGCCCACGGTCGCGCCCGCCGGATCGCGCCGCCGCGGTCTGACGACATAGGCGGCTGCGGCATCGGGGAACAGCGACGAGAGTTCGACCCGCGGCAACAGGACGTCGGAGTCGCCGCGCATCGACGCGAAAACGCCGCCGTCCAGCACGTTGAGGAATATCTGCGCCGATGCGGTCGCGATCGGGGTGTTCAGCGCGGCGATGCAAAGCGGCTCCCACAGGATGCGTATGGCGGCTTGCGGCTGTCGCGTCGAGCATTGCTGCGACCGTCAGCGTCCGGCGAGCAGCGAAAGCCTTCGCGCGCAAGCTGGCGGACGAAGGCGAGCGTCGCGCGGCGCTCGCGCCAGCTTAGGCCGCGTGCAGTCAGAGCAGCGCCGGCCGCGAGATGCCACGGCGCGGGCAGCGGCGGCGTCGCCAGGCGAAACACGCCCGGCGTTGCAGGCACAGTCGCCGGCGATCGAGCAGATCGTGTTCGGCGCCCGCGCCATGCACGGTGCGCAGCAATGCCAGTGTCTGGACGTATGCGCCAAGCAGGATGTGCTGCGCCGTTGTCGACGACGACGTCCGTAGGCTTCGATCCGCCGCGCGCGGCCGCCCAGCGTGCTGCGCCGCTTCGAATACGGTCACCTTGCGCCCGGCTGCGGCGAGCGTCACCGCGGCCGCAAATCCTGCGTAGCCGCCGCCGACGACCGCGACACTAGGCTCTGTCACGTAGTACGACCAGGACGTCGTCCACGCGATCCAGGCTTTGCGCAGCGGCGAGAGCGCTGATGCGGCGATCGAGCACGCGAAATCCTCGCGCTCGATCTGCGTTCGAGCAATGCGCGATAGATCGCCGCCATGATCAGCCCGGGCGCTGCGCGCGGCGGTCGACGGCCGGCAGCGCCGCGAGCGCCCGGTCGTAAATGGCGCGTGCGCGCGCCACCTGGAAGCGCAGCAGCAGCCTGAACCCGGGCGTGTCGCGCGCGGCGAGGATGTCCGCGGCGGTGACGCCGAAACGATGCGAGCTCGTCCTGCGGCAGATAGATGCGCCCGCGGCGCGCGTCCTCGCCGACGTCGCGGATGATGTTGGTCAGCTGGAACGCGATGCCCAGGTCGCGCGCGTAGCTGCGGGTCGCCGGATCGGCGTAGCCGAATATTTCCGCCGACATCAGACCGACGACGCCGGCGACGAGGTCGCAGTATCGCTCGAGCTCGGCGAAGTCGAGATAGCGCTGCTGCTCGAGGTCCATCGCCATGCCGTCGATGACCGCCTGCAGCTGTGCTTCGCGCAGCGGGAAGCCGGCAACGACCTGCTTGCAGCGCCTGCGGCGACCGGGTGCTGCGGCGCGCCGCCGAATATCGCCGCGACCTCGTTGCGCCACCACGCGAGCTTGATGCGGGCCACGCCGGCATCGCTCGTATCGTCGACGACGTCGTCGACCTCGCGGCAGAACGCATACAGCGCCGTGATCGCGCGCCGGCGCGGTCGCCGGCAGAAAGCGGAAGCTGTGATAGAAGCTCGAGCCGCTTTGCGCGGCCTTCTGCTCGCAGTAGGCGTCCGGCTGCATCTCAAGCGGGCGAATGCAGCGACGAGCATCGCCGCCCAGTCGCGCCGGCGCAGCACCGGACGACGCCGGAAGACGTCGCCCTGCGCGCGGTCGATCGCGCGCAGGATGGACAGGCCGCCGGCGACGACCATCTTGAGCTCCAGCCGCGCCCGCAACGGCAAGACGCGCGCGAGCGGCGCGCCCCGATTGCAGAAGCTCGCGCGCGCGCTCGACCTCGAACGCCATCAGGCGGCGCCAGCCCTCGTCGACTGCTACCCTCGGCGATCTGCGCGCTCGACCACGCCGAACCGGGCCATGTCCTCGGCGGGGATATACAGCCGGCCCTTGGTCCAGTCGACTGCCATGTCCTGCCAGAAATTGACGAGTTGCAAGCCCGGTGCAGATCGCATCGGCGCGGCGGAGTTCGGCCTCGTCGCTGACGCCGTAGAGACGCAGCAGCAAGCGGCCCGACCGGATTCGCCGAACGCCGGCAGTAGTCGAGCAATTCGCCGAAGTCGGCATAACGCGTCTTGAGGACGTCCTGACGGAACGCCGACAGCAGCTCGCGCAACAGCGCAACCGGCAGTGCGTGCCGGCGCATCGCCGCGGCCAATGCGGCAAACGGCGGCTCGGCCACGCCGGTGGACGCGCCGCTTACCGCTTCCATGCGGTCAAGCATCGTTGCGTAATGGTCGAGCCGGGCGAGCCGAACCGCAGGCGGATCGTCGCCTTCGTCGGCAATGTCATCGGCGCCGCGCGCGAACGCGTAGATCGCGGAAATCGCCCCGCGCAGCGCCGGCGGGCCGACCAACGACGCGACGGGGAAATTTTCGTAGTGGCGGACAGGCACGGCGATGGGCGCTCGAGGCGCGAATGCAATCACAATTGTCCCTATCAACACTGCGCCGGCCGGAGGCTTTTGCGTGGCGCGGAGGGGACTTTTCAACTATACTGGCCCGTTTCGCGCAACCGGCTGCGAAAGTGGCGGAATTGGTAGACGCACCGGCCTTAGGAGCCGGAGCCGAAAGGCGTGAGAGTTCGAGTCTCTCCTTTCGCACCACCGAAAGCAAATAAGGATCTAGCAAGGAATCATCGGGCATGCAAACGACACTGGAAACGCTGGGCCAGCTCGAACGCCGGCTGCACGTGGCGGTGCCGATCGAGCAGATCGACGGCGAAGTGCACAAGCGGCTGGCGCGCCTCGCGAAGACGGTCAAGATCGCCGGCTTTCGGCCGGGCAAGGTGCCGCTGAAGATGGTCGCGCAGCAATACGGCCCGCAGGTGCGTTCCGACGTGATCTCGGACACGGTCCAGGCCAGCCTGAACGATGCGATCCGCGAGCAGAACCTCCGCGTCGCCGGTTACCCGCGTATCGAGCCCAAGGAGGCCGCCGCGGACGACAAGCTCGAGTTCTCCGCCGTGTTCGAGGTCTATCCCGAGATCAAGCTGGGCGAGTTGTCTGGCGTGACCATCGAGCGCCCGGTCGCGCAGGTAACCCTCGCCGACGTGGACCGGACCATCGACATCCTGCGCCGCCAGAACGTCAGCTACGAACCGGTTGCGCGGCCGGCCGGCCAGGGCGACCGCGCGGTGGTCGATTTCACTGGCAAGATCGAAGGCGTTGCGTTCCCGGGAGGCCAGGCCAAGGATTTTTCGATCGTCGTCGGCGAAGGCCGCATGCTGCCCGAGTTCGAAGCGGCATTGACCGGCATGGGCGCAGGCGAAGCCAAAACCTTCACCCTGACGTTTCCGCCCGACTATCACGGCAAGGAAGTCGCCGGCAAAGCGGCTGAATTCGCCATGACGGTGCAATCGGTCAGCGAACCCAAACTGCCTGCCGTGGACGCGGAATTCGCGACCAAGTTCGGCATTGCCGAGCGGCAGCATCGAGGAATTGCGCGCCGAGATAGGGGCCAATCTGACAGCTGGAGCTCAAACGCAAGATCGAAGGCCTGCTCCGGGAGCAAGTCCTGCGCGCGCTCAAATCCACCTCGGAGCTTGTGGTGCCCAGGTCGCTGGTCGAACTGGAGGCGCAGCAACTGCTCAATCGGGCGGTCGGCGACCTGCAGAGCCGCGGCGTCAAGGCCGAGGACGTGCAGCTCTCGGTCGACGTGTTCCGCGCGCAAGCCGAGGAACGCGTGACCTACGGCCTGATCGTCAACGAGGTCACCCGCGTCCACCAGCTCGCGGCCAAGCCCGAGCAGGTGCTGGCGCTGGTGCGTGAGGCGGCGCAGGCCTACGAGCAGCCCGAGGCGGTGATTCGCTGGCACTATGAGAAGCCGGAGCGGCTGAACGATTTCGAGGCGCAGGCAGTCGAACAGAACGTCGTCGCATGGGCGCTGGCGCGCGCTCGCGTCGAAGACCGGCCGACGACTTTCGCGGCGCTGATGGAACCGCCAACGCGCTGAAGCGATGTATGGCCGACTCCCAATCCCAACAAACGACGGGCAAACGAGATGACGAGCGCAGGTAGATCGCAGGAACCGAAAGCGCTGGGCTTGATTCCGATGGTGATCGAGCAGAGCGGGCGCGGTGAGCGCGCTTACGACATCTACTCGAGGCTGCTGAAGGAGCGGGTCGTGTTCCTGATCGGCCCGGTCGATGACGCGACCGCGAACCTGGTCGTGGCGCAGATGCTTTTCCTGGAGTCCGAGAACCCCGACAAGGACATCAACTTCTACATCAATTCGCCGGGCGGATCGATCTCGGCCGGGATGGCGATCTACGACACGATGCAGTTCATCAAGCCTGACGTGTCGACCTTGTGCGTCGGCATGGCGGCAAGCATGGGAGCCTTCCTGCTGGCGGCCGGCGCCAAGGGCAAGCGCTTCGCCCTGCCGAATTCGACGGTCCTGATTCACCAGCCGCATGGGCGGTTTCCAGGGCCAGGCATCGGACATCGCGATTCACGCCAAGTACATCCTGAGCCTGCGCGAACGCCTCAACCGCCTGCTGGCCGAGCACACCGGCAAACCGATCGGCCAGATCGAAAAGGACACCGAGCGTGACAATTTCCTCACCGCCGACGAAGCCCTGGGGTACGGCCTGATCGACAAAGTGTTGCAGAGCCGGGCTTAGGCCGGGTAGAGTGTAAACGCCCCGGCAGGCCAGGCAAGGCATGGCGGCGCGGGCCGGCGGCGGAACATAGGCGGGCGAATGGCGGAAAAAGCGTCGGGCGACAAGCTTCTTTACTGCTCCTTCTGCGGCAAGAGCCAGCATGAGGTGAGGAAGCTTATCGCCGGGCCGTCGGTGTTCATCTGCGACGAATGCATCGAGCTCTGCAACGACATCATCCGCGAAGAGGGCGCGACGGCGGACGCGACCCAGACCGACAAGAACAAGCTGCCCACGCCGCACGAAATCCGGCAGATCCTCGACCAGTACGTGATCGGCCAGGACGTCGCCAAGAAAATCCTTTCGGTTGCAGTCTACAATCACTACAAGCGGCTCGAAACCAGCGTCAAGGAAGACGACGTCGAGCTGGCCAAGAGCAACATCCTGCTGATCGGCCCCACCGGCTCGGGGAAGACGCTGCTCGCACAGACGCTGGCCCGCCTGCTCGACGTGCCTTTCGTCATCGCCGATGCGACGACCTTGACCGAGGCCGGGTACGTCGGCGAGGACGTCGAGAACATCATCCAGAAGCTGTTGCAGAAGTGCGACTACGATATCGAGAAGGCGCAGCGCGGCATCGTCTATATCGACGAGATCGACAAGATCTCGCGCAAGAGCGACAACCCGTCGATCACGCGCGACGTTTCGGGCGAGGGAGTGCAGCAGGCGCTGCTGAAGCTGATCGAGGGCACGATCGCCAGTCGTGCCGCCGCAGGGCGGCCGCAAGCACCCGAACCAGGAATTCGTCCAGGTCGACACGACCAACATACTGTTCGTGTGCGGCGGCGCGTTCGACGGGCTGGAGAAGATCATCCGCCAGCGCACCGCCAAGACCGGCATCGGCTTCGGGGCGGAGGTCGCGAGCCCCGACGATCGCAAGAACATCAGCATCCTGCTGCGCGAGGTCGAGCCCGAAGATCTGATCAAGTTCGGCCTGATCCCCGAGTTCGTCGGCCGCCTGCCGGTCGTCGCCACGCTCGAGGAGCTCGACGATGCGGCGCTGATCCAGATACTGGTCGAGCCCAAGAACGCGCTGATCAAGCAGTATCAGAAGATGTTTCGCATGGAAGGCGTCGAGCTCGAGGTGCGCGAACCCGCGTTGCGGGCGATCGCCAGCAGGGCGCTGGCGCGCAAGACCGGGGCCCGCGGCCTGCGCTCGATCCTGGAACAGGTGCTCCTCGACGTGATGTACGATCTGCCTTCCCAGTCCAATCTGTCGCGCGTCATTGTCGACGAGGCGACGATCAACAACGACGGCAAGCCGCTGTTGATGTTTGCCGAAGCAGCCAAGGTGGCGGCGGCGCACTCCTGATTACGCCGTTGTCGCGCCAGGACCGCGGGGGCCGGCTTGAACTTGCCGGGCGCCGGCCCCATCTCCAGAACTACCCATATCATCCACTTCGGACGCATCCGCATGGCCACTGACCTCCCCAGCGTTGTACCCGATTCGACGACCTTTCCGCTGCTGCCGCTGCGCGACGTCGTCGTGTTCCCGCACATGGTGATCCCGCTCTTCGTCGGCCGCCCGAAGTCGATCAAGGCGCTGGACGTGGCGATGGAAGCCGGGAAGCACATTCTCCTGGTCGCCCAGAAGTCCGCCGCCAAGGACGAGCCCGCGGCGGAAGACCTTTACGACATCGGCAGCGTGGCGACCGTGCTGCAGATGCTGAAGCTTCCGGATGGCACCGTGAAAGTGCTGGTCGAAGGCACGCAGCGCGCGCGCATCGTGCGCATCAACGACGCCGGCGACTACCTCTCCGCGGACGCGTCGCTGCTCACCGGCGTGGAGAACGGCACGCACGAGATCGAGGCGATGCGCCGCGCACTGCTCGGCCAGTTCGATCAGTACGTCAAGCTCAACAAGAAGATCCCGCCGGAGATCCTGACTTCGATGTCGGGCATCGACGATGGCGGCCGGCTGGCCGACGCCATTGCCGCGCACCTGCCGCTGAAGCTCGAGCAGAAGCAGGAAATCCTCGAGATGCAGGACGTCGGCAAGCGGCTCGAGCACCTGCTTGGCCTGCTCGAGGGCGAGGTCGACATCCTGCAGGTCGAGAAGCGCATCCGCGGCAGAGTCAAGCGGCAGATGGAAAAGAGCCAGCGCGAGTACTACCTGAACGAGCAGGTCAAGGCGATCCAGAAGGAGCTCGGCGAGGGCGACGAGAATGCCGACCTCGACGAGATGGACAAGAAGGTCAAGGCAGCCAAGATGTCGAAGGAAGCCGAGACCAAGGCGCTGGCCGAGTTGAAGAAGCTAAAGATGATGTCGCCGATGTCGGCCGAAGCGACCGTCGTGCGCAACTACATCGACACGCTGCTCGGACTGCCTTGGAAGAAGAAGAGCAAGATCAACAAGGACCTGTCGAACGCCGTCAAGGTGCTCGACGCGGACCATTACGGGCTGGAGAAGGTCAAGGAGCGCATCGTCGAATACCTGGCGGTGCAGCAGAGAGTCGACAAGCTCAAGGCGCCGATCCTTTGCCTGGTCGGCGCGCCGGGTGTGGGCAAGACCTCGCTCGGGCAATCGATCGCGCGCGCGACCAACCGCAAGTTCGTGCGGATGAGCCTGGGCGGGGTCCGCGACGAGGCCGAAATCCGCGGCCACCGCAGGACCTACATCGGGTCGATGCCTGGCAAGATTCTGCAGAACATGACCAAGGTCGGCGTCAGGAATCCGCTGTTCCTGCTCGACGAAGTCGACAAGATGGGCATGGATTTCCGCGGCGATCCGTCATCGGCGTTGCTGGAAGTACTCGATCCCGAGCAGAACAACACGTTCGTCGACCACTACGTCGAGGTCGAATACGACCTCTCCGACGTGATGTTCGTCGCCACCGCGAACACCTTGAACATTCCGGCGCCACTGCTCGACCGGATGGAAGTCATCAGGCTCTCCGGCTACACCGAAGACGAGAAGATCGCGATCGCCAAGCAGTACCTGGTCCCGAAGCAGATGAAGAACAACGGGCTCAAGGAGCACGAATTGCACATCGCCGAGTCCGCGCTGCGCGACATCACGCGTTACTACACGCGTGAGGCCGGAGTGCGGGCGCTGGAGCGCGACATCTCCAAGATCTGCCGCAAGGTCGTCAAGGCGCTGCTGCTCAAGGCGAGCGAGGGCAAGCCGCGCTCGACGCGCCATCCGGTCGAGGTCAACGCGAAGAATCTTGACAAGTACCTGGGCGTGCGGCGCTATACCTACGGCATCGCCGAAAAGAAGAATCAGGTCGGCCAGGTCACCGGCCTGGCGTGGACCGAGGTCGGCGGCGATCTGCTGACCATCGAGGCCGTTGCCCTGCCGGGCAAGGGCAAGACAACGACGACCGGCAAGCTGGGCGAGGTGATGAACGAGTCGATCGCGGCGGCGATATCGGTCGTTCGCCATCGCTCGAAGCAGCTCGGCATCGCGCCGGACTTCTATCAGAAAACGGATCTGCACATCCACCTGCCCGAAGGGGCGACGCCGAAGGACGGACCTTCGGCAGGCGGCGCGATCGTCACCGCGATCGTGTCGATTCTCACCGGCATACCGGTACGCGCCGACGTCGCAATGACCGGCGAGATCACGCTGCGCGGTGAAGTGCTGCCGATCGGCGGGCTCAAGGAAAAGCTGCTCGCCGCAGGGCGCGGCGGCATCCGTCAAGTGCTGATCCCGGAAGAAAACGTCAAGGACCTGGTCGAGATTCCCGAAGAGATCAAGAATCGGCTCGAGATCCATCCGGTGCGCTGGATTGAGCAGGTGCTCGAATACGCGCTGGAGCGCCAGCCGACACCGATCGTCGATTCGCCGTTGCCCGAGTCGGCCGCGGTTCCGGCGGCGCCTGTCGAAGAGCCGGCCGTCCTGATCAAGCACTGACACCCTTTTTCGATTACCGCGCAGCAGGCAATCGCCGCGGCACGTCGCTCGATGACGTGCGCCGCGGCGATTCTGTTTTTGCGGCTCGCGCACCGAAAAGCGCTTGACACGACGAATTAGCGATTGCTATAAAGCACGCTCTGCTTCGTTCCGCAGCATCTCCCGGCTTACACCAGCAATCGGCCCGCTCGCGCAGCAACGCAGCATTCCACCGGCAATCGAAAAGGGGACATTCGTGAACAAATCGGAACTGATCGACGCAATCGCCCGACATGCCGACATCTCCAAAGCCGCCGCCGGCCGCGCCCTGGATGCGATGGTGACTTCGATCAGGAACTCGCTGAAGAAAGGCGACATCGTCACCCTGGTCGGGTTCGGTTCGTTCTACGTCGGCAAGCGCACCGCGCGGCAGGGCCGCAACCCGCGCACCGGCGCGACGATCAGGATCAGGGCGGCGCGCGTGCCCAAGTTCCGGGCTGGCAAAGCGCTCAAGGATTCGGTAAACTAACGGGCTTTTCCGCGCCGGCGCCGGAGAACGAACGGCGCGGCCGCGGGTGCTTAGCTCAGTTGGTAGAGCGTCGCCCTTACAAGGCGAATGTCGGGAGTTCGAGCCTCTCAGCACCCACCAACAGGAGCACGCGAGTCGGATTCAGGAGTGGTAGTTCAGTTGGTTAGAATACCGGCCTGTCACGCCGGGGGTCGCGGGTTCGAGTCCCGTCCACTCCGCCACAAATCAGCAGCAAAGAAAACCAGCGGGGGTCAATAAGTAGTACTCGACCCTCGCGCCGGTAGCGGCTCCCTCTAGTCTCACCTCATCTCGAACAGCAACGCAGCGCAACGGCGCTTCGCTAAAGTCAAACCCAAGCGGGGGTACCGACGGGGGTATCCTGATCCTGCTATCGCTGGCTCGGGCATGATGTTATCGGCCACCAGTTATTCAGCCCAATGTGAAGCTGAGCAGTTCCGATATCGTGTGGGACTTGAGCATTTTTGCGCCGTATCGGCTCATTTCCTCGTAGCGGACGTACCGCTTGACAGCTGGGACGTACCACCAAGTTTCCTGACGCGAAAACAGTCCCTTCTTGAAATCTGTAACAATTCGAATGGCGAGGAAACGCCCCGCTGGCACCGCAATCTCTTCCCATCCTGCAATGTTCGTCTCTCTACTGAAGGCGGTTTCGTCCGTCTGCTTCCCCGCGAAAGGTACCGAACCTTTCTGTTCGAGAGGCCATGAGGGCCATCGGGCTTCGCCCCAGTCACCGTTCGCGGTTGCCTTGCTAATCGGGTACGCATTAGGTGAGTTGTGTCCATGCCATTCTT
The DNA here is from genome assembly GCA_963713125.1 of uncultured beta proteobacterium. Classification (GTDB taxonomy): domain Bacteria; phylum Pseudomonadota; class Gammaproteobacteria; order Burkholderiales; family Casimicrobiaceae; genus PALSA-1003. Next base: position 89,641 of record CAVQKL010000002.1, on the reverse strand, counting down.
CGGCGAGTGTGCCTTTCCCATCCAGCGTTCGAATCTCCACGTCGTAACCGTCGGGCCCTGCGCTACTGACAGACAATATTTCCCGGCTCTCGAAGGTGCCACTGGAATCGCTGTTGGGGAGCATGCTCACTTTGTAGGTCCAAGTATCGCCGGTGTGCCAAACGGGCCGCTCGACTAGTTGCGCGGTCATTTGCGCGGACGCAAGCATGGCGACCGTTGCCACACTAATAAGGCACACGCTTCGTCGCATATCACACCTCAGGACATAGCACTACGGAACATTCGCCGGCGGTTCACCGCCGGATGGCATGGCGGCCCCAGGGCATGATGTCAGCGGCCATGCGCCGATTGTGAGCGCGAGCGGCAGCAGCCACCAGTACTAGTCTTTTCCAATATGGTATGAGTGTGAACGGAGACCGTGATTCCAACGAGGTATGAGCCTGAAGCGGGGTAGCTGGATCGATCATCGGGAGCATGGTGATCGATATGAAGGAAGACCGGTTGGTGACGTTGCCGCAGTTGCGGCAGTTTTGGACAAACCCGGCGTGACGATTTATGGATGGGATGCAAGCCTAGTACGGATGCGCGCGCGTGAGCCATTTCCAGGGCTTGATGCGGCCAGTTAGCCAGGAACGCAAGATCGGATCAAACTAAAGTCGAATTCAATCTTTCACCTATCGGAGGTCAAAATGAGTCACGCGTCAATGCTGAAAGCCAGACGGCAGCACCAAAAAACCAAGAAACTTCTCGATGTCGCAGCCAAGCAGGCCAAACGGCTGGCGAAGCAGGCATTGGCGGGGCCGGCCGTGAAGAAGGAAAAGGTGAAGAAGGAAAAAGTGCAGAAAGAAAAGGTCAAGACGGAAAAAGTGAAAAAGGTCAAGCTGACCAAGGAGGAGCTTGGCAGGCAGGACGCGAAGAAGAGCAGCGCGGGCGCCGGGAAAAAGGGCGCGTCCTAGCCTTTCTCGACCCGGAATCGGGGCGCTGCGCCCGTACCACTGAAGACCGGAGTCGAATCCGCCTGACCGCGGCGCGTCTTCAGGTCGACTCGGTCGGCGAGGTGGCGCCGAAATGAAACGCTTCCATCCGAAGGATCATCGCTCGCAGGTCGGGCCGGCCAGACTGGCGAAGCGGTCGCCGTCGCGCATGCGCGACGCTCGCAAATAGACCATTGTTGTCCTGGACCGGTAAAGGAAACTCGGCGATCGGCAGGCCTACCTTCCAGAGTACGTAGTTGAAGCTCAGTTGATCCCGGCGCGATCCCTGGCAGATCTCCTGCCACCACTGCCGATTGAAGTTCTTCACGGCTGCGGAATGACGGCGAAGAATGACCGCTGCATGATTCAGTCCGTGCCATGCCGGAAAGCCTTCCTGTCGGTAGCGTGCCACTTGACGATCGATGACTCGAGCGGAATCCAGGCGACGAACCTTGCAGACCGCTGCCTCCTGATACAGACATGCCCGCGCGTGATGACGGGCGACACAGATGTCGGCTTCGGCCAGAAAGAGGGAGATGAGTCGATGAATGTCGAAGGGATAGATGAGAGAGACATTGCCGTCGACCCACAGGCTGTACTCTGCGTCGGGGAAGAACAACTCTGGCAGGACCTTGTAGAGCTTCGCCTGTCGATTGGGGTCCTGCGCATGCCGGTCGATGTCACGGATCTCCCAGCTCCCCGTGGACGTCGCGGCAGCACGAGTTGCCTCGTCGAGAAACGCGATCGGGCGAGCCGGACTTAGGCACTGCGCTTTCAGGGGCCGGAGTCGGTCGTAGCCGTTCGTAATCGCCGTGTAGACCACGATCTTGTCGCCGGCGCGAACGACGGGCGGTGGACGGTGGGAGCGTGGCTGCGCCTCGAGCGCTGGCTCAATTTCATATCCGAGATGACGTGCGCGCTGCAGCAGGTCGAGGTCGCCGCAACGCGGTGACGTCATCGCAGGGCCCGGATGGTAGCCTTTGAGTGCGAGCCAAACGGCGCGCCTCACGAGGAAAGCAGCGCCGACATCGACGTTGGCATCCGTATCCCTGGCCCGCAGGACGATGGCCGTCTGCGGGCGGGTTGCCAAGGCGGTGGCCGCCTGGCCGATCCACGCGATCTCGTCGCCCGTGAGGCGCGAAACGAAGGCGACGTAGTCTCCATCGGCGTACGCCGATGCCAGCATTCGATCCCGAGAAGCCCGCGCCTGGGCCAGCGGGAGATCGATCTGAAGCGGAGCCCATCAAGGTCCACTCTCGGAGGAGGCCCAAAGGCAATGATCTCCCACCCATCGGGTATTCCTGCCGCGAACCCGCTCACCAGACCGTCCTCTATCTTCGCCCCGAAATCGACGAGCACTGAGACGACAGTCGGCTTTCGAGCTGCCCCGGAATCGAGTTCCGCACACGTCACGTAACCGGGCACGTAGTCACGGCACGTCTGCAGTATCTGCAGGGCGCGAGGAGAGGCGTCTTTCCAAAAGCCGTCGAGCTTGCGACGCACGCGCCAGGCGCGGAAATAGCTGTGCCACCGCGCCAGACCCCCGACGTCCTCGAAGTCCCGGGAAACGAGGGTGCAGCGGGCGGCGGATCGGACCGTGCCGCGCGATGCGCTGCCGATCACTTCCTCCAGACAGCGTCGGTACGCGAGCGCTACGGCCTTCGGCCGGATTCGCTCGTCGAGCACAGCACTGAAGGCCCGAGTGCTCGTCCAGTACTCGCGAGAGAACCAGCGCTGCTGGTCCTCGACGTCGGCGACTTCAAATCCGGATTCCAGCAAGTCTCGGGCAGTCGAGCCGTTCCTGTTGGTGGCGAACGGGATCCCCGACACGATGAACTGGTGCGCCTTGGCCGGAGGCTTCGTGAACTGAGCGAAGTCCTCCTCGCCTCCCTTGATATCCACCGCAGCCTTGGCGTCCGCCATCATGGTCTGCTGAGTTGCCGGATCCCATTCGTACATCGGAATTCCATTGATGCGATCCCGCCTCGCATCGAGCTCGACGCCGAGGCGGCGAGCGAGGGCGAGCGTCCTCGCCATGCCTTTGAGCGAAGTGCGCCGCGCGTTGGTGAGCACCTTCAATTCGTATGGCAGCTCGGTCTTCTCCTTCCAACGCAAGAGGTACGGGAGGTTCAGGAAATCGCCAATCCAGAGCAGGTAGCGGTCGGGCCGGTAGGGCGGCTTCGCTGCAAGCCCATCGAGGTTGGGATGGTCGACGTACCAGATCGCGGCGTTGTGCCGGGCAAGGAAGGTTCCGAGAAGCCGCGAGTGCACAAGCAGGCCCGAGCACCGTCCCAGAAAGGGGGCGTCTGCGTCGAGCTGCGCCCGGGACCGGTAAAAATCCACAGGCATATAGATAATCCGTGATCCGTAGTCGCTGGCTTGGTGGATCGGCCTTGCCGGCCGTTCCTTGACGAAGATGGCCACATCGCATCGCGGTAATTCACTATCGCGGAAGAAGCGGACCGTGCAGGTGTCAGCAAGACTGCCTGCCAAGTGAGGCCCAAGCCATCGCCAGGACGCGCGTGGCGAGATGGGCCCGATTGCGACGTGGATTCTGCGCACGGCGGCGGTGCTTAACCTAACCTGGCGTCGCTGCCGCATCTGCGGAGGGCCATGGCGTCAGGTGATTGCCGGAGCTTGAACATCGGGACTCGCGGAGAAGGTACCATCTGAAAGCGGGACCCTCCATGACGACGAAAACCGACTGCTCGGTATGCGCCGTTGCCATCGTGAAGGGAGAGGATCGATTCATCGAGGAGTGGCTTGTCTATCACAGGCTGCTCGGCGTGAATCACTTCTTTCTCTACGACAACGATGCGAAGCTCCCCTTGCGGTCCTTGCTCCGCGCCTATGAGAGCTTCGTGACCGTCATAGACTGGCCCGCGGATCCCACCGCGGGCTGGCCCGGGCGAAATCTCCAGATCAAGACCTACATGCACGCCCTCGCTTGTAAGGCTGCATCATATACGTGGGTGACGTTTCTCGACCCGGACGAGTTCATCGTGCTTCGGAAGCACGACACTCTCCCGATTTTTCTGTCGTCCTTCGACAACGTCGGAAGCGTGCGCCTCAACTGGCACGTGTTCGGCCACAACGGGTACTACGAAAACCCGAAGGGGCTCGTCACCGCGGCTCTCACGAGACGGATGGCCGCGCCGAGCCCCCGTACGAAGGCGATCAGCCGAACCGAGGCCGTCGCCTCGATAGACAGCGCCCACTGTTGCAGGCTGAAGCGGGGATGGCGGACGGCGGACGCGAACGGTCGACTCTACTCGGAGGCTCTCTACCCGGGCAAGACCGACTGTGCCCACATCAATCATTATCAATGCCGGTCATTTATCGCCTGGATGGGCCGAGTCCGGCGGGGAGACGTGTCCTTCGATCGAACCAACGTGCCGGCCGATCAGAGGTGGCGGCTCGACGAGCATCTCTGCCTGCGGCAGTTTGTCGAGACCGTTGCCAAGGACAAGAACGAGTTGGCCGATGACTTCATGTTGCGGTTCGAGAGCCGCATTCTGACGCACCTCGCCGTCCGCTCCGGCCATGGATCGCCCGACCCGGATCGTCCTCGATTGGAGCGGGCCGACCTGTCCTCCGCCATCTACGGCTCAGCGACGATCCCCGAGCGCCGCGGACGCTGGCTCCCCGGGGTTGCCGCCAGGTTCTCGGACGGCCTCATCCGCCTGAACGGATGGCGCCTGCGGCGCCGCCTCCAGCGCAGTCGCGCCGGCCAATGACTGACCTGCCCACGCACGTTGTGAACGGCTGAGCGGCCGTCCGCGCCGACTCCCGAGCGATGGTCTGCCACGACTCACGGCTCAGACAAGAGCCGGATGCACTGGCAAGCGAGCTCAGGACTGCCGTTCGAGCAGCGCCGCCAGGGACTGCTCGGTCCGGTCGATCATGCGCTCGAGATTGTAGTTGTCCTCGATTCTGCGTCTCCTTCGGCCTCGAATCTCGGGATGGCGCTCCTGCGCGAGGGCCGCGATCCACGCCTCGGCCAGGGCGCGTGGACTCCGGGGCGGGACAATCCAGCCGAGGTCACCGACGATGAGGGCGGCGTCGCCGACATCGGTGACGACGCATGGAAGGCCGCACGCCATGGCCTCGGCGACCACGTTTGGAAAGCCCTCCCCGAAAGAAGAGGTGAGCGTAGCCACGTCCAGAGCTCCGTACACCGCTGGCATGTCCTGTCGAAACTCTACCCAGACGACACGGTCTGCCAACCCGAGCATCCGCGCTTGTGCGTCGAGACTCGGGCGAGCGGCCGCCGGCCGATCGCCCACGCAGACAAACCGCAGATCAGCTCGCTCGCGCGCGGCCATTGCCGCGGCGCGCAGAAAGGTGCCGTGGTCTTTCTTGGTTTCGAAGCGCCCCACCAGGCCGATGATTCTCTCGCCGGCGCCGATACCCCATTCGGCGCGGATCTTCGCCCCGGCATCTGGATCGGGGCGGAAGGCCTCTGTGTCGATGCCGTTGTGGATCACCGTGATGGCGCTCCGGTCGAAACCGAGAGCGATCGCGTCGTCGCGGCCGTGGAACGAGTTGGTGACGACCAGGTCGGCGACCAGCGAGAGCCGGCTCTCGAGCCACGTGGCCAGGCCGGACAATGCGTTGGATCGGGTGCGAAGGTCGCTCGTGCGGATGCCCCAGACCACCCTCGTCTCCCGATGAAGGAGCTTGACGAGCACGGTCAGGAGGTTTGGAACCTGGAGAAAGGCGTAAACGACCTCGTGGTCTCTGTTCCGCACCTCGGCGAGGAAATGGACGAGGTAGCGGTACGCATCCCAGCGACCTCGGACGCCCAGGCACCGATACGGCGTAGCTGTCTCCCGCAGAGCCGATTCGACGTGCCGGTTCGGAAAGAAGACGACGACCAGGACATCGTGACCGCGACGACGCAGGCCGCAGGCGAGGTTCACGAGCTGGCGCTCCGCGCCGCCCCATTCTCGCGACCACGCAAGCAGGGTGACCTTCACGGATTTGGTCCGGTTCCTTCCCGAGTGGGCGTCCAACCATACCACGCCTGCCTGCTGGAATTCGCACCTGCCGGCGCGTGACTACCGCCGGCATTCATCCCGACCGTTTGTCAGCGCGTCTCCCGGTTGCATTCGCGCGCTCCACATTCACTGCGATCGCAACAAACATGCTGAAAGCAGTCGCCGGAGCCCAGGCCGCCCGGCCCGCGCCACCCTCGACTGGCATAACAAATGCACCGGTGTGGTGGACAGCCCGCACACGCGGCCTGGCGGCGGCCGTTTTGTGCCGAAAAGGGAGAAAAACATGGACAAGTGTCCGCGTCTCAAGAGAGCCGTCGCCATAGCATCCGCTGTCGCGTTCACCGGCTGCGCCACTCAGCCTGCGAATGTGCAGGCCACCTAGGTTTCGTCGATGAAGTACGACGGCGCCGACTGCAAGCAACCCGCCCGCGGAGCCGAGGAGATAGACACGCGGCTGCACGCCGTGACGGGCACGCTGCAGACCAAGGCGAACACGGATGCAGCAATAGTGACGGTGGGCGTCATATTGTTCTGGCCGGCATTGTTCGCGCTTGGAGCCACGGGCGGCAAACCGGAGGAGGCAGAGCTCGGACACCTGAAGGGCGAGGCTGAAGCTCTTGCCCGGACGGCGAAAGCCGAAGGCTGCGATATTGGCTTGCCTGGTCCTGGCGTCGTAGCCGTGGCGGCACCCGTTGCGCCCGCCCCGCTTAAAACCGTCTCGAGCGAGCGTTAGTCTCGCCAAAAGAGCTACCGACGGTGCGCGCCATCTCTCCAAATACGTGGGTCGCCGCGCTTGCGGCGGCAGCCTTGATGCTTGGCGGGTGTGCCGCGCCGCAAGAGCGCGTGCAGGCAACGGCGCTTGCCGCTGGCAACGCCTGCCGCGCCATGGGCTTTGACGACCGTGCAGACGCCTTCAATCGCTGCATGCAGAATCGCTATGCCGCGAGCGAGGGCGCCGACGCGGCGCGTCGCCAAGCCGCGCTGGAAGCTGGCTTGCGGATGCTGAGTACGTCCACACCCCCGCCACCAAGACCGGCCATCTGCGCGGGTTTCATCAATGGGCAATGGACGGCCACGTCGTGCCAATAGCCGATTAACGGCGCCTTCTCTTGGCAGTACTGGTGGTGCTATCGTGCGCGAGAGAAGTCAAACGTCATCTGCGGAGTGATATGGCTATCCTGTGGGTACTGTCGTCAGGCCGCGAGCTGCATGGGCGGGCGCCGCTCGCCTGCTTTGGTTCCGACGCGACCAGCGCCTGCCAGATCGACGAACTCATCGATCTTTGCAAGGATGCGCGCGTCGGATGAAAGCCCTGATTCGCGGCGTGCGCCAGTTGGTGCGCGACAGGCGCGTGAAGGAGCGCCGGGAGAGCGACGCCACGTTCCGGCTTCTGTTTGCGAATAATCCGCTGCCCATGTGGGTCTACGACCTCGAAACCTTGTATTTCCTGGACGTGAACGAGGTCGCGTGTCGCAACTACGGCTATACGCGTGAAGAGTTTCTCGCCCTGACCATTCGGGATATCCGGCCGGCCGAGGATATCGCGCAGGTCGAGGCCTCTGTGCGTACCACGCCCGGGCAATCTTTCAACTCCGGTGTTTGGCGCCACCGCAAGAAGGATGGAACGCTAATCAAGGTCGAGATCAACTCGCACGAGCTCCCGTACAAGGGGAGGCGCACGCGCCTGGTCTGCCCGATTGACGTGACGGAACAACTGCATGCCGAGGAAGCAAGCGCGCGGCTCGCGGCCGTCCTGCGAGAACGTGAGGCCGGGCTGCGTCGGGCTCAGATCATGGCGAAGCTGGCGCATGTCATCGTGCGACCGGATGGCTCGTTCGAGAGCTGGTCGGAGAATCTGCCGCAACTCGCCGGCGTGGACCCCTCGGCGATGCCTAAAGACACCCGCGGGTGGCTGCCTTTGGTCGATCCCGCCGATCGGGCCGTTTTCCGCGCCAAAGCGCTGGAAGCCGCCGCCAAGCGTACGCGCGTGGACGTCGAGTATCGGCTGCGGCGCGCTGACGGCACGGTGGTGCAGGTGCAGCAGGTCACGGAGCCGCTGCAAAGCGAGCCTGACCCCGACGGTCGAATGCGCTGGTTCGGCACGCTGCAGGACATAACCGAGCAGAAGCGCGCAGAGCAGAGAATCAAGCGTCTCAACCGGGTGTATGCGGTGCTTAGCGGGATCAATGCACTTATCGTCCGTGTACGGGACCGCGACGAACTGTTCCGGGACGCGTGCCGCATCGCGGTCGAGGCGGGGCAGTTTTCGCTGGCCTGGATCGGTGTGGTCGACCGGGGCGCGAAGCAGCTGAGGCCGATCGCATGGCACGGCGCCGGCGATGACTACATCCACCTGATGCCCTTGGGTGTGGACAAAGACGAGAGCGAGACATACGGTCTGGCAGGACGGGTCGTCACGGAACGCAAGGCCATGATCACCGATGACATGGTGAGTGACGCACGCATTTTGCTGTCGGAGGAGGCATCGCGACACGGTTTCCACTCGCTGGCGATGCTTCCTCTGATGGCTTCGGACGAGGTCGTCGGCGTTCTCGCCCTGTATGCTCCGGAGATCGCGTTCTTTGACGCGGAAGAGATGAAGCTGCTGCTGGAGCTCGCGGGCGACATCGCTTTCGCTCTCGACCACATTGGCGAAGGAAGAGAAACTCAACTACCTCGCCTTTTATGACCCGTTGACGGACGTGCCGAATCGCTCCTTGTTCCGCGAGCGACTCAATCAGCATGTCGGGACGGCCACCCGGGAGCGCAGGCAACTCGCGGTCGTTCTCCTGGACGCGGAGCGTTTCAATATCATCAATGAAACGCTAGGTCGCCAGGCCGGCGACGATCTGCTGAAACAGATCGCTGCGCGCTGCATGCGCTTCGCCGCGGATCCGGACCTCTTCGCCAGACTTGCCGGCAATCAATTTGCGATCCTGATTCCGGACGTGAGGATCGAGGATAATGTCGCCCGGATCCTGGAGCAGAGGAATCGCGAGATCTTCGGCCCTTCGTATCGGCTGGGCGACGTGGAAGTCAGGATATCCGCCAAATTCGGAATCGCGGTATTTCCCGGCGATGGGACCGACGCCGACACGTTGCTGAAGAATGCCGAGGCGGCGCTCCAGAGAGCGAAAAGGACGGGTGAACGGTACCTGTTCTACACCCAGCAGATGACCGAGCGGGTCGCGGGACATCTCATGCGGGAGAACAAGCTCCGAAATGCCCTGGAGAAGAACGAATTCGTCCTGCACTACCAAACCAAGGTGGACGTCGAGACGCGGCGCATTGTCGGGGTGGAAGCGCTGATGCGCTGGCAAAGCCCGGATCTGGGTCTCGTCCCGCCGCTCCAGTTCATTCCCCTGCTGGAGGAAACGGGGATGATTCGCGACATCGGGGCGTGGGCGCTGCGCCGTGCGACCTTGGACCACCAGCAATGGGCGGTCCATAGCTTGGAGGCGCCGCGGGTTGCGGTAAACGTTTCCGCGATCCAGTTACGCCATCATGACTTTGTAGATGTTGTTCGCGATGCCGTCAGGAACGGCGGCGGCCCACCGATGATCGACATTGAAATTACCGAAAGCGTCATCGTGGAGAACATGGACGCGACCGTGCAGAAGCTCAGAGCCATTCGCGACTTGGGCGTCAACATCGAGATCGACGACTTCGGCACCGGCTATTCGTCGTTGGCCTACCTCGCCAAGCTGCCCGTTCACGCGCTCAAAATAGACCGCTCCTTCATTGTTGCCATGGCGGACGACCCGGACACCATGACCTTGGTGGCGACGATCATTTCACTGGCGCACTCGTTGCGGCTGAAAGTCGTCGCAGAAGGCGTAGAAACGGAAGAGCAGGCAAAGATACTGCGGTCGCTCCGGTGCGAAGAGATGCAGGGCTATCTGATCAGTCGGCCGGTTCCCGAGGCGGAACTGCGCACGCTCCTGAAGCGACGAGCCGGGTGACTCCTGCGCTGCAGCTCGTCGTCGGGCTTTGCGCGCTGTTCAATCCAGACCGAGATATTCGGCGCGGGCACGGGCGTCGCGCGCGAACTCGGCGTACGGGCCCGCCCGGCGGAGCTGCCCGCTTTCAAGCACGCAAACCCGGTCGGCGATGGTCGCCGCGAGCGCGAGCCCCTGTTCCGCCAGGAGTATCGACACGCCGCCGCTCTTGAGCTCACGCAGTGCCTGTGCGAGCTGCGCGACAATCAGTGGCGCGAGTCCCTCGCCCGGCTCGTCGAGCAACAGCAGCGTGGGATTGCCCATCAGCGTGCGCGCAATCGCGAGCATCTGCTGCTCGCCGCCGGAAATCTGACCGCCGCGGCGGTCGCGCAGCTCGGCGAGGCTGGGAAACAGTGCGAACAGCCGTTGCGGTGTCCATGGTGCTCCGGCGCGCGCAGCGCGACGGCCGACTTCGAGGTTCTGTGCGACAGTCAATCCGGTAAAGATGCGCCGTCCTTCGGGAACGTAGCCCAGGCCCGCGCGCGCGATGCGGTACGAGGGCGCGCCCTCGATGCGACGGCCGTCCAGGCGGATCTCGCCGCGGCTCGGACGCAACCACCCGGCGATCGCCTTCAGGGTCGTCGATTTGCCTGCGCCGTTGCGGCCAAGCAGCGCGACGGCTTCGCCATCGCCGACGTCCAGCGAAAGATCGAACAGGATTCTCGCCTTGCCATAGCCGGCATCGAGCGCGCGTACCTCAAGCATGGCCGCGGTCCGGGGCGGGCGCGTTCCCCAGATAGACGGCGCGCACTTGCGGATCGGCGCGCACGGCCGACAGGCGCGCCGGCCGCGATCAGGCGGCCACGATTGAGGACGACGATGCGATCGGCGTGCGCGAACACGACATCCATGTCGTGCTCGATAAACAGGAGTGCGGCGCCGGCGCCCTGCGCGAGATCCGAGACCTCCCGCATCAGGCGCGCGCGCTCGGGCGGCGCGAGACCCGCGGTCGGCTCGTCCATCAGCAAGCAGGCGCGGCGCATCGGCGAGCGCGATCGCGAGCTCGAGGCGCTTCAGGTCGCCATAGGCCAGCGTCGCCGCAGCGAGGTCGCCGAGCGCGCCGATGCCGACGCTGCTCGAGCAGGCTCTGCGCTTCGCCCGCGCCGAGCGCTCGCAGGCGCGAGAGCACCGAGTACGTCCGCCCGCGGTGCGCGAGCAGCGCGACCTGGACGTTCTCGCGCACCGTCATCGACGCGAACGTCGCCGTCACCTGGAACGTGCGCCCGACGCCCAGCCGGGCGATGGCCTGCGGCGCCAATCCGGTCAGCAGGCGTCCGGCCAACGCCGCGCTGCCGCGGTCCGGCGCAAGCTGGCCGTCGAGCACGTTGAACAAGGTCGTCTTGCCGGCCCCATTGGGTCCGATCACCGCGACGCGCTCCCCGGCCGCCACATCGAAGCTCACGCCGGCAGAGCGCCTGGACGCCGCCGAAAGCCTTGGCAACGTCGACGATCGCCAGCAGCGGCTCGTTCACGCTGCCGCCGCCTCGGCGGTCGGGGCGGCGTCGCCGCAGGCCCTGCGCGCCGTCGCGCAGCGCGCCGACGATGCCCTGCGGAAAGAGCAGCACCAGGACCAGGATGGCGGCGCCGAGCATCGCACGCCAGTATTCGGTGTGACGCGCCAGCGTGTCCTGCAGCCAGGCGAGCAGCGCCGCGCCGGCGACCGGCCCGAGCAGCGTCTGCAGCCCGCCCAGCAGCACCATCACCAGCCCGTCGACCGAGCGCGGTATCGACAGCGATTCCGGCGAGATGCTGCCCTTGGAAAACGCGTACAGCGATCCGGCGAGTCCGGCAAACAGGCCCGCCGAGCACGAATCCCGCCCAGCGCACCGCGCGCACGTCGATCCCGATCGCGGCGGCGCGGCGCGGCGAGTCGCGCGCCGCGCGCAGCGCATAGCCGAACGGCGCAAAGACGATGCGCCACAACATGGCGATCGCGCATGCCGGCGATCGCCAAGGTCAGCCAGTAGTAGGCGGGCGGGACGACAGCCATGGGGCCGGCCAGACGCCGACCAGGCCGTTGCTGCCGCCGGTGACCGCGTCCCATTGATAGACGGTGGCCCAGATGATCTGCGCGAACGCCAGGGTCAGCATCGCGAGGTACACGCCGGACAGGCGAACGCAGAACCAGCCGAAGACCAGCGCGCCGATCCCGGCCGCAAGCGGCGCCACGATCAGCGCGATCTCCATCGGCACCGCCCGCGCCGCGAGCGCCGCGCCATACGCGCCGAGGCCGAAATACGCGGCGTGGCCGAACGAGGCCATGCCGCCCGGGCCCATGATGAAATGCAGGCTGACGGCGAAAAGTGCGAACACCAGCATGTCGGTCGCGAGCACCAGGGTGTACTCGTCGGCGACCAGCGGCGCGGCCGCCAGCGCTGCCAGCAGCAACAGCGCAGCCGATCGCGAAGCGGCGTCCCGGCGGCAGCTGCAGATCGCGCTGCTCGGCCATCGGCCGGGCAGGGCGGCGGACGGCCGTACAATCCCCACGGGCGCGCGATCAGCACCACGGCCATCACGACGAATTCGGCGACCAGCGTCAGTTTCGCGAACGATACGACCGAGCCGAACAGCGCGACGTCGCCGATGCCGATGCATAGCGCCTTGACGATGCCGATGATCAGCGCCGCGACGAAGGCGCCGGGAATGCTGCCGAGGCCGCCGACGACGGTCACGACGAAAACATCGGCGATGATCGTCAGGTCCATGTTCAGATTGGCCGGCTCGCGCGGCAGCTGCAGCGCGCCGGCCAGCCCGGCGAGCAGGGCGCCCAGGAAGAACACGCCGGAAAAAAGCCACGATTGATTGACGCCGAGCGCCGCGGTCATGTCGCGATCCTCGGTCGCCGCACGCACGAGCAGCCCCCAGCGCGTGCGCGCCGAGCAGCGAGCGACAACGCCAGCAGGACGATCGGCGCGAGCACGATCAGCAGCAGATCGTATTGCGGCACCGGCTGGCCGAAGATCGTCGATCGCGCCGGACAGTCCCGGCGCACGCGGCCCCAGCAGATCCTCGGCGCCCCACAGCGCCAGCGCGGCATCCTTGATCAGCAGCACGACGCCGAAGGTCGCGATCAGCTGCAGCAGTTCCGGCGCGCCGTAGAGGCGCCGCAGCAGCGTCCGCTCGATCAGCACGCCCAGCGCGCCGACCGCCAGTCGCCGCCAGCAGCACGCCGCCCCAGTAGCCGACGGGCCCGGAGCCGAAGCGCCCGACCAGGCGTGTAGGCGAGATACGCGCCCAGCATCATCAACGAGCCGTGAGCGAAGTTGACGATGCGCGTGACGCCGAAGATCAGCGACAGCCCGGCGGCGACCAGGAACAGCGACGACGCGCCGGCCAGGCCGTTGAACAGTTGAACGAGGAGCGCGGAGAGGGTCAGGAACGACGCGCGCCGTCAATTGGCCGGGCGGTGTGCGCGCACCCAGTCGTCCGACGGCAGATAGTCGGCGCCGTCGGCGTATTTGGCATCGACCATCACGCCCTTGCCGTCCTTGACCGCGAGCCTTCCGACATAGGCGCCCATCGTCGACTGGTGATCGATGGCGCGGTAGCGGATCGTTCCCGAACGGGCGTGTCGACGGCGAGCCCGCCATCGCGGCGATCAGCTTGCGCGTTGTCGGTCGACTTCGCCTTGCGGATCGCCGCCGCAGCGCTCATCACCACGCTGTATCCGACGACCGAACCCTGGCGTGGATAGTCGTTGAACTTTGCCGCGGTACGCGTCGAGAAAGCGCCGGTGCGCCGGGCGTCGTCGATCGCATACCACGGGTAACCGGTGACATACCAGCCGGCCGGAGCCTCGTCCTTCAGCGGGTCGAGGTATTCGGGCTCGCCGCCGAGCAGATCGAACACCGGCCGGTCCCTGAACAGCCCGCGCAGCTCGCCCTCGCGCACGAACTTGGCGAGGTCGCCGGCGAACAGCGAGGAAAAGATCGCGTCGGGCTTGGCGTCGATCATCGCCTGCACGACCGGGCCCGCGTCGATCTTGCCCAGCGGCACGGCGAATTCGACGAATTCGATGCCCGCACTCTGCCGCGCGATCATCTGCTGCTTGAATGCCTCGGTTGCCGACTTGCCGTACTCGTAGTCGGGATAGACGATCGCCCAGCGCCGCTTGCCGAGCTCGCGCCGCCTCCGGCACCAGCATCGCGGTCTGCATGTAGGTCGACGGGTCGCAGGCGGAACGTGTACTTGTTGCCGTTCTCCCACACGATCTTGTCGGTCAGCGGCTCCGAGGCGAGAAACAGCCGCTGGCGCTGCTTGGCGAAATCGGCGATCGCCAGGCCGACGGCCGACGAGAACGTTCCCATCAGGATGTCGACTTTTTCGCGTGAAACCAGCTCTTCGGCGACGCGCACCGCGTCGCCGGGATTGCCGGTGTCGTCGCGCACGATCAATTCGACCGGGCGCCCGAGCAGGCCGCCCGCCCTGGTTGATCTGCTCGACCGCCAGGTCCATGCCGCGCTTGTAGGCCTCGAGAAACGCCGGAAACGTCTTGTAGCTGTTGAGCTCGCCCAGCTTGATCGGTTGCGCGCCCGCCGACAGCGTAGCAAAATGCCACGGCCGCCAGCACATATCGGATCAGCGATGCCATTCTGTTCATTCGAACTCCGCCATTCGGCCGCGCCCGCGCAGACGCGCAGCGCCGAGTCGAGCCATGCAAGTATGCATGATAGCGGTCGCGCGCCAGGCAGGGGAAGCTTCAGGCGTCGCCTCGTCACGCCGCTTGCGGTTCTATGCATATGCGCGCAAGAGCCGGTCGCGGCATCGTCGCGCAGGTAAAATATCGGATTTGCCCGATCCTGCCGGCGGACGCCTCGCATTTCGCCGCCGGCGCGTGCTGCCAAGGCGCCGCGATGCTGAAGCTCGCTTTTGGACTGACTTTTCCCGACCTGTACGCGACCGAGGGTCTCGCGCGCGTCGACGCGGCGTTCCTCGCGTTCCTGCGCGCGGCCGATCCCGCCCTGGCAGAGCGGCTGAGGCGGCCCGCGCGACAGGCGCCGCGCTCGACCGCGGCGACGAGTCGGCGCTGCTGATCGCCATCGCGCCGCACCTGGAGGATTTTGTCGCGCTGCCTGTTCGGCGTCGAAGCGGAAGTCGCGGCGCTTGCAACAGGCGCAGCACGAGCTTGCGCCGCTCTATGCCTGCAAACGCCAGGTCGTGCAGCGCAAGGCGATGAACAAATACAAGGCTGACGAGGCGGCGGGTTTCGACGGCGACGTGCTGCGCGCCGCGCTGGAGTCTGCGCCTCGGCGTGCCGCTCGACGGCTTGTCCGGCGAGCTGGCGTTCGCGCGCGGCGTCGGCGAGTGGGGCAGCGACGAAGCCGCGCACGCGCGCCGACATCGATCTCGCGCTTCGCTATGCGGCGTGGGCGGCGCACACGCCGGCGGGCAAGGCGCGGCACCGAGCCGGCGTGCTGTTCAAGGCACCGCGCAAGCTCGACTACTTTCGCCTGATTCCGGTCGAGCACGAGCGGCGCGACGGCGTCGACCGCTTCCGGCTGCCGGACGATCACCTGCGGCGGCGCGACGGTTTCGCGCTGACCGACGCCGGCACCGACCTGGCCGGCGGGCTCGACCAGGCCAACTACTGCATCTGGTGCCACGAGCAGCAAAAGGATTCCTGCTCGTCGGGCCTGCGCGAAAAGAAAGTCCGCCGACGGCGCGGCGCCGCCGTTCAAGCGCTCGCCGTTCGGCGTGCCGCTGGCCGGCTGTCCGCTCGAGGAGCGGATATCCGAATTCCACAAGCTGCGCGCCGAAGGCTGGGCGCTGGGCGCGCTGGCGATGATCTGCATCGACAATCCGATGGTCGCCGGGCACCGGACATCGCATCTGCAACGACTGCATGAAATCGTGCATCTACCAGAAGCAGGAGCCGGTCGACATTCCGCAATCCGAGACGCGCGTGCTGAAGGACGTGCTGGCGCTGCCGTGGGGGTTCGAGATCTACGGTCTGCTGACGCGATGGAATCCGCTCGACCTCGGCCGTCCGCTGCCGCGCGCCGCCCAGCGGCAAGCGCGTGCTGGTGGTCGGCATGGGGCCGGCCGGATTCACGCTGGCGCATCACCTGCTGAACGACGGCCATACGGTCGTCGGCGTCGACGGCCTGAAGATCGAGCCGCTGCCGCCGTCGGTTTCGGGCGTGACGCGCGACCGGCGCGCGCGTGCCGTTCGAGCCGATACGCGACATCGATGCGCTGCGCGAGCCGCTGGACGAGCGCGTGATGGCGGGCTTCGGCGGCGTCGCCGAGTACGGCATCACCGTGCGCTGGGACAAGAACTTCCTCAAGGTGCTGCGCCTGCTGATCGAGCGCCGCGATCGCTTCGCGCTGTGCGGCGGCGTGCGCTTCGGCGGCACGCTCGACGCCGAGGATGCGTTCGCGCTGGGCTTCGACCACATCGCGCTCGCCGCCGGCGCCGGGCGCCCGACGGTGCTCGACCTGCCGAACGCGCTGGCCAAGGGCGTGCGCACCGCGTCGGACTTCCTGATGGCGCTGCAGCTCACCGGCGCCGCGCGCAAGGACTCGGTCGCCAACATGGAAATCCGTCTGCCGGTCGTCGTCATCGGCGGCGGCTTGACGGCGATCGACACCGCCACCGAATCGCTGGCTTACTACCCGGTGCAGGTCGAGAAATTCCTCGCCCGCTACGACGCGCTGGTCGCCGAGCGCGGACGCGAACGCGTCGAGTCGGAATGGACCGACGACGAACGCGATGTCGCGCTGGAATACCTGGCGCATGGACGCGCGATTCGCGCCGAGCGCGCAGCGGCCGCGCGCGAGGGCCGCGTCGCACGCGTGCTGGAGCTGCTGCAGTCGTGGGGCGGCGTGACGATCGCGTACCGGCGACGGCTGATCGACAGCCCGTCGTACACGCTCAACCACGAAGAGGTCGAGAAGGCGCTCGAGGAGGGCATCCGTTTCGCCGAAGGCCTGACGCCGCTGGCGATCGAGGTCGACGCGCGCGGCCGCGCGAGCGCGCTGCAAGGTATCGATGCAGCACAACGACGGCGACGGCGTCTGGCACGAAGCCGGCGCAGGCCTCGTTGCCGGCGCGCACGGTCCTCATCGCCGCCGGTACGCAGCCGAACACGGTGCTGGCGCGCGAGGACGCGGCGCATTTTCATCTCGACGGCAAATATTTCCGCGCGATCGACGAGGCGGGCCATGTCGTCAAGCCGGTGCCGGGGCTGGCCAAGCCCGCGGTCGCGCATGTGCTGACCGCGATCGAGCCGGATGGGCGCGCGATCAGCTATTTCGGCGACCTGCACCCTTCGTACTTCGGCAACGTCGTCAAGGCGATGGGCAGCGCCAAGCAGGGTTACCCGATCGTCAGCCGGATGCTCGCCGCGCGTCGCGCCGGCCTCGTCGCTCGACGACGCGGGATTTCTCGCGCTGGTCAACGGCGAGCTGCGGGCCAGCGTCGAGCGCGTCGTGCGCCTGACGCCGACGATCGTCGAGGTCGTCGTGCGCGCGCCGGCGGCGGCACGCAAGTTCGCGCCCGGGCAGTTCTATCGGCTGCAGAATTTCGAATCGCTGGCGCAGCGCACCGCCGGCACGAGGCTGGCGATGGAAGGTCTGGCGCTGACCGGCGCCTGGGTCGATCGCGAGCGACGGTCTGGTGTCGACGATCGTGCTCGAAATGGGCGGTTCGTCGGATCTTTGCGCGCAACTCGAGCCGGGCGAGCCGATCGTGCTGATGGGCCCGACCGGCTCGCCGACCGAAATCGAGCCCGGCGAGACGGTGATACTCGCCGGCGGCGGATTGGGCAACGCGGTGCTGTTCTCGATCGGCCAGGCATTTCGCAATGCCGGCTCGAAGGTGCTTTACTTCGCCGGTTACCGGCGCATGATCGACCGCTACAAGATCGCCGATATCGAAGCGGCCGCCGACGTCGTCGTCTGGTGCTGCGACGAAGCGCCCGGATTCGTCCCACGGCCGGCCGCAGGACAAGAGCTTCGTCGGCAACATCGTGCAGGGGATGCTCGCCTACGCCGACGGCGAGCTCGGCGAACCGACGATCGCGGCCGGCTGCGGCCGACCGCATCATCGCCATCGGCTCGGACAAGATGATGGCGGCCGTCGGCGCGGCGCGGCACACGGTGCTTGAAGCCGTACCTCAAGCCCTCGCATCGCGGCATCGCGTCGATCAATTCGCCGATGCAATGCATGATGAAGGAAATCTGCGCGCAATGCCTGCAACCGCAGCACGATCCCGCCACCGGCAAGCTGAGCTATCGTCTTTTCCTGCTTCAACCAGGATCAGTCCCTCGACAGCGTCGACTTCGCCGGGCTCGATGCGCGTCTGTCGCAGAACGCGGTGCAGGAAAAGCTCACCGCGCAATGGGTCGAGCACTGCCTGCACGCCGCGGCCGCCGAAGCCTGATCCAAGCGCGTTGACGGCGACACGCGCGAGCCGAGCCGCGCGCGTTGTTCGTTGCCGATCGGCGACGACTCGCTGATTCCCGGTTACCTCTGGTTACAACGCGCTGTCGGCGCAACGTCAGCATCGCGCGTTATGCGATGACAGGCGCATGGCCGGCGACGTCGTGCGGCATCCGGCATCGATGCGAGCCTTCAGAGTCATCGAGCGCATTTTGCGGTGCGCATGCCGCGGAACCGGCACAGTTTCTGCTGCGAGTTCTCCCACAGCATGGATCGGCACGCCGCCATGCGTAATAGATGCAATCCACGCGGTAATTTTTGCCGCATTTGGCACTCGCTACCCATCGACGAAGCGAGGACAAGCATGAACAAGATCCAATCCAGGCTGCGGCTTCTGACGGCCGTCTTTGCCGGCGCGGCGATGCTGCTGCTCTCCGGCGCGGGCATGGCCGATCCCCCGGCACGCGTGGCGCGGCTCAGCTTCTTCAGCGGACCGGTGAGTTTCTCGCCGGCCGGCGAAGACGAGTGGGTGCTGGCCACGCCGAACCGGCCGCTGATCACCGGCGACCGCCTGTGGGCTGACGCCGGGGCGCGCGCCGAACTGCAGGCCGGCAGCATCGCCATTCGTCTGGGCGCGTCGACCAACGTGAACGTGCTGAATCTCGACGATCGCGCGACGCAGCTCGAGCTCACGCAAGGCTCGCTGTACGTCCGCGTGTGGCGGATCGATCGCGGCGACACAGTGGAAATCGACACGCCGAATCTCGCATTCACCGTCAACAGCGTCGGCCGCTATCGCATCGATGTCGATGCCGACGGCAACGTCACGACGCTTGCGGTGCTTGGCCGGGCAAGGCGAAGCGTACGGCGAAGGCGCGGCGTACCGCATCGGCGCCGGCGATCGCTACAGCTTCAGCGGAACGGGCCTGCGCGACTACGAATACAGCGACATCGGCGCGCCGGACGAATTCGACCGCTGGGCCGCGGATCGCGATCGCCGCTACGACACGTCGGTTTCTGCGCGCTACGTATCGCGCGACGTGATCGGCTATCAGGATCTCGATCAGTACGGCAGCTGGAGCGTTGTCGCCGATTACGGCAACGTCTGGTATCCGCGCTCGATGCCGAGCGGCTGGGCGCCGTATCGCACCGGGCACTGGGCGTGGATCGACCCGTGGGGCTGGACCTGGATCGACGAGGCGCCATGGGGCTTCGCACCGTATCACTACGGCCGCTGGGCGTTCGTGACGCGGCCGCTGGGGATGGATACCGGGCCCGGTCAACGTGCGACCGATCTACGCACCGGCGCTGGTCGCATTCATCGGCGGCGGCGATCTGCGCCTGTCGCTGTCGGTCGGCGGCGTGGCATCGGGTGTTGCCTGGTTCCCGCTCGGCCCCGGCGAGGTCTATCAGCCCGCGTATCGCGTCAGTCGCGACTATTTCACCAACGTCAACGTCAGCAACACGCGCGTCACCAACGTCAACATAACCAACGTCTACAACAGCTACACGACCAATACCACGGTGACCAACGTCACCTACCGCAACCGGCAGGCGCCGGGTGCGGTGACTGCGGTGCCGGCCACCGCATTCGTGCAATCGCAGCCGGTCGCGCGCGCCGCGGTCCAGGTCCCGCGCGAGGTATTAGCGCAGCAACCGGTGAGCGCGGTGGCGCGCGTTGCTCCGACTCGCGCGAGCATCGTTGCCGCGCCGGCAGCTCGCGGGCGCAGCGGCGTCAGGCAGGCCGCCGGCGCGGGCGATGCAACGCGAGGTCGTCGCCAGGACCAAGCCGCCGGCGCCGGCGCCCGCATTTGCGGCCCGCCAGGCAGCTCTCGCGGCCAATCCGGGCCGGCCGGCCGAAGCCGCCGCAACTGCGCAGCAGCAGCCCGGGGCCGGCGAGCGCGGCGCCAGCCAGGAACGTGAAGGTCGTCACGCCGACGCAGGCGGCTGCAGCGGCGCCCAAGGAAGAGAATCGCCGCGGCCGCGACGCTCGAGCGGCGGGCGCAGGGACCCGGCAGAGCCGGCGGCGCCAGCAGCCCCAGCGGGCCGCAGGCGGCCCGGCGGGTCAACCGACCGGCCCCGGCGACGGGCCAGGCGCCGAAGGGCGCCGGCCTCAAGGCGCGCGCAAGGTGCGGACGCCGCAGGGCCGTGGCACGCCAGGCCGGCAGCAGCCGTCGAAGCGGGCAAGGCAGCCGACGGCCGAGAGCGCGCCGCGCAGAGCAGGGCGCGGAAGCCGGCGGCCCGTGCCGCGACCGGCGCAGGAGCGCAGCGCCGGGCCAGCAACCGCGGCAGCAGAAAAGCGGCGCCGACCGGATCGGCGCAAGCGGGCAAGAGTACGCCGCCGCCGAAGGGCGAGCCTGCGTCGGTACCGCGGCCACCGCAGGGACAGCAGCGCCAGCAGGCCCGAGGAAGTCGCCAGCCGCCAAAGGCCGGCGGCCGACAGCGCCGGGCGGCAGCGGAGCACCAGGCGCCCGCACCGCCAGCCACCGCCGCGTGCCGCGGCAACCGGCAGGAGCAGCCCCGCCAGCCAGCACGCCGAGGCGCAGCAGCGCCGCAGGACCAGCCGCACGCAGCAGCGCCGCCGCCGCCGCGCCGCAAGCCGGGAAAGCGGCGCAGCGCGCAGCGGCGCCGCGCCAGCACCGCCACCGCCGACGCCTGCGGCAGCAGCCGCGCAGGCCCAGCCGCGGCGCGAGGCCCCGAAAGCCGAGCCCAAGCGCGACGAGGGCAAGGATGGAAACAAGGACAAAGACAGAAGGACAAGGATCAGAAGGACAAGGAATAGCAGAAGCCGATCGACGCGGTTCGGCCGCGCTCCAACGTCCTTTGTTGGCGGTGCCGCACGCCGTGGCCGCTGGTTGCGGCCGGCGCAGCCGTTTGCTGCGACCGCTGCGCCACCAGGCGGTCGCGTATTTCGGTCGGCCCACCGGCTCATTCGATGCCGCCGCGCATCTGTCGGCGGCACGGTTAATGCTGCAACGACGTCATGGCCGGCATGCGCGCGCGCATCCGCAAGCAATCGCAGCAATATTTACAAGCGCTTGTAAATAGTTGCGCCTCATGCTTCGCGCCTTCGGCGCGCCGCGCGACCCATCCGCCGGCAGATCCGGCGGCGGCTCTTGGCCGTCACTCGACTGCAGGAGATCACATGACACCGATCATCGCCGGGAGATTCGAGCAGGAAGCGCAGGCCGAGCGTGCCGCCGAGGCGCTGCGACAACAAGGCTTCGCCGCCGAAGATGTGACCGTCGTTCTATCTGAACCCTCCCGGGCAGCACGCGACTTTTCCGGTCGGCGGCGACCGTGACAAGTCGCATGGCGCGACGCATGCGCACAGCGGCGCGCTCAAAGGCGCGGCGATCGGGGGCGTCGTCGGACTCGGCGTCGGCGCGGCGGCCGCGCCACTGGTCGGGCCGGCAGCCGCCGTCGCAGGCGCAGGCGCCGGCGCGTATGTCGGGTCGCTGGCGGGCGCGCTGAGCGACATGGGCGAAGGCGGATTCGGCGGCGAAGGAGCAAGGCGAGCCGCCTGCCGAGACGCCGGCCGACGGCGTGCCGACGGAACGGCCCGCGGGATTCATCGTTGCCGCGCGCGCGCCCGAATATGCGCGACGCGTCGTCGCCGCCAACGTGCTGCAATCGATGGGAGCGAAGGATGTCGAACGCGCCGACGGCACCTGGCAAATGGGAAATGGGTGGACTTCGATCCGCTGCAGTCGCCCAAGCTCGTCGACCTGCCGGCTTCCGGCCGCGGGGCGGCACAGCGCTAGCGAACGACCGATACAACCACAAGGAGACCGCAATGAACGTTACGCTGACGCTCGGCCCGCTGATCTCGCTGATCGCAGGCATCCTGATCCTGCTGATCCCGCGGCTGCTGAACTACATCGTCGCGATCTACCTGATCGTCATCGGCGTGATCGGGCTGTTCGGGCACGGCGGCATGCACCTGCGGTGACGTCGGACCTAAAGGCGCCTAGACGACCTTCACGCTGATGTTCGGCAGGCCGTCGATGTGGGCCTCCATCACGTCGCCCTTGACGACCGGACCGACGTTCTCCGGCGTGCCCGAATAGATGATGTCGCCGGGCAGCAAGCTCGAAAGCTTCCGAGAGCTTGCTGATCTGCTCGGCGACCGACCAGATCATTTGCGACAGATCGGCATTCTGCTTGATCTGCCCGTTGACCTTGAGCCAGATCGCGCCCTTGGTCGAAATGTCCGACGGCCGCAACCGGCTGCAGCGTGCCGAGCGGCGCGGAATGATCGAAGCTCTTGCCGATTTCCCACGGTTTCTTTTCTTCGCCCATCGCGCGCTGCAGATCGCGCCGCGTCATGTCCAGGCCGACCGTGTAGCCGAAAACGTGGCCGAGCGCCTGGTCGATCGCGATGTTGCGCCCGCCGCTTTTGAGCGCGGCGACCAGCTCGACCTCGTAGTGGTAATTCTTGGTCAGCGGAGGGTAGGGATGATCGACGGTCGCGCCCGGCGGCACGTTCTGCACCGCGTCGGTGGGCTTCTGAAAAAAGAACGGCGGCTCGCGTGTCGGATCGGAGCCCATCTCACGCGCGTGCGCCGCGTAATTGCGGCCGATGCAATAAATGCGGCGGACCGGAAAAAGCTCACCGCTGCCGGCTATCGGAATGAACGTCGGCGCGACAGTGAACGGCGTGCGCGCCTGGCCCGCGCGCTGCCCGACATCGCGTAGCCGGCACCGCCGGCGGCAAGCGCGCCCGCGCGAAGCAGGATTTCCCGGCGCTGTTTCGACGTCATGGCCGGCGCTAGCGTCCTTTCGGGCTCGCCTTGGTGCGAGGCATGACGCGTCGGCACCGACGGCGCCTGCGGGCGCTTGACCTGTGGAATCTGGATCGGCTGCCCGGTCTTGGCGTCACGGCCGCGAAAACTGCCGCTGCCCTTGCCTTTGCTCATCGGTCGATCTCGCTTCGGTGTGATGGACACGATCATCATGCTACCGCGCATCGGCGGCTGCAAGCCTCACGCGCAGTCGCCGGTGCACTTACGCCTCGGGCGTCAGCAGCGACACCCCGAGGCGGGCGCGGCGCGACAGCCACGGGCTCGCCCGATAGCGCGGGTCGCCGTAGGCGCGCGCAAGCTCGTTCAGGATCGCGAGCAGGCGCGCCGGTCCGAGGGCATCGCCCCAGGCCAGCGGCCCCATCGGATAGGCGAGCCCGATCCTGACGGCGAGATCGATGTCGGCCGGCGCTCGCGATCCGCTGCTGCGCGATGTCGCAGGCGATGTTGACGATGTGCGCCAGCACGCGCTGCACGATAAAGCCGGGGCTGTCGTGGATGATCGCGACGCTGGCGCCGTCGGCGGCGAACAGCGCGTGGGCGGCATCGCGCACCTCGGGACCGGGTGACCGGCGTCGTCATCAGCGTGCGGTGCTTCGGCGAGGTCCGGCAGGACGTCGAGCGCCACCGTGCGCGCGGGGTCGAGGCCTTCGTCCAGCGCGGCGGTCGTCGCATCGCATCCGCAGGGCAGGACCAGGCAGACGCGCATCGGGCGCCGGCTGTGCGGCCGAATCGACCTCGGCGCCCAGGCGCGCGAGCAGCGCGGCGACCCGCTCGCGTGCGGCGCGATCGCGCGCGCTCACCCAGACGCGGCGCGCCGGCGCGGCATCGGGCACGGGCGGTGGCGGCAGCGCGGCGCGGCGCCGACGCCGTAGTCGTAAAACCCGCGGCCGGTCTTGCGTCCGAGCAAGCCCGGCGGCCAGGCGCTGCGCGCCCAGCGGCGAAGGCCGGAAGCGAGGCTCCTCGTAGTACTGGTGATAGATCGATTCCATCACCGGCTGCGACACGTCGAGCCCGGTCAGGTCGAGCAGCGCGAATGGCCCCATGCGAAATCCGGCGCCCTGCGGTCAGCGCGCGGTCGATCGTCGCGACATCGGCGATGCCCTCGCCCAGAATGCGCAGCGCCTCGGTGCCGTAGCCGCGACCGGCGTGATTGACGATGAATCCGGGCGTGTCGCGGGCGCGCACCGGCGTATGGCCGAGCGCGCGCGCCGAAGGCCAGCAGCCGCTCGACGACGCTGCGGCGCCGTCGACAGTCCGCCGATGACCTCGACCAGCTTCATCAGCGGCACCGGGCTGAAAAAATGCAGGCCGGCCACTCGTTCCGGATGCGCGCATGCGGCGGCGATCGCGGTGACCGACAAGGACGAGGTGTTGGTCGCGAGGATGCATCGCTCGCCGACGATGGCCTCGAGCGACCGGCAAACAGCGCCTGCTTGGCATCCAGCCGCTCGACGATCGCTTCGATCACCAGGTCGGCGCCGCGAAAGCCCGCGCAGCTCGTCCACCGGCACGCAATGCGCGCCGCCGCGCGCGCGGCGTCGTCCTGCGGTCAGCTTGCCCTTTGCGGCGAGCATCGCCAGGGTCGCGGCGATCGCGCGCCTGGCTTCCGCCGCGGCGTCGGGCTTGACGTCGTACAGCGCACGTCGAAGCCCGCCTGCGCGGCGATCTGTGCGCATGCCGCGCCCCATCAGGCCGGCGCCGACGACGGCTATCGTGCGGCAGGTCTCTCGGGATCGCAGTCATCGTGCGTTCATCGGCGTGCTGGCGGCGCATTATCCAATGAACGGCGTCGCGCCGCGAGCGCCGCGCCGCCTCCGTCGCCTGCCGAGCGAGGCATCGGAGCCGACGGCGCGGATGCAGTAAACTCCGGGTCGACCGGCTCGCCGGCTCGATCGACGCACTGCAAGGCGGAACTTTTGCAACCCGGCCAGCATCGACATTCCCGCGCTCGTCCTGACCGCGACCATCGGGGTCTACTGGTTCGCCGTCGGCGCGATGGTCGTTCGCGCGCGGCGGAAGACGCGACAGCTCGCCGGCCTCGTTCCCGAGCAGCGCGCTGGAGCGCAGGATGTGGCTGGTTCTGGTGCCGCGATCGTTCTCTGGATCGTGCTGCCCTGGCTGGCGCTGACTCGGGCGCAGCCGCCTGCTGGCGCTACCCGAATTCGCGCCGCGACGTTCCCGCGTATGCGGCGCTCCGCTGGGTGGCGGCGCGTCTGCGCGGTGATGTGCCTCGCGCTGACCGTCAAATGCTGGCGGCGCATGGGCAGCGACTGGCGGATGGCGGTGAGCGACACGCAAAAGAGCGCGCTGATCACCGATGGGCTTGTTCGCCCGCGTCCGGCATCCGATCTACGCGCTGCAGATGCTGCTGATGCTGTGCTCCGTGCTGATCGTGCCGACGGCGCCGATGACTCGTCGTCGCGATCGTGCATCTGGCTCCTGATGAACCTCAAGGCGCGCAACGAGGAGCGGCACCTGCTCAAGGTGCATGGCGCCGCTACGAGGCCTACCTCGAGCGCACGCGGCCGCTTTTTTCCGCGGCTTGGCGGCCGGGCTCGCTAGGCCTGTCGAGCGCCGATCAATCGATACGCTACTTGAATCGTGATGCCGGGCACGACAAGCGCGAACGCGCAGCGAGCTCGCGCCGGCGCTGAGGCAGCTGCGAGGTGCTGGTATGCACGGCGTCGGCGCTTCGCGCTGCTGGCTGCGGCCGGCTGGTCGGCGCATTGGGATCGCGCTGGAGCCGGTCGAGGCCCTGCGGCCGCGCGCCGTCGCACACGAGCGCGGCCGCCATCGCTCGATCGGCGGCATCGAGGATCGCATCCTTGCGCTCGATCCGCGAGCACATCACCGCCGCCGACGTTCGCGACGTGCTCAAGCATGCGCCGGCGCCGCGCATCATCGGCCTTCAGGGAAGCTTTCCGCTGATCACGATGCAGCCGTTCGCCGAATACCTGATCGCGATGGGCTATCCGGAGGAGCGGCTGCGCGACTCCGCGCGACGGCAGCATGTCGCGCAGCAGCTTCGGCGACAGCGAGCAGCTCGCCGGCGAGCTCGCCTGGTATTACGAATCCGAAGGCATGATGCCGATGCTGATCGGCCACAGCCAGGGCGGCATGCTGGCGATCAAGGTGCTCTACGAGCTCAACGGCTCGTTCCATCCGGCGATTCCGGTGTGGAATCCGGTGACCGGCCAAGCCGAGCAACGCACGACGCATCGTCGACCCGCTGACCGGCCGCGAGCGTCCGGTGGTCGGACTCAAGGTTCCGCTACGTCGCTGCGCTCGCCACCGGCAAGCTTCCGCGCTTTCTGCTCGGACAATGGACCATGATGGGGAAGCTCCGCGCGATCCCCGACACGGTCGAGGATTTCACCGGCTTCTCGATCGAGTGGGACATGATCGCCGGCACGCCCGCCGGGCAGCGAGGAATACCACGCCGACGGCAGCGCGCACGTGCGTAACGTCACGCTGCCGGCCACGACCAGCCACATCCGCATGCCGCGCACGCGCTATCTGACGCGCAATCCGGCGACGCGCGCGTGGATCGACGATTACGACCCTGCGGCTGCGCGGCCCCGCTGCCCGAAGGGCCGGACGTCGACAGCGCCAACATCGTGCACGCGGCGGACATCTGGTACAGCGTCAAGAAGCATTGGTGCATCGAGGCGCAGCGCCTGATCCGGGCGCGCCGCGCCGCGGTCAAGCCCGGGCGGCGCCGAATGAGGGGCAGGCTCAACCTGTTCCAGGCGGCGATGGTGCGCTGGCGCGAAATGCATCCGTACAACGCCGTGCACGTCGTCACGCTGCCGCAGCCGCTCGACCTGCCGCGGCTCGAAGCCGGCATCCGGCGCCAGCTCGAGGGGCTCGGCCTCACCGGCCTTGCGCTCGATCGTCGCCGCCTGCGCTACGAATGGACCGGCGGCGCGGCGGCCGCACCGGTGGCCGTGCTCGCCGGCGGCGCCGATCCGCGAGCGCGCGTGCACGGCCGAAATCGAGCGGCAGCTCAATCTCGCCTTTCCCGCCGACGGGGCGGATCGAGCCGTTTCGTTTTTTCGCCGTCGAGGCCGGGCCGGCCTTCCATCTGGGCCTCGCCTACGATCACTTCGTCGCCGGCGGCGACTCGATCGTGCGGCTGCTGCAGCGCCTGGTCGAGGACTATTGCGGACTGGCGCCGGCCGCGCGCGGCGCCGCGGCGCTTCGACCTGTACCCGTCCGGATATCGGCGCCTGTTCGCTCGGCAGTCGCTGCCGCTCGTCCGCGGCCTGTCGAGCTGGCGTCAGCTGATTGCGAGCTGCCGGCGCTCTGCCCGGCCGCCGTATCCGAAGGACGGCGACGGATACAACGGCGTCGTGTTCGGCCGTCTCGAAGCGCGCCGAGTCGGCGCGCTCGGCGGCGACGGCGCGCGCATGGGAAATGACGCAGAACGATCTCTTTCTCGCGATCATGCTCAAGACCCTGTCGCCGCGGGTGCCGGAGCGCCGCCAGGCCAAGCGCCGCCGCGACCTCGCCGTCGGCTCGATCGTCAACGTGCGCGGCGATTTCGGCGCCCGAGCCGCCGACGGCTTCGTGCCCTTGCTCGGCTCGTTTCGCGTCGCACATCCGGTGCCCGAGGACATGTCCGCTTGCGCGAGCTCGCCCGGTTCGTACGCGGCGAGACCGCGCGGATCAAGCGGCGCAAGCTCTACCTGCAGACTGTGCTGGCGATCGGCTTGTCCGGCCTGCAATGGCGATTCCTTTCGGACGAGGAACGGCAGGGCTTCCACGCCAAGAACTACGCGGTCTGGGCGGGAGTGACCCCGCTGCAGTTGAACGCGCTTTGGCCGGAGGCGAAAACCTATCCGTTTCGTTTAGGCTACGTGCGTGCGGTATCCACAGGCCCGCTTGTCGCCGCATCGTGGTCGCGCTGACGACGCTGGGCGATGTCGTCGAAGTCGCCCTATCATTCAGGAGGGCGGCATTCGATCGCGGTCGCGCCGAAGACCTGCTGACCGAGATCATCGATTCTGTCAGGAGCCTTGCGCCGTGACGACGCCGTACCGAGCGTTCAGGCATTTTCTCTTCGCCAGCGCTCGCGCTGACCCTGTGGCGGCTGCGCCACGGCGCCGCTCGAGCCGCCGGGCGAGGACCTGCGCGCTGCCACCGCGGGCAGCGTGCTGCGCTCGATCGACGATCGACCCCGCGGTCGAGGACCGCATCCTCGCGCTCGATCCCGAATCACATCAGCGACGACGACGTGCGCAACGCGCTTGCCAAGGGGCCGACGCCGCGCATATTCGAGGTCCACGGCGGCATCTATCCGGTCTACCTGCTGATGGAGTCGTTCGCGCGATTTCTTATCGGCATGGGTTATCCCGGAGGCGAAGATCCGCGATCCCGGCGACGGCGCCTACTCGCGCAGCCCCTACGAAGACAGCGCGCAGCAGGCGGGCGAAATCGCCTGGTATTACGAGCACGAAGGCGTGCGGCCGATGCTGATCGGCCACAGCCAGGGCGGGATCCAGGTCGATCAAGATCCTGCACGAGCTCGCCGGGACCTTCGGCGCCGAGCGTGCACGTGTTCAATCCGTTGACCGATGCAGTTCGAGGACCGCACGACCATCGTCGACCCGCTGACCGGCCGCGAGCGGCCGGTCGTCGGCGTTTCGGTCGCCTACGCGTCGGTCGTCGGCACCGGAGGCTGGGCGCTGGCCCTGCCGGTGCACTGGAAGGTCCTGGCCACCATCCGATCGATTCCCGACACCGTCGACGAGTTCACCGGCTATCGGATCGGGCTGGATCTGTTCGCGTGGGACGCGCCGGGGCTGGAAAACGTAAAGACCTTTCACTCCGACGGCAAGGCGATCGTGCGCAACGTGACGCTGCCGGCCGAGTATTCGCACGTCTTCGTCCCGGACACGGCGCAACTCGCCTTGTCCGCGCCGATGCGCGCGTGGATCAATGCGTTCGATCCCGACAACACCGCGGGACGTTGCGCCGCTGCCGGACGGGAACGCGCCCAACGTGATGTGGGCCGCCGATATCTGGCACAACATCAAGAAGCACTGGTGCCTCGAGGCGCAGCGTTTGCTGCGCGCGCCGCGCCCGGCTCGGCCAGTAGAGCGATCGTCCTGGCGAGGGGCCAGCCTTAGACGCGCCGATCGGGCTGGTAGTGCGGCAGTCGGTTCCCCGGGCGGCGAGGTTGCTCGGCAGAGCGAAGCAGGCGATAATTATCGATTGTCCCGGGGCTTGGCGCGGGTCGATCCACCCGCGCCGCCTGCACCCGGCCGTGTCCATCCCGGAATCCTCATAGAACCGCCAACGCCGATGTCAGGCCCGCTCGCCGGAAAAGTCGCGCTCGTGACGGGCGCCTCGCGCGGCATCGGCCGCGCGATCGCGACCAAGCTCGCCGGCGGCGGTTGCGACATCGCGGTCAACTACTACAACAGCCACGATGAGGCCGAGGCGCTCTGCGCCGGAGATGCGCGCCGCCGGCCGCCGGGCGCACGCGTTCCAGGCCAGCGTCGGGCTGCCCGAAAGCGTCGACGAGATGTTCGCCGCCATCGCGACCCATTTCGACCATCTCGACATCGTCGTCAGCAATGCGGCCAGCGGCGTGCTCAAGCCGGCGATGGAGATGTCGCTCAAGCACTGGCGCTGGTGCATGGAGACCAACGCGTTCGCGCTGGCGCTGCTCGCGCAGCACGCGGTGCCGCGGATGCGCGACGGCGGGCGCATCATCGCGATGTCGAGCCTGGGCGCGTCGCGGGCGATGCCCGATTACGGATTCATCGGCGCGTCGAAGGCCGCGCTGGAATCGCTGGTGCGCACGCTGGCGCAGGAGCTCGGCCCGAAGAACATCCGGGTCAACGCCGTCAGCGCCGGCGTCGTCGACACCGACGCGCTGCGCCATTTTCCGAATCGCGAGGAGCTGCTGGCCAATTTCGCGCAGCGCACGCCCGCCGGGCCCGGTGCTGACGCCGGAGGACGTCGCCGGCGCCGTCTACCTGCTGTGCCTTCCCGAGGCGGCGATGATCACCGGCCATACGCTGGTCGTCGACGGCGGATTCTGCATCTCGGGATGAGACGGCGATGAAAATCGACTCGGGGCTGGCCGGCAAAGTCGCGATCGTCACCGGCGGCAGCCGCGGCATCGGCCGCGCGATCGTCGAGCTTCTCGCCGACGAAGGCGCGGACGTCACGTTTTTCTATCGCGACAACGCGCGAAGCCGCGGCCGACGTCGTCGCCGGCACGCGGCGCGGCCGGCCGGACGATCGGCGCCGAGCAGGTCGACGTCTGCGATGCCGAAGGCCTGCGCCGCCGCGGTCGAGCGGGTTGCCGCGCGCACCGGGCGGATCGACATCCTGGTCAACAACGCCGGCGTCATCCGCGACAATCAGCTTGCCGCGCTCGACGACGACGACGTCCGCGTCGTGCTCGACACCAACGTCGGCGGCGTGTTCAATGTGACGCGCGCGGTGGTTCCGCACATGATCGTGCAGCGCGCGGGCAAGATCATCAACCTGTCGCTCGGTCAGCGCCGAAAAGGGCGGCCGCGGCCAGACCAATTACGCGGCGAGCAAGGGCGCGATCAACGCGTTCACCCGCTCGCTCGCCGTCGAGCTCGCGCCGCGCAAGATCACCGTCAACGCCGTCGCGCCCGGCGTGATCGAAACCGAGATGTCGCAGGACGTGCGCGATCTCGCCGGCGACGAGGTGAAATCGCGCATCCTGCTCAAGCGTTACGGCAAGCCCGAGGAAGTCGCGTACGCGGTCTGGTTTCTGGCCTCACGCTACGCCGACTACATGACCGGACAGGTCGTCGCTGTCGATGGCGGCTTCAAAATGGAGTGACACAGCATGGCGCAAAACGAAATCAGCAAGGAAGAAATCCTGGCGGTGTACCCGAAGGTCGCCGAGACGATGGCCGACGCGCTCGGCTGCGACGTCGACGAGGTCAAGCTCGACGTGTCGCTGATCGAGGGGCTCGACGCCGAGTCGATCGATTTTCTCGACATGGTGTTCCGCCTCGAGCGCGCGTTCAAGATCAAGATTCCGCGCGGCAAGATCGTCGAGAACGCG
Source organism: uncultured beta proteobacterium (assembly GCA_963713125.1). Classification (GTDB taxonomy): domain Bacteria; phylum Pseudomonadota; class Gammaproteobacteria; order Burkholderiales; family Casimicrobiaceae; genus PALSA-1003. The sequence continues at coordinate 58,419 of CAVQKL010000002.1, read as the reverse complement.
CGCGGCGATCTGCCCGAAGCCGAGTTCGAGCAGAAGGGCATCGTCACCGAAAAGGGCCTGGCGCAGCTCAAATCGTACCTGTCCGAAATCCCGGCCGAGCGATTCAAGACGCCGATGAAGGTCGCCGATATTCCGCGCCTGTTCACGCCGGAGACGTTCTGCAAGCTGGTGATCAGCGCGCAGCGCGAAGCGCAGGCGGCGGCTTGACGAGGGCGACGCGGTCTCCTGCATGAGCGATCATTTCGCCGCGTTCTCCTTCGTCGACCGGATCACCGACTTCGCGCCGGGCGACGCATGCCCGCGGGTGGTACGCGGTCCCGCGCGACATCGCCGATTCCCCTCGTGCCTGGTCGCCGAGGCCGTCGGCCAGCTCGCGGCGTGGGTCGCGATGGACAAGCTCGGCTATCGCGGGCGGCCGGTTGCGGCGCTGGCGACCGAAACCGTTGTTCGAAGGCGATGTCGCGCCCGGCGATCTGCTGGAGCTCGACGTCGACATCGAGGATTGCGACGACGAAGTCATCGCCTATGGCGGCTGGGCGAAGGTCGACGGCAGGCGCGTCATCGAGCTCAGGCACTGCCTCGGGCCGATGCTGCCGGTCGAGGAGTTCGATTCGCCGGAGGCGTTGCGCGAGCGCTTCGCGCTGCTGCGCGGCCGGGGCGCCGCCGCCGGCGGCTTTCGCGGACTGGCGCCGGTGCCGCTCGAGCGTCGATACGCGCGTGCCGGGCAAGTCGCTGCACGCGACGCTGACGGTGCCCGAGCGCGCGGCGTTCTTCGGCGATCACTTCCCGCGCCGTCCGGTGTTTCCGGCGACGCTGCTGCTCGACGTCGCAGATGCGGCTTGCGGTCGAGCTCGCGAATTCGATCGGCGAGTCGACCCGGCGCAGCGGCGATGACGCCGTCGCGCATGACCAACGTCAAGATGCGCGCGTTCATCACGCCGGGACAACAGGTCGGATCAACGTCGAGATGCTGGCGGCGCCTGAAGACGCGGAAGGCGCGACCGGCAAGGCTCGCGCTCGAGCGCCCACGTCGGACGAGCGCGCGGTGGCGACGGCGCGCGTCGAACTGGTCAACGAGAGTGCTCGCATGAGCCGGCGACGCAGGGTCGCGATCACCGGCCTGGGACTGGTCACGCCGGTCGGCAACGACGTCGCCACGACCTGGACGGCGCTGCTCGAAGGCCGCAGCGGCGTCGCGCCGATCAGCATTTTCGACGCCAGCGGCTTTTCGACGCGCATCGCCGCCGAGGTCAAGGATTTCGACGATGCCGCGCTCGACCGCCGACCGCAAGCTGCTCAAGTTCGCCAATCGCTCGCATCGGTTCGCGCTCGGGGCGGCCGAGCAGGCGATGCGCGACGCGGGCATCGCGCCGACCGCCAGCGACCGCGGCACGCTGGGGCTGCGCGGTCGGCACCGGCATGATGGGCGTCGCCTACGACGATCTTGCCGCCGTGCAGCGGCATTCGGCGGCGGACGGCGAGCTGCATGCCGACCAGCCTGATGGACGATCCCGCGGCGACCGATCCGATGGTGTTCTGCCGCAGCCAGTCGACGGCGGGCCTGGCGTTGCTGACGCGCCGCTTCGGCATCCGCGGCTACGCGACGTCGGTGCATACCGCGTGCGCGTCGGGCGGGCAGGCGATCGGCACGGCGCTCAAGCTGATACGCCGCGGCAGCGTCGACTACGCGCTTGCCGGCGGCTTCGATTCGATGATCAGCCCGGTCGGGCTGGCCGGCTTCTGCCTGCTGTCGGCGGTATCGGCCGACAACGACACGCCGCAGCGCGCGAGCCGCCCGTTCGACGCGACGCGCAACGGCTTCGTGCTCGGCGAAGGCGCGGGCTTTGTCGTCCTCGAGGAATGGGAAGCGGCGCGCCGGCGCGGCGCGCGCATCTACGCCGAGCTTGCCGGCGACGGCAATTCGCTGTCGTCGCTATCGCATCACCGATTCGCCGCCCGACGGCGACGGCCCGATCCAGTCGATGCGCGCCGCGCTCGCCGATGCCGGCGCCGCGCCGGACGACGTCGACTACATCAACGCGCACGGCACGTCGACCTACATGAACGACCGCAGCGAGAGCGCGGCGATCCACGCGGTGTTCGGCGACAGGACGCGCCGACGTCGCGGTCAGCTCGACCAAGAGCTCGATGGGCCACCTGATCGCCGCTGCCGGCGCGGTCGAGGTCGCGCGTCTGCGCGCTCGCGATCCGATCACGGCGAGCTGCCGATCAATGCCAACCTGCGCGAGCGCGACCCCGACTGCGATCTCAATCTCGTCGTCGGCGCGCGACGCAGAGCGGCGCGTGCGGATGACCTTGTCCAATTCGTTCGGCTTCGGCGGCTCGAACAGCTGCGTCGTGCTGCGCCATCCCGGACGAAGTCGGCCGAGCAGCCTGATAGCCATGGCGCGTCCGCAGCGATTCTGATCACCGGCACCGGCGCGGTCTGCGCGTCCGGCATGAATCCCGGCGCAGATCCTCGCGGCGCGTGCGCGACGGACGTTCGGCGATCGGCGCCGATCGCGCAATGGGACACCGCCGGCTGGCCGGTGCGCGTCGCCGCCGAGATGCCGGACTTCAATCCGCGCGCGCTGGTCGAGGACCGCAAGCTGCACAAGCTGATCCGGCGCACCGACATGTTCGGGCTCTACGCGGCAAGCCAGGCGATCGACGCGGCCGGGATTCATGCGCGGCGCGCGATCGGCTCGATGGCGCAGCCGCGGCGGCATTCAACGACCGCAGCGGGCGTCTACGTCGGTTCGGGCGGCGGCGCGTACATGTCGCAGTACGACTACTTTCCGCTGATGAGCGAGGCGCGGCGGCGAGCTTGCCGGCGTTCGGCCGCGAGCTCGGCAACGAGGTCAATCCGATGTGGCTGCTGCGCACGCTGCCGAACAACGTGCTGGGCCACGTCGGCATCAAGTACAGCCTCAAGGGCGCCAACGCCTGCATCACCAACCACAGCGCCGGCGGCACGCTCGCCGTGATCGAAGCGGCCGAAGCGCTGCGCAAGGGCGAAGCCGACCGCGCGGTCGCCGTCGGGCCACGACGCGCCGATCGAGCCGCAGATGGTGCTCTACTACCACCAGTGCGGCCTGCTCGCGCCGGACACCGTGCGCCCGTTCGACGTCGCGCGCAGCGGCAGCGTGTTCGGCGAAGGCGCCGGCGCGCTCGTGCTCGAAACCGAGGACGCCGCGACCAAGCGCAGCGCCGGCGGTGCTGGGCGAAGTGCTGGGCGGCGGCTACGCGGCCGAAGGCGAGGGGCTGCTCGCGATCCGCGACGACGGCGACGGCCTCGCGCGCGCGATCGCGCAGGCGCTGGACGACGCCGGGCTCGCGCCGGCGGACATCGGCATGATCGTCGCGCACGGCAACGGCACGCCGCTGTCCGACCTGTCGGAAGCGGCGGCGATGCGCGCCGTGTTCGGCAGCGGAACGCGGCGCGCCGCCGGTCACGGCGTTCAAGTGGGCGATCGGCCATCTGATCGCCGCCGCCGGCATCATCGAGACGGTGATCGCGCTGGCGGCGCTGCGCGAGCGTATCGTCCCGGGCATCGCCACGCTTGCCTCGCTCGATCCGGCATTGCGAGGGCCTGCGCGTCTCGTCCGCGCCGCAGGCGCCGCGCAGCGACATGCGCGCTGATTCTCTGCCGCGGCTTCGCCGGCACCAACGCCGCGCTGATCGTCCGCGCGCCTAGCCGCGACGCAGCGATGGCGGACTCCGCCGACCCGTTCGCAGGCCAGCGCGGCCAGCCGACGCGCTGCGGCATCGACAGCGTCGAAATCGCGCGCATCGAGCGCCTGCTGCGCGAAACGCCGGCGCCGGACCTGGCGCGCTATTTTCTCGCCGCAGGAGCTCGCCGACAGCGGCGACGGGCCGGGCCGCGCGGCGAGCCTCGCCGCGCGCTTTGCCGCCAAGGAAGCCTGCGCCAAGCTCTTTCCGCGCGAGCTGGCGCTGGGCGAGATCGAGCCCGCCGATTTTTCGGTGGCGCGCGACAACTACGGCGCGCCGCAGGTCGTCTGCAGCGCCAGGGCGCAGGCGCGTGCTCGGCCGGCACCGCATGCGCGCGATCGCGGTGTCGCTGACGCACGACCGCACTGAGCGCCTCGGCGGTCGCGCTGGCGCTTCCCGCGCGCGCCGAGGCGCCGCTGGCCGGGCCGGTTGCTCTATCGCCTGCTGCCGTTGCGGCGCGGGTCATCCTCGAGAACCTGCGCCGCGTCTTCGGCGCCGCTGTGCCCGATGCCGAGATCGTGCGGCTCGCGCAGGCGCACTACGCGCATCTGTGGCGCCTCGCCGGCGAGTTCCTCCGGTTTCGCTGGCTGTCCGCGGCAGCGCAAGTCGGCGCTGGTCCGCGTCGAGAACGTCGAGGCGCTGGCGCGGGCGCTGGATCGCGGCAAGGGCGTGCTGATCCTGACCGGCCACTTCGGCAACTTCGAGGTGGCGACGATCGCGGGCCTGCGCCATTTTCCGCACATGCGCGGGCCGGTTCCATTTCGTCCGCCGCGCGATCAAGCCGCGCTGGCTCGACGCGCTGGTGACGCGCCGGTTCCGGCAGGGCGGCTTCGGCGTGCTGGCCAAGCGCGGCTCGCTCGATGCGATCCTCGAGCGCCTCGAGGCCGGCGACCTGATCGTGTTCCCGTTCGATCAGCACGCGCGCGCCGCCCGACGGCATCGCGGTCGATTTCTTCGGCCATCCCGGCGGGGACGTTCAAGAGCCTCGCGATCATGGCGCTCGCGACCGGCGCGCCGGTGGTGCCGGCATCGAGCTGGCGCGAGCCCGACGGCTCGCATGTGCTGCGCTTCGAGGAAGCGCTGCCGCTGGTCGAGTGCGACAACGTCAACGAGGAAATCCGGCGCAACACCCGCGCCTACAACGCGATGCTCGAGCGCCTGGTGCTGCGCCATCCGGAGCAGTGGTACTGGGTGCACCGGCGCTGGAAGCTTGCGGCGGCGAGCGCACCGCCTTCGGGCCGACGCCCACGGTTCGCCAGGCGGCGAGAGGCTATAATGGTGGCCGCGAGCAAGGACCCGACGATGATCGAGCATCTGCCGAATCTGCTGGCGCCCAAGTTCTTCATCCTCTACGCCTTCATCGCGTCGGGCGATGTACGTCCATTATCGCGGCCGCATCCGGCACCGCTTCTACCGCCAGCTGACCGACCATTCGACGTTCATGGCGCCGTACAACGTGCTGATGTACATGTTCTCGGCGGTGCCGAACCGGCCGTATGTCGACGTCAAGCTGTTCCCGGAGCTGAAGCCGCTCTCCGACAACTGGCAGATGCTGCGCGAGGAGGCCTTGCAGCTCTTCGACGAGGGCCATATCCGCGCCGCCGCGAAGTACAACGACCTGGGCTTCAATTCGTTCTTCCGGCGCGGCTGGAAGCGCTTCTACGTCAAATGGTACGACGAGCCGCTGGATTCGGCGAAGGCGCTGTGCCCGAAGACGGTCGCGCTGGTGCAGTCGATCCCGTCGGTCAATGCGGCGATGTTCGCGTTGCTGCCGCCCGGCGGCGACCTGGGCAAGCACCGCGATCCGTTTGCCGGGTCGCTGCGCTATCACCTCGGGCTGTCGACGCCGAATTCGGAGAACTGCCGCATCTTCGTCGACGGCGAGCCGTATCACTGGCGCGATGGCGAGGCGGTGATCTTCGACGAGACGTTCATCCACTGGGCGGAGAACAAGACCGATACGCTGCGCGTGATCCTGTTCTGCGACGTCGAGCGGCCGCTGACCAGCCGCATCATGGCCACGATCAACCACTGGTACGAGGCCACGGTCATTCGCGCCAGCCAGACCGAGAACGTCGCAGGCGACCAGGTCGGCGTGCTGAACAAGATCTTCGGCGTCGCCTATTACCTGCGCCTTCCCGGCAAGGCGCTGAAGCGCAAGAGCAAGTTCGCCTACTACGCGGTCAAGTGGCTGCTGCTCGGCGGCCTGCTGGTCTGGATACTGGCCTAGCTGAACGCGCCGCTCTCGGGGGCGTCGGCAGGCGCGGGCGGCGCCTCACGCTGGTCACGTCTCGCGGGGCATGATCACGCGCGACTTCGACGTCCCGATCGATCAGCGCTATTTCGAGGACTACACGGTTGGCTCGGCGTACGAGTACGGCGCGGTCAGCCGTCGACGAAGCCGAAGCTCATCGCCTTTGCGCGGCAGTTCGATCCGCAAGCCGATTCACGTCGACCCCGAGGCTGCGGCGAACGGACCGTTCGGCGGTCTGATCGCCAGCGGCTGGCACACCTCGGCGCTGATGATGCGCCTGTTCGTCGACCATTACCTGTCGAGCGTCGCCAGCCTCGCCTCGCCCGGCGTCGACGAGTTGCGCTGGATGAAGCCGGTCCGTCCCGGGCGACACGCTGCGCATCCGGGTTACGGTCATCGAAGCCAGACTTCGCGATCCAAGCCTGATCGCGGCATCGTGCGCACGCTGATCGAGGTCCTGAATCAGCGCGGTGAAATCGTCTCCAGCATGAACGCGATGAATCTGCTGCGCTGCCGCACGCCGGCCTGGTCGCCGTCGCCGCCGTGTAGGCGCACGTCCTGCACGGCGCAGCCCCGATGTCGGACACGCGAAAAAGCATTCGGCCGATAGGCGGCAGCGCTGCCCTTGCGCGAGACTTTCCCAAAAAGCAGGGAGGTCGCCATGACCGACGTCACGAACACCGTCATCAACCGCATTGTTTGCGAGCCATCGGTCTATCGCCGCCGCCTTGCCCTGGCGCCGGTTGGGTGCTCGACGACCCCGTACGCGCCCGCTGCCGCCGACGGCCGCAGCGAGCTGCTCGCGGCGCATCTGGCCGCGACCAACGGCGACCAGATCACCGCGGAGTCGCGGCGCGCTATCGAGGACCGCATCCTGGCGCTCGATCCCGACCGGATCAGCGATGCGGACGTGCGCCACACCTCGCCGCCGGACCGACGCCGCGTATCGTGCTCGTCCATGGCGGTGTCGCGGGTGTCTACCTGGTGATGGAGTCGTTCGGCAAATTCCTGGTCGGCATGGGTTATCCGGAGGCCCGGATACGCGATCCGCGCGACGGCGAGTGGTCGCAGAATCCGTACGGCAGCAGCGAGCGCCTGGCCGGGCGAAGTGGCGTGGTACTACGAGCACGACGGCCTGCGTCCGATGCTGATCGGCCACAGCCAGGGGGGCATGCAGACGGTCAAGGTGCTGCACGAACTCGCCGGCGATTTTGGCGATAGCGTTTCAGTGTGGAATCCGCGTGACCGACGACGCCGGAAAACCGCTACGACGATCATCGATCCGCTGACGCACGCCGAGCGGCCGGTGGTCGGCATCAAGCTGTCATATGCGTCGGTCGTGGGCGCCGGGCGGGCTGGAATTCTGGGCGCCGACCGAGCTGGGGCCTCGCGGGCCGCCTGCGCTCGATTCCCGACAGCGTCGAGGAATTCACCGGCTACTCGATCGCCGGCGATCCGATTGCGCTGACGCCGCCGTCCGGCGCCAGCGATACGACTTGTACCGGCAGACCGGCAACGCGAAGTGCGCAACGTCAATCTGCCGGTCGGATACAACCACGTGTTCGTGCCGAACACCGACTACCTGATCGACGAGCCCGGCAAGCGCGACTGGATCAACGCCTACCCTGGCGCCAAGGAGCCGACGCGGCGACGATTCCCGGCGGCGACGACTCTCACGTGCTCTGGGCGGCCGACGTCTGGCACAGCATCAAGAAGCACTGGTGCCTCGAAGCGCAACGCCTGATCCGCGCCCAGCGCGCGAGCGACGAAGGGCGCGGCAGCCAGTCGGCCCAGCGCTAGCGCACCCCGAGCAGGCAAGTCTCGGCTTGCAGTAGCCCGGCAGACACGTCGACCGGCGCGCCCGCGGTTTGGCCAACGCTGGATATGACTAAGGCCAGATACATATTGCACTCCTCGGGTCAGGAGGAAGTGCGATGCCGGTGCAGCACGTCGGGTATCGGAGGGATCCGGCAGACGTTCGATACGGCACCAGGTGTGACTTATCGGGTTTCCTTCGATCTCGCCGTCAGCTCCGTGCCGCTCGACTGGGCGCAGTGGGCGGCGGCTGCGCTGCTCGCGCTCGCCGGTGTCGTGTTATTGAGGCGGCGGACCGCGGGAACCGCGAGCTAGTTCAAATATTGCTTGAGCTTCGCGCCGGTCCGCTCCCATGCGTCGTCGGCCGCGGTGGCGCTGTAGTTGCGACCCGCCATGATGAAGTCGTGCTCGGCACCGGGATAGCTGACCAGTTCGAACGCCAGCTTGCGTTCCGCGGCGGCGGCGGCGATCGCCCGCGCGGTCTCGATCCGGCAGCAATCGTGGTAAGTGTCCCTTTCGCCGGCCAGCATCAGGATCGGCACCTTGAATCTCGCAACGTAGCCGTTCACGTTCGAGACCGTTCTCGTAAGCGGATACATGACGACGACCACCGCGACCAGGTCGGACCATCGCGTGGCCTGGTTCAACGCCACACCGCCGCCAAGCGAAAACCCGACCACACCTGCCTTGCCCGGTAGGGCATGTGCGGATTGCTGCGCCTTCTCGATCGTCGCCTTGAGCCCTGCGCCTTCGTCGCCCATCATCGCGTTGCCGTCGACGAGAAACACGTCATAACCAGCTTGCGCGAGCTTCCGTGCCGCGAGTTGGTACGACCCGGCGCCCAGCGCGCCCGATACCGCGACCACGACCCGCCCCTTGCCCGACGGCGGCTCGAACTCCGTTTGCGCCTGCGCTTGCGTGAACGCGACCAGGCCCAGCACGCATATCGCAAGTTCCAGAAATCGCATCATGGTGCACTCCTGGTCGTTGGTCTCGTTCCGGATTGAATCGCCCGCCGCCTCGCTGGCGTTGGCGATTCGGGGCCGCCATATTAGCGCATCATTCGATCTTCCAAGTGGCCGCCGTGCGGCCAGGCGATGGCTCCCGCCATCGCGGCAGCATGGACGCCTTCGGCGCGCTGCCGCCGACGCCACATCGGCATTAGAATGAGGGCAGCAGTGCGCGAAGCCCCGGTCTCCCAGGCCGCAGGCACAAGAAACGCACGGGAGGCAGTCGCAGTGCACATCGATTGGGCATCGTTCACACCATGGTCCGCAGCTATCGGCGGCGCGATCATCGGCATCGCCTCGGCCCTGTTCGTCCTCGTCAACGGGCGCGTCGCCGGTGTCAGCGGCATCGTCGGCGGGCTGATGCGGTGGTCGTCCGCCGACTTCGCGTGGCGGGCCGCCTTCGTGGCCGGGTTGATCGTGGCGCCGTTGCTCTGCGGTATCGTCGCGGGCCCGCCTGCGATCGCAGTCGATGCGAGCTATCCGATTCTGATCCTCGCCGGCCTCCTGGTAGGTATCGGAACCCGCTATGGCGCCGGCTGCACCAGCGGTCACGGCGTGTGCGGCGTTTCGCGCCTCTCGCCACGTTCGCTCGTCGCCACGTTGCTGTTCATGGGAGCGGGGTTCGCGACGGTGTTCATGGTGCGCCACGTCGCGGGCATGTGACGAGCCGACGTGTATACGATCTGCTCACTTGTTGCGGGGCTGGTATTCGGCGTCGGCCTGATCGTGTCGCGGATGGCGAGCCCCGCCAAGGTGCTCGGCTTTCTGGATCTCGCCGGGAGCTGGGACCCTTCGCTGGCGCTGGTCATGGCCGGCGCGGTCGTCATCGCTGCGCCGGCTTTTGCCTTGGCCGCAAGACGCTCGGCGACCCTGCTCGGAACGCCGATGCACTTGCCGACTGCCCGTCAGATCGACCGCCGCCTGGTCCTCGGCAGCGTTGCCTTCGGGGTCGGCTGGGGACTCGCCGGCTTTTGCCCGGGGCCGGCCCTCGTGGCGCTCGGCGCCGGCCATGTCAAGGCGTTCGTCTTCGTCGCGGCGATGCTCGCAGGCATGCTTGTGTTCGAGCTCGCCGAGCGCGCGGGGACGAGTGTCCGCCTGGCCGCACAGGACTCGAAGGATGGGAGCCAATGAACGCGCGCTGCGCGCGTTGCATGCCGGATACCGCCGATCCCCGGAGGGGACGACGATGCTGATCTTCCGCCAGCTCTTCGATCCGCAGTCGTCGACGTACTCGTACCTCCTGGCGGATGGTGGGACGCGCCAGGCCATACTGATCGATCCGGTCTTCGAACGGGCGCGCCGGGATGCCGCGTTGATCCAGGAGCTCGAGCTCAAGCTGGTTGCCTCGCTCGAAACGCACGTGCACGCCGATCACGTGACCGGCGCGTGGTTGCTCAAGCGCCAGTTCGAAAGCGACATCGCCGTCTCCGCAACCAGCGGCGCGGAGGGCGCCGACCGCTATCTCGCGCATGGCGATCGCGTGAACTTCGGCACTCGATATGTCGAGACGCGCGCCACGCCGGGCCACACGCACGGGTGCGTGACCTATGTCCTGGACGACGAGAGCATGGCGTACACCGGTGACTGCCTGTTGATCCGCGGCAGCGGCCGGACCGATTTTCAGGAGGGCGATGCGCGCGCCATGTACCGCTCGGTGCGCAGCCAGATACTGAGCTTGCCATCAAGCTGTCTGCTCTACCCGGCGCACGACTACACCGGACTCACGGTCACCAGCGTCGCGGAAGAGCGACGCTTCAATCCGCGCCTGGGCGGAGAGATCGGCGAAGCGGATTTTGTCGGTTACATGAACAACCTCGGCTTGCCCCATCCGAAGCTGATGGATATCGCGGTTCCCGCCAACCTCAAGTGCGGTCAGCCGGAACAGGATGCCGCGCTGCCCGCGGAGCCGTCCTGGGCGCCGCTGACGTTCACGTTCGCCGGCATCTGGGAGATTCAGCCCCAGGCGCTGGAGGAACACGCCGCGAGCGTGCAGATCGTCGATGTCCGTCAGCCGGACGAATTCACGGGCTCTCTGGGCCGGATCGCGGGGGCGAAACTGATCCCGTTGGGCGAGGTCGCCGCCCGCGCCGGCGAGCTCGCACGCGATCGCCCGGTGGTGTGCGTCTGTCGTTCCGGCGCGCGCTCGGCGCAGGCATCGGTTCTATTGCGCAAGGCGGGGTTCGGCGATGTCGCCAACCTCGCCGGCGGCATGCTGCGCTGGCGCGCCGAGGGCCATGCGGTCGAAGGTGGCAGCGCGTGATGAAACCTGATCGGGACGTGGAGCCGTTCGATGTACGACGATCGGATCGAACGAGAGGAGCCTGCGTAACACGCCGCCGCAGCGCGGGCGGCGGCCGGTGAGCGGCCGTCGCCCGGGCGTGATCGGGCTCGGCGTCATCGGCTGCGGCTCCATCGCCTACTGGATGCATCTGCGCATCGCACAACGCCTGCGGGGCGCCGCACTGGTCGCCGCTGCCGATCCCGATCCGGCGGCGCGGAAGCGCGCCAAACGGCTGACCGGCGTCCCGGTGCAGGAGTGCGCCGAGGAGCTGCTGGCGCGCGCTGACGTCGATGCAGTGATCGTGAGCGGACCGACTCATCTTCATGCGGAGCTGGCGATTGCCGCGTGCGCGGCGGGCAAGCACGTCTACGTGGAGAAACCGCTCGCGGCGTCGACGGCCGACGGCGCGCGTGTCGTCGACGCTGCGGCGCGCGCAGGCGTCACCGTCGCGCTCGGTTTCAACCGCCGCTTTCATCCGCTGTTCGAGCAGGCTCGCGGGATCCTCCGCGATGGACAACTCGGCCGAGTACGGGCCGTGCAGACGACGTTCTGCGAGGCCGTGCTGCCGGACGCGATGCCGCAATGGAAGCGCCGGCGAGCGAGCGGGGGCGGGGTGCTCCTCGACCTCGCTTCGCATCACATCGACCTGCTGCGTTGGTTCCTCGGTGACGAGGTCGCAACGGTCGATGCGTCGCTGGACTCCGAGCTGAGCGAGCACGACGGCGCCCGCATGCAGCTGTCGATGCGTGGCGGCGTAAATGTGCAGAGCTGGTTCTCGTGCCGCACGGCGACAAGCGATGCGCTCGAGGTCGCCGGCGAGCGGGGAACGCTTCGGGTCGACCGCCATCGGCCGGCCGTTTCACTGCGCGTGCCGCGGCGCCTGGGGTACGGCGTGAGGACCGCATGGGTGGTGCCGCCCGCGGCAGTTGCCGCGTGGTGGCTCGAGCGCCTCGTGCGCCCATCGGGTGAGCCCTCGTACCGGCGCGCGCTGGCCGCGTTCGTGGGCGTGCTTCGCGGCAAAGCGGGCCCCCTGCCGGGCCTCATCGACGGAATGCGCGCGCTCGAGGTGGTGGAGGCCGCGGAGGAGTCGGCGCGCCGCGGGACTCGGGTCGACGTGCGCGCCGCGTAGCGCCGACGCGGGTGCTCCTCGTGGCCGACTTCGCCAAGCTTCCGAATAGCCTGTACATGGATCCTGCGAAGGTCTCGAGTTTTAAGGCGATCCGTCGTGTGGGGGCGGCGCTGCACGCCGGCCGCCAGTGGACCGTCTCCCCATCCGGGGTGAAAGCGTGGAGTCGTTTGATGCCGGGATTGCAACGCCGTCTCGGTCGTCCGCCGCTGTCCGACCTGGCCCAGGTCCGCCGCCTGGGTGTGCTCCGCCCCGACGGGATGGGTGACATGGTGTTGACGACGGGCATGCTGCGCGAGCTCCGGCGGCAGTTGCCGAAGACGCGGATCACGCTGATCTGCCAGGCTTCGTGGGCGGCGTGGATGCGGACCTGTCCGTGGGTGGACGAAGTGGTGGACGTCGGGATGACGTCGTCGGTCGGCTTCGGCGAGCCAAAGCGGCTATTGGAATTGTTGCGGTTTGCGAAGCGGGTGTGGCCGCTCGAACTCGAGGTGCTCGTTCAACCCGGGACCTTGTACTGGTACGTCCCGTCACGGGCATTGGCATGGTTCAGCGGGGCGCCGGTCCGCCTGTGCTGGGAGGATCCGGATTCTGGCGTGGACACCGGCGGGGGATTCCACACGCACAATCTGCCCTATCCGAATGGCTGGCACGAAACGGACAAGTGTTTTCGGATGTTGGAGGCGATGGGGCTTAAGGGAGAGGGGAGGCGATTGGACACGTGGTGGACGCCGGAGGATGCGCGTCGCGGTGCGGAGATAGCGCGCGAGGCGCGACGCGGGCGACGCAAATTGGTCGCGCTCGGGTTGGCGGCGAGCGAGCCACCGAAGCGTTGGCGTCGGCAGCGCTATCTGGAGGTCATCCGCGAGGTAGGGACTCGGCGGGATGCCGCGTTTCTCGCGCTGGGGGGGCCGGATGTGGACGAGACCTGCCGTTGGTTGTCGGAACGGGTTCCCGGACTGGTCACTTACGCGGGGGACCGACTACCGCTCGGCGTCATCTGGGCGGCAATCGCGCAATGCGATCTCTACCTCGGAAACGACAGCGGGTTCATGCACATGGCGGCGGCGGCGCGCATCCCGGTGGTCGTCGTGATCGGTGTGGCCGATGGAGCACGGCCGGGTACCCGTGGCGATCCGTCGCATACGGGGCCTTGCGATACGCTGTCGCGCGTCGTTCGGCCTCCGGCAGGGACAGCGTCCGATATGGAACCGGATACCGCATTGGTTGCTGCAGATGCGGTGGCGACGGCGACCCTCGAGTTGCTGTCTTAACGCAAGCAGGCAATCTGCGCCGCGCATGAAGGTCGCGCACGTCCTCGCCGGAAGCCCGAGCCCGGACGTCGCCAACGGTGTCAGGAAGTACGTCTACTTCATGGCCCAGGCGCAGGCCGTGCTGGGTCTCGAGCTCGCCGTCTTCTGCCTGACCAAGGAACCGGTGAGCGCGGTCCCGCGCGTTCACGCACAAGGATTTCCGCCCTCGCTGGTTCCTTTCCGTGTGCCACGAGCGCTGCTTGCCGAGCTCGAGCGCTGGCGACCGGACCTCCTGCATCTTCACGCGCCGTACTTTCCGCCCAATGCCACGCTCGCGCGCTGGGCGCGCCGCGCCGGCATTCCGTACGTCGTCACGCCCCATGGGGCACTGTCGCCCGGAGAGATCCGGCAGCGCTGGCTCTGGAAGCTTCCGTACAAGCTCCTGTTCGAGCGCCACACGCTCAACGGCGCCGCCTTCGTCCATGCCGTGGGGGCAGCGGAGGATCTCCCGGCCTACGGAGTCACCGCTCCGGTGGAGCTCGCGCCGTGCGGCATCGACCTCTCGACCGTGCCCGCCGACCTCGACCGTCGGGTCCTCGCGGCACGGCACCCGATACTCCTGGGACGACGGATCTTCCTGTTTCTCGGCAGGCTCGATCCGGCGCAAAAGGGCCTCGACCTTCTGCTCCAAGCTTTCGCGGCCGCCAGCCTCGACATGGCGGCGCTCGTCCTGGTCGGCCCCGACTTCCGACGCGGTCGCAGAAAGCTTGAGCGGCTCGCGGCTCGCCTGCGGCCGTCCGCTCCGGTCATCCTCCTCGGGCCTGTGTACGGCAGGGAAAGGTTCGACGTCGTCGCCGGGGCGGACGTCTTCGTCAACACCTCCCGTTGGGAGGGCATGCCGATCGCGGTGCTCGAGGCGGCGGCCACGGGACTCCCTTGTCTCCTCACTACGCCGGCCGACCCGCTCGGCCTCCTCTCACGCGGCGGCGGCGCAATTTCGGTCGAGCCCGACGTCGGTGCCATCGCCGAGGGCCTTCGCCGGATGCATCGCGCAAGCGAAGCGGAGCTCCGCCGGATGGGGGAGCGCGCGCGCCAGATCGTGGCCTCGGAGTTCTCATGGCAGCGCAGTGCCCGCATCCTCGCCGACGCCTACGCGAGACACGCGGGCCCGGATGCCTCTCCCGCGACGCACGATCGTCGACGTGTGCCGCAGCTTCGTTCCCGGCGCGGAACCTAGACGTGAAGGCCCGGGAAATTCGACGCCGACACCGAGAAGCCGGGAAACACCGGTGCCCGCTCGGGGGCGTTCAGCAGCATGTGCCGGTCGACACCGCGAGCGGAATTTATTGTGGTGACAGCTTTCGCCAGAAGTAGGCGAATTCGCGTGCCGTCATCGCCGCCTTTTCTGCGAGAGTGGCGCCCGAGCCGTGTCCACCCTCGATGATTTCGTAAAAGAGATACGGCACCCCCATCGCCTCGAGCTTGGCGGCGAACTTGCGCGCGTGCTGGGGCCCGACCCGATCATCCTTGGTCGTCGTCCAGATCAGCGCCTCGGGGTATCGAACGCCGGGCTTCAAGTTGTCGTAAGGGGATATCGATGCGAGGAACGCGCGCTCGTCGGGATTCGCGACGCTCCCGTACTCGCCCACCCAGGAGCTGCCCGCCGCAATGTGCTCGTACCCCAGCATGTCGAGCAGCGGGACCTGCATGTCGACCGCGCCCCAGAGTTCGGGATGCTGGGTGAATTCCACGCCCATCAAGAGCCCGCCGTTCGAGCCTCCTTCAATACCGAGGCGGGGGGAGCTCGTGATGCCCTTCGCAATCAGGTCCCGCGCCACTGCGGTGAAGTCGTCGAAGATGCGCTGGCGATGGGTCTTGAGGCCGGCCTCGTGCCAGGCGGGGCCGAACTCGCCTCCGCCGCGGATGTTGGCGAGCACGTAGGCGCCGCCGCGCTCCAGCCACAGCTTGCCGGTTGCGGGCGAGTAATAGGGTGTTTCGGAAACGAGGAATCCGCCATAAGCGGTGAGGATCGTCGGCGTGCTGCCGTCGAGCTTCATGTCGACGGGATGAACGACGAAGTACGGCACCCTCGTTCCGTCGCTGGACGTGGCTTCGAACTGCTCGACCACGTGATGCGACGCGTCGAATCTCGCCGGCAGCGACTTGACCCTTGCAATGGCGCCGCTACTCAGGTCGGCCAGCCACAGGCTCGTCGGGGTCAGGAATCCCGTGACGCTCGCGAACGCCCGCTCACTGTGAAGATCCGTATCGACGATGTGGATGGACACGTTGTCGGGCAGCGCGAGCCGACGGCGCGACCATTTGCCTCCCGGTCCCGGCGTATAGACGTAGGCGCGCCCTTTGACGTTATCGAGGACGGTGATCAGCAGGCGGCCGCGGCTGGCACTGGCTTGCGCGAAGGCTTCGCGCGGCCCGGGCGCATAGACCAGCGTCGGCTGCAGATGGTCCGGCGCCGCCCTCGCCGCAGCGAGGTCGATCGAGACCAGAGAGCCCTGCGGGAACGTGGCGCCATCGGCGGTCCAGTCTTCCCGGAGGCTGACGATGAACCGCCCTCCGACGAGTGCCAGGACATCCGCTTTCGACGGCAGCGCCAGCTTCCTTGTGCCGCTCGGGCCGACGAGATGGTATTCGGCTTCGAAGAACGAGAGCGCACGATCGATGATGATCGCCCGGTGTCCCGCGCCGTCATCGAAGGTCGCCGGATCGACCCCGACATCGCTGGTCGATCCGCGGAACACTTCGACAGCCGACGACAGCGGTTGCCCGCGTCTGATGCGCTTCACGACGAATGGATAGCCGGATCGAGTCAGCTCACCAGGAGCCCATTCCCGGGCGACCAGTAGAGTGTTGCCGTCCTGCCAGGCCGAAGTCTGCTTGCCGCGGGGCAGCGCGAAACCGCCGTCGACGAAGCGGGCCGAGCGCAGGTCGAACTCGCGCAGCGTCGCCGCGTCCTCGCCGCCGTCGGACAAATGGATCATGCAGCGGCGCTGCGTCGGCTCCTCGCAATCCGCGCCGCTCCAGAACCAATTGGCCTTCTCCGTCCTCGCCAGCGCGTCGAGATCCAGGACGGTCTTCCACGACGGTGTCGGTTTGCGATAATCGGTGAGGCTTGTGCGCCGCCAGATTCCCCGCACGTGGTCGGCATCCTGCCAGAAATTGAGAATCTGTCCGCCGATGAACCGCGGCTCGGGAATCCTGTCCTTGGCCTGTGCGATCTCCAATGCTTCCCTGAACAGGCCCGGGTACCGCGGATCCTTCTCCAACACCGCGGCCGTCTTGGCGTTCTCCGCCCTGACCCAATCCAGCGCCCGGGCGCTGTCGACTTGCTCAAGCCAGAGGAAAGGATCTCCTGCGGCTGTCGGGCTCGTGTCGGCACCGGCGGTGGCCATAACGACGGCGCTCGCGATGGCAAGTGCAGAAGAAGTCAGGTGCATCAGGCGACCTCGACGGCTACAGCCGCTACGGCTTGACCCGAAGTGACCGGACGCCAATGGACCACTGCCGACCCGTCTTGGCCATTGGACTCTCAGTTCGCGCTCATGGTTTGACGAATCCAAGACACATATTTCGAGACGCGAGTGTAAACCTCGGTCACGCCGTAACGGCCCTGCACATCCTCGCCGTTACCCCCGGGCGCCGAGCCGTCCTTCGGCGGCGGACCGCTCAGCTCGATGCGCTGGTTGCTCGAAACTCCGGCGATGCAAGGCTTGCCGTTTACGGTGATGAATGCGGGGCCGCCGCTGTCCCCCGGTCCGCTGATGCCCTCGAGCGGCGTCGTGCGCGGATCGTCGGGCTTGCGGAACATCCATGCCAATTGCGTGCCGTCGGCGGTGTCGACGCGAACCGTCGCACCGCGCAGCGCTCCATCGGGCAGGCCGGGGCCCCTGACGCCGTCGCCGGCAAAGCCGGTCCCCGCAAGCGAAACGATCTGGTCCTTCTCGCCGTCCTTGTCGTAGAGGCAGGCGGGCGAAGCCTCGCGCACGTCGTGCTCGAGCTTGATCAGCGCGATGTCGTTGACGTAGCCATTTTCGTCGTATTGCGGGTGAACGATCATCTTGGCGACGACGTATCCGCGCCCTTTGACGAAAACATAATAGTGGCCGTCCGGCGCGGTGGGTTTCGCCGTCTGCATATAGGCGACGGCGTGTCCCGCGGTCAGCACCCAGTTGGGCGCGATCAGCGTTCCCATGCCGCTGTAAAGCATCGGCGCGCCGTCTGCCTGCGCGGGAAGCGCGAGCTCGACCAGTTGCTGGCGAAACTTTTCGCCGAAGTCGCGATAGCGCGCCTCGTCGACGTCGTGACGCATGATGATCGCGTGGGATGCGGGGGCGGCGACAAGCACCAACGCAAGTGCGCCGGCGGATAGACGAAAGCGCCGAAGGGTCATATTTTCATCGCTTTGTTCGCGATTCTAGCTCGAATCGGCCTATCGATTGTGGGCCGGGAATCGTTCTCGAAGGCGGCGCTATGCGTTCGACGCCGAGCGTTGGCCGCTTGGTTCGGCGGCGGCATCCCCTGTGTGATTCAGGTTGTTGCTAGTTGTATGCAACAGCGAATCGTACTGGCGGCGCTCGCGTCGCGCGTTCACAATCGCGATAGACATGGCAACCCATCCAACTAGCGGTCGCGGCAGCCCAAAGAAGGCTATGGCTGTGCCGAAACCCATGGCCCGGACCGGGGCAAACCCGAGCGGCCTGAAGCGAACGCTTCGATTGAAGCAGGGTGCGACCGGTTATTTGATATTCGTTGTGGGGGCGGTCGTCGTGACATCGATCGCCTGGTATGTCTTGCTTCGGTTGTACAACCAAAGATTCGGAACGGCGCTCTCCGCCAGTCAATCGGTGTGGGGGGAATTCGGCGAATACATGGGAGGCGTTCTAAGTCCGATTTTAGGAACGCTTACTCTACTGGGCGTGCTCTACGTCGCCGGCTTGCAAAGAGATTTGCTCGCCCATTCCGGACGGGCGGAGCGAAACCAGCGTCTGCTCAACCAGCAGCATGGTTTTGAGAGCGTGTTTTTTCATATGCTCGACGGCATCAACACGCGCGCCGCGCAGAGCACGATGAGAGTCATGGCCGCGGACCTCCGGTCGCAAAAGACGGTACATGGCCCCGAAGCATTTGCGATGTTCATAAGAATGTTCGGTGCGAAGGTGCTTTTGAAGGTTAAGCGTGGCGATTACTATGGTCGTAACGATAACGACGTTCTACGGGAAAAAGCCCGCGAGCTCATCAAGGCCTATGATCACGTGGTCGGCCCGCTTCTGCGGTCGATGAGCGATCTGCTGATCTTCCTCGCCGACTTCGACATCCGCTTTTCACAACCCAATGAAGTGGACAGCGCGCGTGGAAGAACTGCCGAGACCACGCTGCAACGCCCTGCGTTTTATGCGCGCGTTGCCATGAATGCGCGCACGCGTTACGAAATGAAGGTCTTTGCGATGTACGTGGGCAGCGGCCTCGCACCCACCGAGGTCGCGCGGATTGCGCGTGCCTATCGTATCTTTACCGTTATCGAGCCGGAGTGGTGGGGCCGCCAGGCATTTTTGAAGGTGAATTAGGGCCTGATCTGGTTGATCGCATCGCGCTTGGCCTGGTTACATGCGTCTAGATGGTGCTGATGAGTAGAGTCGAACCACCGACCTACCGGTTACGAATCAGTTTTTCTGGATGCCGGTAACGCTTTGACGGCGCTTCGGTTTTCGTCACTTGCCTGCAAAAACCCGGTGTGGTCTTAATGCAAGCCGCCCTCTTTGGCGGCCAAAAACTTCGCGCCACGCGTCCGCAAGCGAGCATCCAGCTCTTTCATGCGGCGATCATCGTCATCGATGTACCATTGCTTTAGGTCCGCAAGTTTCGCGCGGCCATACGGCTGCGGTTTCGCGGCAGGAACATCTATTCGCTCCATGCACCAGGCGAGGACCTCGTCACGATTGGCTGGGTCAGATACCTTCGCCATCATCGTGTTGTACGTCTCAAAAATCTCGCTTTCCCTGCGATCTCGCTGCGCGATGCGGTCTTCATCCCAGGCTCTTAATTCGTCCGCGAGTGTTGGGTCCGTCGCGTTGCCAGATTGGTCCCCTGTCCGTTTGATCACCGCTTCGGCCCTCGCGTGCCAGGTGTCACGACGAAATCCTCGGGAATGAACCAGGTTCGCCCGATTCGCCGCGCCCCGGGAATGCGGCGCTTAGCGAGTAGAGCGCGAACGCGCTGCAGGTTTACCCCGAGCCTTGCTGCGGCTTCCGCCGTGTCGACCGTCTTGCCCATGTCACAACTATAGCGCAACGCTACACGTTGTCAAGTGCTCGGCGGCGGATAAATAGTTGTCCGCTATGGCCGGCGGCAGCGATAAGCCGCCTGCGCGTGCGCCCAGTTGTCGACTCTGCGCCATGAATCACTCCGTCGCTGGAGTCCAGGCACCGCCCTCTGCCTCGGAATTTTCCGCAACTGCGAATAATTTTCCGCGATGTTAGCGACTGCTACGGCGTCGGGCGGCGCGAGATGGTGCTGTTGAGTGGAGTCGAACCACCGACCTACTGATTACGAATCAGTTGCTCTACCAACTGAGCTACAACAGCCCTGGATGACCGCCGGCGAACCAAGATGCGCGTCGGGTCGTGCGGTAAACTGTTGATTATACCGAAGCTTGCGGCGCGTTGCCACGGCCGCAAACGGCGTTTCCTGCTCGGAAGATCCCGCTGCGATGGCCGATATCCGTTATCTCACCGGCTTCCATGCCGTCACGGCACGATTGCGCCAGCACGCCCGACAGCGTGCGCGCGATCTACGTGGTCGCCGCGCGCCGCGACCGGCGGGCGCGCGAGCTGGTCGAGCGCGCGAAAAGCGCAGGCGTGGTCGTGCACCCGGTCGAGGATAAGCGCCTCGATGCGATGGCCGGCAGCGACCGGCACCAGGGTGTCGTGGCCGAGGTCGACGCCGCGCTTCAGCACCAAACGCTCGACGACGTCCTCGAAGGCCTGGCCGAACCGGCGCTGCTGCTGGTGCTCGACGGCGTCACCGATCCGCACAACCTGGGCGCATGCCTGCGCAGCGCCGATGCATTCGGCGCGCACGCGGTGATCGTGCCGAAGGACCGCGCCGTCGGCGTCAACGCGACGGTCGCCAAGGCCGCGTCGCGGCGCCGCGGACACGGTACCTGTCGTCACCATCACCAATCTGGCGCGCACGCTGCGCGAGCTCAAGGAACGCGGCGTCTGGCTGATCGGCGCCGACGCAGGCGGCGCGGAGAACCTGTTCGACGCGGACCTGTCGGGCCCGCTCGCCTGGGTGCTCGGCGCCGAAGGGTCGGGGTTGCGGCGCCTGACGCGCGAGCTCTGCGACCGGATCGTGAGCATCCCTTTGCTCGGGCGTCGTGGAAGCGCTCAACGTCTCGGTCGCGGCCGGCATCTGCCTGTTCGAGACGCGGCGGCAGCGGAGCGTCGCCGGCAAGGCAGCGCGTTGATGCTTGTTGCCTTGCCCTCGTGCGCCCGGCTAGCATTGACGGCCTGTTCGCCCGAAGCGAATCCACGAACGCCGATCGAGGACACCATGCATCGCATTCACGTCAGGACTTGCCGTCGCCTGCTCTGCGCCGCGCTGATCGCGGGCCTGGCCGCCGTGCCGGCCGCGGCGGCCACCAAGACGCTCGTCTATTGCTCCGAAGGCAGCCCCGAGGGCTTCCAGCCGCAATTCTTCTCGACCGGGAACGACGTTCGATGCCGTGTCGGTGCCGATGTTCAACCGGCTGGTCGAATTCGAGACCGGCACGACCAACATCATTCCGGCGCTGGCCGAATCGTGGACCGTCTCGCCGGACAGCAAGGTCGTCACGTTCAAGCTGCGCCACGGCGTCAAGTTCCACAGCAACGCCAACTTCAAGCCGACGCGCGACTTCGACGCCGACGACGTGCTTTTCTCCTGGAACCGCATGGCCGACGACAAGAATCCGTTCCACAAGATGACGGCCGGCCAGACGTTCGCCTATTTCGACGACATGGGCATGAAGAACATCGTCGACAAGGTCGAGGCGCTGGACAAGTACACGGTGCGCTTCACGCTGAAGCGGCCCGAGGCGCCGTTCCTCGCCGACATGGCGATGGATTTCGCGTCGATCAATTCGGCCGAGTACTTCGACACCATGCAGAAGAAGGGCACGCCGAACGCCGCCGACATCTATCCGATCGGCACCGGCCCGTTCGAATTCGTCTCGTACCAGAAGGACGCCACGATCCGCTACAAGGCGTTCGACCAGTACTGGAAGGGCCGGCCGAAGATCGACAACCTGATCTTCTCGATCACGCGCGACGCGACCGCGCGCTACGCCAAGCTCAAGACCGGCGAGTGCCAGGTGATGGCGTTTCCCAAGCCGGCCGATCTGGCCGAGATGCAGAAGGATCCACAGCTGACCGTGCTGCAGAAGCAGGGCCTCAACATCGGCTACATCGCGTTCAACGTCGAGAAGAAGCCGTTCGACAACAAGCTGGTGCGGCAGGCGCTGAACCTCGCGACCAACAAGGAGGCGATCCTCAAGGCCGTCTATCAGGGCCAGGGCCAGGTCGCGAAGAATCCGATTCCGCCGATCCTGTGGAGCTACAACGACGCCGTGAAGGATTACCCGTACGACCCGGCGAAGGCGAAGGAGCTGCTGGCGCAGGCGGGCTACCCGAACGGCTTCGAGGTCGATCTCTGGTATCTGCCGGTGACCCGTCCGTACAACCCCGACGGCAAGCGCATGGCGGAGATGATCCAGGCCGACTGGGACAAGGTCGGCGTCAAGGCGAAGCTCGTCACCTACGAATGGGCCGAGTACCGCAAGCGCAGCAAGACCGGCGAGCAGGCGGTGATGATGTTCGGCTGGTCGGGCGACAACGGCGATCCGGACAACTTCTTCGTGCCGCTGCTCGGCTGCGAGGCGGTCAAGGGCGGCGGCAACGTCGCGCGCTGGTGCAACAAGTCGTTCGAGGACCTGGTGATCAAGGCCGCGCAGACGCCGAAGCAGGCCGATCGCGCCAAGCTCTACGAGCAGGCGCAGGTCATCGTCAAGGAAGAGGCGCCGTGGATCACGCTGGCGCATTCGGTCCGCTTCGACCCGATCCGCAGGGAAGTCAAGGGCTACAAGATGGACGCGACCGCGCATCACTACTTCACCAACAGCGACATCGCCAAGTGACGCTGCCGGCGCGCTTCCATGCGTGTCCCCGCGTAAGCGGGACCAGTGACGTCTCGCGGACGCCGGATCCCCGCGTCCGGGAATGACGGCGGACTG
This sequence comes from uncultured beta proteobacterium, assembly GCA_963713125.1. Lineage (GTDB taxonomy): Bacteria > Pseudomonadota > Gammaproteobacteria > Burkholderiales > Casimicrobiaceae > PALSA-1003. Next base: position 35,661 of record CAVQKL010000002.1, on the reverse strand, counting down.
CGCGCCGTTACGCGCGCGCGTGACGAGGCCCGATGTTCACCTTCATCCTCCGCCGCGCCGCGCTGATCGTTCCGACGTTCATCGGCGTGACGCTGCTCGCGTTCGCGCTGATCCATCTGATACCCGGCGATCCGGTCGAGAATATTTCAGGCGAGCGCGGCATGGATCCGGCGCGGCGCGCCCGGCTGCTGCACGAGTTCGGCCTCGACCGCCCGCTGCCGGTGCAATACGCCGACTATATCGGCCAGGTGCTCAAGGGCGATCTCGGCACGTCGCTCACCACGCACGAGCCGGTGCTGCGCGAATTCCTGACCCTGTTTCCGGCGACGGTCGAGCTCGCGTTCTTCGCGATGCTGTTCGCCCTCGTCGTCGGCCTGCCCGCCGGCATCATCGCCGCGCTCAAGCGCAACACGGTCGCCGATTACGCGGTGATGGGCGTGTCGCTGACCGGCTATTCGATGCCGATATTCTGGTGGGCGCTGCTGCTGATCCTGTTCTTCTCGGTGCAGCTCGGCTGGACGCCGGTGTCCGGACGCATCGCGGTCGAGTTCGACGTGCCGGCGGCCACCGGCTTCATGCTGATCGACACGTTGCGCGCCGGCGACGCCGGCGCGTTCCGCTCCGCGCTCTCGCATCTGATCCTGCCGACGATCGTGCTCGGCACGATCCCGCTGGCGGTCATCGCGCGCATGACGCGCTCGTCGATGCTCGAGGTGCTGCGCGAGGATTATGTGCGCACCGCGCGGGCCAAAGGCCTGCCGCGCTGGCAGGTCGTGCTGGTGCATGCGCTGCGCAACGCGCTTGATCCCGGTGATCACGGTGATCGGGCTGCAGGTGGGACTGCTGCTCTCGGGGGCGATCCTGACCGAGACCATCTTTTCCTGGCCCGGCGTCGGCAACTGGCTGATCCACGGCGTGCAGTCGCGCGACTATCCGGTCGTGCAGGGCGGGATCCTGCTGATCGCGACGATCGTGATCAGCGTCAACCTGATCGTCGACCTGCTGTACGGCGTCATCAATCCGCGGATACGCCATGCCTGACGGCAGCGCGACGATGAGCGAAGCACCGCGATCGCCGCAGACGTGCCGGCTGCCGTCCCGGCTCGCTGCGCGAATTCTGGCAGGCCTACGGCAGAGCCGCGGCGCGGTGATCGGGCTCGCGCTGATCGTGGTCGCTCGTGCTGCTGGCGCTGTTCGCCGACGTGATCGCGCCGCATCCGCCGAACGAGCAGTATCGCGATTTCACGCTGACGCCGCCGGCGTGGCACGACGGCGGCACGGCGCGCTTCATCCTCGGCACCGACCCGGTCGGGCGCGACATCCTGTCGCGGCTGATCCACGGCACGCGGCTGTCGCTGCTGATCGGCGTGATCTCGGTGGCGATCTCGCTGTCGCTGGGCGTCGTGCTCGGGCTCGTCGCCGGCTATTTCCGCGGCCTGACCGAGACGTCGATCATGCGCCTGATGGACGTCATGCTGGCGCTGCCGAGCCTGCTGCTCGCGATCGCCGTCGTCGCGATTCTCGGTCCCGGGCTGATCAACGCGATGTACGCGATCGCCATCGTGCTGCTGCCGCATTACGTGCGCCTGACGCGCGCCGCGGTGATCGCGCGAAGCCGGCCAAGGAATACGTCGCGTCGTCGCGCATCGCGGGCGCGGGCCCGTTGCGCCTCATGTTCAACACGATCCTGCCGAATTGCGCGGCGCCGCTGATCGTGCAGGCGACGCTCGGATTCTCCAACGCGATCCTCGATGCCGCGGCGCTCGGCTTCCTGGGCCTGGGCGCGCAGCCGCCGACGCCGGAATGGGGATCGATGCTCGCCGATGCGCTGGAATTCATCCAGCGCGCGTCCGTGGGTGGTGACGTTCCCCGGGCTCGCCATCCTGGTCACGGTGCTGGCGTTCAACCTGATGGGCGACGGCCTGCGCGACGCGCTCGATCCGAAGCTCAAGCGGTAGACGGCGATGCAGACTCGCGATGGCACTGCTTGATATCGAAGGTCTCACCGTCGATTCGGCAGCGTCGCCGCGCCGTTCATCGCGGTCGACGACGTGACTCTCGACCATCGATGCCGGCGAAATCGTCGGCTGCGTCGGCGAATCGGGCTCGGGCAAGAGCGTGACCGCGCTGGCGCTGATGGGCCTGGTCGACTTTCCCGGCCGCGTGCGCGCCCGGCGCATGCAGTTCGACGGCCGCGACCTGCTGTCGCTGTCCGCCGCGAGCGCGCGGGCGCTGACCGGCAAGGACATCGCGATGATCTTCCAGGATCCGCTGGCGAGCCTCAATCCCTGCTTCACGGTCGCGTTCCAGCTGATGGAAGACGCTGCGCATGCACGGTACGCCGGAGGAGCGCGCCAGCGCCAAGCTGCGCCGCGCGCGGGCGCTGCGAACTGCTGCAGCAGGTGGAGATCCCCGACGCCGCGGCGCGGCTCGACGCCTATCCGCACCAGCTTTCCGGCGGCATGGCGCAGCGCGTGATGATCGCGATGGCCATCGCCTGCGATCCGCGGCTGCTGATCGCCGACGAGCCGACCACGGCGCTCGACGTCACCGTGCAGGCGCAGGTCCTCGACCTCCTGCTGCGGCTGCAGCGCGAGCGCGGCATGGCGCTGCTGCTGATCACGCACGATCTGGCGGTCGTCGCCGAAACCGCGCAACGCGTGGTCGTGATGTACGCCGGCGCAGCAGGTGGAAACGGGGCCGGTGCCGGAGATTTTCGAGGCGCCGCGTCATCCCTACACGCAGGCGCTGCTCGCCGCGCTGCCGGAGCACAACCTGGACCGCGCGCGGCTGAAGGCGATTCCCGGCGTGGTCCCGGGCAGCACGACCGGCCCGCGCGGTTGCCTGCTGTCGCCGCGTTGCGCCTATCGCGCTGTCGACGCTGCCGGCGTCGACCGGCCGCCGCTGGCAGGGACGCGCCGGGCGCAAGGTGCGCTGTCATTTTCCGCTCGACGCGACCGGGGCGGCCGACCAACGACTGGGCCGCCGAAGCGGCTGCCGGCAATCCGACCGGGGCGTCTCGGATGAGCGCCGACGCGCCGCTGCTGCGAAGCGGTCGACTGACGCGCCACTACGCGGTGTCGCGCGGGCTGTTCCGCGCCGAAGGCCTGGTGCGCGCGCTCGACGGCGTCTCGTTCACGCGTGCGACGCGGGCGAGACGCTCGCCGTCGTCGGCGAGTCCGGCTGCGGCAAGTCGACGCTGGCGCGCCAGGTGACGATGATCGAGCGCCCGACGTCCGGCGAGCTGCAGCTTGACGGCAACGACGTCGCGCATGCCGACAGGGCGACGCTGAAGCGGCTGCGGCCGACGGTGCAGATGGTGTTCCAGAACCCGTACGCATCGCTCAATCCGCGCAAGAAGATCGGCACGCTGCTCGAAGAGCCGCTGGCGATCAACGCCGGCGGCGACGCCGCAGCGCGCCGCGAGGCGGCGCGGGCGATGATGGCGCAAGGTCGGGCTGCGGCCGGAGCACTACCGGCGCTATCCGCACATGTTCTCGGGCGGCCAGCGCCAGCGCATCGCGGTGGCGCGGGCGCTGATGCTGCACCCGCGCCTGGTCGTCGCCGACGAGCCGGTGTCCGCGCTCGACGTCTCGATCCAGGCGCAGGTGCTCAATCTGCTGATGGATCTGCAGCAGGAACATGGGCATCGCCTACCTGTTCATCTCGCACAACCTGCAGGTCGTGCGCCACATCGCCGATGCGGTGCCGTCATGTACCTGGGCAAGATCGTCGAATACGGGCCCGAAGGCGGGCGTGTTCGCGCGACCGGCGCATCCGTACACGCGCGCGCTGCTGGCGAGCACGCCGCGCCTGCGCCGCGATGGCGGGCGCGGAACTTCGGCTACCGGGGTGGGCGACGCGGTAGCGCAGGCGCGCCGCGAGCGCAGCGCGATCCGCGGTGAGCCGCCGTCGCCGCTGACCGCGCTGCCGGGTTGCGCGTTCCACCGGCGCTGTCCGTACGCGCTCGAGCGCTGTCGCGTCGACGTTCCCGCGCTCGAGCCTTTGGGCGACGCGCTGGTTGCCTGTCATCGCGCCGCCGAGATCAATGTCTAGGACCGTCGCCGGCGGACGGGACTGGGACCGTGCTGGCGGCCGCCCGGGCAGTGTCCCAAGGGCCTTACTGCCGCCCGCCTCGGATTGACGCTGACCAGTGCTTTAGGCATCATCGGCGGGCGCCGCGAGCCTGTCGACCACCATCCAGCGGACGTCGCAGCCGCAATCCGTGCTCGCCTTCATCATTCGCCGCATCCTCCAGTCGGTCGCCGTCATGGCGGTGGTCGCGTTCATCGCGTTCGGGCTGTTCAATTTCACCGGCGATCCGGTGACGTTCATGGTCGGGCAGGACGCGACGCAGGAGGATCGCGCGAGGCTGCGCGCCGACCTCGGCCTCGACCAGCCGTTCTACGTCCAGTTCGCGCCGCTTCGTCGGCCGCGCGGTGCAGGGCGATTTCGGCCTGTCGCTGCGCCAGGGCCGCAAGGTGTCGACGCTGCTCAAGGAACGCCTGCCGGCGACGCTCGAGCTCGCCTTCGTCGCCGCGGTGCTGGCGCTGGTGCGTCGGCGTTCCCGCCGGCGTGTATACGGCGCTCAAGCGCGACTCGTGGCTGTCGCAGATCGCTGCTGGCGATCTCGCTGATCGGCGTGTCGCTGCCGACGTTCCTGATCGGCATCCTGCTGATCCTGGTGTTCGCCGTGATCCTCGGCTGGCTGCCGTCGTTCGGCCGCGGCGACACCGTGGCGCTGGGCTGGTGGACCACCGGCTTCCTGACCAAGAGCGGGCTCAAGGCGCTGATCCTGCCGGCGATCACGCTGTCGCTGTTCCAGATGACGCTGATCATGCGGCTGGTGCGCGCCGAGATGCTCGAGGTGCTGCGCACCGACTACATCAAGTTCGCGCGGGCGCGCGGCCTCACCGACCGCGCCGTCCATTTCGGCCACGCGCTGAAGAACACGCTGGTGCCGGTCATCACCATCACCGGGCTGCAGCTCGGCGCGATCATCGCCTTCGCGATCATCACCGAGACCGTCTTCCAGTGGCCCGGCATGGGCCTGCTGTTCATCCAGGCCGTCAGCTTCGCCGACATGCCGGTGATGGCCGCCTACCTGTGCTTCATCGCGCTGGTGTTCGTGCTGATCAATCTGGTCGTCGATCTGCTGTACTATGCGGTCGATCCGCGCTTGCGCATCGAACGGCTCGCGGCGGCGCAGTGATCGGCAACCGGGCGGCCTGGACCAACGCATGAATCCCGTCGAGTTCGTTCGCGGCGAGCACGCCGCGCTGACCGCGCTGCGGCGCGACCTGCACGCGCATCCCGAGCTGGGCTTCGAGGAGCACCGCACCGCCGAAGTCGTCGCGCGCGAGCTCGCGGCGCTGGGCATCGAGCATCACGCCGGCATCGGCAAGACCGGCATCGTCGCGGTGATCCGCGGCGCGCGGCAGGACAGCGGACGCGCCGTCGGCCTGCGCGCCGACATGGACGCGCTGCCGATGCACGAGGAAAACGAGTTCGCGCACATCTCGCGCTTCAAGGGCCGGATGCACGGCTGCGGGCACGACGGGCATACGACGATGCTGCTGGGCGCGGCGCGCTATCTGTCGCGCGCGCGCAACTTCGACGGCACCGTCTACCTGATCTTCCAGCCGGGCGAGGAAGGCTTCGCCGGCGGCAAGGCGATGATCGACGACGGCCTGTTCGAGCGCTTTCCGGCCGACGAGATCTACGCGCTGCACAACTGGCCCGCGCTCGCCGCCCGGGCAGATCGGGGTCCGCCCCGGGCCGATGATGGCCGCGGCGGACCGGATCGAGATCCATATCGAGGGGCGAGGCGGCCACGGCGCGCACCCGCATCTGACCGTCGACCCGGTGCTCGTCGCCGGCCACATCATCACCGCGGCGCAGTCGATCGTCGCGCGCAACGTGAGCCCGATCGATACCGCCGTCGTCAGTCTCTGCGCGATGCACGCCGGCAACCTGGCGGCGATGAGCGTCGTGCCGCGCGAGGCGCGGCTGGTCGGGACCGTGCGCACGTTCAGCGCGCAGACGCAGGATCATATCGAGCGCCGGCTCGGCGAGCTCGTGCATTCGATCGCCGCGGCCTTCGGCGCAAGCGCCACGCTCAAATACGAGCGCGTGTATCCGGCGACAGTCAACACGACGCGCGAAGCGGAATTCGCGGCGCGGGTCGCCGATGCGCTGGTGGGCGCGGCAAACGTCGTGCGCGACCTCGAGCCGTCGATGGGCTCGGAGGACTTTTCGTTCATGCTGCAGCGCTGCCCCGGGGCGTATGCGCGACTGGGACAGGGCGGGGCCGAAGGCGGCTGCTTCCTGCACAACACGCGCTATGACTTCAACGACGAGGTGATTCCGCTGGGCGCCGGTTATCTCGCTGCGCTGGCGGAAGCGGCGCTGCCGCTTTCCGGGACGGTGTCGTCGCGATGAGCCCCGCCATCCATTTCGCGGCAACGTACGCCGAGGCGCGCGGCAAGTTTCTGGCGGCGGCGAATGCGGCCGGGGCAAAGATCTCGCGCCACGCGCACCCGGCCGCGCGCGGCGCCGAGGACGAGGAATTGTCGATCGACCTGGCGCTCCTCGGCGACGCCGACGCGCCGGGGCTGCTCCTGCTGATCTCCGGCACGCACGGCGTCGAAGGCTTCTGCGGATCCGGATGCCAGGTCGCGCTGCTCTCCGACGACTCTTTCCGCACCGAGCTCGCGCGTGCGGGCGTCTGCGTGCTGATGCTGCATGCCCTCAACCCCTATGGCTTTTCACACCTGCGCCGGGTCAACGAGGGCAACGTCGACCTGAACCGAAACTTCGTCGATTTCAGCGCACCGCTGCCGGTCAATGCGGCGTATGCGGAGATCCATTCGCTGTTGCTGCCGGAACGCTGGCCGGCGCCGATCGAAGGCGAAAAGATGCTGGGCGCATGGGTCGCGCAGCACGGTCGCGCCGCGTACCAAGCCGCCATTAGCGGCGGCCAGTACCGGTTCGCCGACGGCATGTTCTACGGCGGCACGGGGCCGGCCTGGAGCAATCGCGTGTTGCGCGCGGTGCTGCGCGAGCACGCAGCTCACCGCGCCGCATTGGGCTGGATCGACTTTCACACCGGCCTGGGACCACGCGGACATGGCGAGAAGATCTACGCCGGCGGCAACGTCGCCGCCGACGTCGCCCGCACCAAGGCCTGGTGGGGCGACGACGTGACCTCGTACTTCGACGGCTCGTCGACGTCGGCCGCGCTGACCGGCGTCAACGGCTACGCAGCCTACGACGAGTGTCCGACTGCCCTTTTCGCCGGCATGGCCCTGGAATACGGCACCTACCCGATCGAGCAGACGCTGCAGGCGCTGCGCGCCGAGCACTGGCTGCACAATCATCCCCAGGCGCCGGAGTCGCAGCGCCGGGAGATCAAGCGGGCGATCCGGGACGTGTTCTACATCGACAGCGACGACTGGAAGGCCGCGGTACTGACGCAGGCCGTCGACGCATGCCACCAGGCGATCGGGCGGCTGGCCCGGACGCCAATCAGGATCTGAACCGCAATTCCATTGCCGCGACCGATGAGGAAATGACCATGAAGCCGACTATTCGAAATACGCTGCAAACCCTGCTTGCGCTGGTCCTCGCGGCAGGGTTGGCCGCGGCCGGGCACGCCGCGACGTTCAAATTCGCCGACCAGGGCGACGCGACGTCGATGGACCCGCACTCGCTCAACGAGTCGCTGCAACTATCGCTGCTCGGCAACATCTACGAGCCGCTGGTCGGCCGCGGCAAGAAGCTCGAGCTCGTGCCGCTGCTGGCGACGTCGTGGAAGCAGACCGAGCCGACGGTGTGGCGCTTCAACCTGCGTCACAACGTCAAGTTCCACGACGGCACGCCGTTCACCGCCGACGACGTCATCTTCTCCTACGAGCGCTCGAAGGTCGACGGCTCGGACATGAAGACGAAGGTCGCGCCGGTCAAGGAGATCCGCAAGATCGACGACTACACGGTCGATTTCGTCACCAACGACCCGTTCCCGATCCTGCCCGACACGATCAACACCTGGTTCATCATGAGCAAGACGTGGTGCGAGAAGAACAACGCCACCGCGCCGGTCGACGTGCGCAAGGGCAAGGAGAACGCGGCGACCTTGCGCGCCAACGGCACCGGCCCGTTCATGCTGAAGTCGCGCGAGCCCGGCGTGCGCACGGTGTTCGTGCCGAATCCCGGCTATTGGGAGAAGGTCGAAAGCAACATCACCGAGGCCGTCTTCACGCCGATCAAGAACGACGCGACCCGCGTCGCGGCGCTGATTTCCGGCGACATCGACATGATGGAGCCGGTGCCGCTGCAGGACGTCGAGAAGCTGAAGGCCGTGTCCAGCATCAAGGTGCTGCAGGGCCCGGAGTTGCGCACGATCTTCCTCGGCATGGACCAGATCGCGCGACGAGCTGCTCTTCTCCAATGTCAAGGGCAAGAATCCGTTCAAGGACCGGCGCGTGCGCCAGGCGTTCTACCAGGCGATCGACATCGAAGCGATCAAGACCCGGATCATGCGCGGCGCGTCGACGCCGACCAACCTGATGATCGCTCCCGGCATCCGGGGCTTCGATCCGGCGATGAACAAGCGCCTGCCGCATGATCCGGCGGCGGCCAAGAAGCTGCTGGCCGAGGCCGGCTACCCGAACGGCTTCGAGGTCGGCATGAACTGCCCGAACGACCGCTACGTCAACGACGCCGCGATCTGCCAGGCGATCTCGGCGATGCTGGCGCAGATCGGCGTGAAGATCAACCTGATGGCGGAGACCAAGGTCACCTACTTTCCGAAGATCCTGTCGCGGAACACGTCGTTTTATCTGCTCGGCTGGACGCCGGACTCCTACGATGCGCAGAACGCGATCTTCGCGCTGCTGATGACGCCGGGCCCGAACGGGCAGGGCCTGTTCAATCTCGGCAGTTACAGCAACAAGCGCGTCGACGAGCTGGGCAAGGCCATCGCGAGCGAGCTCGACCAGACCAAGCGCAACGCCATGATCGCCGAGCTGTTCAAGATCCACGGCGACGAGTTCGGCACGCTGCCGCTGCATCAGCAGGCGCTGGCCTGGGCGGCGAAGAAGAACATCGAGCTGGTCCAGCTTGCCGACAACACCAACCTGCTCAAGTGGATCGTGGTGAAGTGACGCCGGACCAAGCCGCGCCGGCGCGCGGCTTAGGGCCTGGCGTCGTCCCGGCACAGGCCGGGATCCAATTTCGTCGGGCAGGCCGCGCCAAAGTGCAGCAAGCGCTCCTTGGGCCCCGGCCTGCGCCGGGGCGACGCATGCGGTGGGACGACGCACGCGTTGGCGTGACGCACGCGCTGGGGCGATGGATGAGGCCGAAACGATGACCATCGCCACAACCGTTCCCGCATCGGCCCTCGCGCGCTGGGGCGACAGCGACCTGGCGTACAGCTTTCGCCACTCTCCCGTCGCGATCGTGTCGGCGGCGGTGCTGCTGGTCTGCCTGGGTGCCGCGTTGTTCGCGCCCTGGGTCGCGCCGCACAATCCGTTCGACCTGGCGACCTTGAACCTGCTCGACGCGCTGTCGCCGCCGCAGGGCATGGCGGGCGCCAGGCCCGGGTACCTGCTGGGCACCGACGACCAGGGGCGCGACGTGCTGTCCGCGATCATGTTCGGCGCCCGCATTTCCCTGCTGGTCGGCCTCGCCTCGGTCGTCCTGGCGATGCTGGCCGGCGTCAGCCTCGGGCTGATCGCCGGCTACGTCGGGGGCAAGCTCGACGGCTTCATCATGCGCGTCGCCGACGTGCAACTGTCGTTCCCGGCGATCCTGATCGCGCTGCTGATCGACGGCGTCGCGCGCGCGGTGCTGCCGCGGGACGCGCAGGGTCCGGTCGCGCTGTTCGTGCTGATCTTCGCCATCGGCGTTTCGAACTGGGTGCAATACGCCCGCACGGTGCGCGGATCGACCTTGGTGGAGAAGAACAAGGAATATATCCAGGCGGCGCGTGTTATCGGCATACGGCCGCTGGGAATCATGCTGCACCATCTGCTGCCTAACGTGCTGGGACCCGTGCTCGTGCTGGCGACGATCAACATCGCGACCGCGATCATCACCGAGGCGACGCTTTCGTTTCTCGGCGTAGGAGTGCCGCCGACACAGCCTTCGCTGGGCACGCTGATCCGCATCGGCAACGATTTCTTGTTCTCGGGCGAATGGTGGATCACAATCTTTCCGGGCGCGGCGCTGGTGATCATGGTGCTGGCGATCAACCTGCTCGGGGACTGGCTGCGCGACGCGCTCAATCCGAAGTTGCGGTAGACGATGTGCGGCGGGCCCGGATGCCCGGATTGCAGGTGATTGGCAAAGGAGGCAGGCAATGCGTTACGTACTGTTGGCGCTGGCGATCTGCGGCGTGATAGCGAGCGACGCGAGCGCCGCATTAGTCGAGAAGTGGGGACCCACCTGGAGCGAAGTCACCGGGTCGCGCTATCACCGGGCGATCCTCAACCGGCGCCCGGCGATCGTCAAGTCGGTCGACGGCCGGGATTACCTCGACCGCATCGTGAAGATCGAACCGGGCAAGCGCGAAATCACCGTGCAGTCGCCGAGCCGCAAGGGGTTCAGGGGCAGCGACGCGCAGATGCAGCTCGACATCGCACCCTGCAAGCGCTATTACCTGAACGCGCAGTTCGCCAGCGGCGCCGGCGTCGAATGGAAGCCGGTCGTCGATTACGTCGAGCCCATCGCCGGATGCAAGGTCGACACGGCGAAGAAGTGAAGGCGGCGACCTCGTTGCCGCCAGCGCGCGCCGCGTGAGCGGCGCGCGGCCGCTGCTCGCGGTCGAGCGCCTGCGCGTCGAATTCCCGACACGGCGCGGTTTGCTGGTCGCGGTCGACGATGTTTCGTTTTCGCTAGCGCCGGGCGAGGTCCTCGGCGTCGTCGGCGAGTCCGGGGCGGGCAAGTCGCTGACCGGCGCGGCGATCATCGGTCTCATCGACCCGCCGGGCCGCATCGGCGCCGGGCAGATCCTGCTCGACGGACGGCGCATCGACAATCTCGCGCCCGAAGCGATGCGCCGCATCCGCGGCCGCGAAATCGGTGCGGTCTTCCAGGATCCGCTGACCTCGCTCAACCCGCTGTACACGGTCGGCCGGCAACTGGTCGAGACCATCACCACCCACCTCGACCTGTCGCCGGCACAGGCCAGGCAGCGGGCGCTGGACCTGCTGGCGGAGGTCGGCATATCCGCCCCGCAGCGGCGCATCGACCACTATCCGCACCAATTCTCCGGCGGCATGCGGCAGCGCGTGGTGATCGCCCTGGCGCTCGCCGCCAAGCCGAAGCTCATCATCGCCGACGAGCCGACGACCGCGCTCGACGTATCGATCCAGGCGCAGATCATCGCGCTGTTGAAACGGCTGTGCCGCGACCACGGCACGGCGGTGATGCTGATCACGCACGACATGGGCGTGATCGCCGAGACCGCCGATCGGGTGGCGGTGATGTACGCCGGGCGCATTGTCGAGATCGGTCCGGTCGGCGATGTCATCCACCAGCCGCAGCACCCGTACACGCAGGGGCTGATGGGCTCGATCCCTTCGATCGTCGACGAGCGCGGGGAGCTGGCCCAGATCGACGGCTCGATGCCGCGCCTGACGGCCATACCGGCCGGCTGCCCGTTTCATCCGCGTTGTGCCTACGCCTTCGATCGCTGCCGGGCGGAGCGGCCCGAGTTGATGAGCACCGCGACCAGCCGCGCGGCGTGCTGGCTGCATGCGGGCGCCAAGGCGGTCGCATGAACGAGGCGACCCGCATGAACACGCCGCTGCTCGAGCTGATCGATGTCGCGCGCTACTTCGACGTATCGCCGCCGTGGCTCAACCGGCTGATCGAGGGCAAGTCGCGGCAGGTCCTCAAGGCGGTCGACGGCGTCAGCCTGACGATCGCCAAGGGCGAGACGCTCGGTCTGGTCGGCGAGTCCGGCTGCGGCAAGTCGACGGTCGCGCGGCTGATCGTCGGCCTGTATCGGCCGACGCGGGGCGAGATCCGCTTCGCGGGCAGGCGCATCGATTTTGCCGACGCGGAGCTCGCGCTGCGGCGGACGATGCAGATGATCTTCCAGGATCCGTACGCCAGCCTCAACCCGCGCTGGCGCGTGGCCGACATCGTCGCCGAGCCGATTCGCGCCCACGGCATCGCGCAGACGCCGCGCGAAATCGCGGCGCGTGTCGCTGCGCTGCTCGAGCAGGTCGGCCTGGCGGGCGCCGACGGCGGCAAGTATCCGCATCAGTTCTCCGGCGGGCAAAGGCAGCGCGTCTCGATCGCGCGCGCGCTCGCGACCAACCCCGCGTTCCTCGTCTGCGACGAACCGACCTCCGCGCTGGACGTCTCGGTTCAGGCGCAGGTGCTCAATCTGATGCGCCGACTGCAGCGCGACCTGGGACTCACCTATCTGTTCATCTCGCACAATCTCGCGGTCGTCCATCACGTCGCCGACCGGGTCGGCGTCATGTACCTGGGGCGCATCGTCGAGCTGGCGCCGACCAGGCGCGATCTTCGTCTCGCCGCAGCATCCGTACACCCGCATGCTGCTCGCCGCCGTGCCGGACCTGTCGCTGACGGGCAAGCCGCGCACTGCGGTCGCGGGCGAGGTACCCAATCCACTGGATCCTCCGCCCGGCTGTGCGTTCCATCCGCGCTGTCCGTACGCGAACGAGCGCTGCCGCGTGGAAATTCCGCTGCTGCAGCGGGCCGCGGCACTGCCGGCGGGCAGCGCCGAAGTAGCCTGCCATGCGGTCGAAGAAGGTCGGCTCGCGCCAGCGCTGAACGCGGCGTGAGGCCGCGCCGCCGCGGCCAGAGACGCGGCGCGAATCGGCTATAATCCGCCCTTGTTCATGGCATCGGGCGGGCGTCGGACGCCGGTGCGGAATAGCTGACACGGCTCCGCTCAACCCGGCGGCGTCCCTGGCCCAGGGCCCGCAAGTCCAGAAGAACTCGAATTGCGCCTCACTCAAATCAAGCTGGCCGGCTTCAAGTCCTTCGTCGACCCAACCGCCATCGCGACACCCGGCCAGCTCGTCGGCATCGTCGGGCCTAACGGCTGCGGCAAGTCCAACGTCATCGACGCGGTGCGCTGGGTCCTCGGCGAGTCCAAGGCGTCGGCGCTGCGCGGCGAATCGATGCAGGACGTGATCTTCAACGGTGCCGGCGACCGCAAGCCGGTCGGCCGCGCCTCGGTCGAGCTGTCTTTCGACAACAGCCAGGGCCGCATCGGCGGCCAGTGGGGGCAGTACGCCGAGCTGTCGATCAAGCGCGTGCTGACCCGCGAAGGCGACTCGACCTATTACATCAACAACATTCCGGTGCGCCGCCGCGACATACACGACCTGTTCCTCGGCACCGGACTGGGGCCGCGCGCCTACGCCATCATCGAGCAGGGAATGATCTCGCGCGTGATCGAGGCCAAGCCGGAAGAATTGCGGATTTTTCTCGAAGAGGCCGCCGGCGTCTCCAAATACCGCGAACGGCGCAAGGAAACCGAAGGCCGCCTTGCCGACGCTCGCGAGAACCTGTCACGGGTCGAGGACATCCGGACCGAACTGGGTGCGCAACTCGCGAAGCTCGACGCCCAGGCCGAGGGTCGCGACCGAGTACCGCGAGCTCGAGACGAGGCTCAAGCAATCGCAGCATCTGCTCTGGTTCGCCAAGGAGCAGGATGCCGTCCGCCTGCGTGAGCGCCAGAGCGGCGAAATCGCCAATCTGACCGCGAGCTTCGAGGCGCTGCAGGCGGAGCTGCGCGCTGCGGAAAACAGGCTGGAGACGCTGCGCGCCGAGCACTTCAAGGCGGGCGACCTGCTGCACGAGCGGCAGGGCGCATTTTACGCGGCCAATGCCGAAGTCACGCGTCTGGAGCAGCAGCTCCAGTTCGCGCGCGAGAGCGAAGGACGGCTGTCGCAGCAGGTCGCGCAGATCATCGATCAGATCGCGGCTTTCAGCGCACAGATCGGCGCGATCGCGGCCGACAATGAGGCCGGTGAACGCGAGGTCGAGGCGGCGCTGGCGCGTCGGGAGGCCGCCGGCACGGAAGACCGCGCCGCGGCGGCCGCGCTGCCGGCGCTCGAGACGGCCGTCGCCGATGCGGCGCGCGCGCTGGCCGAGATCCAGCAGCACGGCAACGAGATCGAGCAGGCGATCCAGGTTGCCGCCACGCGGCGCGAAAGCGCCGCCAAGATTCTGGGCGCCCTGACCCAGCGCCGGGAGCGGCTCGACGCCGAGGCGAGCGAGCTTGCCGGCCCGATCAACGATCAGATCGCGCTGGTCGCCGATCAACTCGAGCAGGAGAGCGCCGATCTGGCCGGCCGCGAGGCGGGCCTTGCCGCGCTGAACGAAGTCGTCCAGGCGCTGCAGGAACGCCATCGCGCCGCCGGCGATGCGTGGCAGATCGCGAGCAGCGGCCTGGCCGAGCACGAGGCGCGCGCCCAGGCCTTGGCTGCGTTGCAGGCGAAGATCGGCAGCGGCAAGGACGCGGGGGCGTGGCTCGCCGCGCATGGGCTCGACCACGTCCGGCGCCTGTGGCAGCAGATCGACATCGAGCGCGGCTGGGAGGATGCGCTCGAGGGCGTGCTCCGCGAGCGCCTGAACGCGCTCGAGCTGCCGGCACTCGATGCCGCCGCCGGCTGGACCGTCAGCGGCGTCGCGCTGCCCGGCCGGATCGCGGCCTATGCACCGGGACACGCCGCGTCGCGCGGCGGCGCGAGCGCCGATTCGCTGCTTGCCAAGGTCAGGTCGGCGGGACCCGGGCTCGACCGCGTGCTCGGCGACTGGCTCGCCGGCATGCGTTGCCGCGACGACCTTGCGTCGGCGCTGCGCGATCGCGCGTCGCTCGCCGTCGGCGAAGCCTTCGTGACACCGGCGGGCCACGTCGTGACCGCGCAATCGATCGGATTCTTCGCGCCAGACAGCGACCTGCACGGCGTGCTGGCGCGGCAGCGCGAGCTCAGCGGACTCGAGCATGCGATTGCCGCGGCGCGCGCCGCCACCGTCGCCGCGGCGGCGGGACGCGAAGCCGCCGAGAGCGAGCTCAAGGCGCGCCAGCAGGAATACCACGGCGAAAGCATGGCGCTGTCATCGCAGCAGCGCCGTTGCCATGATCTCGAGCTCGAATTGCTGCAGTTGAAGCAGGCGGCGGAAACGGCGGAGCGCAGGCGCGCGCAGATCGCCGAGGAGCTCGCGGCGCTGGCTGATGAGGAGCGTGCCGAACGCGATGCGATGGCGGCGATCGATGCCGAAGTCGCCGCGCTGCGCGGCCGGCTCGGCGAGCAGACGAGCGCGCGTGACCGCGCCCGTCATGCGCGCAACGAGGGCGAGGTTGCGCTCGCCCGCGGCCGCGAGCGAGGGCGCGACGCGGAGCGCGCGGCGCAGGAAGCTGGGTTCGCCGAGCGCTCATGCCGCGAGCGCATCGCCGAGCTCGACCGGCGGCGCGATGCGATCGTTGCGCAGGTCGCGCAGCAGGAAGCGCTGCTGGCACAGCTCGCGACCGAGCGCCGGCAGATCGACTGGACGCCGGTCGAGCAGTCGCTGCAGTCGCAGCTTGATGCTCGTGGCGGCGCGGAGCAGGCGTTGGCCGCGGCGCGCGACCGTCTCGAAGCCATCGCCGCCGAGTTGCGCGGCGCCGACGAACTGCGCCTCGCAGCGGATCAGAAGCTCGAGCCGGCTCGTACGCGGATCGAGGAAGTGCGACTGAAGGAGCAGGCTGCCGCCCTGTCCGAGCAGCAGTATGCCGAGCAACTCGCCGAGGCGCGCGCCGAACGGGCGGAACTGCCCGACCGGCTGAAGGCATGGGGCCGCCCAGCACGCTGCCGGGCGAGATCGAGCGGCTGACGCAGGCGATCGGCGGCTTGGGCGCGGTCAATCTTGCCGCGCTCGACGAGCTCGCCCAGGCGAGCGAGCGCAAGAACTACCTCGATGCCCAGGCGCAAGACCTGACCGAGGCGATGGCGACGCTGGAAAGCGCGATCAGGCAGATCGACCGCGAATCCCGCGGCGCTGCTGCAGCAGACCTTCGACAGCGTCAACGTCAATTTCGGCAAGCTCTTTCCAACGCTGTTCGGCGGCGGCCAGGCGCGACTCTTGCTGACCGGCGAGGAAATTCTGGATGCCGGCGTGCAGGTCGTCGCGCAGCCGCCGGGCAAGCGCAACACCTCGATCCACTTGCTGTCGGGCGGGGAAAAATCGCTGACAGCGATCGCGTTGGTGTTCGCGCTGTTCCAGCTCAATCCGGCGCCGTTCTGTCTGCTCGACGAAGTCGACGCGCCGCTCGACGATCCGAATACCGATCGCTTTTGCGCGCTGGTCCGGACAATGGCCGATGTCACCCAATTCCTGTTCATCAGCCACAACAAGATCACGATGGAAATGGCGAACCAGCTGATCGGCATCACGATGGCGGATCCAGGCGTTTCCCGAGTCGTCGCGGTCGACATCGCCGAAGCGCTCGAGCTCGCGGAGACCGTGCCGCAGTAGGCACGCGGGGCGTCCGCAATGAACTCGCTATTCCTCGGCCTTCTCGCCGCCGGTGTCGCGCTGGTCGTGGCGGTCATCCTCTACAACTGGCTGCAGGAGCGGCGGGCACGACGCCGCATCGAATCGGCGTTTCGCCAGCCGGCCGACGTCCTGCTGGACCGCGACCGGGTGGAGCCGCAGCTGCGGGCCGAGGAGCCCGCGGCGGCCGCGAGTGCGGCGGTCGAGACCGGCGCCGAGCCCGACGATTCGTCGCCGACGGCCGCGGAATCGCTCGACGAGCCTCTGCCCGATGTTCTGCCCGCGACCCGGGCCGAACGCCTCGGCATCGCGCCCGATACCGACATCGAATGCGTCGTCCGGCTGGAACCGCAGCAGCCGGTGCGCGGCGACGTCCTGGCCGGCGTGCTGGCCGCGCATTTCGCCAAACCCAGCCGCTGGCTCGGACGGCGCGGTCGCGACCTGCCCTGGCAGCCGATCGAGTCCGCGCGAGGCGGCCCCTGGGAGGAGCTCGCCGCCTGCATGCTGCTCGCCAATCGCGCGGGGTCGGCATCGCGCGAGGACATCGCGCGATTCCTGCACGAGGTGGCGCGCGCCGGCGCGGCAATGCCGGCGGCATTCGCATTGCCGGACCCGGCCGCGGAAGCAGGGCGCGGCGAAGAGCTCGATCGCTTCTGCGCCGATCTCGATGTGCAGATCGGCCTGACTATCCTCAAGAGCGACCAGGGCCAGATCGCCGGAACGCGTCTGCGCGGCGTCGCCGAAGCGGCGGGCTTCCGCCTGAACGCCGCCGGCGGCTTCGACTTCGTGCAGGACGACAACGGCGCGACGCTGTACGGCCTGCAGAACTACCGGCAGGAGGCACTGACCGTCGAAAGCCTGCGCCAGCTGTCGACCCCCGGCGTCGTGCTGCTGCTGGACGTGCCGCGCGTCGCCGATCCGGTGCGCGTCTTCGATCAGATGCGGCTCGCGGCCAAACGCATGGCGCATACGCTCGAAGGCGTGCTCGTCGACGACAATCGCCGCCCGCTGAACGACGCGGCGCTGGCGTCGATTCGCGCCGAAGTGCAGGCCACCGCCGTGGCGCTGCGTGAAGCCAACGTCGAACCCGGCGGCCCGCGCGCGCAGCGGCTGTTCGGTTAGGCCCGCCGTGCCGGCGCGCGTCGCCGTCCCGGCCCGGATCGCCCAGCGCGCAGGCGCATTGCGCGCTGCGATCGAGGCGCACAACCGCGCTTACTATGTGCTCGACGCGCCTACGGTCGGCGATGCCGAGTACGACGGCCTGTTTCGCGAGCTCCAGGCGCTCGAGCGCGAATACCCGGCGCTGGTCACCCCGGATTCGCCGACGCAGCGAGTCGGCGCCGAGCCGGCGGCGCAATTCGCGGCCGTCACGCACCGCCTGCCGATGCTGTCGTTGAACAACGCGTTCAGCGATGCCGAAGTCGAGGCGTTCGATCGGCGCGCGCGCGAGGCGCTCGGCGTCGATCGGATCGAATACGCGGCCGAGCCCAAGTTCGACGGCCTTGCCATCAGCCTTTGCTACGAGAAGGGCATGTTCACCGTGGGCGCCACCCGCGGCGACGGTTACAGTGGCGAGAACGTCACCGCCAATCTGCGTACCGTGCGGGTGCTGCCGCTCAAGCTCACCGGCACGGTTCCGCCGTACCTCGAGGTGCGCGGCGAAGTCCTGATGCTGCGGCGGGACTTCGCCGCAATGAATGCCGCGCAGGCCGCCGCCGGCGAGAAGATATTCGTCAATCCGCGCAACGCCGCCGCCGGGAACCTGCGGCAGCTCGATTCGCGCATCACCGCCAGGCGGCCGCTGGTGTTTTTCGCGTACGGGCTCGGCGCGGTCGAGTGGGGCGAGATCAAGCCGCCGCGGACCCACGATGCCCTGCTGTCGTGGCTATCGGATCTGCGCTTTCCCGTCGCCAGGGAGCGCGCGGTCGTGCAGGGACTGGATGGGATGCTCGACTTCTACCGTCGCATCGCCGAGCGGCGCGGCAAGCTGCCGTTCGAGATCGACGGGGTGGTCTACAAGGTCAATGATTTCGAGCAGCAGGTCCGGCTCGGGTTCGTCTCGCGCGCGCCGCGCTTCGCCATCGCCCACAAGTTTCCCGCCGAGGAAATGCCGACCGAGGTTCTGGACATCGAGGTGCAGGTCGGACGCACCGGCGCGCTAACGCCGGTCGCGCGCCTGAAGCCGGTGTTCGTCGGCGGCGTCACAGTGACCAATGCCACCCTGCATAACGAAGACGAGATCCTGCGCAAGGACATTCGCATCGGCGATACGGTCATCGTCCGGCGCGCCGGCGACGTCATTCCGGAAGTGGTGCGGGTCGTTGCCGCGCAGCGGCCGGCGCGGACTCGCCGGTTCACGATGCCGAGCCGCTGTCCCGAATGCGGGTCGGCGGTCGTGCGCCTGCCCGACGAAGCGATCGCCCGCTGCTCGGGCGGGCTCGTATGCCCGGCGCAGCGCAAGGAGGCCCTGCTGCATTTTGCCGGCAGGCGCGCGATGGACATCGAAGGCCTGGGCGACAAGCTCGTCGATCAGCTCGTCGACGCCGGCATCGTGCGCACCCCGGCGGATGTCTACAAGCTGGGCGTCGCCGCACTGGCCGGGCTCGAGCGGATGGCCGACAAGTCCGCCGCCAACGTCATTGCCGCGATCGACAAGAGCCGGCGCACGACGTTGTCCCGCTTCATCTTCGCGCTGGGAATCCGCCATGTCGGCGAGACGACCGCCAAGGACCTGGCGCGGCACTTCGGCAATCTCGAAGCGCTGGAAACGGCCGATGAAGCGGCGCTGCTTGAAGTGCATGACGTCGGTCCCGTGCTGGCGCAGAGCATTCGCCAGTTTTTCGCCGAATCGCACAATCGCGAAGTCATTGCCCAGTTGCGCGTCGCCGGGGTACAGTGGCCGGAAGGCACCCCGCAGCGCACGCCGGCTGGCAGGTTCGCCGGCCTCGTGTTCGTGCTCACCGGCGCGCTGCCGACGCTGTCGCGGGACGAAGCCAAGGCGCTGATCGAAGCGCGCGGCGGCAAGGTCGCGGGCAGCGTGTCGACGAAGACGAGCTATGTCGTCGCAGGGACCGACCCGGGCAGCAAGCTCGATCGCGCCACCGGACTCGGGGTACGCGTGCTCGACGAACGACAATTCAGGCAGCTCATCGACAGGAACGGATAAATGGCGTTCGGAAAAATAACCAAGGCCGTGTTTCCGGTCGCCGGGCTCGGCACCCGCTTCCTGCCGGCGACCAAGGCGAGCCCGAAGGAGATGCTGCCGGTCGTCGACAAGCCGCTGATCCAGTATGCGGTCGAGGAGGCGGCTGCCGCCGGCATTACCGACATGATCTTCATCACCGGGCGCAACAAGCGGGCGATCGAGGATCACTTCGACAAGGCTTACGAGCTTGAAACCGAGCTCGCGGCACGAAACAAGACCGCACTGCTCGAGGCGGTGCAGGCATCGACGCCGCGCGGCGTCAACTGTATCTATATTCGCCAGACCGAGGCGCTGGGGCTGGGGCACGCCGTGCTGTGCGCCGAGCCGGTAATCGGCGACCAGCCATTCGCGGTGCTGCTGGCCGATGACCTGATCGATGCCGCGGTGCCGGTGATGCGGCAGATGACCGATATCGCCGAGCGTGAGCAGTATTCGGTGATCGGCGTGATGCCGGTTGCGGCCGCCGACATCGGCAGCTACGGCATCGTCGAAACCGAGGGCGCCAGCAATCGGGTGGGCCGCATTTCGCGCATTGTCGAGAAGCCCAGGCCCGGCACGACGACGTCGACTTTGGGCGTGGTCGGCCGCTATGTGCTGACGCCGCGCATTTTTCACCATCTGCGTACGATGCCGGCCGGCGCCGGCGGCGAGATACAGCTGACCGACGGCATCGCACGCCTGATGGAGGACGAAAAGGTGCTCGCCCACGAGTTCGAGGGTCGTCGCTACGACTGCGGCAACAAGCTCGGCTACCTGGAAGCGACCGTCGAGCTCGCGCTGAAGCATCCCGACGTCGGGCCGGCGTTTGCCGAGTTTCTCAAGCGCATGCGATGACGTTCAACGAGCTTCGCTATATCGTCGCCGTCGCTCAGGAACGAAACTTCGGTCGTGCGGCGCAGCATTGCTTTATCAGCCAGCCGGCGCTGTCGGTGGCGATCCAGAAGCTAGAGGAGGAGCTCGGCACCCAGCTCTTCGAGCGCGGCAAGAACGAGGTGACGATCACGCCGGTCGGCGAGCGCATCGTCGAGCAGGCGCAGAAAGTGCTGGAGGAAGCGGCCCGGATCCGCGACATCGCGCAGGCCGGCCGCAACCAGCTGGTCGGGCTGTTCCGTCTCGGCGTCATCTACACCGTCGCGCCGTATCTGCTGCCGGACCTGATTCCGGTGCTGAACGAGCGCGCGCCCGGGATGCCGCTGGAGATCGAGGAGAACCTCACCGAAAATCTGGAGACGTCGTTGCGGGCCGGCCGCATCGACGCCGCCATCATCGCGCTGCCGTTCAACCATCCCGGCATTGCCACCGACTTCCTCTACGAGGAGCCGTTCCAGGTGGTCGTGCCGGAAAAGCATGCCTGGGCGAAGCGCAAGTCGATCGATCCGTCAGAGCTCGCCAACGAGCACGCGATACTGCTCAACGTAGGGCACTGCTTCCGCGACCAGGTGCTCGATTCCTGCCCCGAGCTCAACCGGTCGGGGGCGCCGATCACGCGCAGCAATTCGCTCGAGACGATACGCAACATGGTCGCTTCGGGCCTCGGCGTCTCGGTGCTGCCGCGCGACGCGCTGACGCCCAAGTACCATAGCCGCCTGGTCGTGCCGGTGCCGTTCTCCCGTCCGGTGCCGTCGCGGCGCATCGCGCTCGCGCATCGCAAGAGCTTTCCGCGGCCGGCTGCGATCGCGGCCATCCGTGACGCCGTTGCTGCTTGCCGTGACGGCGCGAGGTCGGGACATGCGGAGATCGTCCGGAGGCCAGCAAGGCGAGGGACCGTGCGCGCGTAGCGCGGGGATCGCATAGTACAATCCCCGGCGCGCAACGCATTCGCTGCCGACGCGTCCCGTCGCCGCTCCTTCGCGTGCGGCCGAATTCACGATGGAGCAACCGATGGCTTCCGATCTCAAGAACAAGGTCGTTTTGATCACTGGCGCGTCGACCGGCATCGGCGCCGCCGCGGCGCGTGCGTTCGCGCAGCAGGGCAGCAAGGTCGTGATCCATTACAACGCGAGCCGGGACGCCGCGGAAAGCGTGGCTCGCGACGTCAAGGCGGCCGGCGCCGAAGCGTTGCTGGTCGGCGGCGACGTGACGCAGAGCGCCAACGTCAAGCGCATCGTCGCCGACGCGCTGGCTGGCTTCGGCCGCATCGACGTCCTGGTCAATAATGCCGGCGGGCTGGTCAAGCGCACCAAGATCGAAGACTACAGCGACGCGTACCTGCACCAGGTGCTGGACCTCAACGTCATTCAGGTGGCGACGTTCGTGCACGAGGTCGTCCCGGCGATGCGCAAGCAGGGAGGAGGCAACATCATCAACGTCAGCTCGATCGCCGCCCGCCACGGCGGCGGCGGCGGGGCGATCATCTATGCCGGCGCGAAGGGCTTCATCTCCACGGCCACCAAGGGCTGGGCGAAGGAGCTCGTCGCGGACAGGATCCGGGTCAACGCCGTGTCGCCCGGGGTCATCACGACGCCCTTCCACGAACGCTACTCGACTCCGGAGCAGCTGAAGGCCATGCAGGCGACGATCCCGATGAATCGGCTGGGAACGGCGGAGGAGTGCGCCGGGACGTTCATCTATCTCGCGTCCGACGCGATGAGCGCCTACGTCACCGGCCAGGTGATCGAAGTCAACGGCGGTCAGTACATGCCGTAGCGCCGTCGGGGTGGTCCATGCGCCGCCATCGCCCGGTTGTCGCCATCGCTAGGCCAGCCATGCCGGCAATTCGGCCAGTGTGCCGATCGTGCAATCCGGTCGCGGCCCGTGCCGATCGATCGGCACGCCGAGTCGATTGATCCAGAACACCGTAAAGCCGAACGCCTTGGCGCCGATCGCATCCCAGGCATTCGACGAAACGAAGCCGATGCGAACCGGCAGGAGCTTGAGCTCGTCCACGGCAAGCTGATAGGCGCGCGGACTCGGCTTGTACACGCCGGCATCATCGACCGATAGAATGCCATCCAGATGGCGGGCGAGGCCGGTCGCCGCGGCGAGCGGCGCGAGCATCGCGCGGGTGCCGTTGGACAGGATCAGGCGCGGCCGCGGCGCGAGTCGCGCCAATGTCGGTTCGGCGTCGGGGTACGGCGACAGATCCAGATACGCGTCGAGCAGCCGATGCCGCGCAGGCGCAGGCAGCGGCAGGCCGAGCGTCTCGGTTGCGTAGCCGAGCGCGTGCGCGGTGAGCGCGGCAAAGTCCTCGCGCGGCTGCACCGCGCTCTGCATAAGGCTCTGCAGCCAGCTGTATTCGAGCTGCTTGCTGCGCCAGAGTTGCGCGAGCGCGGCGCCGCGGCCGGGAAAGAGCGCCTCCGCGGTGGCCGCGACCGACTGCACGTCGAACAGGGTTCCATAGGCGTCGAATACCAGCGCATCCACTGCATGGCGTTCGCCGGAATTTTCAATCATCGTCGCACCCCGCGATCGGATTTCGCTACATGCTATGCAAAAATTAGCGCGATGTGGCGTGTCGCGGCAAAGCCGGGCAAAAAAATAGGGGTTACACTTGCGTGCAACCCCTTGGTTCCATGGTGGGCGATACTGGTATCGAACCAGCGACCCCTGCCGTGTGAAGGCAATGCTCTACCGCTGAGCTAACCGCCCGCGCGAACCCAGACAGGAGCGAGCATTTAAGCACGCAGGCCGAGCGAGGGTCAAACCAGCGATACGGTTTGTCCAACCATGTCCAGAACAAAAACATGGTCGGATTCATGGCAATTCGGGGTAGCGGAACCGTGCCGGCGCCGCCTGTCGCGGCTCCAGTTTAGGTAAGCTTCTAGGCGCAAAAGCAAAATCAACGCTGGCTCAAGTCTTGCAGAAACAGACAACATTTCCGGATAAACGCCCCTTGTACCGTCTCTATTACGACGAAATGCACGGGGCGGGCGGTCCGATCCGCCCCGGATACCGGACTTTCTCGGACGGGCTGGAGCCTACGCCCCCCGACAAGATCGCCCGCAAAGTGCAAGGAAGCCGAGGGGGGCCTTCCATCGCCTCGGCATCACCTTCGCGGTGTACAGCGAGGATGCGGGCACCGAGCGCCTGATCCCGTTCGACATCGTGCCTCGCATCATTCCCGCGGGCGAATGGCCCCGTGAACGGCGCGCGAGGCTGGCAGCGCGCTCCGGTACAATTCGCGTTTTCGCCGGGTCCCCGCCGTGCATCCCGTCCGCACCCGATTCGCGCCCAGCCCGACCGGATATCTGCATCTCGGCAACATCCGCTCCGCCCTGTATCCGTGGGCGTACGCGCGGAAGCACGGCGGCGCGTTCATCCTGCGCATCGAGGACACCGACGCCGAGCGCTCGACGGCGGACGCGGTCCGGGCGATCCTCGACAGCATGGCGTGGCTCGACCTCGAGTATGACGAAGGGCCGTTCTACCAGACGCAGCGGATGGATCGCTACCATGGCGTCGTCGCGACGATGCTCGCGGCCGGCACGGCATATCACTGCTATGCGACGGCGGAGGAGCTCGACGCGTTGCGCGCCGCACAGCTCGGCCGCGGCGAAAAGCCGCGCTACGACCACCGCTGGCGCCCCGAGCCCGGCAAGAAGCTGCCCGCGCCTCCGGCCGGCGTGCCGCCGGTCGTGCGCTTTCGCAATCCGCTCGCCGGCACGGTCGCCTGGCAGGATGCGGTCAAGGGACGGATCGAGATCGCCAACGACGAGCTGGACGACCTGATCATCGCGCGCTCGGACGGCGCGCCGACCTACAATTTCTGCGTCGTCGTCGACGACCTCGAGATGCGCATCACGCACGTGATCCGCGGCGACGATCACGTCAACAATACGCCGCGCCAGATCAACATGATCCGCGCCCTGGGCGGCGCCGAGCCGGTCTACGCGCACCTGCCTACGGTGCTCACGCCCGAAGGCGACAAACTGTCGAAGCGGCACGGCGCGCGCGGCGTGCTGCAGTACCGCGACGACGGCTATCTGCCTGAGGCGGTGGTCAACTACCTGGCGCGGCTGGGTTGGGCGCACGGCGATGCGGAGATTTTCTCCCGCGACGAGTTCATCGGCTGGTTCGACCTGGCGCATCTTTCCTCCGCACCCGGCCGCTTCGATCCCGACAAGCTCCGGTGGCTCAACCACGAGCACATCAAGCGGCTTCCCGAGGCGGCACTCGGCGAGCGGCTGCGCCCGTTTCTTGAACGCGCCGGGCTCGACGTCGCCGGCGGCCCGGCGCCTGCCGGCGTCGCTGCGCTGCTACGCGATCGGACTGCGACACTGGCGGAAATGGCCGACGCCGCGCGCTACTTCTATGCGCCGCCGACAGATGCGATCAACGCCGCGACCAAATTTGCCGAGCTGATGACCGATGCGGTCAGCTCTGCCCTGCCGGAGCTGCTCGCCGTGCTCGAGTCCGTCGAGTGGAGCAGGGAAGCGATCGGTGCCGCAATAAAGTCGGCCGCGGCGAAGGGCGGCGTAAAGACCTCGCAACTCATGATGGCGGTGCGGGCTCTCGTCACGGGCGAACCGCAGACCCCGCCGATCGACGCGGTGCTGGCACTTGTCGGCCGCGCGCACACGATCGACCGCTTGCGCCGCGGGCTTGTCGGGTAAGGGCGCATTGTTTGTGCGCGACGACCGGTTCAGGTAAAATGCTAATTTCCTGAACTTGTCGCACATGACCAAGTTCGTTTTCGTGACCGGTGGCGTCGTTTCCTCTCTGGGGAAGGGCATCGCCGCCGCGTCGCTGGCCGCGATTCTCACCTCCCGCGGCATCCGCGTCACCAATCTCAAGCTCGATCCGTACATCAACGTCGACCCAGGGACGATGAGCCCGTTCCAGCACGGCGAGGTGTTCGTCACCGAGGATGGCGCCGAGACCGACCTGGATCTCGGGCATTACGAGCGCTTCACCGACGTCAGGATGGGCAAGCGCAACAATTTCACCACCGGTCAGATCTACGAAAGCGTGATCCGCAAGGAGCGGCGCGGCGACTATCTGGGCGGCACCGTGCAGGTGATCCCGCACATCACCGACGAGATCCAGTCCTGGATCGCCAACGGTGCGGGTGAGGCGGAGGTCGCGGTGGTCGAGGTCGGCGGCACGGTCGGCGACATCGAGTCGCTGCCTTTCCTCGAAGCGATCCGGCAGCTCGGCATCAACCTGGGCCGCGACAACGTCTGCTACATTCACCTGACGCTGGTGCCTTTCATCGCCACGGCCGGCGAAATGAAGACCAAGCCGACGCAGCATTCGGTCAAGGAGCTGCGCGAGATCGGCATCCAGCCCGACGTCGTGCTCTGCCGCGCCGACCGGCCGCTGCCGGAGGGCGACAGGCGCAAGATCGCGCTGTTCACCAACGTGCCCGCCGAGGCGGTGATTCCCGCCCTGGACACCGATTCGATCTACAAGATTCCGGCCGCGCTGCACGCCGAGGGTCTGGACGAAATCGTCTGCCGCAAGCTGAACCTGAGCCCAAAGCCGGCCGATCTTGCAGTGTGGACCAGGCTGGTCGACGCGCTGGTGCACCCCGAGCACCGGGTCAACATCGCGATGGTCGGGAAGTATGTCGACCTGACCGAATCGTACAAGTCGCTGTCGGAGGCGCTGATTCACGCCGGGATCCATGCCCGCAGCAAGGTCGAGATCCAGTACGTCGATTCGGAAGCCGTCGAGCGCGACGGCATCGACTGCCTGAAGGGCATGGACGCGATTCTCGTACCCGGCGGCTTCGGCAAGCGCGGGGTCGAAGGCAAGATCCGGGCGATTCGCCACGCGCGGGAAAACGGGATTCCGTACCTCGGCATCTGCCTGGGCATGCAGCTCGCCGTGATCGAGCATGCGCGGCACCGGGCTGGTCTGGCCACCGCCAACAGCACCGAGTTCGATGTCGATACGCCGCATCCGGTCGTGGCGCTGGTCACCGAATGGCAGAATCGCGACGGCACGATCGAGCAGCGCAGCGCGCAATCCGATCTCGGCGGAACGATGCGCCTGGGAGCGCAGCCGTGCGAGATCGTGCCCGGCTCTCTGGCGCACCGCATCTACGGTGCGACGACGGTGGCCGAACGTCACCGTCACCGTTACGAGGTCAACAATCACTACCTGCCGCGGCTCGAGGCCACCGGCCTCATCGTCGGCGCGCGTGCCAAGAGCGCGATCGCAGGCGATCTCTGCGAGATGATCGAGCTCGACGGCCATCCCTGGTTTTTCGGCTGCCAGTTCCACCCGGAATTCACCTCGAACCCGCGGCGCGGCCACCCGCTGTTCATCGCCTTCCTCAAGGCGGCGCTCGAACGGCAGCGCGTCGCGCACAGCGAGACGCCGCGCACCCGCGCGCAACTCGTCGCCTAGGCCTCCTTGGACAACGACATGATGTTACGCAACGTGTGTCGGCCTAAGCCTCGACTCGCCACGCGCCAGCTTCCGAGCCAACATCGTGAAATTTCCGCATGGTTTGGTCGCTGGCCATTCCGCCTCCGGGGTCGCATCCCCGCGCTTCGCGCGAGGGCCCTGCTCCGCCCTGCGGCGTCCTATCCCCACTTCGCTACGCTCGCGGGGCCCCTCGCCGCGGGCTCGCGCGGCTAGGCGCTCGTGAACCTGTGCGGATTCGAGGTCGGGCTGGACCGGCCTCTGTTCCTCATTGCCGGGCCGTGCGTCGTCGAGTCGGAACAACTGCAGGTCGACGTCGCGGGGCAGCTGAAGGAAATCTGCGCGGAGCTTCGCGTTCCATTCATTTTCAAGTCCTCGTACGACAAGGCCAATCGCAGCTCGTCGCAGTCGTTCCGCGGCGTCGGCATGCAGGAGGGCCTGCGATCCTCGCCGAAGTCAGACGGCAGGTCGGCGTTCCGGTGCTGACCGACGTCCACGCCGAGGACGAGATCGCCGACGCTGCGGCGGTGGTCGACGTGCTGCAGACGCCGGCGTTCCTGTGCCGACAGACCGATTTCATCCACGCGGTCGCCGCCGCGGGCAAGCCGGTGAACATCAAGAAGGGCCAGTTCCTCTCTCCGGACGAGATGAAGAACGTCGTGGAAAAGGCGCGCGAGGCGAGCGGCGCGGACAATATCCTGGTGTGCGAGCGCGGCGCCTGCTTCGGTTATCACAACCTCGTTTCGGACATGCGCTCTCTCGCGATCATGCGCGAAACGGGTTGCCCGGTCGTGTTCGACGCGACGCATTCGGTGCAGCTCCCGGGCGGGCAGGGCACGTCGTCCGGTGGCCAGCGCGAGTTCGTCCCGGTGCTCGCGCGCGCGGCGGTGGCGACGGGCATCGCGGGCGTTTTCATGGAGACGCATCCCGATCCCGAGCGCGCGCCTTCCGACGGGCCAAACGCCTGGCCGCTCGATCGCATGAGCGAGCTGCTGATGACGCTGATCGAGATCGATGCGACCGTCAAGCGTGCCGGCTTTGCCGAAGCGTCGCTCGCTGCCGCAATGACAACCACCGCACGAGCCACAACATTCGGACACACATGAGCGCAATCGTCGATGTCATCGCACGGGAAATCCTCGATTCGCGCGGCAACCCCACCGATCGAGGCCGACGTCCTGCTCGAGTCGGGCGTCATGCGGCGCGCGGCGGTCCCTTCCGGCGCCTCCACCGGCTCGCACGAAGCGATCGAGCTGCGCGACAGGGACAGCGCCGCTACGGCGGCAAAGGCGTGCTGAAGGCGGTCGAGAACGTCAATACCGAAATCTGCGAGGCGATCATCGGGCTCGACGCGTCCGAGCAGGCGTTCATCGACCGGACGATGATCGACCTGGACGGCACCGACAACAAGTCCGCGGCTCGGTGCCAACGCGATCCTCGCCGTTTCGTGGCGGTGGCCAAGGCGGCAGCCGAGGAGTCGACCTTGCCCCTGTACCGCTACCTGGGCGGCGCCGGCGAAATGGCCTTGCCGGTGCCGCTGATGAACGTGATCAACGGCGGCGCGCACGCCAACAACAGCATCGACATGCAGGAGTTCATGCTCGTGCCGCTCGGCGCGCCGACGTTTCGCGAGGCGCTGCGCTACGGTGCCGAGGTGTTCCATGCGCTCAAAAAGCTGATCGACGCCAAGGGCATGGCGACGACGGTCGGGGACGAGGGCGGCTTCGCGCCTGACCTGCCGTCGAACGAGGCGGCGCTGCAGCTCCTGCTCGAAGCGATCGACCAGGCCGGCTACACTCCCGGCACCGACATCGCGCTGGCAATCGACTGCGCCGCGTCCGAATATTACAAGGACGGGATCTACGAGCTCGCATCGGAAGGCGCCAGGCTCACGCGCTCGCAAATGGTCGATTACCTGGCGGCGTGGGTCGACAAGTACCCGATCATTTCGATCGAGGACGGCATGTCCGAGCACGACTGGGACGGCTGGAAGCTGCTGACCGATCGGCTGGGCAGGAAGGTGCAGATCGTCGGCGACGATATATTCGTGACCAGCACCAAGATCCTCAGGCAGGGCATCGCCAGGGGCGTCGCCAATTCGATCCTGGTCAAGATCAACCAGATCGGCACGCTGACCGAGACATTTGCCGCGATCAGCATGGCGATGCGCGCCGGCTACACCGCCATCGTGTCGCATCGCTCCGGCGAGACCGAGGACAGCCTGATCGCCGACATCGCCGTCGGCAGCAACGCCGGACAGATCAAGACCGGCTCGTTGTCGCGCTCGGACCGCGTCGCCAAGTACAACCAGCTGCTGCGGATCGAAGAGGATCTGGGCGACGTCGCGAGCTATCCCGGCCGCGCTGCGTTCCATCAGCTAAGGTAGCGTACCGCTTGCGCCTGCTCGGACTCGTGTTCGTGTTGCTGATCGTGGCCCTGCAGTATCCGCTGTGGCTGGGCAAGGGAAGCTGGCTGCGGGTGCGCGAGCTCAATGCCCAGGTCGAAACACAGAAGGAGGTCAATGCCGGGCTCAAGGCGCGCAACGCGACGCTGGACGCCGAAGTGCGCGACTTGAAGCAAGGCACCGAGGCCATCGAGGAGCGCGCTCGCTCCGAGCTCGGCATGATCCGCCAGGACGAGATCTTCTTCCAGCTTCCGGCGGCAACGCCGGGCTCGGCCACGGCCCCGGCGCCAGCCCCGCCACAGCCGGCTCGTTAAGCTACTGCGTCTGAACTGCCTGACTCCAAGCCGCCCGACGCACGCGCAGCGGCCGAATCCGCTGCTCGTTCTTGCGTGCCCTCGCCGTCGATCGTCATGCCGCGCATCAGCTCGTCCGACAATCCCCGCCTGAAGGAAGCGGCCCGGCTGATCGCGTCGTCGCGCGAGCGGCGCAAGTCCGGCCGCTGCGTGCTCGAAGGCGAGCACCTGGTCGACGTCTATTGCCGCCGCTACGGCCTGCCCGAGACCATGCTCGTCGCCGAGTCGGCCGCCGACCGCGCCGAGGTGCGCGCGCTGCTGACGCGGGTCCCGCCGGCGCGCACGCTGGTCGTCGCCGAGTCGGCGTGGGCGGAGCTGGCGCAGCTCCCCGCTGCGGTCGCCGTGCTGGCGGTGGTGACGGCGCCGGTGCCCCGCGTCGAACGCGCCGCGGACTTCTGCCTGCTGCTGGAAGGCGTGCAGGATCCGGGCAATGTCGGATCGATCCTGCGCAGCGCCGCGGCCGCAGGCGTCACCCAGGTGTTCATGTCGCCGCAATGCGCGTTCGCCTGGTCGCCGAAGGTGCTCCGCGCGGGGCAGGGCGCGCACTTTCACCTCGCGATATTCGAAGGCGTCGACCTCGGCGGCTGGGCGCGCGCTTATCGCGGCAAGGTGGTGGCGATGGTGGCGGCGGCCGGCGACTCGCTGCACGAAGCGGATCTGACCGGACCGGTGGCCATTGCGATCGGCAACGAGGGCGCGGGGCTGTCGGACGAGCTCCTCGCCGCCGCCCGCCTGCGGCTGACCATTCCGATGCCAGGCGGATTCGAGTCGCTGAACGCCGCGGCGGCGGCGGCGATCGCGCTCTACGAAGGCGTCAGGCAGCGCTCGCGGCGGTCGTCACACGTCTAGGCGGCCGGCGCGAGCGGCACCGGTGCTGCCGCGCGATCGCGCTAGATCGGCGGCAGAAACACCGCCGAGAACGTCGCATCCTCCCGGCAACCGCCGCCGACATCCGGTGCGGCAAAGCTGCCTTCGATGCCGAAGGCGGTCGCCTTGATCTCGTCGACCGCCGCCGTAGTCGACACGCCGTCCGAACACTGGTAGCTGGCAGCCGGAATCCGATAGAGCTGGCCGAACTGCTGCAAGGCGCCCGACAAGGTGCAGGTCATTGCCGCTGTGCATAGTTGAAGGTGAACGTCAGCGAGCTACCGGTCACGTGCGTGACGCCCAGATCGAACCTGTCCGTGTAGGCGCACGCTGTCTGTTGCAATTTGCATTCGAATAGTCGCCGGCCTGTGTGCCGTCATACGCTCCGCCCAGCGCGATCGAGGTCAGCGCCTGCCTCTCGATCGCCTTGACCACGCTGGGGCCGCCGGTAATCGAATAGGCCAGATTGGCCGTGTAGGCGCTGGTCGGCTGGAACGATGCCGTGCCGACCTGCGCGCTGCCGGCGGTATCGGCGGGATTCCACGGTGCGCCGAAATAGGTGCCGGTCGTCGCGTACAGCGGGCCGCTGAAGTTGCCGTTGGCGTCTTCGGTGATGTTGGCGACGTACCACGTAGGCTTGTTGTCGGGACCGAAGATGAAAAACGTCAGGAACAGGAACGCATCGCTCTGCACGACATTGACGCCCCAGCCCGATTCGGTGTGGTTGAACCAGATGTCGGTGTAATCGGTGGCGCGGGCGCCGAATGCCGCCGCGAGCAGCAGAACCGCCAAGATCAATCGTCGCACTTCGTTCTCCTGAGATAAATACCAGCCAAAAGTTTAACAGCGTCGCGACCGCCGCCATGTAACCGAAGGCAACAGCGCATCGATCGCGGCGCGCGCCGGCAGCGCAGCTTGCGCGCCATGCATCGTGCATGCGAGCGATCCCGCGGCGACGGCGATGCGCATCGCGGTTACCCGATCGTTGCCGGCGCCGCGCGCCGCGGCGTACGCGCCGGCGAATGCGTCTCCGCCGCCGGTCGTGTCGACGACTGCGACCGGCGGCGGTACGATGTGAATCTGGTCGGGGCCGCATGCGCTCACGGCACCGGCTGCGCCCCGTGTCACGACCGCTTCGAGGCCTTCGATCGCGGCTGCCGCCGCGGCGGCGAAGGCGACGGCTTCGGCCGGCCAGCCGAGCATCGGCGCCAGCGCCGCGGCCTCGGACTCGTTAACGATCAGCGTATGGACCGCTTCCAGCAGCCGTCGTTCCAAAGGTCGCGCCGGCGCGGCGTTGAGCACGATGTGCATGCCGGCGCGCGCCGCGCGTTCGACCAACGCCGCGTTGGCCGAGGGCGGGACTTCGTGCTGCAGCATGAGCACCGCGCCCGGCCGCAATGCCGCGTCGGGCACCGCGCCGGCGTCGACCAGGTCGTTGGCCCCCGGCACGACGACGATCATGTTTTCACCGGCGTCGTCGACCAGCACGGTCGCGCAGCCGGTCGGCGCATCGACCGCCCGGACGCCGGCGAGATCGACGCTGCCGGCGCGAAGAAGCGCCAGCGCACTGTCCGCGGCGGTGTCGCGCCCGACCGCACCGTACAGCCGCACGGTCGCGCCGGCGCGCGCCGCTGCCAGCGCCTGGTTGGCCCCCTTGCCGCCGGGATGACTCGCGAAGCCACGGCCGATCAGCGTTTCGCCCGGCGAAGGCAGGCGCCCGATGCGCGTCACCAGGTCGAGGTTGATCGAACCGAAGACGACGACCATCGCAGCCAGGCGAGCGATCAGCCCTTGACGCCGCCGTGCGTGAGCCCGACGACGATCTCCTTCTGGATCACGATGGTCAGCAGCAACACCGGCAGGGTGACGACGATCGCCGCCGCCGCGAGCGGCCCCCAGGCGAGCTGCTCGAACGTCAGCACGTTGTAGACGGCGGCCGGCAGCGTTCGCGTGGCGCGGCCGGCCAGCACCGCGCCGAAGACGAAGTTGTTCCAGGAGAAGATGAAGGCCAGGATCGTCGCCACGATAATCCCCGGGCGCGCCAGCGGCAGCGCGACATAGCGGAACGTCGTCCACACGCTGCCGCCGTCGATCAACGCGGCTTCCTCGAGCTCGCGCGGCAGGGTCTCGAAATGACCGGCCATCACGTAGACGATGATCGGCACGGTGATCACCAGGTGGGTGATCACCAGCGCGGTTCGCGTGTTGTTCAGGCCGCAGCAGCTGGAACACGGTGAACAGCGGGATCAGGTAGGACAGCGCCGGCGTCATGCGCGCGATCAGGATCAGCACCGTCAGCTTGTGCGCCTGCGTGCGCGCGATGCCGTACCCGGCGGGAATGCCGACCGCCATGGCGACCAGCGTGGCCAAGCCGGACACGACCACGCTGTTCCAGAAGTACAGGCCCATCGAGTTTTCCGAGAAGACCTGGACGAAGTTGCGCAGCGTGACCGGATTCGGGATGAATACCGGCGGGTAGGCGAGATTGTCGATCTCGTTCTTCAGCGACAGCGACAGCATCCACAGGAAGACGAGGATCGCCGGAGAGACGATGACGATGACCGACAGGCCGAAGCCGATCCGGCGCAGCCTCCTGCGCCAGCGGGCGCGCCTCGCGCCCGGCGCGGGCGGCGCGTGCCCGGCGGTCAGGTCCATTTCGCCTTCTCCCTGACGTGCAGCAGCAGCAGCGCCAGCGCGAGGATGATGACGAAGAACACGACGACGACCGCCGAGGCGTTGCCGACGTTGTAGAACGCGAACGCCTGCAGGTACAGGTACAGGTTGATGGTCTCCGACGCCGTGCCCGGGCCGCCCTGGCTGATGACGTAGATCGTGTCGAAGGCCTTCAACGCGTCGATCGTGCGGATCACCGCGGCAATGATCAGGAACGGCGCGAGCAGCGGCAGGGTGATGTAGCGGAACAGTTGCCATTCGCTGGCGCCGTCGAGCCGCGCGCTTTCGTACGGCTCGGTCGGCAGCGCGGCCAGCCCGCCGAGGACGATCAGCATGATCAGCGGCGTCCAGTGCCAGACCTCGACCAGCACCAGGCTGGGGATGACCAGGCTCGGCGAATAGACCCACAGCGAAGGCGGCAGCCCGACCAGGCTCAGCAGATAGTTGAGCACGCCCTGTTGCGGGTGGAACATCATCGTCCACACCAGCGCGATCGCAACCGGCGTCGCCATCATCGGCATGGTGAATATCGAACGCAGCACGCCGCGCCACGGAAACTCGCGATGAAAGATCAGCGCGGCGACGGTGCCGAAGATCAGCGGAAAGACGACTGCCAGCAGCGTGAAGTAGAACGTGTGGAGAATCGACTCGAGGAAGCGCTGGTTGGTCGCGAGCTGGGTGTAGTTGTCGAATCCGACGAAGTGCGCGACCGAGCCGATCTTCCAGTCGAAGGCGCTCATCCAGACGGTGAACAGCCACGGAAAGATGATCACCGCGCCGACGACGAGCAGCGCCGGAACGACGAACAGCAGATAGCTTCGCCGGCGCCGGGCGAGGAAGCCCGGGCGCACGGGGGGCGGCGCGGCTGCGGTGGTCATCGCCTGGGCGGGTGCGCTGTCCCGCGCCGGCGGAAAAGCGGCACGGGCGCTGCGGTCAGGCTTTTTCGGTCTTGTCGAGCACCGGCTGGAACTCGGCGGTGGCGCGCCTTCAGTTCCGCTGCGGGATCGGCGCCGTTGATCATGTTGGTCAGCGCGATGCCGAACGTGTCGCGGAATTCGGTCACCGGGGCGATGACCGGCAAGCCGGGCTGCGCGATCTTCGCCGACGCGAGCATGCATTCGACCCACTGCTTCGGCGACTTGAAGTCGGCGGACGACTGGGCCGCGGCGTAGGCCGACGTGCGCACCGGTGCGCCGGCGGCGGCCTGCAGCATCCGCGTCTGGTTGGCCTTGTTCGACGCCCACTGCAGGTAGAACCATGCCGGGCCCTTTTTCTTGCTGTACGCCGAGATGCCTTCGCCGTCGGCGAACAGCGCCGAGACGTGCTGCTTCGGGCCCGCCGGCATCACGCCGTAGCCGACCTTGCCGACGATGCGCGACTTGGTCGGATCCTCGAGCGGCTGCGCGAAGCCGATGCCGTCGAGCCACATCGCCGCCTTGCCCTGCAGGAACAGGCTCTGCGCCTCGTTCCAGTTGTAGCCGGCCACGCCCTGCGGACCGTATTTGCCGAGCATCGTCTGGTACATCTTTGCCGACTCGACGGCCTCGGTCGTGTCGGTCATCAGCTTGCCGTTCCTGTCGATGAAGCCACCGCCGTAGCCGAGCAGGAAGCTCGTCCACACCGGCACGTTGGCGTTCTTGAGCCCGCGGCCGACAAAGCCCGAGACGCCCTTGGCCGGATCGTTGAGCCTGGCCGCGGCGTCGATCATCTGCGCGAACGTCGCCGGGAACGCGACGCTTTTGGCATCGAACAATTCCTTGTTGTAATAGACAACCCAGGGATCGAGATTGAGCGGCAGGCTCATCACGCGGCCGTCCGCTTCGACCGCGTAGTTCAGGCCGCCCTGCGCGAAATCGGCGAAATCCAGATCCGGGTTCGGCCAGCGCCCGGTCGTTGATCATCGGCCTCAAGTCGGTCAGCCAGTTGTTCTTGGCGAACTGGCGCTTCTGCACGTGATAGGAAAGCGCGATCACGTCGAAGCTCGGGTTGCCGGAATTGAATTCGATGACGGCTTTCTGGCGCTGCTGCTGCTCGGGGACCTTTCCGAGCCGACGCCGATGCCGGTCATGTCCTCGAATTCCTTGTGGTACTTGGACAGCAGGTCGCCGCGGGGGCTCTTGACCAGCAGCACCTCGATCTTCTCGCCGTTGAAGCGCTTCCAGTTGAAGGCGCCCTGCGCCTGCGCCCCGAGCAGCGAAGCGCCGGGTATCGCGCCCAGCGCCGCGGCGCCGACACCGGCTTGCAACAGGTGCCGCCGAAGCGTGTCGGCGCGATCGTCGCGGGTATGGTCGTTCATCGTGGTCCTCCTTCGGTGGCGTTGTGAC
>CAVQKL010000001.1:0-158855 GCA_963713125.1 uncultured beta proteobacterium | reverse complement strand
GCTCCTGAGATCAGGGCTTCGACATCCAGCTTCACACACATCGTCATCGGCTTCCTGCGTCGGTCGCGAAGATCTCGCGGGAAATAACCGACAATCGAGCCGCCCTTGCACCTATGACGGATGCGCCTCTGGAACACTTGTGCTATCCAAGCGGTATCTGGGATATGGCCCAGTGGCCTGCTCTATCGGCAATGGGCATCCGTAGTGCAACCACGTGTATCCCGGGCTTCAATTCCAGTAAGCACACCCGCACTTGGACTGCGGCGGTTTCTGGATGGCGGAAGAAATCTCGATCGATGACTTTGCCGCAGAGATGTTCGGAGTCAAGGATCTTCTCCGCCGCGCCGGCAGGCGCCGAGCCTAGCTGCGTTATCGCTGGCAGTCGCTCGGATGTCCCGCCCTCGGCGCGAACATCGCGACGTTAGCCGGACGCTAGGCTTTTGGGGTTGTATACACACAAAGGTCGACAGATCAACGTCGTAGAAATCTCCGATGCGTGGAAATCGAAGGCTGCTTTAGGTCGAAGCAGCGATTTTCATTGACAGGCGATGACGCCAGCATATATTATGCTTTCGTCATAGAAGTGGCATCACGGCTCGAAGTCTGGGAACTGTTGGCGGTTCAAGCATCTCAATCGGCCCCGGCTGGTCAATCAAGAGCGGGCGATGCTTGGTCCCGCCGAAGCAGCCTTTCGTTGCAGTCGTGAGCGTCGGGCTGACGCGACCGGATCGCCGCGACCTGACCGATCGCGTTTCGCCAGACATGCAACCGCGCGACGGCGGCGATTGTGGCGATCTGGTCGCTCGAGCTTTCGCAGCACCAGCCTTCCCGAAATCCGACCGTAAAGTTCGGCACAGTTACCCACAACCAGATAGCCAATCGTATTGAGGGGCTAGATTTTGCAAAGACCATCGAGCTTTTTTCTGTTGATTCTCGGCGTCGGCTTCATCCTTCGACCGGCGCGCGCCGCCCAGCCTGTCAGCGAGTCGCACCTGCCGGTTGTATGGAAGTCCGGGAGCGGGGCTCGAGCCAGCTTTCTATGCCGGATCCGCCGAGGAATGCGCCACGCAGGCGGACGAAACCCGTCGCGAACTGGCCGCTCCAGTTCAGTGAAATCCTACAGATCCACGTGCCGGATCTCGCCACCGGAACATGCCCAGCGGCACGGTGGACGTGGGCCACCTCTTCAGCAACCGCGGCGACGCGGTCCATGGCTATACTATCGGTGCGCCGGGGCCGGCGCGCGCGATGTCGGCAGGCTATGTCCAGGACTCTGCCGCCGTTGTCTGCGTTGCAACGTCGAATTCATCGAGCCCGTCTCCGATCAGCAATCCGACGACTCTGCCCACGACGAGCATCATCGTGACACTGATAGCCTCCGACACCTTCAGCTTCAGCAGCAGCGCGAGCACGATGCCCGGCGTGTCCGTAGCCTCTTATGCGTGGAATTTCGGAGACGGAACGACTGCCACCGGTGCAACGGCTACGCATCGCTACACGGTATCCGGCACCTACCCGGTTGTCCTCACGATTATCGACAGCGGGGGTGCGAGAGCAAGCGCCATCAAGACCCTGGTGGCGGCCGTCGTTCCTCCGCCGCGGCCTCCGTCGCACCCGGTTACCGCGGGGCCTCCAGGTTCGTGGACAAAGTATGCGACCAGCTATCCGTCAGGCACCGAAGCGGAGTACCAGTCCTGGTACAACCTGGTGTACGACACCAAGCGGAACCTCGTGTACGGGATGAACTGGATGGGCGTGCTTGGCGGCGTTCAATCCGGTGACCGGTACGTGGAGCAATCTCACGCCGAACATCGGCGGTGGCGTTCACAATCGTTCGTTCGCCTACGATCCGATCAACGACCGCTTGTGGATCGGCACGGGGACCGGGTCGCAACTTCTGGGCGTCAACTACTACGACCTCACGAGCAAGCAATTCGTCAACTTATCCGATGGCCGGCGCAGTAACCGGGATCGGAATCGGCGCTGATCTTCGATCCGGCTGGCAAGCGCTTCATCGTGTTCGGCGGCTGGGGAAGGCTGGCTGTCTATACATTCGCGCTGTCTCCACCAGCGTCTTCGATGGTGTCCGCCAACGTTGCTCCCGGGCCGACGTGGGATGGAGGCATCGGGCCGGACGCCAAGAAAATGACGGCATGGCGCAGCGCGCTCGACAGCAAGCGCAATCGCATCGTTTACGTCGATACCGACGGCTCGTTGTGGGCGCTTCCGTTGACCCTATCCGGGTGGCAGCATCTGACGACCTCGGGCGGTCCGCCTCCGGCATACACGCAGTACGTCTACGACGTCGCCAACGATGCCCTTGTCGGTTGGTCGGCGTCTCCCCGAATAGCCGGTGGCGACCCTGTGCCCGGAACCACACGCGAAACCTGGCTGCTGCCGTTGTCCACGCTTGCCTGGGCCAAGGCGGCGAATGTTGCGACGGGGAACACCGTCCCGTTCGATACCGTATATGTCGGCTATGCGATGGTCTATGACCCCGTCCGCGGGCAGACGATTCTGCATACGATGAATGGCGACGGAAACTACGATCTGTCGACCTGGGCGTACCGGTATCCTTCGACAGCTGCGCCGCCGCCACCGCCTCCGCCACCTCCGCCGCCCCCCCTCCGCCACCACCACCTCCGCCACCGACCTCCGGACCGGTTCCCGCATACACCGGCACGATCACGTCGTTTCCGCTTCCGGCGTTGGTCGGCGCGCCGTATTCGACCCTGCAGAACAGCAAGCACACCAACATGGCCTACTCGCCGCTGACCAACCGACTGTACGTCTAGGGCGGCGACTGGGTGACTTCCGCGACCGACGGCACCTGGTCGATGAGCATGGTGGACGGAAGCTGGCGACAGGATGTCGGAACCCCCGTCTATCCGACGCTGCCTGCGCCGCATGCTGCTCAGGATGAGATGGGCTTCGTCTGGGACGCCAGCCGACAAAAATTCCTGTTCTGGCCGGGGTCTATTACGCCTACGAGCCCAAAGGCACTCCCATCCTCGAATATGCC
The DNA here is from genome assembly GCA_963713125.1 of uncultured beta proteobacterium. Classification (GTDB taxonomy): domain Bacteria; phylum Pseudomonadota; class Gammaproteobacteria; order Burkholderiales; family Casimicrobiaceae; genus PALSA-1003. The sequence goes on along the minus strand of CAVQKL010000001.1, from coordinate 155,833 downwards.
AAGGGGCTTTGGTATTTCGATCCTGCCACCAACGCCTGGACGCAGGAGCTCCGCCTGTTCGGCAACTATCTCGACTACGACCGGAGACCCGTTCGGCGGCGTCTACGATGAGGTAAACGACCAGCTCGTCGTATTGGGTGACGATTCGGGCGGATTCGTCGCAAGACGCTGGAGCATCAGGGACCTGGTAAGACTTCCTGACCTTCCGATCACGTTGACCAGGCCCAAGGGATTTTCCACCTACTACACGCAGAACGCAGTACGCCAAGATCGGCCGCTACGTCTACGTGGCCGGCTACTCGACCGACGGCACGGCGCTGAAGGTCCCGAGATTCTGGCGTTGGCATCTCGACAACCACACGTTCGAGGAATTGGCGGCGCCGCCGGTAGACGGCTCGCTGCTGCACGATCTCGAGATGCGGCTAGCCTCGTCGCACGGCAAGGTGGTCTGGCCATTGATGAGCGGCCCGGATGGCGAGCTGCACGGCATCTACGTGTACGACCCCGCGACCAACGTCTGGTCGGTGGATCGGCAGGTGCCGTCGTACGGCAACTTCATCGGCAATGCCGTAACCAGCCTGCCCGACGGTCGCGTCGTGTTCTCCGGAGGCGTCTTCGGCCGTCACCAGACGCATATCTGGTTTTACGAGGCCAAGCCGTAGAGGAGCCTCCAGAGCAGCTGGAGCGGCGAATCGCTCCGCAGTTCGCAGGCTGTTACAGGGGCATGTCAGGTCACGCCCGCGGCGACGCCGCGATCAGCTTGGCAGCATGGTCGCGATAGCGCAGCGCCATGTACGAGTGCATCAGCTCCTTGCCCGTGTACGTGCGTCGGAATTCGTCGCGCGTCGATCAGCTCGAGCCACGCCAATGGGCGATAGCCGTTCGCACGCTGCGCCAACGCCATCGGCGCAGCGCGCGCTGCGCCCGTTTCGCGCGTTGGCGCAATCCGGCACGATCGATCGCCCGGATCAGCGCGTCGACGACGGCGCCATGGTCCCGATTGGGCGGCGTCACCGGCAGCGCCTGGCGTTGGCGCGCGAATTCGAAGTAGAGCTGCCTGCCAAGCCGCAGCTCGATCGGGATCCGCGCCCAGAAATCCATCAGCTCGTGGTCGAACAGCGGCAGCCGCCACTCGATAGCCGAAGCTCTCGTAGACGCGGACCGAATTGCAGATGAACTTGGCCTGACGCTCCTGCAGATCCCAGCGCTCGAAGGCATCCGCGGCCTGCTTCCGGCGAGCAGTCGGCGATCCGTCCCACGATCGGACTCGATCCGCCGGTCGAAGCTGTCCCGAAGCCTGGATTTGCGTCGCCGCGGGCCAATCCCACAAGCGAGTAGTGCGCATTCTGCAGTGAGTCGAGCACTTCGCGGCGCGCGATCGTCGTCCGGCCGCCATACGATTTCGGAATATGGCTGCCGGCGAGAAAATCTCCCGAGTGTCCGGGGACGAAGACGCTGTCCGGGGAACCCGGCGCCTCGCGCTGCAATTCGAGCACCGCCGGCCAATCCTGGATGTGCGGCACCGACGCCAGATTGCCGGCGGCATGAAAGTACTCGGCAAATCGGTCGCTTGCCGCCCAGGCGCGCCAACGCTCCGCCGAATACGGCACGAATTCCCAGCGAAAGCCGAGATACCGCGCCAGTTCCTGCGAGATGCGCGCTTCCCAGTTGCCGGGAACGCCGTAGCTGTAGCAAACGACGTCGCGCGCTCCCATGTCGCGAAGCGATACGCCGATCAGCCGGGAATCGTAGCCTCCGCTGAATGGCACGACGATCGTCCGTCCACCGACGCCGTTCGACCAAGCGACGAAACACGCCGGCGTGCACGCCGTCGAGCCTGGCGATCAGATCGGATGCGTCCGCCGCCAGAAAGTCGCCGATGGCGAAACCGATGGTAGCGATGCCGCTCGGGCGCGAGCGCCGGCGACGGGTCGAAACGGATGATCTCGCCGGCTTCGAGCTGGAACACGCCGGCGCATAGCGTTTCCCTCCCCGTCACGTATCCGGTCAGGCGAAACTCCATGTCGGCGGCGGCGTCGATCGACCGGCCGCTTCCGCCGGCAGCACCCGATACGCGTTGTCGCTCAAATGAACGCCGTCGCTTGTCGAACCGTAGAAAAGTGGAATGCTGCGGATGCGGTCCACGGCAGCGAGTACCCGGCCATCGCGCTGCGTGACGATGGCGAAGCAGCCATTCAGCCGGCCTACCGTCTCGATCCAGGCCGACGTCGGTCGCACATGCGTCCAAGGCCGTCGCCAGCTCTCGCCGCCGTGCAAAATCGACCATCCAGATGCGCGTAGCCGCGCGCCCGCGAGACGCCCGCCCGAGCCCAGCCGTGGGCACCGAGTTCGACACTGATTCATCGTGCCGCCCGCGCTGCGCGACCGCGTCCGGCGAATTCATCGACCGCTGCCCGAGGGCGAGCGCGTAGACGTCGAACAATTCGACACGGACTTTCGGCCACGCATAGCGTTGCGGCGGCTTCGACACCGGCGGTGCGCAGCCGAAGCGCCAGCGGCCGATCTCCGAGCAGGCGGAGAATCGGCGTTCGGCCATGGCGACGGGATCGCTTCGGGCGGCACGAGCAGCGCAGTCACCTCGTGCTCGACCAGATCTGGGCGATCCCGCCGACCTTGGTGGTGCGATCGGCACGCCGCTCGCCATCGCCTCCAGCAGCGAAATCGGCAGTTGTCGACCAGCGACGCGTTGACGACGACGCTGGCCGCGCGGTAGAGCGCGGCAGCTCCGCATTGTCGAGGCGACCGGTAAAGCGCACGCGGTCCGCAACGCCAAGCTCCGCCGCAGCTCGCTCGAGCATGTCGCGATCCGGCCCCGATCCCGCGACGGTCAGCTGCGCATCGGCATGCCGCCCGGCAACGATCGCGAACGCGCGTATGCGCGGTGGCGATGTCGTAGATCGGCTCCAGGTTGCGCGTCACGAGCAGACGCGGCGCGGCGGCAGCGCATCGGCCGGCCGGAACGCGTCGAGGTTGACGATGTTCGGCACGATGCTCGTGGCTATGCCGTATTTCGTGAATACGGCGTTGAGAAACCCCGATGGCACGGCGACGATGCCGGCGCGTGCGAGCGTCGGCCGGACGAGGCGGGACTGGGCGGCGAGAAATGCGTCCGCGTCGCCTCCTCGATAGTTGACGACGACTCGGCACGCCTCGCAACCACGCGATCCATACCGCCGGCGCCGCGAACAAATGCCACGCCCAACCGGAATTGGCCATCACGTGCACCAGTTCGGCGCCACCGATCGCGCGCTCAGCCGCCTTACAGATAGGGTACCAGGCGAAACAAAGCACGCACGCCGCGCAGGCGCCGCGACCCATGCCGGCCGGTACGGCGCATTGACCTGAACGATCGGTGACCTTGCACCCTCGGCGGACAAGAAGTTGTGCGAGCTGGCGTGTCTGGTTGGCCATTCCACCGGAAGGTGGCGGCAGCGGGCCCACCAGAACGATCGAGCGCGGAGCCGTCTGCGCGCGCGCGTGGCATGATCCTGGAACGTTCGCCACGACGGCATTCACGCGGCCGCCGTTTCGATCTCGCGTGAACAGATTCCGCGCCAGTCGGGCGCCCCACCGCCTCGGCGTACGGTCCCATGGCGTAAAGCGAGGCAACTGGTGGAGCGGATCACCCACTCGAGCAGCGCCTGCCGCCGTCGAAACGGCAGCGACAAATCCCAGCTCCTTCGCCATGCGAACGTGCGCGCACGGGTAATCGACGTTCGGCTTGCCGTTCGGATAGGCGAACAACCTGACCGGTTGCCGGACGATTGCCTCGAGCACGTCGCGTCCATCGGCGATCTCGCGCCGCGCCGTCAGCATCATCGAGCCTGGCGAGAATCGGATGACTGACGGTGTGGCCTCCGATACCCATTCCGGCAGCGGCAAGGCTTCGAACCTGATCGCCGGTCATCATCAGGTCGCCGGGCAACGCGACACCCGTTTGCGCCGCGATCGCGTCGACACTCGACTCGCGCTCCTCCTGCGGCAGATATTTGAGCCGTGCCAGGATCGCGCCGATAGCCGACTTTCCGCTGTTGCGGAGATTCGATGGCATATTTTCCGAACCCGTGGGTCGACAGGTCCAATTCGCGTGCCCGCCGCAGCCCCGCACGGCCTCGATGACGGTGTCGTTCCACATCCGGCCGCCATCGAGGAATCCCGTCGCGACGAAAAACGTTGCCGGAAGCCCCAGCCGCCGCAGTATCGGCAACGCGACCGTCGCGTTGTCGGCATATCCATCGTCGAACGTAATGGCCAGCGCGCGCGCAGGAATCGAGCCGCGCTCAAGTGCAGCAATCGCCTCATCCAGCGGCAGAACATTGAACCAGTGGCGCACGCATTCCATGCGCCCGGCAAACCGCGCAGCATGCATTTCGTTCGGAAACAGCGGGTCGGGCCGCGCATGCACCCGATGAAAAATCAGGGTCGTCAGCCGGCCGCGCGACCCGGCTGGCGACAGCGCGCCCAGGAGCGGACGCATCCAAGGTGCCGCGCGCCGGTTCGGGCCGGCCGATCGGCGAGATCGCCTCGCCGGACTCATGCATGGCGACGAGGCAGCAATTGCCAGCAGAGCTGCACACCCAGCGATGCGGCAAGGGCCACGCTCAGGACGGCCGCCGTGACGACGCGGCGCCGCAGCCCTTCCATGCGGACGATCGCTTGCTCGTTCTCGGGTGTCGCGAATATCACCAGCGGCGGCAGGCGTCCGAGCACGCTGTCGAGCCGATGGGCAAGGCGTCCGGACAGCCTGTGGAGAAGCCCCAGCGCGTTCGCGACTTATGACGTCGTTGCCCCACCAGAGGTACCACTCGTCTACGCCACGACGATAGTAGTCGAGCAGCTTGTCGAAGTGAGGAAAACCCAGGCGGCCGGGGCCGGCGCGGCGGAATTCGATCGAGGCCAGGGTTGCCGAGCAGCGCACGGCGCAATGCCAGCGCGTCGATGGGCACGTCGGTGCCGGCAAGCACCGCGTAGACGTTGTTGTGCACGTCGAGGAACGCCCAACGGTCCCGCTCCCGGTCGTAGACCTCGACCACCGTGTGCCCATGCCCACCGAACCCGTCGAACGAGAACGCCCATTGCCGGCAGAACAGGCCGGCGCTGCGTGCGGCGGCAAGATAGACGCGAACGTAATCCGCGCAATAGCCGTAGCCCGCCACGATGCCCTTGAAGGTCGTTGCGAGATCCGCCCGGATGCCGCCTTCCCGCTGCGAATGTTGCACCAGCATCTGCACCAGCGCGAGCGCTCGCTGCCAGTCGCCCGCCAGTTTCTCGATACCCGCGGATTCCACCGCGCCGCGGATTGCGTTCGGCGGTGTCATCCGCTCCGATCTGAAATCGCCGGGAATTGCCGCCGGTGTCCAGCTGAAATCCTCCGGACGCCCGCGTCGCAACAGGAACGCGTTGCGCACGCGCACGGCTTGCGCGTACGGCAGCGTCAGATAGACGAGCCAGCCTAGTGCGACGGCGAGCGCGATTGCGTTAGCGATGACCAGCGCTGCCGGCATTCACCAGCACAACCCCACGTATTGCCCGCGCATGCGCTTTGCGGTCGGCGATGTTGATCAGGTCGATGATCGTCTGCTCGGGCCGGGTGTGCTGCGCGAGCGCGGCGACGACGTCCGGCGATCGCCCAGACCGACGACCAGCACATCGGATCCCGCGATCACCGCCGCGATGTCGCTGCGGATCAGCGAACCGATGTGCGGCAAGTGCTGCTCGATGTAGCGCCGGTTGGCGCCGAGCAGGCGCGACAGATGCACTTCCGGATCGTAGACCAGGATCGTGCAGCCCTTGCCGATGAAATGCTCGGCCAGCAGCACCAGCGGGCTCTCGCGCAGGTCGTCGGTGCCGGTCTTGAACGACAGCCCGATCATGCCGATCCGGCGCTTGGCCGTCGCGGCCACCTTGGCGATCGCGTGGTCGATGTGCGCCCGATTGGACGCAGCGATCGCCGCCTGCATCGGCAGCTCGACGTCGTGCGTCTTGGCCAGATGGATCGTGGCGCGCAGGTCCTTCGGCAGGCACGAGCCGCCGAAGGCGAAGCCCGGCTTCAGATAGGCGGGCGAGATGTTGAGCTGGCGGTCCTTGCACACCAGGTCCATCACCTCGAACGGGTCGACGCCCAGCGCCTCGCACAGGCGCGCCGTCTCGTTGGCGAAGGTGATCTTCAGCGCGTGGAAGTTGTTGCAGCAGTACTTGACCATCTCCGCCGCGCGGATCGAGGTGACGTGGAACTCGCACGGCAGATGGCCGAACAGCTCGCGCAGCGCGTCGACCGGCGCCTCGCGCGTTGGCGCCGACGACGGTGAACGGCGGCTTGTCGTAGTCGCGGATCGACGTGCCCTCGCGCAGGAACTCCGGCTGGAAGCAGACGTGGAAGTCGACGCCGTCCTTCTTGCCCGACTCGCGCTTCGATGATCGGGCGCAGCACGTCCTCGACCGTGCCGGGCACCAGCGTCGAGCGGAACACGAACACGTGCGGCGTCGGCTTGTCGCGCATCGCGGCGCCCAGGTCGTGCGGCGAGCCGCAGCATCGCCGTCTGGTCCTGGCTGCCGTTCGGCGCCGACGGCGTGCCGACGCAGATCAGCGAGACGTCGGTCTCGCAGCACCGCCTGCGCGCGCGTCGCGGCTGACCGACACCCGGCCGCTGCGCGACCGTGTCGGCCATCAGCTCGCACCATGCCCTCCTCGACGACCGGCGTCCTGCCGGCGGCGATCAGGTCGAGCTTGGCCTGGTCGACGTCGACGCCGATGACGCGATGGCCGTCGCGCGCCAGGCAGGCGAGCGAGACCGCGCCGACGTAGCCCAGACCGAAGATGCTGATGTTCAAGCCAGCGCTCCCTGCGGTCGCGCGCGTCTCGCGCGTCGTCCGGACCCTGACTGCCAAGACAGCGCTCGATGATGCCGTCCAGCCGCTGCATCGACTTGTCCCAGGCGTGATGCGACAGCATGCGCGCGCGGCCCGCGCGCGACGAGGCGCTGCCGCTCGGCGGGATCGTCGAGGATGCGCAGGATCGCCGCCGCGTACTCGTCGGGCGTCGACGCGCGACGAGGAAATGCTCGCCGGCGACGGCGTCGACGCCGCCGGCGGCGACGCGGCTCGTCACGACCGGCACGCCCATCGCCATCGCTTCGAGGATCTTGTTCTGCGTGCCGCGCGCGATGTTGAGCGGCGCGACCATCAGCGCCGAGCGGTGCAGGTACGGCCGCACGTCGGGCACCGAGCCGGTGACGGTGACGCCGGGAAGCTCGCCGAGCCGCTGCACCGCGCGGCGACGGATCGGCGCCGACGATCAGCGAGCTTCAGCGCCGGCCGGCGCGCGCTGCAGCAGCGGCAGCGTCCTGGCGCAGAAGTCGAACATGCACTCCTGGTTCGGGTAGTAGTCCATGCGGCCGACGAAGGCGATCGTGTCGGCATCGTAGGGCTCGCCGGTCGGCGCGAAGTACTCGCTGTCGACGCCGTTCGGAAACCAGTCCGTGGCGACGCCGGTGCCGTAGCTCTCGAGCGTCTCCCATTCGGCGCGCGTCGTCGCCGTGCACAGGTCGAAGCGCCGCGCGAGCCGCTTTTCGGCGCGCTCCAGCTTGCGCGCCTTCGAGCCGGTAGCCGAGCGACAGCGGGAACGGCTTGTAGCGCGCGTACTCGAGCCACTTCTGCGAGTCCATGTCGCCGAAGTCGAGGATCTTGGGCGTGCCGCGCACGTGCTCGACGTACGGCGCGACCGACGAGCAATGCACGAAGATCAGGTCGAAGCGTTCGCTCGCGAGCAGTGCGTCGATCCGCCGCGCGAGCTGCGGCGAATGGAAGTAGCCGATCGACGACGGCGTCGGCGTCGGCAGCCGCGCGACCATCCGCAGCGTCTGCACCGGATTGCTCGACCTGCGCCATCTCGTAGTGCGCGCAGTACGCGCGCGATGCCCTCGCCTTCCCGCGCTTCCTCGCGTCGAGCGCGCGAGCGACGCGACGTGACCTCGTGCTCGGCGCGACAGGTGCCGGATCATGTTGAACGGCCGGATCTTGCCGCCGCGCTTCGGCGGAAACGGAAAGCGGTGGCAGACGTAGAGAATCTTCACGACGCCACCGCCTTGAGCTCGTCGGCCACGTCGGCCGGCGCGCGGCCGTCGAGATAGATGCGCGCCCAGATCTCGAGGTTGAGCAGCGCCAGCAGCCGGTCGGTGCCGTCCATGCCGATTGGCGTCGTGCGCCGCGATCAGCGCGGCGACTTCCGGCGGCGCGGAACAGTCCGCGCGCCTCGATCGACGTCGGCGGACAGGAGCTCGCGCAGCAGCGGCGCGAGCTCGCCCTTGAGCCACGCGCCCATCGGCGTGCCGAAGCCGCGCTTCTTGCGCTCGAGGATGTCGGCGCGGCAGCACGTCCTGCAGCGCGGCCTTCAGCACGTGCTTCAGCCGCCGCCGCGGATCTTCACTTCCTGCGGCATGCGCGCGGCGAGCTCGACCAGCTCGTGGTCGAGCAGCGGCACGCGGCATTCGAGCGACACCGCCATGCTCATCTTGTCGGTCAGCAGCAGCAGGTCGTCGGGCAGCTGCGTTTGCGCGTCGACCGCCAGCATCTGGTTCAGCTCGTCGCTGCTCGTCGCCGCGGCGAACGCGTCGGCGAGCGCGTCGTGCTCGCCGTTGCGCGGCTGGCGCAGCAGCGCCGCGGCGGCGTCATCCGGGAACACCTCGACGTACGAGCGGTAGCGCTCGTCGAACGGCAGGCCCGCGGTCGACAGAAAGCCCTTGGCCAGGCGCAGCGCGTTGAGCAGCGGCGAATGGCGGTCGCTGGGCAGCTTCTCGCCCAGCGCCGACGCCGCGCGCCGCAGCCCGGCGGGCAGCCGGTCGAAGTAGCGCCTGGTAATGGCTGCCCAGGTAGCGCCGGTAGCCGCCGAACAGCTCGTCGCCGCCGACGCCGGACAGGATCACGGTCACGTCGCGCCGCGCGAACTCCGAGACCAGGTAGGTGGTGATGAACGCGGTGTCGGCGATCGGCTCGTCCATGTGCCACAGCAGCTGCGGCAGCAGCGCCGACGACGTCGGGCCGCACGAGGATCTCGTGGTGATCGGTGCCGAAGCAGCTGCGCGACCTGGCGCGCGTAAGGCAGCTCGTTGTAGTACGCCTCGGCGTCGCCGCCGCCGAAGCCGATCGCGTAGGTCTTGACCGGGCGGTCGCTGTGCGCCGCCATGAACGCGACGACGGCGCTCGAGTCGATGCCGCCCGACAGGAACGCGCCGATCGGCACGTCGCTCACCATCTGCATGCGCACCGATTCCTCGAGGCGGGCGCGCACGCGGTCCACCCATTCGCTCTCGGTCGAGCGCGCGGTCGATGTCGCGCGGGCACCTGCCAGTAGCGGCGCTCGTCGACCTGCGCCGCGCTCGGCGATCAGCAGCGTCGCCGGCGGCAGCTTGCGGATGCCGCGAAAGATCGATTGCGGCGCCGGCACGTAGCCCAGCTGCGAGGTACGAGGACAGCGCCGCCGGATCGAGCTCGGCGCGCATCGCCCGGCAGCGCGAGGATCGCCTTGGCCTCGCTGGCGAACACCAGCCGCCGGCCGTCGTTCCACAGGTAGAGCGGCTTGATGCCCAGCCGGTCGCGGCCGAGCAGCAGGCGCTGGCGTCGCGCATCCCACAGCGCGAACGCGAACATGCCGTTCAGATCGCTCGACGAACGCGTCGCCGTGCTCCTCGTACAGGTGCAGGATGGTCTCGCAGTCGGAGGCGGTCCGGAAGCGATGGCCCTGCGCGGTCGAGCTCGCGCGCGCAGCGTCGCGGTAGTTGTAGATCTCGCCGTTGGCGACCAGCCACAGCGTGCCGTCCTCGTTGGACAGCGGCTGGTGCCCGCCGGCGACGTCGATGATCGACAAGCCGCCGCATGCCGAACGCCAGCGGGCCGTCGGCGTAGCGCGCCTTCGTCGTCCGGGCCGCGATGCACGGTGCGGCGCGCCATCGGCCGCAGCGCCTCCGGCCGCGCGGGCGCGCCGTCGAGATGCAGCATGCCGTAGATGCCGCACATCGCTTCAGTGCCGGCTGCGTGGCGTCGAGCGTCGCGCCGGCGGCTGGACGCGGCGCCGAGCAGCGACTGGTAGACGCTGCGCGTAGCGGCCGACGCTGCGCGCCCAGGTGCGCTCGGTCTCGACGAAGCGCCGGGCCTGCGCGCGCGAGCCGCGGCCATTCCGCGCGCCGCGCCAGCACCGCCTCGATCGCGCGCGCCAGCGCGCCGGCATCGCCGGCGGGAAACAGGAATCCGGTCTCGCCGTCGCGCACCAGCTCGCGATGGCCGCCGACGTCGGAGGCGACGAACATGCGGCCCTGCGCCATCGCCTCCAGCGGCTTCAGCGGCGTGACGAGCTCGGTCAGCCGCATCCGGTGGCGCGGATAGGCCAGCACGTCGATCAGATCGTAGTAGCGCTGCACCTCGCCGTGCGGAACGCGGCCGGCGAAGATCACGCGGTCGGCGATGCCGCGGTCGGCGGCCAGCGACTTCGAGCGCCTGCTCCTGGAAGCCGCCGCCGACCAGCAGCAGCTTGAGCTCCGGCAGGCGCGGCAGCGAGCAGCGCCGCGGCCTCGATCAGCAGGTCCAGCCCCTCGTAGGCGTAGAACGAGCCGGCGAAGCCGATCACCGTCGCGCCGTCGAGCCCGAGGCGCGTTGCGCAGCGCCGGGTCGGGCGCCGCTCGCCGAGCGGAATTCGTCGGTGTCGACCGCATTGGGGATGACCGTGATCCGGTCGGCGGCGATGCCGCGCGCGGCGATTTCGTCGCGCAGTCCCTCGCAGATCGTCGTGACGTGATCGGCGCGGCGCAGCGCGAAGGTCTCCAGCGCCCGCGACGCGCGGTAGCGCAGGCTGCCCTCGCGCGTCCGTGCCGTGGTCGACGGCGGCATCCTCCCAGAGCGCGCGAACCTCGTAGACGACCGGAATGCCGACGCCGGCTGCCCGACCCGCAGCGCCGGCAGCGCGTTCAGCACCGGCGAGTGCGCATGCAGGATGTCGGGTCGAAACGACGCGCTGAGCTCGTCGACGCGGCGCGCGGTCGCCGCCATCTCCTGCACGTACATCGCGCCCGGGCATCGCTGGAGACGCAGATTGCGCCGCAGCGGCGTGCGATGGAAGCGCCAGCCGTCGGCATCCTCGACGTCGCGCCGTGCCGCTGCCCTGCCGCGGCGTCGTCAGCTGCAGCGTCTCCCAGCCGAGCGCGCGCTGCTCGCGCAGTATCGCCGCGGTCCGGAACGTGTAGCCGCTGTGCAGCGGCAGCGAATGGTCGAGGACGTGGAGGATGCGCATGGCGCCGCGTCACGCCGCCTTGGCGGCGCAGCCCCGCGCCGTCGACCGTGCGTCGGCGACGTTGCGCAGGAACGCGTCGAACATCAGCAACGTCCACAGCGGCGAGCTGTAGTCGCGGCGACCGGACTGGTGCTCATCGACCAGCTCCTGCAGGTAGCCGCGGTCGAACATGCCGGTGTCGGCGAGCCGCTCGCCGAGCAGCGCCTCGCGCACGCGCTCGCGCAGCGGGCCGCGGAACCAGCGCGCCAGCGGCACCGCAAAGCCCATCTTCGGCCGGTACAGGAGCTCGCGCGGCAGGCGCGGCTCGAGCGCCTTCTTCAGCAGCCACTTGCCCTTCCTGGCCGCGCACCTTGAACGACGAAGGCAGCGTCGCCAGCCACTCGACCAGCGGATGGTCCATCAGCGGCTCGCGCACTTCGAGCGAGTGCGCCATGCTGGCGCGGTCGACCTTGGTGTTGATGTCGCCGACCAGGTAGGTCTTCAGATCGAGGTACTGGACCAGCGCCAGCGGATCGTCGGTCTGCGCGCTCTGCGGCATGCCGCCGGAACACCTCGACCGCGTTGTAGCCGCCGAGCTGCGCCCGGAAGCGCGTCGGTGAACAGCCGCCGGCGCATGCCGTCGCGCAGGATCGACACGCCGTGGAAGTACGCCTCGACCGAATCGCGCCCGAGCGCCTCGAACGTCGACTTGGCGCGGAACATCCGCGGCGCCCAGTCGGCCTTCGGATAAGCGCCGGCCGAGCAGCCCGAACACCGGCCGGCGCAGCGAAAGCGGCAGCAGCGCGGCGCATCCGCTCCTCCATCATGTGCAGCCGGTAGCGCCGATAGCCGCCGAAATTCTCGTCGCCGCCGTCGCCGGACAGCGCGACGGTGACGTGCTTGCGCGCCAGCTGGCAGACGCGATAGGTCGGAATCGCCGAGCTGTCGGCGTACGGCTCGTCGTAGACGCGCGCCAGCGTGTCGATCAGATCGAAGTCGTCGCTCTCGACGCGATCGACGAAATGCCGCGTCCGGTAGCGGTCGGCGACCTGCTGCGCGTAGCGCGATTCGTCGTACGCCGGATCGGCGAACGCGATCGAGCAGGTGTTGACCGGCTCGGCGGACGCCTTCGCCATCGTGGCGACGACCGCGCTCGAGTCGACGCCGCCCGACAGGAACGCGCCCAGCGGCACTTCGGAGATCATGCGCAGGCGCACCGATTCGTCGAGCCGCGCCGTCAGCTCCGCGATCGCGTCGTCGAGCGTGATGACGCGATCGAGCGTGAAGCGCAGGTCCCAGTACTCGCACCGGCGCCGGCCAGCGGCGCGCCCTGGCGCACGGTCAGCGTGTGCGCCGGCGGCAGCTTGCGCGCCGCCTTGAAGATCGTGCGCGGCTCGGCGACGTAGCCCAGCGCGAAATATTCCTCGACCGCGCACGGGTCGATGTCGCGCGCGAATGCCGGATGCGCCAGCAGCGCCTTGAGCTCGGAGCCGAACAGGAACGTGCCGTCGGCGAGCAGCGCGTAGTGCAGCGGCTTGACGCCGAGCCGGTCGCGGGCGAGAAACAGGGTCTTGCGATTGCGGTCCCACAGCGCGAACGCGAACATGCCGCGGAAGCGCTCGACGCAGGCCTCGCCCCACGCCTCCCAGGCGTGGACGATGACTTCGGTGTCGCTCTTGGTGCGGAAACGTGGCCGAGCGCGGTCGAGCTCGGGGATCAGCGACTGGTAGTTGTAGATCTCGCCGTTGTAGACGATGACGACGCTGCCGTCCTCGTTGTACAGCGGCTGCTGGCCGGTCGACAGGTCGATGATCGACAGGCGCCGATGGCCGAGGCCCACGCCGGGCTCGACGTGCAGGCCGCCCTCGTCGGGCCCGCGATGGTGCTGGGCCTCGTTCATGCGCGACAACAAGTCGCGGCTGACGTCGCGCCTGCCGTTCGAGTCGAATATGCCGACGATGCCGCACATGATCGCTGTCCTTCCGTTTCAGCCGCGCGCGCGCGGGCGCGCCGCGGCCGTCGCCGCGCCCGGAGCCGCCGGCCCGCCGGCGGTCGAAGCAGTCCGGCGTAGACACGGTCGTAGTCCTCGACCATGCGCTCGAGGCTGAACCTGCGTTCGGCGCGCCGGCGCGCCGCGCTGCCCATGCTGGCGGGCGAGCGCCGGCGCGGCGAAGTAGGCGCCGATTTCGCGCGCCAGCGCCGCGCTGTCGCCGGCCGGCACCGTGCGGCCGGTCACATCCTCTTCGACCAGCTCGGCGTTGGCGCCGACGCGCGTCGCGATCGACCGGCAGGCCGCACGCCATCGCCTCGAGGATCGTGTTGGACACCCCTTCGGCCAGCGACGGCAGCACGAAGCAGTCGAGACCCTGCAGCAGCGGGACGACGTCGGCCCGCTCGCCGGCGAACCACGCCAGCTCGCGCACGCCGGCGGACGTCGAGGATCGCCTCGACCTCGCTCTCTGAGCTTGCCGTCGCCGACGAGCACCAGCCGCATGCGAGCTCGGGCCTCGGGATGCGGCGCGAAGCGCGCCGACGAAGCCGCGCGCCAGGTTGGTCTGATCCTTGACCGCCTCCATGCCGGCCGACGGTGCCGACCAGCCAGTAGTCGGCGCCCTGGAACGGACAGCCGTCGATCGGCGCCGCGCCCGCCGGCGCGGGACGAAAGCGCCCGGTGTCGACGCCGTTGTAGATCTGCTCGATCCGCGCCGCCGGCACGCCGATGCGCTCGCGCAGATAGCATTCGAGGTCGGGCGACAAGCGCGATGTAGCGCGTCACGAACGGGCGGAACACGCGTCGCACCCGCTGGTAGCGCGCGCTCGAGCCGTCGAGATCGCCGACGTCGCGCCCGTGCTCGCCGTGCACGCGCGCCGGCACGCCGGCCATCCAGGCGGGGAGCGCGGCTTCGAGCGCGGCGAGATTGCGCGTGTGCACGATCGCGGGCTTGAGCTCGCGCAGCAGCGCGACGAGCCTCGGATAGAGGCGGACCGCGTGGCCCGGGCCCTTGTGCAGGGCGATGCAGCGCACGTCATGCGCGGGAGATGCGCGCGGCAAACTCCGGATCGACGTCGGTCAGCGACACGACCGCATGCCGCCAGGATTGCGCGCGGCAGCCGGTTGATCAGGTTGACGACGCCGTTCTCCAGCCCGCCGATCGCCAACCGGTAGACGACGTGCACGATCAGCGGCGCCGGCATCGGCGTTCACCCGCGGCTTTCGCGCGCGCCGCGCCAGCGCGCGCTCGATCGATGGCGACATGGCCCGCGCGAACGCGCGCAGGCTCGCCGGCGGCATCGTCGTCGCGGGTGCGCTTCGGGCGCATAGATGACGATCAGCGCGGCATCGTCGCCGCGGCCCGTAGCTTCGACCACGCCAGCAGCGCCTTGGCCACGTACTGGCTCGAGGTCACGTCGCCGGCGACCCAGTACAAGCGGATAGGCTTGCAGCGCGACGCTTCGCCCGGACAAGCTCTGCGCGTTCGACGCGCTCCGGCCGGCCCGCCCATTCGACGCTGTCGCTGCCCTCCGCCGACCTGCTTCCACTTCCAGTCTTCCGGCGTGCGACCAGCTGGTTGCCCGAGGTGATCAGCTCGCTGCCTTTGGCCTGATGCCGGTAGTAGGCGATGTACAGGCCGACGTCGCGCCCGTCCTTGCGGAATGCCTGCTGCAGCTCCGCGGCGTAACCGCGGTAGCGCGGCTTCCAATCGGTGAACGCGACCGGCGCGGCATTCCAGCCGTTCGCGGCCGCGACGGCGGGCAAGGCTCGGCGTCGACCGGCTGCGGCCAGCGCGGTCGATCGCTCGCCTCGAGCGGCAACCAGAGGCCGGCGGCGACGATCGCCGCGATCGCAGCCGCGAACAGAACGCGTGCGCGGCGCGGCCGGCGTCGGTCGCGGCCGGCGCGGACGCGCCGGCGTGCCGCCGGCGGCCGGCACGTCGTCCTCCTGCCAGAACGATCCGACCCAGAACAGCAGCAGCATCACCAGGCCGAAGAAAACCCAGCCGTAGATGATGTGGTCGACGCCGACCGCCAGCCTGTTGTTCGACAGATGGCCGAGCATCACGATCATGTACGCCCGCAGCCAGTTGGCGACGATCGGCACCAGGATCGCCGCCGCGATGAACATGCGCGCGCCGCCGCGTGCTGCGATAGGCGACGGCGGCGTAGATCGTTCCGACCATCACCGAAGCGATGATGTAGCGGATGCCGCTGCAGGCCTCGACGACCGACCACGCGCCCGAAGGGATGATGAACAGGTTGGCCTCGCGATAGACCGGCACGCCCGACCAGCGCAGCGCGCCGACGGTAAAGTTGGCGGTCCACTCGATCAGGGTCGGGACGAAGATTTCGCCGAACGGCACGGCGAACAGCAGGAACGCGAGCGGAAAGAATGCGGCGCGCGCGATGCGCGTGCCGAGCACCGTGACGATCGCCGCCTGGAGCATGAACGCGAGCGCGAACTGCTTGACGCCGAGCACGTCGGCGACCGAGGTGACGAGCCACAGCGCGCCGGCGGCGAAGACGATCGCGAGCCCCGGCCACCAGGGCCGGGCCGGAATCGCGGCGAGGACTCGCGGCGGCGCCAGACCAGCCAGAGGCAGATCGGCACGACGACGAAGCCGTGGGTGAATGTCTCCGAGCGGATCCAGATCGCGACGATCGACGCGACCGTCGGCCAGTAGAGCGCGAGGATGCCGAGCACCGCAAGGCCGGCCGCCAGCACCGGCGCGAGGCGCCAGGTCGCGCGCCACCGGATCATCGGCGCGCGAGCGTCGTGACTCGCGTCGGCAGGCGGCTCGGCCGGACGCCGGCGCGCGCCGGCGCGGGCCTCGCCGACCCGTCGCCGCTGCGTCCGATCGCCGTCCGACCAGACCGCGCACCCATTGTGCGGCGTCGCCCATGGCTATCCCAGGTTGCGCGTCAGCATCGGCCCGAGCGCGTTGGCGACCGGACGCGGCAGCCGCCGCCACATCGCGACCAGCGTCCGGTACTTCGGATTGAGCGGATTGTTCTGCGGGATCGCCGTCGCCCTTGCGCAGCCGGTACTCGTAGTGCAAGCGGCTCGGGCTCGAAGCCCCAGTTCTTCTTGAAGTCGAACGAGCCGGTGCCGCGCTTGCTGCGGCCGTAGTCGAAGACGCGGACGCCGCGCTCGCAGGCCCGGCGCATCAGGTCCCAGTACTTGAAGTCGTTGGCCGCGAGGTCGCGCGCGTCGGCGGTGTCGCCGGCGTAGTAGGGCAGCACCTCGTCGCGAAAGTAGAAGCTCAGCACGCCGCTCACCGGCCTGCCGCCGGCGTCGGTCACGATCGAGCACTTCGCAGCGGTCGCCGAACACCTCGCGCAGCCGCGCGAAGTAGCTCTTCGCGAACGGCGGCGTGCCGTGGCGGTGGACGTTGTCGGCGTACAGCGCGAAAAAGCGGTCGACCGATGCGTCGATCTCGCTCTTCAGTCCGTTCCTGATCCCCTTGCGGATCATCGCGCGCTGCTTGCGCGGCACCGCGAGCAGGTTGGCCTCGACGTCGGGCATGCAGCGTCTTGCGAAAGCGCACGTACAGATCCTGCTGCGGCCAGTCCGGGCATTTCGCCGCGCGACTGCGGAATTCGAGATGCTCGACGTCGAGCGAGTCGGCGAGACGCGGACGCCGCTTCGACCAGCGCGCGTCCCGCTTCGGCATCGGTCGCCGCCGGGCCGCCGTACACGCCGAACGGCAGCGAGACCAGCGCATGGCCGAACAGGCGGCTCTTCACCTCGGCCAGCGGCAGAATGCCGGCGATCGCGCCCGGACGCTCGGCGACGAGGTAGTGCGTGCGATGGCGAAAGACGCCCTCGATGATCTCCCGCCAGCCGATGCGGTGGAAGAACGTCGCTTCGGGACAGCGCTCGACGAATGCATCCCACGCCGGCGCGTCGGCGCCGACGAACGGGCGCACGCTGACGCGGTCCGCCGCGCGTCCGATGCGGACGACTTCGCTGGCCGCCGATTCCATCATGCGCCGCCATTCAGGAAGACGCGATCGACTCTGATCCCAGCGGAAGTCGGCCAGCAGGCTGCGCAGGCGCGGCTCGGTGCGGTCGAGGTTCAGATAGTGCCGAAAGCGCGCCTTGGCGCCCGGCCCCTTGACGCGCGGCTGCGTCGGGTCGAGTTCCCAGGGATGGAAATAGAACATCGCCGGCTTGCCGTCGACGGCGTTGACGCGGCCGATCGACCACTTCGACACGCGATACGGCAGCAGGCGGAAGTAGCCGCCGCCGCCGGCCGGCCAGTTCGAGTCGCAGCACGCGCACCGTCGCGACCGGCACCTCGAGCAGGCCCTCGCGCACCTGTAGGGGAAGCGCGGCGCGTCCGGCGCGCCGTAGTGGTCGTGCCGGATCGGGTAGATGCTCGAGCTGTAGCGGTAGCCGGCTTCGGCGATGCAGTCGAACGCCCAGAAATTGGCCGGCCCGATCGAAAAGCTCGGCGCGCGGTAGCCGCTGACCTCGCGGCCGGCGATGTCCTCCAGCACCGCCTTGGCGAGGCGGATGTCGGCGAGGAACGCGCCGTAGCCCTGCTCGTTCGCGCGCAGGTGCTCGTAGCCGTGGCTCGCGAGCTCGTGTCCGCCGTCGACCAGACGGCGGACCAGCGCCGGATAGCGCTCGGCGATCCAGCCGAGCGTGAAGAACGTCGCGCTGACCTTGCGCCTCGGCGAGCAGCGCCGAGGATCCGTGTCGATGTTGGCTTCGACCCGGCAGGGCTGGCGTGTCCCATGACGAGCGCGGGATGTGCGCGGCGAAGGCCGAGACCTGGAAATAGTCCTCGACGTCGACGGTCAGCGCGTTGACGATCGGTCGTCGGCAGGCGGCTTGCGCATTCATGCGTGCACCGCCTTGCGCTCGAACGCGGACAGGCCGAGCCACGCGGACAGGTCGTCGGCGATGCGCTCGGCGGCGCGGCCGTCCCACAGCTCCGGCGTCCTGCCCGCGCTTGCCGCCGTTCTTCAGGATCTCGTCGACGCATTCGAGCGTGCGCGCGCGGTTGCGGCCGACCAGCGTGTTGGTGCCCTGCTCGACGGTGATCGGACGCTCGGTGTTGTCGCGCATCGTCAGGCACGGCACGGCAAGCGCCGTCGTTTCCTCCTGGATGCCGCCCGAGTCGGTCAGCACCAGCCGCGCCTGCCCCATCAGGCCGAGCATTTCGAGGTAACCCTGCGGCGGCAGCAGCGTGATTCGCGCGCCGGCCAGCAGCGGCGACAGGCCGAAGCGATCGATGTTGGCCTTGGCCCGCGGATGCACCGGCCAGATCAGCGGCAGCCGCGCGGCGACATCCTGCAGGATCGTCAGCGCCTCGCGCAGCGCCGCCGGCGCGTCGACGTTCGACGGCCGGTGCAAGGTGACGACGCCGAAGCCGCCGATGCCGCCGGCGAAATCGGCCGGCCTGTCCGGCGCGCGGTCAGCGTGTCGATCGGCGCGATCGCCCGGCGCCGGTGCCGCAGCAGCGAATCGATCATCACGTTGCCGACGAAGCGCACGCGCTCGCGATCGATGCCCTCGCGCGCGAGATTCTCGGCGGCGACGCGCTCGGTCGTGTACAGCAGGTCGGCGATCTGGTCGGTGAGCACGCGGTTGATCTCTTCGGGCATGCTGCGATCGAAGCTGCGCAGCCCCGCTTCGACGTGGACGACCGGAATGCGCTTCTTGCTCGCGACCAGGCTGCAGGCGAGCGTCGAGTTGACGTCGCCGACGACGATCACGCAACTGGGCAGGAGCTCGTCGAGCACCGGCTCGAAGCGCCGCATGATCTCGGCCGTCTGCACCGCGTGCGTCCCGGAGCCGACCTCGAGATTCAGGTCCGGCGCCGGCAACTCGAGGTCGGCGAACAGCCGGTCGTTCATCGCGACGTCGTAGTGCTGGCCGGTGTGGACCAGCACCGCGCGCGGCAGCTCGGCGCGCGCGCCGAACGCGCGCACCAGCGGCGCCATTTTCATGTAGTTCGGCCTCGCCCCGACGACGCAGGCGATCGGGCCCAGTCGGTCGCGTTTCGCCGCTCATCAGCGCCCCGCGGGCGTGCCGGGCTTGGCCGTCTTTTCGGGATGCAGCAGCCGGTGCAGCAGGTCGACGGCGGCGGCGACGGTTTTCTCGAGGCGGTCGATGCGCGCCTCGACGTTGTCGAAGTGCGCGTGCAGCCGGCCCGCCTCCAGCCGCGCCATCAGCGGAGCTGCCGGGCGACGCGTCGTCGCCGTCGACGACGCTCGATCGCCGAGAGCGCGGCATCCGGGCCCAGCTCGTCGCGAATCTCGTGCGCGATCGCCTGCACGTCGGCGGTCTCGAGCACGTGCCGCTCGGCGAGAAAGGCCGCGAGCAGCAGCCGGTTGCAGAGCGTGTTGATGCGCCGGGGTATGCCCCCGGTCAGCGTGTGGATCAGGTCGAAGCAGGCGGGGTCGAACTGCGGATCGTCCTTCCAGCCGACGTGCTTCAGCCGATGCTCGATGTAGGCCCGGGTCTCTGCCTTGTCGAGCGGGCCGAGGTGATAGGAGGCGATGACGCGCTGGCGGAGCTGCTGCATCTGCTCGCCCTGCATCATCGCTGCGCAGCTCCGGCTGGCCGACCAGGAAGCTCTGCAGCAGCGCCTGGTCGCCGAGCTGGAAGTTCGACAGCATGCGCAGCTCCTCGACCGCGCGCGGCGTCAGGTTCTGCGCCTCGTCGACGATCAGCAGCGCGCGTTTCTTCTCGACTGCCAGCTGGCAGAGGAACGCCTCGAGCGACGCCAGCAGCATCGCCTTGTCGACCGACTTGACCGGAATGCCGAATGCCGCGCCGACGGCGCGCAGCATGTCGTCGGCGTCGAGCTGGGTGCTCACCAGCTGCACGGCGACGACCTTCTCGGGGTCGAGCTGCTCGAGCAGGCTGCGCACGATCGTCGTCTTGCCGGCGCCGATCTCGCCGGTGATGACGATGAATCCCTCGCTCTGATAAAGCCCGTACTCGAGGTAGGCGAACGCGCGCTTGTGCCCGCGGCTGCCGAAATAGAACGACGGGTCGGGGTTGAGCTGAAATGGCTTGCCGGTCAGCCCGAAGAAGGATTCGTACATCGCTACCTTATCGGAATGAGTGGGTGAAGCCGATGAAGGCCGCCGCTTCGTTGTAGTCCGAACGCGACGTCGGAGTTCAGCGTTTGATACCGGCCACCGGCGAATACCGTCGTCTTCGCCGACAGCGGCGATCGAAAGGACCAGCCGCGCCGCGGTCTGGTTGGTCGTTGCCTTCGAGCGGCGGCATTGGCGACGGTGCGGAAGCGCTCGACCGTCGCGTCGAACACGAGCGACGGCGTGAGCTTGTGCGACCACAGCAGGCTCGCCCCGGTCTGCCGGTTGTTGTTCACGCCTGCAAGCACCGAGGGCAGCGCGTTGCCCGACGCCGCGATCGGCTCGCTGCGGACATTGAAGATCGTCAGGAGGACCGTGTTGCGCACGCCCAGCAGCCCGACGGTGGCG
The DNA here is from genome assembly GCA_963713125.1 of uncultured beta proteobacterium. Lineage (GTDB taxonomy): Bacteria > Pseudomonadota > Gammaproteobacteria > Burkholderiales > Casimicrobiaceae > PALSA-1003. The sequence goes on along the minus strand of CAVQKL010000001.1, from coordinate 135,093 downwards.
GATTGCGATTCCTGCAGCAGTATCTGTTGCGAGTACAGGCTGAGCGCGCTGGTCAAGCGTCGGCGGCAATCCGCGGTCGCGGATGAATTGGTCGATCGTCTGCTGACGCTCGGCCGGGTCGGGGATCGTCGTCAGGAATATCTTGATTCAGCAGCGCCGAGACGTCGGCCCCCGCCGGCAGGTTCGCAAGCGCCTGCGGATAGGTAGTGACGTTGCGCGACAGCCTTACATTCCATACCGACAGCGGCAGTCCGGTTTTCGAGCGAAAGCAGGTATGACGCCCCGAAGAAGCGGTGCTCCCAGAACCCGTTGACCTTGGCGCGCTGGTGTCGGACGCCACTCGAATCCCGCGCCGTAGATCGCGTTGCTCGCAGCTCTTGCAGCGGAAAATGGTTCTCCTCGTAGCCGACCCTCGCGGACAGCCGCAGCTGCGGGTCCGGGGTATAGACGCCTATGCCGCGCACGAGAGCGGTGCGAGTCGTGCTGCCGGCGTCGTAGTAATCGGTGTCGGTGTAATCGACTTCCGCCTGCCATCCATAAACGGATTCGACGTATTCGACGCATTTGCCGTTCACCTCCGTGTAACGGAAATTGTTGGTCGGGACCGGCGCGCCGCTCAGATTGGTCCAGACGTTGTTGTTGCGCAACTCGTAGCTGATTCGTCCCGGCGTAATGCCCTTGACGTATGGGCTGACGCGATAGGTCGAGGTCTGGTACCGATTCTGCGTCACGTTCTCGAAGCCGAGCGGCTGGGCGCCGAACGGATTGAAGATATTGCTGGGCGACCGACACCTGCCCCTCGACGTGGAAGACATCGCCGATAAGCCTGATGTCGCCGCAGCAGGTCCGCGGAAGGATAGGCGGTATTGTTGTCGCCGTCGCGCGCGTAGAACACGACCGGGACCGAAAGCGAGCCCTCGAGGCTGGTCCTGGCGCCTTTCTCGGTGACGTGAAGCGACGGCGTGAGCTCGGTAACCCAATCCGATCGTCTGGCTGTCCGACGGCGTCGCAGATTGACGTTGTTGGTCGGCGTCTCCCTGGCGCTGACCGCTGAGCCCCACAGGTCCAATTCTGCGCGCACGCCGGTCCGCTGCGAGGGCGAGCGCAGTCGCCAGCATCGCGCCGCAAGCGCGGCGCAGCGACCGCGCCGTGGCAGGATTTGTTTCGGGTACCGGAAGGTCCACCCGATGTCGGCGGACGGGCGCTAACGCGGCTCGTCATCCGCGTAGTACCCGTAATAGGTGCCGACGTCGGTCTGGTCGGCCTTGTTGAGCATCATCAGCACGATCTCGCAATTCTCGATCGTCGCCAGCGCGAGATTCACCGCGTGCTGCCTGGTGCTGTCGGCAGCCACGACCATCACGATCTGCCCCATGTGCGCGGCAAGGGCGCGCGCCTCGGTCGTCGGCAGCAAGCGGCGGCGAGTCGAAGATGACGATCCGGTCCGGATAGCGCGTGGCGAGCTCGCGCAGCACGGTCGCCATTTGCTCGCTGGCCAGCAGCTCGGTCGCGCGCCGGTGATGCGCGCCGGCGGGAAGCACCGAAAGGTTGTCGATGTTGGTCCGCACGATCGCATCGCTGACGTCGAGATCATCGTGCGTCAGAAGTTCGAGCAAGCCCGGGCGAGCCCGGCGTGCCGAGAATCTTGGGCAATTCGGGATGCGCGACGTCGCCATCGACCAGCAGCACCGTCGTATCGACCTCCATCGCCACGCTCAACGCCAGATTCACTGCCGTGAACGTCTTGCCTTCGCGCGGCAACGCGCTCGTCACCATGATCAGATTGCCGTTACGGATGGTCGCCGCCGGCGACGCGGCGCGCGTTGCGGATGATCGGCCGCTTGATGACCCGGAATTCGTCGGCGATTTGCGACTTGGGAGCGTCGGGCGTGACAAATCCCCTCGCCTTGAGGCGTTCCAGATCGATGTCGACCCGCCGCTGCTCGCGATCCGTCGGTCGACGGCCGCGCGGCGGTCTGCAGACGGCAACCGTCCAGACCGCGCGTGGGGATCGCCGCAGGCGCGGACGGCCTGCGCGCGCGGCGAGTCCGCGCACTGCGGCTTCCGGCGTCGGCATGCGCTCGGCGCCGACCAGGGTTCGATGGCTTGCCGCGCCGCCGGTGCAGCGACACCGGTCGTTTCGGCGCCGGCGCGGCGCAATTCCTCCAGCCGCTTGGCCGCCTGCTCGATCAGGCTCATCGATCGCACCTCATGCCGCGCGCGCCGAGCAGAAGCGCGAATGCAAACACCGCGGCGAAACGCAGCAACCAGCCGCGGTCAGCCGCCGGCAAAATAGAAAGCGTTTCGCCGCCGCGAGCCTGCTGAGCGCTTCGCTCGGCAGCATCGTTACCATGCCCAGCATTGGCCGCTTCGAGACTGCGCGCAGCGAACGCGCATCGTGAAATGTCGGCATGACAGCTCGTTGGCCGCGAAGCTGTGCCAGCAATCCCGCCGCCAGCGCGGCCGCCAGCGCCATGCCGAGCAGCGCGATGCGGGTCGGCGGCACCGGCTGCGGCGCGACACGCGGTGGATCGACGACGCGGAACTGCGTGCCGCCGGCATCCTGCACGCCCTCGCCGATCGCCGCCGACTGCCGCCTGCTGCAGCAGCGTCTCGTAGGTCTTCTTCTGGATATCGTAGTCGCGATTGATCTGGGCGAACTCGGCTTCGACCTGAGGCACGAGTTGCGCCTCGGCCTTGAGTTGCGCGTACTGGCTCTGGTAGCCGGACAGCTTCGCCCGCAGCGATGCCACGTTCGGCTTCGGCCTCGGCCTGCGATACGCGCAACTGCTGAAACACCGGATTGCGATCTCGCGGCTTCACCGGGCGCTGCCGGATCCCGCCACGGCGGCGTTAGCGCGCGCCTGCATCTCCTGCCGGCGCTGCTCCTCGAGCTGCGCGATTATCCGCCGGGTGCCAACGACGTCCGGATGCTCGTCCGTGTACCGGCGCAGCAAGGCGTCGAGCTGCGCCTTCAGCGCCGCCAGGCGCGCATCGATCTCCGGGGCCGCCACAGGCGCCCGGACCGGCCCCTCGGGCTGCAGCACCGGCGCCTCTCCGGCCAGTTCGCGCTTGTACGAATCACGCGACTCCTCGGCCGCGCGCAGCTCGAGCTTCGTGCTCTCGATCGACTTCGTTCAATTTCGAGAGCCTGCCGAAATAGTCGGTGTTGCCCTGACCGGCAACGCCCATGTATTTCAGCTTGAACTCCTTCAGGCGGTTTTCGGTATTCTTCAGCGTATTCGCCGTACTGCCTGATCTGCTCGTCGACGAACTTGACTGCTGTGCGCGTATCCACGCGCTTGTCGCCCAGGCTCGAATCGACGAAGATCGTCAGCAGCGCCTGAACGACCTTTCGGGCCTGCTCCGGTTTCTGCATCGCGGTACGAAATGATGTAGATATTGGTCGAGGCATTGCCGGACAGCTGCAGCCCTTTCATGACCGAGTCGATCAGCTCCTCACGCGCCGCATTGGACTTCGCCGCAAGATCGAGGTCGGCCATTCGCACGAGTTTCTCGACGTTGGGCCGGCTGATCAGCGTGCGGCTCATCAACACGACCTGCTGATCGAGATTCGGCTGGATCGAAACGCCCTCCAGCAGCGGCCGCAGCAGCGTCTGCGTATCGACATAGACGCGCGCGCTCGCCTCATAGCGATCGGGGATGCGCAGCGCGACGCCTGATCGCCGACGATCGCCGCGATCCAGGCCGCCGCCAGCCCGATCCAGCGGCGATGCCACATGCCGCGCAGCCGCATCAAGCAGCTGATGTAATCAGCTCGTCCATGGACGTCTTCGATACCCTTCAGGACGCATGCGCCGTGACGGCGATCGGTTCGCGGTGCCTAGAACCAGCTCTGCGGAATGACCAGGATGTCTCCGGGCCGCATGTCGACGTTGGCGGAGATGTCGCCGCGCTTGACGAGATCCCGCAGGCGGACGCTGTACGATTTCCCACCCTCGCTCATGCGGGAAATCGTCGCGTGATTGCCGTCGGCGAAATCGGTGAGGCCGCCGACTGCGATCATCACGTCGAGCAGCGTCATTTCCTTGCGGTAGGGAAGGATCTGCGGCTTGGCTGCCTCGCCGATCACGCGGATCTGCTCGCTGGTCGGACCGACGAAATTGGTGACGATGACGGTTACGACCGGATCGCGGATGTATTTGGCGAGCGCCTTTTCGATGTCCCGCGCCAGCATCGTCGGCGACTTGCCCTGTCGCCGGCAGGTCGTCGACCAGCGGCGTCGTGATCTTGCCGTCCGGCCGCACCGGCACGGCCAGCGAGAGCTCGGGGTTGCGCCAGACGATGATGTTTACCGTGTCCAGCGGTCCGATCAGGTATTCGAAGTCGCGCGCCGCGTCGCCGTGCGCGGAGCCGGCGGATAGGTTGGGTTGCGCAGCCGGCCACGAGCAGTGCGGCTATCGCGCCGACAAAACAGGGCGGAACGCACGCGTCGATGTGGCATATGACTTCGAAGTTTCTCAAAATGGATTTCATATTCGTCTTCCCCGGGCAGGCGACCCGAACGATCATAGCATCCACCCTTGGATGCAGCTACCGTTTGACCACCTGCGAAGCGATATTATGGCGCTTTCATGGCCGCGTCGCGCTGCTGCCCGTCCGCGTTGCGATTCGGTCATCCGGCCGGGCTAACGGCGCTTGTCCAATTGCCTGCGACCACCGTCGGGCCAGCATCGGCCCCGTCGTGCACAGACTGTGACAAACAGCTTGCTGGCGGACCTTGGCGTTCGAACTGCCGAAAAATTTACAAAATTCCCGCTGCGCGTCTCACGGCACCCGATCGCCACCGGACAGTTATTTGCTGGCTTCCGTTAGCCCGCAAGCCGCGCACTATCTCCCTGGCGGAGACGTCAATCCAGGCTTTGTCTCAACAAGCGAGCGTCGGAGAATCCCGCCTCTCGCGAGCCCGCGGGCGTGAACGATTGGATCCATATTTCCAGCCCGGCGCGTCCCGGCGTAGCAGCCTCTGTTGACCGGTACAAGCAGCATTTTGCTGCGTTGACAGGGACCGGCCGCGCGCTCAAACGATGTCGGATAACTTTACAAAAGTTGTCCAACACAGGGCGCGCATGGTACCACAGCAACCGCAACTAGTGAATTTAATAACATTTTTGTTGACTCAGATCGCGGCACGACAATTGCTTGATGCGGGTGACAGAAAACCACTGACTACTCGCGAAGTTTTTTCTTTACAGCACACACTACCAACAAGGAAATTCGATATGAAGATCCAATCGCCTGTGCGCCGAGTGCTGCTGGCGCTCGCCGCAGGCTCCGCCCTCTGCGCAGCGCCGTTTGCGCTGGCCGACCCCGTCACGCTGGATCCGACGGGCTTCGCCAACGGATACGAATCTTTCACCGTGCACAACGTCCCGGCCCCGATTTTCAATCCGCTGCCACGGGGGCGTTCCAAGGAACCCTGGACGGCAATCCGATTGTCTTCTTCTGCTTCGAATTGACGCAGTCGTTCAGCTTCAACCCGCCGTCGCCGGATTACACCTACGATGATTCGCTCCTGAGTTTGACCGGCCCAACGAAGGCGAATCGTCTGAGCGAGCTGTTTACGGAAGGCTTCGCCACGGCGATCGACTACCACCAATAACTCCGCCGGCTTCCAGCTTGCGGTCTGGGAAATCCTCGGGGAAACGACGCCCGGCGACGTGAACTCTCCCGATGGCAACTTCTACGTGACCGACAACCACGGCAACCAGACGGCGCAGGATCGAGCCAACACGCTCCTCGCTGGTCTGTCGAGCTCGCAAGCGCTGTACGAAATTCACCTGCTGCACAGTAGCGACAAGCAACTCAGACTTCGTCTACGGCACGATACCGCTGCACCAAGAAGTCCCGGAGCCGCACCGCTGCTGTTGATCGGCTGCCGCGCTGGTCGCGATGCTCTTCGCCCGGCGGTTCGTCGGCGCCAGCCGCGCCTGACGCGCCGTTCGCCGCACCAGGCCCCGGCCTGCCGCCACGATCCTGGCGGCCGCCGGGGCTGATTTATTAGGGCCTGCTCGCACTTGTCCTGTCGTGCCGAGGCGCGTCTAGCGCCTGCGAGAGCGCTCGTCACGCTTCATCGTTTTGTGTCGGCCTTCGGCGCCTTGCACGACACGATTGCCGGGGCGCAATGCGCGACGGTCCGCCTTACAATCGCGGCGAACCAAGTCCGAGGCGCATCGCTATGGCTCCGTCCACCAGCTTATCAGCGGCGTCTTCCCGATCGCGCCGACGCCGTTCACCGCCGACGGGGAGACTCGACCTCGACGGACAGCGCCGCGTGCTCGACTGCATGATCGACCAGGGCGTCGACGGCATCTGCATCCTCGCCAACTACTCCGAGCAGTTCCTGCTGTCCGACGACGAGCGCGACACGCTGCTCGACCTCTGCCTGACGCCACGTGAGCGGCCGCGTGCCGGTGATCGTGACCTGCAGCCACTTCAGCACGCGGATCGCGGCGGCGCGTGCGCAAGGTCCGCCGCGGCGGCCGGTGCCGCGATGCTGATGCTGATGCCGCCGTACCACGGCACGGGCCTGCGCGCCGACGAGAGCGCGATGCTGCAGCATTTCGCGCGCGTCGCCGAGGCCGCGCCGATTCCGATGATGATCCAGGACGCGCCGCTGAGCGGCGTCAACCTGTCGGTGCCGTTCCTGGCTCGCCTGGCGCGCGAGGTGCCGACGGTGCGCTATTTCAAGATCGAGGTGCCCGGCGCGGCCGCCAAGCTGCGAAGCCTGATCGAGGCGCGGCACGGATGCGATCGACGGGTCCGTTCGACGGCGAGGAATCGATCACCTTGCTGGCGGACCTCGACGCCGGCGCGACCGGCACGATGCCCAGCGCGCTGCTGCCCGACCTGATCAAGCCGGTGCTCGCGCACCATCGCGCGGGCCGGCGCAACGAAGCGGCGGCGGCGTACGCGCGCATCCTGCCGCTGATCAACTACGAGAACCGCCAGTGCGGGCTGCGCGCGACCAAGGCGGTGATGGCGGCCGGCGGCGTCATCCGAAGCGACGCGGTGCGCCATCCGCTCGAGCCGCTGCACCCGGCGACCCGCGCCGGGCTGCTCGAGCTCGCGGCGCGACTTGAATCCGCTGGCGCTGCGCTGGGGAAAATGACGTGCGGCTACGCGGCTGAGCTCGACGTGCGCATCGCACTCAGGCTGCGTTACGCCGCTGCGTGTCGCGGTTCCGGCGACCGCCGGCCGCGCGCGCGATGGAGCAGCAGTCAGCGCGATCGCCAGGTTCAGCAGGTTCCAGCCGATGCCGTTGAGGAACGCGGCCTGATACGAGCCGGTCAGGTCGAACACCTTGCCCGACATCCAGCCGCCGAGCGCCATGCCGAACAGCGTGAACATCAGCACGGTGCCGACGCGCGCGCCGGCCTCGGTCGGCGGGAAAATGCTCGCGGATGATGATCGCGTACGACGGCACGATGCCGCCCTGGAACAGGCCGAACAGCGCCGAGATCACGTACAGCGACACCAGCCCGTCGAACGGCAGGAACAGCAGCAGCGCGATGCCCTGCAGCGCCGAGCCCAGCAGCAAGCGTGCGCAGGCCGCCGATGCGGTCGCAGATCACGCCCGACAACAGCCGGCTGACGATGCCGAAGCCGAGCATGAGCGACGAGCATCTGCGCGCCGCGCGCGACGCCGTAGCCGAGGTCGCCGCAGTAGGCGACGATGTGCACCTGCGGCATCGACATCGCGACGCAGCAGGCCAGCGCCGGCGATGCACAGCAGCGCCTGCGCCGCGCCGGCGACAGGCCGAACGGCCGCGTCGACGACGCGGCGCGCAGTGCGCCGCGCGCGGCCGGTCGCGAGCTCGCCGCGAGCGCAGTCGACGGCGGCGGGCGGCGCCTGCACAGCAGCGCCAGCGCCGACAGCGACAGCGCGCAGAAGACGCCGATGCCGATATAGGTCGGCGCGCCAGCCGACGTCGCGACGAAGTGCTGCACGACCGGCGGCCAGATCGCGCCGGCCAGGTAGTTGCCGCTGGCGCAGATCGCCACCGCGATGCCGCGGCGCCGCGTGAACCAGAGCGAGGTGTCGGCGACCAGCGGCGCGAACGTCGCCGAGCTGCCGAGCAGGCCGATCAGCACGCCGTGCAGCGAGCGCGAACGTCCAGATGCTGCCGGCCATGCCGGCGGCGACGAAGCCCAGGCCGAGGCTGACCGCGCCGATCAGCAGCGGCACCATCACGCCGAAGCGGTCGGCCAGCCGGCCCATGAAGAGCCCGCCGACGCCGAAGCCGATCATCGTCAGCGTGTACGGCAGCGAGGCGTCGGCGCGCGCGACGCCGAACTCCGCCTGCACGGCCGGCAGCACGACCACGACGACGTACATGCTCGCGCCGCTGATGGTCATCACGACCAGCGCCACCGCCAGGCGCGCCCACGCGTAGGCCGAGCCGTCCTCGTGCGCGGCGTTGCGGTCGAGTCGTGCCGGAGTCGTCGATGCGTGCTTTCATCGTTCGGTCGGGCCGGCCGACATCAGGAGCGTCGCGGCGTCGACGCGCGGCGAAGGGCCAGACGAAACTTATCACACGCGCGTCGCGGCGACCCCGCGCCACGCCGAGTATGTCGCGATGTTGCGGTGCCGAAGGCTTAGCGTACGGGCAGCCGCGGAGACCGCGCGACAGCCGACCGGAGTCAGCCTCGCTTGTCCGACGTCCTTGTAGACGTCGAGCATCGCGGGATGCAGGTCCTCGTAGTGGACGCGCAACTTGCAAGCAGTTCCTGCACGATTTCCGGCGGAAACCCCTTGCGACTGCCGCGGCGATCGGTCAGCAGGTCGTGCAGGTAGGCACGAAACGAGGGCGGGTCCTGCCACATGCCGGCCATCATGTTGGCGATGCGCGGATACTGACGCAACAGGGCAAGCGGCTGGACGCTGCGCGGCAGCTTGGCGATCCACCGAAAGTCATCGGCAGCGGCTCGCCGATCGGCGTTTGCCTGCGCCGCCGCGCCATCGTCTGCAGTGGTCGACGCGGGCCTTGTGCCCGCGGGAGCGGCCCGCGGCTGCGACGCTCGAGATTGGCGTCCAGTGCGCTCCGCGTCCGGACTCGCGACGGCGGGACGTCATCGATTTTGCGGTAGCCATCGAGGGCACTTCGAGCAAGAACCACGCCGGCACGCTGCGCGGAACCGGCAGCGGTGTATCGCTGTCGGTTACAACGATGGACCGGAAGATTCTTTCTCCAGTCAGGCGAATCGGTGCGTACGATAAGCAATCGCTGCCGCCGCCGTGCGTTGTCTAGCCGATCGTCCGTCAATACGAATGATGGCCAAAATCTACGTCATCCACGAAAACGACGCCTGGGTCGAGCCGCTGCGCGCGGCGTTCGCCGAGCTTCGCCTTCCGTTCGAGGAGTGGTTCCTGAGCGAAGGGCTGCTGGATCTCGCCGCGGCGCCGCCGGCGGGCGTGTTCTACAACCGCATGAGCGCGTCGTCGCACACGCGCGGCCACCGCTATGCCGCCGAATACACCGCCGGCGTTCTGGCCTGGCTGGAATCGCACCGGCGGCGCGTCGTCAACGACAGCCGCGCACTGCAGCTCGAGATCAGCAAGATCGCGCAGTATGCGGCGCTGTCGCGCCACGGCATCCGCACGCCGCGCACGCTTCGCGGCGGTCGGCCGCGCCAATCTGATCGCCGCGGCGCGGCAGATGTCCGGTCCCTTCATCACCAAGCACAACCGCGCCGGCAAGGGACTCGGGGTCCATCTTTTCCAGACCGCCGCGGCGCTCGAAAGCCATGTCGACAGCCCGGCGTTCGAGGATTCGGTCGACGGCATCACGCTGATCCAGGAATACATCCAGGCGCCGGAGCCCTCCATCACGCGGGTCGAGTTCGTCGGCGGCAAGCTTCCTCTACGCGGTGCGGGTCGACACCTCGCTCGGCTTCGAGCTTTGCCCCGCCGATGTCTGCCAGGTTGGGGACGCGTTCTGCCCGGTGGGCGAGGACGCGGCGCGCCGCAGGCGGCGTCCGCGCTGCAGCGGCGCCGCGCTTTCGCATCATCGAGGATTCCGTCATCCGATCGTCGAGCGCTATCGGAAATTCATCGCCGACAACGGCATCGGCATCGCCGGCATCGAGTTCATCACCGACCGCGCCGGCGAGATCTACACCTACGACGTCAACACCAACACCAACTACAACAGCGACGCCGAGGCGCGGCCGGCATCTACGGCATGCGCGCCATCGCGTCGTATCTGGGCGGCGAGTTGCAGCGGCAGCGCGCCGCCAGCGAGATCGAGCGCGCTGGTCGCCGCCTGAGCCGGCGCCGCGATGATGTCAGCGGCGGCCGGCGAGGCCCGTGGTCAGGCCTCGAACGACCAGGCTTTGAGCACCTTGTTCTTGCGCTCGACGGCAGTCCGCGCGTTGAGGATCAGCCGCTTCAGGTTCGCCGGATTCCTGAGATCCTGGACCAGGCTGCCTTCAAACGTGTCGATGACCTCGTTGTCCTTGTCGTAAACGCGGAATCCGAGCTGCCGGTGATAGTCCTGCAGCTCGGCGACGACATGATAGGGCACAAATGCCTTGCGGATCTTGTCGAGGATTTCGTCGCTCGTCAGCATCATGCTCATGCAACTCTCCGAAGCTGCCCGCCGTCCGCTGCGGCCGCCGGCACGGTGCGGGAAGGCCGTGGGTCATTCCAGGACGCCAGTGTACAGTGTAGCGTCGCCGCCGAATTTTCTCACTTGCGGCACGATGCGCGCGATAGCGGACGAGCCGCGGCAGTGTGCTGACCGCAAACCATCAAGCGAATTCCTGATTCAGCCCCGGCGTCCGGCAAAGATCTCGTCGAACCGCGGCTCCCAGAGTCGCACGCCGCCGGTGATGCCGGCGCGTTGGAAACGATGGTCACGTCGCGCGGCAATGTCGAGCGCGATATTGGCGGCGTTGCCGCCACCCAGATAGAGGTGATCGAAATTGAGCAGTGTCCGGACGAGCGCAATCACGCGGCTCACTCTCCGGTTCCATTTGGCCACGCCCTAGTTTCTGCAGCGCGGCCGCGCGCCGACGTACTGGTCGTAGGTCTTGCTCTTCCAGGCCGGATGCTGGCCGAGCTCCAGATGCGGCATCAGATCGCCGTCGCGGTAGATCGCGCTGCCCATGCCGGTGCCGAGCGTGAGCACGCATTCCAGGCCTCGACCCGCGATCACGCCCAGTCCCTGTACTTCCGCGTCGTTCAGCACGCGCGCCCGCTTGCCCAGCCGTTTTTCGAGCTCTGCCGCAAGCGGGAACCCGCTGCCAGCGCCCGGTCCCCAGGTTGGGCGCCGTGACGACGCAGCCGTCGCGGATCGACGCCGGGAAACCCCGCCGAAATGCGATCGAACGCGGGCAGCGACGCGCGCGAGCGCCCTGCAGCAGCGCGAGTATCGTCGGCGGGCGGCGAAGGATGCGGCGTCAGCGCGTTCGACCCGTCGCGATCGGCTCCGCCGGCGCGATCGAGCACCGACGCCTTGACGATGCGTGCCGCCGATGTCGATCGCGAGCGTGTGCGGCGATCCGGCGCCCGCCGTGGCCGCGCGCCACGCGTCGACCGCGGCGCGCGCGTTCGGCGTGGATTTGTTGCCGCTGCCCTTTGCCACGGCTGGCAATTTGCGGCCACGGCTCCGGCCTCCGGCGCGCGCCAGTCGGCCGAACGGCGCGATCAGCGCATCGGCCTGCGGCGGCCCCCAGCTTCCCGGCTCGTACTCGGCGACCGGAACGGTGTCGCTCAGCACCGGCTCGACGATGCACCACGCCGCCTCGACCGCATCCTGGCGCGCGAACAGCGCGGCATCGCCACGCATCGCATCGCCGATCAGCCGCTCGTAGGCGTCCATCGCGTCGTCCTGCTCGTTGCTGCAGTAGAGCTCGAGGTCGCGGCCGACCAGCGCGGTCCCGGGCAGCTTCGATCGCACGCCGATCGCGATCGCGACGCGCTTCGGGCCGAGGCGGAAGCGCACGTAGTTGGAGCCCGGCGGCAGCGCCTCGTCGACGACGACTTGCGGCGGCCGCTTGAGCTCGACGACGACTTCGGTCGCCGTCACCGGCAGGCGCTTGCCGGCGCGAATCAGGAACGGCACGCCGGCCCAGCGCCAGCGAATCGACGTGGAGGCGCATGGCGGCGAAGGTCTCGACCTGCGAATCGCCGGCAACGCCGGTCTCGGCGCGGTATCCGCGATACTGTCCGCGCACGATGTCGTCGCCGGCTAGCGGGCGCACCGCGCGCAGCAGCTTGACCTTCTCGTCGCGCTGCGCATCGCCCTCGGGACTGTACGGGCGGCTCCATCGCCAGCAGCGCCGTCACCTGCAGCAGGTGGTTCTGCACGACGTCGCGCACCGCGCCGACCGACTCGTAGAACTCGCCGCGGCCTTCGACGCCGAATCGCTCGGCCATCGTGATCTGCACGCTCGCGACGTAGTTGCGATTCCAGACCGGCTCGAGAAACGCGTTGGCGAAGCGGAAATAGTAGAGGTTCTGGATCGCCTCCTTGCCCAGATAGTGATCGATGCGAAAGATCGCCTCCTCGCGAAATACGCTGATGCAGCGTCCGGTTCAGCGACTGCGCCGACGCGAGGTCGCGGCCGAACGGCTTTTCGATGACGACGCGCGCATGCTCGGTTGCCGCCCATGCGGCCGAGCGCGGCGACGACGACCGGAAATGCGTCGGGCGGAATCGCCAGGTAGTAGAGCGGTCGCGCGCGACGAGCCGCAGCGCGCCGACGCAGCGCGTCGATAGGTCGCGGCATCGCCGTAATCGCCCTGGACGTAATCGAGCAGCGGCGCGAGCTTCGCGAATGCCGCTTCGTCCAGGCTCGCCCTGCTGCTGCAGGCTGATCGCGCACCATCGTGCGCAGCTTGTCGCGCGTCGCCCGGCGTGCGCGCGACGGCGATCACCGGAATACCGAGGTGGCCGCGGCGCGCCATCGCGAGCAGCGCCGGATAGATCTTCTTGCGCGCGAGATCGCCGGTGCCGCCGAACAGCACCAACGCGTCGGAGTGCGCGGCAGCGCTCACGACTTGGCCGTGGCCACGCTCGGATGGCCGCCGAATTCGTGCCGCATCGCGGAGAGCAGCCGATCGGCGAACTCGTCCTCGCCGCGCGAGGCGAAGCGGGCGAACAACGCGGCGCTCAACACTGGCACCGGCACCGACACGTCGACCGCCGCCTTGACCGTCCATCGCCCCTCGCCGGAATCGGCAACCGCGCCGCCGAAGGCGGTCAGCTCGGCGTCCTTGTCCAGTGCATCGGCAACGAGGTCGAGGAGCCACGAGGCGATGACGCTGCCGTGGCGCCAGACTTCGGCCACCCCCGCCAGGTCGATGTCGTAGCGGTAGTTCCCGGGGTCGGCCAGGGGCGCGGTTTCCGCGTCGGCGGCCCGCGCCTGCGCGCCGGCGTTGGCGTGCCGAAGCAGGTTGAAGCCCTCGGCGTAGGCCGCCATCAATCCGTATTCGATGCCGTTGTGCACCATCTTGACGAAGTGCCCCGCGCCGGAAGCCCCGCAGTGTACGTAGCCCGCCGCAGCCGTGCTGCGCGCGCGATCCGTCGCCGCGGCCGGCGACGCGGCATCGGCCCCGGGAGCGAGCGCCTTGAAAATCGGATCGAGACGGCGGACCGCATCGGCGTCGCCGCCGATCATCATGCAATAGCCGCGCTCGAGGCCCCAGACACCGCCGCTGGTGCCGACGTCCAGATAGCGGATGCCGCGCGCACCTAGCGCCCCTGCACGCTTGATGTCGTCACGATAGTCGGAATTGCCGCCGTCGATCAGGATATCGCCATTCGCCAGCCGTGGCGCGAGCGCGGCGATGATCTCCTCTACCTTGGCGGTCGGCACCATCATCCACACGGGCCTGGGCGGCACCAGCGCCGCGACGAGCGCGTCGAGCGAGGCCATCCCCTTCGCCCCCTCGCGTGACATCGCGGCCACGGCGTCGCCGTTGACGTCGTAGACGAGGCATTCGTGGCCGGCACGCATGGCGCGCCGGGCGATGTTGGCCCCCATGCGGCCGAGGCCCACCAGCCCGAGTTGCATGACTATCCTTCGCTAGTGCGAGACGCCGATCGCCGAACCGCATCGGCATCCCGCTGTCCAATTCGACGCACCCCTTCCCACAATGAGACGGCGCGCGACCGGCATTGGTTCCGGCGCATGCAATCCTGCACGGGCGAAGGGCACGACCGCCGAGGCAACCTCCATGAATCCTGCGCAACGCCTGCACGAGCTCGGACAGAGCCTGTGGCTCGACAATCTTTCACGGGAGCTTCTGGATGATGGCACGCTCGCCAGGTACATCCAGGACTTTTCGCTGACGGGACTCACGTCCAATCCGACGATTTTCGACAACGCGATCCGGCAGACGGCCCGCTATGACAAAAGCATTGGACAGGCCGATCGCGGCGACGCGACCGACGAAGCGATCTTTTTCGGCCTTGCGCTGCAGGACCTGGCCCGCGCGGCGGCGCTGTTCCGGCCGGCGTTCGACTTAAGCCGCGGCGCCGACGGCTGGGTATCCCTGGAAGTCTCGCCGCTGCTGGCCAACGATACGGCAGCGACCATCCAGCAGGCGAAAGCGCTGCATGCGCGCGCCGCCTGCCCGAACCTGTTCATCAAGATTCCCGGTAATCGCGCCGGGATTCCCGCGATCGAGGAATCGATCGCCGCCGGCGTCCCGATCAACGTTACCTTGCTCTTCTCGACCGAGCAATGTCTCGCCGCGGGAGAGGCGTACCGGCGTGGTGTCGAGCGCCGCATCGCCGCCGGGATGAAGCCGGTGCGCTCGGTCGCATCGCTGTTCGTCAGCCGCTGGGACAAGGCGGTCGCCGACCGTATCCCGGAATCCCTGCGCAATCGCCTGGGCATCGCGGTCGCGCAACAGACCTACCGCGCCTGGCAGGCATTGCACGCCGCACCCGCGTGGCGCCGCCTGGCCGACGCCGGCGTGCCGCCGCAGCGCCTGCTCTGGGCAAGCACCGGCACCAAGGATCCGGCGGCGTCCGACGTCCTGTATATCGAAGCGCTTGCGGCGCCCGGCACGATCAACACGATGCCGGACAAGACCCTGCTCGCCTTCGCTGATCACGGCGCCATCGGTGGCGTTCTGCCGGACGATGGAGGCGATTCCGCCGCGGTGATCGCGCAATTCGCGTCAGCCGGCGTCGACATCGCCGCGCTCGCCGAGCGCTTGCAGCAGGAAGGCGCGCAATCGTTCATCAAGTCGTGGCAGGACCTGATGCGCTGCATCGCCGCCAAGCGCGCCGGCAAGACCGTCGCGCATGCCGCCTGATAGCGCGACCGGAGGTCGACGGTGAATGACGCAACGCATGATGCGGCGCGCCTCGATTCGCTTTGCATCAACGCCATGCGCATGCTGGCGGTCGACGCGGTGCAGAAAGCGCAATCGGGCCATCCCGGCACGCCGCTCGGCGCGAGCCCCGCTCTCTACTGCCTGTGGCAGCGGCATTTGCGCTACGCACCTGACGATCCGAACTGGATCAATCGCGACCGCTTCGTGCTCTCCAACGGCCATGCCTCGGCGATGCTCTATGCGCTGCTGTACCTGGCGCGGGTCAAGGCCGCGGACCCGAGCTATCGCGGCGAGGACCGGCTCGCGGTCACGCTGGACGACCTGAAGACGTTTCGCCAGGCGGGCAGCCGCTGCACCGGGCACCCCGAGCACGGCTGGACGTCGGGCGTGGAGACGACGACCGGGCCGCTGGGCCAGGGCATCGCAACCAGCGTCGGGATGGCGATCGCAGCTTGCTGGCTGGCCGCGACGTTCAATCGTCCCGGCTTCACGCTGTTCGACTACGACGTCTACGCGATGTGTGGCGACGGCTGCCTGATGGAAGGCATCGGCAGCGAAGCGGCGTCGCTCGCGGGACACCTGAAGCTCGGCAAGCTGTGCTGGATCTACGACGACAACCACATGACGATCGAAGGTTCGACGTCGCTCGCTTTCACCGAGGACGTCGCGGCGCGCTTCGTGGCCTACGGCTGGAACGTGACCCGGGTCGACGACGCCAACGACCTGGCGTTGCTGTCGCGCGCCTACCAGTCGTTTCGCGAAACCGGCGACCGGCCGACCTTGATCATCGTGCACAGCCACATCGGCTACGGCGCACCGCACAAGCACGACACGCGCGAGGCCCACGGCGAGCCGCTGGGCGTGGAGGAAGTGCGCCTGACCAAGACATTCTACGGCTGGGATCCCGACGCCGAATTCCTGGTGCCGGACGGCGTGGTCGCGCACTTCGACGAAGCGCTCGGCCGGCGCGGCGCAGCGGCGCGCGCGCAGTGGCAGACGCAGCTCGTCGCCTACCGCGCGCAATATCCCGACCTCGCCGAGCGCATCGAGCAGCTCCGGCACAAGAGCTTGCCGCCGGACTGGGACCATGTCTTGCCCAGATTCCCCGCGGACGCTAAAGGGCTTGCCACGCGCGATGCTTCGGCCAAGGTGCAAAACGAGATCGCCGCCCGCGTGCCGTGGCTGCTCGGCGGCGCCGCCGATCTCGCGCCGTCGACCAAGACGCGGCTCGACGTTCGACGCTGCCGGTGACTTTCAGGCGCCGGGCAATGGCGGCGAGCGCACCGGGCGGAACTTCCACTTCGGCTTGCGCGAGCACGCGATGTGCGCGGTCGCGAACGGGCTCGCGCTGTCGCAGATCCGGCCGTACGCCGCCAGCTTCCTGATTTTCACCGATTACTGCCGCGCCGCCATGCGCCTGTCGGCGATGATGGAGCTGCCGGTGATCTACGTCTGGACGCACGACTCGATCAGCCTCGGCGAGGACGGGCCGACGCACCAGCCGATCGAGCAGCTCGCGTCGCTGCGGGCGATGCCCGGCCTGATCGTCCTGCGGCCGGCCGATGCCAACGAAGTCGTCGAGTCCTGGCGCCTGCTGATGAACCTGCGCGACCGTCCGGTTTGTCTGATTCTCACGCGACAGGCGGTACCGACCTTCGATCGAATCAAGTACGCGCCGGCGAGCGGTGTCGCCCGCGGCGCGTACGTGCTTGCCGGCGCCGCCGCCACGGCCGACGTCATCCTGATCGGCACCGGCAGCGAGGTCGCGCTTTGCGTCGCGGCCCGCGAGCGGCTCGCGGCGGAAAAAATCGACGCCTGCGTGGTCAGCATGCCATCGTGGGAACTGTTCGAAGCGCAGGACCAGCGCTACCGCGACAGCGTGCTGCCGCCGCACATCTGGGCGCGCGTCTCCGTGGAAGAGGCCGCGAGCTTCGGCTGGGAACGCTACGTGGGCCGGTCGGGCGCGATTCTGGGGATCGACTCCTTCGGACTTTCCGCGCCGGGCAAGGTCGTGGCCGAGCACTTCGGCTTCGACGCGGGTCACGTGGTCGCAGCGGCCAAGACGCAGCTCGCGCTGCAGGCCACGCGCGGGTCGCCGCAACGCGAAGCCGCGCCATCGCCCGGCTGATCGGCGGCGCGGCGCCAGTGGCCCGCCGCCCGCGGAGAGATCGCCCTGGACGGCGAGATTTGCCGCCGGCGGATCGCCTTGCCTCGCGCCGGGCAAGAAATACGCCGACTTAAGCCGGGCTTAAGTCTTGCGGCGCACTTTGAAACTCCACGTCGTCCGGAAAATGACGCTCCATCCGTACCCGAATAGGCGCGCCGCGCGCCGACGGTCAGACCGTTCAGCAGGAGTTCCGAAGATGAATCAGCGCACACGTTTCCTGACCGTCGCCCTCACCGCGGCGCTCGGCAGTGCCACGGCGGTGACGGTGGTGGCAGCACCGGTGACCAAGCTGCCGCCCGAACACACCCGCGGGCCGGTCACCTATATCAGCGGTGGCATCGGCAAGGACCAGTCGACGCAGATGCTGCGCGACGCCTCGACGTTCCCGCTGACGCTCGAGTTCGTTCAGGGTGGCAACAACCAGCACGGGCTGTATCTGGCTGACGTGCAGGTGCAGATCAGGGATGCGGCCGGCAAGCAGATGCTCAACTCGCGCGCCGACGGTCCCTTCCTGCTCGCCAGGCTGCCGGACGGCCGTTACACCGTCAGCGCCGAGCACGCGGGCCGGACCGAGACACGCAGCGTCCAGGTCGCGCAGAACAAGCATCGGATGATCGTGTTCAACTGGACTCGCTGATCCGCTCCCTTCAACCTCGATTTCACGGAGGATCCAATGAATCGCTTCGTTTCAATTCTGTTCGGCGTTCTCTCGTTTGCCGGCGTGTACGGCTCGCTCGCCCTTCCGACCACCGCGTCGGCGGCCACGGTCGAGCTCGGGGCGTCGGTCCAGCTTTCCGGGCCGCTGGCCAACACCGGCCGCTACTACCGCGACGGCTACCAGATCGCCGTCGATCAGATCAACAAGGCGGGCGGGGTCAGGATCGGCGGCGCGCACGACCAGCTCGCGCTGAAGATTCTCGACAACCAGTCCGACAACAATCTCGCGGTGCGGCAGTACGTGCAGCTCGTTTCCGACGACAAGATCAAGCTGCTGCTCGGCCCGTTCGCCAGTGACGCGGTCATCGCCACCTCGTCGGTGGCGGAAAAGTACGAGGTTCCGATGATCCAGGGTGGCGGCGCCTCGGACCAGATCTTCAACCGCGGCTACAAGTACGTGTTCGGCACGCTTCCCGCCGCCAGCAAGTATTTCGAAAGCACGATCGACGCGATGGGCAAGCTGCAGCCAGCGCCGAAGACGGTGGCGCTGCTCTATGCCGACGACGCCTTCGACGTCTCGGTCGCCAAGGGAACCCGCGATCTGCTGAAAAAGGCCGGGGCCGACGTCGTGCTCGACGAGCGCTACAGCACCAATGCATCCGATTTCGCGTCGCTGCTGGCGCGGATCAAGACCACGCACGCCGACGCGGTGCTGGTCGCCGGCCATGAAACCGAGATCCTGAATTTCATCCGCCAGGCCAAGAGCCTCGACGTCAGTCCGCGCTTCTACAGCTTCACTGTCGGCGTTCCCAGTGCGGATTTCCGCAAGGCCCTGGGCAAGGATGCGAACTACGCGTTCGGCATGACGTCCTGGCTGCCGTCGACTACGCTCAAGGACGATTATTTCGGCACGGGCGAGAAATTCGCCGCGGCGTTCCACAAGCGCTACGGCTATGAGCCGGACTACCACGCGGCCTCGGCGGTCGCCGACGTCGAAGCGTACGCCAAGGCGCTCGAAGCGGCCGGGACGCTCGAACCGGGCAAGGTCCGTGACGCCATCGCCAAGCTGGATTTCCAGAGCCTGTACGGCCACATCCAGTTCGACGCCGCCGGCCAGATCAGTCTGCCGCAGACGGTGATCCAGGTGCAGAACGGCAAGGTGATGCCGATCTACGGCTCGAACGGCTTCATCGACAAGCCGGAATATCCGATGGTCGCGTGGAATCAGCGTTGAGTCGCTGTTGACCGCCACCGTTCGCGGCCGGGCGCTCGCGCCGCGAACGGCGCGCTCCGCGTGGCGCTGCCCGTGACCAACTGCGCGCGCGACCGGCTTCGCGCCGGCGGAGTTGCGCCCGCATGAGCCTGCTCTGGCAGGTCCTCGTCAACGGCATCCTTCTCGGCGGGCTGTACGCGCTGATGGCGCTGGGCCTCGCGCTGGTGTGGGGCGTGCTGAACATCGTGAACCTGGCGCACGGGGCGCTGATCATGCTCGGCGGCTACCTGTGCTACTACCTGTACGCCGAGCTCGGCATCGATCCGTTTGCAGCGCTGCCGCTGGCGATGCTGACCCTGTTCGCGTTCGGCTATGCGCTGCAGCGGGGCCTCCTCAACCTCGTCATACGCGCGCCGATGTTCAACACGCTGCTGATCACGTTCGGCATCGACGTGGTGCTGAGCTATCTGGCGCAGATTGCGTTCAGCGCCGACTACCGCACGATCAACCCCGGGTACGCCGGAAGCAACTTCGCGTTCTTCGGCGCCACGGTGCCGATCGTGCGCGTGCTTGCGTTCGCGGTGGCGCTGGGTCTGACGGTTGCGCTCTGGCTCTTCCTGTCGCGCGCGCGCCTGGGGCGCGCGATCCGCGCCACCGCGCAGAACCTGACGGCGGCTCGGCTGTACGGCGTCGACCCGCGCCGCATCTACGCGCTGACCTTCGGCATCGGCGCCGCGCTGGCGGGCGCGGCGGGAGGTCTCTACGGCGTGGTGTCGCAGCTCAATCCCTACGTCGGTGCCGGCCTGACGGCCAAGTCGTTTGCGATCGCGATCATCGGCGGCCTCGACAGCCCGCTGGGGGTGATCGTCGGCGGCCTCTTCCTCGGCGTGGTGGAGGCACTGACCTCGCTCTACATCGGGCCGACGTACACCGACGTCGCGAGCTTCGGCATCCTCGTGCTGGTGCTGATCATCCGGCCCAGCGGCATCCTGGGGCGAACGGCGTGACCGGACGCAACCACCGGGTGCGGATCGCGGCCCTCGTCGCCGCCACGCTCGTCCTGGCAACCGCGCCATGGCTCGCCCCGCCGAGCCTGGTCCAATTCGGCATCAGCACGCTGCTGCTCGCGACGCTGGCGCAGAGCTGGAACATCATCGGCGGCTATGCCGGCTATGCCTCGTTCGGCAATTCGGTCTTCTACGGGCTCGGCAGCTACGGCACGGCGATCGCCATGGTGCAGTGGCACCTGCCGTTTGCGGCCGGACTGGCGCTCGGCGCCGCGCTGGCGTTCGTGTTTGCAGTGGTGCTCGGACTGCCGATCCTGCGCCTGCGCGGCCACTACTTCGCCATTTGCACGCTCGCGCTGGCCGAGGTGATGATCGCGATCGTCTCCAATCTCGACATCGCCGGACGCAATACCGGCCTGGTGTTGCCGCTATTGCGCGGCGACGCGCTGTTCTACGAGCTGGCGCTGGCGCTTGCGCTGCTGGCGACGCTCACCGTATTCTGGATCGCCAGCAGCCGTTTCGGCTTCGGGCTCGTCTCGATCCGCGAGAACGAGGAAGCCGCCGCCGTGATGGGCGTGAACACGACGCTCTTCAAGGTCATCGCGTTTGCGCTGTCCGGAATCCTCGCCGCCCTCGCCGGCGGCATCCATGCCTACTGGATCACATTCCTCGACCCGGCCAGTGCGTTCGATATCGGGCTCAACGTCAAGATGATCATCATGGCGGTGTTCGGTGGCCCCGGCTCGGTCCTCGGACCGGTGATCGGCGCGTTCCTGCTGTCCGGCGTCTCGGAGATCCTGTCGACCGAAGTCTCCAGCATGGCGGGGCTCTTCTTCGGCGTGGTCATCGTCGTGGCGGTCGTGTTCATGCCGCGCGGCCTGGCCGACCTGGCGCGACGTTTCCAGCAGCGCGGATGGCGTTACTTCGGCGAAAACGTCCGCGCACACCGGCTATAGGGCCTGCACGCCCTTGGAGAGGTCACGATGCTTACCGTCAGCGGTCTGACCAAGCGCTTCGCCGGGCTCACCGCGCTGTCGAACGTGAGCTTCGATCTCGAGCACGGCGAGATCCTCGGCCTGATCGGACCCAACGGCGCCGGCAAGACCACCCTGGTAAGCCTGATCAGCGGCACCTTGCGGCCGACGGCGGGCAGCATCCGGTTCCGCGGTCGCGACCTGGAGCGCGTGCCCGCGTATCGCCGTGCCCGCATGGGCGTCGGTCGCACGTTCCAGATCATGCGTCCGTTCCCCGCGCTTTCGGTGCTCGACAACGTCGCAGTCGGCGCGCTGTTCGGCACCGCGGGAGGCACGGGCAGAGCTGCGCGACGCGCGCGCAATGGCCGCGGAGAAGCTCGAATTCGTCGGACTCGCGCATCGTGCCGGCCAGCGCGCCGAGTCGCTCGGCGGCCCCGACCGCAAGCGGCTGGAGCTCGCCAAGGCGCTGGCGATGAACCCGCGCCTGTTGCTGCTGGACGAGGTGATGGCCGGACTCAACCCGGTCGAAATCGAGGCCGTGATCGCGATCATCAAGAAAGTTCGCGACCAGGGCGTGAGCATCCTGGTGATCGAGCACGTGATGCAGGCGATCCGCAGCCTTTCCGACCGGCTGCTGGTCCTGCATCACGGCGAAAAGATCGTCGAGGGCGACCCGCGGCAGGTGCTTGCCGACGAGCGTGTCGTCGAAGCCTATCTCGGGCGCAGGCGCGCATGAGCGGGCCCTTGCTGCGGGTGCGCGATCTGGGCGCCGGCTACGGCGACATGCCGGTGCTGCAGGACGTCAGTCTCGAAGTGCAGGCCGGCGAGATCGTCGCCATCGTCGGCAGCAACGGCGCCGGCAAGACGACCTTGCTGCGCGCGCTGTCGCGCGTCATTCCATGCACCGGAAGCATCGCCTTCGCCGGACGCGAGCTCGAGCGGCTCTCGGCCGACCAGGTGTTCGTCGAAGGCCTGGTCCAGGTGCCCGAAGGACGCCAGCTTTTCGATCGCATGACGGTGCAAGACAATCTGCTGATGGGAGCGTTTCACCGCGGCGACCGCGCGGCGGTGGAGTCGAGTCTCGAGCGCGTCTACGGCTATTTTCCCGCGCTGCGCGAACGGCGTCGAAGATTGGCCGGCGGGTTGTCCGGCGGCGAGCAGCAGATGTGCGCGATCGCGAGGGCGCTGGTCGCCGCGCCGAAACTGCTGACGATCGACGAGATGAGCCTGGGCCTCGCGCCGAACCTCGTCGATGACCTGCTCGACGTCCTGGTCGCGATTCGGAAGGAAGGCGCGACCATCCTGCTGGTCGAGCAGGACGTGCATTCGGCTTTCCAGATCGCCGACCGCGCCTATGTGCTGGAGACCGGCAAGGTGGTGCGCGAAGGCACGACCGCCGAGCTTGCCGCGGACCCGGAAGTGAAGCGCGCGTACCTGGGCGTGTAGCGCAGTTGGCGGCTCGCAGGGCTCCGCCGAAAAAGTCGTCGCGCGCTATCCGGCCGATGCCGTGGTCGAGGTGCATTACGATCCGCAAAACCACGGCACCGCGGCGCTGGAAAACCCAACCGGCGCGGCCTGGATCATCGCCGCGATCGCGTTATTTTGCTTCGGGATATCGGTCTACGCGCTCGCCGTATTTAGGTGAGGCGACAAGTTCACTGGATTTAGTCCGCAGCGGTTTCCCTTATTCGTAGTCGGTGAATTGCGCCGCGCGCCATTTGAGCGCGGCCGGCAAGCCCTCGGTGCGGCGGATGGTTTCGAACGTATCGGCTTCGGGAGAGCCGGTCGCATCCATAATGGCGCTGGCTTCCGAGCCATACTGGATGGCGCTGCGCAAACCCATGGTCTCGAAGGTCTGGTTGATCGCGCGCTTGTTCCATTTGAGGCAGTTGCTCGACACGCGCGACATGCGCCGCGCGATTTTCGTGGTTTCAGCCGCAAGCTTCGCCTTGGGGAAAACCTTGTCGACCAGCCCGAGCCGGTACGCTTCGGCGGCGTCGAAATGTCGCCGGTGTAAAGCAGCGCGCGGCAACGCTGGCCGATCAGCCACGGCATGATCATCGTCGCGATGCCGTTCGAGAACCGCGCTTCCACGGCGCCGAATCTAGCATCGTCGGAGCAGTAGCGGATGTCGCAGCACATGGCGAATTCCAGCGCGCCGGCGAGGCAAAAGCCGTCGATGACGGCAATCACCGGCTTGCTGCAGTCCCAAACGGTGTAGGTGAAGGCCACGTCGTGCTGCATGCGCGCGCGCCACTCGACCAGTCCGCGTTTGGGCTGCTGAGCGGATTCCTTGATGTCGTAGCCGGAGGAGAAGGCCTTGCCGCCGGCGCCGGTGACGACGATGACGCGGACTTCCGGGTCGCGGTCGGCTTGGCGGACGGCGTCCATGATCTCGTCGATGAGCGTCAGGCTTAACGCATTCATCCGTTCCGGACGATTGAGGGTGATGGTCGCGACCCGGTCATCGACGTCATAGAGCAGGTTTTCGTAGTTCATTGCGGATTGCTCCCCTCGTTCTTGCCTGCCGGCTCGATCAACACGTCCACTCCGACGGCGCCGTTTTCATGCACGATCAGTGGATTGATCTCGATGCTTGCGAGTGTTCCGGCCGTCGCTGCGCCGAGGCGCGACAGCGCGGCGATTGCGCGCGCGACGGCGCCGGTATCGTAAGGCCCCTTGCCGCGAAACCCGGCGAACAATTTCGCCGCCGGCGTTTCCTGCAACATGATCAGCGCTTCCTGTTCGTCGACCGGTCCCAGGCGAATGCTCGCCTGTTTGATCAGCTCGACGAACACCCCGCCGGGCCCGGCGACGATGAAACTGCCAAAGCCCGGCTCGTTGCGGATGCCGAGAATAAATTCGACACCCGGTTTTGCCATGGCCTGAACGTAAATTTCCCGTTCCGCGATTTCCGCGACATGCTTGTCGAGGATGCGGCTGACGCTATCGTAAGCGGCTTCGACTTGCGCGGCGTCGCGCAGGCCGGCGTGAACCAGTCCGAGGTCGCTTTTATGCGCGAGGCGCGGCCCCGATCCTTTCAGCACCACCGGAAACCCCAGCTTCGCGGCGGCGCCTGCGGCGTCGGCCGCCGACGCGACGGCGACACACTCTGCCATCGGCAAGCCGGCCTCGGCCAGCAGCTTGAAGCGCGCGACATCCGTGGTCGCAGCGTCGAGGCGATCCTGCGCCAGCGCCTGCGGTAGCAGTGCCGGCGCCGCGGCACTTTTCTCGCGCCGTGAGTTTCCGATGGCGGTGAGCGCGGTCCGTACCCCTGACAGGTAAGGGATTTTTGCGCGGTCGAGGATCGCGCGCACGTCGGCGTTCGGGCCGGTGCCGGTAGTGTTGTTGAAGAACACGAAATGCTTGTCGCTGCGCGCCGCCGCGGCGACGCAGACCTCGGCCATGGTGCAGGCATAGGGCACGTCGGCGCCGCCCGCGCCCGGCGCGTCAACCGATACCGCGATGGTGCCGATCGCCGGGTCCTCGGCGACGATATCCACGATCATGGCAAAACGCTCGGCGGTGAAGCCAAGGCCCCAGACGTCGACGGGATTGCCGATCTTGGAGTAGGGCGGAAACGCCGGGCGCAGCTTGTCGAGCGTCGTTGCCGAAAGCTGCGCAAACGTGACCCCGACCGTGGCCGCGGTATCGGCGATCAAGGCCGCCTCGCCGCCCGACAAAGTGAGCGCGACCAGGTTGCCGGCCTGTGGTTTGGGATAGGCCGACAGCAGGATCGCGGTTTCCAGCATTTCGTCGAGATCGCGCACGCGCACGATGCCGAGCTTGCGGAACAGTACGTCGTAGAGCCTGTCTTCTCCGGCGAGGCTGCCGGTATGGGCCTGCACCATGGCGCGGCCGCCTTCGCTGGCGCCAAGCTTGAGGACGATGATCGGCTTGCCGCGCCGCTGCGCCTCCCGCGCCGCTTCGGCGAAGGCTTCGACACGGCGGATGATCTCGAGATAAACGAGGATGACGCCGACCCGTTCGTCCTGTGCGCAGTGGTGCATGTACTCGGCGACGGTCAGGACGGCCTCGTTGCCGGCGGTGATGAGGTAGGAAAAGCCGATCTGGCGTTCGTCGTCGGCGAGCACGATGGCGATCGAGCCGCTTTGCGAAATCAAGGCGATCGGTCCTTGCTTGACCTTCATCATGTAGCGCGGCGTCCACATCGCCGCGTGGTCGTTGACATTGATGATGCCGAGATTGTTCGGGCCGCAGAGGGCGATGCCGTGCCTCTTGGCGATGCCTTCGACGCGGCGCTGGAGGGCGACGCCGGCAGCATCGCCGTCGGCATAGCCGTTGGCGTTGATGAACACCGCGGCGATGCCGAGCCTGCCCGCTTCCTCGACGAGGTCGGGCCCTTGCGCCGCAGGCACGGCGAGAAAGGCGGCGTCAACGCGTTCCGGCAATCCTGACAAAGACGGAAAGCAGGCGAGGCCGCCGACCTCTGTGTAACGCGGATTGACCGGATAGATGCGGCCCTGGTAGCCGAGCGCGCGAAGATTGCGGATGACGCGGCTGCCGAGCGCATCATCGCGTTCCGATGCGCCGACGACGGCGATCGAACGGGGGTTCATTAGCTTGTCGAGCGACAACGTGGCGAACTCCACGCACTCAAACCGCATTCCGGCGACGCCGGCACTGCTATCGCAGGCGAGGCCATTCCTGCATCGATCAGTACAGCGGCGGAGGAATGCCGTCGATCGGCAAGTTCATCTCGACCCCGAACCATTTCATCTGCAGTTCTTTCACCTTGCCGTTCTTGGTCAGCTTGACGAGCGACGCGTCGACGGCATCGATGAGTTCCTTGGAGGCCTCGTCCTTGCGCGTCAGCCAGCCGAAATAGGCTTTCGGGCCGAACGCCGGCAGCACCAGCTCGAATGCGTCGGGCCGCGTCTTCACCAGGTAGGCGAGGTTGGGCAACGAGCCCGCGATCGCAACGACCCGGCCCGCTTGCAAGTCGGCAAAGGCGTTCGGGCTGCCGATATATTCCTTGATCTCCTGCACGCCACCCGGAAGCGTCTTTACATAATCCTGCAACAGCTTGGTTTGGGCGGACCCTTTGGTGCCGCCGACCACTTTCCCGGCGATGTCGGCCGGCTTCTGGACCGAAGTGTCACCCTTGCGCTTCACCAGCGCGACGGTCGCGTCCATGATCGGCAGCGTGAAGTAATAGCGCTCCATGCGGGCCTTGGTGATCGTCGAGGTCGCCTCGACCATGTCGTACTTCTTGGCATCGAGGCCCGGCAGCACGCTCGCGAACGGCAAATCCTGGATGTGGATTTTCAAGCCGAGATCGGCGGCAACGAGGTTCATCAGATCGATGCTGTAGCCGACCGGCTTGCCGTCCTGGAGAAATTCAAATGGCGCAAATTGCAGCTCGGTCCCGAGCAACAATTCGCCGCGCGCCTTCGCCTCGTCGAGCAGGCCGGCGCTGCGGGCATTCGATGGCATCAAGACCAAGAATGACAGCGCCAGCAGGCTAGCCGTCAATCCACTCGATCCGCAGGCAAAACCCCATCTGTTCATGACGATGATCCCCCTTGTTGGTTGGTTTGATAGACCCGCGGCGCGTCCTGCACCGTCTCGGCAAGATTCCTGGTGAAGAGCAAGTTGCGCTCCGCCCAGGTTTCGAGAAAGCGCCGGGTGCACTCGTTCTTCGGGCTGAAAAATACTTCCCGGGGCGTACCCTCTTCCACCTTGACGCCCTGATCAAGAAAAATAACGCGATCGGCGACTTCCGCGGCGAAGTGCATTTCGTGCGTAACGATGACCATCGTCATGCCTTCGCTGGCGAGCTGCTTCATCACTTGCAGGACCTCGCCGACCAGCTGCGGATCGAGCGAGGAGGTCGGCTCGTCGAACAGGATGGCAGCCGGCTCGACCGCGAGCGCGCGCGCGATGCCGACGCGCTGCTGTTGACCGCCGGAAAGCCGCAATGGATATTCGTCGATCTTGTCGCCGAGCCCGACTTTTTCGAGTACCTGCCGGGCGCGGGCATAAGCTTCGGGCTTCGGCTTGCCGTAAACGAGAACCAGCGGCTGCGCGACGTTGTCGAGCACGCTCATGTGCGGCCAAAGGTTGAATTGCTGAAATACCATCGCGACATTGCGGCGTAAAGCATCGATGTTGCGCTCGCTGTCGCGAACACGCTGGCCGGATGGACCGGTCACATAGCCGATCAGCTTGTCGCGAATGAAAATCTCGCCGCTCTGGTACTCCTCCAGGAAGTTCATGCAGCGCAGCAGCGTGCTCTTTCCGGAGCCGGAGGGGCCGATGATGCAGACGACCTCCGACCGCCGCACCGAGAGCGACACAGAATCCAGGACCTGATGCGCGCCGAACCATTTCGACACGTTCGAGACGCTCAGCAGCGCAGGTTCGTCGCTCGAATTTCCGGCTATCATCGGCCTGCCTTTTCCTACTGCAGGTAGCGGCCGAGCCGGTATTCCGCCCGGCGGCCGAGAAACGCAACGAGTTCGGTCATTCCCCAGTATAGCGCGGCAAGTACCGCAAACGGCTCGACGAAAGCAAAGGTTTCGATCGTCATCCCGGTGACCTGAAAGGTGAGCTCTGGCACCGTCACGATCGACAGGATGGCCGTGTCCTTCAGCAAAATGATAAGCAACGTGACGCCCGGCGGCACGGACAAGACGAGCATTTGCGGCACGATAATGCGGAGGATCCGCGCCCACCGCGGAATGCCGAAACTGCGCGCGGCGTCGATCTGGCCCGGCGGGATGCTGGCAAAGCCGGCCCGGAAGATTTCGGCGAAGTAGGCGGCGCCGTAGAAGCCGAGGCCGAACACGCCGACGGTGAACGCGTCGAGCGTGATGCCGATGCTGGGCCCGCCGTAATAGGCGACGAAGAGCTGGACGAGCAGCGGCGTCCCGCGGAAGAACTCGACATAGCCGCGCACCGGCAGCGAGACGGCGCGGTTGTTGCTCAACAACGCGCAGCCGAGCGCGAAGCCGAGCACGACGGCGAGCAACGAGCCTGCAAGCCAGACGAAAACGGTGAGCTTAAAGCCCGTCAGCAATTGCGGCGCATATTGCACAAGCAGCGAGAGGTCGAAGGTCACAGCGTGGCGGCTCCGTAGCCGACATTGAGGCGGCGCTCGACCGCGGCGCCGAGCCGCGCCAGCACCAGGTTGATGACGAGGTAAATCAGCGCCGCAATCAGGTACCATTTGATCGGGTTGAGGTCGCGCGCGACGATGTTCTGGCTTTCGCGCGTCAGATCGGCGACGCCCACCACCGAGACAAGGGCCGAAGCCTTGAGGATGAGGATCATTTCGTTGATCAGCGCGGGCGCGGCGGCGCGCAACGCCTGCGGCACCAGGATGTAGCGGCGTGCTTGTCCGCTCGTATAGCCCATTGCCCGCGCGGCTTCTGCCTGGCCGCGCGGGATGATGAGAAAACCGCCGCGCAGATTTTCGGCCTGATAGGCCGCGCTGCATACGCCGAGGCCGATCACCGCCGCGAAAAACGGCGGCAGTTCGAGGCCGACCACCGGCAGGAAGTAGTAGATGATCAGAAGCTGCACCAGCAGCGGCACGCCGCGGAAAAAGCTGATATAGGCGGCGGCGGCGATGCGCGCGGCACGATGAAGCGAAAGCCGCATCACGCAGACCGCGATGCCGATCATCAGCCCGAGGGCGTTTCCCAGGACCGACACCGCGACGGTCGTTGCCGCCCCGATCAGCAGGATGAAAGCGCTTGGGGGAAGCGCCGAAATGTGAAGCAGATCGCCCATCGCGGCGCGCTTTCAACCTTCTGTTCGTGGTGGCGTCGCCGTGCGCGCGCCGTCTGCCGCCGCCCGGCGTGGCGAGGCGATAGTCGGCATTGCAGCGGCCAGCGTCAACGCAGAAATTCGCCGCGCCGGGCTGCGTCCCATGCGGCCCGTGCCGAGGCTGCGCGCGAGCCGGCTCTGGTGCAGACTTGGCCCGGGCCAGGCGGTGGCTTTACTCACCCTGGCGGGCCTGCTCGTCAGCGTCCACGTCGTGTTCGTCTTCCCAGGCGTAGCGTTTGCGCGGCGGGAGGTCGAGGCGCCGCAGCGCGATCGCCAGCGCGACGCCGATCAGTGCTGCCGCGAGATGGGTCTCCCAGGAAACGCCGGGCCGGATCGGCAGCACGCCCCAGGCCAGCGACCCGTAGATGAATGAGACCAGCAGCGACGCGGCAATCGCGCGCCTGTCGCGGCGGATGACGCCGGCCACGAAGACATAGGCCGCCAGGCCGTAGATCAATCCGCTGGCGCCTACATGGTCGCCGCCGCGGGCGAACAGCCACACCGCGATCCCCGGTCCCAGGTAGACCGCCGGCAGAACCCGTCGCGCCGAATCGGGATACAGGTGCAGCATCGCCGTTCCCACCACCAGCAGGGGCAGCGAGTTCGCGACCAGGTGCGCGACGCCGCCGTGCAGCAAAGGCGCGAGGAATATGCCCGGCAACCCTGCCGGTTCGCGCGGCCGCACGCCGAAACGCTCCAGCCCCAGGTCCAGCGACTCGTTCAGCAACTGGATCAGCCACAGCAGGGCAACGAATCGCGAGCGCGATCTTTGCCGCCCGCCGGAAGTTGGCTCTTGTTTGCTCGGATCCGGTGTAGGCCGGGTCGGGTATCCGAATCTGCATTGCGCAGGATACCAGTCGACCCCCGGCCGAAAGGGCTCGCCCGCTGCGCCGGTCAATCGCGACTCGGCGAGAGCGTGAAGTCGGCGACGGTTTCCTGTCCGAGCAGCGCGCGTCCGAGCCGTGAAGCAGCGTCCGGGTCGGACGACCACATGACCATCTTGTACTCGAACAGGTCGGCCCGGCTGTCGAGGCGAAAGCCGAGCTCGGTGATCGCGAAGCCATGTTGCGTGACGAACGCCCGCAGCCATGTCTCGTCCTGGAGCTCGTTGCCGGCGAAACGCAACGCGGCAGTGCGCGTACATCTGCACGTGCAGGCGATCCTCGACCAGGCGCAGCAGCGACAGGGCGCCGACCGTCAGTCCGACCGCGACCGTGCCGGCCAGCAGGAACCCGGCGCCGAACGCGACGCCGATCGCCGAGACGACCCAGATCGATGCCGCAGTCGTCAAGCCGCGGACCGTGAAGCCTTCCTTGACGATGACCCCGGCGCCGAGGAATCCGATGCCGGTGACGATGCCCTGGATCACCCGCGTCGCATCGCCGGCGCCATGCGGCGGCGCTGCGAGCCATGCTCGGCGACGACCACGAGCAGCGCCGAAGCGAACGACACCAGCGCGTAGGTCCGCAGGCCGGCGGCACGCCCGTGATAGCTGCGCTCCAATCCCACCAGGCCGCCGGCGACCAGCGCCAGCAGCGGGCGCAACAGCAGTTCGTAATCGGTCATCGCGACGGCTCCATTCTCGGCATCATAACGAACATGCAACGATGTGCGCGAGCGCACGTCCGACGCCGCACGCCGAGCCCCGCGCCGGCCGAGGCGGGCCGACGCGCCAGACGCCCAGGTCCGTCACGGCTATAATTGCCTGCCAGCCGCAGCGCAATGCACGTGCCGGATTCTTGAACACCCGATCCTGCGTCACCACCTTCTCGGCCGCACTGCGACCATTGCGCTGGCCGCGACGCTGGCCATTCAGGTATTCACCGCGCTGACCGGCGCGGCCGCGGCGGTGCTGGCGCCGGAGATCGCCCGCGACTTCGGCGTGCCCGCGAAGCTGGTCGGCGTCTTTGTCGGCCTGCTCTACATCGGCTCGATGACGGCGAGCCTCGCTTCCGGCCACTTCATCGCGCGGAGCGGCGCGATCCGGGTGTCGCAGGTCTGTGTCGTGCTCTGCGCCGTCGGCATCGCGCTGGTTGCGCTGCTGCCTCCGAGCGGGGTGGCGATGCTCGCCGTCGCGCCGCTGATCATCGGCCTGGGCTACGGCGCGGTCACGCCGGCCTCGTCCGAATTGCTGGCGCGCACCGCGCCTCCGGGTCGGCTGGCGCTTACCTTCTCGATCAAGCAGACCGGCGTGCCCGGCCGGCGCCGCATTGGCCGGCGCCGCGCTGCCTCCGCTCGCGCTGGAGGTGGGATGGCGTCCTGCGCTGCTGTACGTCGCGGCTTGCGGCGTCGTGATTGCCGCGCTCGCGCAATCCACGCGACGGCGGCTCGACGTCACCGGCGCCCGGCGTCCATTGTCGTTCACGGCCCTGATCGCGCCGCTGCGCACGGTGCTGCGGCACCGCACCGCTGGTCGAACTTTCGATCGTGGGCTTCATCTACGCGGCCATGCAGATGTGCCTGATGAGCTTTCTCGTCGTTTACCTGACCGAGGCGCTGGATTACCCGCTGATTGTCGCGGGGCTGGCGCTGACGACCGCCGAACGTCGGCGGCGTCGCCGGCCGGGTTGCCTGGGGCGCCATCGCCGATCACCGGATTGCGCCGCGACGTCTGCTCGGCATCATCGGCATCGCCACTGCCGCCTGCGCTTTCGCCGCGGCAAGCTTCAGTGCGGCGTGGCCGCACGCGGCCCTGCTCGCGGTCGCCGCATTCTTCGGCGCAACGGCAATCGGATGGAACGGCGTCCAGCTCTCGCAGGTCGCGCGGCACGCGCCGCCGGGCCAGGCCGGAGCGATCACCGGGGCATCCGGCTTCATCACGTTCGCCGGTGTCGTGTCGGGGCCGCCGCTGTTCGCGCTCCTGGCGGTGCTGACCGACGGCTACCGAGCCGGATTCATCGTCTTCGGCGCGGCCTGCCTGCTGTGTGGAACCGCGCTGCTGCTGCGGGCGCGCTGATCCGGATCGCGTCGCGTCAACGCACCGACTTGGCGCGATAGGTGTGTACCTCCGCGGGCGTCATCGCGCGCTCGCGTTGCGTGGCCACGCTCTCCGGCGTGATCGACTCCGCCGGCAGCCCCGGCGTCCGGGCGGCCCAGGTGTCGCGCACGAAGCTCAGCACGGCCGCAATCTCGGCATTCGACAGGTGATCGAACGCCGGCATGCTTCCCTCATAGGTATGGCCGTCGACTTCGATGGCGCCGCTGATGCCGTGCAGCACCACGAGCACGGGAAACACGCTGTTCTTCGCCAGGTCGGGATTGCCGGCCAGCGGTGGGAAGTAGCCGGGCTGACCGCGCCCTTCGGCGCCGTGGCAAGTCGCGCAGTTCTGCTCGTAGACGGCGCGGCCATCCGCCGTCGCTGGCTGCTGCCCGGGTGACGCGGGCGCCAGCGGCGCATTGCGACCCAGGTAGGTCGTCAGGTATTGCAGGAGTTGCGCGTTCTCCTGCTCGGTGGCGGTGAGGCCGTAATCGTGCATGCTGGCGATCACCGCGCGCCATTGCGCGGGCAGCAGCCCCTTCGCGTCGACCACGTACTGCAGGTCGTGACAGGTCTGGCATTTGGCGTACACCAGGTTGGCGCCCGGGCCGTCGGGCAGATGGATGCTCTCGCCCCAGGCGGCGACGCTCGCGGCGAGCAGCGCCGCCCCGACGAGTCGAGCGAACTTGTTCGACATGAAGCGCCTACGCTTCGGCAGGGCCCGCGGGTCGACCTACCCTGTGGGCGTCCGCCTGGCGCTCATGCCACCTGGAAGCCCACGCGGTCGACGCCATGCCAGTCCCAACCGCCGGGATTCCACGTCGACAGCCCGTCCATCGGCTGCGTGCGGCCCCAGGCGTCGATCGCGCGCACCCAGACTTCATGCGCACCCGAATCAAGTTGCGCGCGCGTTTGCCAATGGTGCCAGGCATACGGACCGTCCGACGCGTCGACGTCGGTCGCCATCCAGGATTTGCCCTGGTCAACGGAAACCCTGACCTCGGTCAGCGGCACCACGCCGTCGTTCCACGCCACGCCGTTCAGTTCGACGGCGCCGCGCCGGACCGTTTGTCCCGCAAGCGGCGCGAACACCACGCTCATGACGGCAAACCCGTACGTGGGCGTGCTGTTCTCCTGCGTCAGGTCCTGGGTGGTGAACTTGCCGGGCTCGACCGTGCGCATCGGCATGCGATACGTCTTCTGCATCAGCGCGCTGGGGTTCTCGCGGTCCATCAGCATCAGATCGGTCAGCCATTTGACGTTCATGTTGCCGTAGTAGCCCGGAATGATGAGCCGGACCGGGCCGCCGTGGATCGTGGGGATCGGCTCGCCGTTCATGGTGAGCGCCAGGATGGCGTCGTCGAGCTGCGGCGCGGTCAGCGGGTAGCTCTTGATGAGGTCCGCGCCGCCGGCCACCGGCGGCTCATCCTTGCCGTTGGCGGTGAGATAGCGCACGCGCTCGTCGGCGCTTAAGTCCAGGCTCTGCAGCAGCGGCATCAGCGGCACGCCTTCCCATGCCAGGTTGCCCATGCCGCCATGCTTCCATCCCGAACCGGGCGTCTTGGCCTTCGACCAGTAGTACGAACGCCCGTTGCCAGCGCATTGCATGACCGCCATGCGCTTCACCTGCTGCATCGCCTGCAGTTCGCTGACCTTGATGGTCTTGGGCCGCTGCACGAGACCCGACACGAGGATGGTCCAGTCCTGTGCGCGTCGCCGCGTCCACCGGCGCGGTGGTTGCCACCCATTTGCCGGCGCCATCCACCGGAAAATGCAGGCGGTTGTAAAGGATGTCCTTCGGCGTGAGGCGATGCTCGCGCAGCAGGTCCAGCGGCGTTTCCATCACACCCAGCTTCGCGTTGTGGACGATCATCTTCGCGTTCTTGCCGGCGATGACCTCCGAGGCATTCGGTCCGTCTGCCGCGTACGCAAACGGCATCGCGCCCGGCACGCGAATCAGGCCGGTGGCACCAGCGGCGCCTGCCATTTTCAGAAAGGTTCGACGATCGAAATTTCCCATGGCACTTCCTCCTTTTGTCACCGAGGCGGCGCCTGCCCGGAGCCTGCCTTGCAAGCTGAGACTACCCTCCCAGGGGCAAGTTCGGCCAGCGCGACGGCAGTCTCCGATGTCGCGATTTCGCCGTCCATCCGCTATGCTACATCAATCGTTGCGGCGCCGTAACTTTGGCGCCGCAACGGCGGCGGTCATGGCAAGCTTGGGACCAAGCTCGGCGACTCGCTGGTCGCGTTGCGCTACCATCGTTTGGAAAGCGATGCATGATGCGGTGATTACCGTCACATGTCCCGCGCAAGGCCGGAGCAGCCGCCCGCAATGCGACCTACCCGAAGTCGAAGCAGCCACCGGAGGATCCGATAAGCTTGGACGCGCTCGAGGCCCTGACCACGCGGGCGAGCCCGATCGGCTTGAGTGAGCCCGCGCCGCACGCTGCAGCGCTCACGCTGATGCTGCGCGCGGCCTCGCGTGCGCCGGATCACGGCAAGTCTGCGGCCCTGGCGCTTCATCGTCGTCGAGGGCGAGGCGCGCAAGGCGTTCGGCGACGTGCTGGCCGACGCGCTGCGCAGGCGTGAGCCGGACGTGCCCGAGGCCGCGATCGACAAGGAGCGCGGCAAGCCGCTGCGAGCGCCGCTGATCATCGTGGTCGCGGCGCGCATGCGCGAGCACAAGGGCGTGCCGGCGGTCGAGCAGATCATCGCCGCAGGCGCCGCAGCGCAGAACATCCTGGTGGCGGCGCACGCGCTCGGGTTCGGCGGTTTCTGGCGCACCGGCAACGCCGCTTACGACGACGCGGTCAAGGCGGCGTTGGGTCTGCATGTCAGGCGACGCGATCGTCGGATTCCTCTATCTCGGCACACCGGCGGTGCCCGCCGGCCCCGTCCCCCGTCCGACCACGCCGCGCACCTCACGCACTGGACCGGACCGCCGATCGCGACGCCGGCCTTGAGCGCGGCGACGATCCCCGCTATCGTCCGAATCCCGCACCTGGCATCGGAACGCCGGGCACTGCGACGAGAAAGAGCCAATGAACATTCGCATCGTCGGTGCATGGCTCGCCGCGCTGTGCATGGTCGCGGGTCCGGCGCGCGCGCAGGCCCCCGCCCGACCGCTGGCGCCGGTTCGCGTCATCAGCTTCGACGGCGGCTGGAATCTGCCGGTGTGGGCGGCGCAGCGCCAGGGATTTTTCGAGGCGAACGGCGTCGCCGTGCAGACTCACCTATACGCCGAGCTCCGGCTTCCTGATCGCGTCGCTGTTCGACGGCAGGCAGGACATCGCGCTGGCGCTGATGGACAACCTGATCGCCTACCAGGAGGGCCAGGGCGAGGTCAAAATTCGCCGACCAGCCCGACCTTGTCGCGATCCTCGGTGGCGACGGCGGCTTCCTGTCGGTGGTGGCCGCGCCGGGCATCAAATCATTCGCCGAGCTCGAAGGGCAAGACGCTGTCGGTCGACGCGCTGACCACCGGCGCCGCGTTCGTGCTGCGCGAGCTGGTGGCGAAAAACGGCCTCACGGACAACGACGTCAACTACGTGCGCGCCGGCGGCACGTCGAATCGCTATGCGGAGCTCCTCGCCGGCAAGCACGATGCGACCCTGCTGCGCACGCCGTTCGAGCTGCTGGCGCAGAACCGCGGTTTCCAGCGTTCTGGCCAGCGCGGAAACGCTCGGGCCCTACCAGGGCACGGCCGGATTCGTCCGGCGCTCGTGGGCGCGAGCCGCACGAGAGCGGCGGTCGTCGGGTTTCTCGAAGGGATACCGGGCCGGCGTGGATTGGATCTACCAGCCCGCCAACCGCGAGCTCGTCGAAGCGCTGCTGGTCGCCAACATCCGCGACATGACGCCGGCGCTGGCGCCGGCAATCGTACGACTTGCTGCTGGCGCAGCGCGGGGGGCTCTACCGCGACGCGCGTCCGAACCTGGCCGGCATCGGCACGGTGCTGGCGCTGCGCAGCAAATATGCGATGCCGCCCAAGGCCTTGAGCGACCCGTCGCGCGTACGTCGACCTCACGTTCTACGACAAGGCCTTTCCCTCCCGCTGACTACGACCGGACACGCAACCGCATGGCTCAGAAAAAACGCAGCGACCCGAAGATCGTCCGGCCCGACGACATCGATCCGCACCACCGCTGGGACCGGCCGCTGCAGGCGCCCGGGCACACGCAGGTCGACTTCGAGGAGCGCGTCAACTTCCGCCGGCTGCACGACTACCGGCTCGCGCGCACGCGCGCGGCGCTGCGCCGGATCGGGGCTCGGCGCGCTGCTGTGCTTCGACCAGCACAACATCCGCTACACCACCAGCACGGTGATCGGCGAGTGGGCGCGCGACAAGCTGACGCGCTACTCGCTGCTCACCGGCAACGGCGACCCGTACATCTGGGACTTCGGCTCGGCGGCCAAGCATCATCGCCTGCATGCGCCGTGGCTGCACCACGACCACTGCCGCGCCGGACTGCTCGGGCTTGCGCGGCGCGACCGGCGCCGACATCACGCTGTTCCGCGATGCCGCGCGCGAGATCAAGGCGCTGCTCGATGCCGAAGGCGTCGGCGACATGCCGCTCGGCCTCGACGTGGTCGAGCCGCCGATGCTGTTCGAGCTGCAGAAGCTGGGCATCGAAGTGCGCGACGGCCAGCAGACGATGCTGCAGGCGCGCGAGGTGAAGAACATCGACGAGCTGACGCTGCTCAACATGGCCGCGGCGATGGTCGACGGCGTCTACCAGGACATCGCCGAGGCGCTGAAGCCCGGCGTCAGGGAAAGCGAGATCGTCGCGCTCGCGACCGAGCGGCTCTACGACATGGGCTCCGACTGCGTCGAGGCGATCAACTCGATCTCCGGCGAGCGCTGCAGCCCGCATCCGCACAACTTCACCGACCGGCTGATCCGCCCCGGCGACCAGGCGTTCTTCGACATCATCCAGTCGTTCATGGGCTATCGCACCTGCTACTACCGCACGTTCAACGTCGGACGCGCGACGTCGGCGCAGCGCACCGCCTACCGCAAGGCGCGCGAGTGGATGGACAAGGCGATCGCGGCACTGAAGCCCGGCGTGACGACCGACAAGATCGCGCGCGCGCTGCCCAAGGCGGAGGACATCGGCTTTTCCAGCGAGATGGAAGCCTTCGGCCTCAACTTCTGCCACGGCCTCGGCCTCGGCCTGCACGAGCGGCCGCTGATCTCGCGGCTCAATTCGCTGAAGGAGCCGATCGAGCTCAAGGTCGGCATGGTGTTCGCCGTCGAGACCTATTGCCCGGCGAGCGACGGCATCTCGGCCGCGCGCATCGAGGAGGAGGTGATCCTGACGCCCGACGGGCCGAAGATCATTTCGCTGTATCCGGCGGAAGAGCTGCCGATCGCCAACCCCTACTAGAGAGGAGAAGGAATGAAAGCAACAGGCAATCCGGTCGAGCTCGATCGCATGTTCGAGGAAGCGCTCAATGCCGGCGACATCGACGCGCTCGTGGCGTTGTACGAGCCGGGCGCGGCGCTGATGCCCTCGCCGGGCAACGTCGTCGTCGGTGCCGCGGCCATACGCGAAGCGCTGGCCGGATTCATCGCAGCCAAGCCGACCATCGCCACGTCGGGCAGGCTGGTGGCGCAGGCCGGCGACGTCGCGTTGCTGGCCAACCAGTGGACGCTCGCGCTGACCGGCCCCGACGGCAAGCCGACGACGATGCGCGGCACTGCGGTCGAAGTCGCGCGGCGGCAGCCCGCCGGCCATTGGCTGTTCGCGATGGACATGCCGTACGGCGTCGACGCCGGCGCCGCGTAAGGCCGATGGCGATGCCGGCGAACCTGCGCATCGGCTGGATCGGCATCGGCCGCATGGGCTACGCGATGGCGGCGCGGCTCGCCAAGGCCGGCGCCGACCTGACCGTCTGGAACCGCACGCGCGCCAAGGCCGAGCCGCTGGCCGAAGCACGGCGCGAAAATCGCCGACGGCGCTTTCCGACCTCGCGGCCTGCGACATCGTGTTCGTGATGGTGTCGACCTGGGACGACGTGCGCGAGGTGATCGCCGGCCCCGGCGGCCTCTCGCTGGCGGCAGACGCCACGCACGCAGGCTCGTCGTCGAATGCTCGTCGATCTCGCTCGAAGGCTCGGCCGAGCTCCGCGCGCTGCTCGCCGCGCGCGGCATCGAGCTGCTCGCGGCGCCGGTGTCGGGCAACGCCAAGGTGATCAAGGCCGGGCGGCTGTCGTTCGTCTGCTCGGGCCCGCGCGCCGGCGTTCGACCTGCGCGCTGCCGTATCTGCGGATGATCGCGCCCGCGGCGAGCTACGTCGGCGAGGGCGAGCTCGCGCGCATCGTCAAGATCTGCCACAACGTGTTCCTCGGCGTCGTGATCC
Organism: uncultured beta proteobacterium; assembly: GCA_963713125.1. Classification (GTDB taxonomy): domain Bacteria; phylum Pseudomonadota; class Gammaproteobacteria; order Burkholderiales; family Casimicrobiaceae; genus PALSA-1003. Next base: position 96,626 of record CAVQKL010000001.1, on the reverse strand, counting down.
AGTCGCTGGCCGAGATCACGGTGCTGGCGCAGAAGGCCGGCGTGCCGCGCCACGCCTTCCTCGACTTCATCAACCAGAGCGTGATGGGCTCGACGTTCACGCGCTACAAGACGCCGGCGCTGGTCAACCTCGACTTCAAGGTGACCTTCACGCCGGCGCTGCTGCGCAAGGACCTCGACCTCGGCCTCAACGCCGCGCGCGAGTTCGACGTGCCGATGCCGCTGGCCTCGATCACGCGCGACCTGGTGCAGACGCTGATCGGCCTGGGCCTGGACGACGAGGACTTCGCCAAGCTGATCGTGCTGCAGGCGCGCGCGTCCGGGATCGAGCTCGAGCCGGAGAACGTGCCGGTCGGCGACGGGCTTGCCTGAATACCGGGCATCGGTCGCCGGCGTTTCGCTAACCGATCCGCTCGCGCCGACCGCGGCCCACCAGGTCGACCATCACCGCGGCGAGCAGCACGACGCCGACCACCAGCGGCTGCCACTGCGCGCGGATGTCGAGCAGGTTCATGCCGTTGATGACCAGCGCCAGGATGATCGGCGCCCAGCACCGTGCCCAGCACGCTGCCGACGCCGCCGAACAGCGAGGTGCCGCCGATCAGCACCGCCGCGATCACCGGCAGCAGCAGCGGCTCGCCCATGCCCGAGTCGGCGGCGTTGACCCGGGCCAGGAAGACGACTGCGGCGATGCCCGACATCAATCCGCTCAGCATGTACACCAGCATCTGCCGGCGGCGCACCGGAATGCCCGACAGCCGCGCGGCCTCGGGATTGGCGCCGATCGCATAGATCTCCTGTCCGACATTGGTCGAGCGCATGAACGACCGTCGCGACGACCAGCACCGCGGCCATCAGGTAGACCGGCACCGGCACGCCGAACAGGAAGCCGGTGCCCAGCGCGCGAAACGCCGGCGGAAAGCCGAAGATCTCCTGTCCGCCCATGTAATGGAACGCGAGCCCCTGCAGGATCCACAGCATCGCGTAGGTCGCGAGGAACGGCGGCAGGCGCAACAGCGTCACCGCGAGCCCGTTCAACGCGCCGGCCGCCGTGCCGCACGCGAGCGCAGTGACCACGCCGAGCCACGGCGGAAGCCCCGACTTGATCACGCCGGCGGCGAGGCAGGCCGACAGGGTCAGGTTCGCCGCGACCGACAGATCGAAGCCGCCGCACACGATCACCAGGGTGAGCCCGGCGGCGAGCAGGAAAATGAGGCTCGCCTGGCGCAGCACGTTGAGCACGTTGGCCGTCGACAGGAACGCGTCGCTGGCCAGCGCGAGCGAGAGTCCGATCAGCACGATCAGCGCCGCCCGCAGCGCGAGCGCACCGGCGTCGCCGGCCAGACGATGCCGCCAGTGTCCGCGCAGGCGCCGCTCCGGCGTGCGCCCGACATCATGCCGCTTGCACGCGCCGACTCTTGCGCAGACTGTCGATGACGATCACCAGCAGGATCAACACGCCGATCGATACGACCTGCAGCGACGACTCGACGCCGAGAAGGTCGAGCGCGTTGCGCAATACGGTGATCGTGGCCACGCCCAGCACCGTGCCGAGCAGGCGGCCGTCGCCGCGCTCGAACGAGGTGCCGCCGAGCACGACCGCGGCGATGGCGTCGAACTCCATGCCGATCGCGACCGTCGGATGCGCGGCGTTCATGCGCCCGGTCAGCAGCAGCGCCGCGACGCCCGACACCAGGCCGCCAAACGCGTAGATCGCGATGTGGTACGCCCAGGCCGGCGCGCCGGCGAGCACCAGCGCATCGCGATTGCCGCCGATCGCGAAAACATAGGTGCCGAAGCGCGTGTAATGAAGCAGCACGTAGGTGATCAGCCATGTCGCGAGCGCGACCAGGACCGGGAACGGCACGCCGAAGACGATGCAGCGCGTACAGAGTCGGCGATGCCGGGCCCGAGTCCCGACACCGCGTTGCCTTCGGTCAATACGAGCGAAGCCCCTTCGGCGATGCCGAGCGTCCCCAGGGTGACGACGAACGGAGGCAATGCCAGCAGCGAGACCATCGCGCCGTTGGCGATTCCGAAAGCGAGCCCGACGGCGATCGACGCTGCCAGCGCGCTCGCGATGCCGTGCCCGCCGGCCAGCGACTCGGCCATCACGACGCTGCACAGGCTCAGCACCGCGCCCGCGGAAAGGTCGAGTCCCTCGCTCATGATGATCAAGGTCATCGGCATCGCCAGCATCAGCAGGATCGACGCCTGCAGGCCGAGATTGGCGAGGTTGCGCGCCGAGGCGAAGCCGTTCACGGCGAAAAGCGCGCCCACCGACCAGCAGCAATCCGATCGGAAGCAATCGCCGGCAACGGGCGCGCATGCCGCGTCGACCGACCGCGAGGAAGCCGGAGACCGGCATCGGCTCAGGCTCCGTGCATCGCCAGCCGGAGGATGTTCTCCTCCGAGAGCTGCGCCCGGCCCAGCTCGCCGCCGATCCTGCCGGCGCGCATGACGTAGGCGCGGTCGCAGACGTGCACGATTTCGGTGAGCTCGGAGCTGATCAACAGGACGGCGGCGCCGCGTTCGCACCAGTTCCTCGATCAGCGCGAAGATCTCGCTCTTGGCGCCGATGTCGATGCCGCGCGTCGGCTCGTCGAACAGGAAAAGCCGGCAACCCGCGGCCAGCCATTTGCCGATGACGACCTTCTGCTGATTGCCGCCCGAGAGCACGCGGGCCAGCCGCCGCGGCGCGGGCGGGGTCACGCGCAGCCGGTCGATCAGCGCGCGCGCATGCCGCTAGCGCCGGCGCCGCGCGATACCAGCCGCGCGGAAAGAGCTTCCACAGGCTTGCGACCAGCAGGTTGTCCTGAACCGAGCGCTTGAGCGCCAGGCCTTCGAGCTTGCGGTTCTCGGGGATCAGCGCGACGCCGCGCGCGGCGATCCGCTCCGGGCCGCCTTCGACGATCTCGCCGAAGATGCGGACTTCGCCGGCGACGATCGGCGTCGGCGCCGAAGACCGCGCGCGCGACCTCGGTGCGTCCCGGCGCCGACCAGGCCGGCCAAGCCGACGATCTCGCCTTCGCGCACGTTGAGGTCGACGTCGCGCACGCCGGTCGCGGTGGTCGAGTCCGCGCACCTCCAGCACGACCTTGCCCGGCGCTGCCGTAGTGTCGGCGCTTGTACACGGCGCCCACCGCGCGTCCGACCATCATGCCGATCAGCTGGTCGGCCGTCGCCTCGCTCGCGGACGAGCGTCGCCACGCTGCCGCCCGTCGCGGAGCACCGTCACCCGGTCGCCGAGCTCGAAGACTTCCTGCAGCCGGTGCGAGATGTAGACGATCGCGACGCCCGAGGCGCGAAGCTGGCGGATCAGCGGCGAACAGCGCCTCGGTCTCGCGCTCGGACAGCGCCGCGGTCGGCTCGTCCATGACCAGGATGCGGGCGCGCTGCGACAGCGCCTTGGCGATCTCGACCATCTGCTGCTGCGCGACGCCGAGATCGCACCGGCCAGCGCCCGCGTATCGTAGTCGAGTCCGCAGCGAGTCGAGCACGGCACGCGCCTCGCGATGCATGCGGGCGTGGTCGATCAGGCGGGTCAGCGGCCGTCGCGGCTCGCGTCCGAGAAAGATGTTCTGCGCCAGATCGAGGAAGGGAACGAGCGAGAATTCCTGGAAGATCACGGCGATGCCGAGCCGCCGCGCATCGGCCGGCCGCGCGATCTCGACCGGGTTTCCCTCGAAGAGGATCGTTCCGGCGTCGGCCCGGTACGCGCCGTAGAGCACCTTGATCAGCGACGACTTGCCGGCGCCGTTCTCGCCGAGCAGCATGTGGACCTCGCCGGCGTGACAGCTCGAGGCTCACGTCGTCGAGCGCACGCACGCCGGGAAAGGTCTTGCTGACGTTGCGCAGCGCCAGCAGCGGAACCGGCGACCGGGCTGCCCGGATCCGGATCGCCGTCGGATTCGTCGCGGGTCACGGAGGCAGGCCGCGGCGGTCAGCCGAGCGGACGCACGGCGATCATGTCGAGCTCGACGCGCGCACCGGGCGTGGAGAGCGAGTTGATGCAGATCGTCGTGCTCGCCGGCTTCCAGTCGCCGAAATACTCGGTCAGCACCTCGACCATGCCGTCCATGTCGCGCATGTCGGTCAGGTACTTGGTGACCTTCACCACGTGACGCCAGGTCAGCCCCTGGTCGTCGAGCACCAGCTTGATGCCTTCCATCGCGCGGCGGGTCTGCGACTCGATGTCGATCGGGTGGCGATGCTCGTCGGCGACGTGCGGATGCCGGTGATAGAGCGGCGACGAGGTCGAGCCCGAGATGAACAGGATGTCGGCCGGCCCGGCGACACGAACGGCCGGCGCATACGGCATGTAGCGTTCCTGGTCCGGCCGCGGATGCACCGCGGCGATGCGCTGCGCGACGCCGGTGCTGTCATTGCCCGCCATCGAGCCCCTCCTCTGCGAATCACCAGGACGCGACGCTTGGCGGTCGCGCGCCGCGCGATCGCTCTATTTCGCGTAGTCCTCCCATTTCGGGCACGTGCGTTTTTCCGCCGGAACCTCGAACGGTCCGGTCGTGGTCTTGTCGATCACGATGCCCTTGATCACGATGGTGTCGGGCACCGGTTCCTTGCGCAGGCTCCGCAGCGCCGCCATCGTGGCCAGGCAGCCCATCTTGTAGCCGTTGAATTCCGCGGTCGCGAGCAATCGTCCCGGCCTTGATGGCTTCGATCGATTCCGGCACGCCGCCGATGCCGACGACCTTGGTCGCCTTTCTTGCCCGCCGCCTCGAGCGCCTCGATCGCGCCGAACGCCATGACGTCGGCCGCGGCCATCACCCCGTCGATCGACGGATTCGACTGGATCAGATTTTCCATCACCTGCAGCGCCTGCAGCCGCTGGTAGTTGGCGGGTTGCGAGGCGAGCAGCTTGACGCTCGGGTTCTCTTCGAGCGCCTTGCGGAAGCCGCGCACGCGATCGTCGCTGGTGGTCGAGCCCTTGACGCCCTTCGATGATGACGACGTTGCCCTTGCCGCCGAGCGCCTTGAGCAGATAGCGGCCGGCGTCGAGGCCCAGGTTGAAATCGTCGGCCGCGACGTAGCTGACGAACTTGCCGCCGCGAACGCGATCGTTGTAATTGACCAGCGGAATGCCGGCGGCATTGACCTTCTCGATCGCCGGCACCACGCCGCGCGGATCGACCGCCATGAACAGGATGGCGTCGGGCTTCTTGACCGTGACGTCCTCGATTTCGGAGAGTTGCTCGGCGAGGTTGTTCGGGCGGGTCGGTGCGTAATGCGTCACCGGGCCGGCGCCCATGTCTTTCGCCGCCGCTTCCACACCAGCGCGAACGAGTGCGAAATGCGGGTCGACCTGGTTCTTGTAGAACGCGGCGAGGCGCTCGCCCGCGGCGGCGGCCAGACCGGCGAACAGCACCGCCCCGCTCGCCACCGCGGCCAGCGCGGCAAGGCGCAGGACGACTCCCAACCTGTGCTTCATCACTCCTCCCTCTTGTGGTGATGGATTCGCGGCAGGCGACCGTGCTGCGCGATCACCGATCGACCGGGGTTGAAGTTTACCGCATCGGCCGGGCGGCGGTGGCCGCAGCCGCCGCTCGTTCGCCGCACGCAAGCTGTGCTGGCGAAGCTACGGCTTCCTGCCCAGCAAAAGGTCTCTCAGCACGACCGCGTCGTTGTGCAATTCGTCATGGGCGGAATAGACGAGCGTGATCCGGCCCTTGCGCGCCAGGGCGCGCAACTGCCCGAACTGGTCGACGCGCTCGTGGATTTCGCCCGCATAGCGCCGGCGAAACTCCTGCCAGCGCGCGGGATCGTGCCCGAACCACTTTCTCAGCGCGGTGCTGGGCGCGAGGTCTTTTGTCCAAAGATCCACCGCGGCCTCCGCCTTCCTGATGCCGCGCGGCCATAAGCGGTCGATCAGTATCCGGGTGCCGTCATCACGGGTCGGCGCCTCGTATGCCCGCTTCAACCTGACATTGCTCGCAGTGATTCGCTGGCTCATCGGCATGGCTCCGCGGCGACGTTCACGACATGTCTCAATCGGCTGCTACCCATTATGGCCTGTTCACACTAAATGCATGCCGCGCTTGGCGCAAGCGGGGCACAGGCAAGGCACCCGGCGAGGCCGCGTGCTCGCCGTAGCCCAAGCTACGGCTGCGCTTCGCGCCTTGATGGCGGGCGTTTCACGGGTCACGTGAGTACGCATTTAGTGTGAACACCCTAATCTGCGAGACGCGTCTTCACCAGTCGAGCAGCGAGTCTTCAGCCCGCAGCGCCGCACGCAGGTCTCGACCGCGAGCATGGCCTTGTACGCGTCCGGCGTCACCTTCTTATAATCGATGCGCTCTTTCATCATCCGCTCCTTTCGCGAAATGATCGCTATGGAGTCCTATGGAGTCATTTCCTCGAGGATGGTTCACCGGGGTTGCGCCGGGAACAAAATAGCACTAAAATAGTCCTAATTAAGCGGCGGACAATATGTTGCGAATGAGCAAACTGGCTGACTACGGCACTGTCGTCATGACGACGCTGGCGCGAGAGCCCCACCGCATCCAGAGCGCGGCCGAAGTCGCCGGCAGGACAGGCGTGGCCGCACCCACGGTCAGCAAGGTTCTGAAGATCCTGGCGCGCGAGGGCCTGCTGGTATCGCTGCGCGGGGCGAACGGGGGATATCGGCTGCCGCGGTCCCCGGCCCAGATCTCGGTCGCGCAAATCATCGCCGCCCTGGAGGGGCCGATCGGCATGACCGAATGCAGCGCGGTGCCCGGCCTGTGCTCTCAGGAATCCTGCTGCACGGTGCGCAGCAACTGGCAGAAGATCAACCGGATGGTGCTGCTGGCGTTGGAGCAGCTGACCTTGGAGCAAATGACCCGGCCGATCGGCCAGCCGGTCAAGGTCAACGTGATCAAGCGCGGCTTGGCGCAAACGGCCGCCTAAAGTCGGATGCGGCATGCCCGCCCAATTTTGACAACGAGTGAACATGGCGTCTGCGATAACCAATCTCGATGAACTGATCAACCGGCAGTACCAGTACGGCTTCGTCACCGACATCGAGGCCGACAGCCGTGCCCGCGCGGCCTGAACGAGGACGTCGATCCGCCTATCTCGGCCAAGAAGAACGAGCCGCGAGTGCATGCTCGACTGGCGGCTCAAGGCCTACCGCCACTGGCTGACGATGACCGAGCCGCACTGGGCCGAACGTGCAGCTATCCGCCGATCGACTACCAGGACATCATCTACTACTCGGCGCCGAAGTCGAAGAAGCACGGGCCGAAGAGCCTCGACGAGGTCGATCCCGAGCTGCTGCGCGACCTACGAGAAGCTCGGCATCCCGCTGCGACGAGCAGGAGCGGCTCGCCGGCGTCGCCGTCGACGCGGTCTTCGACAGCGTCTCGGTCGCGCACCACGTTCAAGGCGAAGCTCGGCCGAGCTGGGCATCATCTTCTGCTCGTTCTCCGAGGCGGTGCAGCGAGCATCCCGAGCTGGTGCAGCAAGTACCTCGGCTCGGTCGTGCCGTACACCGACAACTTCTTCGCCGCGCTCAACTCGGCGGTCTTCACCGACGGCTCGTTCTGCTACATCCCGCAAGGGCGTGCGCTGCCCGATGGAGCTGTCGACCTACTTCCGCATCAACGCCGCCGAACACCGGCCAGTTCGAGCGCACGCTGATCATCGCCGACGAAGGCGCCTACGTCAGCTACCTCGAAGGCTGCACGGCGCCGATGCGCGACGAGAACCAGCTGCACGCCGCGGTGGTCGAGCTGGTCGCGCTCGACGACGCGCAGATCAAGTACTCGACGGTGCAGAACTGGTACCCGGGCGACAAGGAAGGCAAGGGCGGCATCTACAACTTCGTCACCAAGCGCGGCAACTGCCGCGGCGCGCGACTCGAAGATCTCCTGGACCCAGGTCGAGACCGGCTCGGCGATCACCTGGAAGTATCCGAGCTGCATCCTGCAGGGCGACGACTCGGTCGGCGAGTTCTACTCGGTCGCGCTGACCAACAACTACCAGCAGGCCGACACCGGCACCAAGATGATCCACATCGGCAAGAACACGCGCAGCACGATCGTCTCCAAGGGCATCTCCGCCGGCCACGGGCAGAACACCTACCGCGGCCTGGTGAAGATGCTGAAGGGCGCCGACGGCGCGCGCAACTACTCGCAGTGCGACTCGCTGCTGCTCGGCGACCAGTGCGGCGCGCACACCTTCCCGTACATCGAGGTGCAGAACCCGACTCGGCGCAGGTCGAGCACGAGGCGTCGACCTCGAAGATCGGCGAGGACCAGCTCTTCTACTGCAGGCAGCGCGGCCTCTCGGCCGAGGACGCGGTGTCGATGATCGTCAACGGCTTCTGCAAGGAGGTGTTCCGGGAGCTGCCGATGGAGTTCGCCGTCGAGGCGCAGAAGCTGCTCGGCGTGAGCCTCGAAGGCAGCGTCGGCTGAGCGGACGCATCGCATCGAGGAAGGATCGCGACGACATGCTTGAAATCAAGAACCTGCACGTCGACGGTCGACGACAAGGAGATCCTGCGCGGCATCGACCTCGACCGTCGAGCGCCGGCGAGGTGCACGCCATCATGGGCCCGAACGGCTCGGGCAAGAGCACGCTCGCCCACGTGCTCGCCGGCCGCGACGGCTACGAGGTCACCGGCGGCGAGGTGCTCTACGAGGGCAAGGACCTGCTCGAGATGGCGCCCGAGGAGCGGGCGCGCGAGGGCGTCTTCCTCGCCTTCCAGTACCCGGTCGAGATCCCCGGCGTCACCAACATCTACTTCCTGCAAGGCGGCGCTCAACGCGATCCGCAAGCACCGCGGCCTGAGCCGAGCTCGACGCGATGGACTTCCTCGACGCTGGTCAAGGAGAAGATGAAGCTCGTCGACATGGACCGACGAGCCTGCTGAACCGCGCCGGTCAACGAGGGCTTCTCCGGCGGCGAGAAGAAGCGCAACGAGATCCTCCAGATGGCGGTGCTCGAGCCGAAGCTCGCGATCCTCGACGAGACCGACTCCGGCCTCGACATCGACGCGCTGCAGCGTCGTCGCCGACGGCGTCAACGCGCTGCGCAGCCCGGAGCGCGCGATGATCGTGGTCACCCACTACCAGCGCCTGCTCGACTACATCGTGCCCGACTTCGTGCACGTGCTGGCCGAGGGCCGCATCGTCAAGTCGGGCGGCAAGGAGCTGGCGCTCGAGCTCGAAGCAGCAGGGCTACGACTGGCTCGAAGCCGACAGGCGCAGCGAGCGGCTCGCCGGCACCGTGACACGCGCGCCCGATGACGCACCGAAGCCACCGATCGCTATCGTCGCCGACTTCGCCCGCGTCGCGCCGACGCTGCCGGGCGCCCGGCTGCCGCTGGCTGCACGCGCGCGCCAGCGCGGCGCTGGCACGCTTCGCGCAGCTCGGCTTTCCGACGCCGCGCGACGAGGACTGGAAATACACGCAACGTCGCCGCGCTCGCAAAGCGCCCGTTCGCGCCTGCCCGGCACGCCGACCGGCGCCGTCGGCAGCGCGAGGTCGACGCCGCTCGCTTCGGCGGCCTGGCCGGCCATCGCTGGTGTTCGTCAACGGCCGCTTCGCGCCGAGCTCTCGTCGATCGGCGCTCTGCCGGCGGGCGTCGACGCTCGGCAGCCTCGCGCGATGCGCTGCGACCGCGCATCCGGACGCGCTCGAGCCGCTGCTCGGCCGCATGCGTCGACGACCAGCGCGATCGCTTCGCCGCGCTCAACACCGCGTTCATGCGCGACGGCGCGTTCATCTGCATCTGGCGCGCGGCGCGGCGCGTCGAGCAGCCGATCCACCTGCTGTTCTGTCGCGACCGGCGCGACGGCGCGCGGTCGACCATCCGCGCAACGCTGATCGTCGCCGGAAGCCGGCAGCCGCGGCGACCGTGGTCGAGAACTACGCCGGTCGGCGAGCGACCGCCTACTGCACCAACGCCGTCACCGAGATCGTCGTCGGCGCGACGGCGCCGCGATCGACGCACTACAAGCTGCAGCAGCGAGAGCCGCAGGCGTTCCACATCGGCGACGTCCATGCCGCGCAGAGCCGCGACAGCCGCTTCGTCTCGCACTCGATCGCGCTCGGCGGCGCGCTGGCGCGCAACGACATCGACGACGCGTGCTCGACGGCCGAAGCGCTGCGATGCACGCTCGACGGCCTCTACCTGGTCGGCGGCCGGCAGCACGTCGACAACCACACCGCGATCGACCACGCCAGCCGCACGGCACGAGCCGCGAGTTCTACAAGGGCGTCCTCGACGGCGCGTCGCGCGGCGTCTTCAACGGCAAGGTCGATCGTGCAGCCGCGACGCGCAGAAGACCGACGCGCAGCAGACAACAAGAACCTGCTGCTCTCGCGACGACGCGCGAGATCGACACCAAGCCGCAGCTCGAGATCTACGCCGACGACGTGAAGTGCACGCCACGGCGCGACCGTCGGCCAGCTCGACGACGACGCGATCTTCTACCTGCGCTCGCGCGGCATCGGCGAGGCCGACGGCGCGGCGGCCTGCTGACCTACGCCTTCGCCAGCGACGTGATCGAGCGCATTCGACGTCGCGCCGTTGCGCGCGCGGCTCGAGAAGCTGCTGCTCGCGCGGCTGCCGCAGGGCGACCGCGATGAGCCAGCCGCATGACGATCGAACGCGACATGCTCGACGCATGCCGCGCCGCGCAACGCCTTCGACGTCGAGCGCGTGCGCGCCGGATTTCCCGATCCTGCGCGCAGCGGTCCACGGCAAGCCGCTGGTCTACCTCGACAACGCCGCCACCACCCAGAAGCCGCAGGCGGTGATCGACGCCGATGACCGCGTACTACGACGCCACGACAACGCCAACGTCCACCGCGGCGTGCACGCGCTGAGCGAGCGCGCGACCGACGCCTACGAGGCGGCGCGCGAGCAAGGTGCAGCGCTTCCTCAACGCCGCGCGAGCGCGAGGAGATCATCTTCGTCCGCGGCACCACCGAGGCCATCAACCTGGTCGCGCAGAGCTTCGGGCGCGCCGATGCTCAGGCGCGGCGACGAGGTCGTCATCACCGCGATGGAGCACCACTCGAACATCGTGCCCTGGCAGATCGTCTGCGAGCAAACGCGGCGCGATGCTGCAGCGTCGTGCCGATCAACGACGCCGGCGAGCTCGCGCTCGACGAGCTACGAGAGGCTGCTCGGCCCGCGCACGCGGCTGGTCGCCGTCGACGCACGTCTCCAACGCGCTCGGCACGCATCAACCCGGTCGCGCGCATCATCGAGCTGGCGCACGCGCACGGCGTGCCGGTGCTGGTCGACGGCGCCCAGGCGGTGCCGCACCTGCCGGTCGACGTGCAGGCGCTCGACTGCGATTTCTACGCCTTCTCCGGCCACAAGCTGTTCGGCCCGACCGGCATCGGCGTGCTCTACGGCAAGGCGGCGCTGCTCGAAGCGATGCCGCCCTACCAGGGCGGCGGCGACATGATCCGCTCGGTCACCTTCGAGAAGACCGACCTACAACGAGCTGCCCTACAAGTTCGAGGCCGGCACGCCGCACATCGCCGGCGCCATCGGGCTGGGCGCCGCGATCGACTACGTCGACGGCGATCGGCCTCGACGCCATCGCCGCCCACGAGCACGAGCTGCTGGCCTACGCCACGGAGCGGCTGGCGCGCGATCCCGGGCCTGCGCCTCATCGGCACGGCGCGCGAGAAGGCGAGCATCCTGTCGTTCGTGCTCGACGGCGTGCACCCGCACGACATCGGCACGATCCTCGACCACGAGGGCGTCGCGGTCCGCGCCGGCCACCACTGCGCGCAGCCGGTGATGGAGCGCTTCGGCGTCGCCGGCACCGCGCGCGCCTCGTTCGCGCTCTACAACACGCGCGCAGACATCGATGCGCTGGTCGCCGGGCATCCATCAGGTGCGGGAGATCTTTCGATGACCGGCGACCTGCGCGAGCTCTACCAGGAGCGTCATCCTCGACCACACCGCAGCCGCGGAACTTCGGTGGCCTGCCGGGACGCGAACCGCACGGCCGAGGGCTACAACCCGCTGTGCGGCGACCAGGTCACCGTCTACCTGAAGTCGAGGACGGACATCATCAGGGACGTGGCCTTCGAGGGCGCCGGCTGCGCGATCTCGACGGCCTCCGCCTCGCTGATGACCGAGGCTCTGAAGGGCAAGAAGATCGCCGAAGCCGAGCGCGTCTTCGAGCAGTTCCATCAGATGGTCACCGGCCACCGACGCGGCACCGCACCCGGCGCTCGGCAAGCTCGAGGTGTTCGCCGGCGTGCGCGAGTTCCCGGTGCGCGTCAAGTGCGCGACCCTGGCGTGGCACACGCTGCGCGCCGCGCTGAAAGATCAACGGCAGCCGATATCGACGGAGTAGACGGCAATGAGCGACGAATCGCAGGCAACCTTTACCGAGGCAGCAGGCAAGCCGCTTGCGGCCGAGCAGGTCGAGTCCAACGTCATCGCCGCGCTGCGGACGATTTTCGACCCGGAGATTCCGATCAATATCTACGACCTGGGGCTCATCTATGGTCTCGACATCGATGCCGCGGGCAAGGTCGAGATCCGCATGACGCTCACGGCGCCGGCTTGCCCGGTCGCCGCGACTTTCCCCGGAACGGTCGAATCCAGGCTCTACGAAGTGCCGGGGGTGACCGAGGTACGCGTCGATCTGGTCTGGGACCCGCCGTGGACCAGGGAAAAGCTTTCCGAGGCGGCCAGGCTGCAGCTGGGACTGCTGTAAGGACCGACAATGTCCGACTGGATCGACGTCGCGCCGGAAACCGACTTCGCTCCGGGAACGTGGCGCACCGTCGAGGTGGCGGGAACGATGATCGCCGTCTTCAATCTCGACGGCGACTTCTACGCCATCGAAGACGTCTGCACGCACGATGGCGGTATCCTCACCGGCGGCGCGGTGGAAGGCGACGTGATCGTGTGCCCTCGCCACGGCGCGCGCTTTTCGATCAGGACCGGCGAGGTCCTGGCTCCCCCTGCCTACGAGGATGTCTCGACCTATCCGGTGCGGATCGAAGCAGGCCGTGTGCAAGTGGGTGCGAACCGACGTTGACGTAGGGCCTGTTCACGCTAGAGTTTCGCCGCGCGCGCTGCACCTATCGGGCGCCATGCGATGCCTTGGGTTGATGGCGCTTTATCCACGCGCCGATCACGCCACCAGCATTGCAACACCTCCGAGTCGCTACGCGAGCAGCGCGCGGGAAATGATCATGCGCTGGATTTCGGAGGTGCCCTCGACGATCTCCAGCACCTTGGCGTCGCCAAACGCGCGCGAAACCGCGAACTCGCTCATGATGCCGTACCCGCCGTGGATCTGGATCGCCTGGTGCGCCGCGGCCATCGCCTGCTCGGTCGCGAAGAGCTTCGCCATCGACGACTGCTGGTCGAACGGCCTGCCGGCATCCTTGCGCGCGGCGGCGTCGTAGAGCATCAGGCGCGCCGCTTGCGCGTGGACCGCCATGTCGGCGAGCTTGAACTGCAGCGCCTGGAATTCAGCGAGCGGCTTGCCGAATGCGTGCCGCTGCTTCATGTACGCGACCGAGCGGTCGAGCGACCCCTGCAATATGCCGAGACCCATCGCGCCGATCAGGATGCGGCCGGTGCTGATCGTCGAGAGGGTCTGCCGCAACCCGGCGCCGCGCTGCCCGAGCAGGTGATCGGCAGGGACCCGGCAATCCTGGAAAAAGAGCTCGTACGTGCTCGAGGCTCGCCAGCCGATCTTGTTCAACTTGCGCCCGCAGCCGAAGCCCGGCGTCCCGGCCGGCACGACGAAATTGGAGATTTCCTTGCGCCCGTCGGGCTTGCGTCCGGTGACCGCCGCCAGCACGACCGGGCCGCTGACATCGGTGCCCGAGTTGCTGATGAAGGTCTTCGCGCCGTTGATCACCCACTGGCCGTCGACGAGCTCGGCGCGCGTGTCGATGTTCGCCGCATCCGAGCCCGCGTTCGGCTCCGACAGCGCGATCGAGCCGATCTGGCGGCCGTCGAGAATTGGGCGCAGATAGCGGTCGCGCTGCGCATCGGTGCCGAAATTGTCGAGCAGGCTCGCGACCGAGGAGTTCGCCATCACCGCGTTGGCCACTGCGCAATCGACGCGTGCGAGCTCTTCCAGCACGATGGCGAACGACACCCAGTCGCCACCGCCACCGCCCCGGGTTTCGGGGTACGGCAGGCCGGTGAAGCCGAGCTCGCCTGCCTTTTTCCAGAACGCGTAGGGAAACGCCTGCTCCTCCCATAGCGCCTCGGCCACCGGCGCGATCTCGTTTTCGGCGAAGCGGCGGACCGAGGCGCGGATCATCTCGTGCTGTTCGGTCGTCCAGAACGGCATTGGTCAATCTCCTCAATGGCTCGTTCGCATCGCCGGCACTACAACACCTTCAGGTACGTGCGTCCGCTCGCGACGACCACGCCCGCCTGCGTCGTCACCGCGGCATCGAACACGCAGATGTTGCGGTCCTCGTCCTTCTCGACCAGCGTGAGCCGCGCCGTGACCGTGTCGCCGATGTACACGGGGCCGAGGAATGTGACATCGTACCGATACGACACCGCGCCCGGATTGGGCGCCTTGGCGGCCATGCTGCCCATGACGGTGGCGAGGAAGCCCACCGACAGCGCGCCCTGCGCGATACGCTTGCCGAAGCGCGTTGTCCTGGCGTATTCCTCGTTGACATGCACACCGTAGAAGTCACCGACAATGCCGGCGAACCCGTACACGTCGTATTCGGAAACGGTCTTGGCAAAATCGGCGGTGTCGCCGATCGCATAGCAGTCCATGTGCGGTCGTTTGGCCATAGGAATCCACCAGGGTGGCGGACCCGTCCGCCTCGTGCTGCGTGGCTCGCGATGTCGCTGCGACGCGATCTGCCGCCAGCCCCGATTCGCCTTCCGTTATCGCAACTCCGTGCCTACGAAGCGCGCTTCGCACTCCGAAGGACCGCCGGGAATGGTAGCATTGTCGACTTTTCCGGTGCTGGGACGGAGCGTATTTCAGGCCTCCTTCGCGATCGCGGTCGCTGGCAGCCCGCGCCGATACGGATGGCGCGGCATGCGCGGCGCCCGCATTCGCACGCGGAGGCTCCTGCACTCCGCCCCGCCGGTCCGGTTTTGCAACGATCGACGACGCCCGGCACGCTTTCATTGTCGTCGATCAGCTCGGCAACGATGGTGGAGATCGTCGCCAAATCCGGCCGGGGCACACGGGCTCGACACCCAGGCTTGATCAACAGGAGACAACATTGGAACAGTCGAATCGCCTGCGCGGCGTATTTTCACCCGTGATAACGCCTTTCGCGACGGATCTGGGCCCGGATGCATCCCGACTGGTGAGGCACTGCCGGTGGCTGCTGAGCCACGACGTCGGCCTGGCCGTGTTCGGCACCAATTCCGAGGGCAACTCGATGTCGGTCGGCGAGAAAATCGGATTGCTCGACGCGCTCGTCGAGGCCGGCCTGCCTGCGGCACGCATGATGCCGGGCACCGGCTGCTGCGCGCTGACCGACACCGTCGAGCTGACGCGCTGTGCGGTGCGGCACCGCGCCGGTGGCGTGCTGATGCTGCCGCCGTTCTACTACAAAGGAGCGTCCGACGACGGCCTGTTCGCAAGCTACGCGGAAGTGATCCAGCGTGTCGCCGACAGCCGCCTGCGGATTTACCTGTACCACATCCCCCAGGTATCGCAGGTGCCGATCAGTCTTGCGCTGATCGAGCGCCTGCTCGACGCCTATCCGGACGTCATCGCCGGCATCAAGGACAGTTCCGGCGACTGGAGCAACACACAGGCGATGCTGGAGCGCTTTCAGCCGCGCGGCTTCGACGTCTTTGCCGGCAGCGAAAGCTTCCTGCTGGCGACACTGCGCGGCGGAGGCGCCGGCTGCATCACCGCCACCGGCAACGTCAACCCGGCGCCGATCGCGCAGTTGTATCGTAGCTGGCGGCAGGCCGACGCCGATGCGCAGCAGAAGGCTCTCGACGCGGTGCGCAACGCATTCCAGAAATTGCCGATGATTCCCGCCCTCAAGGCAGCCGTCCTGCACTACTCCGGCGATAACGGGTTCGCCGCGGTCCGTCCTCCGCTGGTGAAGCTGAGCGTCCAGCAACGCGAACAACTGGTCGCATCGCTGCAGGCTCTCGGCTTTTCGATGCCGGGGCTGTAGGGCCTGTTCACAGGCCCTAGTCCGGCGGGCAATCGAGCATTTTTCAGCGCCCGCGGAGGACGCGGTGTCAAAAGACAACCCGGCTTTTCTCGACAGGGAACTCGACCGCTTGAGCATCGAGGCGCTGGATTTGCTCGCGAAAAAGCTTGTCGAAGACGAAAAGGTTCTTGGCCTCGAATTTCCGGTCGTTACCGCTTCCGACGGGCACTGGCTGACCGCGCCGGCGTCGGAGTCCGCCGGATACCGCGGCGAGACATGGAGCCATGGCAACTGGCACTGCGGCTTCCTGGTCGGCCTGCACCTCGCCGCACACGTCCACACCGGCGATGCGCGCTTCCTGCTGTGGGCGAAAGAGCGGTCGCGCCTGGTGGCACAGCGAGCAGAGGATCCGAATACGCACGACATCGGGTTCATTTTCGACAGCAGCGCGATCCCCGCCTTCTTCATCACGCAGGAGCAATGGTTCGCCGACGTCGCGTTGCAGGCCGCCCGTCGCCTGCGCGAAAGGCTGGTCACGACACCGCTCGGCGCCTACATTTCTTCGTGGGGACCGATCTCGGATTCGCGCGGCCGGCGGAGCTCGGCGATCGACACCATGGCGAATTTACCGTTGCTCTTCTGGGCATCGAATTTCAGCGGTGACGCGAGCTTCCGGCTCGCCGCCGATGCGCACGCTGCGTTCACAAAGCGGGGATTCGTGCGGGCCGACTGCTCGACCTTTCACGCCGTCGAATACGACGAGCGCACGGGCCGCCGCGTCAGGGGTTATACGTTTCAAGGCTTTTCGGATGATTCCGCATGGTCGAGAGGCCAGACATGGGCCATGTACGGATATGCGCAATCGGCTCGCGAGACGAGGAAGATCGAATACCTTGACCTCGCGGACAAGCTGGCGGCGTATTACGTCAAGCGCCTTGGCGATGATCCCGTGCCGCCGTGGGATTTTGACGCGCCGAAATCGACCGGCACTCCCAGGGACTCCGCCGCTGCCGCCATCGCGGCGTCGGCGCTGTTCGACTTGAGCGAGCTGCATCCGGACAAAGACCTTGCGGCGGAGTATCGCCGCAAGTGCGCATGGATGGTACGATCGCTGTGCGCGGATTATCTTGCGCGTGAAGACAGTCACCGCGGCTTGCTCAAGCACGGCTGTTATTCGAAGCCACACAACGAAGGCGTCGACAGCGCAACGATGTTCGGGGATTTCTACTTTGCCGAGGTCCTCTGCAAGCTGCTGCACGCAGGGCGATTCCGCCCTGCGTCGTCGAGCGCTTTTTCATTCTAGAGGCATTCGCCGGCAAGCTGTTGGCGACCGTCGATGCAATCACCCGCAATCAGGCTGCCCACTCGTTTGTCTTGACACGGGAGACCCATTCATGGACGGCCTGAAAGGCATTCGAGTCGTCAGCTTCAATCACTTTTTGATGGGACCGCTCGGGGTTCAGTATCTGGGCGATCTCGGCGCCGACGTCATAGCGGTCGAGCCTATCGAAGGCGCGTTTCAACGCAAGTGGGGCGGCGTCGACAGCCTGACCATCGATGGCCATACGATGCTTCATCTGCTGGGCAGCAGGAACAAGCGCAGCGTCGCGCTGAATCTGAAGGACCCCCGCGGCATCGCGATCGTGAGGAAGCTCATCGCCACTGCCGACGTGGTGGCGGAGAATTTTCGCCCCGGTGTGATGGAAAAGCTCGGGCTGGGCTACGACGCAGCCAAGGCGATCAAGCCGGACATCGTCTATGCGGCGGGCTCAGGATTCGGCGCGGACGGACCTTATGTCGACCGGCCGGGACAGGATCTGATCATCCAGGCGATGTCGGGTCTTGCCGCCATCACCGGCAGGCGCGGCGACGGCCCGCGAGCGGTCGGCGTATCGGTCGTGGATCATCATGGCGCCGCGCTCTATGCAATGGGCATCCTGGCCGCGCTGTTGCGGCGCGAGCGCAATGGCGACGGATGCCGGGTCGACGTAAACCTGTTGTCGGCCGCCCTGAGCCTGCAGCAGGAATCACTTACCTGTTACCTCAACGGTGGGCGACCGACGGACGTAAGTCAGCCCGGCCATGTCGCCGGCTGGTACTTCTCGCCTCCCTACGGCATTTACCCTACGGCGGACGGCCATATAGCCATATCGCTCGGCTCGCTGGACGTCATTTACGACATCCTGGAGGTGCCCCAGGCGGACCGTATTGCGGCCGACCAGGCATTTTCCGAGCAGGAGCGCGTTTCGAACCTGCTTGCCCGATATCTGGTCAGCAGAGTTACCGCCCATTGGGTTTCGGCGTTTCAGAAGAAGGATGTCTGGCATTCGCCGGTGAACGACTACGCCGCCGTCGTCGCGGACCCTCAAGTCAGGCATCTGAAGAGTTTCATGACGGTCGCGGGTGACAGCGGCACCCCGGTCACGCTGGTCAATCACCCGGTCTACTACGACGGTGCGGCGCCTGGCGTCCGGCTGCCGCCGCAGCGGCTGGGAGCGCAGACGGAGGCCGTGCTCAGGGAATTGCAATTCAGCGCGGCCGAAATCGACGAATTGCGCGACGCAGGTGTCGCGCTTGTTGCACCCGATTGAGGAATCCCGATGCAGTCCATTCCTGTCCAGGTCGGAGAGAGCGTCACCTTCGAGAAAACCGTCGGCGAAACCGATGTTTATCTTTTCGCGGGCATCACCGGCGACTTTTCCGGCAATCACGTCAGCGCCGCGTTCATGCGCACGTCGCGATATGGACAACGGGTCGCGCATGGAGCCCTTTTGATCGGCTTCATGTCCACAGCCTCGACGCGGATGATCGATGTGGCTCTGGCGAGAGGATTCGACGGGACGCCGGTGTCGCTCGGATACGACCGGATCCGGTTTCTGGCCCCGGTATTCTTCGGTGACACGGTGTTCGTCAGCTACAAGCTGGTCGAGGCAGATGTTGCGCGGAAGAGAACACGCGCTTCGATCGAGGTGACCAACGACCGTTCGACTGTTGTGGCAGTGGGCGAGCATCTGTTGAAATGGCTCCCCCGCGGTGAAGACGCAGGGGCGTCGGTCGGTGAGGTGCCGTCCGACCGTGGTAATCAATGACCGAAATGAAGCGCGGCGAGTGGCGCGGGGCTGCGGTGGACATGCTCCACCGGGTGGATCAGACCGCGGCCGCTGTGCATGACGCTTTCCCGCATTGGGCGGACGGGCGCACCGGCACATGGACGACGACGCCGGACGGCGACTGGACCGGCGGTGCGTGGCCCGGAATGCTGTGGCTCGCGCACGCGATGACTGGTGACGAGAGGTATCGCGAACTCGCTCGCACCTGGTGCCTGCGTCTGCGGCCACGTGCAACGCTGGAAACCGCGTTCAAGGGCTTTGGTTTCTACTGCGGTGCGGCGTTGGGTGGAATCCTCTGCGCCGACAGAACGGGAACGACGGTCGCGCTGGAGGCCGCGGACTCGCTACGTCGCCAGTTCGATCCGCGTCTCGGGCTGATCCCGCTCGGAAAAGACGCCGAGGAGGCAGGAGGGACCGGCAAGGCGTTCAGCAGCATCGACTCGTTGCAGGCGTCGCCGCTTTTGTTCTGGGCGGCGGGGCAGACGGGTGACGATTCCTATCGCGACTGCGCCATATGTCACACCACGCGCGTGCTCGACATCCATTGCCGCCACGACGGTTCGATTATCCAGTCGAGCGAGCTGGACAGCCGCAACGGCGATGTGCTGCGCCATTTCACCCACAAGGGCGTGAGCGAAACCAGCGTGTGGGGCCGGGCACAGGCCTGGGGCATGCTCTATTCCGTGATGGCTTTCGCACGCTGGCCCGATGAGGCACGCTGGTTGGATCAGGGCATGGCGGCGGCCGACTGGTGGCTTTCCCGGGTGCCGGGCGATCGGGTGGCCTTCTGGGATTTCGACGATCCGGCGATTCCCGATACGGAGCGCGATACCGCCGCGACCGCGATCGTGGGCGCCGCGCTTCTCAAGCTCGCCGCGCTGGCGCCGGACGCCGATCGACGCTCGCGCTATCGCGATGCGGCCGAGCGGACCGTGCAGGCTGTCGTCGAAGGCTACTTGACTCCAACCTCCGCCGGAGACGCCAGGCCACGCGGCATGCTTGTGGGCGGATGTTTCAACAAGCGCCCCGACTCGCGTCCGCACGACGCAGCGTTCAATGCCGAGCTCATCTTCGGATCCTATTTCCTGTTCGAATCGTTGCAGGTCCTGACAGGCGTGGTGAAGGCTGCCGACATCTAGTGTGCTGAGTCAGAAATTCGCGACATGTTTCTTGTCGTCGTTCCCGCTTACGCGGGAACGACGATTAGGAGACGATACCCTTTGCTTTATTTCGTAACGGTCAACAATGCAACGAACTTGTGATTCACCACAAGGGCCTGTTCACACTAAATGCATGCCCACGCTTGGCTTCGGCGGGGCACAGGGCAAGGCACCCGATTGGAGCGGTTCAGCCAGCGCGATCACCGAATCGCCCGTTCACTTTCGGGATCGAAATAGTGCAGTTGCTCACCGGGCGCAGACAAGGCTATGGTGTCCCCGGGCTTCAGCGTCGACTGCGGATCAACGCCGCCCACGGTCAGGACCGATTCGCCGACACGGGTTTCCAGAACAATCTCCGAGCCCAGCTGGTCGATCACCTCGACCACCACGCTGCCCAGCGATTCGGCCTGACTGGCATTGACCTGCAAATGCTCGGGGCGCACTCCCAGAATCACCGTGCGGTCCTTCCAGGGAGCCAGCGCCGCCTTGTGCTTCGTTGCCACGCGCGCGCGCAAACGCGAGGTCGATGCAAACAGATCATCTCCCTGGCCTTGAAGCGTCACCTGCAGGAAATTCATCGACGGCGCGCCGATAAAGCCGGCCACGAACTTGTTGGCTGGCTCGCCGTACACCTGCAACGGCGTGCCGCATTGCTGAATGCAGCCGTCCTTCATGACCACGACCCGATCGCCCAGCGTCATCGCCTCGATCTGATCGTGCGTGACGAATACGGACGTCGTTGGAACCCGTAGGCGCAGCCGCTTAATTTCCAGGCGCATCTGGGTGCGCAATTTCGCATCCAGATTCGACAGCGGCTCGTCAAACAAGAATACCTTGGGGTTACGGACGATACAGCGGCCCAGAGCGACGCGCTGTTGCTGGCCGCCGGATAGCTGTCGCGGCTTGCGCTCCATCAGCTCGCCCAGCCCGAGGATGGCGGCGGCCCGATCGATCGCGGCCTTGATTTCGGCCTTCGGCACTTTCTTGTTGCGCAGGCCGAACGCCAGATTGTCGTACACCGTCATGTGCTGATACAACGCATAGTTCTGGAACACCATCGCCACATCGCGATCGCGGGGAGGCAGGCTGTTGACCACCCGGTCCCCGATCCGTATTTCACCACTGCTGATCTCTTCCAGGCCCGCGATCATGCGCAGGGTCGTGGATTTGCCGCAGCCCGACGGCCCGACCATGGCGATGAATTCCCGGTCCCCAATCGTCAGGTCGATATCCTTGACGGCGTGCTGCATGCTGCCGTAGTGCTTGTTCACCTTGCTGAGGACCAATTGCGTCATTGGGGCGCTCTGACCGTGAAAAGACGCGCCGGGATTTCTCCCGGCGCGAATGTGACGTCTACGCTTTTATTTTGCGGCGTTATGGATGTTCACGGCGCCTTCGGCCAATGCCTTCGGGATGTCGGCCCGCGCGCCGGTGATCGCAGTGGTCATCGCATCGTTATAGGCTTTGTGCACGGCGGTCCAGTTCGCGAAATAGTAGGCCGAGTGCGTTATATGCGGAGTGTCGAGATAGTACTCCTGCAGTTTTCGCATGAATGGATCGGTCTTGGCGATCTTGGGCCACAACTCTACATTCGGCGGAGGTGCGCCGGTTTTCTTCCAGAGGGCAATCTGGCCTTCCTCATCGGACATTATTGCCGACAACATTTTCTTTGCCAGCGCCTTGCGGTCGGCCGGAATGGCCTTTGGAATGGCCCAACCCCAGATTTCATCCCAGTTCTCTACCTTCTTGCCCATCGGCCCGAGCGGAAACTTGGCCAGGCCCACCTTTCCGGCGACCTTGGACTTGGCCGGATCGTTGAAATCGTTCCAGTACGTCGTATCCGCAACCGTGAAGGCCGCGTCGCCCACCGAGAACACGGCATTCGCCTCGTTACGGCCGTAGGCGGGCATGCCGCTCGGGCTGATCTTGTCCTTGTTGAGCGCATCGGACCAGAATTCGGCGACCTGCCGCATGCACGGCTCGTTCAGGCCGCTCTCCCACCCGCTCTTGGCGAGCACCGCATTGTCCCGGGTGAAGAACGGCTTCATGACGTCGCAGTCGTTGTTCCACACGGTCCAGAGAGTCGAGTTCCAGTCGGCATCCTTGCTCATTCCGCCCACGAAGCCGAACTTGACCTTCCCCTCGCCCTGCAACTTCTTGCTCATGGCGACCAGTTGGGCCCAGGTCTTGGGCAATTCGCTTTCCTTGACCAGGTCGGTGCGATAGAAAAGGGCGCCGAGCGTCTCGCCCATCGGCACCACCGTTGTCTTGCCTTCCTTGTTGTTGAAGATGATCGGATCGGTGCTCCACTTGTCGGCATACTTCAGGCCGGCCACGTCGTCCAGCGGCTCGAGCAGGTACGCCCAAAGCTGGCCCCAGTCGTCGTTGTGCCAGATGACGTCGTACTGGTCCGAGCCCGACGTCAACGAGGCCGTCATTTTCTCGACATAGACGCCATAGGAATTCGGAACCTTGGTGATCTTGACATTGTTGGCGTTGCCCCATTTCACCATCATGTCGATCGACGCCTCCTGCAGCGGGTTCGGCTGATAGGCAACGCGCAATTCCTTCTGCTGCGCCATCGCCGTGCCCATGCCGCCTGCGAGCAGCGCAAGACCCGCGATCCCCGACACTACCCATTGTCTCGTTAGCTTCATGTCTCTCCTCCACGCTGTTACATGAACATTCGTCTACTGCCACGTTTAAAGACAGCGCCGGCCGGGCAGCCGCCCGGGCCGGCCACTGCATTTAAATCTTCAATCCGCGGACCACGTACTTTTGCCCGAACAACGTCAGCAGGAATGCCGGCACCAGCGCCAACATGGACGTGGCCGCCATCAAATTCCACTGCATGCCCAATTCCGATACGAATTGCGCCATCACCACCGTGATGACCGGCGTATTCTGGCCCGTCAGAATCAACGCGAACAAGAACTCGTTCCAGGTGAACAGCCAGCACAATATCGCCAACGCCGTTATTGCCGGAACTGCCGATGGCAAGGCCACCCGGTAAAACGCCCCCCAGCGCGTGCACCCGTCGATCAGCGCCGCCGATTCCATCGAGGCGTCGATGCCGTCGAAGAAGCCCTTCATCAGCCACGAAAAAAAGCAGATGTGCACCGCGATGTGCGGCAACAGCAGGCCGACGTAGGTATCGTACACTCCATAGCTCTGCTCGACAAAATACAGCGGCAACACCCAGGTAACATACGGTACGCAGCGCATGGCGTATATCACGCCGAACCAGGTGGTCGAAATCGGGCCGCGGAAGCGCGACAGCATGTAGCCGCTGGAAACCGTCACCAGCAGCGAGCACACGGTGGCCAACGTGGCGATCACCCCGCTATTGATGAACGCCTGAACCAGGCGCGGGGTGTGCAGCACCTCCAGATAGCTGTCGAGGGTGAAATCCAGCCCTTTGTAAACGTAGTAAACACCCGACTGCGGCCGCAGCGACGTCAACAGCAACCACAGGACCGGAAACGCGAACAGGAAGCACACGGCCGCGAGCGCCAGCCCGAAAAAAGCCCGGCGCCCGCCCGGCGCCAGCGAATCAAAAAACCCGTGTCGCGCGCCGTTCAATGCGACACCTTTCTGACCCGGTCGAGGACGCGATAGAGCACCAGGCCGACGACCAGGATGATCAGCGCGCCCAGGATCGCCGCCGCCGAGCCACGGCCAAAGTTGAGGAACACGAAAGCCTGTTCGTACGCGTAGATGCTGAACAACTCGGTCTGGCGCGCCGGTCCCCCGCCGGTCAACGCCCAGACGATGTCGAAGGTGCGAAACGCGTCGATCGCGCGAATCACCACGCAAACGATGATCACCGGGCGCAGCATCGGCAGCGTCAGGTGAACGAATACGCGCCAGCGGCTGGTGCCGTCGATCGCCGCGGCCTCGAACGGCTCTTTCGGAAGGCTTTGCAGGCCGGCCACCAGCAACAGCGTAAACCACGGTATCCAGAGCCAGCAGTCGGTCAGCACGATGATCGAAAAAGCCGACCAGCGCTGCACCAGCCACGGCTGGCCCGTGCCGCCCAGCGCCTCGAGCAGCGCGTTCACGGCGCCAAACTGATCGTTGAATATCCAGCGAATCATGATGGCCGCGATCACCGGCGCGATCATCAGCGGCAGCAACAGGACGGTCTGCACCAGTTTCTGGCCGCGAAAAGGACGGTTCAAGGCGATGGCCAGCGCCAGCCCTACCGCGAGCGAGATCGTCACGCTGGCGAACATGAACAGGAAGGTGTTCGGGAGTACGATCTTCAGAAACTCCGAATCCGTCAGCACACTGATGTAGTGCGACAGCCCAACCCAGGTCTTTTTCGGGTTGTACAGCATCCAGTCTCTGAAGCTTGCCCCGCCCCCGATGAATATCGGCACCGCCTGAAACAGGATCAGCAGCGTGACCGCCGGGGCAATCAGCATCAGCATGAAACGCTGCCGTTCGCCGAACACGGTACGGTAGCTCCGCCACGCCATCATGGGTCCCACCGAAGTTCCATCGGGTTTGGTCTTCCAAGCACCGCGCGTCGTGCCGCCGATTTCAACGCCTGCTGCGTCGCGATCGATTCGTGCATGAACCGCGCGTGGAAATGCGCTCGGCGTGTCCTTGCTGCTACTCGCCAAAATCGGATCGCTCTTGCCGCCCCAACTGCCAACGCTTATCTGGCCGAACGGTCTTTTCTCCGATTGAGAAACGCATTGAGTCCTGCCTTGGCATGCGGGACGCTGAAATTCGCCGTATAAGCCAATGTTTCATATCGCATCCCTGCCGAAAGATCAAGCCCGTCACCTTGCTGCAACGCGCTTTTGGCCATTCTGAGCGCAAAGGAATTCTTGCTCGCGAGCGACGCGGCGAGCTCGACGGCTGCTGTACGGAGCTGCTGCGCCGGCACCAGACGGTTGATAAACCCGAATTCACGGCAATCGGCCGCTGAATAGCGGTTGCCGGTCAGCACCATTTCCTTCGCACGGTTCGAGCCCATTTTTCTTGGCGCCAGCTGGGTCCCGCCCCAGCCTGGCAAGGTGTCGAGATTGATTTCCGGAAAACCGAAAACGGCGCTCTCGGAGGCAACCAGCATGTCGCAGGAAAGCGCAAGCTCGAACCCGCCCCCCAGGGCATAGCCGTTGACCATCGCGATGGTCGGTTTCGGAAATTCGCAGATGCGCAGGAACAAGCGATGACCGGAATTCATCTGCTCGAAAGCGTCGACCGTGTCCATCTTCGCCAACTGCTCGATGTCGGCCCCGGCGACAAACGCCTTTTCGCCCTGGCCGGTGAAGATCAACACCTTGACGGCATCCTCCTTTTCCAATGCATCGAGAATGTCGTGAAGAGCGGCGAAGACCGCGGCATTCAGCGCGTTGAGTTTGTCCGGTCGATTGATCGTGACGATGGCCATCGCGTCTTGCAGCTCGACCAGCACAACCCCCTCCGGATTGCCGGCGGCGTTTCCTGCAACTGGACTACCCATGGAGCATCCTCTTTAAGTTGAAGCGGCAGGATCCTACCTGGCCGCCGCGAGAGCGTCAGCGCGCACGGATGATGCGGCCCATGCCGACGATGCGCTCGATCGCTGCGACCATCAACACGATCAGCGCAATCTGCAAGGTAGATGCGGCGGCGATCACGAGTTGGCTCCCCTGGAACTGCAGGTAACTGAAGATCTCGATCGGCAGCGTGGTCAATCCCGGCCCGCTCAGGAACAGTGCCGTGTTCAATTCGCCGAACGACACGATGAAGGCGAACAGCCAGCCCGACAGGACCCCCTGCCAGATCAACGGCAGAGTGATTCGAAAGAGCGCACTGATCGGCCCGGCACCGAGGCTCTGGCCCGCCTCTTCGAGCGACGGATCGAGCGCCTGCACACTGGCCAGCACGGTGCGGAAGCAGTAGGGCATGCCCAGCACGCAATGCGCCAGCAGCAGGCCGGAGAACACCGGCATCCCGATACTCTTGTACAGCAGCAGCAGCGCCAAACCGAGGATAATCGTCGGGAATACCAGCGGGGCAATGAACAGCGATTGCAGCAGGCTTGCCATGACGCCGCGGCGTCGCGCCAGGAACAGGGCTCCCATCGTGCCGAGAACGGTCGCCATCGTGGCCGAGAATAGCGCCAGCTGCATGCTCAACACGAATGCGTTGCGCATGTTGTCGCGGTGGAAGAACTCGACAAACCAGCGCAACGACAATCCCGTTGGCGGAAATTGAAAATAGTCGGTCGGCGAAAACGCCGCGACGACGACGATCAGGATCGGTGCGATGATCAACGGGAAAGCCACGATGGTCGCGCTGCCGCGCAACACGCGCCCCAGGGAGAGTGCCGCATTCATCGCCCGATCCCCTGCACACGTCTCGGCCGAAGCACGGCCAGGATGACTCCGGTCAGCGCCAGAGCGATGGTCAGAAGTATGAACGCAATCGCCGCCGCACGCGGCCATTGGAAGGCCACCACGCTGTCGTAAATCATGCTGACCAGGAGCTTCGATCGCGGGCCGCCCAACAAGGTGATCGTGACGTAGGCGCTGAGCGTCAACAGAAAGACCAGCAACATGCCCGATGCGACGCCGGGCGTGGACAGCGGCAGGGTGACGTGCAGGAAGGTACGGATCGGACCGGCACCCAGCGCCTGCGCCGCCTCTTCGTACCGCTTGTCCAGGCCCGACAGCGTATTGGCGATCGAGATCACCATATAAGGCAGAAGGATGGTCATCAATCCCAGCACCACCGCATTCGTGTTGTAGAGCAGATCGAGCGGCGCATCGATCAGGTGCAGATCGTGCAAGGCCGTGTTGATCACGCCGCGTCTCCCCAGGATGGCGACCCAGCCGTAAGCGCGAACGACGTTGCTGACCATGAGCGGAAACAGCAGCATCAACAGAACGATCATTCGGCGGCGCGCGGGCAGCCGGGCGACGAAGTATGCGACCGGGTAACCGATGAGCAGGCACAAGGCGAGGATCACAGCGGCTGTGCCGAGGGTGCGCCGGATGATTCCGAGATAGAACGAGTCACCCAGGATCGCGCCGTAATTCTGCAGAGTAAATGCGTCACCATACAGTTCGCTCGCCGAAGTTGCGTGGAGACTGATATTGAAAAGATAAAGAAGCGGGCCGACGAAGAACATCAACACCACCGCCAGAGGCGGCGACAGCAGGGCCCACGCCCATGCGCCCTTCATGCCGACTCGGGGGTTACCACCACCCCGCGTCCAGCGTCCCAGACACAGCGCACATCGTCACCGATCGACCAGGCGCCCACCGCGGCGTTCTGGCTGTACGACAGCAACGGCCCTCCGACGCTATCCATGTAAAAGTGAGTCACCGATCCGCGATAGACGATGTCGCGCACTCGTGCCGACAGGCCTTCGCCAGAGGAGGGAGTCATTCGCACGCACTCGGGTCGCACGGCCAGGCGCACCTTGGCACCTACAGCAACCGAGTCAGCTACGACGCTGACGCGCCCGCCCGCCGTTTCCACCAGCACGACCCCGCCATCGCGCGACACCACCGTTCCGTTGAGGAAATTGCTGGCGCCGAGAAATCCCGCCACGAATTCGCTCCGCGGCCGATCATAGATTTCGCGCGGCGCGCCGATCTGCTCGATCACGCCACTGCGCATCACGGCCACGCGATCCGACAGGGTCAACGCCTCCTCCTGATCGTGAGTCACGAACACCGCGGTGATGCCGAGGCGCTGCTGCAATTCGCGCAATTCGACTTGCATCTCCTCGCGCAACATCTTGTCCAACGCGCCAAGCGGTTCGTCGAGGAGGAGCACGGCCGGCTTGACCACGATCGCCCGGGCCAGCGCCACCCGCTGCTGCTGTCCACCCGACAACTGGCGGGGATAGCGGTCCGCCAGCGCACCGAGCTTCACCAGATCGAGCGCCTGGTTGACTGCCGTGCCGCGCTCGCCGCGCGGCACGCGACGCATGCGCAGTCCGAACGCCACGTTCTCCGCCACATTCAAATGCGGGAATAGCGCGTAACTCTGAAACACCATGCTGAAATCGCGACGATAAGGCGGGATTGCCGTCACGCGCCGGCCACGGATATAGACCTCTCCCGCGCTCGGCTGCTCGAAGCCGCCGATCAGCCGCAGCGTCGTCGTCTTGCCGCATCCGGACGGCCCCAGCAGTGAAAATATCGTCCCGCGCTCGATGTCCAGGGTGACGTCGTTGACGGCCACCACGGTGCCGAAGCTCTTGCGCACCTTGTCCAGCCGGACATCGGCGTCGCGCCCGGTCACACCTGCCCCGCCATCGCCAGATCCAGTTGTGCCACGCGCGTCCACGACTCGGTCAAGGCAACGGATAGCTCCATTTCCATAAGCTGTTGCGCCGGCGAACGCGCGGGCACCGCGCCCGGCGAAGCGGCGAAATGCTCGGCCATCGTCGCCGTCAGATGCCGCCACGACGGCCGAACGCTTGCAAGAAGGTCGACGTGCTGCATCGCCCAGGTGACCCGCGCCGCCACTGGCTCGATGCGGGCGCAAACGCGGGCGGCGACATCGCGAAGCAGGTCGCCCTCCTCGCCGGCGGCGAAATCCGGCAGCGCCTCTCCCTGACGCCGGCACAGGGCGACAAGGTCGCCGCTATTCGTCGCGGTCGGTTCCCGATGCGGACGCCGGCGCGGGCGCGGAAGTGTTCTTCTTCGGCGCCGTCGTCATCAGCTCGTCGATGGCGTTCTGCACCAGGCGGAAGCTGGGGGAGTCGGCGATGCGGTAGTGCCTTAACGTGTCGCGCATCGTGCCGAAGCCTCGGATAGGCAGGTAATGCCGCACGTAACCGTCCAGCGCCATATATTTGCGGATCAGGTCGCCCATTTCCGGGTGCGGTGAGAACAGCACCGCGCGGCCCCGCTTGCCCGAGACCAGCAGGATCGCGGGCTTGCCGGCCATATCGCGCTGGAACCTCTCATGGTCGAGCGGATTGTCGATTGCAAGGCCACCAGGCAGCGTCAGCTCGCGGAACGTCGCCGCGATCTCGATGCCCGGCCCGAGCAGATCGTATATCGGCCCGTGGTAATACGGCACTTCCATGGTCGGCGGACAGCCGAGCGCCAGCGGCCCGGCCTGCATCGCCACCGCAATCACGCCGACGCCGCTCTGCAGATACTCATGCGTGTAGAGCGGCTTGGCCTGCGCGGTCCCGGTCCAGCTCGGTCGCCCTGCGGACAGGTAGAACGCGCCGCCACAGGAACCGATCGCAGCGCCGCCGTCCGCCAGGAAACTGCGCACGCGCGCATCGGCACCGCGCGTCCCCTCGGCATTGTCGATGCCCCAGGTAGAGAACCCTCCGGGCAGGATCAGCAGATTGGCGTGGTCCAGCGCGCCGGCGGACAAGGTCGCGCCGTCGCACGGGGTGTAGGCGACACCGAGGCGCAGCAGACACAAGGCGTAGTAAGCGTAATAGGGAAAGCGAGAGGCCGTGCCGGCGAAGAGCAGCACCGCGGGCGCACTCAGCAGTTGCGCCTCCGCCGGAAGCCGGTGGTCCCACACGGCGGACTCCAGGCCAAGCCCGGCGACGGCGGCATGCTGCTTTGCGGTCAGCTCGACAATGTAATCGCCCGCGTCAGCCTGGTCTACGTCTGCGCGCAGCCGCCACGCGCGAGCGTCCGCCGCAAGCGCACGGTTGACCGCCAGTGCGACGTCGAGACTATCGCCGTTGGCGCGCCAACCCAGGTGATAGGGCTTGACCTCGCCGTGCGCGCCCTGCATCAACTAGGCCCTAGCCGGAGACGACGCGGTTCCAGTGCTCGACCCAGGCTGCGCGATGATCGCCCATATACTCGAGGTCGAGCTTGACCAGCCGGTCGATCTGGTCCTGCGGAAACTTCACGCGTTCCTGCATTTCCGGCGAGAGGCGCGCGAGCGTGTCCTTGTTGGTGCCGCCGTAATTGTAGATCTTGGCGGCGAAGGGCTGCACGTCCGGGTCCATGGTGACGTTAAGGTACTCTTCGGCGGCCTCGAGATTTTTCGAGTTCTTTGCAATCGCGGTGCCCGAGGTGTACGCGATTCCGCCCTCCTTCGGATACACCCACTCGACCGGAGCATTCCAGCCCTTGACGGTATAGGTCTGCGACTTGTAGAGGATGCCGATCACCGCGTCTTCGGTGCGCATCGAGTTCATCATCGTATCGGTGTCCTTGGCCCAGATCGGCCGCAGATCGGCGATCTTCTTCAGCATCGCGAACCCGGCTTCTTCGTCCATCGGGGCCTTGCCCTGCGCCAACGCACCGATGGGGATGATGTACGAGCCGATGGAATGCGAAATTTCGGGGAGCACGATGCGACCCTTGAATTCAGGCCGCCACAAATCCGCCCACGATGTCGGAGGATTCTTTACCTCCTTGGTGTTGTAGATGATGCCGGCAACCGAAAAGATCTCCGGCACCCAGTAGTCGTTCCAGAACGCGGGAATCATGTTGCGCACATTCGGCATGCGCGGCGATTCGCGGTTGAGCTTCTCGAGCACGCCCTGCTTGATCGCGAGCGGCACGAGGCCGTCGGCAAGCTGGACCAGATCGACAGTCTGATTGTTCAGATTCACCTTCAACTTGGTGATCCGCTCCACCGGGCTCGAGCTTCGATCCTGCAAGACCTTGATGCCGGTAGCCTTCTGGTATGCCGCGTCGACATTGTCGCGCATGGCGTCACCCCACAGGCCGCCCCAGGTCATGATGACCACCTGCTCGGTCTTCGCCAACGCATCCAGCGGACGCGCGAGTTGCGCCAGAAGTGGCGCCGCCAGTGCCGCACCGGTAGCCTTGAGCACTTGTCTTCTGCGCATGATTTTCTCCTCTACCTCGAGTTGATCGATTGACCGCGAGGATTCTTATTGTATGCTGGCCGGCGGAAGCAGCCTAGCGCCTGATGGAAGGCAGAGCCGGCATACGAGCCGCCGCCGCTCGCCCGCGCCGTCGGCGGCGATAACTGGAACCAGCGATGCATGATCGAGCCCGCGTGTTGACCGTTGCCGACCTGGCCACGCTCGCGGCTCTGTCGGCATCCACCCACGAACCGCCCGAGCTTTGGGCGGCGGTCGATCTGTTGATGCAGAAGGTCGTTGGCCACCGCCTGTTCACCGTCATGCGGGTGCACGAAGCGGCTGCCGAAGTGGAGCGGATATACAGCAGCAACCCCGCGGCGTATCCGGTGGGCGGGCGCAAGGCGAAGCGCGGTACGCCCTGGAGCCGGGCAGTCCTCGACCAGGGTGAGGTGTTCTTCGCCCGCACGCCAGAGGAAGTGCGCGAAGCCTTCGACGATTACGCGCTTATTTTCAGTCTCGGCATCGGGTCGATCATGAACATCCCGATCGGCTATCGCGGGCGGCGTTTGGGGACGATTAACGTGTCGCACGAAGCTGGCTGGTTCAACGACCAGGACGCCGCCGCCGGCCTGGCCATCGCCCCGCTTCTGGTGCCGGCGCTGCTGGCTCACTGACCGGGCCCGCGTGTCGCATTCGCTGCTCGAGGTGCGCGCCTTGACGCGCAGTTTCTACGGCGTCCGCGCGCTCGGCGGAGTCGACCTGCGCGTCGAGGCGCACCGGATCACGGGCCTGATCGGCCCGAATGGCGCCGGCAAGACTACGCTGTTCAACTGCATTTCTGGCGTCGTCCCTCCCGACTCGGGCACCGTACACTTCGACGGGCGCGATATCACCGGATGGCGGCCCGACCGCATCGCATCCGCCGGGCTCATCCGCACGTTCCAGATCGCGCGCGGCTTTCCGCGCCTCAGCGTGTACGAGAATCTATTGCTCTATGGCGACGCCCAGCCCGGCGAGCGTGCATCGGAAGCGCTGCTGCGCACACGGCGCGCGATGCACCGCGAGTCCCAGCTCATCGAGGCCGCCTACAAGATCGCACAGCGCCTGAACCTCGCGCGCGTGCTGAACGATCCTGCGTCCAGCCTGTCGGGAGGCCAGAAAAAGCTGCTGGAGATAGGCCGCGTCCTGATGGCGCGGCCTGCGCTGATCCTTCTCGATGAGCCGGTCGCGGGCGTCAACCCGTCGCTCGCGCGCGAGATCGCCGCCCACCTGCGCGCGCTGGTCGAGGATGGTGTCACCGTGCTGCTGATCGAACATCACATGGACACGATCGCGCAACTCTGCGATCACGTCGTGGTTTTGGCCGAGGGAAGAAATCTGGCCGAGGGAAGCTTCGCCGCGCTCTCGCGCAATGAGGCGGTACAGGAATCCTACATGGGACGCCGGCGATGAGCCTGCTGACGGTCGAAGGCCTGGTCGTCGGCTACAGCGCCACCGACGAAGTGCTGAAGGGCGTCGCCTTCTCCGTGAACAGCGGAGAGATCGTCAGCGTCATCGGGCCGAACGGGGCCGGAAAATCGACACTGCTGAAGTCCATCGCCGGGCTGCTCAAGCCAGGCCGCGGGAGCATCTGCATGAACGGCGAGCCCATCGGCGGCCGCGCACCGCGCGATATCAGCCGGCTCGGCGTGGCTTATGTGCCGCAGGAACAAAACATCTTTCCCACCCTGTCGGTGCGCGAGAATCTGGAGATGGGGGGGTATATCGACGCCGCTGGCAGCCGGCGCAAGATCGACACCGTGTTCGAGCGGTTTCCCATCCTTGGCACGCGCCGTCGCGTGGCGGCGCGGGCGCTGTCCGGCGGCGAGCGCCAGATGCTGGCCATGGCGATGGCCTTGATGGTCGAGCCGAAAGTGCTGCTGTTGGACGAGCCATCGGCCGGGCTATCGCCGCTTGCCGCCGAACTTCTGTTCGAGAACATCATGGCGATCAACCGTGCGGGCGTGTCGATCGCGATGGTTGAGCAGAATGCCCGCGAGGCCTTGACCATCGCCAATCGGGCGTACATTCTGGTCGACGGACAAAACCACCGCGACGGGCCCGCGGCCACGCTGGCCGGCGACCCGGATATAAGACGCATCTTTTTGGGCGGTTGAGTTACCGCTCCAGTCACGCGCAACGATACGAGCGAAAGGAATACCAAATGACGATCGATCATCGGATGACATCATCCAGACGCAACTTCGTGAAGCTTGCCGGCGCCTTGGCCGTCGCCGGCCTGGCGCCTGCGATAGCGCGCGGCCAGGGCGCGCCCATGCAACTCGGCGTGCTGACGCCGTTGACGGGGGCCGGCGGATTCGACGGGCCGCGCATGCTCAAGGCGATGAAGGCGGTGATCGATGAGGTCAACGCGGCAGGCGGATTGCTCGGGCGCAAGGTCGAGCTGGTGGTCGAGGACGGCGAAACAAATCCCGAGGCCGCCGTGCGCGCCGCACGCAAGCTGATCGATGTCACCAAGGTGCCGGCGATCATGGGGACCTGGGCGTCGGCCGTCACCACCGCGGTGGCACCGTTGTGCTGGGAGAGCAGGACGTTCCTGACCACCGTCTCGGGCGCGGATTCCATCACCAAGCTGCCGCACCAGGGTTATCTGATCCGCACCCAACCAAACAACTATCTGCAGGCGGCGAAGCACGCGGAATTCATCGCGGCGCTCGGTGTGAAGCGCTGCTTCATGATGTCGATCCAGGCGCCGTTTGCGCGTCCGACGCAGGAGCGCGCTACCGAGGTGCTGAAGCTCAAGGGATCGGCCATGGTGGGCACGCTGATCTACGACAAGGACAAGACCACCTATCGATCCGAGGTCGACCAGGCGCTGAAGACCCAGCCGGATCTGATCTACCTCAACGGCTACGCGCCGGACGTCACCATCCTGCTGCGCGACCTCTATCGCGCGGGCTACGCCGGGATGCGCTTCGCCCAATCCTATGCGGTCACAAGCAAAGTGCTGGAGTCGCTGCCGGTGGAGGTGACCGAAGGCGTCATCACGGTACAGCCATCGGCTGACATCGGCTCGTCCGCCTACGATCTGGCAAGAGCGCGACTTGGCATCGCCGAGCCCGATTCCTACGAGACCCAGGCGACCGATTGGGCGAGCCTGGTCGCGCTTTCGATCGCCAAGGCCCAGGTGGCCACCGGGACGGGCATACGCGACAACGTGCGCAAGATCTCGCAGGGCACCGGGACCAAGGTCTACAGTGCCGTGGAAGGCCTGAAGCTGCTCTCGCAAGGCAAGGAGATCAACTACGAAGGTGCGAGCGGTCCCTGCGATTTCACCGACATCGGCGACATCCTCGACTGCAAGTTTCGTTACAACAAGGTCGCCGCCGGCAAGTTCGCGCTGTTGAAGGTCGCCTGATCCCCGATGGCGCCGTTCGTCGCCGACGTCGCGCAGCTCGTCGTCAACGGCGTCATGGCCGGCACCATCCTGGCAGTGCCGGCCATCGGTCTGACTGCGATCTATGCGGTGCTTCGCTTCCCGAACTTCGCCGTGGCCTCGCACGCGACGATCGGCGCGTTCGCCGGCTACGTCGCCAACGTCAAACTTGGCCTGCCGATCCTGCCTTCGGTCATCGTGGCGTTCATCGCCGCCGGCGCCGTCGGCGTGGTGACCGACGAGGTCGTGCTGAAGTCATTCCGGCCGGCGGGATTCATCACGACCGCCATCGCTTCGATCGCGCTCACCATCGCGCTCGAGAACATCGTGCGCTTCGGTTTCGGCAACGAGTTGCGCGGCTACGCCTTGCCGATCGAGCGCGACTGGCGCATCGGGCCGATTCGCGTCGGCCCGCAACAGGTACAGAACCTTGCCATCTCGGCGGCCGCCATGGGCGCCTTGTTCTGCTTCCTGGCCTTCACCCGCACCGGCAAGGCGATGCGCGCAGTGGCCGACAACCCGATGCTGGCCAGCATCAAGGGCATCGATGCGGACATGGTCGCCCGGCTGGTGAATTTCGTGGGTATGGGGCTCGCCGGCCTGGGCGGGATGCTGATCGGCCTTGATACGACAATCGATCCGCTGACGGGATTCCGTTCCATCCTCTCCGTGTTCGCGGCGGCGGTCGTCGGCGGGCTGGGCAGCATTCCGGGCGCCGTGGTCGGCGCACTGACCGTGGGCATCGGCGAAGAGCTGTGCCTTCTATTCCTGTCACCCGACTATCGCAGCGCCGTAGGCTTCGTGGCGATCCTTCTCGTGCTGACGCTGCGGCCGCGCGGCATCCTGGGTCAACGGCCGTACTGATGGAAAATTACCTCATCGCGATGGCCGTATCGGCGTGCATCTACGCGCTGATGGCCCTAGGCGTCAACGTCATCTGGGGCATGGCCGGCATGGTCAATCTGGGGCTGGCCGGATTTTTCGCCGTCGGCGCCTACGTCACCGCCCTGCTGACCTTGAAGCTGGGACTCCCCATCGCCGCAGGCATGGCTGCGGCCGCGCTGGTAACCGCAGTGGTCGGGGTGCTGGTCGCCCTGGTCACGGCGCGGCTGCGCGGCGACTATCTTGCGATCGTGACACTGGGTTTCGCCGAGACCATCCGCATCGTCGCCAGCAACACGATCTGGCTGACCAACGGCACGGACGGAATCTCCGGCATTCCCGGACCCTATCGAGGAATCCTCTCGCCCGAGGCGTTCAACCTGCTGTACCTGGGCGTCGCCGCGACGATCGTGGCGGCAGCCTACGTGCTCGCCGAGCGCTTGCGCGCGTCGCCGTTCGGGCGGGTGTTGCGCGCGATTCGCGACGACGAGCAGGTGGTGGCCGTCGCGGGCAAGCACGTGGTGATGTTCAAGGTCAAGGCATTTGCCTTCGCCGCGGGCGCGCTGGGCCTGGCGGGGGCGCTGTACGCGCATTACACGTCGTACATCGCACCGGATATCTTCGTGCCCTTGCTGACCCTTTACATCAAACTGGCATTGCTGGCCGGCGGCCTGGGGAACAATCGGGGCGCCGTCGTCGGCGCCTTCGCCGTGGTCTTCCTGCTCGAATCCACTCGCTTCATCATTCCCTGGGTGCCGGGCTTGAGCGCCGTTCAGGGAGCCGCGCTGCGGGAGTTTCTGATCGCAGCGCTGCTGATCGTGATGCTGCGGTACAGGCCGCAGGGATTGCTGCCGGAGCAACTCCGTCGGATTCCCGCGCCCCCCGCGCCCTACCAGCCCACCGCGTAGCACGGCCGTCTGCGGGTCGGCGCCGGCCGAGATGACCCCGGTCGCGCGGTCCGGCGCGCAGGACGCACACGGCACCGGCGCGCCACACGAACTCGGGCCAGTCCGCGATCTTGTGGCCGCGCGCCGCGAGGCCCTCGCGCACGGTCAGCGGCACGCGGCTTTCCACGTGCAATATGCCCGGCGCGTAGCTGTGGGGCTCGAAGGAGTCGGGGAAGCTGTAAGACGCGAAGCGGGGCGCTTCCACCGCCTGCTGCGGGTTCATGTCGAACACCGTCATGTTCAGAAACACCTGCAACATTGCCTGCGCCTGCACGTCGCCGCCCGGAGTGCCCATCGGCATCGGGCTGCCATCGGGGAGGATCGCAAGAGCCGGGCTGGGCGTCAGGCGTGGCCGCTTGCCCGGTGCGACCGAGGAGGCATGCGACGGATCCGCCCAATTCTGCGATCCGCGCGACGACGGACATAGTCCCGTGCCGGGGATCACCGGGGTGTCGTAGGACGGATCGCTGGGCGTGGCCGAGAACACGTTGCCGTGTCTGTCCACCACGGCGACGTACGAGGTGTCGTGCGCTCCGACAGCGGCACAATGCGCGGTCGGCGCAGGACCGTGATGGACCGCCAACCCGGGAATGTTGCCATGCGGCGGCATTTCCGGCCACGCGCGATCGAGCCGCAGCATGGCACGGCGACTTTGCGCGTAGGAATCGGAAAGCAGTGTTGCGATCGGCACGCTCACGAAGCGCGGGTCGCCGTAGTAACGTTCGCGGTCGGCGAAGACGAGCTTGATCGCTTCGGTCACCACGTGCACGTAGTCGAGAGAATTGTGACCCATCTCCTTGAGGTCGATGCCGGCCAGCACGTTAAGCATCTGGGGCAGCACCGGGCCCTGGCACCACGCGCCGCACGCATAGACGTCGATCCCGGCGAATCGCGACGTCACCGGCGGCTCGATGGCGACGCTGAAGCCTTCCAGATCGTGGTCGGTCAGAAGGCCGCCGTTCGCCCGGTGATAAGAAACGATGGCCCGTGCGATATCGCCGCGATAGAACGCATCGCGCGCGGCTTTGAGCCCGGCCGAGCGGCTTCTGCTGCTTGCCGCCTTCTCCTGATCCGCCATGTACTGCAATGTGCGGCCGAGGTCGGCCTGGACGAAAATTTCACCGCGGCGCGGTGGCCGGCCATCAGGCAGATAAACTGCGGCACTCGATGGCCAGCGCATGTAATCGGCGGCGTGCATGGCGATCATGTCGGCCATGAGCCCGTACATCGGGAAGCCTTCGCTTGCGAACCGGATCGCCGACCTGGCACAGTCGCCGAAGCTCATCGTGCCGAATTTCGCAAGTGCGGTGATCCACGCATCAGGGGCCGCCGGAACCACGGTGCGCAACAAGCCGTCCGGAATCTTGCCGCCGTGCTGCTTGAGGAACAGATCGGGCGTCACGGCGCGCGGCCACGTGCCGAGTCCGCTGATGGTCAGCACCTCGCGCCTGTCCGCGAGATAGATCATGATCGGCGCCACGCCGGCAACATTCACCAGGTCGCTCTGCAGCACGCCCAGCGCGATTCCCGCGGCAACGCCCGCGTCGACGGCGTTCCCGCCGCCTTCGAGAACGGCGAAGGCGGCATGCGCCGCGCCGTAGTGTCCCGCCACGGCCATGTGGCGGGTTCCCATCAGGACCGGGCGCAGGCTCTCGATACCGTCGCCCGCAAGAGGCCTGAAAATGGAATCGCTTGGCACCGGCGTCGCCTCACACCTGCAAGGCTGGCTGCGTTGCAAGCGCCTTGTCGAGACAGAGGGTGGCCTCATGCAACTCTGCGCCTTCGAGCAGCAGTCTGGGTGGCCGCACCAGGTCGCGGCCCATGCCAACGCGCTGCTGCGCAAGCTTGATCAGCTGCACGAACTTCGGAACCGTATCCATGCGAAGGAGCGGAAGAAACCAATGGTAGAGCGCGGAGGCTTCTGCCATGCGTCCCGCCGCGGCATGCCGGTAGAGCGCCACCGACGCGGCGGGGAACGCGTTGACGAGGCCGGCGATCCATCCGGTCGCCCCCGCGTAGAGCGCTTCGACGATGGCGTCGTCGACACCGCACAGTATGTTGACGCGGCCTCCAAGCAAGGCACGAATGCCCGTGACTCGCCGCACGTCCATGCTCGATTCCTTGACGGCGCGCAGGTTAGGCAGCTCACCGGCAAGCTCCGCAATGTGCTGCGGCAGAAAATCCGTCTTGTAGGCAACCGGATTGTTGTACAGCATGCAGGGAAGGTCGGTCGCGGCGATCACCGCTCGCACATGCGCTTTCATCTCGCGCCAGTCCGTGCTGTAGACATAGGGCGGCAGCACCATCAGTCCGCTGCAGCCGATTGCCTTCGCATCCCGTGCAAGATTGACGGCCTCGGCCGTGCTCAGCGCGGCGATTCCCGGGATGATCGGTACGCGATCACCTGCTGCTTTGACGCAGGTCTCCAGGATCGCGCGCTTTTCGATGTCGCTGAGCGTGGCCGATTCCCCCAGCGAGCCCAGTGGGACTAGACCGACGCACCCCTCGTCGACGAGCCACCGCGCGTGCTTCGCCAGGAAGCCGTGGTCGACGCTCAGGTCGGCGTTGAAGGGCGTGGTCATCGCAGGAATGACGCCGCTCCAGCTCACTTGCATCGGTTGCTCCTCGCGTTCATGTTTTTTCGGACTTGCTTACTGTTCGACCCGCGCCTTACGC
Organism: uncultured beta proteobacterium; assembly: GCA_963713125.1. Taxonomy (GTDB): domain Bacteria; phylum Pseudomonadota; class Gammaproteobacteria; order Burkholderiales; family Casimicrobiaceae; genus PALSA-1003. The sequence continues at coordinate 57,541 of CAVQKL010000001.1, read as the reverse complement.
GTAGCGGTCGGGGCTGAGCCCTTCCATGCTGCAGGAAGGCGGTTCGTCCGACAGGATCTCCGCCATCAGCTTGCCCGTAATCGGGCCGAGACTGACGCCCATCATCGCATGGCCCGTCGCCGTGGAGAGATTGGCAAAGCGGGCGAAGCGCCCCACGTATGGCAAGCCGTCGGGCGAGCATGGGCGAAGACCGGATCGCACCTGCGCACCTTCGAACTGCGATGGCATGAAATCCGGATAGTACCGCGCGATCGACTTGACAATCCCTCGCACGCGGATGGGATTGATGCCCTCGTCGATGCCGGCCAGCTCCATCGTTCCCCCGAAGCGCAGAGCGCTGCCCATCGGTGTCATCGCTACGCGCGCCTCGCTCAAGATAGCACAGACGCGTGGCTGAGGCGCCCGCGTTTCCACGGTGAGGCTGTACCCTTTCCCCGCCTGCATCGGAAGCTTGATGCCGAGATCGCGCGCGATGTCCTTCGACCAGATTCCGGCGCAGACGACAAATTCATCGGCAATGAAAGTCTCACCGCTGGTCTGCACGGCCGCGACGCGATTGCCATGCGAGCGCCAGCCTGTGACGCTCGTGCAGTAATGCGCCCGCACGCCGGCCTCCTCGGCCTGATGCGAAAGTGCCGCCATCAGCCGGCCCGGCACCAGGTGACAGTCCATCGGAAAGTAGATGGAACCCGCAATCGCCATGCGCATGTTAGGCTCGAGCTCTGCCGTCGCCGCCGCCGTGAGCAGCTGCGCCGGCATGCCGAGCGCCCGCGCGTGCTCAGCCGTCTTCGCCTCCTCCTCCAGGCCGAGCTCGGTATTGCAAAGCACGAGGAGCCCCCGCTCCGCCAGGCCGAAGTCGTTGCCCCAGAGCGCAATCCACTGCCTGTAACATTCGCGACTGGCAAGGTGGAGGTCGCGCAGACGCGGCGCCGTTTGATCTACGTGACTCTTCGTCGCCGCCCGATAGAATTTCCAGCCCCAGTCGACAAGGTCAGCGCTGAAACGCGGCTTCACAGAGATGGCGCTCTCAGCATTCCACATCGACCGCAAACCAAGTCGCACCACGCCCGGACTGGCAAGGGGAACGAAGTGGCTCGGGACGACCATGCCGGCATTCGCGAAAGAACAGCCGTCGCGATCGGGACCGCCCCGCTCGATGAGCGTGACGCGATGTCCCTTGCGCGCGCAGTAGTAAGCAACGCTGAGACCGACGATGCCGCCGCCGACGATGAGCACATGCTTGCTCATCCGCGGTGGTTGATTCCCCAGCGCAACGGATCGGTGTCGTCGAAGAACAACGTCGCTTCGGCCGTAATGTGGGCAGTCCCGGTAACGCGAGGCAACACGCGATCGCGATGCCGATCATCGATGGTGAAGGAGGCCTCGAACGTCGTGCCAATCACGCTTTCCTGCCGCCAGACATCACCGGGCTGCAATTTTCCGTCGGCATAGAGGCAGGCGAGCTTGGCGCTGGTGCCGGTGCCGCACGGAGAGCGGTCGTAGGCCCTGCCGGGACAGAGCACGAAGCTCCGGCTGTCCACCTCCGGCGTCGATGGCGCTCCGAACACTTCAACATGATCGATCTCGGCGCCGCCCTCACCGCCGATGCCCTTCGCCGCCAGCGCTTGTCGCACCTGCCACGAGAATTCGGTCAGTTCGTCGACGTGGTCTGCGGTCACCTCGAGACCGGGTGTCTCGACGAGGAAGAACCAATTGCCCCCCCAGGCGACATCCCCGCTGACGGTGCCGTAGCCGGGAACATCGACCTCGACGTGGTCGGCGAAGCGATAGCTTGGCACGTTGCCCACCGTAACGCGGGTGCGATCGTGCAACTCGGCCGTAACGACGCCGACCGGGGTTTCGATGCGATGCACGCCGGGGTCGATCCGGCCCAGGTGCGCGAGCGTGACGACGAGCCCGATGGTTCCGTGTCCGCACATCCCGATGAAGCCGACGTTGTTGAAGAAAATCACCCCGGCGGCACAGGTCGAGTCCTCGGGCTCGCACAGCAGCGCACCGACGATTACATCCGAACCCCTCGGCTCATTGACGATGCCGGAGCGGTACTGATCGAAGTGCGCGCGGAAGCGGTCGCGGCGTTCCGCCATGCTGCCGGCGCCGAGATCCGGCCCCCCTTCGATCACTACCCGTGTCGGTTCGCCTGCCGTGTGCGAGTCGACGATTCGTGCGTACATCGTACCCATGACGATCACCCCTTGAAACGACATCGGCCGGCAACGCCAGTCCGGCAGCGCATCTTATTGGATAGAATAGCCCAATCGCCGCGGCATCACATCGGGCGCGGCGCGGCTTCGGGAGAGTCCAGCGATGGCAGCGTACGTCTTTCACGGTGGAAAGTTCCTCGATCCGCGCAAGGCCGAGCTCCAGGAAGGCGTCGAAGTCCTGATCGAAGGTGATCGCGTCAAGGAGGTTGCCGATCGGCCGATTGCCGCAACCGGCGCGACGCGCATCGACTTGCACGGGCGCACGCTGATGCCGGGGTTGATCGACGCCCATATCCACATCTTTCTTGCCGAAGTAAATCTTGCGCTGCTCGAAGGCATGCCCCTGACGCTGCTCACCACCAAGGCGGTGGTCAACGCGCGCAACATGCTGCTGCGCGGCTTCACCAGCGTGCGCGACACCGGTGGCTGTGATCACGGCACCAAGGCCGCGGCGGAGGCAGGGATCATCGACTCGCCGCGCCTGTTCATCGCCGGGATGCCGATCAGCCAGACCGGCGGGCACGCCGATTTCCGCCGGCGCAATCAGGCCACGATCGAGTGCGCCTGTTGCTCCGGCCTTTCCTATATGAGCCGGATCGCCGACGGCGTGCCGGAGATGATCAAGGCCGTCCGCGATGAACTGCGCAAAGGCGCGGACCAGATCAAGATCATGGTATCCGGCGGCGTCGCCTCGCAAAGCGATCCGCTCGAGAGCATCCAGTTCCGCCTGGACGAGATCGAGGCGGCGGTGGAAGAGGCCGCTCACTGGCGCTCGTACGTCCTGGCACATGCGTACTCGGCCGAAGCGATTCGGCGCGCCGTGAGCTGTGGCGTACGCACCATCGAACACGGCAACCTGATCGACGAAGCCGGTGCAAAGCTCATGGCCGAGCGCGGCGCCTATATCGTGCCCACGCTCGTCGCTTACGATGCGTTGCAGCGACGCGGGCCGGGCTACGGCCTGTCCGCCTATAGCCTCGACAAGAACAAGATCGTGCTTGAGGCGGGTTTGCGCTCGCTCGAGCTGTGCCGGGCGGCAGGAGTGAAGATCGGCTTCGGCAGCGACCTGCTCGGCCAGCTCCAGGACGATCAGTGCCGCGAATTCCTGATCCGCTCGGAGGCGATGAAGCCGCAGGAGATCATCCATTCGGCGACCATCATCAACGCCGAAATCGTGCAGCGTCCGGGCCAGCTCGGAGAGATCGTACCGGGCGCCTATGCCGACCTGCTCGTCGTCGACGGCAACCCGTACGAGGATCTCGATCTGTTCCAGCACCAGGGCGCGCATCTGCCCGCGATCGTCAAAGGCGGGCAATTCTACAAGAACCAGCTTTAGCGCTGAAGGCGGTCGGCGATCGACCCCTGCCGTTTGTGTCGATGTCGGCGGACTTGCCGATGAGCACGATCGTCAACGCAGCAGTCCGTCGCTATTGGATTGAGCTCCGGCCACAGATTGAAGAGAACGGGCCCACTTGCCGCCGCACGGGCGTTTTGACGAAGAGGGGCCGCTTGCGTCCCGGAGACAAGCGCGAGCGCGGCAACTGGCGCTTCCGGTCCAACGCCAGTTCATCGCGCGAACCGGACTCTACGGATCAGCCGGCGCCTCCCGCGTCGAGCTGGATCGTGGCGCCCGTTTCCGACGACTTGCGAACGGCGTCCAGAACCTGCTGGCACCGCCATCCGTCCGTGAAGTTGGGGGCCGGCGAAGTGTTTTCCTCGATGCCCTTTGCGAAATCGCGGACGAGAAGACGAAACGCGGTCAGCCGATGGTCGCGATCATCCGACAGTCGTGTGTACGCTGCCGGCGTTTTCAGCACATCCAGCGGCGCGCCATTGCGGCTTGCGGTGACGACGCCGTCCTCGGTGGGATTGGGCCCTTCTTGCTCGGCGATGAGCGTACCCGCGTCTCCCATGACGGCGATCTTCGCGCCGCGTGCCGGCGAAGCTGCAAACGAGCTTGTCATCGTGGCAATGCCACCGTTCTTGAAAGTGAGGATGAATATGAAGGCGTCATCGGTTTCCGATTGCACCATTCGCTTCCCCGCCGAATCCCACAGATCGGGGCGCAAGATCGCCAGCCGGCCGGTCACCGACGCGACCTCGCCGAACCAGTGGCGGAGTCCATCGATGTAGTGCGACCCAAGCGCGCCTAGCAAGCCTCCCCCTTCGGACTTGTAGGCGATCCAGGTCAACGGACGGGGCTCTGATGTCACGTACCGATCCAGGAACAGCTCGATCGTGCACAGCTGGAACTTGCCGATATGGCCGTCGTCCAGCAGTTGCTTGATGTAGGCGCGCTGCGGCGTGTAGCGGAATTCGTGCGCCACCATCGCCGTCCTTCCGCCCACTTCGGCGGCGCTTCGCATCTCGGCCGCCTGACTCGCGTCGAGCGCGAACGGCTTCTCGCACAGAACGTGCTTGCCGGCCTTGAGCGCCGCGATCGCGATGTCGTGATGCGAACCAGGCGGCGTCGAGATCGAAACGGCATCGATGTCCTCGCGCCGGACAAGCTCCATGGGATCGGTGTGAACTGCGTTGACGCCCGCCGCGCTGGCGACCTTCGCTGTCTTCTCGCGGTTGCGGCCGCACAGCGCAACCACTTCCCAGCCTTCCGAGCGGAACGCCGGCAGATGGACCTGCGCTCCAAAACCAACTCCGATGATCCCTACCCTGCGCTTCAATGAGGTCACGTCTGCTCCGTTTCGAGATTCGCCGCCGGTTCGAGCGCGGCGAATCGGCGGCTGCGCGCACTCCGGGTGCGGCACTGCACCGCGATTCAGCCCGATCCGTCTCGGCCTTTGCCCGGGGGATTGCCGAATTCTAACGGTAAGTCGAGCGCGTGGCACGCCGACGCCGGTCGCGATTATCGCCTTCCAGCATCCACCGCCCCAGCGAGCGCTCGAACGGTCCGGTCAGGCCGATGCTGCCTGCATCGGCGCTACCTCGTTCGGTGAAACCGAGCCCACGCAGGAAGAATTCGGTAATCTGCTCCACGCCCCGTTTTTGCCGGAGCTGCCCCGTTTGGACGCTCCTGGAGCTTGCACTTTGCCGTGTATCCCCTATCTTATGTAACTGTAGCCCGCTGCGACCGCCTTTTCGCCCGTGACCAAAGCCGCCTCGTTTCATCCCGCCGTCGACCGCTGGTTTCGCGGCCACTTCGCTGCCCCGACCGAGCCGCAGGCCCGGGCATGGCCGGCGATCCAGGCCGGACGCGATGTCCTGGTCGCGGCACCCACCGGCTCAGGAAAGACGCTGGCTGCCTTCCTCGCCGCGATCGACAGCCTGGTCCGGCGCGGGGTCCAGACGCCGCTGCCCGACGAGACGCTGGTCGTTTACGTTTCGCCGCTCAAGGCGCTCTCGAACGACATTCAGAAGAACCTCTCGGCCCCGCTCGCGGGGATCCGCGAGGAGCTCAAAGCGCTCGGTTTACCGGACGTCGAGATTCGCACGCTGGTCCGCACCGGCGACACGCCGCAGGCCGAGCGCGCGGGAATGCGCCGCCGGCCGCCACACGTCGTCGTCACGACCCCCGAGTCGCTTTACGTGCTGCTGGGCTCCGAGTCGGGCCGCAGGATGCTGGCGACGACGCGCACGGTCATCGTCGACGAAATCCATGCGCTGGCGGGCAACAAGCGCGGCAGCCATCTCGCGCTGTCGCTCGAGCGCCTGGCGGCACTGACAATGCGACCGCCGGCGAGAATCGGACTCTCCGCGACGCAGAAACCCGTCGAGGAAATCGCCCGCTTCCTGGTCGGCGAAAGCCGGTCGAAAAAGGTCGGCAAGCGCGGCGATTGCGTCATCGTCGACACCGGCCATATCCGCCCGCGCGATCTGGCGATCGAGGTGCCGCCCTCGCCGCTCGAAGCCGTCATGTCGCACGAAGTATGGGACCAGGTCTATGCGCGCCTCGCCGAGCTTGCCCTCGCGCATCGAACGACGCTCATTTTCGTGAACACGCGGCGCATGGCCGAGCGAGCCGCCCGCCACCTGTCCGAGCGCCTGGGCGCCGAGCACGTCACGGCGCATCACGGCAGCATGGCGAAGGAGTTGCGGCTCAAAGCCGAGCAGCGCCTGAAGCGCGGCGAGCTGAAGGTGCTGGTCGCCACCGCTTCGCTGGAGCTGGGCATCGATATCGGTGATGTCGAGCTGGTGTGCCAGCTGGGATCGCCCCGATCGATCGCGACGTTTCTTCAGCGCGCAGGCCGCGCGAGCCACCAGGTCGGCGGCGTGCCCAAAGCGCGCATCTTTCCGCTGTCGCGGGACGAATTGGTCGAATGCACGGCGCTGCTCGATGCGGTGCGTCGAGGCGAGCTCGATCGGCTGATCATCCCGCCCAAGCCGCTGGACGTGCTCTCGCAGCAGATCGTAGCCGAGGTCGCGGCGCAGGAGTGGTCCGAAGAGGCGTTGTTCGACCTCGTTCGGCGGGCGTACCCCTACGCGAAGCTCACGCGAGACGAGTTCCTCGACGTCGTGCGCACGCTCGCCGACGGATTCAGCACGCGCCGCGGACATCGCGCCGCCTACGTCCATCGCGATGCGGTCAACGGCGTACTGCGCGGCCGTCGCGGGGCGCGCCTTACCGCGCTCACGTCCGGCGGCGCGATTCCCGACAATGCCGACTACGACGTGGTGCTCGAGCCGGCCGGGCAGCTCGTCGGCACCGTCAACGAGGACTTCGCGGTGGAAAGCCTCGCCGGCGACATTTTCCAACTGGGCAACAGCTCGTATCGCATTTTGCGGGTGGAAGCGGGTCGCGTGCGGGTCGACGATGCCCATGGCCAGCCGCCGACGATTCCGTTCTGGCTGGGCGAGGCGCCCGCGCGAACCGCCGAGCTATCCCACGCGGTATCGCGCTTGCGCGAGGAGATTTCCGTCCGGCTGAATGGAACTGGCGACAAGCAGGCCGCGTTCGAGCAAGTCGTGCAAGACATCGGCCTGTCGGGAGAGGCCGCGGGGCAGCTTGTCGATTATCTCGCCGCGGGTCATGCAGCGCTCGGTACGTTGCCGACGCAAAAGACCGTCGTCTTCGAGCGCTTCTTCGACGAGTCGGGCGGAATGCAGCTGGTGATCCATTCGCCGTTCGGCAGCCGCATCAACCGCGCATGGGGGCTGGCGTTGCGCAAGCGCTTTTGCGCCAAGTTCAATTTCGAGCTGCAGGCGGCCGCGACCGAGGATGCGATCGTGCTGTCGCTCTCGACCAGCCACAGCTTTCCGCTCGACGGCGTGGCGTGCTATCTGAACGCCAAGACCGTTCGCCCGCTCCTCGTCCAGGCGATGCTCGATGCGCCGATGTTCGGCGCGCGCTGGCGCTGGGTCGCCGTAACGTCGCTGGCGTTGCCACGTTTTCAAGGCGGCAAGAAGGTTCCCGCGCCGCTGCAGAGGATGCGCGCGGAGGATCTGCTGGCGGCGGTATTTCCTGACCAGATCGCCTGCGCCGAGAATCTCTCCGGTCCTCGCGAAGTTCCGGACCATCCACTGGTGGCGCAGGTGGTGCGCGACTGCCTGTACGAAGCGATGGACGTCGAGGGCCTCGAGCGTCTTCTTGCCGACATCGAATCGGGCAGCGTGAAGATCATCGCACGCGATCTGACCGGGCCGTCGCCGCTGGCCCTCGAAATCCTCACTGCCCGCCCGTACGCATACCTCGACGACGCGCCGCTGGAAGAGCGCCGGGCACAGGCGGTGATGAGCCGGCGCTGGATCGACGACGCGAGGGCCTCCGATCTCGGCCGTCTCGACGCCGCCGCCATCGAGCGCGTGCGGTCTGAGGCGTGGCCGGAGGCGGCGAACGCCGACGAGCTGCACGATGCGCTGCTCGGGCTGGGATTTGTGGCGCAGGATGAAGTGACGCGACAGGCATCGTGGCACGGCCTGCTCGATGCGCTTGCGGCGCAGCGCCGTGCTGCGTGCCTGGTCGATCGTGCGACCGATGCATCAGGGCGCGTGATGGAAGCAAAGCCTGGCGCGGCCAAACGATCGCTGTGGGTCGCGGCGGAGCGTCTGCCGCAATTCCACGCCGTGTATCCTGATTCCGGTCTTGCGCCGTCGATCGAAGCACCCGCGGAGTTCGCGCAGCGCGCATGGACCCGCGACGACGCGCTGGCGGAAATCGTCCGCAGCCGGCTGGAGAGCCTCGGCCCGATCACCACCAGCGCAATGGCCGGATCGATGGGGCTGCCCAGCTCCGACATCGAGGCAGCGCTCGCGAGGCTCGCCGCGGAAGGCGCGGTCATGAGCGGCTTGTTCACACCCGGCGCGGGAGAGACCGAATGGTGCGATCGCGCGCTGCTCGCGCGCATCCACCGCTACACGGTAAACCGGCTGCGGCAGGAGATCGAGCCCGTTTCGAGCCGGGATTTCCTTCGCTTCCTGTTTCGCTGGCAGCATGTCACGCCGGCCGAGCAGCGACAGGGGCCCGACGCGCTCGATGCGATCATCGTGCAACTGCAGGGCTTCGAGGCGCCGGCAGCGGCATGGGAGTCGGAGATTCTTCCGGCGCGCCTGGAGGACTACGAGTTCACTTGGCTCGATGACTTGTGCCTTTCCGGTCGCGCGATCTGGACCCGCTTGAGTCACGCCGAAAATTCGAGTCCGCCGAGCGGTCGCGGGCCGATCCGCACGACGCCAGTCACCTTGCTGCCGCGCCGCAGTGCCGCCCCATGGACCCGCGCCGCGCCGCCTCCCGTCGTCAAGATCGAGGAATTGAGCTCCCGCGCGCAGGCCGTCGTCGAGGCACTGCGTTCGCACGGCGCGTCGTTCTACGACGAAATCGTCCAGGCGACCGGCCTGTTGCGGACCCAGGTCGAAGATGCGCTGGCCGAGCTCGTCGCGACGGGGCTGGTCGCGTCGGACAGCTTCGCGGGCTTGCGCGCGCTGCTGACGCCGTCGGAAAAGCGCAAGCCGCTGGGTGAGACGAAGAGGCGCCGGCGCGCACCCTTATTCGGTATCGAGGAAGCGGGCCGATGGACGCTGGTGAAGCGAACGCCGCCGGGCGCGGCATCGAAGCGACCTTATTACGAGCCCGACTTGGACATGGTCGAACACATCGTCCACTCGCTGCTCAGGCGGTACGGCGTCGTTTTCTGGCGGCTGCTGCAGCGGGAGGCGGCCTGGTTGCCCGCATGGCGCGACATGCTGCGCGTGCTGCGGCGCCTGGAAGCGCGCGGCGACATTCGCGGCGGGCGCTTCGTGGCCGGTGCCTCGGGCGAGCAGTTCGCGCTGCCGGAAGCGATAGGCATGATGCGCGAAACGCGGCGTGCGCCTGCGTCCGGCACCTTGGTTTCGCTCAGCGGTGCCGATCCTCTGAATCTGGTGGGAGTGATCGCACCCGGAGCGAAAGTCCCGGCGTTGCTGAACAACCGTGTGCTCTACCGCGACGGGGTTGCCATCGCATCGCTGGTCGCAGGAGAAATTCAGTGGATCGAAAGCCTCGAGCCCGCCGCGGCCCGCGCCGCGGAAGATGCTCTGATCAGGCGGAAGATCGGCTCACCGCTCCTTGTCTATTTGAAATAGGGTGTGGTGGTCGTGACCACGGCAGTGATCGCCGACCATCGGTTAGCCGCATTCCCGCAAGCTTGTCATCTCGCTTCCCAATGTCCGGCACGCCGTTGCCGACGGCGCAGCGCCATACAGGCAAGCAGTCGACGGCACCGGTCATCCCCACGACCGCCTCGGGAAATACGCCAATGTGCAGAATACCACCGCCAAAATCGCGTTCCTATGCAAGGACGATCCCGTAGCGGCGGCGCAGCGCATCGGCCAGCGCCTTGCCGGCGGCGGAGACCAGGAACACGATGACGATGTAGATGGCGGCGGTCGCCGTCAGAATCTCGATCGGCTCGTACCAGATGTTGACGATCTTCTGCGACTGGAACATCAGGTCCTGCACCGTGATCACCGATACCAGCGTCGACGATTTCACGATCACCGTAAATTGATTGACCAGCGACGGCGCCGTGCTGAGAGAAACCTGGGGCAGGACGATTCGCCGAAAGACGAGCAGCGCCGGCATGCCGACCGAATACGCCGCCTCGCGTTGCCCGCGCGGTATCGCTTCGATCCCGCCGCGAAAGGTCTCCGCCAGGTATCCGCTCGACTGCAATGCGAGCGCCACCCAGGCCGCAGTGAAAAAGGTGTCCGGCCAGCCAAAAAGCGCCGGCCACACGTAGTTGACCCAGAGGAGTTGTACCAGGATCGGCGTCGCGCGGAAGAATTCGATCAGTCCGATCGCGACGAACCGCAGCGGCCGGACATACATCCGCACCAGGCAGAGGAGCAAGCCAAGGACAATCGCGAAGGCAAAAGCGATTACACAGATTTCAACGGTCACGACGAGGCCGCTGAAAAGCGCGTCGCGCTGGTTCCAGACGAGACGTTGCCAGTTGCCCATGTCCCGAGCGCCTCAGGCGAAGATCTTGTTGCGCCAACGCTCGGAGGCTGCCCGCAGCGCGTAACTGGCGGCCAGGATGACCGCGAAGTAGACGAGCGCTGCACCGGTATAGAGCGGCAGCGGCCGCATTTCCTGCTGGATGATCATCGACACCTGGTACATCAGGTCGGGGACCGCGATCAGCGAAACGATGGTCGTCGCCTTGAACAGCGAAATGAACTGGTTGATCGACTCCGGCAGCATTCGCCGTACGACCTGAGGCAGGACGATGCGCCAAAGGATGTGGCGCTCGGACATGCCGCATGAGCGTCCCGCCTCGATCTGGCCCCCGGGAACGGCTTCGATGCCGGCCCGGAACGTCTCGGCGAAATATCCGCTGTAGACGAATCCCAGGGCGATGATCGCCGATACGAACGGGTTCAGTTCGAAGTGGGCATGAAGGAGCGCTCCGATCAGCAGCGGCAGCACGAAATGCACCCATACCACCATGATGTAGTCCGGCGCATTGCGGAACATTTCGACGTGCAAGGTGCCGATCCAGCGCACCGGGCGGCGCCGGCTGATGCGCAGCAGCGCAGCCCCGAGGCCGAGCGACAAAGCGAGCGCGGCGGCGCAGGCGAAGACGTAGAAGTTCACCGCGAGTCCCCTCAGCAGGACCGTGCGGTATTCCCAGAAGATGGAAACGTCGAGGACCTGGCGCAGGGATTCGGACACGGCTCAGTGGAGATGCTTGGCGATGAACTGCCGATAGCGCTCCGACCTGGGTGTACCGAACATCTGCTCGGGCGGGCCTTCCTCTTCGATCAATCCGTTGTGCAGGAACATGACCCGGTCGGAAACTTCCCGGGCAAAGCCCATTTCGTGGGTCACGACGATCATCGTCGTTCCGTCCGCCGCGAGCTCGCGCATGACGCCGAGGACTTCGTCGGTGAGCTCCGGATCCAGCGACGACGTAGGCTCGTCGAACAGCATCACCTTGGGCTGCATGGCCAGCGCCCGCGCGATCGCCACGCGCTGCTGCTGCCCGCCGGACAGGCGCGCCGGGTACTCGAGCGCCTTGTCTTGGAGATGAACGCGGGCGAGACATTCGGCGCCGAGCTCGGCGGCCGCCTTCCGCGACAGCCCGCGCACTCGACTCGGGGCTTCGATCACGTTGCCCAGCACCGTCATGTGCGGCCACAGATTGAATTGCTGGAACACGGTGCCGAGCTCACGCCGCATCCGGTTGATCTCGGCCAGCGGCCGCGGCTTCCGTTTGCCCGTCGCATCAGCGCGAAAACACAGCGACTCGCCTTCGATGAAAATATCACCGGCGGTTGGGGTTTCGAGCTGATTGATGCAGCGTAACAGCGTGCTTTTGCCGGACCCGCTGGCACCGATCATGCTCACGACGTTGCCGCGGTGGACGTCGAACGACACGCCCTTCAGTACTTCGAGCGCTCCGAATCGCTTGTGGACATCGACCACCCTGATCGTCGGCATATCGCTCATTTCACGCGCGTCCGTTGTCCGGTTCCGGTTCGTGTTCCGATTGAACACGCTGTCGACATTACTAGACCAGTTCCATATAATCACTTAGCAACAACCCATTGGCAAGAGGTTGAATGAACGTAATCCCCGCGCAGATCGGCAGCACGATCGACGAGATCGACACGCCGGCATTGATCGTCGACCTCGACGCCTTCGAGCACAATCTTCACAAACTCGCAGGTTTTGCCCGTTCGGCCGGCGTCCGGCTGCGCCCGCATGCCAAGACGCACAAGTGTCCGACAATCGCGCTGCAGCAGGTCGCTGCCGGCGCCGTCGGCCAATGCTGCCAGAAGGTCGGCGAGGCCGAGGCTCTGGTGCGCGGCGGTGTGCGCGACGTTCTGGTCAGCAACGAAGTTGTCGGCATGCCGAAACTTCGCCGGCTAGCGGCGCTGGCGGCAGATGCAACCATCGCGCTTTGTTTCGATGCGAAGGAGCAGGTCGATGCGGCGTCGCTCGCGGCGACCGAGTTCGGCGTCACGCTCGGCGCGCTGGTCGAGATCGACGTCGGGATGCAGCGCTGCGGCGTCGCTCCCGGGAAAGCCGCCGCCGATCTCGCGCGTTACATTGCCGATGCCCCCGCACTGCGCTTCCGCGGCTTGCAGGCGTATCATGGGACGGCTCAACACCTGCCGAGCGTTGCGCAGCGCGAGCGCGCGATAACGCACGCGGCAAGCGAAGTTCGCACGACGATCGACGCGCTCGCAAGCGACGGCATCCGGTGCGAGGTGATCTGCGGCGCGGGCACCGGCACGTTCGCGCTCGAAGCCGCGAGCCGGGTGTGGAACGAGCTGCAGGCGGGTTCTTACATCTTCATGGATACCGAATATGCGAGGATCGGCGGCACGGAAGGAGGCCTCTACACCGAGTTCCGGCACAGCCTCTTCGTATTGGCCACGGTCATGAGCGTGCCGGCCGCCGACCGGGCCATCGTCGACGCCGGCCTCAAGTCCTACAGTGGCGAGAAGGGGCCGCCCTGGGTGCATGGCAGGGAGGACGTCGAGGTCGTAGGGGTTTCCGATGAACACGGCAAACTCAGGGTGGGGCCGAAAGCCGGGCGGCTGCGGTTGGGCGACAAAGTCATGCTGATCCCCGGCCACTGCGATCCGACGGTCAATCTTCACGACTGGTACGTCGCGGTCCGGGCGGGACGCGTCGAGGCGCTGTGGCCGATCACCGCGCGTGGCGCCAGCAGTTAGACTCAAGAGGAGGAACAAATGGACGACAAGCTAAATGACGGCAAACGCGATTTTCTGAAAGGCGCCGCGGTTCTTGGCGTCGCATCGAGCATGATCGCGGCGGCCGCCGCACCGCGCGACGCGTTCGCGCAGATTCTGGAAACCGGCATACGAGAAGACTCGAGCCTGGCCAAGGTGCGCAAGGACGGCGTGATGCGGGTCGGGTACTCGCAAACCGGTCCGTGGTTCTACAAGGATGCCAAGAGCGGCGAGTTGGGCGGCATCTACAAGGACGCCGTCGACCGGTTGGCGAAGGAAATGGAAGTCAAGGTCGAATACAAGGAAGTTACCTTCCAGAACTCGACCGTCGGCCTGCGCCGCAACGACTACGATCTGTACGGCTCGTCGCTGACCTACACCCTTGCCCGCGCGCTGGCAGTGGACTACGTCGGCCCGCTCTGGGCCAAGGGCAGCTTGCTGATGGTGCACAAGGACAACGCCGGGCGGTTCAAGACGCTGGCCGATTTCAACAATCCCAGCGTGACGTTCTCGGTCACCGCCGGCGGCAGCGAGGAACCGCGCATCCCGGTCCTGTTTCCGAAGGCGAAGCTCATCACCACGGCCGGCCAGATAATACTGGGAGCCGAGCCGGTGCGCGCCAAGAAAGCCGACGTGTGGATGAGCGGGGACAGCGACGTGTTGCTGTTCGTCAAGCGCAATTCAACGTGGGCGCACGTGTTCGATCCCGACCATCCGATCGACAAACGGCCGAACACCTGGGCCGTTCGCTACGGCGACTCGGAGTGGAAACATTTTCTCGACTTTTTCGCCGTGTTCCTGACGGTGAACGGCGAGATGGATCGCCTGTTCAAGCTGCACATGGAGAAGCTCGCGTAACGGCGGTACGGGATGATGTCCGTGGCCGCGCCGGTGCTCGCCCCGGCCGCCCTCACCCGCCGATCGACCGAATCCGATGATTGTCGACTGTCACGCCCACGTGTTCGAGCACTGGCAAGGCGCCTGTGGGCATCCGTCCCGCGCCGTTCACCTCAAGTACCTGCAAAAGGTGGTGACGCGGCCAGCGGCCAAGGCGTTTCGGGTGCGCGACGGCCGCGAGATCAAACCGACGATGCTGTTTCGGCCCGACGACAACACCTGGACAGGTTTGACCCAGGTCGGCTTTCGGGCGGGCCGGTTCGGCCAGCTCAGTTTCACTTACGAAGGCGAGGACTACTACGTCCAGTATCTGCCGGTCGGAATGCAGGAACTGGCCTGCCCGCCCGAGCTCATGCTGTCGCAAATGACCTACGCCGCAGTCGACCATTGCATTCTGCAGGCAGGCGGCGGCTACGGCGCGATGAACGATTACAACGCCTACGCCCAGCATCAGTGGCCGCAGAAGTTCAGCGGGCTGCTCCACGTCGACGAAGCGTTTGCCGATCGCGCCGACGTGCTGCAGGAAGTCGACCGCGCGGTCAACGTTCTCGGCTTGCGCGGTCTGTACTATTCGCAGGATTTCTCGCGGCACGGGTACTCGCGCAATGTGAATCACCCGGCGTTCGGCGGGTTCTGGGACAAGATCGTCGCCTGTCGGCTGCCGGTTTTCATCGAGCTGTCGTCAACACCGACCTACGACCGCGCCGGCTACCTGGCCAACCTGTCGGCGCTCGACGAACTGCTCACGCGCCATCCGACGCATCGATTCCTGCTGGTCATGGGGCCCCCTGCCGGCTACTTCGCCGCGTCCGGCCGCTGGGAGTTCGCATCCGAAGCGCTCACCGTTTACAAGCGCGACAATCTGCAAATGGAGATCATGTTTCCCATCTCGTGGGGCGGCGTCTGGGAATACCCGTACCCGGAGGCGCAGCAACTCGTTCGCGGCATGCGCGACATCTTCGGCGCGTCGAAGCTCTTGTGGGGGTCGGACATGCCCAACGTCGAACGCTTCTGCACCTATCGTCAATGCGTCGACTACGTCAGAAGGCATTGCAGCTTCTTAAGCGGCGGCGAGAAGGAGCGGATTCTGGGCGGCAACGCGGCGGAGCTCATCGGACTCGATGCGCTCGCACCGGCAGCGTCGTTGGCGACGGCAAGCGGTTGATGGAAACCCGCATCGGCATCGATATCGGCGGCACGTTCACCGACCTCGTATTCCTGAACGCCGCAGGCCGCGTATTGCGCGCCAAGGTGCTGTCGACGCCGGAGGACTACAGCCTGGGCATCGCCACCGGTCTCGAGGCCATCGTCGGCAACGGGAGCGTGAAGATCGCCGAGATCGCGCAGATCATGCACGGGACCACCGTGGCGACCAACGCCATTCTCGAAGGCAAGGGCGCGCGGGTGGCGCTCATCACCACGCAGGGTTTTCGCGACGTGCTCGAGATCCGCCGCCTGCGGATGCCGGTTCTCTACGACATTCGCTGGCGCAAGCCGCCGGTCCTGGTCCCGCGGCGGCTTCGATTCGAGGTCGAGGAGCGGATCGATCACCTCGGCCGCGTCGAGCGTTCGCTGGACGAAGCCGCCGCAAACGCGGTCATCGATCGGATCCTCGCGGCGAAGGTCGACGTCATTGCGATCTGCCTGATCAATTCGTATGCCAACGGCGCGCACGAACTCCGTCTGCGCGACCTGATTCGTGCGCGCGACGCGTCCATGCCAATCTCGGTTTCGAGCACACTGCTGCCGGAGATCAGGGAATACGAACGCACCAGCACGACGGTTGTCAACGCCTACGTGCTGCCGCTGGTGCGGCATTACCTTCAGGCGCTCGAGGCGCGATTGCGGGAACGCGAGATCGGCATGCCGCTGACGATCATGCAGTCGAACGGCGGCGCGATGAGCGCGGCGGCGGCGGCGGAGCGGCCCATTCACATCATCGAATCCGGCCCCGCTGCGGGCGTGGTCGGAGCAGCCGAGCTCGCTCGCCGCCTCGGCAACGTAAGCCTGTTGAGCTTCGACATGGGCGGTACGACGGCCAAGGCCGCGCTGATCGAAGACGGGCGGTTTATGCGAGTCAACGCCATCGAGGTCGGCGGCGGCATCAACATTGCCGGCCGATTGTTGAGCGGCGGCGGCTACCCGGTGCGTTCGCCTGCAATCGATATCGCCGAGGTCGGCGCAGGCGGCGGCAGCATGGCGAGGCTCGATGCCGGCGGCGCGCTTCGGGTCGGACCCGAGAGCGCAGGCGCCTCCCCCGGGCCCGTCTGCTACGATCGCGGCGGCGTCGCTCCCACGGTAACCGACGCCAACGTCATCCTGGGTTTCGTCAATCCCGCAGCGTTGGCCGGCGGCTCCCTTCCGATCCGGCGCGAGTTGGCGATTGCCGCGCTGCAAACGCATGTCGCCCAGCCGCTCGGGCTCGGCATCAACGAGGCCGCGTGGGGCGTGCACCGCGTCGCCAACGCGACGATGGCACGAGCGCTGCGCGCGGTCTCCACTGAACGCGGGCGCGATCCGCGTGATCTGGTTGTGCTCGCGTTTGGCGGCAACGGCCCGGTTCACGCCGCGACGCTCGCGCGCTTGCTCGATATCCGGAAAATTCTGGTGCCGCCGGTGCCGGGGCTGTTCAGTGCGCTGGGCATGTTGTTCCCCGAGATCGAGCACCACTACGTGCGTACCTGCAAGCAACGGCTGGACAGACTCGACATCGGTGTGCTGGAGGCGGGTTTCGGCGCGTTGCAGGCCGAAGGCGCCGCGGCGCTGATCAGCGAAGGATTCGGGACGGCTGTTCACCGGTTCGAGCGACTCATCGACCTGCGGTACGCCGGTGCCAATTCAGAGCTGACGTTGCCCTGTCCCGCCGATAAAGATATTGCCACAATACTCAGACGGTCGTTCGGCGCGGCGCACGAGCGGCAATACGGCTACCGATCCGATGCGGAAACGGTGGAAACGATGAACCTGCGCGTGATCGCCCGGGCTGCCACGGCATCGTCCCGGATTCCCGACCGCCTCGAACTGGATCACGGGCGCGCAGGCGTCGACGCCGCGCGCGCTGCTTACTTCGGCCCC
The DNA here is from genome assembly GCA_963713125.1 of uncultured beta proteobacterium. Lineage (GTDB taxonomy): Bacteria > Pseudomonadota > Gammaproteobacteria > Burkholderiales > Casimicrobiaceae > PALSA-1003. The sequence continues at coordinate 40,211 of CAVQKL010000001.1, read as the reverse complement.
GAATTCGGCTCGATCGAAACCCCGGTGTGCGTCCGCAGTGCGGTCGGCACCGAGTGGCGGGACGGACCGCTGCTGATCGAGGAATTCGACAGCACGACCGTCGTGCCCCCGGACGGCCGCGCCCGGCTCAGCAACTGGGACACGATCGAAATCGAGCTTGCGTGACGCCATGAACATTGCAGTCGAATCGCCGGAAATGACGCCTCCGCCAGCCGGCATTGCCGCTCGCGTGACCCATTCGCGCTCGAACTGATCAAGAATGCACTGGTCGCGCTGGCGGACGAGATGGCGCTGACCGTCTACCGGACGGCCCGCTCGTTCGTGGTGAAAGAGGCGCTCGACTTTTCGACGGCGCTGTTCCTGGCCGACGGCCAGCTGATCGCGCAGGGCACGTGCCTGCCGTTCCACCTGGGCGCGATGCCGTTCGCCGTGCGGTCGGTCGTTCGCGCCTACCCTGGCCGGATCCGGCCCGGCGATCTTTTCATCACCAACGATCCCTACGACGGCAGCACGCACCTGCCGGACATCGTGCTCGTCAGGCCGATCTTTCTTGCCGGAAGCCTGATCGGCTACTCGGTCGCCCTGGCGCACATGACCGACATCGGCGGCCGAATGCCGGGCGGCAATGCCAGCGATTCGACCGAGCTCTACCAGGAAGGATTGCGCATTCCGCCGTCCCGGCTGTGGCGCGAGGGCGAGCCCGACGAGACCATGTTGAGGCTGATCGAGCGCAACGTGCGTGTCCCGGACAAAGTCCTCGGCGATATCCGCTCGCTGGTCGCGGCCTGTCTCGTCGGCGAACGCGAATTCATCAAGCTCGCCGAACGCTACGGCGCGTCCGAGTTCGACGCGCATTGTCGCGACCTGCTCGACTATACGGAACGGTTCACGCGGTCCGAGATCGCGAAACTTCCGAAGGGCACGTGGCGCTTCGTCGACCATCTCGACGGCGACGGGATCGATCCCGATCCCATTCCCATCGTCGCCGCGGTCACCATTGCCGGCGATGAAATGACCATCGACCTGACCGGATCCGCGCCCCAGGTAAGGGGCGCCATCAACTGCGTTTTCCCGTTCACGCTGTCGACCGCGCTCGCCTGCGTGCGTTCGATCGTCGACCTCTCGATTCCAAACAACGCGGGCTACTTTCGGCCGATTCACGTCATTGCGCCCGAGGGCACCGTCGTCAACCCAAGGCCGCCGGCGGCGGTCGCCGCACGCGGCATCACGGGAATCAGGATCGCCGATGCGATTTTCGGAGCGCTCGCACAGGCGTTGCCTGACGTGGTTCCGGCGTGCGGGTCGAATGCGCCCGACGTCGGCATTTCGTTCGGCGGCGTGGACACGGACAACAACCCTTTCGTCTACCTCGAGTTCCTGCTCGCCTCGTGGGGCGGCGGGCCCGATCGCGACGGCATGGATGCATGCACCGGGACGCTCGTCAACTATTCCAATACCCCAGTCGAAATGATCGAGGCGGATCAGCCCATCGTGGTCGAACGCTATGCCCTGGTGCGCGACAGCGGCGGCGCGGGCAGGTTTCGCGGCGGCCTCGCGCTGGAGCGGCACCTGCGCTTCCGGGCTAACAATGCAACGCTGCAGATCCGCTCGGATCGCCGCGATCATCCGCCGTATGGGCTGCAAGGCGGATTGCCAGGCACTCCCTCCGATGTCGGTATCCGGCGCGCCGATGGGCGCGAAGAACCGTGGCCCGCCAAGTTCCTGACGACCGTGCACGATGGTGACGTGTTGCGGATTCGGCTTGCCGGCGGCGGAGGCCATGGCAACCCCTTCGATAGGAACCCTGCTTCGGTTCTCGACGACGTGCTGGAAGACAAGATGTCGATCGAGCACGCCCGTAACGCGTACGGCGTGGTGATCGGCGACAGGCTGGGATTTCCTTTGGAAGTCGATGTCGTCGGCACTGCGGGCCTGCGGGCGAGTCAGCCGAAGACCGAGTAATGTGCGCGGCGAGCCGGGCACCGGGTAACCGGACGCTGTGGCTCATAACCGTCGCGGGAAAGCGATAGCGACGTTATGACGGCAAGTCGACGTTCGACGTGTCCATGCGGCGATTGCAACGCCAGAGCAAGTTGACAAGACCCATGCGCGGGATCGACGCGCCATGAGGCTGCGTGTGCTCGGCCGCAAGACGTCGTACAACGTGCAGAAGGTGTTGTGGTGCGCGGCCGAGCTCGGCTTGCCGGTCGAGCGCGAGGACTACGGCGGCCACTTCGGCAGGACCCGGGAAGCGCACTACCTGCAGCTCAATCCCAACGGCACGGTGCCGACGGTGATCGACGGCGATCTCGTGCTCTCGGAATCGAATGCGATCGTGCGCTACCTGTGCAACCGCTACGGGCCGACGGCGTTATATCCGCCGCAGCCGGGCGAGCGCGCGGTTGCCGAGCGGTGGATGGACTGGCAGATCGCCAGTCTCGCCGAAGCTTTCCTGCCCCTCTATCGCGGTCTGGTGCGCGAGGCCCGCGCACCTGCCGAGCTCGAAGCGTCACGCGCACGCAGCGCGGAGCTCTTCGCCCTGGTGGACCATGCCCTCGCCGGGCGGGCATTCCTGGCAGGAGCGGGCCCCACCGTCGCGGAGATCGCGCTCGGCCCGCTCGTCTATCGGTGGCTGGCGCTGCCGCTCGAGCGCCCGGACCTGCCACGCCTGGCGGCATGGTACGGGCGCCTCGAACAGCGTCCGGCGTTCCGCGAGCACGTCGCCATCGGACTCTTCTGACCGCGGCGACTCCGGTGGGTCAGCCAGAACCTTCCGCCAGCCAAACCCAACAGCGCCAACAGCGCGAATCGCAGCCGCCACAATTGATGATGTGCTCCATCGCTGTTGAGTTGAACTGCCGGACGATCCCGCCACGAGGGCTCGCTACTCCGGAAGAGTCTCGCCCGATCCACCCATCTCCTTGGGCATGTCCTTCATCTTGGGCAGCCCGTCCTTGATGCGCAGCACGGTCTCGGCGTAGTTGACATGAAGCTTGGGCTCATGGCGGTACGTCGGGATCGTGGCGGCATACACGTCGGTGACTCCCCATAGCGGGTGTTCCGTCAGCAGGTGTCCGCCGCAGACCTTGCAGAACTTGCGATAGCTCTTTTCCGTCTTGTGGTAGACGCCGACGCTCCCGTCGCCTCTGGTGATCTTCACAGCGTCGGCCTTCCACAGGCTGAACGCGTTGACCGGCGCGGCCGCCCAGCTTCGGCACGACGAGCAATGACAGAAACCGGCCGCGACCGGCTCGCCGGTGACGGTGATCTCGACGGTGCCGCAGAAACAGCTACCCTGATAAGTCTGGTTCATCGTCTTTCCCCTGTAAGAATACGTATTTCAATCGTGCGAATCTGAATATCGAAGGTACGATCGTCCACGCCAAATCCTGGTTCGGCTACGCGAGCTCACTTGGTCGCGCTTCCCGCCGAATTCCTGCTCCCCGAGGGCGGTGCGACGAGGATCGACGTGCTCTTCACGACTAACCGCCGCAGGCAGATCGATGCGCTCCGGACTGGTGGCGACCTCGATGGGCGCCTTTGCGGCGGCCTTCGCGGCCGCCAGTGTGTTCGGGTCGGTGCCGATGGAATCGAGTTCCGCCGGGAGCACGACCAACGCGCCCACGGTGATCACGGCCATCGCGACCGCGGTCAAGCCCAGTACAACGCGAGGTGTGGAAGGTTCGTAACCGTTCATGTCCAATCCTTTAGCCGTTTACCTGTGGCTCCTGCTTAAATGCGAGTGATCGCGCATCGTCCGACGAATCGGTATTTCAGGAGCTGATAGAAGCAGGGGTCGAGCACTGACACCTCATCGATGTTGTCTACCGGCTGTTCTGCCTGGCTGGCTTGCGGACCGCTTCGGGCGTCGCGGCGTCATGAATGCCCGGCGCTCACAGCGATCGTGCGGCGCGCTTCGCCCCCTGAAATCCTTCCGCGATTTCTGCGGCGGTGTTCCGATTGCCGGGGCGTCGCCACCACTTCGCAGGCGTATTGAAACGCCATCTTTCGGTACTGATGTCGCTACCGGAGCACCGTGCCGTTGGCGATCCATCGGCCTGCGCCGACCCGAATCAGGAACGCGATGTCGGGCTCACTCCCGCATACCGCCGGCAAGGCGCCGATGTTGCCGTTGAAACGAGCGTCCCCCTCGTCATCAAGGTCTACGAGCGGCGTATCCACAAGAACGGAATTTCCACCGGATGCGCTGCCGTCGGTGTCGCAGACCAGCGTTCCCTTGACCTGAACGATCGCCCCCGGCGTACCGATGGAATTTCCAGCGGCGAGCACGAGACCATGGACGTCGAAGCTGCTTTTGCCCTTCCTCAAATCAACGCTGACGTGTCCATCCAGCGCCGACCATGGTGCTCCGCCGCCGGTTACCGCTCCGGTTCCGCTGCCCACGACGTTGTTCGCCTGGGCGATGCCGATCACCGACTGCCAACGAAGCGTATCGTCGGCGTTGGCGCTGGCGTTTGGGCCGATGAGGGCCGCACCGAGCGCTAACCCGGACACCAACATTGATTTGCGCCATAAGGTTTGCATCAATCTTTCTCCAAATAGGATTACGGGGTTATTCCACGCGGCCGCCCGAAGTTCCAGTACCGGCAGTCTCAGCCGAAGCGTGCGGGGAGATAGGGAGTCTAGTTGGCGGATGCGGCAGCCATACTTCATCGGCAGGCCGTTCCTGTTTCTTTTGTTTCGTGCACCGCTGCGCGCGATGATTGCGCCCACCATCGCTGGCCCGCGATTCGGCGCTCGCGCTTGGCTAAGCGCCGACCCGTATGCAATCGGTGCGGTTTGGCGCACGCCTCGGGCAACGCGATGCAACGCGCCGCGTATCGCCGCCGAGTGGAGACCCCGCGCGGAACTGCGCCTAAACGCGCGAGGCTGTGTCGCCGTCCGTAGTCAGGTCGGCGACGACGCGGCGAACTTCGCTCGGAAGGAAGGGCTTCTCGATCACGGGACGGCCACTTTTCGAGACGAATTCCCGCATGGCGGACGCAAGCGTATCCCCGGTCACGAAGACAACCAGCGCACCCCGCCCGGGCCAGCGCCGTTCGATCTCCAGGTAGAGCGCGCGCCCGTCGAGATCGGGCATGCGAATATCGGTCAAGATCGCGTCGTAGCGCTCCACGGCCATGTGCTGGAGCCCTTCGCGACCGGAAGCAACGGTCACCACGCGGTGCTGCGCGGCGATCAGGATGTCGGCGAGCGTCTCTCGAATCTCGGCCTCGTCGTCGATGACGAGTATCGTGCGCTGACACGCACCCGCCTTCGAAGACGGTGGCGGCTCGACTCCGCTCGTGTCGACGGCGCCGATGGGTAGCGTGATGGCAAATTCGGCACCGCCCGCCGGCGGGCAAGCGACCGTCAGCGTGCCCTCATGGGCTTCGACGATGCCGAGGCTCACCGGCAATCCGACGCCCAAGCCAATTCCGGTCGGCTTGGTTGTGAAGTAGGGTTCGAATATCCGCGCCCGAAGATGCGCCGGAATGCCGGGTCCGTTGTCGGCAACGGTGACGCGGACCAATTGGGCATCCGCGTCGAAACCGCTGGCCACCCGTATGCGGCGTGGCCCAGGATGGTCCTGCAGGGATTGTTGCGCGTTGATGATCAAGTTGAGCAGCACTTGATGGAGCTGATCGGCGTCGGCATGGATCAGCGGAATATCCTTGGCAAGATCCAGCTCTACTTCGATGCTGCTTGTGCGAACGGGATAGGCGGTAATGTCGAGCGCGTCCGCAATGACGTCGTTGATTGCCACCGGACCGCGTTCGGGCTGCTGTTGCCGGGCCATAGCGAGGAAGGTCCGCACGATGCGCGCGCAGCGCTCGGCGGCGGTGCGAATCTTCATCGCTGCGGCCTGCGTCGCCGGATTGCCCTGCTCCTCGAGCAAGACCGCCCGCGCCACCACGACCGACAGCGGATTGTTGAGCTCATGGGAGACACCTGCCAGCAGCGAACCGAGAGCGGCGAGCTTTTCTCGTTGATACAGCGATTCGCGCTGTCGCGTCAGCTCTTCCGCGGAGCGCTTCTTTTCGGTGATGTCACGTGCGATGGTCAGCACGTGAGGCTGTCCTTGATACTGCATCGGGATCCCGTGCACCTCGAGTTCCAATGCGGAGCCATCCTGGCGTTGCTCCGTCACCTCGAGGTGAAGCGATTCGCCTCCGGCGACCTGGCCGAGAAACTCGGTGGGATAGCACGTGCCCGCGTAGCTGCCGGGCGGCAATGCGGAGGGCTCATCGTCACCGTAGCCGTGCATCCGCCAGAGGGCGGGATTGGTATCGACTATCTCGCCAGCCGCATTCCACAACGCCAGTCCATCGATCGATGCATTGAACATGGAGTGATACTGCTCTTCGCTCGCCCGTAGCGCCGCCTCGGCCAACTTTCGGCCGGTAATGTCGCGCGCGAGCGCCAGTACTCGATCCTGGCCGCCGATGGTTACGCGCTTAACGAACACTTCATGCCAGCGCAAGCCGCCACCTTTGCTTTTGCCATGCCATTCGATGCGCAGTTCCTCTCCCGCAGCGGCGCGCGCGATCAATCCCATCGCGTCCTGGTGGGTATAGGGGCTCTCGCCGGTACCGAGCGTGCCGACGTCGAGCCGCCGGAACTCCTCGCGGGTGTAGCCAAAGGTCGCACAGGCCTTCGGATTGGCATCCACAATGGCGCCGGATTCGATGTCGTGTACGAAGATGGCGTCCTCGGCGGCGTCAAAAATCGCCCGGTAGCTCGCTTCCGATGCGCGCAGCGCCTCGGCTGAGCGCTTGCGCTCGGCAATGTCCTGGTGCAGCCGAGTCTGCGTGGCGGCGACTTTGAGCGCCATGGCATCGAAGGCGCGGCTCAGCCGACCGAGTTCATCGGTCCCCTTCAGATCGCTGCGGGCAGCGAGATTTCCCGCTGCGAGTTGTTCGGCTGCGTACACCAGTCGCGCGGTGCGGCGGGTCAGCAGAAAATGAAATACCAGCCACATGGTCAGGGCAAGCGCTGTCACCCATCCAGCCCAGTAGAGCGATTGTTGAACAACCAGTGCCCGAGCTTCGGCCTTGTAGCGCTTGAGATCGTAGGCCAGAAACAGGCTGCCGGTTCGAGACGGACGCAGTTCCTCGCGCTCGCTGCCCATCAAGACGCCCGCGTAACCGAGCAGCTCGGTGCCGTCCGCGTCGGTGGTCATTCCCGCACGACGTTCGCGAATGGCTCCGGCTGCCTGATCGAGATCGAATTGCGGAAACACGTCCGCTATCTGCCGCCCCAGCCAGGCGCGTCGCGTCGCGGCAACGACTGTATTCCGGTCATCCGTCAGTGCGGCCAGAATGACATCGTGGTTATGCGCCAGCACCGCGATCTCGTGCTGCGCAGCCGCCAGGTCGCCCTTGAGCAACAGATATTCCAGTGTGCTCTGCAGCCGAGACATCTCCTGCGCCAAACGTTTGCGGTTGTCTTCCTCCGCCGCGTGCTCGGCCTGAGGCACGTGGTAGAGAAGGTTCACCGCGCTGAGCGTTGCGGCGAAGCCCAACAGAATAAGCGGAACCGTGAGCTTGAGCGACGCTGGAACGCGGATGTTCATTGAACCCCCACACCTTGGGGCAGTCCGGCAGCGCTCATTGAACCCCCACGCTTGCGGCTGTCGCCGCTGCGCTGCCCCCGGAGGGGGCGTAATTCGCGCCTCGGGGGCGGCCCGGCGGCGCTCATCTCGGCTGGTCCGCCAGCGGCCCCGGCGCGAGCAGGCCTTCGATTTGCAGTCCGGTGCGTAGCAACTTCGCATCCACCATCAAGGCCATGAGCCGGTGTCCGGTTACCACCAACTCCGGTGCCGCTCCGCCGAGCATCCTCAGATTTTCTTCGCGGGACGGAACATGGAGACCGCGCTGGGCCTCGAGAAACTCCTCTCCAGTTGTCTGCTGCCGAATTCCCATGCGGCGCGCCGCGTCTTTAGGGTCGCCCTTCATGTAGTCGATCGCACCGAACCAGCCGGTAAGCAGCACCTGTATCGCCTTGGGCCGCTTTTCGACGACGCTGGCACGCACTGCCAGCAGGTCGACTATCTCACCCGGAATCTGGGTGCTATCGAAAAGGGTCTTGGCACCGCCTCGAAGGAACTGAGCGCGATACGGGTCAAACGTGACCGCGCCATCCACCTGGCCCTTCTCGAACGCACTGGGTTGCTCGTTCGACTCCAGGTGTACGACGTCGACATCGCTCGCCTGCATGCCATTGATGGCCAGAGCCCGGCTCAACACGAAGGCGCCAAGGGCGCTGCTTTCTACGGCGACCGACTTCCCTTTGAGATCACGCATCGTCCGCATGCCACGACGGCCCACGACCACGTCAGCTCCGTGGGAAACGTCCACCACCAGGATGATCCGCGGCTGAAACCCATCCGCGGCGAGGCCGAATAACTCATCCAGGCTGATGACCATGCCGTCGATAGCCTGGTTGCGAAATGCACGAAGTACTTCGCTCGCCGACGGATACTCCACAAGCTGTACGGCCGCAGGATCCAGCCGACCCAGCTCCCGCGCCAGGTAGAGCGGTTCGCTTCCGATCCAGACATTGGTACCGACGCGCAGGGCGGTTTCCGGTTCGCGCATGCAACCGGCCAGCGAGAGCCCAAGCGCGACGCATGCGAGAACGCACAGATGTTTTCTCGCGCGCAGGTATGTCTTCATTGGATTCTCACGCTCCGTCAGGCACGAAGATGTAGCCCTCGTTGCGTATGGTCCTGATGAACCTCGGATGCTCAGGGTCGGGCTCGATCTTCTTGCGCAGCCGCATGATGCGCAGATCCACGCTGCGGTCGAACGGGTCCCAATCTCGTTGCTGGTTGAGATTCAGGATGCGTTCGCGAGAGAGCGCTCGGTTGGGGTGTTCCGCAAGAGCCTTGAGCAGATCGAACTCCAGCGGCGACATCGCCACCTCTCCGCCCTTCTCGTCCGTCAGCCGGTGTGCGGCGAAGTCGAGCACGCATCGTCCGATGCGCACCCTTGCGGCGCCAAGGTCGGCACGGCCCGCGGACGACGTGCGACGCAGGACGCTCTTGACGCGGGCCAGCAACTCTCGCGGGTCGAACGGTTTGGGCACGTAGTCGTCGGCGCCCATCTCGAGGCCCACAATCCGATCCACCACGGCAGCGGCGGACGTCAGCATGACAATCGCGATCTTCGCGTAGCGCTCGCGCAGGTGCCGCGCAAGACTCAGGCCATCCTCGCCGGGCATGTGGATGTCCACCAGCGCCAGGTCGATGACATGCTGAGCGGCCGTCGTCCTCGCGGCGCTGGCGCTGTCGACGCCGAAGGCCGCGTAACCGTGCGCGACGAAGTATTCCTCCAGCACTTCGCGTACGTCCGGCTCGTCATCGACAATCAAGATCGTGGCTTTGGGGCTCACAGACACTGTTCCGCTCCTCCCGGCCTCCTCAGCCGCCGAACGATTGCACCCACCGCCGGCGGACCGGGGATAAATCATACAACCACCGCGTCGTGATGTGGCGGGTTGCTGGAAGCTCGTTTGGCAGAGATAGCCCATCGAGAGAGACGCCGGTCTACCGCACGCCATCCCGAACCCGCGCCGCATTTAATGCAACCCTGCCGGGGAATCATGTCATCGGTACCAAGCCTGCCCATCCCGTAAGGATAAATCCACTCGCCATGGATTCGAACCATCCCGGGGGCGCCTGAAACAAACGAAACAAAATTGGCTTTCCGCTGAAGTTTTCCCGCCGCACCCGCCCCATAGACTGCACTGCAGGCCCGGCTTACCTTACAGGAGATGCAAGTGCGTCAGCACGGCAAAACACAAGACAATGTTTCGCGTGGACCGATCGGCGACGCGCCTGCGTCCGCCGCCAAGTCTGGTTTTCGGGATCTCCGATCGAAGTATGAGACACCGTACCGTTCGGTAGCGGCGTTGTTTCGGGTTGCCACTGCCATGAACGCCGGGGCTCGAGGAGTACGGGTCTCCGCGATGCGGTTGGACGCATGGCTCGAGAAGCGGCGGATAGCTGCAGCCGCGCTGTACGATTTTGGGACGATGGGTGAGCGCGACCTGCTTGACATCGGACTCACCCGGGTTGACCTGCACCGTGTGGCGTGGGGTGCATCGGATCGAATCCAGGATGGAATCTGAACATGCAGTCCATGCCTCGATTGCGAAACAAGACCAGACGTGCGCTCGTCGCGTGTCGTCGGTGGCTGCATATCGGGTTCATCGGTGCGGCCACACTGGCTGCCGGGCTGAGGCAATTGCTCGACGGTGAAGCGACGTGGCTGTTGGCCCTGACTCTGACTTTCTGCGGCGGTGTGCTGGCGGCAGCGAGTTGGCGGCGTGGTCTGACTATTCTCGAACATGCCGAGCGGGCGTCGGCAGTCGCCACAGATGCATCGAGTGAGTCGACCTCGCACGCCTCTGCCACACAGGCCGGACGCGCCGATAACCGTGCTGTCCCCTATACCGTTGCAATCGAACCGGAGGCGCGATGATGACCGTCGCTGTCCAGCGCCTGAATGAAAGCATACGCGCCACGCTCGTGACGCATTTTCTCGCCTTGCCCATGAAGGACCGGTCCCTGCGCTTCGGCGCGGCGCTTGCGCCAGGAATCATCGCCGCCTACGTCGACGGGATCGACTTCGACCGCGACGCTGTTTTCGGCGTTCACGACGATCGGCTCGCGCTCGTCGGCGTGGCGCATGTGGCTATTGAAGACGGCCTCGCCGAACTCGGGCTCTCGGTCCTTCCGGCGCACCGTGGCCGCGGGATTGGTGGTGCGCTGTTCAAGCGGACCGTGGCGCACGCCCGCAACCGTTACGTACCGAGGCTCCTTATGCACTGTCTCTCTGGCAACGAACCGATCATGCGCATGGCGCAGAAGTTCCGTATGAACATTGTCGCAGGCCCCGGGGACGCCGATGCTTACATCAAGCTGCCGCCGGCTTCATTGCCGTCGATCGCCGGCGAGTTTTTGATGGACACGTTTGGGCTGTGCGACCGCGCGCTCAAGGTGCTGGTCATTGCGTGGAAGCATCAACGCCGCCCGCGAAGCCGGAGTGCCTCCGGCGGGGACCGATCAACCCTGTAGGACGCAGTACCGCGCGAGATGGCGCAGCTGCCTGCACAAGGTGGCGGCCGGATTGGCTCCTTGACCTGGGCTCGAATCACGGACACCGCCGACTAGCGAAGCGCCTCATGCCTGCGATTTGCCTCTGAAAGGACACCCATGCGCAAATCAACCGACGTGGATAGCCCGGCCGCACTCGAAGAGGCCGCACCCAGCGATATCATCACGTGTGGCGACATCCCGATCGTCATCTTGCGGTGGGGATCTGCCGGAAACGACGGCACGTGCGAGACTTCGGCGATCGCCGAGGACGAAGTCGAGCCGTGGGCGCAGCACGGGCTTGCGGCGAACGGCTTTGGCGATGTCACGACCACCGATACGGCGTCTTCCGCGCGACGGACGAGTTACCCGTTGCATCAAGCCGCTCGCGTCCATCGCTCGTTCACTCTCGGCGAGATCATCATGGCGGCAATCCAGGCAATCGGCGAAATCGCACGCCGAGCGCATGCGCGCCACCGGCAACGTCGGCAGGCGAAGGCTACATACAACGCGCTTCGCCAGCTCGATGACCGCACGCTGCGCGATCTGGGCTTCGACCGCAGCGAGATCAGGTCGGTCGCGGCGGCATTGACGGGAGAGGCAGAGTACACCCGCGTGCGTGCTCTGCCAGCCTCGTGCGGTCTTCCGAAGTGAACCGATCTCAGGCGGTGAGCGTCTCCGAGTTGAGCAACATGGCGCGCTCGAGCCCGAGTTCGATCGCGCACTAAAACAAGTTCCCATCCACGTTACCAGGAGCAAATCCATGCTTGCCGTCATTTCCGATTCTTCACCTGCCATCGATCTCGCCGCAGCCAAGGCTCGCCAGCAAGCGGCCTGGTCCACGGGCAACTATGCCGTCGTAGGCACCACGCTGCAGATCGTCGGTGAGAACCTGTGCGAAGCGCTCGACCTGCGCGCAGGCAGCCGCGTGCTCGACGTCGCCGCCGGCAACGGCAATGCCACGCTTGCGGCCGCGCGCCGCTGGTGCGACGTGACCTCCACCGACTATGTGCCCTCGCTGCTCGAGTCCGGGCGGGCGCGCGCGCAGGCCGAAGGCCACACGATCCGGTTCCAGGAAGCCGACGCCGAGGACCTGCCGTTCCCCGACGCGTCGTTCGACGTGGTCATGTCCACGTTCGGCGTGATGTTCACGCCGAACCAGGACAAGGCGGCGAGCGAGCTCGCGCGCGTCTGCCGGCCCGGCGGCAGGATCGGACTGGCGAACTGGACGCCCGACAGCTTCATCGGACAACTGTTCAAGACGATCGGCAAGTACATCCCGCCCGCGCCGGGCGTCAAATCACCGGCACTGTGGGGCACGAAGGCAAGGCTCGAGGAGCTCTTCGGCGGAACCGCACGGGAGATCCGCGCGACTCGCCGCGACTTCGCCTTCCGCTACCGCTCGTCGGCACATTGGATCGAGGTGTTCCGCACCTACTACGGCCCGATGAACAAGGCTTTCGGCGCGCTCGATGCGGACAAGCAGGCCGCCTTCACCCAGGACTTGCTGGCCCTCATGGAGAGTCGCAACCGCTCGGGCGACCGCACGCTGGTGCTGCCGAGCGAGTACCTCGAAGTCGTGATCGAGCGAAAGCGATGACTTCCAGCGCCAGTCAATCTGCCCGGCAACCCTGCATCGACAGGACGATCGTCGCCGCGCTTTCGCGGCGCCGCGGTTGAGAGCGCTCGGCGCACGAATCCCCGCTTCGCTCCGACCGGCGCGCGGGGACCAAGGGCGTGTCTTTTATCAGCCGTCCAGCAGCTTGAGACGCTGCACTTTTCCGCTGGGCCCTTTCGGAAGCTCGTCCATGAACCGGATCAGCTTGGGCGTCTTGTATTTTCCAAGCTCGACCCGGCAGAACTCGATGAGCTCCAGCTCCGTACAACGGCAATCGGGTTTGAGCACGACGCACGCCATGATCTCCTGCCCGTAGTGGGCATCCGGAATGCCGACCGCAACCGCCTCGAGGATCGATGGATGCTTGAGCAGCGCCTCGTCGATCTCGCGCGGCGCGATATTTTCACCGCCCTTGATGATGAGCTCCTTGAGCCTTCCGGTGACGTAGTAGAAGCCATCATCGTCGACATGGCCCAGGTCCCCGGTGTGCAGCCAGCCATCGAGCTCCAGCGTCCTGGCGGTGATCGACGCTGCTTTATAGTAGCCCTTCATGACGTTGTCCCCGCGGATCATGATCTCGCCGCGTTGATTTGGAGGCAGCGCCTCGCCGGTCCGAATGTCGACGATCTTGGCTTCATTGCCGACGGCGATGCCGGGACTTCCGTATTTTCTCCGTTTGCGATCCAGCGGATTGCTGAACACCGGGGCAGCCGTTTCGGTAAGCCCCATGGTTTCGATCACGCCGATCCCGAACTGCCGCTCGAACGCCTTGTGCAGCGACGGCGGCAGCGGGGCGGAAGCCGAACGGGCGAAGCGGACCTGCTCCAGGTGCAGCTCGCCGCCTGGCGCTCGCGCATCGCTGCCGCTGAGGAGATACGAGATGATCGTGGGAACGAAGTTGAGCCAGGTGCAACGATAGTCGGAAACGAGTGCCCAGTAGTCGGACGTGCTGAAGCGACGCGGCATCACCACGCTGCCTCCATGCACCAGCGGCGCAACCGCGGTCACGATCTGTCCGTTGATATGATACAAGGGCAGCACGGCAAGAACGCGATCGGCGCTCGAAAGCTCGTGCGCCAGGCTCGTGTATTCTCCGCCTGCGATCACGTTGCCGTGCGTGAGCATCACGCCCTTGGGACTGCCCGTGGTGCCGGACGTGTACACGAGCAATGCGTCATCGTCCTCGTGCACATCGGGCAGCGCGACGCCGAGCGATCCCTGCCTTTCCGCGGCGTTTGCCGCGTCCGGGTCGATGACGACGATCGATACCGGGCGCGCAAGCTTGGCGAGCGCCGCCTTCAGACGATCCTCGTATTCGGCGGCGACAAAGCCAAGCTGCGTATCCGAGTGATCGAGAACGTAGGCAAGCTGCGACGGGTGCGCCAGGAGATTGATCGGAGACACCACGAATCCGCCGTACATCGCGCCCAGCAACAGATTGGCGGTCTGATAGCCGTTGTGAAGCATCAGGCTGACCTTGTCCCCCTTGCGCAACCCGTGGCGCAGCAGCAGCGCGGCGAGGTCGCGTGCATCGCTTCTGAGCCGACCGTAGGTGAGCGTCAATCCCGTTTCGGGCGCGATGAGGAAGACGCGCTCGGGACTCTCGTCCGCCCGCAGGTCAATGTAATGACGAAGGGTACGCATCGATGCCACGCCGCCGGGGTCAGAGGCCGAACTTCTTGCGGTAGCCGCCGAACAAGTCGTTGTCCGAGGGCTCGTCTCCGGCAATAACGCGCACGATGCGAGTTATGTTGAGGAAATGCCTGTAGTTCAGATTGTCGGAAATGCTGTTTCTGCCCCAAGTGCCGCATCCCATCGACAGCGAGAATGGCAGCCCGTTGTCGAAGTTGCCGCCGGTAGCGAAGCAATGCGCCTGGTTGACGATCACGCGACACACCGGCAATTCCAACCCCAGACGCAGCACCTGATCGTCGTTGTTGGTATGAATCCCGATCGAATGTCCGGCGCCCTCGTAAGCGTAGATCTCGCTGGCAATATCCATCGCGTGCTCGAAGTCGCGGGCCCGGTACACGGCCAGGACGGGTGAAAGCTTCTCTCCGGAGAACGGATGCTTCGCGCCGGCGCCCGTCTCTTCGACCATGAGAAATATGGCGCCTGACGCGCGATCGAGGCCGGCCAGGCGGGCAATGCTTGCTGCGGATTGCGCGGTCACCTGCGCGCTCAGCTTACCCTCGGGCCACATCGCTGCCTGCAGGCGTGCCTTTTCCGCGGTGTCGAGCATGACGCCGCCCTGCTTTTCGAGCTCGGCGACCATCGCCTCGTACACGGCGTCCAGGATCACCACCGAGTTCTCCGACGAGCAGCTCGTTGCGTGGTCGAACGCCTTCGACTGCCGGATTTTTGCCGCGGCGTCCGCGAGATCGGCACTCTGGTCGACAAGGACGACGACGTTGCCGGTGCCGACCCCTATTGCCGGGGTGCCGCTGGAATAGGCGGCCCGAACATTGTTCTGTGACCCGGTGACGACCACCAGATCGACCTGACGCATCAATTGCGCCGACATCTGCCTCGTTACCGGTGCGGGAAGCTGCTGCACGAGATCTCGTGGAGCTTGCACGCGATCGAGCTCTGCATGCAGGTAATCGAGCAACTTCGCGCTCGTCGCGAAGCCTTTGGGCGACGGGGCCAGGACGATCGCATTGCGTCCCTTGAGTGCGTTGATGATGTTGTTGGCCGGAGTCGCCGCGGGGTTCGTCGACGGTACCAACGCGCCGACGACGCCAACGGGCCGTGCGATTTCGACCAGGCCTCGCGCGGGCTCCTCGGCGATCACGCCGACCGAACGCGCGCCGCGCAGGTCGCGCAAGAGCCCCATCGTCTTGCGCCGATTCTTCAAAATCTTGTCGGCGACGTTGCCGAGACCCGTCGTCGCGACGGCAAGCTCGGCCAGCGCGCTATTGTGCTCGGGATTGACGATGGCCCAGCCCACCGCCGTGACTACCTCGTCGACCTGGTCCTGCGTATAGAGGGCGTACCGACGCTGAGCCGCACGCGCGCGCGCTACCAGGTCCGCGACGACATCGCGGCCGGCGGAATCGCCGCCATGCCACGCGGGGGTCGAGGCCGAAGTCGTGCTCATATTGCAGAGGAAACTGAAGCAACGTGCGCTCCGCCGGCGCGCGCAAGCACGGCGTGCAGCAGCACGTTGGCCCCGGCCTCGAGGTGCTCGGGACGGGCGTCCTCGGTCTCGTTGTGGCTGATGCCGTCCTTGCACGGCACGAAGATCATCGCGGTCGGCGCAACGCGCGCGACATAGATCGCATCATGGCCCGCGCCGCTCACCATCTCCCGATGCGGGTAGCCGAGCGTCCGGGCCGCGGCGCGCACCGCATCGACGCAGTCGGCGTGGAAGCGCGATGCAGGGAATTGATCGACTTGCCGCACTTCGCACTCGACGTGAAGCTCGCTGGCAATCGCGGCCGAAGCGGCGCGGAGCTCCCGGTCCATGCCCGCCAGGTGCTCGTCGTCAGGATGCCTCATGTCGACGCTCATGGCGACGCGGCCGGGAATGACATTGCGCGAATTGGGCTTGACCTGCATGAATCCGACGGTGGCGCGGCCATCGGGCGCATGCCGCAACGCGACCCGGTTGACAGCCTCTACCAGCCGCGAAGCGCCCCGCAATGCGTCGTGGCGCGATTCCATCGGCGTCGGTCCGGCATGCGCGTCCTGCCCCGTCCAGATGCAGTCATACCAGCGTTGCCCCAGCGCGCCGATTACCACGCCGATGATCTTGTCTTCGCGCTCGAGGACCGGCCCCTGCTCGATGTGCGCCTCGAAATACGCGTCGAACGCGCGTCCCCCGACGGGCGCGCCGCCGGCGTAGCCGATGCGATCGAGCGCCTCGCCGAACGCAATGCCGTCGACATCGCGCTGCTGCCGCAGGTGTTCGATCGCGAACACGCCGGCAAACGCACCGGAGCCGCCCATCACCGGGACAAACCGGCTGCCCTCCTCGTTGGTCCAGATTGCCACGGCGACCGGCTTCTCCGTCACGAACCCGGCATCGTTGAGCGTGCGCAGTACTTCCAGCCCGGCGAGCACGCCATAGTTCCCGTCGAATTTACCGCCCGAGGGCTGCGTATCGATGTGGCTTCCGGTCAGCACCGCGGGGACACCGGCGACGCGCCCCGGGCGGGTGGCAAAAACGTTGCCTGCGCCGTCGATCTCTATCGTGGCGCCAGCGCCGCGCAGCCAGCCGACAACGAGATCGCGTCCTTGCCGGTCGAGGTCGGTAAGCGCGAGGCGACACACGCCGCCCTTCGCGGTGGCCCCGATTTCCGCCAGCTCCATGAGCGAACCCCAAAGACGGGCGCCGTCGATGCGAAGCGAGACCGGGGCGGCAGGGAGTGAATCAAATATTCGCGGATCGCGTCTTCATCTGTCGCCTCCTATGACTGAACTGCGGAATCGGATCCGCCAAGCCGCGCATGAATCCAGTCTGCGGCCAGCAACGTCGCCCGGTCGCCGCCGATCGGGCCGGCGATCGTGATGCCGACCGGCAATCCCCGCGGCCCAAGTGCGCACGGGAGGTGCACGCAGGGTGTGTGCAGCAGCGTCCACATCCGATTGAACAGCGGATCGCCGGTCGCCGCAATCCCGTGCGGCGCCTCGCCGACGGTGCTCGGTGCAAGCAGGACGTCGACGTCGGCAAAAACCTCAGCCAGCGCCGAGCGGCTTCTTTGCGCCAAGTCGCGGGCAGCGTCGTAGCGCGCGGGCGACACTGCAAGGCCGGCGTCGATCATGGCGATCATTTCGACGCTCAGGCTTGCGCGATGGGTGAGACGTTCGTACGACAGCGATCTCGCGACCTCATGCACCATGATGGCGATTTGCGCGTCGACCAGTTCCGCGAATTGCGGCGGCAGCACGACATCCCGGAGGCTCGCGCCGGCCTCTCTCAGACAGCGCGCCGCATCCTCGAACGCGGTCACCGTCTCGGGATGCGCCCGATCCCATTCATGGGTCCTGCACAGGCCGACCCGCGGCGCGTCGCTAAGCGGCCGGTCGATCATGAGCTCCGGCCGGTCGGTCAGCGCGGCCACGAAAAGTGCGGCATCCGACACGGTGCGAGCCAGCGCGCCTATCGTGTCCAAGGTATCGGAAATCATCTTTACGCCGACGCGGTTGACGGTGCCGAACGTCGGCTTGTATCCGACGACGCCGCAGTACGCCGCCGGACGGACGATCGACCCCGCGGTCTGCGAGCCGAAGGCGAGAGGGACCATCCAATCGGCGACGGCGGCCGCCGAGCCCGAAGACGATCCTCCCGGCGTGTGCAGCGGATTGTGCGGGTTGCACGTAGGCCCTGGATGAAAGGTCGCGAACTCGGTCGTGACCGTCTTACCCAGGACGATCGCGCCTGCCGAGCGCGCCAGGGCGACGCACGCGGCATCGGCCGCGGGTCGATGGCCGGCGTAGATCGGCGAACCGTAAGAGGACGGCATGTCGCAGGTGTCGAACAGATCCTTTACGGCGATCGGAAGCCCGTGCAGCAATCCCGCCGAGGCTTGCGCATCGAGTGCGCGCGCACGCCGCATCGCGGCATCGGAATCGAGGAAAGTCCAGGCGTGTACCGCGGATTCGCGCGCGGCGATGCGATCGAGGCAGTCTTCGAGCAGAGATACCGCGGTAATCTCCCGCGTCGCCAGCTTGCGCGCCGCGGCAGTTGCGCTCAGGCGGTTGAGGCCGCCCATGTCAAAGGATCCGCGCGTGCGCCAGATTGATCGGATTGCGCGCCAACGGTGCCTGGGCGAGCGATACCGCGTCGGGACAGGGAGTCATTGGGGGCCTCTTCAGTGCTGCGCGACGCCATCGATTGCGCCGGGCGCGTCACGCAGGTGACACGCGACAAAGTGGGCCGGCGCCACTTCCTTGAGCGCGGGCTCCTCCGCCCGGCAGCGATCGAACGCATAAGGACAACGGGTGTGGAAGCGGCAGCCCGCGGGCAATTCGATGGGGCTGGGCACATCGCCGGCGAGGATGAGGCGTTTCCGGTGGACGGTGGGATCCGGCACCGGAACCGCGGAGAGCAGCGCCTCGGTATAGGGGTGCAGCGGATTGGCGAACAGCGCGCGGGTGGACGCAAGCTCGACGATCCTGCCGAGATACATCACCGCGACGCGGTGGCTGATGTGCTCGACGACCGCGAGATCGTGGGCGATGAACAGATACGACAAGCCGAATTCGCGCTGCAGGTCGACCAGCAGGTTGATCACCTGCGCCTGCACCGAGACGTCGAGCGCCGACACCGGCTCGTCGCAAACGATCAGTTTCGGCCGGGGTGCCAGCGCGCGAGCGATGCCCAGGCGTTGCCGCTGGCCACCGGAAAATTCGTACGGATACTTGACCATCTGGTCGGCTCGCAAGCCGACTTTCTCGAACAGCGACACCACGCGATCGCTCGATTTGCGCCGGTGCGGCCTGCTCGAAGTTGCGGATCGGCTCGGCGACGATATCCGCCGCCCGCATACGGGGGTTGAGAGACGCGTAGGGGTCCTGGAACACGGCCTGCAATTCTCGCCGGTAGGGCCGCATCGCGCGGCCCTTGAGTCGATCGATGCGCGTGCCGCGCCATTCGATCGTGCCCGCCGTCGGCTCGATCAGCCTGAGCACGGTCTTGCCAATGGTCGATTTGCCACAGCCGCTTTCGCCGACAAGACCGAGCGTCTCGCCCTCGGCGATCACGAAGCTGACGTCATCTACCGCGTGAACCTCGCCCCGCGCTCGGCCGAAGAGACCGCCGTGCATCGGATAATGCTTGGTCACGTTCCTCACCTCGAGCAGCGTCCGCGCCGATGCGCTCATGGTCGCCCCACGCTGGCGGCTGGCGCCGCTGCGCTGCCCCCGGTGAGGGCGCAATTCGCGCCTTGGAGCGGTCCGACGCTCATGCGACGACCTCGGCCAGCATCCGCTCGGATTCCCAGCAGGCGGCGCAATGACCGGGAACCTTTTCCTCGAGCGGCGGGTATTCGTCCCGGCAGCGCACCGTGGCGTAGGTGCAGCGCGGCGCGAAAGCGCAGCCGACGATCGGTTCCGAAAGCGATGGCACGGTGCCGGCGATCTCGGTCAGGCGCGTTGCCGCGCCGCGCCTTGCTCGCGGCGCCGAGCTTCGGAATGGAGTCGAGCAAGCCGCGCGTGTACGGATGGCGGGGCCGCGCAAACAAGGCGGCGACCGGCGCTTCCTCGACCTTGCGTCCGGCGTACATCACGACCACGCGCTGCGCCATCTCCGCCACCACGCCGAGGTCGTGGGTGATAAGGACGATGGCGGCACCCGTCCTTTGCTTGAGCTCGCGCATCAGGTCGAGGATCTGGGCCTGGATCGTGACGTCGAGCGCCGTCGTCGGCTCGTCGGCGATCAGGAGCCGCGGCTCGCAAGCGAGCGCCATGGCGATCATCACCCGCTGTCGCATTCCTCCCGAAAGCTGATGCGGATACTGCGTGACGCGGCGCTCCGGCTCCGGCATGCGGACCAGCCGCAGCATCTCGATCGAGCGAAGCATTGCGTCCTCGCGCGGATAGCCGACGGTGCAATATCAGCACTTCGGCGATCTGATGGCCGATAGTCAGCACCGGGTTGAGCGATGTCATCGGCTCCTGGAAAATCATCGAAATGGCATCGCCGCGAATCTTTCGCATCTCCGGTTCCGACAATTCGAGCAGGTCTCGTCCTTCGAACAGCACGTGACCTTCGACGGTGCGCCCGGGGGGCGACGCAATCAAGCGCAGAATCGACAGCGACGTGACGCTCTTGCCGCAGCCGGATTCGCCGACGATGGCAAGCGTCTCGCCCCGCTCGACCGAGAACGAAACGCCATCGACGGCACGCACTACGCCATCGCGAGTGAAAAAATAGGTCTTCAGGCCCTTCACCTCGAGCAGCGCTGCGGCAGGTTCGGCCGTGGTGCTCATCGCCTCACATGCGGCGCGCCAGCCGCGGATCGAGCGCGTCGCGCATGCCGTCGCCGAGCAGATTGACGGCGAGCACCGTCAGCGACAGGCAGATGCCGGGAAATATGATGAGATACGCGCGCGATCTGAATCAGGCTTCGCCCTTCGGCCATGATGTTGCCCCAGCTCGGAATATTCGGCGGCGTGCCGGCGCCGATGAACGAAAGGATCGCCTCGGTGATCATCGCCGACCCGCAGACATAGGTTGCCTTGCACGAGCAGCGGCGCGACGATATTGGGCAGGATGTGGCGGACCAGAATTCGCGGCAGGGTCGTGCCGGCAGCGATCGCCGCTTCGACGTACGGCTGCTCGCGCAGGCGTGAGCACGAGGCTGCGGACAAGACGCACCACGCGCGGCACTTCGGCCAGCGTGATGGCGGCAATCACGTTCCCGATGCTCGCCCTGGTAAGCGCCATCAGCGCGATGGCGAGCAGCACCGACGGAATCGACATCAGCCCGTCCATCACCCGCATCACGACGGCGTCCAGCCAGCGCACGTAGCCGGTGACCAGCCCGATCGCCGAGCCCAAGAACGGTCGAGAACAACGCGACCGCGAGGCCGACGAGCAGCGACACCCGCGCCCCGTACACCACGCGGCTGTAGACGTCGCGGCCCAGCATGTCGGTGCCGAGCCAGTACTCGGCCGACGGCGGCTTCAGTCGCTTGATCGGCGCGACGGCCTGCGGGTCGATCGTCCCCAGCCACGGCGCGAAGATCGCGATGGCAACCATGCACGACGAGGATGAGCGCCGCCAAGGAGCGCGGTCGGATGACGCCGGAACGCGTCGCGGAAGCGCCGCCAGGTCGGCGATACCGACTTGGTCGCGGCGATCGGCGGTGCGGCAAGCGTCGTCAGATCCATGTCAGGGTCTGTTAACAGGCCCTAATAGCGGATGCGCGGATCGAAAAGCACGTACGACAGATCGACGGCGAGATTGATCAGCACGTAGACCGCGGAAAAAATCAGGATCACGCCCTGAATGATCGGATAGTCGCGCCGCAGGATCGCATCCACCGTCAGCCGCCCGATGCCGGGGAGCGCGAACACCGTTTCGGTGACGATGGCGCCGCTGATCAACAGCGCGATGCCCACGCCGATGATCGTCATCACGGGGATCGCCGCGTTCTTGAGCGCGTGGCCGATGAGCACCTGCTGCGGCGCGAGCCCCTTCGCCGCCGCGGTGCGGATGTAGTCCTGCGAGAGCACATCGAGCATGCTGGCGCGCGTCATGCGCGCGATCAGTGCGACGTAGACCGTGCCCAGCGCGATGCTCGGCAGGATCAGGTGACGCAACCATTCCCACACTCCGTCGCGAAAGTTGCGGTAGCCCTGCACCGGCAGCCAGTCGAGCTGAACGGAAAAAGTAAGGATCAGGATGTAGGCGAGCACGAATACCGGGACGGAGAAGCCCAGCACCGAGAACGACATCACCGCGCGATCGAGCCACGAACCCGCTTTGGCGGCGGCGATCACCCCCAGGGGAACCGCGACGAGAATCAGCGACCACGAGCGTGCAAAGCGTCAGTGCGACCGTGGGCTCGATACGCTGCCCGATAAGCTGGGTCACCGGAAGGTTGGTGAAGATCGAAGTGCCCAGATCGCCGTGCAGCAGCGCCCATAGCCAGCGACCGAACTGCACCAGGAATGGCTCGTCGAGGCCAAGCCGGGCGTGGATAAGCCGGATGTCCTCATCGGTGGCTACGTCTCCGGCGATGATGGCGGCCGGATCCCCTGGTGTCAGGTAGAGCAGCGAAAAAACGACAAACGCGACTACCGCCATGACGACGACGGTCGAAAAGAGACGGCGGACGATGTACGCGATCATCCGCCGCCTACACGCTGCGCGAGAACGCTACTAGCGTTTCTCGACGTTCCACAACAGCGTGATCGGCGCAATGATCACGCCGCTGAGATTCGAACGATACGCGGTAGGAAGAATGAACTGCGCAGTGGGAATATACGGAACGAACTCAAAAGCGCGCGCCTGCACCGCGTCCGCGGCCCTTTTCGATGCTGCCGCATCGGCGGCGGCGAACCATGTCTCCCGCAACTCCTCGATCTTCGCATCGGTGGGCCAGCCGAACCAGGCCTTTTCGCCCGAGCCGCGCACCGCGAAATTGACCGCGGGCGACGTGACATCGGGACCGACGAGCCAGGTATGGAAAATCGACCAGCCGCCCTTTTCTACCGGCTCCTTCGACGTCCGGCGCGTGATCAGCGTTCCCCAGTCGCCCGCCTGCACCTCGACATTGAGGCCGAGCTTGCGCAACAGCTCCGCCGTCAGCAGCGATTGCGAATGCACGATCGGCTGGTCGGTCGCATCGATGATGACGATCTTCTCGCCCTTGTAGCCGGATTCCTTGATCAGCTGTTTGGCTTTGTCGAAGTCGCGCTTGCCTTTCATGGGCTCGGCGCCCACCTCGCTCGAAAGCGGGGTGCCGCAGGTGAAGTACGAATAGCAGGTATGCCCGTTCTTCGGGTCGCCCGCGATGCCGAGGACATAGTCGTTCTGGTCGAGGACGTAGAGCAATGCCTGGCGCATCTTTTGATTGTTGAACGGCGGATGCAGGAAATTGAAACGGAGCAAGCCCATCGAACCCAGAGGGTCGATATTCTCCACCTTGATGCTCTTGTTCCTGGCCAGCACCGGAATCAAGTCGGGCGGGAACTGTTCCCACCAGTCGACTTCGCCGGCGCTGAGCGCCGCCGCGGCGGTTGCCGAATCGGGGATATAGATCCACTCGACGCGGTCGACTTTGACGACCTTGCCTCCGGCCGCCCATGACGGCGGCTCCTTGCGCGGCACGTAGTCCGTGTTCTTGACGTAAACCACCTTGCTGCCCGGCACCCATTCCTCTTTCACGAACTTGAAGGGGCCGGAGCCGATCGCTTCGGTGATGTTGGTGGATGCGTCGGTTTTGGCGATGCGTTCGGGCATGATGAACGGCACGTTCGACGACGGTTTCGCCAACGCTTCGAGCACAAGTGGAAACGGCCGCTTCAGCTTGAGGGTGAAGGTCTTGTCGTTGACGGCCTTCCAGGATTCCGTCACTTCCGCCATCTTCTGGCCCAGAGCGTCGCGCTTCGCCCATCGTTCTATCGAGGCGATGCAATCGGCTGAGCGCACCGGCTGGCCGTCATGGAACTTGAGTCCGTCGCGTAGCGTAAAGGTGTAGGTCAGTTGATCCTTGCTGAGCTCGTATTTGTCCACCATCTGCGGCTGGACCTGGAACTTGGCATCGGTGGCAAACAGTGTGTCGTAGATCATGTACCCGTGATTGCGGGTGATGTACGCGGTGGTTGTGATCGGATCGAGAATACGCAGGTCCGCCTGCGGAATGAACTTGAGGACCTTCTGCCCTTGCGCAGTCGCCATCGGAGCACTCAAAACCGCAACCAGCGCAACGGTGCCGATCACCACGGTCATTGAACGAAGCAGTGCGAAACATTTGTTCATCGCGAAGTCTCCCTGAACGAAAGCGGACGATACGGCGGTGCGGCAAAGGACCAGGAAGGATTATGCCTCACCCGCGGCTGCAAGGGCTCCTGGGGCCTGTTCACGCTAAATGCATGCCCACGCTTGGCTCAAGCGGGGCACAGGGCAAGGCACCCGGCGAGGCCGCGTGCTCGCCCGCACGCAACGAGCCGGCAACGAAGCCCTGTGCCCCGCCGGAGCCAAGCCCAAAGGGTGATCCCGTGAAACGCCCGCCCTCGGCGTTGCTCATGCTCGCCGTAGCCCAAGCTACGGCTGCGCTTCGCGCCTTGATGGCGGGCGTTTCACGGGTCACGTGGGCATGCATTTAGCGTGAACAGGCCCTAGCTTGGACTTGGCCCTTTCCCACGTGCGCCAGACAGACGTCACGTCAGGAATTCGGTGCGATCAGGCCCGCCGTGCGATCAGCACTGCGTTGGTGCCCCCGAAAGCGAACGAGTTCGACATGACCGCCGTCGGCGCTTCGATTCGGCGCGCGCCTTCAGCGACGTAGTCCAGGTCGCATTCTGGATCTGGAACGCGCAAATGCGCGGTCGGCGGAACGATGCGGCCTTGCAGGGCCAGGATGGCGACGATGAACTCGAGAGCTCCCGCCGCCCCGAGCAGATGTCCGTGCATGGATTTGGTGGAACTGATCGGGCAGTCGCCGGCGGCGTCGCCAAAAACCTCCTTGATCGCGGCTGTTTCCACCGCATCGTTCGCCAGCGTACCGGTACCATGCGCGTTGATGTACCCGACGTCCGACGGCGCGAGCCCCGCGGAGGCGAGGGCGAGCGCCATCGCCTTCGCCTGGCCCGCGATGCTCGGTCGCGTGATGTGCTCGGTGTCGGTCGCCAGGCCATAGCCGGCGACCTCGGCATGAACGCGCGCTCCGCGCAGCCGCGCGTGTTCGGCGTCTTCCAGCACGAGGATGGCGGCGCCCTCGCCCAGGACCAGGCCGGTGCGATCGCGGGCGAACGGTTTGCACGACGATGCGGGATTTCCGGCATCCTCCTGTGCCAGCGCTTTCAGCGCCTCCCACGCCTTCAACGTGCCGAAGGTAAGCGGCGCCTCGGTCCCGCCGGCAATCATCACCGGCGCCTCGCCGTGGGCAATTCGTCGTGCCGCTTCGCCGATGGCAACTGCCGACGACGAGCACGCGGTCGAATACGTGAGATTCGGACCCCGCAGCCCGTGTTCTATTCCGATCCATGATGCCGGCGCGTTGTTCATCGCCGCGATCACACTGAAAGGCGCCACACGATCGGACTGCTGCTCGTACACCTTCTGATACCCGTCGTCCGTGCTCTGTGCGCCGCCCATGCCGGTGCCGATCGAGACGCCGATCTGGTTCAGGTCTTCGTCTTCAAGCGCGAGCTGCGCATCGGCAAGCGCCTCGGCACACGCGGCCAGCGCAAACTGGCTCACCCGATCCAGCATGCGCAAGCGCGCGGCCGGAAGCCGCTGTTCGCCCTCGAACGCCGCCGGCGCGACCAGCCGCGACGCGAGCCGCGCGTTGAACGACTCCGGCAAGCGCCTGATGCCGGAGTCACCCGCAAGAAGGCGATCGAAGACGCCTGCGGGATCGTTGCCGAGTGGCGAGATCAACCCCATGCCGGTCACGACCACACGCCTCACGGCACCGCCTCGCCCGCTTTGCCCGCGCCGTGCTGCTCGGACACGAGGCGGTCGATGTACCGCACGAGATCATGCAGCGTATTGATCGGCGTGCGCCCGTCAGGTGGCTCGGGCGGCACGATAATGCCGAATTTCTCTTCGACGGCGAACATGATTTCGATCACCCCGAGTGAGTCGATAGCGAAATCTTCGAGTCGTGCATCGGCTTGCAGCAACTGCGGGTCGACTTCGAAATCGCGGGCAATGATCTGCCGCAGGAACTCCAGCGTGGTTGGCCCTGGGCTCATGGCTGGACTCGCGACTGATCGGACATCAGACATGGTGAATGCACGCTTCGCGATATTCTCGCGGTTGGCGAGGCGATGCGGATAAGTTGCGCGAATCGCGGTATTGACTCAAGAGCTCAGGCCGGGTCGACGTTCAGGAGGCTGCGCAGTGATTGCGTCTTGCCGCTCCAATGCGCACCGAGTGTCAGAATTGCCGGGGCTCGGGTCAACAGCGCGACCACCAGTTTTGCAGTCGCCGGCCGCATGCCCAGATGTGCGAACAGCGCGGCGGCGTGAATGCGCGTGACAAAATTCTTGCGCCAACTACGTTCATAGTCGCGCCCGATCGCCGCAAGGGCCTCGCGCGCGTCCGTCGCAAGAGCCGCGTCTTTGCGCGCAACAAGACGCTCGCACAACAGCCAGGCGGATTGAATGGCCATGCTGATGCCTTCGGCTACGATGGGATGCGCTTCGCCTGCTGCGTTTCCGACCGTGAAGATTCCTTCGCGCCCGAACCGTCGAATCCCCGGCCGGATCGGCCCCGCCGACAGGCACGCACCGTCCGGCGCCGAGCCGTATAGCGCTTCGCGAGCTCCACGGCACGACGCCTGAATATGCGCGAATACCGCTTCGGCGGCCCGTGCATCTTCCCTCGCGTTTCCATTCTTGCGGCGACACCGTTCAAGCGCGTCTCGGCGAATGCAGCATGATAGGCTCACCCGGCCCCCGTCGGTTTGCACCATGCCGCCGTACCCGCCCGGAAAGATCAAAAGCGGCATCAGCCCCAACGGTAGTCTGCCGCCGCGAAAATGCGCCTTGAACGCAAACAGGTCCGATGCGCGTGGCGGGCAACGAGGGCTTTGCGTCGGCATCGATCCAGGCTCCCACGAGCCGTGCGCAGCGATGACGATACGCGCCCGCAAATTGGTGGGCGCTGACTCCTCCGCGTTGCCCTGCCTGTCTTTCACGAGGCCCGAACAGCGATGACCGCCGGCGATCCGCTCGACGCGACAAAGTGTCCAAGGCTGTATGACGTCGGCACCCGCCTCCGCCGCGCGCGCGAGCAGCGCGGAGTCGAGGTGTTCACGCCCCAGCGCCCGCCCCCAATCCCCCAATTCATCTCGCGGGGAAGGCATGTCTGCGGCGAGGGTGGTTTCTCCGGCATACAAACCGACGCGCCGGATGTCCGGTCCGGACCGCGCCAATAGAGACGCCGCGACGCCAAGTTCACGCAATAGCGGCCAGCTGGTCGCGGAAACAAACTCTCCACACACCTTGCGCCGCGGAAATGGCTTCTTCTCGGCAACCGCGACCGTCCATCCTGCCTGCGCCAGCAGGATCGCAGCGGTCGCCCCGGCGGGGCCACCACCGACAATGAGCGCATCGTATCCGGTTTTGCTCTCATTCTTCATGACGAACCTTGTTTCGCCACTCGCCGCTGCGTGTCGCCAGAAAGCAGTGGCTGAAGAGGCCAGCCGGGTATTCATCGATCTGCCAGGAGTTCGTGGCAGGCCACGCTGCTGTCAACTCCGCGTCGCGAAACCCGGCGTACACGCTCAATACCGCATCGTTGCGCGTGACCGCATTGCAACCGAGGAAACCGACGAGGTGGCTGCCGAGCAGCGCCATGGCCGCGCGTCGGGGTTCGCAGGCGACAAACGCGGTGCTGCGGGCCGCGATGCCCGAGAGCAGCCGCCCGAGCGCCTCGCCTGCGAAATGGTGAAGGAACAGATTCGCCAGCAACAGGTCGCACGGGGCGTGGTCTGTTTCGTCGACCCAGTCGAACACGTCGCGGGCGACAACGTGCAGCGTCCACCCGAGCGTCGCGAAGCCCCGCCGCGTCTCGGAAACGACGAGATCCTGGCGATCCACTACCGTGGCCTCGACGCCGGGCCACTTCGCCGCGTTCCGGCGCGCCAGCCGCAGCAACAGCGTGCCGTCGCCCGCACCGAGCTCGACGAGGCGGCGTGGCGGTCTTCCACGGGTCGCCGCGTCGATTCCACGGCAGAGGATGGAACGCGTCCCCATGACCCGGTTGATCCGGCGCAAATCCTGACGTGAGCGGATCGCACGCGGATCCGCTTTGGGCAGAAAGTCGAGCATTTCCGGCTCGACGCGACGAGGCAGGCGCATGGCGCTCGACATCGGCAGGTTTGGCGTTCAGGCCACCCGCAGCAACGCGCCGTGGCAACTGAATCCGGCACCGAACGACGACATCCACCACCATCCCGGTGGGGCCCCGTCGGCCAGCGCCGCCTGTAGCACGAAGTAGACGAATGCGCTGCTCATGTTGCCGTATTCGCGCAGCATGTCAGAACTGTAGCCGAGCTCGTTCGTCTTGAGATCGAGCCGCCCTTGCAGCGCCTTCAGCACGTCGCGGCCGCCGGCGTGCAGAATCCAAGTGGAGATGTCCGCTTGCGCGAGACCCGCCTCGTCGAGCGCCTCGTCCAGCACCTGCCGCGCGTGGTCGGCGGCGAGCTGCGGCACGGGCCGTGTGAGCACATTGCGCAACAGGCCCCGGCGGGATTCGAACCGCAACGCGTCGCGCTGGTCGGGATTCACGAGCGAGCGTGCGATGGTGAATTCGACGGAGCGTCGCCCGGGACGCGGCGCGGCCGATAGCACCGCGGCGCCCGCTCCATCTCCGAACAGACAGGCGCTGATCAAGACGCCTGGATCGTTGTCGAGGTACATCGCGGCACTGCTGACCTCGACGCAAATCGTGAGCACATGCTGCGCGTCGCGTCCGGCGAGCAATGCCTTCGCGAGGCGCCAGTTGGGAAGCGCCGCCGCGCACCCCTGGCCGACCAGATCGAAGGGCTGGATATCGCGTCGTAGTCCCAGCCGCTCGACCATGTAGCTCGAGAGTCCAGGGCAGAGGTATCCGGTGCAGGTGCTGACTACCACGGCGTCGATGTCGACGGGAGCCAGCGCGGCATCGTCGAGTGCCTTGGCAGCGGCCTCCGCGGCGAGCGCCGGGGCGTGCGTCGAGAAACGGCGCTGCACCGTGTCGGGATCGATCTGGAACGCCTCGTCGAGCGAAGTCAGCGCCAGCCGGCGGGCTTCGATCCCGTTGTCGCGGAGCAGCACCGTTTCCGCGATTGCGTGAGCGCGGCGGTCGAGTCGTCGAAACCAGTCCGATGCCCTGAACGCATCCCAGCACTGGGCCTTGGTAT
This sequence comes from uncultured beta proteobacterium, assembly GCA_963713125.1. Classification (GTDB taxonomy): domain Bacteria; phylum Pseudomonadota; class Gammaproteobacteria; order Burkholderiales; family Casimicrobiaceae; genus PALSA-1003. The sequence continues at coordinate 10,962 of CAVQKL010000001.1, read as the reverse complement.
AACGTTGCGGCGGGTTGGCCGTGCCCAGTCCGTTCAGAAACATGAGGAGTCCCGGAGTTGCGGAGCGAGGGTGCTAGCGTGCAGGGAGGTAGCGCTTGAACTTACCTATCGATTCCCTCACGAGTTGCTGACATGCGCGAGCAGATCGGCGATCGCCTCGTCGCTTGCCAACATCGGATTGGGCCGATTTCCAAGTGTGACAGCATACATTCTGCATGCAAGTCCTCGCCGGCGGACGCTCATTGTCGATTGCGGCTGGGACGGCCCGGGTGTCGACTGCCACGACGAGGCGACCCGGGTTTTCGCCTTTGCGCTGATCCACCCGGGTTGAACGCCGGGTCTGAGCGTGTCGCCGCCGGCCAACGCTAGAGCGCGCTCAGAGGAGGACGAAACCTGTGTCTATGAAATCTCGGAACAACGCCCCGGGGACAGGCCCCGTCTTGAACGTCATCGGGGCAGCGCGCCGGATGCCGGATCAATGCCGCGGGACGATAAATGGCGGACTGGGTGCAAAGCGGGGTTGCATCGGCAACTTGGGCGGCCGGGGCCGGTGGAACCGAGGATGCACGACCAGCGGAAACCACTCCCACCCCGCCCCATAGTCACTGTTCGCGTAGGGGAATGCGGCGGCCTCCCTTCGGGCCGCCTCCTCCTCACGTCCCAGGCGCTGCATCTCGTCCCCGCGCGCTGCCTCGATCTCGGCGGCAGCCTGGCGCCTGGCGGCACTCCTGTCGAGGGAGGCCTGCGCTCGCTCCAATCGTATCATGGCCGCAGGATCCGGCGCGCCAGGCCGAATGTCGAGCAACTCGCCACCCTTGCACGGGGTATCCGTATAGAGCACCCCGCCAATGGCCTGCATGCATTTATAGATCGGGACTTCCGAGGCGTCCGCTGCGGCGCTCACACCAATGGCGATACCCAGCGCCAGGCTTGCGCGCACGGCAGCATCCAACTTGGTCGTTATCCTTTTGCTCACGTCGCTCTGGACTTGCGTGTGCGGGGGGTGCGGTTACATCCATCGGCAGCGGACCGTCGCGAGCGCGCCGGAGACGACCAGGCCGTCGTGGACGTCACATCGAGGCGCTTTGCTCCGAGATGAAAGACGGATCAGATGCCATATATTTCATCCCACCTCCCATCGAGGCGCAACTGGGCAGGATCCCAACCGTGCACGTCAACGCAATCGCCGCGAACCACCTGAATTTACGCAAGATCATGCTCATGACTTTCCTCCGCTCTCTGCCGGCCAATCCATCATGCATAGGCGGATGAGGCATGCCTCCAAAAGATGGATTTGGCCGGATGCACCATGCCTTGCAAACAGCATCGTCGCAGTCGTTATTCCGCGCCCGGCCCTTGTCATGGTACCCCGCCTTTACCAAGGGCTGGAGGGGTGGCTGTCGCGCTGCCGCGCCAGCTCACCGGAGCACAAAGACCGCGGCCGCTTACTGCAACAAAACCGGCTCGCCGTTGCGGTCGAACGGAATGAATGCCCCAAGGGACCCAGCCTTGATTGCATCTATCATCCGCAGCAGTGGAGCTTCTGCTTCCTCGCTCGTCAGTGCGCGGCCATCGCGCCCGTCAAGCGCCGCGACGAAGACGATCGACCATTCGCACTGCATTTCCCGCGACTCGGCGACGAGGTCGGCGAAAGCGTCGATTTCGCCGGGGGTCTTGTCCACATACATCAGCGGAACCAGCGTGCCGCCGCGTCCGGATTCGAATCGCAGGCGCTGGTCGGGCGTGCTGTCCGGTGGCAGTTCGGCGCCGGTGAATACGAACAGCAGGCGTTGCGGTTCGGGTTGTGCGCGTGCCGCTTGCAGGAGGTCGTCGAAGCTTGCGATGTTCATCAGGAAATTGGGAAGCGGACGGAAAATCCGCCGTCTACTGCACCAGCGGCGTTGGCGTGGCGCCGAGGTCGACACCGCGCACGTCGGCTTGACCCGCCAGAACCGCGACGAACTGCGCGAGCGCGCGTTCGAGCACGCTGACGCGCAACCGCTCGGCGATCTGTTGTTGCACAGCCTCGAACGGCACGCGCTGGCCGGGCGCACGCTGGTCGACGGCGACGATGTGAAAACCGTAACGCGTTTTCACCAACTGCCCGTGAACGCCGGTCCATGTGCCGTTGAACAGCACCTGTTCGAATTCGGGAACCATCTCCCCGCGCTGTATCTGGCCGAGGCTGCCGCCCTGCTGCGCCGACGGACAGTTCGAATATTCGCGCGCGAGCGCTTCGAAGCGATCCGGAGCGCGCAGCAGGTCGCTTAACGTCGTCTCGGCCTTGTCGCGCAGCGCGGGAATCGGCGTGCCTTGCGCGACCTGGAACAGGATGTGCCGTGCCGCGACCAGATCGCCACTGACGAACTGATCCGGATGCGCGTCGTAGTAGCGGCGGCATTCGTCGACCCCGGGTTCGGGTGTCCTCACTTCGCGATCGAGCAGGCGGTCGATCGCGCCATCGATCGCGTCGCCATCGGCGTCATCCATCAGCAGCCCGTCAGCCAGCGCTTTCTGGCGCAGCAATTCGCGCACCGCCGCAGCCCGCGCGCCGATGGCCGCATCGACATCGATCGCAATGCCGTTGACCGAGACTTCTTCTTCCATTGCCGTGCTCATTTGCCGGAGGCCGCTGGCGCGCGCGGTCGCGCGACCTGGGGCCTGCGCGTGCGCACGATCTGCGCCGGCCGGATCAGGTAATACACGGTGGCGAAACCGCTCCAGATATGCACCATCCGCGTGAACGGGAAGACCAGGAAGATCGTCAGGCCGAGTGCGATATGCGCGCGGTAAACCCACGGCACGCCGATCAGGAGGTCGGCATTGCTCCCGCGAAAAATGACGATTCCCTGCACGTAGTCGACAAGGCGCATGAACATCGCACCGTCCAGGTGGTCGGTGGCTGCGTAGACGGTCCACAGGCCAAGCGCCAGTTGCACCCACAGGATCGCGACGATCGCGATGTCGGAGAACCGCGTCGTGGCATGGATGCGCGGCTCGACCAGCCGGCGATGAATGAGGATCGTCAATCCAACGAGCGCGACGACACCGGCGATCCCGCCGCCTACCATCGACAGCCACAGATGCTGCGGCGGCGTCATGAAGTGCTCGGAGATCGCCTCGGGAATGAGGAAGCCGAACAGATGGCCGAAGAACACCACCAGGATGCCGAAGTGGAAGAGATTCGAGCCCCAGCGCAGCTCGCGCTTGCGCAACAGTTGCGACGAGTCGCTTTTCCACGTGTACTGAGCGTTGTCGAAGCGCGCAAGGCTGCCCAGCACGAACACCGACAGGGCAATGTAGGGGTAAATGCCGAACAGGAACTGATGCAGCGCGGAAGCCGGTGTCATGATGGTGTTCCTTTGCGCGAATCTTCCGCGGTTGCTCCCGGTGGGCGCGGCATGAAACGGATGACCGCGGGGGATGCCGCTTCATTGGCAGGTGGAGCGAAGGCCGGCGCATCGGCCCATTGCTCGTCGATCGGCGGCTCCGGCGGCGGCGGCTCGACCGCCTTGCTCCAGTCGAGACCTGGTTCCGCTGCCACCGCAAGCACGGCCGCGAGCACCGCGGCATAAGGACTGCCGCGCTGCGCCAGCGTCTCGCCGACCTTGCGCACGATGTGCGCGCAGTCGCCGAGCATCGCGCGCGCTTCCGCCAGCGGCCGGCACGACAGGTATTCGAGCACGGCAGGCAGGTAGTCCGGCAGCTCGTTGGGCGTCAGTACGAGCCCCGACTTTTCGTAGATCTGCAGCAGATCGACCATGGCCGGGCCGCGATCGCGGGATTCTCCGTGCACGTGCTCGAAAAGGTGCAGCGACGTCGTGCGCCCGCGGTCGAACAGGTTGACGTAGCGCTCTTCGAGCAACAGCCGGTCGGTCCGCTGTAAATCGGCAATCAACCCCGCGAGTCGCCCGCGATCGGCAGCATCCAGCAATGTCGAGCGAGCGAAGGCCTCGGCAATTTCGGGAAGCGCTGCGACAAGTTCGGGGCGCGGATAGGTAAGAAGCGCTGCGAGCGCGCGCAACGTCGGCGGTTCTTCCCGCGCGGTCGTGCGCGCGCTCATCGTAGAGTCACCTTTTCGCTGCCCTCTGTGCCGCGCACGTGAATCGGAAACACCCGCTTGCCGCCCATCTTGCCGCCAAAGAGGCTGGGCTCGGCTTCGCTCGAACAGCCGTTACCGAAGCTGAATCCGCACTCGTTGCGCAGGTCGTACGCATCCTCCGCATATTCGCGGTGCGTGGTGGGTATCACGAAACGGTCCTCGTAATTGGCGATGGCGAGGTAACGATGCATGTCATGCGCCTGCGCCTCGCTCAGGCCGACTCGCTCGAGCATGGCCGCGTTGTCGGTGCCCTCGAGTTGCCGCTCGCGGAAGAATGCGCGCATCGCCAGCAGCCGCTCGAGCGCGAGCACCACCGGCTCTTCCTTGCCGGCGGTCAGCAGGTTGGCGAGATAACGCACCGGAATGCGCAGGCTGCGAACGTCCGGCAGACCGTCGACCTCATTGAGCTTACCGGTACTGACGCGCGCGTTAATCGGCGAAAGCGGCGGAACGTACCAGACCATCGGCAAGGTCCGGTATTCGGGATGCAGCGGAAACGCGATCTTCCAGTCGATCGCCATCTTGTAGGCCGGCGATTTGCGCGCTGCCTCCAGCCATTTTTCGGGGACGCCATCGGCGCGTGCCTGCGCCTGCACCGACGGATCGTCGGGATCGAGAAAAATGTCCAACTGTGCCTGGTAGAGATCCTGCGGGTTTTCAACCGATGCTGCTTGGGCGATGCCGTCGGCATCGTAGAGCATCACGCCCAGGTAACGGATGCGCCCCACGCAGGTTTCGGAGCACACGGTCGGCTGGCCGGCTTCGATTCGGGGGTAGCAGAAAATGCACTTCTCGGCCTTGCCGGTGGTCCAGTTGTAATAGATCTTCTTGTACGGACAGCCTGACACGCACATCCTCCAGCCACGGCATTTGTCCTGGTCGATCAGGACGATGCCGTCCTCCTCGCGCTTGTAGATCGAACCCGATGGACAGGACGCGACACAGGCCGGATTGAGGCAATGTTCGCAAATCCGCGGCAGCGTGATCATGAAGGTGTTCTCAAACTCGCCGTAGATTTCCTTTTCGATATCGGCGAAGTTGTAATCCTTCGAACGCTTGGAGAATTCGCCGCCGAGGATCTCTTCCCAGTTCGGTCCCCATTCGATCTTTTCCATGCGCTTTTCGGTCAGGATCGACACGGGACGCGCAACGGGAGACGTCTGCATTTCAGGCGCGGACTGCACGAAATCGTAGTCGAAGGTGAACGGTTCGTAGTAGTCATCGATTTCGGGAAGATGCGGATTGGCGAAGATCTTGAGCAACACGCCGAGCTTGCTACCCTGCTTCAGCTTGAGGCCACCGCCGGTCTTGCGCTCCCATCCGCCTTTCCAGCGCTCCTGGTTCTCCCAATCCTTGGGATAGCCGATACCGGGCTTGGTCTCGACGTTGTTCCACCATGCGTATTCCGTGCCGCTGCGCGAGGTCCAGACGTTCTTGCAGGTCACCGAGCACGTGTGGCAACCGATGCATTTGTCGAGATTCATCACCATCGCGATCTGCGCGCGAATCTTCATGGACTTCTCCTGGTAACGGCGGTACAGCGGCGCAAGCCGGCCGGCACAGACAAATGCAAAGCAGATGGCTGCATGTCAGGTCGCCTCCGTCGCGAGCGGCTGATCCATCCAGTCGACCTTGTTCATCTTGCGCAGGATCACGAACTCGTCTCGGTTGGAGCCGACAGTGCCGTAATAGTTGAAGCCGTAGGCGAGCTGCACGTAGCCGCCGATCATGTGCGTGGGCTTCAGCACCGTGCGCGTGACCGAGTTGTGGATGCCGCCGCGATTTCCGGTCGTCTCGGCGCCCGGAACATTCACGATTTTCTCCTGCGCGTGGTACATGAGGCACATGCCGGGATTGACGCGCTGGCTCACCACAGCGCGAGCGGTCAGCGCGCCGTTGGCGTTGTAGAGCTCGATCCAGTCGTTGTCGACGATACCCGCCTGCGTCGCGTCGGTCTCTGAAATCCACACGATCGGTCCGCCGCGCGACAACGTGAGCATGATTAGGTTGTCGGTGTAGGTCGAATGAATGCCCCACTTCTGATGCGGCGTGATGAAGTTGAGCACGATCTCCTTGTTGCCGTTCGATTTCTGCGCGCGGACCGACGCCACGCTACGCGTATCCACCGGCGGCTTGTACACGCACAGCGCCTCGCCGAAATCGCGCATCCAGCGATGATCCTGGTAGAACTGCTGCCGCCCGGTGAGCGTACGCCAAGGAATCAGCTCGTTAACGTTGGTGTAGCTCGACGTGTAGTTCACTTCCTCGCTGTCGATGCCCGACCAGGTCGGCGACGTAATCACCTTGCGCGGCTGCGCCTGGATATCGCGATAGCGGATTCGCTCGTCCTCGCGCGACTCCGCGAGGTGGCGATGAGAACGCCCGGTCTGCTTCGACATCTCCTCCCAGGCCTTGACCGCGACGTGGCCATTGGTTTCGGGCGCGAGATAGAGAATCGTCTCCGCGGCATCGGTGTCGCTGTCGATCCGCGGCAGGCCCTTGGTCGGACCTTCCTCGGTCACCACCCGGTTGAGCGCAGCCAGCCCGTCGACGGCGTGCGCCATCGGCCAGGTGATGCCTTTCGAACCATTGCCCAGCTCGCGTATCAGCGGACCCAGCGCCGTGTAGCGCTTGTAGGTGTTGGGATAATCGCGCTCGACGGAAAAAATGTTGGGCGCGGTCACGCCTGGAATGAATTCGCATTCACCGAGCTTCCAGTCCTTGACGTCCAGCGCCTGCGCGATTTCACCCGGCGAATCGTGCATGATCGGCTGCAGCACGACGTCCTGCTCGACTCCCAGGTGTCCCTCCGCGAGGCGCGAGAACTGCTTGGCGATCGACTTGTAGATCTCCCAGTCGCTTTTTGCCTCCCACGACGGATCCACCGCCGCCGAGAGCGGATGGATGAACGGATGCATGTCGGTGGTGTTGAGATCGTTCTTTTCGTACCAGGTCGCCGTCGGCAACACCACATCGGCGTAAAGACACGTCGTCGACATGCGGAAATCGAGCACGGTCAGGAGATCGAGCTTGCCTTCGGGCGCCTTGTCGTGCCACGCGACTTCCTGCGGTCGCGGACCATCCGATTCGCCGAGGTCGGGGCCGAGCAGGCCGTGCTGCGCGCCCATCAGGTGGCGCAGCATGTATTCGTGACCCTTGCCCGACGAGCCGAGCAGGTTCGAGCGCCACAGGAAGAGGTTGCGCGGAAAGTTGATCGGATTGTCCGGGTCTTCGCAGGCCATCTTCAGCGTGCCGTCCTGCAATCCCTCGGCGACGTAGTCGCGGACGCTCACGCCGGCGTTGGCCGCATCCTTCGCGACCTGCAGCGGGTTGGCGCTCAACTGCGGCGCCGATGGCAGCCATCCCATGCGCTCGGAACGCACGTTGAAATCGATCATCGATCCCGGATAGCGGGCGGGATCCGCCAGCGGCGACAGCAGTCCGCGCACGTCGATCTTTTCGTAGCGCCACTGGTTGGAATGCGCGTAGAAGAACGACGTGCCGTTCATGTGCCGCGGCGGACGTATCCAGTCGGTGGCGAACGCCAGCACCTGCCAGCCCGTCTGCGGCCGCAGCTTCTCCTGTCCGACGTAATGCGCCCATCCGCCGCCCGACACGCCGACGCAACCGCACAGCATCAGCATGTTGATCGCGCCGCGGTAGATCATGTCCTGGTGGTACCAGTGGTTGACGCCGGCGCCGATGATGATCATCGAGCGGCCCTTGGTCTTTTCGGCCGTTTGCGCGAATTCGCGCGCCACGGCGATGAGCTTGGCCGCGTCGACACCGGTGATCTTTTCCTGCCATTTCGGCGTGTAGGGGACATCGTCGTCGTACGAACGCGCGCAACCGTCGCCGAGCCCGCGGTCGACGCCATAGTTGGCGCACATGAGGTCGAACACCGTCGCCACGTAGACGTCACCTTCGGCAGTGGCGAGGCGCCGCGCTGGAACTTGCGCAGCAACACGTCGGAACCCTGGTCGTTTTCCGGAAAGTGCTCGCGCAGCGTGCCGCCGAAATAAGGAAATGCGACCGGCAGCGCCTCGTCGCGGCGATCGATCAGCGACATCGCGAGACGCACGTCACGCCCGTCGACGCCGTTCTTCTGCTCGAGGTTCCATTTGCCGAGGTCGGCTTCGATGTCCTTGCCCCAGCGGTGGCCGATCGAGCCCTGCGGTGCGACCACGGCGTCGGAGATTTCGTCGAAGCCCACGGTCTTCCATTCGGCGCTGTTGCGCTGGCCGAGGTTGTCGGCGAAATCGGACGCGCGCAGGTAGCGATCGGGAACGTAACGCTCGCCGTCCTTGCGCAGCCGCACCAGCAGCGGCAGATCGGTGTAGCGCCGTCCGTAGTCGTCGAAATAAGGCACCTGGCGATCGACGTGGAATTCCTTGAGGATCACATGCCCCATCGCCATGCCGACCGCGGCATCGGTGCCCTGCTTGGGATGCAGCCAGACGTCGCCGAAACGCGCGACTTCCGAGTAATCCGGCGTGATCGCCACGACCTTGGTGCCGTTGTAGCGCCCTTCGACCATGAAGTGCGCATCGGGCGTGCGCGTCTGCGGCACGTTCGATCCCCAGGCGATGATGAACTGGGAGTTGTACCAATCGGCCGATTCGGGAACGTCGGTCTGCTCGCCCCACACCTGCGGCGACGACGGCGGCAGGTCGCAATACCAGTCGTAGAACGACAGCAGGCTGCCGCCGATCAGCGACAGGTAGCGTGCGCCCGACGCATGCGACACCATCGACATCGCCGGGATCGGCGAAAAACCGCAGACACGATCCGGACCATACCGCTTGATCGTGTGGATGTTCGCCGCGGCGACGATCTCGGTGGCCTCGTCCCATGCAACGCGCACGAAGCCGCCGCGACCGCGAATCGACTTGTATTCCTTCGCCTTGACCGGATCCTCGACGATCGATGCCCAGGCCTCGACCGGACCAAGCGTCTTGCGCGCTTCGCGCCACAGTCGCACCAGGCGTCCACGCACCATCGGATGCTTGAGGCGGTTGGCGCTGTACAGGTACCAGCTATAGGACGCGCCGCGCGAACAACCACGCGGCTCGTAGTTGGGCATTCCCGGGCGCGCGCGCGGGTAATCGGTCTGCTGCGTTTCCCACGTCACGATGCCACCCTTGACGTAGATCTTCCAGCTGCAGCCGCCGGTGCAATTCACGCCATGCGTCGAGCGCACGATCTTGTCGTGCTGCCAGCGCGCGCGATAGCCCTCCTCCCACTTGCGATCCTCGGCGCGCATCTCGCCATGGCCTTCCGCGAACGATTCGCGGCTGCGGGTGAAGAATGTCAGGCGATCGAGAAAATGGCTCATGGCGTCGGCCTATGCATTGGAAGTGGAAGCGAGAGCGGGCGAATGCTCGACCAGCGACTTCTTGCGCACTTCAGTGAAATAAATGAGTATCAGCGATACCCAGACGATTCCGTAGAGCAGCATGAAGCAGCTCGAACGAATTCGGTGAAATCGAGCACCGCTCCCCACAGGATCGGAAGGAGGAAGCCGCCCAAACCGCCGGCGAGGCCGACAATGCCGCTCACCACGCCGAGATTGCCGGGAAACTCGTCGCTCACATATTTGAATGTCGACGCCATGCCGAATGCAAGCGCCACGCCCAGCGCGAACAACAGCAGCGTGAATGGAACCACACCCCATCCCAGATGGAACGACGCGGGACCATCGATGGTCTTGATCGTCATCTCGGTGGGCGGATACGAGATCAGGAACAGCACGATCCACGCCGTCCACAGCACCCACCAGGTTATGCCGTGCGCGCCGAAGCGATCGGCGAGCCAGCCACCGAGCGCGCGCAGCATGCCGGCCGGCAACGCGAAGGCCATCGCCAGCATTCCCGCCGTCTTGACGTCGAAGCCATATTCCTGAATGTAATACTGCGTCATCCACAGCGACAATGCAGTGAAGCCCCCGAAGGCCAGCGAGTAGTACTGGCACAGTTTCCACACCCTCGGATCCTTCAGCACCGCCAGTTGCTGGCGCAATGTCGGCCCTCCCTTTCCACCCGCACCGGATCAGGCGCGGCGACCAGCCAGAATACGATTCCGGTCACGAGCAGCGCCACCGCATAGACCTTGGGCACCATCTCCCAACCGTACGCCTGGATCAGCCGCGGCGCAACGAACATGTTGAGCGCAGCACCACGGTGCCCGCGCCGAACACCCCCATCGCGAAGCCGCGCTTTTCCTGCGGAAAAAATCTCGCGCAATAGGGCGTGCCGACGGCGAACGACGCGCCGACGATGCCGAGCAGCAATCCGATCGCAAGCAGCTGCCAGTATTTCGTCGCATAGCTGACGAGATAGACAGGAACCGCCGCGATCAGCAGCAGCAACGTCATCACGATGCGACCGCCGAAACGATCGGTCCAGATGCCCAGAGGCAATCGCATCAGCGCCCCGAGCAGGACAGGGGTCGCGGTAAGGAGGCCGAATTCGGTGTTGTTGAGGCCGAGGGTCTTGCGGATCGGAATACCGATCACGCCGAACATCATCCACACCGCGAAGCACACCATGAACGCCAGCGTGCTCACGAACAGGACCGGATAAGCGCTGGGATGGTTCTGACTGGTCACTCACAAGCTCCGTTGGGCGATTTCGGGGTCTGCATCGCTATCTCCACGAGGCCTGGTCATGGCGTCTATCCTAGCCCCGCGGAAGATTGGCGCCATGCGCAATTATCAAGCTTAACGGATGAGACAGCACCGACGCTTGATCAAGCGCAAGAAGCATTCGAATACCCGCAAGTCATTGACTTTACGACGAAAATAATACAATGCATCTGCAGTTCGCAGCGACGGCTCGGCCACGACAGCATCAAGACGACGG